>NZ_JARZAI010000022.1 GCF_029893355.1 Kitasatospora sp. MAA4
GCCGGGGGGGGGGGGCGGGTGGCGGCGGGGCGGGGGCCCGTGGCGCCGGGGGCCCCCGGGGGGGGGGGGCCCGGGGGGCGGTGGGGGGCCGCCGAGACGGCGGCCGCCAACGACTGGTCCGACCTGGTGGTGCGTCCGCTCCTTGACGACCCGTTGGTCGGCCTGCTGCCGGCCGGGCACGGGCTCGCGGACCGCGACGAGCAGCGGCCGGTGGCGCTGGCCGAGCTGGCCGAGGAGCAGTGGATCGCGGGCTGCCCGCAGTGCCGCGGGCATCTGGTGGAGCTCTGTGCGGGGGCCGGGTTCGAGCCCCGGATCGACTTCGCGACCGACGACTACCCGGCGGTGGTCGGCCTGGTGGCGGCGGGGCTGGGGGTCGCGGTGCTCCCGCGGCTGGCGCTGGCGGCGGTCCGGTACGACGGGGTGGCGGCGGTCCCGGTGCACGCGGGGGCCGGCGGGTCCGCGGTCCGGGAGGTGGTCGCGCTGACCCTGCCGGATCTGGTCGAGGTGCCGGCGGTCGCGCTCATGCTCGACCGGCTCGCCGAGACGGCGGCCGGTCGCTGAGGGAGGGGGCTACTGCTGCTGGGGGAGTGGGCGTGGGAGCGGGAGCGGGAGAAACGTTTCTTCATCACTGACGGACGGTCAGTGGTACCTCGATCAGCCGGTTGCGCGAACGGCCCTGCAGCTCCTCGCGCTCGTCCTCGGTGAGGCCTCCCCACACGCCGTACGGCTCGCGGACCGCGAGTGCGTGCGCCGCGCACTCGGTGCGCACCGGGCACCGCATGCAGACCTCCTTGGCGCTCTGCTCGCGCGAACTGCGGGCGGCGCCGCGTTCGCCCTCGGGGTGGAAGAAGAGCGAACTGTCCACGCCGCGGCAGGCGGCGGAGAGCTGCCAGTCCCACAGGTCCGCGTTCGGGCCGGGGAGTCGGGAGAAATCTGCCATGGCTCATTCCCTTCGGCGAGGCATCGAGGCGTCGGGATGGACACCTGGAAATATGACTTACGAAGACCTACTGGACAAGTCACCCACAGACTTACACAACAGTCAATGATCGTACAAAAGCTGCGAAAACGGGCGTACGGGGCATGAGGTTTGATGACGCCGGTGTCGTGACCGGGCCCCGCGGCGCGTCGGGCGCGATGCGACGGCGGCTTCCCGATGCCGTACTCCGGCGTGCGCGTCGCGCGCCCACCGCGCGCCACGTGCGCAAAAGAGCGGCCGCCGACCCGCGATGCGACTGATCGGTAATGGGTCGGCCACGTACAGTGGTGGAGATGGCCCTGAAAGCCGTAACTCATTCGAGTGACGGTCGTTGGAAGTGCGGAGGCGGTTGGCGGGCGCAGGGAGACGGGAACGATCGCGGGGTGACCGGCGATCCGATCGGGTACCGGCGCCGAAGAGGCCGTGTCGGAGAGATTCGTACCAGCCAGGAGGCTCAACGTGACGCGGATCAGCTGCGGAGGACGGTCATGACATCCGTTCTCGTTTGCGACGATTCACCGCTCGCCCGGGAGGCGCTGCGCCGCGCGGTCGCGACCGTGCCCGGTGTCGACCGGGTGACCACGGCGACGAACGGTGAGGAGGTCCTCCGCCGCTGGGTGGCCGACCGCTCCGATCTCGTCCTGATGGACGTCCGGATGCCCGGACTCGGCGGGGTCGAGACGGTCCGCCGACTGCTGTCGGCCGACCCGGGCGCCCGCATCATCATGCTCACCGTCGCCGAGGACCTCGACGGCGTGGCGCTCGCGGTGGCCGCCGGGGCGCGCGGCTACCTGCACAAGGACGCCTCGCGCGCCGAGCTGCGGGCCACCGTCACGCAGGCGCTCGCGGACCCGACCTGGCGCCTGGCGCCCCGTCGGCTGCGCAGCCCGGACATGGGCGCGGCGCCCACCCTGACAGCGCGTGAGATCCAGGTGCTGGAGGGCATGAGCCACGGTCGGAGCAACGCGGAGATCGGTCGCGAGCTCTTCCTCTCCGAGGACACCGTGAAGACCCACGCCCGTCGGCTCTTCAAGAAGCTCGGCGCCTCGGACCGTGCGCACGCGGTGGCACTCGGCTTCCGCTGGGGCCTGGTCCGCTAAGACCGGAACGCCACGGCGCGCCCCTTTTCCTTCGCAACGGAGGGAGGGGCGTGCCGGGATATAGGCCGTTCCGGCCCACAGGCTGCACCATGGAGGGGTGGAACACCTCGGGGAGCAGCGGACAGGCACTGCGGCGGACCGTGCGGCCGCGATCGGGTGTACCCCGGTCGCCGGGGACGGGGGAGGTGAGACGGTGTCGGTCGTGGATAACGTTCAGGTGCACAACTCCGGACGCGGTGCGACGTTTTCCGCCGCGACCAGGCACCATGGACCGATGCGTGACGACGAGGTAGCCGACCCCGGCGAGGCAGACCCGAGCGGGGCCCTTCCCGAGGGTCCGGCCGGCGAACCGTCGTCCGGCGGTGGCCGAGGCCGCCGTCAGCGCACCTACACCGGCACGTCGCCGCTGGTCGCGGAGTTGGTGGGGGCCGCCGTGCGCGGCGAGGGTCCGGCCACTGACGCCCTGTTGGCCTACGTCCATCCGCTGGTGCTGCGCTACTGCCGAGGCCGGCTGGTCCGGCTGCCGGGCGGGGCCCGGCACCACGTGGACGACGTCGCCCAGGAGGTCTGCGTCGCCGTGCTCTGCGCGCTGCCCCGCTACCGCGACGAGGGCCGCCCGTTCGAGGCCTTCGTGTACAGCATCGCGGCGCACAAGATCGCCGATCTGCAGCGGGCCGCGATGCGCGGGCCCGGCTCGACGGTGATTCCTCCCGACGACCTGCCGGAGCTGCCCGACGAGGCGCTCGGCCCCGAGGAGCGGGCGCTGCTCAGCAGCGACGCCGCCTGGATGCGCGAGCTGCTCTCCAACCTGCCCGCCCGCCAGCGCGAGCTGGTGCTGCTGCGGATCGCCGCCGGGCTCTCCGCCGAGGAGACCGGCGAGGTGCTCGGGATGTCGCCGGGCGCGGTCCGGGTGGCCCAGCACCGGGCGCTCAGCCGCCTGCGGGCGCTCGCGGAGGAGTCCGCCTAAGCGTCGTCCCGTGGCCGGAATGGCTCACCTGGGGAGGTCGTTGTCAAGGGGGCGCGAGCTGACATTCCCGGTGCCAGTACCATGGGGTATCGGCGCCTGGACAGGTGGCCAAAGATTCGCACCCGAGCGCGGGATTTCCTTGGATGTTCCTCCAAGTGCGGTGCTTCTGGCGGCCTGGACCGGAGTCGGTGAGCGCGCGGGTTCGTCGGGCCGTCACCACGGCCGCCGACCGCCCGCACGGAGCGAGCAACGCGCCCTCCGACCCTCAGCAGGGCGCGACCAGATCGACACGGCCGGCCACGGGAAGGTGCCCCCCACATGTCTTACAACGCCGCAGGTGTACCCGAGAAGTTCGCCATGCTCGGGCTCACCTACGACGACGTCCTGCTGCTGCCCGGGGCCTCGTCGGTGCTGCCGAACCAGGTCGCGACCGCCTCGCGGGTGTCGCGCAACGTCCAGGTGAACATCCCGCTGCTCTCCGCGGCGATGGACAAGGTCACCGAGGCCCGGATGGCCATCGCGATGGCCCGCCAGGGCGGCGTCGGCGTGCTGCACCGCAACCTCTCCATCGAGGACCAGGCCAACCAGGTCGACCTGGTCAAGCGCTCCGAGTCCGGCATGGTCACCGACCCGATCACGGTGGGCCCGGAGACCACGCTCGGCGAGGCCGACGCGCTCTGCGCCAAGTTCCGGATCAGCGGTGTGCCGATCGCCGACGAGAGCGGCAAGCTGCTCGGCATCGTCACCAACCGCGACATGGCCTTCGAGTCGGACCGCAGCCGCAAGGTCCGCGAGATCATGACCCCGATGCCGCTGATCACCGGCAAGGTCGGCATCTCCGGCGAGGACGCCATCGGCCTGCTGCGCCGCCACAAGATCGAGAAGCTGCCGCTGGTCGACGACGAGGGCCGGATCAAGGGCCTGATCACCGTCAAGGACTTCGTCAAGGCGGAGAAGTACCCGATGGCCGCCAAGGACGCCGAGGGCCGGCTGCTGGTCGGCGCCGCCGTCGGTGCCAGCGCGGAGGCCTTCGACCGGGCGCAGGCGCTGGTCGAGGCCGGCGTGGACTTCCTGGTGGTGGACACCTCGCACGGCCACAACAGCAACGCGCTGGAGTGGATGGCGAAGATCAAGTCGGCCGTCCGGGTGGACGTCGTCGGCGGCAACGTCGCCACCCGGGACGGCGCGCAGGCGCTGATCGACGCCGGCGTGGACGGCGTCAAGGTCGGCGTCGGCCCGGGCTCGATCTGCACCACCCGCGTGGTGGCCGGCATCGGCGTCCCGCAGGTGACGGCGATCTACGAGGCGGCCGTGGCCTGTCGCGCGGCCGGCGTGCCGGTGATCGGCGACGGCGGCCTGCAGTACTCCGGCGACATCGGCAAGGCGCTGGCCGCCGGTGCCGACACCGTGATGCTGGGCAGCCTGCTGGCCGGCTGCGAGGAGTCGCCGGGCGAGCTGCTCTTCATCAACGGCAAGCAGTTCAAGTCCTACCGCGGCATGGGCTCGCTGGGCGCCATGCAGTCGCGCGGCCAGGGCCGCTCGTACTCCAAGGACCGCTACTTCCAGGCCGAGGTGGGCTCGGACGACAAGCTCGTCCCCGAGGGCATCGAGGGCCAGGTGCCCTACCGCGGCCCGCTCTCCGCGGTGCTGCACCAGCTGGTCGGCGGCCTGCGGCAGACCATGGGCTACGTGGGCGCGGCGACCGTGGCCGAGATGGAGAGCAAGGGCCGGTTCGTCCGGATCACCTCCGCCGGTCTCAAGGAGAGCCACCCGCACGACATCCAGATGACCGTCGAGGCGCCGAACTACCACAGCCGCTGATCGACCCGATCGACCCCGTGAAGGCCCGCCACCGTCCAGGTGGCGGGCCTTCGTGCGCAGCCGGGCCGGGCGTCCGGGATACTGGGGGGCGATTGTGAGCAGCAAGAAGCAGAGAGGCTCGAAGTGACTGAGATCGAGATCGGGCGAGGCAAGCGCGGCCGTCGGGCGTACTCCTTCGACGACATCGCCGTCGTCCCCAGCCGCCGGACCCGGGACCCGAAGGAGGTCTCGATCGCCTGGCAGATCGACGCCTACCGTTTCGAGCTGCCCTTCCTGGCGGCCCCGATGGACAGCGTGGTCTCGCCCGCGCAGGCCATCACCATCGGCAACCTGGGCGGCCTCGGGGTGCTCAACCTCGAAGGCCTGTGGACCCGTTACGAGGACCCGCAGTCGCTGCTGGACGAGATCGCCGAGATCCCCGACCAGGCCGTCGCCACCCGCCGGCTGCAGGAGATCTACGCCGCGCCGATCCAGGCCGACCTGATCGGCAAGCGGATCAAGGAGGTCCGCGACTCCGGTGTCGTCACCGCGGCCGCGCTCTCCCCGCAGCGCACCGCCGAGTTCTCCAAGGCGGTCGTGGACGCGGGCGTGGACGTCTTCGTGATCCGCGGCACCACGGTCTCCGCCGAGCACGTGTCGGGTGCGGCCGAGCCGCTGAACCTGAAGCAGTTCATCTACGAGCTGGACGTCCCGGTGATCGTCGGCGGCTGCGCCACCTACACCGCGGCGCTGCACCTGATGCGCACCGGCGCGGCCGGCGTGCTGGTCGGCTTCGGCGGCGGCGCGGCGCACACCACCCGCGCCGTGCTCGGCATCCAGGTGCCGATGGCGACCGCGGTCGCCGACGTGGCCGCGGCCCGCCGCGACTACATGGACGAGTCCGGCGGCCGCTACGTGCACGTGATCGCGGACGGCGGGGTCGGCTACAGCGGCGACATCGCCAAGGCCGTGGCCTGCGGCGCCGACGCCGTGATGATCGGTGCCGCGCTGGCGCGCGCCACCGACGCGCCCGGCCAGGGCTTCCACTGGGGCATGGAGGCCGTGCACGAGGAGGTGCCGCGCGGGAAGCGCGTCAACCTCGGCACGGTCGGCACGACCGAGGAGATCCTGACCGGTCCGTCGCACACCCCCGACGGCACGATGAACCTCTTCGGCGCGCTGCGCCGGGCGATGGCCACCACCGGCTACTCCGAGCTGAAGGAGTTCCAGCGCGTCGAGGTGACGGTCAGCCACCGCTGATGAGACGCTCCGAGTGGTGGGTCATCACTCGGGCGAACGGGTGCGAGGCCGGTGCGGTCGTCCATGGGGCGGCCGCACCGTCCTGCTTGTGGGGGCGGTTCGGGAACACGACATTCCGGCCAGAGGCGACAAACCCAGGGGCCGAGTGAACAAACGCCCCGGGTACAGGGGATGATGGAGGCTTGGCCGTCCAGGTGTCGTGTGAAAGACCCGACGGCCCGTCACCCGACCGGCAGCAGCACATGGGGGAACGCCCGAATGACCCAGCCGCAGGGCACTTCAGGACGAGTCCTGGCCGGCCGCTACCGGCTCGACTCGATCCTCGGCAGCGGAGGCATGGGGACCGTCTGGCGGGCCGAGGACGAGATGCTGGGCCGGATCGTCGCGGTGAAGGAACTGCGCATGCACGGCGGCGTCGACGACGACGAGAAGCACCGTCTGATCGTCCGTACGCTGCGCGAGGCCAAGGCCACCGCCCGGATCCGGCACGCCGCCGCCGTCACCGTCTTCGACGTGGTCGAGGAGGACGACCGGCCGTGGATCGTGATGGAACTTGTGGACGGCCGCTCGCTGGCCGAGGTGATCAAGGAGGACGGGCCGGTGGCGCCCGCCCGGGCCGCCGAGATCGCGCTCGACCTGCTCGGCGTGCTCGGCGCCGCGCACAGCCACGGGATCCTGCACCGCGACGTCAAGCCGTCCAACGTGCTGATCGGCGAGGACGGCCGGGTGGTGCTGACCGACTTCGGCATCGCCAGCGTGGAGGGGGACACCTCGGTCACCTCCACCGGGATGCTGGTCGGCGCGCCCTCGTACATCTCGCCGGAGCGCGCCCGCGGCCAGAAGCCCGGACCGCCGGCCGACCTCTGGTCGCTGGGCGGGACGCTCTACGCGATGGTCGAGGGCACCCCGCCGTACGACCGGGGCTCGGCGCTGGCCACGCTCACCGCGGTGATGACGGAGGAGCTGCCGCCGCCGGCCAACGCCGGTCCGCTGCGGGCGGTGATCGAGGGCCTGCTCGACAAGGACCCGGTGAAGCGGCTGGACGCCTCGACGACCCGGTCGATGCTGCGGCGGATCATCGCCGAGGCGACGGCCAAGGCGGAGTCGACCACGGTGCTGGCCCTGCCGGCGAAGGATGCTGAGAAGCCGTCAGCGCCCAAGGCTGCGGCTGTCGAGGTGAAGGCTGCCGCGGAGAAGCCGAAGGTGGAGAAGCCGAAGGCGGACAAGCCGGTTCCGGAGAAGCCGCGGAAGAAGGGCGTGCCCGGCCTGAGCACCGTCCGGGTGGGCAGCGCACTCGCCGCGGCGGACGCCGACCCGGCCCCCGCTCCCGCCCCCGCTGCCGTCCCGCCGGAGCTCGCCGAGACCGGGACCTGGTCACGCAGCGCGACGCTCGGACTCGGCACCCGCAGCCGGCGGCGCTGGCAGCTGCTGGCCGCGGTGCTGGCGGTGCTGCTGCTGATAGCCGGCGGCGTCTGGCTGGCGCAGGGCTCCGACGGCGCGGCCAACAGGACCGCCAAGGCCGCCACGCCGCCCTCTACCGCTCCCGCGACCACGGCCGGGGCGCCCGCCTCGGCCGCGTCCCAGGCGCCGCCGCCCGTCGCGCCGGCGACCTCCGCCGACCCCGCCGCGTCGCCCGCGGCCGGCTCGAGCCCGCCCGCCTCGCCGTCCGCGCCGCAGGCCGGGGCACAGGCCGGGTCGCCGACTCCGCCACCGACCCCGACGCCGGACGCCACGCCCGACGCTCCCGCGGGTTATCAGCTCTACAAGGACTCCTCGGGCTTCTCGATCCAGCTGCCCAGCTGGCTGGTCTTCGACGCCGGCGCCTCCAGCGCGACCAGCCATGTGTTCGACGGCAACGGCGTGCGGCTCCAGGTCGACTGGACCACCTCGCCCGGGCCCAGCGCGGTCGCCGCCTGGCAGCAGGAGGAGCCCTCGGTCCGCAACAGCGTCAGCAACTACCAGCGGGTCCAGCTCAAGGCGATCACCTACGGGCAGTGGAGCAACGCCTCCGACTGGGAGTGGACGTTCGGTTCGGGCACCCTGCGGCACTCACTCAACCGGGGCTTCGTCACCGGCAAGTACGGTTATGCGCTCTACTGGACGGCGAACGACAGCGACTGGAACTCGCCCGAGCTCAGCCAGGCCCGGGCGACCGGATTCGCCAGCTTCCAGCCCGCTCCCTAGCGAGAGGGGACAACCGTGCTCCCCAGCCCGGGACAGACGGTGGCAGGCCGCTACCAGGTGACGGACGGCCCGGAGCCGTCGGTCGCCCCGGGCGAGTGCCGGTACGCGTACGACGGCCGTACCGGCGGCCGGGTGCTCCTCGAGGGGCTTGAACTCCCCGAGGTGCTCGCCGTCGACCTCTACAAGACAGACGAACCGGCAGCCGACGGCCGCTGGCTGGACCCGGCGGGCATCCTCGCGGAGGTGGCGGCGGCGATCGCCGGCTGCCCCGAGCACCCGCGGTTGCGGCAGGCCTACGACGTGGTCGCGCAGGACGGCACGGTCTGGGTCGCCGGCGAGCTGCCGCCCGCCGTCCCGCTCGCGCAGCTGCTGGAGGACGGCCGGCTCCCGCCCTACCGGGTGGCCGAGCTGGCCTCGGACCTGGCGGGCGCGCTGCGGGCCGTGCACACCGAGGGCCGGGTGCACGGCAATCTCGGGATCGAGCAGGTAGTGGTCTGCGAGGACGGCGCCGCGCTGCTCGGCGGCCATGCGCTCGGCGTGGCGCAGGAGGCGCTGGCCCGGGCGCTCGGCGGCACCGACGGACGGCGCTGGACCCAGGCCCGCACCGAACTGGCCGGGGTCCGCGCCGAGCGCTGGCCGCCGGAGCTGCTCGGCGCGCCCGGTGTCGCCGGGGAGCCCGCCGACTGCTGGGCGCTGGGCGTGCTGGTGTACCGGCTGCTGACCGGCCGCGGGCCGTTCCCCGAGCAGAGCCCGACCGCGCTGTTCGCCGCGGTGCGGGCCGGCGTGCCGGACTCCACCGAGGGCTGCGGCTCGCTGCGGCCGCTGGTCGACCGGCTGCTCGCGACCGATCCGGCGCAGCGCCCGGACGCCGAGGGGATCCGGGTCTGGCTCACCGAGCTGCTGGCCACCGCCCCCGAGCCGTACCGGCCGGCGCCTTCGAGCCTGCCGGTGCTGCGCCCCTCCCGGCCGCTGACGATCCGCCGCCGGACATCGGCGCAGGTGGTGGCACCCGAGCACGCCGCCCGGCACGCCAGGACCGGCCCGGCCGCGCCGTCGCCCGTCCTGCTGGTCGGCGGGGTGCTGACGGCGATGCTGCTGGCGCTCGCCGCGCTGGTCCTGCTGGGTGGTTAGCGGGCGGACGGTCACGAGGGGATCACGTGGCCGGGTCGCGACGTCGACCGTTGGACAGGGCGCCTAATCTGTGGGGGAGACATTGTTCGCCCTGCTGGGTGGTTAGCGGGCGGACGGTCACGAGGGGATCACGTGGCCGGGTCGCGACGTCGACCGTTGGGCTGGGCGCCTAATCTGTGGGGGAGACATTGTTCGAACGGTGATCAGTCGCGTGGTGCACCGAAGAGGGGGAGCGGTCGCCATGAGTGGACAGGACCAGGTCGGGGCAGAGAGCGTGGCCGAGTCGGACGTATCCGTACCGGCTGCGCAGCCGTCCGCACGGCCGGCCGAACCCGCCGTCGAATCCACCCAGCGGATGCTGGCCGGCCGCTACGAGCTGGGGGAGCGGCTCGGCCGCGGCGGCATGGGGACGGTCTGGCGGGCCAAGGACCGGATGCTGGACCGCGAGGTGGCGGTCAAGGAGCTGACGGTCAGCCACCTCCCCGAGGAGGATCTGGCGATCCTGCAGTCCCGGATGAAGCAGGAGGCCCGGGCCGCGGCCCGGATCAAGCACCCTGGCGTGATCACCATTCACGACGTGCTGGAGCAGGACGGCCGGCCGTGGATCGTCATGGAGCTGGTCGACGGCCGCTCGCTGGCCGACGTGATCTCCCAGGACGGCACGCTCGCGCCGCGCGACGCCGCAGAGGTCGGCGCGCAGGTGCTCGCCGCGCTGCACCGCGGCCACCAGCTCGGCGTGCTGCACCGCGACGTCAAGCCCGCAAACGTCCTGCTGGAGCACGGCACCGGGCGGGCGGTGCTGCTGGACTTCGGCATCGCGGCCCTGGAGGGCTCCGGCGAGCTGACCCGGCCGGGCGACCTGGTCGGTTCGCCCGACTACCTGGCGCCCGAACGGGCCCAGGGCGAGCGTCCCGGTCCGGCCTCGGACATCTGGGGCCTGGGCGCCACGCTGTACGCGGCGGTGGAGGGCCAGTCCCCCTTCCGCCGCGACTCGCCGATCAGCACGTTGGCCGCGGTGGTCTCCGAGCCGCTGCCGGAGCCGAAGCGGGCGGGCGCGCTGGGACCGGTGCTGGCGGCGCTGCTGGCCCGGGAGGTGGCCGACCGGCCCAGTGCCGACGAGGCGCTGCGGATGCTGGCCGAGGTGACCGCCGGGCACACCATCGACATCAAGCGGACCCCCCGCGAGCAGCCGCGCACACCCACCCAGCAGGTGCCGGTGGTGGACCGCAACGTGGTCGAGGCCGCGCCGGGGCCGGTCGGCCCGCCGCCGCCCCGGCAGAGCGAGCTCTCCTCGACCGCGCCGACACAGGCCCGGCCCGCCGCCGAGCAGCCGGTCCGCCGCCGGCGGTCCGGCCTGCGGCTGGCGCTCGTCGGGCTGCTGGCCGCGGTGCTGGCCGGGACGGCCGCCTTCGTGGCGAACGGCGGTCTGAACCGGACCAGCACGCTCACGGCAGGTCCGCCGCCGTCCATCCCGGTCACCACGAGCAGCCCGACGGCCTCGGAGGACGTCACCGCCTCGCCCGTCCCGCTGGACTCCCCGCCGGCCGGCTACGTCTGGCAGCAGGACGAGCAGGGCTTCCGCTTCCTGCTGCCGACGACCGGCGGCACCTGGGGCCGCTCGATGCGCAACAACAACATCTACTACACCCCGGACGGCCAGCGGCACCTGATCCAGTTCGCTGTCACGGTGGGCGCGGGGGAGACGCCGCTGGCCCACCTGCAGTCCCTGGAGGGCGACAACATCCAGAAGTACAAGGACTACCACCGGGTGAGCATGGCGGCGACGCAGGTGCACGGCCACCCGGCGGCGAAGTGGGTGTGGACCTTCACCTGCCCCGCCTCGATGTGCACCAACGCCGGACCGCGCCAGGACTTCGAGGAGGAGTTCACGGACTCCGACGGCACCTCCTACGCGATGCTGTCCTCCGGGCCGCTGGGGGACGCCACGGTGACCGAGGCGCGCTTTATTGCTTTGCTCAACAACTTCACCGTTACGCACTAGTTTCCTGTTACCGACGGGTATCTAACCGTCGCTCCAGGGCCTAGGCTGCGCCCATGACGGACATCTCGGCAGAGAGCCGCGGCGGCGGCCGCAACCCTGTGGCCCCGGGCGCCGGCCGTACGGTCGCCTCGGCGGTCCCCCAGTCCCTGATCTCCCGGTTGGCCCGCGGGGTCACCGCGGGCGGTGTGGAGGGCCAGAACCCGGACACGGTGCAGACCACCGCGCCGCTGACCGGCGAGCTGCTGGCCACCCTGCCGCGGTCGACCCCGGCGGACGTCGAGACGGCGTTCGGGCTCGCCCGGCGCGCGCAGAAGGCCTGGGCGGCGCTGCCGCTGCGCCGGCGCGCGGCCGTCCTGCTGCGCTTCCACGACCTGCTGCTCAAGCGGCAGGACGAGGTGCTCGACCTGGTCCAGGCGGAGACCGGCAAGTCCCGGCTGCACGCCTTCGACGAGGTGCTCGCGGTCGTCATGGTGGCGCGCTACTACGGGCGGACCGCCCCCTCGCTGCTGCGCGACCGCCGCCGAGGCGGCGCCATCCCCGTCCTGACGCACACCATCGAGGCACGCCGGCCCAAGGGCGTGATCGGGCAGATCTCGCCGTGGAACTACCCGCTGGAGCTCTCCGTCGGCGACGCGCTGCCGGCCTTCGCGGCCGGCAACGGGGTGGTCAACAAGCCCGACACCCAGACCGCGCTGACCGCGCTCTGGGCCCGTGAGCTGCTGATCGAGGCCGGGCTGCCGGCCGACCTGTGGCAGATCGTGATCGGCGACGGACCGGTGATCGGCCCGGCCGTGGTCGAGCGGGCGGACTACGTCTCGTTCACCGGCTCCACCCGCACCGGCCGGGAGGTGGCGCAGCAGGCCGCGGCCCGCCTGGTCGGCGCCTCGCTGGAGCTGGGCGGCAAGAACGCCATGCTGGTGCTGGCAGACGCCGACCTGGACCGCGCGGTCGACGGCGCGGTGCGGGCCTGCTTCTCCTCCGCCGGGCAGCTCTGCGTCTCGGTCGAGCGGCTCTTCGTGCACCGCTCGGTGGCGGAGGTGTTCCTGGCGAAGTTCGCCGAGCGGACCCGGGCGATGCGGCTGGGCGGCGGCCTGGCGTACGGCGCGGAGATGGGCTCGCTGAGCTCCGAGCGGCAGCTGGAGGTGACCGTCCGGCACGTCGAGGAGGCGGTCAAGGCGGGCGCCACCGTGCTGGCCGGCGGGCAGGCGCGTCCGGAGCTCGGCCCGCTCTTCTTCGAGCCGACCATCCTGGACGGGGTCACCCCCGACATGGCGGTCTGCACCGAGGAGACCTTCGGCCCGGTGGTCTCGGTCTACCGGTTCGACACCGAGGACGAGGCCGTAACCGTCGCCAACTCGACGCCGTACGGCCTGAATTCGAGCGTCTGGACGAAGGACGGGCGGCGCGGGCGGGCGGTCGCGGCGCGACTGCGCACCGGCACCGTCAACGTCAACGAGGGCTATGCGGCCGCGTACGGCTCGGTGGCCTCGCCGATGGGCGGGATGGGAGACTCCGGGCTCGGCCGGCGGCACGGCGCCGAGGGCATCCTGCGCTACACCGAGGGCCAGACCATCGCCACTCAGCGGCTGATGCCGATCGCCCCCGCGTACGGCCTGGACGACGCGAAGTTCGCCATGCTGCTCAGCAAGGGGCTGCGGGCCATGAAGGCGCTCGGATTCAAGTGACCGCCGACGAGGGAGAGATGACGGCTGTGCCCGAGGACCACGCGCAGGACCCGGACGGCGGCTTCGACTACGACGTGATCGTGGTCGGGTCGGGCTTCGGCGGTTCGGTGGCCGCGCTGCGGCTGACCGAGAAGGGCTACCGGGTGGGCGTGCTGGAGGCCGGCCGGCGGTTCGCCGCGGACGAACTGCCCAGGAACTCCTGGGACGTGCGCAACTACCTGTGGGCGCCGGGCCTCGGGCTCTACGGCATCCAGCGGATCCACCTGCTGGCCAACGTGGTGGTGCTGGCCGGCGCCGGGGTCGGCGGCGGCTCGCTCAACTACGCCAACACCCTGTACGTCCCGCCGAAGGCCTTCTTCGAGGACCGGCAGTGGCAGCACATCACCAACTGGGAAGAGGAGTTGACCCCCTTCTACGACCAGGCGCAGCGGATGCTGGGGGTGCGGACGAACCCGACCACCACCCCGTCGGACGTCCACCTGAAGGCCGCCGCCGAGCGGATGGGCGTCGGCGACACCTTCCACCTCGCGCCGGTCGGGGTCTTCTTCGGAGACGGTCGGGACGCCGACGGCAGCGCGAAGGCCGCGCCGGGCACCGAGGTCGAGGACCCGTACTTCGGCGGTGCCGGGCCGCGCCGCAAGGCCTGCGTGGAGTGCGGCGAGTGCATGACGGGCTGCCGGCACGGCGCCAAGAACATGCTCACCGAGAACTACCTCTACCTGGCCGAGGCCAACGGCGCCGAGATCCACCCGCTCACCACGGTGGCCCGGATCCGCGAGCAGGGCGAGGGCTTTGCGGTGGACGTGCGGCGCACCAACGCCCGTTCCCGCAGCGCCGAGCAGGCCGGGGCGCGCACCCTGACCGCTGCCAGGGTGGTGGTCGCGGCCGGCACCTACGGGACCCAGACGCTGCTGCACACGATGCGCGAGCAGGGCCGGCTGCCCGGGATCTCGGCCAAGCTCGGCGAGCTCACCCGCACCAACTCCGAGGCCCTGGTGGGTGCGCAGACCACCGACCGGCGGTACGGCCGGCCGGTGGACTTCACCAAGGGCGTGGCGATCACCTCGTCCATCCACCCGGACGCGAACACCCACATCGAGCCGGTGCGCTACGGCAAGGGCTCGAACGCGATGGGCTTCCTGTCGATCATCCAGGTGCCGGGCGCCGGGCGCGGTCCGCGCTGGCTGCGGGCCGGTGTCACCGCGGTCAAGCAACCCACGGTGTTCGCCCGCTCGTTGAGCAACCGGAAGTGGTCCGAGCGGACCATCATCGGACTGGTGATGCAGTCGCTGGACAACTCCATCACCGTCTCGCTGAAGCAGAAGGGCTTCGGCAAGGGCAAGTTGACGTCGAGTCAGGGGCACGGAACGCCGAACCCGACCTGGATCCCGGCTGCCGAGGAGGGCGCCAAGGCGCTCGCCGCGGAGATCAACGGCTTCGCCGGCGGGACCGTCGGGGACGTCTTCGACATCCCGATGACCGCGCACTTCATCGGCGGCTGCCCGATCGCCGACAGCCCGCAGGACGGCGTGATCGACCCGTACCACCGCCTCTACGGCCACCCGGGGATCAGCGTGGTGGACGGCTCGGCGATCTCCGCCAACCTCGGGGTCAACCCCTCGCTGACGATCACCGCGCAGGCCGAGCGGGCGATGTCGATGTGGCCCAACAAGGGTGCGGTGGACCGGCGTCCGGCGCAGGGCGAGCCGTACCGCCGGGTGGCGGCGGTGGAGCCGGTGCGCGCGGCCGTGCCGGCCGGGGCGTTCGGGGAGCTGCGGCTGCCGCTGCTGGCCGTCCCGAAGGTGCCGAAGAAAAAGTAACAGCCAGGGTGATCAGGGTTGTTACAGAGTCGGCCGACAGGTGTTACAGCGTCGGCGGAGCACCGAGTCGGGCGCTTCCTACCGTAGGCGATGTCAACCCCCGGCCAGTCGGGCCGGGGTGACGATCTCTCGGAGGACTCCCCATGTCAGGTGCTACGACTGTCCGACGCGGCCTGTGTCTCGCGCTGGTCTCCCTCGGTGTCGCCGCCGCGGTGGCCGGCTCCGGGTCGGTCGCCTTCGCGGACGGCCCGAGCCCGACGCCCAGCGCTGCCGTCGCCCCGGCCGTCAGCACCCCGACCGCCAGCGCCTCGGCTTCCAGCGCGCCGAGCGTCGGCGGAAGTGTCGCGCCCGGTGTCGTCGCCAGCAGCACGCCCAGTGTCAAGCCGAGCGGCCCCGCCGCGACCCCCTCGGCCGGTGGCCAGGTGCGCGTGGTCCCCAAGGGTGGCGCGCAGACCGGTGAGGGCACCACCGGCAACTCCAGCACCACTTGGGCGGCCGGTGGCGCGCTGGCCGCCGTGGGCGTGGCCGGTGTCGGCATCGCCGTCGTGCGTCGCCGTGCCGGCGCACGCGGCTAGTACACGTCGCCGCCGGCGCCCCTCGTGGGTGCCGGCGGCGACGGCCGGACTGCTCGCGCTGGTACTGAGCGGGGTGGTGCTGGACCAGAGCCCTGCCAACCCCCCGGTGCGGATCAGCGCCGCAGCCCAGCTGCCCGCAGACGACCCGGCTTCCGCAGCAGAACCCCCGCCCTCCTCCCCGCCTCCCCCGGCGTCCGGTCCCGTCTCGCCGCCGGTGCGGCTCTCCGTCCCGCGGATCGGGGTGGACGCCCCGGTGGCCGCAGGCGGCCTGAACGCCGACGGCACCGTCGAGACCCCGCCGATGAACCAGCCGGGGCAGGTCGACTGGTACGGCAACGGTCCGGCGCCGGGCCAGGTCGGCCCGGCCGTGCTGCTCGGCCACATCAACACCACCAAGGGCCCGGCGGTCTTCGCGCGCCTGCTGGACCTGAGGCAGGGCGACCGGATCGACATCCGGCGCCAGGACGGCAGCACCGTCTCCTACCGGGTGCGCGGGCTCGGACAGTACGCGAAGACCGCGTTCCCGACCGCGCTGGTCTACGGCAACACCAGCACCCCGCAACTGCGCCTGATCACCTGCGGCGGGACGCTGGCGAGCAACGGGCACTACACCGACAACATCGTCGTCTACGCGGACCTGATCACCGGGTAGCCCAGGGGGCGCCGACGGGGGCGGGGGAGCCGGGCGTGCAGACTTTGATCCCTGCCCCGACCTGAAAGGCGCTCATCCGCGTGAGGACCTGGCCCAGCCGTGCCGCCCTGATCGCCGTGTCCGCCCTGCTGGCCGCAGCCGCCACGGGCTGCGCCGACGCCGGAGGGCTGCACGACTCCGGGCTGACCCCCGCGATCACCGCCCGGCCGTCCCCGTCGCTGCTCTGGCCGGCCGAGGCGCCGTCCTCCTCCTCGCCGTCCGCGACGGCGAAGAGCCAGCCGCCGCCCGTGCCGCTGCCCGGGATCACCGCGGCGAGCGACCGGATCGAGGACCTGCCGGTCCCCACCGTGCTGAAGCAGGACCCTTCGCTGCGCCCGGAGGAGCGCAGCGCGCTGGCCGACTGCGCGAGCTGCGTCCGGCCCGCGCAGTACCGCGATCTGACCGGGGACGGCCGCACCGAGCTGATCACCGCGGTGCTGCCCGGCGACCAGCAGGCCTATCTGCGCGTCTACACGCTGCACGACCGCCAGGTGCTGCAGATCCTGGACCTCGCGGTGCTGCCCGGCTTCACCGCGGACACCGTCGGTACCGACCTGGTGGTCCATCAGCAGACCAGCCAGGCGACCGAGATCATCAGCACCTACGCCTGGAACTCGGTGCGCCTGGCGTTCCAGGGCCAGCAGGTCGTGGCGACCGGTCCGGCCGCCGACGCCCCGCTCTGCACGCCCAACCGGACGGCGCCCTCGGCCACCCCGGAGCCGTCCGTGGGGTTCCTCCCACCGGGCCGGGTGCTGCCGCAGAAGAGCAGTGGGCCGGTCGCGCCGGTCGCGCCGGTCGCGCCGGTCGCGTCGGCCGTTCCGACGCCTGACCCGATGAGGACCCGATGAGCGCCCCCGTGCCCGGCACCCCGCGGATCCTGCTGGTGGAGGACGACGAGGTGATCCGGGAGGCCACCCAGATAGCGCTGGAGCGCTACGGCTTCCCGGTCGACACCGCCTGCGACGGCCTGGAGGCGCTGGAGCGGTTCCGCGAGCAGCCGCCGGACCTGCTGCTGCTCGACGTGATGCTGCCGCTGCTCGACGGGGTCGGGCTGTGCCGGCGGATCCGCGAGGAGAGCCAGCTGCCGATCCTGATGATGTCGGCGCGCACCGAGCCGATCGACGTGATCTCCGGCCTGGAGGCCGGCGCCGACGACTACATCGTCAAGCCCTTCGAGATCGCCGTCCTGGTGGCGCGGATCCGCACGGTGCTGCGGCGCACCGGGCTGCCCGCGCAGCCGGCGGCCCCCGTCGCGCGGACCCCCGCTACCGACGCCGTGCCGCGCAGCGTCCGGGAGATCGACGGCCTGGAGGTCGACACCGACGCGATGGAGGTCCGGGTCGCGGGCCGGCAGGTGCCGCTGACGCCGACCGAGCTGCGGCTGCTGCTGGAGTTCACGGCCGCGCCCGGCATCCTGCTGGAGCGCCAGACCCTGCTCGAACGGGTCTGGGACTACTCCTGGGGCGCGGACACCCGGGTGGTCGACGTCCATGTGCAGCGACTGCGGGCCAAGATCGGCGCGGACCGGATCGAGACCGTGCGCGGTTTCGGCTACAAGCTGCGGCAGCTGCGGTGAACCTGCGCCGCCAGATCGCCACCACCGTCGCGGTGGTCTCCATCCTGCTCGCACTCGCGGTCGGCCTGCTGGTCCATCAGGCCTCGGTCCGTCAGCACACCGAGCAGGCCCGCAAGTCGGCGATGACGGCGCTGGCCGCCGTGATCGCCAGCTACAACAAGAACGGCGAGCTGCCTGGCTGGAACTCCGAGGTCGACGACGCGCAGCTGCCCCCGCGGCTGCACCGGCTGGCCGAGGAGGGACACCAGGGCTCGATGCTCGGCCCGGGCCCGCACGGCATCGCCATGTGGGCGGCGGCCGGGGCCGGGGGCGGGACCGGTAGCCAGGTGTTCTCGGTCCGGGTGGACTTCGCCGACGACGAGCGGGCGATCGCCGACTTCGACCGCTCGATCCTGCTCTCCGCCGCGCTCGCGGTCGCCGTCACGGTGCTCGCGGGCGTGCTGGCCGCCGACCGGATCAGCAAGCGGCTGCGTACCGCGGCCCGCACCGCGCGGACCATCGCGCAGGGCGACCTGGACGCCCGGATCGGACCACTGGGCGGCGCGCGCGACGAGGTGGCGGAGCTGGCAGCCGCCGTCGACTCGATGTCGGCCGTGCTGCGCAGCAAGCTGCGGCACGAGCAGCGCTTCACCGCCGACGTGGCGCACGAGTTGCGCACCCCGCTGACCGGGCTGCTGACCGCCGCCGAGCTGCTCCCGCCCGGCCGGCCCACCGAGCTGGTGCGCAACCGGGTTCGGGTGCTGTGCAGCCTGACCGAGGACCTGCTGGAGGTCTCCCGGCTGGACGCGCGGGCCGAGTCGGCGGAGCTGTCGGTCGTGCCGCTCGGCGCGGTGGTCGCGCGGATCGTGTCGGGAGCGGGAGCGGGAGCGGGAGCGGGCGTCGGCGCTGAGCTGGTGGTCGAGCGGGACGCGCGGGTCAGCACCGACGTCCGCAGGCTCGACCGGATCCTCTCCAACCTCGTCGCCAATGCCCACCGGCACGGCGCCGGGCCGGTGCTGATCCGGGTCGACGCCACCACCGTGACCATCCGCGACCACGGGCCCGGCTACCCCGAGGACGTCCTGCGGGACGGCCCGCAGCGTTTCCGCACCGGGGCCCGCGAGCGCGGCCACGGGCACGGCCTGGGCCTGACCATCGCGCAGGGCCACGCCGAGGCGATCGGGATCGTGCTGCGGCTGAGCAACCACCCGGAGGGCGGCGCGGTGGCCGAGCTGCTGCTCCCGGACGCCGACGGCGGCAAGGCAAAGGGCCCCGCGGGGGAACGGGGCCCTTTGTCGCTCAGCACACGGCGTCAGGGCTGCGCCGGTGCTGGGGCGACGGCGCCGGGGGAAGAGCGCCGTCTATTCCGTTGGCTCTGATGGGGGCGCAGCGGGGCGCGCCTGATGGGCGCGGCGACCCGGGTCTGTTCACCGGCTGCTCACTGAGCGTGAGGTGATAATCGTTGCCAACGTCGGTGGACGGCGGCAACGAGCCGGATGGCCCGCCGGTCTGCCGAAGCCCCCGGTGAACCCCCCTGACAGCATCGTCCTTGACAGAGCACGTGATCTGCAACCGATTCGGCCGAGTTCGGCACAGTCCATTTTCCGCGGGCCCGCTCCTGACAGCTTGTCAGCACCTTGCGGGGTGACTCCCCGGGTCGACACGGAGTGTCACGTTCAGTAGCGCCCGGGCGGTGCGACGACGGTCCCGGGCGTCCCCGGAACCCCCGCCGCACCTCCTGGCGCAGTCGTGGGCCGGCGGCTGTCCCCTGCCGCCGGTCCACCGCACCCGCGCACGGTCCCACGGCGCGCCGAGCCCCCGGGCTGACCGGGAGCGGCGGAGCGCCACGCGCGCGAGTGGACTGGAAAACCTCCACATGTGGTCCTGCCGAGCCGTACGCGTCGAGAGCCCAGGCGCCGGGCCGGTGCGGCGCGGCTGGCTGCTGCGGCGCGTTCGTACGGTCGCTGGGTGCAACGAGCCCGCGCCGCCGCCGGACACGGCCGGGGCGCGCGGCAAGCGGGTGAAACCGGGCAGTACGTACCCCCGGTAGACTTCCAGATGACACCCCCACCCGTCACCCGCCACCACCCTTCCAGGGTCGCGCTGCGCGCGGCACCCCTGGACTCGCTGCCGGAAGGCCGTCCGTGTCCTCTGCTACCCCCGACCAGTCCGTACCGCCGGTCGACACCGTCCTGGTGGTCGACTTCGGCGCCCAGTACGCCCAGCTCATCGCCCGCCGGGTGCGTGAGGCACGGGTCTACAGCGAGGTCGTCCCGCACACCATGCCGGTGGCGGAGATCCTCGCCAAGAACCCGAAGGCGATCATCCTCTCCGGAGGTCCGTCCTCCGTCTACGCCGAGGGCGCGCCCTCGATCGAGCGGGAGATCTTCGAGTCCGGCATCCCGGTCTTCGGCATGTGCTACGGCTTCCAGCTGATGGCCGTGGCGCTCGGCGGCACCGTCGACAACAACGGCAGCCGCGAGTACGGCCGCACGCCGATGACCGTGACGCAGCCCGGCTCCTCCCTCTTCGAGGGCACCCCGGTCGACCAGTCGGTGTGGATGTCGCACGGCGACGCCTGCTCCGCCGCTCCGGCGGGCTTCACGGTCACCGCGAGCACCGAGGGCGTGCCGGTCGCCGCCTTCGAGGACGACGAGCGCAGGCTCTACGGCGTCCAGTACCACCCCGAGGTGATGCACAGCACCCACGGCCAGCAGGTGCTGGAGCACTTCCTGTACCGCGGCGCGGGCCTGGCACCGTCCTGGACCGCCGCCAACGTCGCCGAGGAGTCGATCGAGGCGGTCCGCGCCCAGATCGGCAACAAGCGCGTGATCTGCGGGCTGTCCGGCGGCGTGGACTCCGCGGTCGCGGCTGCTCTCGTCCAGAAGGCCGTCGGCGACCAGCTGACCTGTGTCTTCGTCGACCACGGGCTGCTGCGCAAGGGCGAGGCCGAGCAGGTCGAGAAGGACTTCGTGGCCGCCACCGGCGTCAAGCTCAAGGTGGTCGACGCCCAGCAGCGCTTCCTGGACGCGCTGGCCGGGGTCAGCGACCCCGAGGAGAAGCGCAAGATCATCGGCCGGGAGTTCATCCGGGTCTTCGAGCAGGCCGCCCGCGAGGTGGTCGAGGAGGCCGGCGCGACCGGCGAGCCGGTGGAGTTCCTGGTCCAGGGCACCCTGTACCCGGACGTGGTGGAGTCCGGCGGCGGCGCCGGCACCGCCAACATCAAGTCGCACCACAACGTCGGCGGGCTCCCCGACGACATGCAGTTCAAGCTCGTCGAGCCGCTGCGCCGGCTCTTCAAGGACGAGGTCCGGATGGTCGGCCTGGAGCTCGGCCTGCCCGGCGAGATCGTCTGGCGCCAGCCGTTCCCGGGCCCCGGCCTGGGCATCCGGATCGTCGGCGACGTGACGAAGGAGCGCCTGGACCTGCTCCGCGAGGCCGACGCGATCGCCCGCGCCGAGCTGTCCGCGGCGGGCCTGGACCGCGACATCTGGCAGTGCCCCGTGGTGCTGCTCGCCGACGTCCGCTCGGTGGGCGTGCAGGGTGACGGCCGCACCTACGGCCACCCGATCGTGCTGCGCCCGGTCTCCTCCGAGGACGCGATGACCGCCGACTGGTCGCGCGTGCCGTACGAGGTGCTGGCGAAGATCTCGACCCGGATCACCAACGAGGTCCCGGACGTCAACCGCGTCGTGCTCGACGTCACCAGCAAGCCCCCGGGCACCATCGAGTGGGAGTAGTCACTCGCCTCCCCACCGATTGAACGACCGCACCGCCATCCGCGTATCCGTGGGTGGCGGTGCGGCCGTTCGCGGCGGAATCCGGGTGAGGATCTGCCGTGCGGTGATCAGGATGCCGCCGAAACCGTCTCGGAACGGGCAGAATGCGGACCAGTCCCGTCGGAGCTGACGGGCCGTACGGGAAGGTGGCGACATGATGGAGGGGACCAAGGACCCGGTCGAGGCCGGAGGCTCCGCCTCGGCGCCATCCGCCGCGGGTCCGGGGCCGACCGGTCGCGCCGCCCGCTCGGCGCAGCGCAGGGCACTCGCCGGGCGCTACGCCCTGCTGCCACTGCGCCTCTTCCTGGGCGTCACCTTCGTCTACGCGGGCCTGGACAAGCTCGCCGACAGCCACTACCTGGCGGGCAAGAGCGACCCGCTCTCCTTCTACGCGCAGACCGTGGCGGCCAAGGGCGGCAGCCCGATCGGCTGGGCGCTGGAGCCGGCCCTGCACGCGCCGACCGTCTTCGGGCTGCTGATCGCCTTCGGCGAGCTCGCGGTCGGGCTCGGCACGCTCTTCGGGCTGATCGGCCGGGTGGCCGCGCTCGGCGGGGCCCTGCTCAGCCTGACGCTCTTCCTCACCATCAGCTGGAACGTCTCGCCCTACTACCTCGGCAACGACCTGCCCTACCTGCTGGCCTGGACGGCGCTGCTGCTGGCCGGCACCCCCTACCTGTCGGTGGACGGCTACCTGGCCCGGCGGGCCGAGCGCGACCGGGAACGCGGGCTGACCGAGGAGGCGGTGCGCCGGCGGACCGTGCTGGACAGCGGCATCGCCGCCGTCGCGCTCGGTGGCGGCGGGCTGCTGGCCGGGTCGCTGACCGCCACCTTCGTCCGCCGCAAGCCCAAGCCGGCCGGCACCCCGTCCCCCGCGCAGGGCGGTGCCAAGGTCTCGGTGGCCGTCGCGGACGTCCCGGTGGGCGGCTCGGCCACCGTCAAGGACCCGTCCAGCGGCGACGCCGTCTACATCGTCCAGCCGACCGCCGGGCAGTACTGCGGCCTCTCCTCGATCTGCACCCACGCCGGGTGCACCGTGGACCCGCCGAAGAACGGTCAGCTCTCCTGCCCCTGCCACGGCTCGCGCTTCGACGCCGGCACCGGCGCGGTGCTGAACGGACCGGCGGTCAAGCCGCTGCCGAAGTACACCGTCACCAAGGACGGCGACCGCCTCGACCTGGGCGCGGTCCAGTCCTAGCCGTGTCCTAACTGTGGTCCGGCGGTTCGGGTTCGCGGCCGCGGCGGGACATCGCGGCCACCGCGCCCGCCAGCCCCGCGCCGCCGAGCACGATGAAGGTGACCGGCAGGACGATCCGCCCGTTCACGTGGAAGCCGTTCAGTGAGGCCGCCAGGTAGAGCGCGCCGATCGCGGTGAAGAGCAGCCCCGCGACGAGCGAGAAGAGGTCGATCCGATGCCGCTTCATCACTGCTCCACCTGTACGTCGCCGAGGCCGACCTCGATGTCGAGGATGATCGTCCCCTTGGAGTGCTGTCCCTGCAACGGGCTCAGCAGAACGGTCCGGTCGGTGCCGAGCCCGCCGTCGAACGTGCGGTCCGGCAGGCTCATGTTGCCGACCATGCTGCGCACGGTCAGCATGACGTCCACGTCGGGCGGCAGGGTCACGTGCACGTCGCCGACGGCGAGTTTGGCCGTGGTGCTCACCGAGCCGCCGGCCGGGTCCACCGACCGCAGGTCCAGCGCCAGGTCGCCGGCTCCCAGGGAGTAGTCGTGGTGCAGGTCGGCCGCGCTGGCGGGTGTCCAACTGCGGTCGCCGAAAGCCGAGTTGACCGAGGTTCCAGAGTTGCCGAGGGCGGCCAGCAGCATGGTCAGCAGCAGCGCCGGAATCGCCAGCACCCGGGCCCGGCCGAACTTGGCGCCCAGCAGGACGGTCAGGCCCAGACCGACCAGCGCGACGGCCAGCACGGTGGAGAGCAGCACCGTGGTGCTGTGCCGGCCGAAGCCGCCGGACCAGACCAGGGCGGCGGCGCCCACCGAGAGCACCAGGCCGAGCGGGGCCAGGAAGGAGCGCGGCCGGTGGTGGACGTGGACCACCGGTGGTACGGGCGGCGCGGGCCGGGGGGCGTCGGACTTGCGCAGCGGGTCGCCGCTCGGCAGGTCGGACCGCTGCCACCAGGGCTGCGCGGCGGCCGGCCCCGGCGGCGGGTACGGGCCCTGGTACGGGTTGCGCTCGGGGTGCCGGGGGTCCCACAGGTAGCCGCTGGGCCCGGGCGGCGGGGTGTCCGACGCGGCGGCGCCGTCACTGCGGGCCTGCTGGGCGGTGGCCTGCGCGATGTCCTCCTTGACGAGGTTGATCCGCTCCCTGATCTCGTCCTTGATCTCCCCGCGGCGGGCCGTCCACTCGGTGTGGAAGTCCTGTCGCCAGGTCTTCCAGTCGGCCAGCGCGGACGGCGGTCCGGCTTCGCCGACGGGCGGCGCGGTCGGGCGGTCGTACGGTCCGCCCGGGCGCTCCGGCCGGCCCTGCCCGTAGGCCCGGCGGCGGCGCTCGGGGTCGTAGCGCACCGCGAGGAAGATCATCGCGCCGAGCAGCAGCAGCGGGAACGCGGAGTCGCCGCTGCCCATCCAGGAGAAGAAGACCCCGGTGCCGATCACGGTCAGCAGCACGGCGCCGATCGACTGCCCGTCCACCCGCCCGGTCAGCACCCGCTGGAGCTCGGTCCGGCTGTGCTTCTCCTGGGGGGACTCGATCGGGATGATCAGCCAGGCCAGGCCGTAGAGGAAGAGCCCGAGCCCGCCGGTGAGGCAGAGCACCGCGACGACCACCCGGAAGATCACCGGGTCGATGTCCAGGTGGCGGCCGAGCCCGCCGCAGACCCCGGCCAGCACGCGGTGCTGCTCGCTGCGGGTCAGCGGGGGGCGGCCGTCGTCGGCCTCCGGCTGGGCGGGGTCGCCCGGTCCGTCCTGTGCGGCCTGCTGGTCCTCCGCCGCGGTCTGCTCGTCCGTCATGGCTCCATCCTGCTGGCTGCCGCCGCCGGGCGGGAGCCGTGGGGGCCCTGTCCCGACCCTGATCTGTCCCTGAGAAGCGATCAGGGCCCTACCCTGATGCGCCGACGGGCGCGCGCGTGTGACCATCGGTGGCGTGGCAGTCCCCGGTACCGATCCGAACGCAGTGCCCCCGGTCTCCGACGGTGTGTCGGCGCCGGGCGGCGAGCCGACCCCGCAGCCCGGCAGGCCGCCCTACCGCAAGCTCTACCGCACCCCGCAGGGGCGGATGCTCGGCGGTGTGGCGCACGGCCTCGCGGTCCATCTCGGGCTGCCGCTGGCCTGGGTGCGGATCGCCTTCGTGCTGCTGTTCTTCGCCAACGGGATAGGCGGGCTGCTGTACGCGGCGTTCTGGTTCGTGGTGCCGATCGGCATCGGCGAGCCGGCCCGCGGCAGCGGACTGGGCGTCACCTATGTCTGGCTGAACGGCGCGTTCGTCCCGGCGGGCGCCTCCGGCGTGAGCCCCGAGCCGCTGCTCAAGGGCCGCCGCGGCCGGCTCGGACGGCTGCGCGACCTGCTCCAGCGCACCTTCCAGGGCGAGCCCGCCCCGGCCCCCGCCACGGACGGCACCGCGCCCTCCTCGGGCGCCGCCAGCCGGCAGAACCTCGGCCAGCTGGCCGCGCTGCTGATGCTGGTGATCGGCGTCATGGCGCTGCTGAACGCGCTGCACATCCAGTCCTCGCAGCCGTACGCCTGGCCGCTGCTGGCGATCGGCGTCGGGGTGGCGCTGGTCTGGCGGCAGGCCGACGACTCGCGCTGGCAGCGCTGGTTCGGCCTGGACGCCGGCAGCAAGCGCAGCAGTGCCTTCGTCCGGGTCGGCGCCGGTGTGCTGCTGGTGACGGTCGGCATCATCGGCTTCCTGGTGCTTCAGGGCGCCGGGTCCACGCTCGCCTCGGTGGTGGAGGCCTCGCTCGCGGTGCTGGCCGGGGTGCTGGTGCTGACCGGCCCGTACGCGCTGCGGATGTGGCAGGACCTGGGCGCCGAGCGGACCGCCCGGATCCGCGCCCAGGAGCGGGCCGAGATCGCCGCGCACGTGCACGACTCGGTGCTGCACACGCTGACCCTGATCCAGCGCAACGCCGAGGACTCCAAGGAGGTGCTGCGCCTGGCCCGGGCCCAGGAGCGCGAGCTGCGCCTCTGGCTCTACCGTCCCGAGGCCGCCGCGGAGGCCGCGCCCGACACCCTGGCCGAGCGGATCCGCGAGGTGGTCGCCGAGGTCGAGGACCGGCACGGGGTCCCGGTCGAGCTGGTCTGTGTCGGCGACTGCCCGATGGACGAGCGGATCTCCGCCCAGATCCAGGCCGCGAGGGAGGCCATGGTCAACGCGGCCAAGTACGGTGGCGGGGGACCGGTGCAGGTCTACGCCGAGGTGGAGGGGAGGACGGTGTCGGTGTTCGTACGCGATCACGGGCCCGGCTTCGACCCGGACACCGTGCCGGAGGACCGGATGGGCGTACGGGAGTCGATCATCGGCCGGATGAAGCGCAACGGGGGCATCGCACGCGTGCGCCCGGCGCCCGACGGCGGCACCGAGGTCGAGCTGGAGATGGAGAGAGCGGATGACTGATCCTGTGTCGACCGAGGGGGCCGCGGCCGGACGCGTGGCGCGGGTCGTGCTGGTGGACGACCACCGGATGTTCCGTACCGGGGTCCGGGCCGAGATCGGCCGGACCGAGGTCACCGGCATCGACGTGGTGGGGGAGGCCGACGACGTCGAGTCGGCGGTCCGGGTGGTCGCCGAGACCCGCCCGGACGTGGTGCTGCTCGACGTCCACCTGCCCGGCGGCGGCGGGGTGGAGGTGCTGCGCCGCTCGGTTGCCGTGATGGGCGAGCCCGGCGGCGTGAAGTTCCTCGCGCTCTCGGTCTCCGACGCGGCCGAGGACGTGATCGGCGTGATCCGCGGCGGGGCGCGCGGCTACGTCACCAAGACCATCACCGGCACCGATCTGGTCGACGCGATCTTCCGGATCGGCGACGGCGACGCGGTCTTCTCGCCCCGGCTGGCGGGTTTCGTGCTGGACGCGTTCGCCGCCACCGACACCCCGCCGGTGGACGAGGATCTCGACCGCCTCACCCAGCGCGAGCGCGAGGTGCTGCGCCTGATCGCCCGGGGCTACGCCTACAAGGAGATCGCCAAGCAGCTCTTCATCTCGGTGAAGACGGTCGAGAGCCACGTTTCGGCGGTGCTGCGCAAGCTCCAGCTGAGCAACCGGCACGAGCTGACCCGCTGGGCGACGGCCCGCCGCCTGGTCTGAGCCTGAAATGCCTGAGGCCGGCCCGGTGTCATCCGGGCCGGCCTCAGGCATTTGCAGACGGCTATGGGGCCTTGACCGCGGCCTCGGCCTGCTCGCCGGCGAACTTGGGCCCGGTCTGCGGCAGGCGGCGGTCCAGCATCTTGGCGACCTTCTTGCCGAGGTTCTGGCCGGGCATCTCGATCAGCTTGTAGGTGAGCTGGCTGAAGACCAGCACGCCGGCCAGGAAGATCAGCGCGGGGACGAACTTCGCGGCGCCGTGCTTGGCGAAGTGGACGTACTTCTCCAGCCAGAAGACGCTCCACAGCACCGGGATGTGCACCACGTAGACCGAGTAGCTGATCGCGCCGAGCCAGGTGAGCGGGCGCGGCCAGCGGCGGTTGCGCAGCAGCATGCCGAAGCCGAAGGTCAGCCAGGCGCCGAGGTAGGGAGCGGAGAAGCCGATCCACTCGCTGGTCCAGGTGCGGTTGAGGGCGTCCCCGTGGTTGTACAGGTAGCCGACCAGGAAGCCCGAGGTCAGCACGAAGCCGCAGGTGATCACGGCGACCATCGGGTCGATCTGCTTCTTCTCGGCCCGGAAGATCGCGGTGCCCGCGAACATCGTGGCCAGGATCATCATGCTCTCGAAGAACGTCGACCGGGCGTTGAGGAAGAGCAGCACCGCACCGAGTCCGCCGAGCACCATGGCGCCGATCCGGACCAGCTCCGGGCGGCCGGTGAACACGCAGAGCAGGCCGGTGGCCATCACCACGACGGTCGCCATGATCAGGTGCTGGGTGGTGGCGGTGTTGGTGGTGATCATCGCCGGGGTGACGAAGGCGCCGAGCAGCAGGGCCGCGCCTGCGAAGAAGACCGAGATCCCGGCGCTCTGCCGGTGCCAGCCCTTCACGAAGAGCGCACTCACGAAGAAGTAGAAGACCATCTCGTAGCAGAGCGTCCACATCGCACCCAGCGCGCTGGGGATGTTCAGCATCTCGTGCAGCAGTGTCAGGTTGGCGAGGTAGGACCGCAGCGGGTGGCTGGTGACCACGCCCGGCACCGCGGAGAAGTCCTTCGGCAGGATCAGCAGCGAGAGCGTGATGACGATCAGGAGCAGCGGGTAGATCCGGAAGACCCGGCCGACCCAGAAGCCCCGGACGTCACCGCGGCGCTCCAGCGAGGCCGGCACGATGTAGCCGCTGACCAGGAAGAAGAGCATCACGGCGTAGATGCCGAGGTCGAAGTGCTTCTCGATCCACGGGCCGGCCGGCGGGAACATGGCCAGCAGCCCGAAGTGGTGGACAGCGACCAGCAGGGCCGCAATCCCGCGCAGGGCGTCGAGCCAGCCGAGCCGGACTGCGGGCCGGGCGGCGCGGGCTGTCTGGGAGGCGCCGACGGACTGTTCGGCCGGCTGCTGTTCAATCACGGTCACACGCTGGAGGCTAACCTATGCACGGCTGCTTTTGGGTAAATACTCGGTATGCATGCCCGTACGGGCAACCGGGTGAGTTCTGGCTAGCATGGGCCGCTGGCGTTGCCCAGGCGCCGAGCCGTTTCGGACCAGTCCGACCCCGATCATTGGAAGGCCGACGGTAGTGGCACCCCTCCTGAAGAACAGAGAGCCCGCCGGTGCGTCCACGGTGGGCTCTTCTCCTGAGCACGACTCCAGCGGCGGCCGGCGCCTCCTCTCCCGGCTGAGCACCTCGGCCCGCTACGCCGCCCCCGCGCTGCTCGGCTACGTCGCCGTCCGGGCCATCGGCCTCGCCGTCCTGATGCTCTGGGAGGGCCAGCACGGGATGAGCAGCCTGAACCGGCTGAGCACGCTGTGGGACGCCTCCTGGTACCAGAACATCGCCCAGCACGGCTACGCGGGCACCGCGCCGCGGCCCGGTCCGTTCGGCCTCTACCAGCCGTACGCGTTCTTCCCGGTCTACCCGATGCTGATCCGGGTGGTCTGGTGGGTGGGCCCGCTGGCGGTGAACTACGCCGCGCTGCTGGTCGCCTGGATATCGGCTCTGGCGGCCGCCTGGGGCGTCTTCGCGGTGGGCGAGCGGCTCTACAACCGCCGCACGGGCGTGATCGCCGCGGTGCTGTGGGGCGTCACGCCGTACGCGGTGGTCGAGAGCATGGCCTACTCCGAGCTGGCGTTCAGCGCGCTGGCCGTCTGGGCGATGTACGCCGCGCTGACGCGGCGCTGGGTGTGGGCCGGCGTGCTGGCCTCGCTGGCCGGGCTGACCCGTCCGACCGGTGTCGCGGTGGCCGCCGCGATCGGGATCGGCGGGGTCGCCGCGCTGGCCGTCCAGTGGTGGCAGGACCGCCGCGGGGTGCTGCCGGAGGAGGAGCGGCTGGCCTGGTGGCGCCCGCTGCTCGGGGCGGCGATCGCGCCGCTCGGCTTCGTCGGCTTCATCGCCTGGGTCGGCTGGCAGAAGGGCAGCCCGAACGCCTACTTCAAGATCCAGGAGGCCTGGCAGTCGAAGTTCGACTTCGGTCACTCCACGCTGCACTCCTTTCGGGTGATGCTCACCGTCCCCGGCGCGGTGTGGATGACGGACGTGGTGGTCGCCGCGACGATCACCGTCTCGGTGCTGCTCTTCGTCATCTCGGTGCTCCAGCGCCAGCCGCTGACCCTGCTCGTCTACAGCGGCATGATCCTTCTTCTGGCGCTGGGAGATGCGGCATACTTCAACTCTCGTGCGCGATTCCTGATTCCGGCGTTCGCTCTGCTGTTTCCACTGGCGGGCAATCTGGCGCGGGCGCGCACTCGGGGGTTGGTGCCAACGGTCCTGGTGACCGCCGCGCTCTGCTCCGCCGCGTACGGCGGGTATGTGGTCTTCGTCTACACGAACTCGCCGTGACCATCTGACGAGAAAGCCGAGAGGGTCCGTCGCCATGAGCGTCAGTGCGAGAAGCAGCGCTGTCCCGACCGAGGCGCCCGGCGCCCACTCCGCTGGGCCCGCGCGCGGGTCGGTGGGCGCGCTGCTCGCCGTGGTGGCTCGGCTGGTCTGGCTCTGGCCCGCGTTGCTGACGCTCGGCCTCGCCGTGTACGGCGGCGGCCGTCCGCTGCTCTGGCCGGACGAGTTGGCCACCTGGGAGGCGGTCAACCGCAGTCCCGCGCAGATCTGGGGCATGCTGCACCACGTCGACGCGGTCGTCGGGTTGTACTACTTCCTTCTGCACTACTGGACGTCCGCCTTCGGGCACAGCCTGACGATGTTCCGGCTGCCCTCGGCGCTGGCCATGGCCGGCGCCGCGGCCTTCGTCGCGCTGATCGGCCGCAAGGTCTTCGGCAACCGCGCCGCGATCACCGCCGGGGTGCTCTTCGCGCTGACGCCGTCGGTCTCGCGCTACGGGCAGGAGGCGCGCGGGTACGCGTTCGTGGTGCTCGCCGCCGCGGCGGCGACCTTCCTGCTGCTGCGGGCGCTGGAGCGGCCGGGCGTGCTGCGCTGGGTGTTCTACAGCGTCGCGGTGGTGCTGACCGGTCTGTTCCACATGATCGCGCTGGTCTTCCTCGGCAGCCACGCGCTGATCGTCGCCTGGCGCTGGTGGACCCGGCGCGAGCGGCGGCTGCTGATCGGGTTCCCGCTGGCCGTCCTGGTGGCGCTGGCGGCGCTGGCACCGCTGGTGATCACCGGCCAGCGGCAGGTGGACCGGCAGCTCAACTGGATTCCCAAGCCCAAGATCACGGACGTCGGGAACAGTCTGTGGCCGGGCATGTTCGGCTCGACCGGTGTCGCGCTCTGCATCCTCGCGATGGCCGTGCTGCCGCTGGCCTGGGCGAAGGGACGGCGCGGGGCGGCCGAGCTGGGCCTGGTCGCGGTGCTGCCGATCCCCGCCATCGGGATCATCTCGATGGGCTCGACCTCGTACTTCCTGGACCGCTACCTGCTCTTCACCGTGCCGATCTGGGCGGTGCTGGCCGGCGCCGGGCTGGCCGCGCTGCGGCCCAGGGTGCTGCTGCCGGTCGGCCTGGCCGCGGTGGTGCTGCTCGGCTACCACGAGCAGAAGGCCGAGCGTGAGCCGTACGCCTTCGTGAACTGGGACGGCAAGGCCGCGGCGGCGGTGATCGCCCAGGGCTACCGGCCCGGGGACGGCATCGCGCCGGCACGCGGCGGCGCCATCCTGCAAGGGGTGCCCACCGCGATGGACTTCTACCTGCCGCAGAACGACAAGCTCAAGGACGTCTTCGTCGCGAAGAGTGCGCCCGAGGTGGACGACCTCTACCCGCTGATGTGCACCGACCCCGCCGCGTGCCTCGGGGACACCCCGCGGGTGTGGGTGGTGGCTCAGGGGACGCCGGGCCAGCAGTTCGGCACCTTCTCGCCGGCCGAGCTGGCGGCGCTCAAGGCGGCCTACCCGAAACAGACCGTGACGGCGGTGCCGGGCGCGACCGTGACGCTGATGGAGCGTTAGGTCGCTGGTAGCGGGCCGAAGCGGGCGCGGAGGTCCTCTTCGAGGGCGGCGGCCTGGTCGAGCCGTCCGGCCCCCTGCAGGACGGCCTGCGGGTCCTGCGCGGGGTCCAGGAGCAGCGGGGCGTAGCTCTGGCGGGGTGCCGCGGGTGTCGCCGCGGGCGTGACGGGTGGTCCCGTCCGGTCCGCCTCCTGGTCGAGCAGGTCGGCCCGGGTGGGGGCGGACGGCGCGGCGGCGCTGCTGACCACCGGCCCGGGCTCGGGAGCCGGCTCGGGGCGGCCCACCGCCGTGAGGTGGGTGAGCGAGACCGCGCCGGCCATCGTGACGCCGGCGACACCGGCCGCCGTGCGGGCGGCCCGGGTGACCCGCGGCGAGAACAGCGCAGGCCGGGAGCGGGGTTTGCGGTGCTTGCGGTGCGAGGCCATGACAGGGACGCTAGCCCGGCGACGTGCCGGGCGGGCGGGAGTTACGGCTCTGGCCGGAAGAATTCGGAAGCGACCGTTCCGGATGTCCCGATGTCGGTTTCGGTACGAACCCATGGCGTGCTGTGACCGTTGCGGCGAGAGTTCCGATCCGGCCTGTGCTGTCAGTGCCGGGTCATAGACTCGGAGGGCCATGAGTAGCCTCTTTGACGACCTCCCGCTCCCCGGCTTCGAGCTGAAGCCCTCCTTCGCGACGCCCGCGGACCACGCCGAGGAGCCTCCACCGGAGGACCACTACGGCCACGAGGGCGGCTACGAGGAGGAGATCCCGCACGATCTCTTCCAGACCGACTACGCCGCGGCTGCCGCCCGCGACGCCTACCACCGCAACGGCGCCCACCGGACGGTGGTCGACCCCGCCCAGCTGCTGGAGGGGATGAACGACCCGCAGCGCGAGGCGGTGCTGCACGCGGGCTCCCCGCTGCTCATCGTGGCCGGCGCCGGGTCGGGCAAGACCCGGGTGCTGACGCACCGGATCGCCTACCTGCTCGGCGCACGCGGAGTGCAGCCCGGCGAGATCCTGGCGATCACCTTCACCAACAAGGCGGCCGGCGAGATGCGCGAGCGCGTCGAGCAGCTGGTCGGGCCGCGCGCCCGGGCCATGTGGGTGTCGACGTTCCACAGCGCCTGCGTGCGGATCCTGCGCCGGGAGAGCAAGCGGCTCGGGTTCACCTCCAGCTTCTCGATCTACGACTCGGCGGACTCGCAGCGGCTGATGTCGCTGGTCTGCCGGGATCTGGACCTGGACCCCAAGCAGTTCCCGCCGAAGTCGTTCACGGCCAAGGTCTCCAACCTCAAGAACGAGCTGATCGACGAGGAGACCTACGCGGCGCAGGCCGCGAACCCGATGGAGCGCAAGCTCGCCGAGGCGTACGCGCTCTACCAGCGCCGCCTGCGGGAGGCCAACGCGCTCGACTTCGACGACATCATCATGACCACCGTCAACCTGCTGCAGGCCTTCCCCGACGCGGCCGAGCACTACCGGCGGCGGTTCCGGCACATCCTGGTCGACGAGTACCAGGACACCAACCACGCCCAGTACACCCTGGTGCGCGAGCTGAGCGGCGGCGCGGCCGGATCCGCGCCCAAGCGCACGGTGGACGGCGACTTCGTCAACCCGGCCGCGGCCGGCCTGGCGTCCGTGCCGCCCGCCGAGCTGTGCGTGGTGGGTGACGCGGACCAGTCGATCTACGCCTTCCGCGGCGCGACGATCCGCAACATCCTCCAGTTCGAGGAGGACTACCCCGACGCCGTGACGATCCTGCTGGAGCAGAACTACCGCTCCACGCAGACCATCCTCAGCGCCGCCAACGCCGTCATCGAGCGCAATACCAGCCGCCGCGAGAAGAAGCTCTGGACGGCCGGCGAGCACGGCGAGAAGGTCATCGGCTACGTCGCGGACGACGAGCACGGCGAGGCGCAGTTCATCGCCGAGGAGATCGACCGGCTCACCGACGCCGGCGACGCCCGCCCCGGCGATGTGGCGATCTTCTACCGGACGAACGCCCAGTCCCGGGTCTTCGAGGAGGTGTTCATCCGGGTCGGCCTGCCGTACAAGGTGGTCGGCGGGGTGCGCTTCTACGAGCGCAAGGAGGTCCGGGACGTCCTGGCCTACCTGCGGGTGCTCTCCAACCCCGAGGACACCGTGCCGCTGCGCCGGATCCTCAACGTGCCCAAGCGCGGGATCGGCGACCGCGCCGAGGCGATGATCGACGCGCTGTCGGCCCGTGAGCGGATCAGCTTCGCCCAGGCGCTGCTGCGCGTGGACGAGGCGTACGGGATGGCCGCGCGCTCGGCCAACGCGGTGCGCAAGTTCAACGAACTGCTCGCCGGGCTGCGCCAGATCGTGGAGTCCGGCGCCGGGCCGGCCGCCGTCCTGGAGGCCGTCCTGGAGGAGACCGGGTACCTGGCCGAACTCCAGTCCTCCACCGACCCGCAGGACGAGACCCGGGTGGAGAACCTCCAGGAACTCGCCTCGGTGGCCCTGGAGTACGAGCAGGACCCGGGCGAGCGCCCGGACGGCGAGGGCGAGGGCACTCCGCCGATCGGCTCGCTGGCCGACTTCCTGGAGCGGGTCGCGCTGGTGGCCGACTCCGACCAGATCCCGGACGACGAGGACGGGTCGGGCGTCATCACGATGATGACCCTGCACACCGCCAAGGGCCTGGAGTTCCCGGTGGTCTTCCTGACCGGCATGGAGGACGGGATCTTCCCGCACATGCGGGCGCTCAGCCAGGTCAAGGAGCTGGAGGAGGAGCGCCGACTCGCGTACGTCGGCCTGACTCGGGCGCGCGAGCGGCTCTACCTGACCCGCTCGGTGCTGCGCAGCGCCTGGGGCCAGCCCTCGTACAACCCGGCCTCGCGCTTCCTGGACGAGATCCCGGGCGAGCTGGTGCAGTGGAAGCGCACCGGCGCGGCCGCGATGCCGGGCTCGCGCGGGGTGGGCTCCGGCTCCTCGCGGGGGTCGTCGTCGTTCTCGTCGCCCTTGTCCTCGGCTTCGGCTTCGGCTTCGCCGAAGGCGGGTTGGGGCAAGTCGGCGCGCAAGGTCACCGAGCGCGAGGTGGTCGCACTCGCCGTCGGCGACCGGGTCAGCCACGACACCTTCGGGCTCGGCACGGTGGCCGGGACGGAAGGCGTCGGCGACAAGGCCAAGGCGACGATCGACTTCGGCAGCTCGGGCCGCAAGGTGCTGCTGCTGCGGTACGCGCCGGTCGAGAAGTTGTAGCTGGAGCCCCCCGGGGTTGTGATTTTCCCCTCCTCTTGAGGGGTGGCACCGTCCCGGGGCTCCAGTGACGCTAACCTCCCCTCAGGCTTGTTATCGGTGGTTAACGTGGAGGCAGTGATGGGTGTGTCAGGCCCGATCCGGGTCGTGGTCGCCAAGCCGGGGCTCGACGGTCACGACCGGGGCGCCAAGGTGATCGCGCGCGCCCTGCGGGACGCCGGTATGGAGGTGATCTACACCGGGCTGCACCAGACGCCCGAGCAGATCGTGGACACCGCCATCCAGGAGGACGCCGACGGCATCGGCCTGTCGATCCTCTCCGGCGCGCACATGACGCTCTGCGCCCGGGTGATCGCGCTGCTCAAGGAGCGCGACGCGGCGGACATCAAGGTGTTCTGCGGCGGCATCGTGCCGGACGAGGACATCATCGAGCTGAAGGCGATGGGGGTCGCGGACATCTTCACGCCCGGCACCCCGACCCGGGACGTGGTGGCCTGGGTCGAGGCCAACCTGCGCGCGGCGGGCTGATCGCTCTACGTCGGCTTCGGTCCTTCGGCCAGCTCGGCGAGCATCGCGGCGCGGAAGCGCAGTGTGCCCGCGAGCCGGCCGAAGGTCTCGGCCCACGCGCTGTCCGGCGTGGCGTCGGCGGCCAGCGCCTCGACGGCCGGTGCCGTCGCGGGCGAGAGCGAGCGCTCCGTCATGCCCAGCACCCCGCTGTGGCTCCACGGGTACGCCCCGGAGGTGGCCGCCCGCTCCAGGGCCGCGACCACCGCGGTGCTCAGCGGCGGCGTCCACGGTGTGGCGCAGGCGCCGAGCAGCTGGAAGGCGTCGCCCAGGCCGTGCGTCTGCAGGAACGCGGCCGTCCAGGCGGCCCGTTCGGCCGGCGGCAGGACGGCGAGCAGCTTGGCGGGCGAGCCCGCGGTCTGCGTCCGGTTCGTCCGTGCCGACCCGGTCCGGCGCGGGGCCGGGCCGAGCAGTGCGCGCGCCCAGGCGGCGTCCTGCTGCCGTACGGCGGCCCGGGCCCAGGCCTCCCGCAGGTCGTCGCGCCAGCCGTCGTCGCTCTCCTCGTTCTCCCCGCTCTCCTCTGTGGTGACCGGCAGGGCGAGCAGCTCGGCGTGGGTCAGGCCGAACCCCGTCGTCCAGCAGTCCAGCGGGGTGGCGGCCACCAACTCGCCGAGCCACCAGGCCCGCTCGCCGCGGCCGGTCGGCGACTTGGGTGCGATGCCGTCGCGCTGCATCGCTGCGTCGCAGGCGGTAGGCGGGCTGACCCGCAGCCGGCCGTCCACCAGCCGCACGGCCGACCGGGCCCGCTCGGCCATCCGCGCGCCCAGCGCCGAGCCGGGCAGGGTGGAGAGCAGCTCGGCGGCCGTGGTCCGGACGTTCTTGCTGCGGTCGCCGAGTGCGGCCTCCAGGAACGGTTCGTCGGCCTGCGAGAGGCCCTCCTGAAGGGCGTCCAGGAAGAGCAGCCGGTCCTCGGCGCGCTCGGTGGACCAGGTGCCGCGCAACAGCTCCAGACCGGCGGCCGGGTCGCTGCGGCGCAGCCGGGTCAGGTGGGTGACGCGCTCGGCGAACAGGCCCTCGTGCCAGGTCCGTTCCTCGCCGGCGCTCTGGTTCTCCGTCACCGTCCGCCGTACGTAGCTCCAGTCCGGGTTCTGCTCCGCCAGCCAGCGGCCGAGCGGGCCGGCCAGCGCCACGGCGTCGCCGCGCAGCTCGCTGCGCGCCCGCGCAGCGTCCAGCAGGGACGGGACCAGGGCGGGCGGCAGTCGGTACCCCGACTCCCGTGCGGTGGACAGCCACTGCGGCAGCAGCTCGGCCAGGTTGGCGAGCGCGCCGCTCGCTGCACTGGAGCTTGCTGCGCCCGCGGCCCGTCCGGAGAGCAGCACCGCGAGGCGGCGGGCCGCCGCGGCCGGCAGCGCCGGGCGCTCGTCCGGGTCGGCCGCTGCCTGGGCGGGCTGCGCGGCCCTGGCCGGCAGCAGCCCCGCCCGGCGCCGCACGGTGACCAGCGCGGCCAGCTCCAGCAGGGCCGCCGCCGGATCCGTCCGGTCCACCGCGCCGGCCGCCGCCGCCAGAGCCGGGGTGCCGGCGGCGGTCGGCAGCGGGCGGCGGTCGGTGCCGAGCAGCGCGGTGGTCCGCAGCTCCTCCCACAGGTCGCCTCGGATGTCCGTCACTGGCTCACTCCCGTCGCGCGACCGTTCTCGTCCCACACCGTGACCGGGGTGAACCCCCGGTGTCCGCACTCGCCGAAGACCGTCACCGGACGGCCCGCCGACACCGCCGCGAGCTTCCAGAGCCCCGGGCCGGGTGCGGTTTTGATGGTCAACGCCTCACTCCCGTCGGTCAGTTGCCAGCGTCCTTGGCCGGGCACCGGGATCACCGCGGTCAGCACGGTCGGCCAGGACTCCACCCACGGATCGTCCGCGACCGCCTCGCCGTACCCGGCCAGCGCCTGCGCCGGGGACACCCCGGGCGGCACGGCCTCGCCGGCGTCCGCCGGCGCGGGGGCGGTGTGCCTGGTCCCGAGTACGGCGCGCAGCGGTCGGGCGCCCGGGTGGAAGGCCAGCTCGGCCTCCAGCAACTGCCCGGTGGGCAGCGCGAGATCGGGCGCCTGGCCGGGTCGGCCGAAGGCCAGCAGCAGCGCCGGGCGGCCGGTCTTGGCCCCGCGCAGCCAGAGCCGGCGGGTGGTCAGCCGCTCGTCGGCGCTGTCGCGTACGCCGAGCACCAGCCAGCGGTCCCGTACGGTCGGACCGGCCAGCAACTCGGCGCTGTCGGTGCTGAATCCGACCCGCGCGCGGACGGTGGCGGCCAGCTCGGCAGGCAGCGCGTCGACCCGTTCGTAGGCGGTGGCCAGCAGGTGCAGCAGGGCGTACTCGGCGAGCAGCTCCTCGTCCTTCTGCTCCTCCAACTCCCTTACTCTGGACGCCAGCCCGGGAGCCTGGGCGTCCACCATCCGGGCCGCAACCTCCTCCCACGGGCTGGGCGCGGTGCTCAGGTCGGCCAGCCCGTGCCGTACCCGGTCGGCCAGTCGCAGCCGCAACTCCTGTGCCCCGGCGGCAACTCGGGACGCCCGCCGGTCGGCCCGCCGCCGCGTCGCCACCGGATCCGCCTCGACCCTGGGCGCCTGCTTCTGCGCGGCCCGCTCCTGGCGACCCGTCAACCACGCACCCGCCCACTCGGGCGGCTCGCCCCCGTCCGGCACCGCCTGCGCGCCGCCGCTCCACAGCAGCAGCAGCCCCAGCGCGTGCTTGCACGGGAACTTCCGGCTCGGGCAACTGCACTGGTACGCGGGCGTGGCAAGCTCCACCACCGTCCGGTACGGGGTACTCCCACTGCCCTTGCACGCCCCCCACAGCGCTGTCTCGTTGCACCCGGCCCCCGACCACGGCCCGGGCCCGGACAACTTCCCGGCCGCCTTCGACGACGCGGCGTCGGGGGAGAGGGACAGGACATGCTCGGTGCTCCAGCGTTCCTCCATGCCTCGAACGCTAGGCCGGGGGACTGACAGCGCACACGAATCCGTGTCCGTGCGTACGGAATGCGTCAAGATCGTCGGCAGCGGCAACCCGGTGGGCTGGAATAACCGTCAGTATGAGGGAACACATGGGGGAACGTTCATGGCACAGCTGCTCATCGAAGAGAACTTCCAGCACCTCGACGGCCAGGACGTCGAGTCGCTGATCGAGGCCCTCGCCGAGCTCGGCCTCCGTGCGGAGCCCACCCAGCCCCGCGCGGGGACCCGAGGTGGCGACTGGGCGCTGGTCCTGCACTGGCTCGGGGACGACATCGGGCAGATCGCCGAGGATGCTGTGGCGGCGGCGCTCGTCGTGGCGGTGACGGAGGTCATGGGCCAGGTGCACTCGGTGGGGCCTGGTGGGACCAGTGTGCAGGGCCGCACGCTGCCGGTCCGGATCGAAATCCGCGGGCGCGCGGGAGAGTTGATCAGGTCCATCGCGATGCCGGGTGCGGTGGCGAAGCCGGTGGCTGCGCCGTGGTGGCGGGCGCGGTCGGGCGTCAGCCCGGTCGGTGGCTGAGGGCGGCGGCCTGGCGTGCGCGTAGGACGTCGGCGATGCGTCGGCACCAGTCGCGGTTGTCCCGTTCGAAGGCGAGGCCGCGCAGGCAGGTGAGGTAGGGGCCGATCCGTTCGCCGTCGAGCAGGAACTCGTCCTCGGACTCATCGCCGCGCATCTGGTGCAGCAGGGCGCTGAACAGCTCGATCTTGGCCTCGGCGGCGGTCGCCCGCTCGCCGAGTTGCTCGATCAGCTGGCCGGAGTCGACGTGGTCGGCCCCCTGGACCTTGACCAGCAGGTCGTCGCGGATGAACGAGGGCTTCGAGGCGGCCGCCGTGAACTCCCGCAGCTCGGCGAGTCCGGCCTCGGTGGCCTGGAACACCCGCTTGTTGGGCCGGGTCTCCTGGACCACCTCCCGGCCCGCGACCAGGCCCTCGCGCTCCAGCTTGGTCAGCTCGGCGTACAGCTGCTGCGGCAGCGCGTGCCAGAAGTTGGCCACGCCGACGTCGAACGCCTTGGCCAGCTGGTAGCCGCTGCGCTCCTCGTCCAGGAGTGCGGCGAGTACGGCGTGTCGCAGGGCCATCGAGGCAGCCTCTTCCCATTTCGCGTTGGTAGCGGCATCATCCTAGTCAATTATCAGAATAGTCAGATTCTTGACTAGAAGGAGGAGTCGTGACGGATTCGACGACCGCCCAGCGCTTCCGCACAGCCGTGGAGACCCGCGACCTCGCCGCGCTGGACGACCTGTTCACCGAGGACGTCCGCTTCTACAGCCCGGTGAAGTTCGTCCCGTTCGAGGGAAAGGCGATGGTGGTCGGCCTGCTCGGCGTCCTCCTGGGCATCTTCGAGGACTTCCACTACATCGGGGACTTCGACGGCCGCGCCGAGACCAGCACGGACGGCTCCGAAGCCCCGTCGGCGATCCTGCTCTTCCGCACCACCGTGCAGGGCAAGGCGATCCACGGCATCGACATGCTGCAGTTCGACGAGGCGGGCCGGATCAAGGAGTTCACCGTGATGGTCCGCCCGCAGTCGGCCGTCCACGCCCTGGGCGAGGCGGTCCTGGCGGGCCTGGTCGCCGCCGGCCTGGTCCCGGCCGCCGAGCACTGAGGGGGTGCGGTCATTCCTGCGCGGTTACCACCCGGTCGGGGGCCCCCGACCGGGACCCGTCGGCGCCCGGGTCCGGAACCGGTCGCTGCGGCAGGGCCTGGTCGCAGTGCCTGATGTAGGAGCGCTGGACGTTCAGGAACTCGGTGTCGAGGTCGATCGGTTCGGTGACGGTCACCCCGTCCGGCCGGGCCACCTCCGCCTGCAGGGTGCCGGACGTCAGCCACGGAACGACGTAGGTGTAGACGGTGAGGGGCCGACCGTCGGGGCTGCTGATCTGTCCGACCCTGCTCAGCTCGGTGCGGACGCCGTCGCAGGTCAGGCTGTGCACCTCCTGGTTGGCGGCGATGAACACGGTCAGCCAGTCGCCCCCCGCCGCAGACCCGGAGAACACGGCCTCCAGCGCGGGCGCCGGGCCGGTCGGCAGATTCGGACTCGATGCGCAGCCGACGGTGGAGGGCGCCACGTCGTACGTCGCGTCACAGAGGGCCTGGGTGGTGGTCTGCCAGAGGAACGTCTCGTACGTGCCGCGCCAGTACGCCAGGATCGCGTCGCCGACCGGGATCTCCCCGCTGTCGACGACCATCTGTCGCATCAGCTGTTCGGGGATGACGGTCGGATCGCCCCACGGTGTGCGGTCAAGACCGGGCGCGGGTGCCGGGGTGCTGACGAGCGGAGCCGAGCCCGTCGTCCGAGCGGCCGGGTGCGCACTCGCGGGCAGTGCCAGGCATATCAACGCCAGCACGGCCGCGGCGATCCGGCCAGGCGCGCGCACCACTGAGCCTCGTTCCACGGTTCCCCCCGTCACCGTCCGACAGACTCGATGCTACGCCTGGCCGTCGGCCGTGCAAGGGATCTGACGACCCGGCGTTGTCAGTGGGGTGGGGCAGGGTGGTTGTTGCAGGTCGGGGGCGTTCGAAGGTGGCCCGCGGTCTGTCATCTGCGCCTGTTGTGGCCGACCTAGGAGCCGTCCTATGACCACCACCACTCCCGAGGTTCTCCGGCAGCATGCCGAGGACGCGTTTGCCGCCGAACTCGCCGCGCTGGCCGCGCAGGACGAGCGGCCGCGTCCGGAACGCTGGCGGTTGTCGCCGTGGGCCGTGGCCACCTATCTGCTCGGCGGCGAGCTGCCGGACGGCACGGTGATCACGCCCAAGTACGTCGGGCCGCGCCGGATCGTCGAGGTGGCGGTGACGACGCTGGCCACCGACCGGGCGCTGCTGCTGCTCGGGGTGCCGGGGACGGCGAAGACCTGGGTGTCCGAGCACTTGGCAGCCGCGATCAGTGGGGATTCCACGCTGCTCGTGCAGGGCACCGCCGGGACGCCCGAGGAGGCGGTCCGATACGGCTGGAACTACGCGCAGTTGCTCGCCCACGGGCCCAGCCGGGACGCCCTGGTCCCGTCTCCGGTGATGCGGGCGATGGCGGACGGGAAGATCGCCCGGGTCGAGGAGTTGACCCGCATTCCGGCCGACGTGCAGGACAGTCTGATCACCATCCTGTCCGAGAAGACGCTCCCCATACCGGAGTTGGGCAGCGAGACGCAGGCCGTCCGCGGTTTCAACCTGATCGCCACCGCCAACGACCGCGACCGCGGCGTCAACGAACTCTCCAGCGCGCTGCGCCGCCGGTTCAACACCGTGGTGCTGCCGCTGCCGGCCTCCCTGGACGAGGAGGTCGACATCGTCACCCGCCGGGTCGAGCAGCTCGGCCGCTCCCTCGACCTGCCCGAACTGCCGGGCGGCGCCGAGGAGATCCGCCGCGTGGTCACGGTCTTCCGCGAACTGCGCGACGGCATCACGGCGGACGGCCGCACCAAGGTCAAGTCGCCCACCGGCACGCTCTCCACCGCCGAGGCGATCTCGGTGGTCACCAACGGGCGGGCGCTGGCGGCCCACTTCGGCGACGGCGTGCTGCGCGCGGGGGACGTCGCGACCGGCATTCTCGGCGCGGTCGTCCGCGACCCGGTGGCCGACCAGGTGGTCTGGCGCGAGTACGTCGAGGGCGTGGTCCGCGAGCGGGACGGGTGGAAGGACTTCTACCGGGCCGCGCGCGAACTCTCCCGCTGAGACAGACCGGAGGGCAGGAGGAGGGCTGAGATGAGTGACAACGACGTGACCCTGCTGGGCATCCGGCACCACGGGCCCGGCTCGGCCCGCGCGGTGGAGGCCGCGCTGGCGCGGCTGCGGCCGGACGCGGTGCTGATCGAGGGGCCTGCCGAGGCCGATCCGATCATCGCTCTGGCGGCGGACAAGGAGATGGTCCCGCCGGTCGCGCTGCTCGCGCACGCCGTGGACGACCCGGCCCGGGCCGGCTTCTGGCCGTTCGCCTCCTTCTCCCCGGAGTGGGTGGCGATCCAGTACGGGCTGGCGCAGGAGCTGCCCGTCCGGTTCATCGACCTGCCGGCGGCGTACGGCTTCGCGCTGGCAACCGAAGGAAGTGAGCAAGGGGAACAGCGTCTGGATCCGATCGCCGTCCTCGCCGAGGCGGCCGGCCAGGACGACGCCGAGCGCTGGTGGGAGGACGTGGTCGAGCACCGCACCCCCGGCGCGGGCGACGACCCGCTCGCGCCGTTCGAGGCGCTGGCGGAGGCGATGACGGCACTGCGCGAGCAGCCGCCCGGCGCCCCGGCGCTCACCACCCGGCGCGACGACCTGCGCGAGGCGCACATGCGCCAGCAGATCCGTGCCGCCCGCCGCGCCGGACACCGCCGGATCGCCGTGGTCTGCGGCGCCTGGCACGTCCCGGCGCTGAGCGCGGCGCCCGCAGCGATGCCGACCGTCGCCGCCGACCGCGCGCTGCTCGCCACGCTGCCGAAGAAGCTGAAGACCGAGATCACCTGGGTCCCCTGGACGCACCGCAGGCTCGCCCAGCACACCGGCTACGGCGCCGGCATCGAGTCGCCCGGCTGGTACCACCACCTCTTCAGCACCCAGCGCGACGCGTCGGCCCGCTGGATGACCCGGGCCGCCGAGCTGCTGCGGGCCGAGGACCACCCGGTCTCCTCCGCGCACGTGATCGAGGCGGTTCGGCTCGCCGACACGCTGGCCGCCCTGCGCGGGCGGCCGATCCCCGGGCTGAGCGAGACGCTGGACGCCGTCCGTTCCGTCCTGTGCGACGGCTCCGACGTGGCGCTCGCGCTGGTCCACGACCGGCTGGTGGTCGGCGAGGCGCTCGGCGAGGTGCCGTCCGCCACCCCGACCGTGCCGTTGCAGCGGGACCTGACGCGGCTTCAGCGCAGCCTGCGGCTCAAGCCGGAGACGGAGACCCGCGAGCTGGTCCTGGACCTGCGCAAGGAGCTGGACGCGTCCCGCTCGCTGCTGCTGCACCGGCTGCTGCTGCTCGGCATCGGCTGGGGCACCGAGACCCGCTCCGCCGTCCAGTCGACCGGCACGTTCCGGGAGAGCTGGCAGCTGCGCTGGGACCCGGAGTACGCCGTCCGGGTGGTGGAGGCCGCGCAGTGGGGGACCACGGTGGAGCAGGCCGCCACCGGCAAGGTGGCCGAACTCGCCGCGAAGGCCGCCGAGCTGGCCGACCTCACCCGGTTGGCGGAGCACTGCCTGGTGGCCCGGCTGCCGGACGCGCTGCCCGCGGTGATGCGCGCGCTGGCCGACCGCGCGGCGCTGGACACCGACGCGGGGCACCTGGCCGAGGCGCTCCCGGCGCTGGTCCGGGCGCTGCGCTACGGGGACGTCCGGGGCACCGACAGCAGCGCGCTGGACGGCGTGGCGCGCGGGCTCGCCGAGCGGATCTGCGTCGGCCTGCCACCCGCCTGCACCGGGCTGGACGCGGACGGCGCGAGCGCGATGCGCACCCGCCTCGACGCGGTGCACGCCGCGGTGGGCCTGCTCGAACAGGGCACCGGAACGTCGGACTCGCTCGCTGACCGCTGGGCCGCCGCCCTCCAGTCGCTCGCCCGCCGTGAGCCCTCGTCCGGGCCGGCCACCGGCGTGCCGGGTCTGCTGCGCGGCCGGGCCGTCCGGCTGCTGCTGGACGACGCCCGGCTCGACTCGGCCGAGGCGGGCCGCCGGATGCGCCTGGTGCTCTCGACGGCCAGCGCCCCGGCCGACGCGGCCGGCTGGATCGAGGGCTTCCTCTCCGGCGGCGGGGCCCTGCTGCTGCACGACCCGCAGCTGCTGGAGATGCTCGACCAGTGGCTGACGGGCGTGTCGCCGGAGACCTTCACCGACGTCCTGCCGCTGCTGCGCCGGACCTTCTCGGCGCTGGAGGCAGGCGTCCGGCAGACCGTCGGCTCGCGGGTCGCCGCCGGTCCGCTCGGCGCCGCCGGCCCCGGGCAGTCGACGGGCCCGGCCGGCGAGGAGTCACTCGACGCCGACCGCGCCGATGCCGCGCTGCCGACCGTGGCCCTGCTGCTCGGCCTGCGCCTGCCCGAGGCCGTACCCCGCCCGCAGATCCCCCGCCAGCCCGACCGAGGGAGCAACCGATGAGCACGCCGACCGCCGACACCACCCCGGAGAGCGCCGAGCGCCTGCGCCGCTGGCGGCTGGTCCTGGGCGGCGAGGCCGACGGCACGGGCTGCCGGCTGACCGGTCAGGACGCCGGCATGGACCGCGCACTGGCCGCCCTCTATCGCGGTGCGCCGGAGCCCGGGCGCGCTGCGGCCCCCGGCAGCGCCCGCAGCGCCGGGCTGGGCGGCTCGGCCCCGCAGGTGGCCCGCTGGCTGGGCGACATCCGCACGTACTTCCCGACCTCGGTCGTCCAGCTGATGCAGCAGGACGCGATCTCCCGGCTCGGCCTGGACCGGCTGCTGCTCGAACCGGAGATGCTGGAGGCGGTGGAGCCGGATGTCCACCTGGTCGGCACGCTGCTCTCGCTCAAGCACGCGCTGCCCGAGACGACCCGGCAGACCGCGCGGATGGTGGTCGGCAAGGTGGTGGCCGAGCTGGAGCGCCGGCTCGCCGACCGGACCAGGGCCACCCTGGGCGGCGCGCTGGACCGCAGCGCCCGGGTGAACCGCCCGCGCCACCGCGACATCGACTGGGACCGGACGATCCGGGCCAACCTGAAGAACTACCTGCCCGAGGAGCGCACGATCGTCCCCGAGCACCTGGTCGGCTACGCCCGCGCCCAGCGTGCGGTGAAGAAGGACGTCATCCTCTGCATCGACCAGTCCGGGTCGATGGCCGCCTCGGTCGTCCACTCGGCGGTCTTCGGCGCGGTGCTCGCCTCGATGCGCAGCCTGGACACCCGGCTGGTCGTCTTCGACACCTCGGTGGTCGATCTGACGGAGCAACTGGCCGATCCGGTGGACGTCCTCTTCGCCACCCAGCTCGGCGGCGGCACCGACATCAACCGCGCGCTCGCCTACTGCCAGTCGAAGATCACCCGTCCGGCGGAAACCGTCGTCGTCCTGATCAGTGATCTCTACGAGGGCGGGATCCGCCACGAGATGCTGCGGCGGGTGGCCGCGATGAAGGCGGCGGGCGTGCAGTTCATCGCCCTGCTCGCGCTCTCCGACGAGGGCGCCCCGGCCTACGACCACGCGCACGCGGCCGCCCTGGCGGCACTCGGTGCACCGGCCTTCGCCTGCACCCCGGACGCCTTCCCGGACATCATGGCCGCCGCGATCGAGAAGCGTCCGCTGCCGGTCCCCGAGCGCCCCTGAGCACCAGCGCCCGACGGGGCGTGCGGCACGCCGCCGTACGCCCGTTGTGACGGTTCTCACCAAAGCGGAGCGGGCCCGCGGCGAATCACGCCCGCCGGTCGGGGATAACCTGCCAGACGGACGTGACGCGCGTGTTGATTGACGTGTGCGCCCGTGGCTGTGTGGGCCGCAAGGCCACAAACTCTGCGTACCCGCACCGCCCCGACGACCCGCAGCGAAGATCCTGCCGTGGCACGCTCGTAGAGACACAATCCGCGACCACGAACAAGGACGAACACACGTGGACCTGTTCGAGTACCAGGCGAGGGACCTCTTCGAAAAGCACGGCGTACCCGTGCTCGCCGGCGAGGTCATCGAGACCCCCGAGGCCGCCCGCGAGATCGCGACCCGCTTCGGCGGGCGTGCTGTCGTCAAGGCCCAGGTGAAGGTCGGTGGGCGAGGCAAGGCCGGTGGCGTGAAGCTCGCCTCGGACCCCGAGGACGCCGTCGCCAAGTCCGCCGCCATCCTCGGCATGGACATCAAGGGCCACACCGTTCACAAGGTGATGCTGGCCGCCACCGCGGACATCAAGGACGAGTACTACGTCTCGTTCCTGCTGGACCGCACCAACCGCACCTTCCTGGCGATGGCCAGCGTCGAGGGCGGCGTGGAGATCGAGGTCGTCGCCGAGGAGAACCCCGACGCGCTCGCCAAGATCCCGGTCGACGCCAACGAGGGCTGCACCCCGGAGAAGGCCCGCGAGATCGTCGCCGCGGCCAAGTTCCCGGCCGAGGTCGCCGACCAGGTGGCCGACGTCCTGGTCAGCCTGTGGAAGGTCTTCATCGCCGAGGACGCCCTCCTCGTCGAGGTCAACCCGCTGATCAAGTCCGGCGACGGCAAGATCATCGCGCTCGACGGCAAGGTCTCGCTGGACGAGAACGCCGAGTTCCGCCAGCCGGAGCACGAGGCGCTCGAGGACAAGGCCGCGGCCAACCCCCTCGAGGCGGCCGCCAAGGCCAAGGGCCTGAACTACGTCAAGCTCGACGGCGAGGTCGGCATCATCGGCAACGGCGCGGGTCTCGTGATGAGCACCCTCGACGTGGTCGCCTACGCCGGTGAGGCGCACGGCAACGTGAAGCCCGCCAACTTCCTCGACATCGGCGGCGGCGCGTCCGCCGAGGTGATGGCGAACGGCCTGGAGATCATCCTGGGCGACCCCGACGTCAAGTCGGTCTTCGTCAACGTCTTCGGCGGCATCACCGCGTGCGACGCGGTCGCCAACGGCATCGTCCAGGCGCTGGAGCTGCTCAAGGCCAAGGGCGACGAGGTCACCAAGCCGCTGGTCGTCCGCCTGGACGGCAACAACGCCGAGCTGGGTCGCAAGATCCTGACCGACGCCAACCACCCGCTCGTTGAGCAGGTGGACACCATGGACGGTGCCGCTGAGCGCGCCGCCGAGCTGGCGAACGCCAAGTAAGGAAGAGGGACTAACTAGCATGGCTATCTTCCTTACCAAGGACAGCAAGGTCATCGTCCAGGGCATGACCGGCTCCGAGGGCATGAAGCACACCCGCCGCATGCTCGCCTCCGGCACCCAGATCGTCGGCGGCGTGAACCCGCGCAAGGCCGGCACCACGGTCGACGTCGACGGCACCGAGGTCCCGGTCTTCGGCTCCGTCGCCGAGGCCATCGAGAAGACCGGCGCCGACGTCACGGTGATCTTCGTTCCGCCGAAGTTCACCAAGGACGCCGTCGTCGAGGCGATCGACGCCGAGATCGGCCTCGCGGTCGTCATCACCGAGGGTGTCCCGGTCCACGACTCGGCCGCCTTCTGGGCGTACGCCGGTGCCAAGGGCAACAAGACCCAGATCATCGGCCCGAACTGCCCCGGCCTGATCTCCCCCGGACAGTCCAACGCGGGCATCATCCCGGCGGACATCACCACCACCGGCCCGATCGGTCTGGTGTCGAAGTCCGGCACGCTGACCTACCAGCTCATGTACGAGCTGCGCGACCTCGGCTTCTCCTCGGCCGTGGGCATCGGCGGCGACCCGGTCATCGGCACCACGCACATCGACGCCCTCGCGGCGTTCGAGGCGGACCCGGAGACCAAGGTCATCGTGATGATCGGTGAGATCGGTGGCGACGCCGAGGAGCGTGCCGCGGCCTACATCGCCGAGCACGTCACCAAGCCGGTCGTCGGCTACGTCGCGGGCTTCACCGCCCCCGAGGGCAAGACCATGGGCCACGCCGGCGCCATCGTCTCGGGCTCCTCGGGCACCGCGTCCGCGAAGAAGGAGGCCCTTGAGGCCGCCGGCGTCAAGGTCGGCAAGACGCCGTCCGAGACCGCCCGCCTGGCGCGTGAGCTGATCGGCTCGCTCGGCCTGTAAGGCTCGAAAACGCCTCACCCCGGACCGGGTTCCCGGTCCGGGGTGAGGCGTTTCTGCGTTCAGTGCGCCGGACGGTACGGCGGCCAGGGTGCGGGCGGTGTGCTGCGGGCGGTGGTGGCGTGGCAGGGGCGCGGGAGGACCGGCAGGCAGCTGGCCAAGGCGGCGCCCGTCGGCGCCACCAGGGGCAGCGGTGCGTCGGCCGCCACCGTGGCCGGCGCCTGCGGGCTGGGAACGGCGCTGGGCGCGCCGCTGTCGGCCGGGCTCGTGAGCGCGGGGGAGGCGAGCACGGTGGAGGCGGGCGCGGACCCGCACCACGCGCTCCGCACACCGGGCCCGCCCGCTCCGCCGAACGCGGCGGGACCCGCGCTGCCGCTCCAGGCCCGGGTGCACACCGGCAGCGGGTGCGAGCGGGCGAAGAACGTCGACGGCCCGTTCCCGTCCAGCGAGGCCCCCACCGCGACCGCGGTGGCCAGCACCAGCAGCCCGCAGGCCACCGGCAGCGCCGCGGCGCGCAGCCGTCCGGTGGTCCGCACCAGGGCGGCGGCCGGCTGCGGGGGAGCCGGGCAGCCGCGCACCGCCGCCCGGTACAGCAGCCCGCCGAGCCGCCGCCCGAAGCCGGCCACCTGCGGATCGGCGCCGACCAGCTCGGGGACGCTGCGGGCCAGCTCGGCCCGGGCGGCCCGGACCCGGTCCTCGACGCCCGCCGTGGTGGACTGCACCTCGGCGGCCACCGCCGCGGGCGGTAGGCCCAGCGCGTCGTGCAGCACCAGGTCGCGGCGGCGCGGGCGGGAGAGCCGCAGCAGCGCCCTGAGCAGCGCCCGGTCACGCTCCGTCAGCTGTTCCTCGGACGCGTCGACCCGGATGCGCCGGTGCGGCAGGTGCCGGGCGCGGGTGCGTTGCGGGCCGACGCGGTGCCGGGGGGAGAGCGCGGCGTCGAACGCGCGGGCCCGCACCCAGGACTCCGGATCCGGCGCGGCGCAGACCTCGGGCCAGCGGTTCCAGGCGGAGCCGAAGGCCGCCCGGACGGCCTGCGCCGCGCTGCGCCGGCCCGCGGTGAGCAGGAACGTCTGCTGCACCAGGTCGTCGTGGCACTGCGCGTAGAGCGACTCGAAGCCCTCCCGGGTCGGCGGGAGGGCTTCGATCGCGGGCGGGGCCAGCAGCGCGGCGGCCTCGGCGCGGGTCCGCACCCCGAGCTTGCGCATCGCCCGGTGCAGATGGGTGCGCGCGGTGCTCGGCGCGACGTCCAGGGCCTCGGCGATGGCACGGGTGTCGTCACCGGCCACCAGTCGTGCGAGCGCCTGCGCCTCGCGCGGGGAGAGCAGTCGCAGTAGCCGCGAGGTTTCCGCGCCCGGCTGCGCACCTTCTCGAAAGTGACACATAAGCAGATAATCCGGGACACGGCGACCGCATGCTTCCTCACAGAGCAGGACGGGTGACGTTGGCACCATGAGGGACCATGACGCACCACCTGATGGACCGTCCGATCCCGCGCGGCGTCGGCTCGCTCAGTTCCGGCCCGGCGCTCGCGGGCTTCACCGCGGCGCTGGTCGGGCTTGCGACGACTGCCGCTCCCGTGCTCGTCCTCTGGGTCCTCTCGCCGTACCCGCAGGACACCGCGGGTGACGCGGGAAAACTGGTCGGCGGCGTCTGGCTGCTGGCCCACGGCGGGCCGCTGACCCGGGGTGCGGCCGAGGCGCCGCTCTCGCTGACACCGCTGCTCGCCACCGTGCTGATGGTCGTACTGGTGTACCGGGCGGGCGCGCGGGTGGTCCGGCGGACGGGGGCTCGCACCGGGGGCGTGCCGGCCGCGGTCTGCGCCGGCTACCTCGCGGTGGCGCTGCCGGTCGCCCTGGAGTGCTCGATGGCCGCCGCCGCCCTGCGCGCCCGGGTGCTGCCCGACCTGCTGGCGGTGGCCGCGCTGACGTACCTGTCCGCCGCCGCCGGGGCCCGGGCCGTCCCCGTCCCGCGCTGGTGGCCGGCCCAGGGGGCGCGGCTGCGGGCCTGGTCCGAGCGGTGGGCCGGACCGCTGCCCGACGGTGCCGAACTCGGCGCCGCCGTCCGGAGGTCCGTGGCGGGCGGCCTGCTGGCGCTGCTCGCCGGCAGTGCGCTGCTCTTCGCCCTCGCGGTGCTGCTGGGCTCGGACGGCACCGACCCGGTGGTCCGCGCGCTCACCGGCGGCAGCGTCTCCGGCGCGGCCGGCCTGCTGCTGACCTGCCTGCTCCTGGTGCCCAACGCGGTGGTCTGGTGCGCCTCGTACACCCTGGGCGCGGGCTTCCTGCTGGGGACGGGGACGGCGGTGGCGCCCGGGCGGGTGGTGCTCGGGGCGGTGCCGGACTTCCCGCTGTTCGCGCTGGTGCCGGACGCGGGCGCGGGTTGGCAGTACGCGGTGTTCGTGGTCCCGGTGCTGGCCGGCGCGGCCTGTGCCGGGCTGCTCGGCCGCGCCGCCGCCGGGTGCGCCGCGGGTCGCGCTCCGGGTGCGGACGAGGTGCCGGTGTCGGACCCGTGGGAACTCGGCGCGACCGCGCTGGCGGCCCTCGGGGCCGCGCTGGGCTCGGGCCTGCTGGTCGCGCTCGCCGCCTGGTTGGCGGGCGGCGAGCTCGGCGCGGGCCGGATGGCCGCGCTCGGACCGACGCCCTGGTGGGCGGGGGTGCTGGCGGCCGGGTGGTTCGCGGTGCTGACCGTGCCGGGTGCCCTCGGGGTGCGCTGGTGGCTGCTGCGCCCGGAGCGCGATCAGTTGGGGGAGCCGTGGCGCGACCGTTGGAGCGATCGGGCGGCCGGCTGGTGGCGGGCGGCGCGCGACGCCCCCGCCCTGCTCCGCCGTCGGCGCGGCGACGGCGGTGAGGGTGAGGGTGAGGGCGATGGTGTCGAAGAGAACTGACCGGCGATCAGTTCGGCGGGTTGGTGTACGAGACCAGCCACTGCGGTGCCAGGGTCGAGCAGCTCTGCTCGGCGGTGGTGGTCAACGCGTCGTTCAGGCAGGTGAAGTAGGGCTTGTAGGCGACGTTGAGCGCGAACGAGCCCATCACCAGCGCGACCGCGACACCACCGGTGAGCAGGCCGCCGAGCGCGGCCGGTGCCTGCGGACGGGTGCGCTGGCCGTACGGCCAGGCGACGGGGGCGCCGGCGTCCCCGGTGCTGGCGGTGCTGGTGGTGGTGGCGTCCGGGGCGGTCGCCGGGGCTGCGTCCTTGCCGGCCGCGCGGAGTGCGCTGACACCCCAGTACAGCGCCAGCACGCCGAGCAGCAGCGCGACGTACTGGATGCCGGCCAGCCCGCAGAACATGCTGGCCATGCCGCTCGCCAGCGCGTACCGCGAGCGGCGGTGCACCGGGTCGTTGGGGTCGAAGCGCGGCTGCTGCGGGGCCTGCGGGCGCTCCGGCCAGCCCGGGCCGCCGCCGCCCTGCCAGTTCGGGCTCCACGGGTGCGGCGGCGGCACCGGGGGCCGTCCCGGCTGTCCCTGCTCGCCACTTTCCTGACCGCCCTGCTCACCCTCGGCGCCGGGACGGCCCCCGGCCGCCGGCCTCTGCGGAATGCGCGGCCGCCACGGCTGGTCCGGGGCATCCTCCGGCGGCGGCGCGAAGGGGTTGCGCTCGTCGCTGTTCTTGCCGCTGCTCATGGTCGTCGGGGTCCTCATCGTTGTCGGGCGTCGGCAGGGCCGGGGTGGAGCTGCGGCGGGGTCGGCCCGACCCCGCCACCGGCGGGACGGTACTCCGCGCGCGGGGCACTGCCACCCATGATCTCGCAGGCCGCAGCTCGGCAGCGGGCGGCCTGCCGTTCGATGCGAAACCGCGTCCCGTGGCCCTGGACGCGCCCGGGATGCGCCCGGGAGGAGATCCCGCTCTCATCTCCCGGGATCTACGCGCGTGGAGCGGAATCCCAGGTGCGGGAGCTGTTCAACCAGCCGTTATCGTGGTGACGGTCAGCAGCTCCCCCAGGTTCCCCGGGGCCCGCAGCGCAGCGGGGTGTCCCGGCGTACCCGTCCGACCGCTCGACCTGCCGTCTGTCCGTAGTGGCCCCACCGCCGGTGGACGTACCAGCGGGCAGGCACCCCGACATACGGAGACTCGCGCAGTGGCCGCCGCTTCCACGCTCGCCTTCCCGCCTCCTTCCGATCGCCCGGCCCGGCTGGTGGTCCTGGTCTCCGGATCCGGCACCAACCTCCAGGCGCTGATCGACGCCGCCGCGGACCCCGCCTACGGCGCCGAGATCGTCGCGGTCGGGGCCGACCGCGGCGGCATCGCCGGCCTGGAGCGCGCCGAGCGCGCCGGCATCCCGAGCTTCGTCCACCGGGTCAAGGACTACCCCGGCCGCGCCGACTGGGACGCCGCGCTGACCGCCTCCGTCCAGGCGTACCAGCCCGACCTGGTGGTCACCGCCGGCTTCATGAAGATCCTCGGCGCCGGTTTCATGGCCGCGTACACCGGACGGATCGTCAACACCCACCCCGCCCTGCTGCCCGCCTTCCCCGGCGCCCACGGCGTCACCGACGCCCTCGCGTACGGGGTGAAGGTCACCGGCTGCACCGTCCACCTGGTCGACTCCGGCGTGGACACCGGGCCGATCATCGCGCAGGGCGTCGTGGAGGTCACCGACGCCGACCACGCCGATGGCGGCGACGCACTGCACGAACGCATCAAGGCTGTCGAGCGCACCCTGCTCGTCGACGTCGTGGGCCGCCTCGCCCGCGAAGGCCACCGTATTGAAGACCGAAAGGTATGGATTCCGGCATGAGCGCCGCCCCCAGCACCACTCCTCCCGTCTCCGAGAACGTCCGCCCGATCCGGCGCGCGCTGGTCAGCGTGTACGACAAGACCGGCCTGGAGGAGCTGGCCCAGGGCCTGCACGCCGCCGGGGTCGAGCTGGTCTCCACCGGCTCCACCGCCGCCCGGATCGCCGCCGCCGGCGTCCCGGTGACCGAGGTCTCCGAGCTCACCGGGTTCCCGGAGTGCCTGGACGGGCGCGTGAAGACGCTGCACCCCCGCGTGCACGCCGGTGTGCTCGCCGACCTGCGCCTGGAGTCGCACCGCGCGCAGCTGGCCGAGCTGGGCATCGAGCCGTTCGACCTGGTCGTGGTGAACCTCTACCCGTTCAAGGCCACCGTCGCCTCCGGCGCCACCCCGGACGAGTGCGTGGAGCAGATCGACATCGGCGGCCCGTCGATGGTGCGCGCTGCCGCCAAGAACCACCCCTCGGTCGCCGTCGTGGTCGACCCGGCCCGCTACGCCGACGTCCTGGCGGCCGTGAAGTCCGGCGGCTTCGACCTGCTGACCCGCAAGCGGCTGGCCGGCACGGCCTTCGCGCACACCGCCGCGTACGACGTCGCGGTGGCGCAGTGGTTCGAGACCTCGGGCTACACCGAGAGCGAGGAGGCCTTCCCGGCGTTCCTCGGCGCCACCTGGGAGCGCTCGAACGTCCTGCGCTACGGCGAGAACCCGCACCAGAGCGCGGCGCTGTACGTGGACGGCACCGGCGGCCTGGCCGGCGCCGAGCAGCTGCACGGCAAGGAGATGTCGTACAACAACTACGTCGACACCGACGCCGCCCGCCGTGCCGCCTACGACCACGACGGCCCGGCTGTGGCGATCATCAAGCACGCCAACCCGTGCGGCATCGCGACCGCTGACGACGTCGTCGAGGCGCACCGCAAGGCGCACGAGTGCGACCCGGTCTCGGCCTACGGCGGCGTGATCGCCGTCAACCGCCCGGTGACGGTCGCGCTGGCCGAGCAGATCGCGCCGATCTTCACCGAGGTCGTCGTCGCCCCCGCGTTCGAGGACGGCGCCGTCGAGGTGCTGGCCCGCAAGAAGAACCTCCGCGTGCTGCGCGCCCCCGAGGCGCCCTGCGAGCGGCGCGAGGCGCGCCGGATCAGCGGCGGCCTGCTGTTCCAGGAAGTCGACCGGATCGACGCTGAGGGCGACGACCCGGCCAACTGGACGCTGGCCACCGGCGAGGCCCTGTCGGAGACCGACCTCGCCGACCTGTCCTTCGCCTGGCGCGCCTGCCGTGCCGTCAAGTCCAACGCGATCCTGCTCGCCAAGGACGGCGCCTCGGTCGGCGTCGGCATGGGCCAGGTCAACCGCGTCGACTCGGCGAAGCTCGCGGTCGAGCGGGCCGGCGAGCGCGCGGTGGGGTCGTTCGCGGCCTCGGACGCGTTCTTCCCGTTCGCGGACGGCCTGCAGATCCTGATCGACGGCGGCGTCAAGGCCGTTGTCCAGCCGGGCGGTTCGATCCGTGACGAGGAGGTCGTCGCGGCTGCGGCGGCTGCCGGGGTGACGATGTACTTCACCGGGACGCGGCACTTCTTCCACTGAGACGAAAGGACAGGCACAGGTCCCGGAGACCTGTGCCTGTCCTGCTCTCACAGCTGATCGAATTCCCTTCCCGCCCCGGCAGTTGAGGTTCTACGATGGCTCGATGCCGTCGATCAAGCAGGTTCAGATCACCTTCGACTGCGCGGAACCTGAGCGCGTCGCCCGCTTCTGGCGCGAGGTGCTGGGGTACGAAGTACCGCCGGTGCCGGAGGGCTTCGCCACCTGGGCCGATTACGATCGCTCACTGCCGCCCGAGCACGAGGGCCCGGCGTACGCCTGGATCAACCCCGTGGATGGGGCCCCGCGACTGTTCTTCCAGCGCGTTCCCGAAGGCAAGGTCGTGAAGAACCGGCTGCACCTCGACGTGCGGGTCGGCACCGGACTCGTGGGCGAGGAGCGGCTGGCCGTGCTGGAGGCCGAGTGCGCACGGCTGATCGCGCTCGGCGCGGCGCGGGTGCAGCTGCTGCTTGCCGATGACGAGAACGAGTCGTGCCTGGTGATGCAGGACGTCGAGGGCAACGAGTTCTGCCTCGACTGAGCGGTCGCTGCTCGGGCTAGGACTCCGAGTCCGAACTGCCTTGTTCGATCTGCCGGATGAGCCGCTTGAGCTGGGTGACCTCGTCCTGCAGGGCGCGGCCGCCGGCGGGGGTGAGGGAGAGCCAGGTGCGGGCGCGTTTGCCCTCGTAGCCCTTCTCGATGCGGACCAGTTCGGCCTTCTCCAGGACGGCCAGGTGCTGGCTGAGGTTTCCGGCGGTGAGGCCGAGGGCCGTGCGCAGGAAGCCGAACTCGACCCTGCGCCCCTGGTGGGCGACGGTGAGGATGCCGAGACGGACGCGCTGGTGGACCACGTCGTCGAGGCCGTTGACGGGGTGCTGGTCGGCCGGGGGAGTCTGTTCGGTCTGCTTGCTCTGCTCGCTCTGCTTGCTCATGAGGAATCAGCGCGCCTTCCGGACAGCTCGGCCAGGCCGAAACCGAGGGCGCCGAGCAGGAGCAGCATGCCGGGGACACCGAAGCAGGGCAGCTCGGACCAGGGTGAGGTCACGGCGATCCCGGCCCACCCGGTGGTCAACGGCACCAGCTCGACGGCCAGGTACACCACGGTGAGCAGCAGCAGCGCGCGGTTCCGTTCCACCCAGGCCAGCACCAGCAGCGGGAGCCCGACGGCCATGGCGTTCCCGGCGAGTCGTTCGAGGAACATCGTCACCCCGGAGCCAGGGTCGAGGTGCAGGCCCCAGAAGTCGACCCGGCTGCCGGGCTGACCCGGCCCCTGGTGGAGGATCCAGAACGCGGTGGCCGTCGCCAGGCCGACCAGGGCGATCCCGGTGAGAACGTACGGCCGGACCGGGGTGCCCACTCCGCGGTTGCGGGAGCGGCGGATGTAGAAGTACGCCGTCGCGGCGTAGGCGAGGGCAAGCCCGACCGGCCAGTAGATCGGCGAGCCCTGCTTGATCAGGGTGCAGTCGCTGCCTGTCGCGGGGCCGCTCGCCGGGCAGGGGAGGGTCTCGACGTTGAAGGTTAAGCGGCTGACCAGGATGCCGCCCAGCGTGAGCGCGCCGAGCAGCAGGAGCGGGAACCAGGTCCCGCGTTGGGCCGAGCGGACTCGGCGGGTCAAGTCGCCGAGCCGGGCCAGGACTTCGTGGGGGGTGGCCGACGACGGCACCGATGCATCTGTCATGCCGTCAGCTTTGCATCGCAAACCAGTTGTGGCAAGAGACCGTGATGCCGAGGCCGCGCACCCGTGTCGTCCGACCCACGGGTGTCGCGGTTGCACCCGGAGGCGAGACATGCCTGTTAGGGCATGAATTCCGCACATGTGGTCGCTTCCTCTTACTTTGCAGAGATCGTGCGGACTACGCTGCGGATTCCGTCAAGACCGGATGTTCTGCAAGGATTCTCTGTCTCAAGAGTTGAGGAACAACGCCATGAGTGCTTCCCGTCGTGATCTGCTCAAGTGGGGTGTCGGAGTGGGCGGAGCTGCCGCTGTCGCGAGCCTCCTCAACTCGCCCTCCGCGCAGGCGAATCCCGCAGTCCCGTCCATGACGAGCTGGATGTCGGCGCTGTCCGGCAGTATCACGCTGAACAATCTCACCATTCCCGGCACCCACGATTCGTGCTGCGACGGTAACGGCAGCGGAGCGGCCTTCGCTAAGACGCAGGGGCTGGGAATCACCGACCAGCTCTTCGGCCTGGGTATCCGCTTCCTCGACATTCGCTGCAACGGGCTTCAGGGAACGGCGAGCCAGCTGGGTATCTACCACGACAAGTACTACCAGAACCTCCGACTCGAAGACGTCCTCAACCAGTGTCGTGCTTTTCTGTCGCAGCACCCCGGGGAGACGCTGATCATGCGTCTGCGCAACGAGTCGGCCGGTGGCCAGGCCCTCGCCCGGGAGGAGTTCAAGCGCCGCGTCAACTACTACTTCAATGAGCTGGGATTCCGCAGCCTGTTCTGGCTCAACCCCAACTCCGCCTCCACCTGGCCGACGCTCAGCGCCGCACGCGGCCGGATCGTGCTGCTCAACGACTTCGACGACAGCAACGAGTGGCAGCAGATCACCTGGGGCAGCGACACCTGGTTCCGCACCCAGGACAATTATCAGTACGGAAACCCGGACGATCGCGTCGGCCTGGCAGCGAAGGCCAAGGCCATCGTCGCGCAGTTCGACCAGGCGTTCCTCAACCCGGGCGCACAGCAGATGTACGTCAACTTCACCAGCTTCGCGGGTCACTTGGGCATCCCCTACACCAACGCCGAGCACCTGATGCCCGGGGTCCGCGCGTACCTGAGTGCGCGGACGAGCCAGCGGGCGCGTTTCGGCATCGTGCCGATGGACTTCCCGGACGCGTACTCGGACATCCCGACGATGCTGGTGCAGAAGAACTTCGTCTAGCAGTGGGGTAGGCCTGCTGGGCGGTTGGACGACTGACGGGCCGTGGGCATCGCCCACGGCCCGTCAGGTGTTTTACGCGACGAAGTGGTCGAACTCGCCGGCCCTGTCCGGCCTCCCGCCTCCGTTTGCCCCGCGCCACCGGATCGGGCACGCCGCCGGCCCCGGCCCGCTCACCGCCCGCCCGGGCCCGGCTCCGCCGGCGGTCCGCCCCGGCCGCCGAAGGTCAACCGTGAGAAGTCGCGCCCCTGGACCACGACGTTCTGGCGCCCACCCGAGACCTCGTTGTGCACCACCTCGTACCGGCCCTCGTCTCGGGGTGGAGCCAACTCATCTAGCAATGCGCGCAGTTCGGCCGCCGCACCTGGGTCCGCGGCCAGCAGGCGCCGCAGCCGGATCCGCCACTGCGCCTCCACGTCACGCGCCAGCCCGTTATCCCCGTCCGCCCGGGCCGTGGTCAACTCGGCTCGGGAGCTCTCAAGTTCACCGAGTACCGTCTCATTCTCATCGTCGCCCTCGGCACTGCGGCTCAAGAACCGGGCCATCCGGCCCCGCACTGCAGTCCAGGCATCCGACACCATCAGCCCTACCAGGGTCGTCGCCCCCGATGAGGCCAGCCCCACCAGTTCCGCTTCCACCACACCCACCCCGTCCCGTATGCCTGCCCCTGCTGCTAGCCGTAGTTCCTCGTCCAGGTGGTCAGCACGGGCCGGTAGCCCACCCGCGCCCACAGGGGTGCGGCGAGCGGGTTGTGCAGGCTGTGGTGGAGCAGCACGGCCTGCGCGCCACGTGCCCGGAGCTTCGCATGTGCGGCGGCGACCAGCGCCTGCCCCACCGACTTCCGCCTCGCCTCCGGTTCGACGAACAGCCGGGACAGGTACCCCGTGGGCTCCGTGGTGACCTGCTGTTCGATCCACGCGCCGTGCGGGAACGTCCCGTGCAGGAATCCGGCCGGTACGCCGTCGATCAGCGCGGTCAGCACGAAGGAGGGCTCGCCCGCCAGGGCACCGGCCAGCTCATCCGCCAGCAGGGTCCGGAGGGCCGCCCGCCGAGGCAGCACCCCTAGTTGGGTCTCGAACAGGTGCAGCCGCTCCGCCTGCCCGACAAGCCGCTCCAGGTCGTCCGGCCGGGCGGGACGTACAGTCGTTCCGCCCGGCGGATCCGTCCGCTGCGCCAGCCGCTTGAGGACCAGGGAGGTCAGCGGGGCGAAGCCGTGCCGGACGAGCGGAGCGGCGCAGGCTGTGTCCAGGCTGGGCCAAGTGAGCACCGTGGACCGGTCGGTGTCTAGCTGGGCATCCGGCCCAGCGCCGAGCTGGCTGAGCAGTCCGGCCAGTACCTCGTCGAAGGCCGCTGCGGGGTCCGGTCCGAAGACGCGTACCTGCAACACGTGGCGGCGCAGCGCACCCCAGAGGGCCTCGAACGTGTCCTTGCCGAATCGGTACTCTTCGATCCGGCCAGCCGCGACTGACCCGTTCCTGCTGGAGACGGCGAGTTCTTGGTCCTCCGCCAGCGGGGGCGCGGGGGCTATCCGGGGGTCGATCTGGGCCACTCTGCGGTCGTGACGTTCCATCAGAAGAGCGATGGGGTCGGCTCCGAGGCTGGCCGCGAGGCGCTTGTTCACGGGAACAGCCCCGCGATCCGCTCGCGCTGGGCCGTCGCGCGCGCGTCATCGAAGCCGCTCAGGACCGCCGCGGCCTCCGCGGCGCAGCCCGCGGCCCCCTCTCCGTCACCGGCACCGGACAGTGCCGGCGCCAGGTTGACCAGGGCATTGGCGAGGGCCCACTGATCCCGGGTGTCGCGGTAGGTGACGACGGCCATGCGGTGGAATCCGGCCGCCTCGGTGAAGCGGCCGAGGTCACGGTAGGCCTCGCCCGCGCAGTCGTGCGCCGCGGCCTCGCGGTTGCGGTCGCCGATCTGCCGCTGGGTCACGGCTGATTCCTGACAGGACACCAGGGCCTCGCCCGGCTCCCCAAGGGCGCGTTGGATCCGCGCGAGTTCCAGGAGCCAGAAGGCTCCCGCGGCCGTGAGTCGGTCCGTCCGAGCGATGTCGAGGGCTTGCCGGATGGTGGACAGGGCGGCCTCTGGCTCGCCCCGCTCCCGTTGCGTCATCGACAAGTAGAACAGGGCGTTCCCCTCGTTGGCCCGGTCGCCCGCCTCCTGGCAGAGCCGGACCGCCTCGGTGAGGTCCGCCGCCGCGGCATCAAGCTGCAGCCCGTCGAACCGGGTCATTCCCAGGTTGGACAGGAGCAGGGCCTCCCAGCGCAGATCCGCGAGGCCGCGGAAGATCTCCCGTCCTTCCTGGAACCGCGCCTCGGCGGTCGCAAGCCGACGGCGCCGCCAATCGACCAGGCCGAGGGCGTTGACGGCGATGCCCTCGCCGTAGCGGTCGCCGGTCTCCCTGCGCAGCCGCAGCGCCTCGCGGTGGTGCAGCTCGGCCTCGTCCAGCCGCTGCGACTGCAAGTACGCCTTGCCCAGGCTGTCGCGCATCTCCGCCTGCCCCTGCCGGTCGCCGATGGCGGTGGCTGAAGCGAGACCGGTTTCGGATACGGCGATCCATTCCTGGAACGGGTTGCGGTGCATGTAGACGTCGCGCAGCAGGGCGGCGATCCGCCACGCCACCTCGTGTTGGCCGCTGGCCGCGGCTGTGCGGACGGCGGACACCACGTTGGCCCGTTCCAGCTCGAACCACTGCAACGCCGCAGCGCGGTCCGTGAACTCCTCCACGACCACATCGGGATACGGCTCGGGCAGCGGGACGGGCCGCTCCAGCAGGGCCATGCGCGAGATCGCGCGGGCCAGGGCGAAGAGGTAGTGGCTCAGTATCCTCGCCAGGGCGCTGTCCCTGGCCTCCTCGCCCTCGTGCTGCGCCGCCTGCTGAGCGGCGTAGATTCGCAAGAGGTCGTGGAACTGGAACCGCCCGTACGCGGCCTGTTCGAGGACGTGCGCGCCCGTGAGGACGTCGAGCAACTGGCGGGCCACCGGGACAGTAGTGCCGGCGAGCGAGGCCGCAGCGGAGGCGCCGAACTCGGGGCCGGGGTGCAGACCCAACAGTCGGAACAGCCGCGCGGCTGGCTCCGACAGGGCTCGGTAGGACCAGGCGAAAACGGTCCGCACGGCGTCGGACTCGTCGTCCTCCTCGGCCGTCAGCGCATCCCACAGCGCCGACTCGTCCCGCAGGTCGGCGATCAGGTCGTTCAGGGGCATCAGTGGTCTGCTCGACGCGCGTTCGGCGGCGATCCGCAGGGCGAGCGGCAGCCGGGCGCACAGGCGGGCCAGCTCGGACAGGTCGGTGTCGGTGTCGGGCAGGGCACGGTACTCCGCCGTGACGGTGTGCAGCAGCCGCACCGCGTCCCGCTCGGAGAACACGTCCAGTGTGAGCCGGTGCGCGCCGTCCCTGGCGACCAGGCCAGAGAAGCGGTGCCGGCTGGTCACCAGCACCAGGCAGTCCGGGTTCCCAGGCAGCAGCGGCCGGACCTGGCTGACCGTCGCCGCGTTGTCCAGGATCACGAGCGCGCGCTGATCGGCCAGGAGCGACCGGAACAGTGCGGAGCGGTCCTCCAGGCGTGCCGGAATCGAGGACGGGGTGACGCCCAGGGCCCGCAGGAAGTGGTCGAGGGCCTGCTCCGCGGTGACCGGTTCGCCCGGGTCGTAGCCGCGCAGGTTCACGTAGAGCTGGCCGCCGGGGAACCGGTCGCGCACCCCGTGCGCCCAATGCAGGGCCAGCGAGGTCTTGCCCACGCCTGCGGTCCCGGTGATGACGTAGACCCCGTTGGCCCCCGAATCGCCGCCCCGCTCCGACCCTAGGACCGCGTCGAGCGCCTGGATCTCATTGTGGCGATTGACGAAGCTCCCCACGTCTCCGGGTAGTTGACGAGGGGGAGCGGGACGACCCGGGTCCGTCCCCTGGTGGAAGTGGACTCCGCCGTGCACGTTCCCGGCCTGCACCACGTCGTGCGCGGAGCCGGACAGGTCGGAATGGGACTCGAGGTGAGGGGGCTCGTCGGACGAGCGCGCCATCAGTGCTGCTCTTGCGCTGACAGGATCCCCTCGCGGGCGAGGTACTCCCCGATGCTCTCGCCCTTGCCGTAGAGCCCTTGCACGAACTCCCGGCAGCGAACGACCAGATCGCGCCCGGTATAGCGGACGCCACCCTCCTGGAGCCCGTTCTCGTCGTAGAGCAGGCGGTACATCACGTCATCGCCGAGCGTGATCAACTCGGGCAGTACGCCGCCCACTTCGTACGGGCGGACCCGCCCGGCGTCGATCACCCGGATGTGGTCGCCGAGTTCGTCCCGCATGAGCAGCACGCGCAGCGACCAGCGCATGTAATCGGTGAGCGGCTGCTCCACCACCCGGATCCGCCAGGTGTCGAACCCGTTGGCCCGCTGCTTGGCGTACTCCTGGGCGAGTACCTCGCGGCTGCTCTCCATCAGGGCCAGGGCCCCCGGCCAGTCTCCCCTGGAGAATGCGACCCAGCTGTCGTTCGTGGGCTCCTGGAATACCTGGAGGCGCTCCAGCTTCCAGAACCCCGGCTCACCGGTCCGCCAGAAGCGTTCATCGACGTCCGTCCAGTAGGCGTCGCCGATCAGCCGTTCACCCGGCGCGCCCGCCAGTTCCTCAAGCATCCGGGACGTCCATCCGTACCGCCCTGGCCATCCCCCGGGGGATCACCACGAGCCGCTCGTCCGCACCGACACTGACCCCACTGGGCAAGAGCCCGGCGTAGTTCTCGGTCAGGTCGCGCCCGATGACGACGACGTCCCCGTTGTCCAGCTCCCAAACGTCCGGGCAGCCGGTCTGGCCAGTGCTGCCGCTCTCTCCCGGTTCACGACCGCTGCCAGGATCCGTCGGCGCGATACCGAGTCGACGGACGAACGATGCCTGGGGGTCGGGACTCCAAACGCTCATAGTCACCCTCCGTGCCCAGTTGAACCCTTGGAGTGCCAGGCTAGCGCAACGGAGGTCTCGTGCCTACGGATTCGCCGCGCACGGGCGGCGCGGGCGCGAATCCTGGTCCGCCAACGCGCTAGCCGTGTTGTTCGGGGAGGTTGGTGCCGCGGCTGGCGCAGGGGCGTTGCAGCGTCCTGATGATCATGTGAGCCTGCGGCGCGCAGTGCTTCAGGGTGCTGAGGGCGGCCTGTCGCGGAAGCACCGAATCTCAGGTTGAACGGGGTGGCCTTCCCAAGTCACCTTGCCCTGCCGGAGTTTCGACGTGTTGTTCAGTCCGCCACCGTGTGTCTGGTCAAGCCACCCAGCCTGGCGGGTGTCGCGGCGGTGCTGCTGGCCAAGGACGTCACCACGCGCCGCCACGACCGCGAGACCGGCCGCGGCAGTAAGAAGACCTGCGTCACCAGGGTCCTCGCAGGGACGCGGCACTTCTTCCACTGATGCACCACCCCTGAGGGCCGCCGGGCGAAACCCGGCGGCCCTCAGGGCGTTTCTATGCGGGAGTTAGACGGCGAAGTGGTCGAACTCGCCGGCCTTGGCACCCTTGAGGAAGACCGCGAGGTTGGCCACGGTGGTGGTGACGACCTGGTCGGGGTCGTCGCTCTCGCGTACGAGGATGGTGTCGCCGTCGCGGGAGATCTCCAGGCAGTTGGCCTGATCGCTGCTGAACGACGACTTCTGCCAGTCGAGAGTAGTCATGTGTGCCTTCTCTAAAGGGTGTACAGGATGTGCTGAATCAGGCCCCAGGAGTCCCGTTCTGCGTGGACTCGTGAGGACGGACTCGAGTTCACTGGTGGAAGTGCCAACTCGGTGAGGCGATTGAACCGGCTGCGATAGACGGACACGGCAGCCGGATCAGCCAAGTAGACCGAACCGACTGGATGCTCCATCAGGACCGTGTCCAAGGCTGAGTGCTCCGCTGTCATCACCATGAAGGGCGTGTCGGTGGAGGCGTACTCCTGGCAGGTGAACGGCAGGATCTGAAGGGTGACTTGCGGAAGATCGCTTACTTCCAGGAGATGGAGTAGCTGCTCCCGCATGACCTGCTTTCCACCGTAGTGTTGATGTAGCGCGCTCTCGTGGATGACGGCATGAAGAGGTGTTGGATCGTGGGCTTCAAGAATTCTTTGACGGTCGATCCGGAAGCGCAAGGAATGTTCGCGGCTGCTGCTATTCGCCAGAATGACGCGGGCGTAGTCCGCGATCTGCAGTAGCCCGGGAATAAGCAGCGTCTCGTAACTGGCGAGGCTCCTGGTGTTATCCTCGGACTCCGCCAGATCGAGCGCGGATGGTGTGACGACGCCGTGGTAGGCCGTCCACCAGCCCTTCCCGGTGCGCCGACTCATCGTGGTCAGTGCCTCGCGGAACAGTGAGTCGCTGCAGCCGTAGAGGTCGAGCCAGGCGGTCAACCGTTCAAGGTTGATACCGAGACGACCGGCCTCTATATGACTCACTGCCGGTCCGCGAATGCCGATTCGCGCCCCGGCTTCAGGGGCGGACAGTCCCGCGTTCTCACGTAGTCGGCGCAGCTCGGCGCCCACGCGGCGCTGTCGCTCACTGATCTCGGTCCGCAGTCCCACGCCCTTCCTTTCGTTGCGCACGCAGTCTCGCGCGACTTGCTCCAGGCGCGCTACCTGCTTGATGGGCGTCAACCTTGCGAGCGGACGACCAGTCTAGGCGACTGTGCCAAGTAGGTTGCAACGTTGGCACTGTAGCCCTACTCTCGGTAGCACATCGCTTAGCCGACGGACCGTCAGTAATCGTCCCCGACAACCGAAGAGCACCTGCACGCCCACGCCCGGGCCTTGCTTCACGCTCACGGTGCCGGCCCCGACGCGAGCACCCCCCTATCCTGCGGAGCACCCATGTGCGTCCTCAAGCCCCCTGGGCAGATCCCCAGTTGGGACCTTCACCGCGAACTCCTCGGCAACACCCTGACCGCTGCCGGATGGCAGCGCGACGACCGGCGTGACGCCGAGACCGTCCTCTACGAACTGCTCGCCAACGCCTACCGCCACGGCGAGGGCACCCCGACCGTGGTCCTCGTCCTCCTCACGGCCCGCGCTCTGCGAGTCATCGTCGCCGACGAATCCCCCCGCGTTCCCGTTCCCCAACTCATCAGCAGCGAAGCCGAGTTCGAGCGGGGGCTGCTGATGGTCACCGGGCTGGCCGACGCCTGGGGCGTCGAGCGCCGGACGTACGGCAAGGCCGTGTGGGCGCACCTGAGCAAGGGGGCGGCCGCGTGAGCGACGCCTGGAAGCCCAACCGGCCCGGCGATGCCGAGACTCGCGCTCTGAGCGTGGATCAGGTGCGCGGCCTGCTCGACCAACTGCATGCCCTCGGCAAGCCGCTCGGTGTCGTCTTCCCCAGTGCGGAGACCGGCGGCCGGGCGATCGACGGAGACCTGCTGGTCGTCTTCGGCGGCGGCCCGGTCTCGACCGTCACCAACCTCCTCCATCTGCTGCGCGAGCACGTGCGCCGCGCCGACGAGTAGGGCTGACCTGCGTCACAGCCCGTACGCCGAAGGAGGGCCCCGGCCTGGATGGCTGGGGCCTCCGCCCGGGGGTTCCCAGTGGCCGCCCCACGAGTCCGTCGCGGTGCGTCGCAGCATCAGGGGGCGGCCGTTGCGCAGGGTGCATCGTCGGTGGCCGACCGGTCAGCGAGTCAACAGCTTCCGGACGGCGTCGCTGACGCCGGGTAGTTCGCTGCGGTCGGCCCAGGTGTGGTCGTCGTGCTCGGTGAGGGTGATCGGCTCGGCCTTCTCGACGGTGACCTCGAAGGTGAGTTGGCGGGTGAGGGCGCCGCTCTTGGAGGTGTAGTCGAACTGCCCGAGGTAGGCGGTGACCTGGTCGATCGTCAGGCCGGTCTCTTCCTCGGTCTCCCGCAGCAGCGCGTTCTCGAACTCCTCGCCGGGCTCGACCTTCCCGGAGGGCAGCTCCCACAGGCCCGGCATGAAGTCGTCGGCGGGCCGGCGGAGGAGCAGCACGCGGCCCCCGTCCGCAATGACCGCGGCGACGACGAATCGGGTGATCCCGGCCTCCTGGGCGTCGAAGAGCAGGCCGGGGGCGAAAGCGGGATCTGCGAAGGGGGACGTCACGGCAGCAGCTCCTTGTGGTGGTCGCTCACCTTGATGGCCGCGCGGACGTATTGCCCGGCCGGCGGACGATCCTCCTTGCGATGTCAGACGGTTGGCGTGATATTCCGAGCGGTGCTTGGGGTGTCTGACTATCCTGGCGGGCGTGGCCGGTAACGAGAACGATCTTGAAGTTCTGCGCGCTGCGGCGCTCCTGGACCCGGACGAGCATGAATATTGGGATGTCGTAGGTGAGTTCCAGCGCCGTGCGGATCGGTCGGCGTTCGAGGCCGCGGGCGTGGTGGCCCGGGCCGGGGACATGCGCGAGCGGATCATCGGCCTGAACGTTCTGGGTCAGCTCGGTGAGGGTGCCGAGCGCCCGTTCCTGGAGGAGACCCTGCCGATCGCCATCGAGGCCTGCGCCGACCGGCGGTCCGACGTGATCCAGGCAGGGGTGGTCGCGCTGGCTCATCTCGCCGACCGTCGAGGCCTTGCCGCCGTGTTGGGGCAGGAGGGGCACGACGACGAGGATGTGCGCCAGGCGGTGGCGTTCACGCTGCCGTCGGTCGCGGGAGATCCCGCCTGCCCGGAAGCCGTCGCCGCCTTGATTCGGCTCAGCGGCGATCGGTCGGACTATGTCCGTGACTGGGCGACTTTCGGTCTGGGGCTGGAATCGACGGGTGACGGCGAGCAGATCCGTCGCGCCCTGCTGGAGCGGGTGGGCGATCCCGACCCGGACGCGGCCGCGGAGGCGTTGCGCGGCCTGGCCCGGCGCGGTGATCGGCGCATGCTGGCGGCGCTGGGCGCGGCGCTGGAAGGCAGCGACCCCGCCGACAACGTCATCGAGGCCGCGTTCGAGTTGGCCGCGCCGGAGCTGCTTCCCGCCCTGCGCCGGCTCAAGCAGCGGGAGACGCTCGGCGACGACGCTGCGCAGACGTCGAGACTCGACGAGGCCATCACCGCGTGTTCCACCGCGGTACACAGCAGTGTCGGCCTGGATGCGACGCCTGGGGTGTCGGGTGCCGGACGTACGGCAGGGCCGTAGGGCTCTCTTCCAGCGGGTGACGAACGGCTCGGCTCCCGTCGTGGGAGCCGAGCCGTCAGGCGTGCCGGGGTGCGGGGGACTACTAGGCGCGGATCACCAGGCTGCTGACGATCTTGTCGGCCAGGGTCTGGCCCTTGTCGTCCCAGAGCGGCCAGAGGTAGCCGATGCCGCAGAGCGCGGAGTCGACGACGTGCGCCAGGCGGCGGACGAAGCACATGCCGAAGCCCAGCGGCTGGCCGTCGATCTCGCGGACCAGGCGGATGCCGACGGCCTTCTTGCCGATGGTCTGGCCGGTCTTGCCCTCACGGATCAGCTGCCAGATGCCGAGGATGAAGGTCAGCAGGGCGCCGACGCCGATGATCGCGAGGCCGGCTCCGGCGGAGCTGGAGGAGGAGTTGGCGCAGACCGTGAGGCCGGTGTCCGGGTCGACGGAGCAGCTCTTGACGGCGCTGAACAGCATCGAGAAGCCGATGGCGTAGCTGATGGTCAGCGGGATGAAGATGACCAGGCTGTCGATGATCGAGCCGCCGACGCGCGCACCCCAGCTGGCCAGCACCGGCGGGGCCGGGGCGTAGCCGCCGTACGGGGCCTGCGGCGGCACGCCGTAGCCGGCGGGCGGCTGCTGCGGGTAGCCGTAGCCCGGCTGCGGCTGCTGCGGCTGGCCGTACGGGTTCTGCTGCGGCGGGACGCCGTACGGGGCCTGCTGCGGCTGGCCGTAGGGGTTGTTGGGGTCGGGCGGGTAGGACACAGGTGCCTCCGGGCGGTGTGACGTACGGACTTCGGGACGGTGGGGACAGCGGGTGAGATTAGCGGAGCGCGCTGACGGTCAGACACCCAGGCGGTTCAGCTGCCACAGCCAGGCGGTGACGGCGGCTCCGGCGATCAGCGCGTTGCGGGTGCGCGGTGCCTGCCGCCACCACCAGGCGCCGCCGCCGAGCGGTGCGGTCAGCAGGGCGATCACGCCCACCACGGTGACCGGGTTGGCGGTCAGGGCGGCGAGCCAGTGGCCGTGGCCGGCCTCGATGAAGACGGTGGTGCTGCCGCAGGCGGGACACGGGATCCCGGTGAGCCGGCGCAGCGGGCAGAGTACCCCGGGGTCGTGCGCGTCGTGCAGTGCGGCGACCGCCAGTGCGGCGCCCGCCGCCAGGCCGCAGCGCAGCGCCGTACGGGCCAGCCGGCCGGCCGGCGTGGCCGTGGCCGGCGCGGCGCGGACCGGGGTGATCACGGGATCTGGCTGAAGGCGTTGGCGTAGAAGACCACCATGGCGATCAGGATCAGCGTGGCGACCGAGCCGATCACCACGCCGCCGATCGCCAGGCTGCGGCCGACGCCGGTCTTCCTGGCCCGGCCCAGCGCGCCGATGCCCAGGCCCAGGCTGACCGGTCCGAGCACGACGGCGAACGGGACGCACATGCCCAGGACGCTGACGAAGCCGAGCACCACCGAGGCGACGGCCAGGTTGTTGGGCGGCTGCACGGCGGCGGGGTAGGGCTGGTGCTGCTGCGGATAGCCGTAGGGGGCCTGCTGCGGGGGGTACGGCTGCTGACCGTACGTCGGGGCGGGCTGCTGCTGCGGGTAGCCGTAGGGGGCCTGCTGTCCGTAGCCGGTCTGCTGGCCGTACGGATCGTAGGGCCCCTGCGGCTGTTGGTACGGATTGCTCATGGTGCTCTTCCCCCGGGGTCGGACATGTGCTCGGGGCCTATCGTCGGGCGTCGCGCGGCGGGCTGTCCAGCCGCTGAGCATGCGTCGGGCGCAACTGTGGCGCAAACGCAACTGGATCCACACGTTCCGTTAAGGCTGGCGGGTGCGTGCGGGAGCAGTGCCGCCGATCCGGGAGGATAGGACCATGACTGCCCAGATTCTCGATGGCAAGGCCACCGCAGCCGCGATCAAGTCCGAACTCGCCGTCCGCGTGGCGGCCCTCAGGGAGCGGGGCATCGTCCCCGGCCTCGGTACCGTCCTGGTCGGCGACGACCCGGGCAGCCACTCCTACGTGCGCGGCAAGCACCGCGACTGCGCGCAGGTCGGGATCGCCTCGATCCAGCGCGAACTGCCCGCCACCGCAAGCCAGGCGGACGTCGAGGCCGTGGTCCGCGAGCTCAACGAGGACCCGTCCTGCACCGGCTACATCGTCCAGCTGCCGCTACCCAAGGGCCTGGACGCCAACCCGGTCCTGGAGCTGATGGACCCCGACAAGGACGCCGACGGCCTGCACCCCACCTCGCTGGGGCGGCTCGCGCTCGGCATCGAGGGCCCGCTGCCCTGCACCCCGTTCGGCATCGTCGAGCTGCTGCGCCGGCACGACGTGGAGCTCAACGGCGCCGACGTGGTGGTGGTCGGCCGCGGCGTGACGGTCGGCCGCTCGATCGGTCTGCTGCTCACCCGCAAGAGCGAGAACGCCACCGTGACGCTCTGCCACACCGGCACCCGCAACCTCTCCGAGCACCTGCGCCGGGCCGACATCATCGTCGCCGCGGCCGGTGTGCCGTACCTGGTCAAGGCCGAGGACGTCCGCCCGGGCGCGGCCGTGCTGGACGTCGGCGTCAGCCGGACCGAGAACGGCCTGGTCGGCGACGTGCACCCGGCGGTGGCCGAGGTGGCCGGCTGGCTGTCGCCCAACCCGGGTGGTGTCGGCCCGATGACCCGCGCCATGCTGCTCAACAACATCGTCGAGGCGGCCGAGCGCCAGGCCGCTCGCTAGTTCGAGGGACGCCCCATGAACGCGGTACGAGTGGGCCGGTCGCGCCGCCGGCCGGACAGGACCACGGGCACGCTGCCGCCGGAGGGCTCCGGCGCGGCCATGGACCGCGGGCACACGCTGCCGATACGGCAGTGGCCGATAACGCTGGTGCTCGCCGTGGTCGGGCTCGGCCTGGTCATCACGATCTACAGCGGCTTCCGGTACGGCCTGCTGACGATAGGGGCCGGGCTGGTGCTCGGCGCGGCGCTGCGCGCGCTGGTGCCGGAAGTCGGCCTGCTCGCGGTGCGCAGCCGCTTCACCGACGTGCTGGTCCTGCTGTTCCTGGGGACGGTGATCATCCTGCTCGCCCTGATCGCCCAGCCGGACCCGTGGTTGCAGGCCGACGTCCTGGAGAACCTCGGCAAGCTCATCGGCCGGCGCCACTGAGCAGGCCCCTCTGAGCAGTCCCGGAGCCCGTCCCTGCCGGGGGCGGGCTCCGGGTCTGTGACGTACCAGCCACCGAGGCGCGCGGTAAGTCCGGCTTCCTTGCGATAGCCTGACGCGGGGTCTCTCGATGTCGAGAGATCCTCCTCGGCTCCAGTGCGTCGGCCAGCCCTGTGTCGCTGCTGTGGAGCGTGGCACCTGGCGATCGCAGGAGTAGGAAAAATGACTCGCACCCCCGTCAACGTCACCGTCACCGGAGCGGCCGGCCAGATCGGCTATGCGCTGCTGTTCCGCATCGCCTCCGGCCACCTGCTCGGCGCGGACGTGCCGGTGAACCTCCGCCTGCTGGAGATCCCGCAGGGCCTCAAGGCCGCCGAGGGCGTCGCCATGGAGCTCGACGACTGCGCCTTCCCGCTGCTGCGTGACATCACCATCACGGACAACGCCGCCACCGCCTTCTCCGGCGCCAACGTCGCGCTGCTGGTCGGCGCCCGTCCGCGCACCGCGGGCATGGAGCGCGCGGACCTGCTGAGCGCCAACGGCGGCATCTTCGGCCCGCAGGGCAAGGCCATCAACGACAACGCCGCGGACGACATCAAGGTCCTGGTGGTCGGCAACCCGGCCAACACCAACGCCCTGATCGCCCAGCGCAACGCCCCCGACGTGCCGGCCGAGCGGTTCACCGCGATGACCCGCCTGGACCACAACCGCGCCATCGCGCAGCTCGCCAAGAAGTCCGGTGCCGCCGTCGCCGACATCACCAAGGCGATCATCTGGGGCAACCACTCCGCCAGCCAGTACCCGGACCTCTTCCACGCCCAGATCGCCGGCAAGAGCGCCTTCGAGGCGACCGGCAGCGACCTGGCCTGGGTCGAGAAGGACTTCATCCCGACCGTCGCCAAGCGCGGCGCGGCGATCATCGACGCCCGTGGCCTGTCCTCGGCCGCCTCGGCCGCGAACGCCGCCATCGACCACGTGCACACCTGGGTCAACGGCACCCCGGCCGGCGACTGGACCTCGATGGGCATCGTCTCGGACGGCTCGTACGGCGTGGAGCCGGGCATCATCTCGTCCTTCCCGGTCACCACCAAGGACGGCAAGTACGAGATCGTCCAGGGCCTGGAGATCTCCGACTTCTCGCGCGCCCGGATCGACGCCTCGGTCGCCGAGCTGGTCGAGGAGCGCGACGCGGTGCAGGCGCTCGGCCTGATCTGACAGCGACAGCGGCCGGCCACCTCCGACGGGAGGTGGTCGGCCGTGGCCGTTGGATACAGCCTCTAAACTCTCCGACCGTGAACGAAACCCTCGAAGACGCCGCGCTCGTCCTCGTCTTCATCGTCCTCGGTGGGCTGTTCAACATCGCCGAGATCTCGCTGATCTCGCTGCGTGAGGGCCAGATCCGCGCGCTCGCCGAGCGGGGCACCAAGCGGGCCTCGCGCGCCGCCCACCTGGCGGCCGACCCCAACCGGTTCCTGGCCGCCGTGCAGGTCGGGGTGACCTGCATGGGCTTCCTGTCGGCCGCCTTCGGCGCGGACACGCTGGCCGGCAAGCTCGCCCCGGTCTTCGTTCGGATGGGCCTCTCCAGCGGCGTGGCGGACGCCGTCGCGCTGGTCGGCCTCACCCTGCTGATCTCGTACATCTCGCTCGTCCTCGGCGAGCTGACCCCCAAGCGGATCGGCCTCCAGCGCACCGAGTCGATCGCGCTGCTCGCGGCGCCGGTGGTCGACGTGATGTCGGTGGCGCTGCGCCCGGTCATCTGGCTGCTCGGCCACTCCACCAACCTGATGGTCCGCCTCCTCGGCGGCGACCCCAAGGCGGGCCGCGGCAGCATGAGCTCCGAGGAGCTGCGCGGCCTGGTGGCCGCCAACACCGAGCTGGGCAGCGACGAACGGGCGCTGATCGCCGACGTCTTCGCGGCCGGCGAGCGCCAGGTGATCGAGGTGATGGTGCCGCGCACCGAGGTCACCTTCCTGGACGCCGACCAGCTGCTCACCGAGGTCCGCGAGGAGACCAGCTCCTCGCCGCACTCGCGCTACCCCGTGATCGAGGGCAGCTACGACGCGGTGGTCGGCTTCGTGCACGTCCGCGACCTCTACCGGGCGCTCGGCCAGCAGGCCGTCCGGGTCCGCGACATCACCCGCCCGGTGAAGCTGCTGCCCGCCACCAAGCGGGTGCTGGAGGCGATGAGCGAGATGCGCCGCGAGGGCCACCACCTGGCGATGATCGTCGACGAGTACGGCGGCACTGCGGGCATCGTCAGCCTGGAGGACCTGGTGGAGGAGGTGATCGGCGAGATCCGGGACGAGTACGACGCCCAGGAGACCACCACCACCCGGCAGTTGGCCGGCGGCGGGATGGAGGTCGACGGCCTGCTCAACCTGCCCGACTTCGCCGAGGAGGCCGGCGTCGCACTGCCCGAGGGCCCGTACGAGACGGTGGCCGGCTACGTGGTCGCCGAGCTCGGCGAGCTGCCGTCGGTGGGGGACATGGTGGTGACCGCCGAGGGCGTGGTGCTGACCGTCGCGGCGCTGGACGGGCGGCGGATCGACCGGGTCCGGGTCAGCGCCGTACGACTGGCAGAACCTCCAAACGAAGAGGTGTCCTGACCGCTCTCCGGAGCTGGAAGAATGGTGGGTATGGTCAACGCAGCGGTCAACGGTCCGGTGAAGGACCGCCCCCGGGTGCTCTCCGGCATCCAGCCCACCTCCGGCTCGTTCCACCTGGGCAACTACCTCGGCGCGGTACGCCAGTGGGTGGACCTCCAGGAGTCCAGCGACGCCTTCTACATGGTGGTCGACCTGCACGCGATCACCGTGCAGCAGGATCCCCGCACGCTCCGCGAGAACACCAGGATCTCCGTCGCGCAGCTGCTCGGCGCGGGCCTGGACCCGGAGCGCAGCACCCTCTTCATCCAGTCCCACGTGCCCGAGCACGCGCAGCTCGCCTGGGTGATGAACTGCCTCACCGGCTTCGGCGAGGCCGCCCGGATGACGCAGTTCAAGGACAAGTCCGCCAAGCAGGGCAGCGACCACACCTCGGTCGGCCTCTTCACCTACCCGATCCTGCAGATCGCCGACATCCTGCTCTACCAGGCCGACGCCGTGCCGGTCGGTGAGGACCAGCGCCAGCACCTGGAGCTCACCCGCGACCTGGCCGAGCGCTTCAACAGCCGCTACGAGCCCACCTTCACGCTGCCCAAGCCGTACATCCTCAAGGAGACCGCGAAGATCCTGGACCTCCAGGACCCGACGGCCAAGATGAGCAAGTCGGCCTCCTCGGCCAAGGGCCTGGTCAACCTGCTGGACGAGGCGAAGGTCAGCGCCAAGAAGATCAAGAGCGCGGTGACCGACACCGACACCGTGGTGAGCTACGACGAGGAGAAGAAGGCGGGCGTCTCCAACCTGCTGCGAATCCACTCGGCGCTCAGCGGGCAGAGCGTCGACCAGCTGGTGGCGCACTTCGAGGGCAAGATGTACGGCGCCCTGAAGACCGAGCTGGCCGAGGTCTTCAGCGAGTGGGTCGCGCCGTTCCAGGCACGCACCCAGGAGTACCTGGACGACCCGGCCGAGTTGGACCGGGTGCTCGCGGTGGGCGCCGAGAAGGCCCGCGCGGTGGCCTCCCAGACGCTGGCCACGGTCTACGACCGAATGGGGTTCCTGGCGCCGGCCGGCCTCCCGGCCGCCGAGCGCTGATGCCCCCCGCCCCCAGCACCGCCGATGGTGGCGGCCTCGCCGAGGCCGTCACCATCGGCGTGTCCGTCTCCGTTCCCGAGCCCTTCGGCTCGGCGATCCAGGACGCCCGGGCGGCGTACGGCGATCCGCTCGCGCGGGCGATACCCACGCACGTCACGCTGCTGCCGCCGACCGAGGTCCCGGCCGCCCGGCTGCCCGAGGTGCGCGCGCACCTGGCGGCGGTGGCCCGCGGCTACCGGTCCTTCCGGGTGCTGTTGCAGGGCGGCGGCAGCTTCCGCCCGGTCTCCCCGGTGGTGTTCGTCCGGGTCGAGGAGGGCGCCCAGGAGTGCCGGGAGCTGGAGGCGGCGATCCGCTCCGGGCCGCTGGCCCGCGAGCTGGCCTTCCCGTACCACCCGCACGTGACGGTGGCGCACGGGCTGAGCGAGGCGGTGCTGGACACCGCGTTCGCGGACGTCCGCAGTTTCCGGGCGTCCTTCGCGGTGCCCGGCTTCAGCCTCTCCCGGTTCTGCGCGGACGAGATCTGGCGCCCGTGGGAGACGTTCTCCTTCGGAGCCTGAGGAGCTTGAGGAACCTGATCGGGGCGCGGCCGGCGGCGAGCAGGCCCAGGCAGAGCGGGCCGACGAAGAGCGGCACCACGTTGTAGCGGAACAGCTCCGCCGGATTGGCCGCGATCAGCGTCAGTTGCAGCCCCAGCAGGATCCCGCCGAGCGCGAGCACGCCGCCGCGCCGCCGTCCGGCCGCGTACAGGGCCAGCGCCGCGTAGGCGAGGTAGCACCAGGTCGCGCCGCGCCAGAGCAGCCAGTCCAGCCGGCTGACCCTGCTCGCGGTGTGCAGCCAGATCCCGGCCTCGTGCAGCGTGCTGGAGAGCGGACGGCTGGCCAGCGCGGGCAGGTGCGGGCTGCCGACCATCTTCCCGTTCGGCGCCAGGTGCCCGGCGCCGAGGTCGGCGGCGGCGACCGGGGCGGTCCAGCCCCACAGGTCGGGCGAGCGGTCCAGCGGCGAGACGATCGTGCTGGCGCCGGACCGGGTGGGGTCGGAGAACGGCGCCCAGCCGATGTGCCCCCGGCAGATCCGGGCACCGATCACCAGGTCGGGCCTGGCTTCGAGCAGCGCCGTCCACAGCGCCAGCAGCTGCCCGTTCACCCGGTCGGCGGCGGCCCGGTCGAACGGCGCCGAGCTGTTGGTCAGCGCGTCGCCGGAGTGGCAGTTCGCACCCGCCTGCCAGGTGCTGAGCGGTGCCACCTCGGTCAGCAGCCGCTGGTCGGCCGCGCTGAAGAGGCCCGGCGCCTTCTGGTAGGCCACCGCGATGTCCGAGTAGTTGAGCGCGAAGACGGCGTTCGCGGGCGGCTGCCTGATGCCGACGGCGGGGTACAGCCAGAGCTGGCCGGCCAGCGGCACCAGCACGGCCGCCGCCGTCAGCACGGCGAGCGCTCTGCGCAGGCCGGGCAGGACGACCAGCAGGGCGACCCCGGCGATCAGGACCATCCCTTCGTTCGCGTTGCGGAACAGGCCGACGCCGAACAGGCCCACCCCCAGCACCATCAGGTCGAACCGGCGGCCGCCGGCCCCGCGGTGCGCCAGCAGCCGCGCCCCGGCCGCGAACACCAGCACCGCGCTGATGGTGAACGGCACGTCCTTCCAGACGAAGACCACGAAGGTCCCGGTCGGCGGCAGCGCGGCCACCGCGAGCGCCGCCCCCGCACTCCAGCGGGCGCGCACCCCCAGCCCGCGCAGCGCGACGCAGGCGTAGCCGAGGACGGCCGACATCGCGGTGGTCTGCAGCAGCGTGAGCAGCGCGAACCGCCCGGGCAGGTGCAGGGCCAGCCAGACCAGGCAGTCGTAGAGGACGGAGTGGTCCGAGGCCCAGTGCCCGGTGCTGACCTGCCAGGTGTACATCACCGAGTCGAAGCTGATCAGGCCCGGGTGGAAGGCGGCCCACCAGCACAGCCAGACCGCCTGCGTGCCGGCCATGACCGCCAGCGGCAGCCGCCACGGACGGGCGGGGACGAGCTTCGGCATGGCGCGCTCTCCGTGGCTGGCCCGACGGGCCCTCTCGGTGGGGTGGGTGATACGGTCGCACAGCCGTGCTATACGTCTAACGGAAGTTCCCGGGTGTGCGACCTTCGATGAGCTCTCTTGACCACGTGCCACAGCCGGACGGAGGCGGCCACGTCGGTGAGACCGTCGAATCGCCCCTGCCGGACACCGGCTGGCACCGGCTCTCGGCCGCGCTGGACGGCAGGCGGTGGGTCTGGCCGGCGCTGCTGGCGCTCGGCTACCTGGCGCAGCTCGCGGTCCGCCTGCTGCTGGCCCGCCCGCAGAGCTTCCCGGCGGTCATCCCGGACGAGCCCTCCTACCTGGTGCTCGCCCGCGCGCTGGGCGGCGGACCGGTCACCGAGATCCCGGTCGGCCACCTGCTGCCCGCGGGCTATCCGCTGCTGGCCGCCCCGGCGCTGGCCGTCACCGACAGCGCCGGCACCGGCTACCACCTGGTCCTGCTGACCAACGCCCTGGTCACCGCGCTGGTGCTGCCGCTGGGCTTCCTGCTGCTCCGCCGACTGCGGGTCCCGGCGCTGCCGGCCTACGGCTTCGCGACCGCGGCCGGACTGCTCTCGCCGGTGCTCTTCTACGGCCAGTTCGCGATGACCGACAGCGTCCTCGCCGTGGTGCTGCTCGGCTGGCTGCTGGCGCTGCACGGCCTGCTGGCCGAGGGCACGCTGCGCCGCCGGACACTGAGCGGAGTGCTGCTGGGCCTGCTGACGGGCTACGCCTACTCCCTGCACGACCGCGGCAGCGTGGTCATCGTGATCACCGCGCTGCTGCTGCTCGGCGTGCTGGCCCTGAAGTGGGCGCCGCGCCGGGCGACGCTGGCGGCACTCGCGGCGCTGGCCGTCGCGGCGGCGGGGGTGCAGCTGGTCAACGCCTACCTCGCGGCCAAGTTCCCCGGCAGCACCGCGGGCGACGTGAACAGCCTCTTCTTCGACTCGCTCACCAACCCGCACCTGCTGGGCCGCACGGTGGCCCGCAGCTTCGGCCAGACCTGGTACTTCGTGCTGTCCAGCTTCGGCCTGGGCGGCCTGGGCATCGTCAGCTGCGTGCTGGCGCTGTTCCGACCGGCCCTGCCGCGCGCCGCGCGGGTCAGCGCCGGAGCGCTGCTGGCGGTGCTCTTCGGGATCATCGTCGCCTCCGCGGTGACCCTGCCGGACGACGGCCGGATCGACGACTACGTCTACGCCCGCTACGCCGCGCCGCTGGTCGCGCCGATGTTCCTGGTCGGCGCCGCGGGTCTGTGCCTGCTGGGCGTCAGGGCGCTGCTGCTGCGCGCGGGCGCGGTGGTGCTGCTGGTGGCGCTCTGCGCTGGCGTGGTCACCGAGCTGGCCGGCCGCAAGCTGCGCACGGGCGGCTTCGAGCTCTGGGGCCTGCCCGACGTCTCCTTCCTGGCCGGGCACTGGACCTCGCTGCGGGTGTTCCGCTCGACCGCGGTCGGGCTGGCGATCCTCGTCGCGGTGGTGCTGCTGACCGTGCTGGCCCGCCGGGCGCTGCCGCTGCTCGCGGTGGCGCTGTCCGCCCTGGCCCTGGTCTCCAGCCTGGTGATCACCCAGCACGTGGTCCGGCCGTACGTCGCCGCGCACGAGTCCGACGCCGTCCGGATGACCCGGACCGGCCAGGTGCGGCCGGACGACAAGCTGGTGATGGACCAGAACCTCGGCTGGCCGATCCAGGCCGGCCAGATGTACGAGGTCAACCTCGGACGGGTGTGGACCGAGAACCTGTACGGCGGGCAGCTCCCGCCGGCCGGCGCCACCGTGGCGGTGCTGCCGGTGGACTGGCACAACCCCTCGCCGCAGGCCAGCTGGCCGCACGCGCCGGCCGGCTGGTCCGTCGTGGTGGACGACCACGCGCACGGCTACGTGGTCTGGCGCCCGACGAACTGACGTCACTGCGCGAGCATCCAGTCCACCACCCGGGCCGAGGCCTGCCCGTCGTCCTGGCCGCAGAACGTCCGGCGAAAGGCCCGGTAGCGCTGCGCGTAGCCCTCGGTGGCGGCGGGCAGGTCGCGCAGGGCGGCGATCAGCTGGTCGGAGGTCTCCAGCAGTGGACCCGGGGCGTGCTCCTCGAAGTCCAGGTAGAAGCCGCGCAGGTCGTCCCGGTAGTGCTCCAGGTCGTAGGTGAAGAAGAGCATCGGGCGGCCGGTGATGGCGAAGTCGAACAGGATCGAGGAGTAGTCGGTCACCAGCACGTCGGCGATCAGCAGCAGGTCGCGGACGTCCGGGTAGTCGCCGACGTTGTAGAGGAAGCCGTCGCCGGCGCCCGGCAGCGGGTCCTGGACGTGGGCGTGCGGGCGGACCAGCAGTACGTGGTCGGCGCCGAGCGCGCGGCGGGCGGCGTACAGGTCGATCCGCAGGTCGAGCCGGTAGCCGGTGCCGCCCCGGTGGTCGTCGCGCCAGGTCGGGGCGTAGAGCACCACCCGCTTGCCGGCCGGGATGCCCAGGCGCGCGCGGATCCGGGCGGCCTCGGCCGGGTCGCCGGTCACCAGTGAGTCGTCACGCGGGTAGCCGGACTCCAGCACCTCCCCGGCGAACCGGAAGGCCCGGCGCATGATCGGGGTGGCGAACGGGCTGGGGGAGAGCAGCACGCTCCAGTTCGGCGCCTCGCGGTCCAGCTGGTCGAGGTACCCGCTGTCGGCCAGCCAGGCGTTCTCGACGTCGTAGGCGATCCGCTTGAGCGGGCCGCCGTGCCAGGTCTGCACCACGGTCTGGCCCGCACGCCGGTGCAGGAAGTCCGGGAAGTGCGTGTTGCCCACCAGGTAGCGGCTGGTGCCCAGCGCCTCGTACCACTCGGGGCTGTACGCGCGCACGGTGCGCAGCCCGGGCGGCAGTTCGGCCTGTGCGTCGTCGACCACCCAGAGGTGCTCCAACGGCGCGCCGCGGCGCACCAGTTCCTCGTGGACGGCGCGCGGCGAGTCGGCGTAGCCGCGGCCGCCGAAGACGTCGTACAGCACGCACTGGCGCAGCGGGCGGCGGCGGGCCTCCCGGTAGTCCTCGGTGCGCAGCCGGGCCTGCGCCCAGCCGCTGCGTTCGGCGGGGGACAGCACCGGGTGCGAGTCCAGGATCAGGGTCTCGTGCCAACGGCGTTGCAGGGTGACGCTCTTGCCGCCGGCCCTGGCGGTCGCGGGCAGGTCGTCCAGGGCCTCGGGGGCGAGCGTGAGGTGCTGCTCCTCGCCGGGGCGGTCCACCGGGCGCAGCAGCAGGTCCCAGACCCCGCGCCGCAGCGGGAGCCGACCGCCGTAGGAGGTGGCGACGGTGCTGGGGACGGACAGCCGGAAGCGGCCGTCCGCGCCGCTGTGCACCGGGCGGTGGAACTCGGCGCTGCCGTCGGAGTGCCGCAGCACGAGTTCCAGCGGTTCGGGCGAGCGCCGGCCACGGCTGCCGGCGAGCTCGAAGCCGTCCGGGCCGGTGGTCACCCGGTCCACGATCGGGATCGGCCGCTGGTCGCAGAACTGCATCCGGCCGTCGGCCAACCGCTTGAGCCGCAGCACCCGTTCACCGCCCGGCAGCGGGTACTGGCCGGCGAGCTGCTGCCCGTCGACCACCGGGCGCACCGGCCGTCCGTCGGCCGTCGTCAGCTCGGCGTCCCAGTACCCGATGCCCTGGTGCCCCTCCAGGCGGGCGGCCGCGAGCTCGGTGAGCGGGACCCGGGTCGAGAACGAGCCGTCGCCGCACGGCCGGACGGGGCAGGCGAGTTCGGTGGGGGTCTGCCGGTGGTGCAGCCGCAGGAGGTCGAGCGCGACGTCGGGGTGGGCGTGGCCGGTGAGTTCCAGCTGGTCCCCGACGGCGCGGGCCGTGGTGATCCGCGCCCGTACGGTGGTCAGCCGCAGGTGCAGCTCGCCGTCGGTGAAGAAGGGCTCGGCCAGCACGTCGGGGGCCGGCCAACCGAGCGGCGGGTACTCGCCGGAGCCGCACCAGTGCGGGGCCAGCGTCCCGATGCGGCGCCGCAGGCCGCTCCAGAGCGTGGCCGTGACGGTCCATACGCCGTCCTGCCAGTGCTCGCCGTCGCGCAGCCGGCGCGGGTCGATGACGGCGGTGAAGCCGGACCAGTCGTGGTTGAGGAGCTGCTGACCGCTCTCCTCGGTGGCCTCGGGCAGCCGCAGCGGCCGGGTGAACACGCGGACCGGTCGCCGACCGTCGGCGCGGGTCAGGGTGAGCACGGTCAGCGCGCTGCCGCGCCGGGCGCAGCCGCGGTCCTGGCGGTGCGCGAAGCCGGTGAGGACGAGCTTGCCGTCCTGCCAGCGGGCTTCCCGGATCCCCATCCTGGTGGCATCCGGGAGGGCCCTCGCGGCGGGGGAGACCGTGCGGGTGCCGGCGGCGGCGAAGTCGATCTGGGCGGCGACAGGCATCAGGGGGAGGCCCTTCATGGCGGCAATCCACGGCTATCTCATACCGCCGTGCTTAACCCCGTCAATTGCCCTGAAGTGTCGCCGAAGTGTCGCCGAAGTGGCGCCGCACAAATGAAAACTGCTCTGCGATCCCGTGCAATGGCACGGAATCGCAGAGCAGTTCGGAAAAGCGGATCAGCGTTCGGTGTTGAGCAGTGCGTCGACCACCCGGGCGGCGGCCTGGCCGTCGTCCAGGTCGCAGTACGTGGCGCGGAAGCTCTCGTACTTCCCGGCGAACTCCGCGGTGCTGCTCTCGACCGAGCCCAGGGCGGCGACCAGCTCCTCGGAGGTCTCCAGCAGCGGGCCCGGGGCCTGCTCCTCGAAGTCGAACGTGAAGCCCCGCAGGTTGTCGCGGTAGTGCTCCAGGTCGTAGGTGAAGAACAGGATCGGCCGACCGGTGTTGGCGAAGTCGAACATCGCCGAGGAGTAGTCGGTGACCAGCACGTCGGCCACGAGCAGGAGTTCGGCCATGTCGGGGTAGGTGGAGACGTCCCAGACGTAGCCGTTGCCGGCGCCCGGCACCTGCCCGTGCACGATCGAGTGGGCCCGGACCAGCAGCACCTGGTCCTCGCCCAGCGCCTGCCGGGCGGCGTCCAGGTCGATCCGCAGGTCCAGCTGGTAGCCGTCCTGCGGGCGCTTGCGGTCCTCGCGGAAGGTCGGCGCGTAGAGCACCACCTGCTTGCCCTCCGGCAGACCGAGCCGCTCGCGCACCTGTGCGGCCTTCTTGTCCCGATCGGGGGAGAAGAGCACGTCGTTCCGCGGATATCCGGACTCGACGATTTCACCCGAATAGCGGAATGCGCGTCGCAGAACGGGCGTCGAGAACGTGTTCGGCGATACCAGGAGATCCCACACCGGAACCTCGCGGTCCAGCTGGTTGAGGTACTCGCTGTCGATGAACCAGATCTTTTCGAAATCGTGCCCGATTCGCTTCAGCGGCGTCCCGTGCCAGGTCTGCAGAATGATCTGCCCGGGCCGGCGGGTGACGAAGTTCGGCAGGTGCGTGCTGGTCACGATGTACTTCGAGGTGGCCATCGCCTCGTACCACTCCGGGCTCCACTGGCGCACCGGCTCGGCACTCTGCGGCAGGTCGGCCTGGAGGTCGTCCACCGTCCAGAGGTGCTCCAGCGGCAGACCGCGGCGCACCAGCTCCTTGTGCACGGCCCGCGGCGAGCCCGCGTAGTGGGCGCCGAGCGCCTCGTTGTAGAGCACCGTGTCGCGCAGCGGGCGCCGCTGGGCGGCCGGGTACGCGAACAGCCGCTGCTGGCGCTGGCGGTAGCCGCTGCGCTCCTCGGGCAGCAGGTCGGTGTGCGACTCCAGGGCGAGGGTGTCGTAGTAGCGACGCTGAAGGGTGATCAGCTTGCCGCGCGAGTCCACCTCCAGGGGCAGTGCCGGGTGGCACTCGGGGGCGAGTATGACCGCGGGCCAGGCGATCTCGGCGGAGCCGTTCTCGGGCCGGAAGAAGAGCTCCCAGGTGCCCTTGTGCAGCGGCACCGAGCCGGCGAACGAACCGGTCGGCACGGTCGGCAGCTCGACCTCGAACCGCCCGTCGCTGATCACCATCGGGTAGACGTGGTCCTCCTCGCGGAAGACGTGCCGCAGCACCAGCTCGTAGCGGTGCTCGCCGGGCAGCGGGTAGCGGCCCTTCAGCACGAACGAGTCCTTCAGACCCGCCTCCAGCTCGTCCACCACGGGCTGGAGCACCTGGTCGGCGAACTGCAGGTAGCCGTCGGTGTCCGGCTTGGAGGTGATCGAGCGCGCGGTGCCCAGCGGGGCCTCGGGCGACAGCGCCATGTCGAAGTGGGTCGGCGGCTGCCGGTCGTCCACCACGATCGGCACCACCGAGCCGTCGGCCAGCAGCAGCGAGGCGTCCCAGTGGTCGGAGGGGCGCTCGGCGGCGGCCGGGTCGAGCGCGGCCCAGGACTCGCGCACCGCGACCAGCTCGGCGACCGGGGCCGTCGCGCTGAACGGCACCGCCCGGCCGGCCGGGATGCCGAACTCGACCGGGAAGGTCAGCACGGTGTCGGACTCGGCGTGGTTCAGCCGCAGCCGCACGCCGGCCAGGTCGGAGACCGCCCGCACCGTCCCGGTGACCTGCACCTCGCCGTCCGCACCGCGCAGCTCGGTGACCTTGGCCCGCAGGGTCTCCACCCGCAGGTGCAGGAAGGTGTCCTTGAGGGTCGGGATCACCCGGACGTTGTCGTCCACCCAGTGCGAGGGGAAGCTCTGCGCGGAGTCGTGCCAGCCGCCGGAGATCCGGCCCTTGTAGAGGCCGGCCTTGCCTACACCGGCGATCAGCACCCGCCAGGTGCCGTCCTGCCACTGCCCGCGCCGCTTGAGCCTGGCCGGGTCGACGGCCGCGTGGAAGCCGGCCCAGTCGCAGCTGTAGAGGTCGTGCGGGGAGCTGGCGGTGGCCTCGGGGCGGTACTGCGCCTTGGTGGGGATCGCGAGCACGCGGCGGCCCTTGGCCTCGCGCAGCACGAGCACCTTGACCATGTCGTGCTTGTTCTCGGCGCCCAGGTGCTCGGGGAAGGCGTGCCCGGTGAGCTGGAACTTGCCGTCCTGCCAGGCCGACGCGTACACCCGGCTGCGCATCACCAGCGCGTTGTCCAGCCGCAGCACCTCGGCCGGCACGCTCTTGCGCCCGCCGCGCAGGAACGGGTAGTCGGCGTACGGGCGCAGCAGGCCGCGGGCCGGGGCGGCGCCGTTGCTGTCCTGCTCGAAGCGCAGCTGCTCGATGAACTCGTCCATCCGGTTCTGCAGCGTCAGGTGGTACTTCAGCCGCAGCGGCGCGCGCAGCTTGCGGACCGGCTCGGGGCCGATCGCCCGCAGCAGCCGGCTGACGCAGCTCTGGTAGGCGGCGCGGAACTCCTGGTCGCCCTCCAGGGTGTCCCAGAAGAACATCGGGATCTCCTCGACGAGGTTGTTCTCGTCGTAGGAGCGCAGGTACTCCTTGTACTTCGGGTCGGTCTGCTTCAGCAGCCAGGTCCGGACCAGCTCCATCGAGGTGACCCGGTCGATCAGCCCGCGCGGGTTGGTGCGCATCTGGGTGATCGACATCTCGCCGACCTCGCGCTCGCGCCAGTGGTAGATCGGCTCGGAGAGCACGTCCACGCTGCGCGCCATGTAGTGGTGCGGCACGCTGACCGGCGCGTCCTCGTACAGGATGCCCTCGGGGTAGATGATCCCGGCCGCGTCCCAGAAGGAGCGCCGGTAGACCTTGTTCCACGCCGTACGGTCGGTGACCAGCGCCGGGATCTCGGTGATGTGGGTCTGCAGCCGGGTTTCCTTGAACGGCTTGCGGTGCCCGCCCGACTGGTAGTGGCCCACCGCCCGGAAGCGCAGCACGTTGCCGGTGGCGAAGTCCGAGCCGGTCTTGTCGAGCGTGGTGATCATCAGCTCGTACGCGCTCGGCGGCAGGGTGTCGTCACTGTCCACGAAGGCGATGAACTCGGTGCCCTCGGTCAGGTGCAGCAGGCCGGTGTTGCGGGCCGCACCGAGGCCCGCGTTCTTCTTGCGGACCAGTCGGAAGCGGGAGTCCTTGGCCGCGAACGCCTCCGCGAGAGCCGCACTGCCGTCCTTGGAACCGTCGTCGACCATGATGCACTCAAGGTCACTCATGGTCTGGTCGGCGATCGACTCCAGGCACTCCTCCAGGTACCGCTCGACGTTGTAGATAGGGACAACGACAGAGAGACGGGGGGCCATCAGCTGTGCGGGCCTTTCATCGGGGACGGTCGACCGGCCTGCTGTTTCGACGCGCTACGCAGAGCAACGGGCAGGCGGTACGCGGCGATCCTACCCTCCGTCGATGAGCCATCCGGGGCGTCGCTATGCCCGGTTCCGGTCGGTTGAGCCCTCCAGGGGCAAAGCGGCTCGAACGGGACTCTTCGACACGCCGCAAGGGTAGTCGTCGCCCATGGGATTCCTGACCAGGCTGCCGCTGATCGGCCCGCTCGCGGGCGCCGCGCTGCGCAGCCGCCCGTACCGCACCTACGAGCACTTCACCGCGGCCAAGGGCAACCGGCTGGCCGGCGCCGTGACCTTCTTCGGCTTCCTGGCGCTCTTCCCGCTACTCACCGTCGCGCTGGCGATCGCGGTGGCGACGCTGACGACCACCCGGGTGGACGAGATCAAGCAGAAGATCGGCGACCAGGTCCCGGGCCTGGCCACCTCGCTCGGCCTCGACTCGCTGATCGCCAACGCCGGAGCCGTCGGCCTGGTCAGCGGCGTGCTGCTGCTGCTCTCCGGCCTCGGCTGGGTGAACACCATGCGCGGCTCGATCCGCGACATCTGGCAGCTGCCGCAGGAGGACGGCAACGTCTTCCTGCGCAAGGGCTGGGACTGCCTGGTGCTGGCCGGCCTCGGCCTGGTCTCGGCGCTCTCGCTGGCTGCCTCGGCGGTGGGCAGCCTGCTGGCCGGCAAGCTCGCCAGGGGCCTTGGGCTCGCCGACCACGGTCCCGCCCACTACCTGCTGGCCGCCGCGGGCTTCGTGATCGCGGTCGGCGCGGACATGCTGCTCTTCAGCTACCTGCTCGCCCCGTTCCCCCGGATCACCGACCAGCGCCGCCGCGAGGTGCTGATCGGTGCGCTGATCGGCTCGGTCGGGTTCGAACTGCTCAAACTGCTGCTCGCCTCCTACCTGGGCTCGGTGTCCGGGAAGAGTCTGTACGGAGCGTTCGGGGTGCCGATCGCACTGCTGCTGTGGATCAACTTCGTCTGCCGGCTGCTGATGTACTGCGTCTCCTGGACGGCGCTGGCCGATCCGGCGGCGGCCCGGGACCGGGCGCTGGCCAGTGCGGAGGCGGCCCGCCTGGTTGCTTTGGGTGCTCACACGAACGAGTGAGAGGTCGCCGTCAACCCTCTTCTCAGCCATCATCAGAGTGGTTAGGATCACGTCCGATCCGGGGCCCGGCACAGTCCCCGGCTGGCTCTTGCCAGCGGTGCCCGGGCACCGGCCTGCCGTAGGAGGCACCCGTGGTCACCCTTGACTCCCGCCCCGAAGTCCAGGCCGCACCGCAGAGCCCGGACGACGTCCCCGGCTGGTTCTGGCCGCTGGACCAGCAGCTCTTCGGCTGGCTGCTGGAACGCCAGACCGCCGCCGGCATGCGCGGCGACCTGCTGGAAATGGGCAGCTACCTGGGACGCAGCGCGATCCTGATCGGGCGCCACCGGCAACCGGGTGAGGCGTTCACGATCTGCGACCTGTTCGACTCCGACGCCCCGGACGGCGACAACGCCGCCGAGATGACGATGTCCTACCGCGAGACGCTCACCCGGGCCGCCTTCGAACGCAACTACCTGGCCTTCCACGCCGAGCTGCCCACCATCGTGCAGGCGCCGACCTCGGCGCTGGCCGGCGGCGTGCTGCCGGCGGGCAGCTGCCGCTTCGCCCACATCGACGCCTCCCACCTCTACGAGCACGTCGCCGGCGACATCCAGACCGCCCGGGCGGCGCTGGCCGACGGCGGCATCGTGGTGCTGGACGACTTCCGCTCGCCGCACACCCCCGGCGTCGCCGCCGCCACCTGGGAGGCCGTCTTCGCCCACGGGCTGCGCCCGATCTGCGTGACGCCGGAGAAGCTCTACGGCAGCTGGGCGGACCCGGAACCCCTGCAACGCGAGCTGCGCCTGCTGGACGGGGACGTCGACGGCTGCAACCTGGACGTCGACGTGATAGCCGGGCAGCCGGTGCTGCGGTTCTCCGGGCCCGGGGTGGCGCGGCTGATGCCCCCGAGCAGCTGCACCGCCCCGACGCCACCCGCCGCGCGCAGCACGGCCCGCAGCACGGCCCGCCGGCTGGCGCTGGACCTGCTGCCGCCGGTGGCCGCCCGGGCCGTGCGACGCGGCCTGCGCAGCGTCCGCGAGCACGCGGCGTAAACGCGCCGAAGGGCGGGGGCCCGAGCCCCCGCCCTTCTTCCTCTGCTTTCTCAGTCGCGGTGGCCGATCGCCGTCGCGCCGGCCGGGCCCGGCTCGCCGGCGCCGAGGGCGGTGGCGCCGCCGGTGGCGGGGACGGCCACGACCGTCCGGCGCGACCACCGCCGCCGCCGGGCCGCCACCCAGAGGCCCGCGGCCACCGCGCACCCGACCGCGGCACCGACGGCCGACCAGTTCCGGACCCCCTGCGCCGCCAACTCGCTCCGAGGCGGCCCGGCCTCCTTCTTGGGGGGTTCCAGCGCGGGCTTCGCCGCAGCGACGGCCGCCGGACTCGCCGGACTCGCCGGGGCCGCCGCGTCACCGCCGCCGCCCGTCTTCGGCTGCACCAGCACGCCGACCGGCGCCACCTTGTCCGCCGCCGCGAAGCCCCAGTCCAGCAGCGCCGCGGTCTCGTCGTACACCTTCATGTACGTCGCCGGATGCATCACGGCGACCAGCAGCGTCCGCCCGTCGCGCTCGGCCGCGCCGACGAAGGTGCTGCCCGCGTTGGTGGTGTAGCCGTTCTTGACGCCGAGCAGTCCCGGGTACTTCCCGAGCAGCCGGTCGGTGTTCTGGATGCCGAAGGTGGCGCGCTGCCCGGTGTTCTTGTCCACCGCCCCGGGGAACTGGGCGTCCCGGGTCGCGCAGTAGGAGCGGAAGTCGGGATTGCGCAGCCCGTCCCGGGCGAACAGCGTCAGGTCGTAGGCCGAGGTGAGCTGCCCGTCCTCGTCGTACCCGTCCGGCGAGACCACGTGGGTGTCGGCGGCGCCCAGCACCCCGGCCCGCTCCTGCATCTGGCGGACCGTCTGCTCGATGCCGCCGTTCATGTTCGCGAGCACGTGCACCGCGTCGTTGCCCGAGCTCAGGAAGACGCCGCGCCAGAGGTCCTCGACCTTGTAGTCCAGGTCCTCCTTGACGCCCACCAGGCTGCTGCCCGCCCCGAGCCCCGCCAGCTCGGACGGCGTCACCCGGTGCACGGTCGACCGGTCGAACTTGGGCAGGACGGTGTCGGCGAAGAGCATCTTGAGGGTGCTGGCGGGCGGCAGCCGCAGGTGCGGGTTGTACGCGGCCAGCACGTTGCCCGTCCCGGCGTCGGCGACCAGCCAGGACATCCCGGTCAGCCCGGTGGGCAGCCGGGGCGTCCCCCCGGTGGGGGTCACCTGCACCCCCTGCTGCCCCAGCCGTTCGCCGCCCACCACCGACCCGCCGGGCGGCGGCTCCGCGAGCGGCGCGGCCGACGCGAGCGGAGCCGCCGCGAGAGGGGCCGCGCACCACACCAGGGCGGCTGCCAGCGCGACGGCCCGTCGGCCAGAACCAGTACGACACATCAGGTGATCAGCTGAACGCACCTGGCGACCGTACCCACCCCGCCACCCCCGCCCCCGGGCTCGCCGCCCACGTCCCCCGAACGGGTACCGCCGCTTCCGCCACCCGGCCCCGCACCCATACTGGAACGCCAGCCCCGCCCGCCCCGCTAAGGAACGCCTGCCATGAAGCTCAGCCGCCGCACCTCCTGGTTCCTCACCGCCTTCGGCGTCTGGTCCGTCATCATCTGGACGACTTTCGTGAAGAACCTCTGGGCGGACTCCGCCGGCCAGGCCTTCACCAACCACGACCACGCGCACCCCACCGCCTTCTTCTGGATCCACCTCACCCTGGCCATCACCTCCTTCATCCTCGGCGCCATCGTCGGCCTCATCGGCCTCCGAGGCCTCGGCGGCCTGCGCGGCCTGCGGGGCGCGCCCGCTGCGGAGAAGAGCTGACAGCACTGTGCCCCGCCGGTCGTCGACCGGCGGGGCACAGTGGGCTGAGCTGCTAGAAGCGGCGCGTCACCAGGGCGCGCTTGACTTCCTGGATCGCCTTGGTGACCTCGATGCCGCGGGGGCAGGCCTCCGAGCAGTTGAAGGTGGTGCGGCAGCGCCACACGCCCTCACGGTCGTTGAGGATCTCCAGGCGCTGCTCGGCGCCCTCGTCACGCGAGTCGAAGATGAAGCGGTGCGCGTTGACGATGGCGGCCGGGCCGAAGTACTGGCCGTCGTTCCAGAAGACCGGGCAGGACGACGTGCACGCGGCGCACAGGATGCACTTGGTGGTGTCGTCGAAGCGCTCGCGGTCCTCGGCGGACTGCAGGCGCTCGCGGGTCGGCTCGTTCCCGTTGGAGATCAGGAACGGCATGACGTCCTTGTACGCCTGGAAGAACGGGTCCATGTCCACGACCAGGTCCTTGAGGACCGCGAGGCCCTTGATGGCCTCGATCGTGATCGGCTTCTCCGGGTTGACGTCCTTCAGCAGGGTCTTGCAGGCCAGCCGGTTGCGGCCGTTGATCCGCATCGCGTCCGAGCCGCAGATCCCGTGCGCGCAGGAGCGCCGGTACGTCAGGGTGCCGTCCTGCTCCCACTTGACCTTGTTGAGGGCGTCCAGGACGCGCTCCTTCGGGTCCATGGTGAGCTGGTAGTCCACCCACACCGGCTCCGGGTGCTCCTCCGGGTTGAACCGGCGGATGCGGAGGGTGAAGGTGATCATCTGCACGCCGCCGGCCTCGGCCGCGTCCAGCGCCGCCGAGTGCGGTGCGTCGATCGTGGGGGCGCTCATCAGTACTTACGCTCCATCGGCTGGTAGCGGGTCGTGACGACCGGCTTGTAGTCAAGGCGGATGGAGGTGCTGCCGTCATCGGCGACCTCCTGGTACGCCATGGTGTGCTGCATGAACTTCACGTCGTCACGGGTCGGGAAGTCCTCGCGGAAGTGACCGCCGCGCGACTCCTCGCGGGCCAGCGCCGAGACGACCAGCACCTCGGCCAGGTCGAGCAGGTTGCCCAGCTCGACGGCCTCCAGGAGGTCCGTGTTGTAGCGGAAGCCCTTGTCCATGATCGCGACGTGCTTGTACCGCTCGCGCAGCGCCGCGATGTCCTCGGACGCCTGCTTCAGGGTCGCGCCGGTGCGGTAGACCATGGCGTTGACGTCCATGGTCTCCTGCAGCTCCTTGCGGATCTGCGCGACGGACTCGGTGCCGGTGGAGTCGCGCAGGCCGTCGACCAGCGCCTGCACCTTCTCGGCCGGGTTCTCGGGGAGCGGCGTGTAGTCCACCGTCGACGAGTAGTTGGCGGCGGCGATGCCGGCCCGCTTGCCGAACACGTTGATGTCCAGCAGCGAGTTGGTGCCGAGCCGGTTGGCGCCGTGGACCGAGACGCAGGCGACCTCGCCGGCCGCGTAGAGGCCGGGGACCACGTCGGTGTTGTTGCGCAGCACCTCGCCCTCGACGTTGGTCGGGATGCCGCCCATCGCGTAGTGCGCGGTGGGCTGGATCGGGATCGGGTCCGTGTAGGGCTCGATCCCGAGGTAGGTGCGCGCGAACTCGGTGATGTCCGGGAGCTTGGCGTCCAGCTGCTCCGGCGGAAGGTGCGTCAGGTCCAGGTAGACGTGGTCGCCCTCGGGGCCGCAGCCGCGACCCTCGCGGATCTCGGTGTAGATCGCGCGCGAGCAGACGTCACGGGACGCGAGGTCCTTCATGACCGGGGCGTAGCGCTCCATGAAGCGCTCGCCGTCCTTGTTGCGCAGGATGCCGCCCTCGCCGCGGGCGCCCTCGGTGAGCAGGATGCCCATCCGCCAGATGCCCGTCGGGTGGAACTGGAAGAACTCCATGTCCTCCAGCGGCAGGCCGCGGCGGTAGACCAGCGCCTGGCCGTCACCGGTGAGGGTGTGGGCGTTGGAGGTCACCTTGAAGAACTTGCCGGTGCCGCCGGAGGCGAACACCACCGACTTGGCCTGGAAGACGTGGATCTCGCCGGTGGCCAGCTCGTACGCGACCACGCCGGCGGTCTTGCCGTCGTTGATCAGCAGGTCGAGCACGTAGAACTCGTTGAAGAACTCGACGCCGTGCTTGACGCAGTTCTGGAACAGCGTCTGCAGGATCATGTGACCGGTGCGGTCCGCGGCGTAGCAGGAGCGGCGGACGGCCGCCTCGCCGTGGTTGCGGGTGTGTCCGCCGAAGCGGCGCTGGTCGATCCGGCCGGCCTCGGTGCGGGAGAAGGGCAGGCCCATCTTCTCCAGGTCGAGGACCGCGTCGATGGCCTCCTTGCACATGATCTCGGCGGCGTCCTGGTCGACCAGGTAGTCACCACCCTTGACCGTGTCGAAGGTGTGCCACTCCCAGTTGTCCTCCTCGACGTTGGCGAGGGCGGCGCACATGCCGCCCTGGGCCGCGCCGGTGTGGGACCGGGTGGGGTAGAGCTTGGTCAGCACGGCGGTACGGCTGCGCTGGGTCGACTCGATGGCCGCGCGCATGCCGGCGCCGCCCGCGCCGACGATGACGGTGTCGTACTTGTGAATCTGCATGGGGTGTCAGTCGCCTCTGGCTCTGGCCGAGTTAGATGTTCGGGTCGAAGGTGAAGATCACCAGAGTGCCGAGCAGCACGGTGAACACCGTGGCGGCACCCATCAGGGTCTTCAGCCAGAGACGCGTCGAGTCCTTCTCGGCGTAGTCGTTGATGACCGTGCGCATGCCGTTGGAGCCGTGCAGCATGGCGAGCCAGAGCATCAGCAGGTCCCAGCCCTGCCAGAACGGCGAGGCCCAGCGGCCGGCCACGAAGGCGAAGCCGATCTTGGAGACGCCGCCGTCGAGCACCAGCATGATCAGCAGGTGGCCGAGGATCAGCACCACCAGCACGACACCCGACAGGCGCATGAAGAGCCAGGCGAGCATCTCGAAGTTGGTACGGGTGCGACGAGGGGTCTTCGTCGAACGCGTCCGCGGCGGCTGGATCACGAACTCGTCGGCCGGGTTACCGGTGCCGAGTCCCTTGCCGGTGTGGGCCTGCGAAGAGGAGACCAGCTCGATGTCAGAGGTATCAGTCGACATGCCGGATCACTTCCCGAACCAGGAGAGCAGGGTGTGCTGGAGGATCGGGTAGAACGCGCCGGCCATCAGGACGACCCAGACGCCGACGACGCTCCAGAGCATCTGCTTCTGGTACTTCGGGCCCTTCGACCAGAAGTCCACCGCGATGACCCGTAGGCCGTTCAGGGCGTGGAACAGGATGGCGGCGGTCAGGCCGTACTCCATCAGGTTCACCAGGGGCGTCTTGTACGTCTGAATGACGGAGTCGTACGCCTGAGGCGACACGCGCACCAGCGCGGTGTCAAGGACATGAGCGAACAGGAAGAAGAAAATGAGGACGCCGGTGACTCGATGAGCCACCCAACTCCACATGCCTTCCCGGCCGCGGTACAGCGTTCCAGCCGGCACGGAAAACCCTCCGGAAGCGGATGAAGGGCTCGGCCGGCTTCGGTGTCGGTCAGCCCGGCCGGGTACGGTCCACCGGCCGCGGACATCCTATCGACGCCGTGTCGGGAACCGCCTCCGGGGGGCCTTCGCGGGGTTTGATTGTGATCAATCAGGCACGTGCGGCGTAATGTGGCGCCCAACTGTGACGCTGAGTCACGGTGACGCTCCGGTACGGTGACGGATTCCCCGCCGTCGATCCTCCCGAGGGCCCCATGCCTGCCCGTTTCGCTCCGCCCCTGCTGCTGTCGCTCGCGCTCGCGTTGGCCGGCTGTACGACCGTGGGCCCCGCCGGGTCCGCCGACCGGGCCGTGTCGGCCACCCCGTCAGCGGCCGTGCCGTCAGCCACCGGTCCGTCAGCGGCCGCGCCGCGCGCGCTCACGGCGGCCGCGCTGCGGGCCGCCGCGCTGGCGGGCCCGGATCTCGCCCCCGGCTGGACCGTCACCGTCGTGACCCCTGGTCAGAGCTCCGCGGCGCCGACCGCGGCGGACCACGAGGTCTCCGACGTGCCGGCCTGCCAACCGGTGCTGGACGCGATCGGTCCGGCGAACCCGACGGGTGAGCCGACCGCCGAGACCGACCTGAGCCTGACCCGGGCCGCGTCCCCGGGCGCCGACGTCTACGCCGCGCTGCTCGCCTACCCGGTCGGCCGGGCGGCGCTGCTCCAGTCGGCGCTGGACCAGGTGCTGGCCCGCTGCGGCAGCTTCACCTCCACCGCGACGGGCACCGGCAGCCGCAAGGGCGCGAAGACCCAGCACCGGCTGGCGCGGACCGACACGCCCACCCCGGAGGGAGCGGACGGCGCCACCGCCTTCACCCTTACGAGTGGCAGCGCCACGCCGGGCGACCCGGGCGCGGCGGCGCTCTCCCAGGACGCGACGGTGGTCCGGGTCGGCACGGCGCTGGCCGTCTTCTCCACCGTGGGCACGGGGAAGGAGCCGGCCGCCGCGCCCGACCCGGCGGTGGTGCAGGCGCAGACCCGCAAGCTGCGGGCCGCACAGAAATGACCTAGTGGGCCCCGGCGGTGTGACTGGCCACCAGGTGCTCCAGCCGGTTCAGGGCGATCCGGCGGAGTTCGTCGGAGGCGACCAGCCGCTCCTCGTCGGGGTCGTTGGCGAGCCGGGTGCGGATCGAGGTGAGCACGGCGTCGAGCATCTCCTCGGGGTCGATGCCGTCCAGGCAGACCACGAAGACGTGCCCGAACCGTGCCTCGTACGCGGCGTGGGCGGCGCGCAGCGCGGTGTGCGCCGCCTGGCTGCCGGGCGCGCGCATGCCGAGCAGCGGCTGGGGCATCCAGCTCTCGTCGGCCAGCGCCTCGGCGAGATCGCTCGGCCGCAGGTCGTACGAGGCCTCGCTGGCGGCCGCGAGCAGGGACTCCAGATCGGGGTACGGGCGGTGCAGGGTCAGCCGCAGCGCCCAGCGGTGGCTGCCGCAGCAGGCGAGCAGGGCCTCCTCGGCGGCGCCGGGGTCGGCCTCGTTGAAGCGGTGCAGCCCGACGGCTGCTGCCGGTGTCGCGACGGCTGCTGCGGGGGTGTCGGGCCGCTGCGGAGGAATGCCGGTCGAGGGCTGTTCGACGTTTCGGTCCGTCGAACTGTCGGCCGGAGAGTCGCTGGCCAGCGGGTCCTCCTCGTGAGGGCGGGAAGGGGGCGAGCGGCGCACGGGGGAGAGGGTGTTCGTCGCGCCGCGCCTGGGGAGCGATGGGGAATTGCCGGGTCGGTGGGACAAGCATGGATCACGTGGGATCCATGACGGCGATGACGAATGCCCGCGGGCGCTGGTTGCGTGCGAGGCGTGCGACGGCTGGCCCGGGCGTGCCTGCCCGGCTGCTGCTGCGGGTCTCCCAGGCAGCGGGACCACGGTAGTTGAGCTCTCATCAGTTGGGGAGAGTGCTCGCAGAATTCACCCTGACGAGCTATCAAGTTGTGACCCGCACACCATCGGACCATCCGTTCGGATGACCGCGCTAGGGGGCGCAGCTGGTCTGCGGGGCGGGCATCGTGCCGTTGACCAGGTACGCATCAAGTGCCTGGTTCACGCACGCGTTGCCGCTGCCGAAGGCGGCGTGCCCCTCACCCTCACGGGTGAGCAGCGTCGCGTTCGCGAAGCCCTTGGCGAGGTTCTGCGCCGCCGCGTACGGGGTGGCCGGGTCGTCGGTGGTGCCGATCACCAGGATCGGCGCGCTGCCCTCGGCGCGGATGGTGTGCGGCTTCTCGGTGCTCTGGAACGGCCAGCCGGCGCAGCTCGCGCTGCTGAGGTCCTCGGCGGCGGTGTCGCTGTTGAGCAGCGGCGCGCCCTGCTTGAGCTGGGCCAGCACCTGCTGGACCCGGGCCGGCGAGGGCGCGGGGCTCGCGCCGTCCGCGCAGGAGATGGCCACCTGGGCGTCGTCGCTGGCGTTGTAGTGGCCGTCCTGGTCGCGGCCGTTGTAGGAGTCGGCCGCCTCCAGCAGGCCACTGCCGTCGCCCTGCTGCATCGCGGCCGCCAGCGAGTGGCGCAGCTGCGGCCAGGAGGACTGCTCGTCGCCGTAGAGGAAGAGCAGCGCACCGGTCCAGCCGAGCGTGGAGGTGAGCAGCCGGGGACCGCCGGTCTTCACCGGCTTCTCGCGCAGCCCGTCCAGGAAGTCGGCGGCCTTCTTCCCGGCGGTGGCCGGGTCGCTGCCCAGCGGGCATTCGGAGGCGTGGTTGGTGACACAGTCGGCGGCGAACCGTTCGAACGACTTCTCGAAGCCGATCTGCTGCTGGACGTTGCTGTCCAGCTTGTCGGCGGCCGGGTCGATCGCGCCGTCCAGTACCAGGCGGCCGGTCCGGCCGGGGAACTCCTCCGCGTAGAGCGCGCCGAGGTAGGTGCCGTAGGAGATGCCGAGGTAGTCGAGCCGGTCCTGGCCCAGGGCCTGGCGCAGGACGTCCATGTCCCGGGCGGTGTTCCGGGTGCCGACGAAGGGGAGCAGTTTGCCGGCGGCGGCCTCGCAGGCCGCCGCGTAGTCCTTGGCCCGCTGGTCGCTCTGGGCCTTGCGGGCGGTCGGGTCGGCCGGCGGGTCCTGCTGGTCCAGCGCGTCGCGCTGCTGGTCGGTGAGGCAGTGGATCGGCGAGCTGGCGCCGGTGCCGCGCGGGTCGAAGCCGACCACGTCGTAGTGGTCGTGCAGCGGGCCCTCGAAGTCGCCGTGGGCGTTCTTCACCAGATCGACCCCGGACTCGCCGGGACCTCCCGGGTTGACCACCAGCGAGCCGACCTTGTGGCCGGGGTCGGCGGCAGGCTCGCGGATCAGCGCCAGGTCGAGCGCGTCGGCGGCCGGGTGGGCGTAGTCCAGCGGGACGTGCAGCCTGCCGCACTGGAGGGTGCTCCCGTCGGGGCAGGGGGACCAGGCGATCTGCTGGCCGTAGAAGGACGCCAGCGCCGGATCCGTGCCGCTCGGGGAGGCCGCAGCCGCCGCCGGGCTCGTCGCGGACGGCGTCTGCGACCTCGCAGCGCCCGCACCGCCGCCGGTACACCCGGCCAACAGCAGCGAACCGAGCGTCACGGGTACGGCGAGGCGGGGGAGCCAGGAGGTCGTCACCGGAACATGTCTAGCATCTGGTTTCCCCCGCCCGAACCGCGGTGTCAGTCCCGGTGGATCTTGTAGTTGGACGCCTGCGCCCGCGGCCGGACCACCAGCAGGTCGATGTTCACGTGCGAGGGCCGGGTGACCGCCCAGGCCACCGTGTCCGCGATGTCCTCCGAGCTGAGCGGGTGCGACACCCCGGAGTAGACGGCGGCGGCCTTGGCCTCGTCGCCGCGGAACCGGGTCACCGCGAAGCCCTCCGACTTGACCATGCCCGGGGCGATCTCGATCACCCGGATCGGCTCGCCGACCAGTTCGAGGCGGAGCGTGGCGGCGATGGTGTGCGCGGCGTGCTTGGCGGCCACGTACCCGCCGCCGCCCTCGTAGGCGGCCAGCGCGGCGGTGGAGGAGAGGATCAGCACCGTGCCGTCGCCGCTCGCCCGCAGGGTCGGCAGCAGGGCCTGCGTCACGTTCAGCACGCCGAGCACGTTGACCTGGTACATCGCCAGCCAGTCGGCCGGGTCGCCCGCTTCCACCGACTCGGAGCCGATCGCCCCGCCGGCGTTGTTCACCAGGACGTCCACCCGCTCCAGCGAGGCGGCGAAGGCGTCCACGGCCGCGCGGTCGGTGACGTCCAGGGTGTACGCCCGGCCGTCGATCTCCTTGGCGAGCGCCTCGATCCGCTCGGTGCGGCGAGCCGTCAGGACCACCGAGAAGCCCTCGGCGGCGAGCCGCCGTGCGGTCGCCGCGCCGATCCCGCTGCTCGCCCCGGTGACCACGGCCACCTTCTGCTGCTCGGTCCCCATGTCGCTGGCCCTTCTGTTCTGCCGTCCGATCGTGCGTGCGAGGTCATCATCTCAGCCGGGCCTGCGGCAGGTCCGGCGGACGCAGGCGGGGCCCGGAGTCCAGTGGACTCCGGGCCCCGCGCTACCGCAGGTGGTTCAGTGCTTGAACGACTTCAGGAAGCCCAGGCCCGGGCTGCCGAGACCGGTCGCGGTGTCGTAGCCCTCACCGGCCCGCAGACCGTAGTCCGAGCCGATCTTGTACAGGCGGACCTTCAGCGAGCCGCCGACCATGCCGAGGTCCACGACGTTGCCGAGCGGGCCGTGGTTCGGGTTGTCGTCCACGTCGTTGAAGATGCGGTCGTTGTTGGCCCGGTTGTACAGCGCCGGGTTGGCGAAGCCGATCGCCTTGCCGCCGCGCTCCTGGATGGCGTTGGCCAGCATGGCCGCGGTCTCCGGGGAGGAGACCGAGGTGCCGCCGTAGCCGCCCTCGCTGTAGGCGCCGCCGGCCGGGGTGTACCCGACCAGCGTCGAGGCCACCAGGTCACCGCTCATCGCGATGTCCGGGGTGGCGCGCAGCGGGGTCGCGGACTTGGTGCCGTTCGCGGCCACGCGGGAGATCGAGTCCGGGACGACGTCCTTCTGGTACCACGGCTGCGCGAAGTCGGCCGAAACGCCGCCGCCGCCACCGAAGTAGAACGCACCGGGCATCGGGGTCCAGGACTTCTGGTCCGCCGAGAGCACCGAGCGCTGGTCACCCATGCTGACCTCGTCGGCGTAGGTGCCCTTCTTGTTCATCAGCTCCAGGGCGGTGCCGCCGACCGCGGTGACCCACGGGGAGGAGGACGGCCACTGGGCCTGCGCCTGGTTGGTGTCGGCCTGGCAGTTCACGCCGGTGGCCGCGGCACCCGGCGAGTTGTCGCCGCAGTCGCCCGCGGAGACCGTGAAGCCGATGCCCTCGGCGGCGCCGAGCTGGAAGATCTGGTTGTCGGCCGCGATCACGGCCGGGTCCAGGTCGCCGCTCTTGCCGTGCATGATCTCGCCCCACGAGTTGGAGACGACATCGGCCAGGTGGTTGTCGACGATGTTCGCCAGCGCGGCGTCCAGGTCGGCGTCCTGGCAGGAGTTGGCACCGACGTAGACGACGTTGGCGTCCGGCGCGAGGCCGTGCACCATCTCGACGTCCAGCGCCTCCTCGCCCGACCAGTCACCGCAGTCGGCCTGGCTGTTCCACTGGGCGGGAGTCACGACCTCCTTGTACTGACCGGGCGCGAACGGCTTGTCGCCGTGGGCGGTCGCGAAGGTGTTGGCGTCGGCCTGCATGCTGGCGAAGCCGTACGCGTCGATGATCGCCACGGTGGCGCCCTTGCCGGACACCTTCGAGTCGGTCACGCCGTACGCCTTGCGCAGCTGGCTCGGCACGTACGCGCAGGGCGCGAACGGCTCGTTCTTCTCGTAGCCGGCCGGGGCACCCTTGGCGATGTCCGAGTCGTAGCCGTCGGCCGAGCAGGTCGGCACGGTCGGCAGCGTGGCCGGCGCCTTCTTGTCGGGGGCGGCCACGTCCGGGGCGGCGGCGCGGGCGGCGCGGGTGGCCGCGTCCTGCGCCTTGGCCTCGGCGGCGGCGACCGAGACGGCGTCCGAGGTCGCCTTCTGGGTGGCGGCGGCGTCGGTCAGGTTGCCGACCGCGAGGACGTCGTCGGCGACGGCGGCCGGGACCACCGCGTCCTTCGCGGGGGCCTTGCGCAGGCCGCTCGCGGTACGGAAGTTGTGGAACTCGGTGCCGAGCGCCTTGGCCAGCGCGCCGGTCGAGCCGGAGACCTCGAGGTAGTGCGTGGTGGTCGTGGTGACCTTCAGGCCGGCGCCGGTCAGCCAGGCGGTGACGGCCTTGACCTGCGCGTCGCTGGCGTCGAACTTCGCCTTGGCGTCCGCGGCGGAGAGGTACTTGCCGTACTGCGGGGAGTTCTCGTCCGAGACGGCCTGCGCGAACGCGGCGAGGCCGCTCGGGTCCTGACCGGCGAAGTAGACGCGGGCGGTCGTCGGGGTGCCGTCGGGCACCGCACCGGCGTCGGCCTGCGGGGTGGCCCAGGCCGGGCTGGAGCCGGCGAGGTCCTTGGCGACGCTCTGGTCGGCCGCCATCGCGGGATTGGCGACGGCGAACGTCCCCAGAACGAGCGCGGCGGCGGCCGGAGCCGCCACCGCTATCCGGGAGAGCCGGCTGCGAACAGCTGCTGGCACGTGGGTTCCCCACTCTCATGACGGGCCACATCGCCTGCGGTGCAGGGATGTTGACTGCGTATCGGGATCGCCTTGTAAGGCGACCGGACGCGGGCATGACGGATCGCCCCACAGAAACAGCTCCCTGACGGGGCGTTCGGAGGGTGCGAAAATCTGCCTGTGCGGTCGTTGTCTATTCGCTCAGACGGTCGAACCTCAAGACTTCGTCTGAATTTTTTACCTGCGCATGACCTTTTTCGGCCTGACGTGACCTGCGGGCGTCCTGGTCGTTGCACAGGTTCATCGCCCACGGCGGCGGCATCGGGGAAGGCGGCCGAAACGAGATGTCATACCCACCCTCCGGCTCACTATGCGCCAATCCGGGTAGTTCTTCGCCGGAAGCCAGGCCAAACTCGCGCAACGGCCATACCCTTGTTGGGGTGAACCATCCTCAGCCCGCCGAGCAGGCGACCCAGCAGGCACGTCCCGCCGCCGACCGCCGTCCCGCCGTCCTCGGCCGGCCGGGTTTCGACCTCCGCGCGCTGCGCGCGCAGGTCCGGGCCTTCGACGCGGAGCTGATCGCCTTCCGGCGCGACCTGCACAGCCACCCGGAGCTCGGCCGGCAGGAGTTCCGCACCACCAAGCTGCTGGTCGACCGCCTGGCGCTGGCGGGTCTGTCACCCCGGGTGCTGCCCGGCGGCACCGGTCTGATCGTCGACCTGGTCCCGCCCGGCACGCCGGCCGGCACCAAACTGCTGGCCTTCCGCGCGGACATCGACGCGCTGCCGATCGACGACGCCAAGACCGACGTCCCCTACCGCTCCACCGTGCCCGGCCGGGCCCACGCCTGCGGCCACGACGTGCACACCTCCATCGCGCTCGGCACCGCCCTGGTGCTGGCGGACGCGATGCGTGCGGGCAGGCTGCGGCAGCCGGTGCGGCTGATCTTCCAGCCCGCCGAGGAGGTCATGCCCGGCGGGGCGCTGGACGTGATCAAGGCGGACGGGATGGTCGGGGTCGGCCGGATCTTCGCGGTGCACTGCGACCCCAAGGTGCTGGTCGGCAAGGTCGGCCTGAAGGTCGGCGCGATCACCTCGGCCTGCGACCGCCTGGTGCTGAGCCTGGACGGCCCCGGCGGGCACACCGCCCGTCCGCACCTGACCACCGACCTGGTCACCGTGATCGCCCGGCTCGCCGCCGACCTGCCCGGCGCGATGGCCCGCCGGATGGACCCGCGCTGGGGTGTCAGCCTGGTCTGGGGGCGGATCGCCGCGGGCTCGGCGCCCAACGTCATCCCGCAGCACGCCGAGCTGGAGGGCACCGTGCGCTGCCTGGAGCTCCCCGGCTGGCGCGAGGCGCCGGACGTGCTGCACGAGCTGATCGCCAAGATGGCCGAAACCGGTCGGGCCAAGTGGAGCCTGGACTACCACCGCGGTGTGCCGCCGGTGGTCAACGAGGTCGCCTCGATCGCGCAGCTGGAGAAGGCGATGATCCGTCAGTTCGGTTCCGGCGGTGAAGAGGTGGTGGAGGAGACGGAGCAGAGCCTGGGAGGCGAGGACTTCTCCTGGTACCTGGAGCACGCGCCGGGCGCGCTGGCCCGGCTCGGCGTCCGGGCTCCGGACGAGACCGCGGTGCGCGACCTCCATCAGGGACGATTCGACGTGGACGAGCGCGCGATCGCGGTCGGCGTCGAACTCTTCGCCTCGCTCGCCCTGGAGCACGCTCAGATCTAGCGTCAGATCTGATTCGGCGTCACCTATTTCATTGTCAGATGAGCCGGCTTGGTAGAGTGCGCTGCCTGGAACGCGGAGGGTGGCACTTCAGAAAAGCGGCGGTCGCGAAAAGGGGTGGCGGGGGCCTCTTATTCGCGCTACTTCGCCTCGGCGGGCGGTCGGCGGGTGCGGCGGGTTGCCGTACCAAGGGGAAGGGCGGTCGGGGCGGGGCAGAGGGTCGGGAGTGGGGCGGGATGTCCTGCAACCGGGTGGATTGGTCAGCCATCGGGATATGTCCTAGTTTGGTGGGCCGAAGCGCCACGGTTTGATAACAACCCGATTGGCCTGGCGGCCCGTGACCCAACCGTGTTCTACGCGCGTTACGGTCGGTCCGACCACGCCAAACGGGTGTGTGAGAAGGAGATACTCCCTTGCGCCGTACAGTAAAGCTCGCCGCGGTCGTGCTCTCGGGTTCCCTGGGCATTGCCTCGCTCGCCGCTTGCGGCGCAAAGAGCACCGACACCACCTCCGCCGGCTCCTCGGGCGGCTCCGGCATCAAGGTCGGCATGGCCTACGACGTCGGCGGCCGTGGAGACCAGGGCTTCAACGACTCGGCCGCGGCCGGTCTCGACAAGGCCAAGACCGACTTCGGCATCCAGACCACCGAGGCCGAGGCCAAGACCGGTGAGGCGGACTCCGACAAGCAGACCCGCCTGGAGACCCTGGTCACCGCCGGCTACAACCCGATCATCGCGGTGGGCTTCGTCTACCAGGCCGCGGTCGAGAAGGTCGCCAAGGAGCACCCGAACACCAAGTTCGCGATCATCGACTCCGACTCGCCGACCCAGCCGAGCAACGTCACCTCGCTGGAGTTCACCGAGCAGCAGAGCTCGTACCTGGCCGGCATCGCCGCCGCCAGCAAGACCAAGACCAAGCACGTCGGCTTCATCGGCGGTGTGCAGTCCGAGCTGATCAAGAAGTTCGAGGCCGGCTACCGTGCGGGCGTCGCCTCCGTCGACTCCAGCATCAGCGTCGACGTGACCTACCTGACCACCCCGCCGGACTTCAGCGGCTTCAGCGACCCGGCCAAGGGCAAGGAAGCCGCCCAGGGCCAGCTCGACAAGAACGACGACGTCATCTACGCCGCGGCCGGTGCCTCCGGTACCGGTGCGATCCAGGCCGTCGCGTCCAAGCCCGGCGCCTGGGTGATCGGTGTCGACACCGACCAGGCCAAGCAGCCGGCGCTGGCGAAGTACCAGGGCTCGATCCTGACCTCGGCGCTCAAGAACGTGAACACCGCGGTGTACGCGTACATCCAGAGCGTCAAGAACAACGCGCCGCTGACCGGCGTGCAGCGCTTCGACCTCAAGTCGGGCGGTGTCGGCCTGGCCACCACCGGCGGCCACATCGACGACCTGAAGGCGAAGCTGGACGCCGCCACCCAGCAGATCACCTCGGGTGCGATCACCGTCCCGACCGCTCCCACGGGCGGCTGACCCTTCGCACCGCAGTAGGTAAGTAAGCATGGGGAGGGGCCCGGTGGGTCGTGCGTGAGCGCACTCCACCGGGCCCCTGCCTTCCCCCGGAGGGGTTGGAACGCCGTTCGAGGCGTCCACCCGTACCCCCCGAACCTCCGGGCGTCCCACAGCGCCCCTCGCAGAACCTCGGCCTCCCCAGCGCAACGATGCGCCTGCCACCCCCAGGAGATCGCCATCACCGCTTCCGAACCCTCCCTCAGCAAGGGGGGTAGCCCCAGCGTGGGGACGGCGAACGCGGCCGTCGAACTGCGCGGCATCACCAAGCGCTTCCCCGGCGTCGTGGCCAACCACGACATCGACATCACCGTCCGCAGCGGCACCGTGCACGCCCTGATGGGCGAGAACGGCGCCGGCAAGTCGACGCTGATGAAGATCCTCTACGGGATGCAGCGCCCCGACGAGGGCACCATCGCCGTCAACGGTGAGCAGGTGGAGTTCAGCACCCCCGGTGACGCCATCGCGCGCGGCATCGGCATGGTCCACCAGCACTTCATGCTGGCCGACAACTTCACCGTGCTGGAGAACGTCGTCCTGGGCGGCGAGAGCCTGTACGGCATCGGCGCCAGGGCCAAGGCGAAGATCAAGGAGATCTCCGACCAGTACGGGCTGAACGTCCGCCCGGACGCCCTGGTCGAGGACCTCGGCGTGGCCGAGCGCCAGCGGGTCGAGATCCTCAAGGTGCTCTACCGCGGCGCCCGGATCCTGATCCTGGACGAGCCGACCGCCGTGCTGGTCCCGCAGGAGGTCGACGCGCTCTTCGGCAACCTGCGCGAGCTCAAGTCCGAGGGCGTCACGGTCATCTTCATCTCGCACAAGCTGCACGAGGTGCTGTCGGTCGCCGACGCGATCACCGTGATCCGCCGCGGCACGACGGTCGGCGACGCCGACCCGAAGAAGGTCACCGCCCGCGAGCTCGCCGAGCTGATGGTCGGCAGCGAACTGCCGTCGCCGCAGAGCCGCGAGAGCACCGTGACCGACGTCGAGATGCTCAAGGTGGACGCCCTGCGGATCGCCAAGCGCGACGCCGAGGGCATCGAGCGGGTCGTCCTGGACGACATCTCGCTCACCATCCGCAAGGGCGAGATCCTCGGCATCGCCGGCGTCGAGGGCAACGGCCAGGCCGAACTGGTCGAAGCCATCATGGGCATGCTGCCGCTGGACTCCGGCACCGTGACGCTGGACGGCACCGACGTGAGCCGCGAGCTCACCCGGGCCCGCCGCGAGGCCGGCATCGGCTACATCCCCGAGGACCGCCACCGGCACGGCCTGCTGCTGGAGGCCCCGCTCTGGGAGAACCGGATCCTGGGCCACGTCACCGAGGCGCCGAACTCCAAGGGCTTCCGGCTCGACCCGGCCGCCGCCCGGCAGGACACCCTGCGGATCGTCCAGGAGTACGACGTCCGCACCCCCGGCATCGAGGTCACCGCGGCCTCGCTCTCCGGCGGCAACCAGCAGAAGCTGATCATCGGCCGCGAGATGAGCCACAAGCCCAAGCTGCTGATCGCCGCGCACCCCACCCGCGGTGTCGACGTCGGCGCGCAGGCGCAGATCTGGGAGCAGATCCGCTCCGCGCAGCGCGAGGGCCTGGCCGTCCTGCTGATCTCCGCCGACCTGGACGAGCTGATCGGCCTGTCCGACGCGATCCGGGTGATCTACCGCGGCAAGCTGGTCGCCGACGCCGACCCGGCCACCGTGACCGCCGAGGACCTCGGCACCGCGATGACCGGCGCCGCGCGCGGGCACATCGAGTCCGACGAGGACGCGCTGGCCGAGGCCGCCGTCATCGTCGCCGAGGACCTCGGCCGGTCCGACACCCCGCCGTCCGACGCCCAGCCGTCCGACACCCCGCTCGGGGACACCGACACCACCGACACCGCTGCGGACGACGCGCAGGCGGGGGAGTGACCCACATGACCACGACCCAACCCGCCGCCAAGCGCGGGTTCCTGCAGCGGATCGACCGTGAGCGGCTGATCCTGGGGCTGGCGGCGCCCGTTCTCGCCGTCGTCATCTCGGTGCTGATCTGCTCGGTGCTGCTGCTGACTTCGGGCAAGAACCCGATCGACGCGTTCCACATCATGACGAACTACGCCTCGGCCTCCGACGGGCAGGTGTCGATCCTCAACAAGGCGACCACCTACTACCTCGCCGGTGTCGCGGTGGCCTTCGGTTTCCGGATGAACCTGTTCAACATCGGCGCGGACGGCCAGTACCGTCTCGCGGCGCTGTTCGCGGCGTACGTCGGCGGCGTGGTGAACCTGCCGTCGTTCATCGAGATCCCGCTGCTGCTGATCGTCGCGATGCTGGTCGGCGGGCTCTGGGCGGCCATCGCCGGCATCCTCAAGGTGACCCGCGGCGTCAGCGAGGTCATCTCGACGATCATGCTGAACGCCATCACCACCGGCGTGATCGGCGTGCTGCTGGTCCCCGGGATCTTCGCGCCGGGCAACGCCGGTGGGGTCAGCAACAGCGTCCAGACGAAGTTGATGGCGCCCTCCAGCGACTTCTTCTCGATCACCACCCAGGGCGGTTCGCTCTACGGGTTCATCATCATCGCGGTGATCGTCGGCGTGGCGTTCCAGCTGGTGCTCAGCCGCACCCGCTTCGGCTTCGACCTGCGGGCCACCGGCCGTTCCGAGTCGGCGGCGGGCGCCAGCGGCGTCAACGTCAAGCGCATGGTGCTGACCAGCATGTGCGTCTCCGGCGCGCTGGCCGGTCTGATCGGCATGCCCGACCTGCTGACCAACTCGCACTACTTCGGCCAGAACTTCCAGCCGGGCCTCGGCTTCACCGGTATCGCGATCGCGCTGCTCGGCCGCAACACCCCGATCGGGATCGGCTTCGCGGCGCTGCTGTGGGCCTTCCTGGACGCGACCGCCGTGATGCTGCCGCTTCAGGGCAACTTCCCGCCGGAGATCGTCAACGTCATGCAGGGCACCATCGTCATCTGCGTGGTCGTCGCCTACGAGCTGGTGCGCCGCTACGGCCTCAAGCGCCAGCAGCAGAAGGTCGGCGCCCAGCTTGCCGCTCAGGCCGCCTCGGCCGAGAAGAAGGAGGTGGCGGCATGAGCACCGCGACTTCGGCACAGTCCAAGCCGGCCGCCAAGGCGCCGGGCAAGAACGGCAAGAAGCTCTCGCTGCCGGTCGTCCTCCTGCTGATCGCCGGCGCCCTGCTGCTCTTCTCGGCAGTCGGCGCGGCGACCGGCAACCACGGTCTGACCTCGGCCGGCCAGATCGCCGCGGCGCTCGGTGCCGCGGTGCCGATCGGCATGGCCGGTCTGGGCGGCCTCTGGGCCGAGCGGGCCGGTGTGGTCAACATCGGCCTCGAAGGCATGATGGTGGCCGGCACCTTCGCCGGCGCCTGGGTCGGTTACCTGGTCAACCCCTGGGTCGGCCTGCTGGCCGGCATCGCGGCCGGTGCGGTGGGCGGCCTGCTGCACGCGGTGATCACCGTCGGCTTCGGCGTGGACCACATCGTCTCCGGTGTCGGTATCAACCTGCTGATCCCGGGCATCTGCCTGTACGTCAACCGGATCTACTTCCCGGACTACGTCACGGCCGGCGCCGGCGCCTCGCAGTCCCCGCCGACCAACTCGCTGCCGTCCATCACCGTCCCCGGGCTCTCCAGCGGGCTGGCGGGCATCGAGAAGCACCACTGGTTCTTCGTCTCGGACGTCGCCGGCGTGCTCGGCGGCCTGGTCACCAACCTCTCCGTGGTGACGCTGCTGGCGGTCGCGCTGCTGGTCGGGAGCTACTTCCTGCTCTGGCGCACCACCTTCGGCCTGCGGCTGCGCTCCTGCGGTGAGAACCCGATCGCGGCCGAGTCGCTGGGCGTGAACGTCTACAAGTACAAGTACCTCGCGGTGATCGCCTCCGGCGGCTTCGCGGGCCTGGGCGGGGCGTACCTCTCCATGGTCGCCTCGAACGTCTTCCGGGACGGCCAGACCGGCGGCCGCGGCTTCATCGGCCTGGCGGCGATGATCTTCGGCAACTGGATGCCGGGCGGTCTCGCGATCGGTGCCGGACTCTTCGGCTTCACCGACAGCCTCCAGCTGCGCGACCCCGACTCGGTGCACGTCCTGCTGCTGGTCGTCGCCATCGTGATGGCCCTGCTGGCCGCCTGGCACGGCTACCGGCGCAAGCTGGTGCCGGCGCTCGTCAGCCTGGTCGCGGCGGGTGGCCTGGCGGCCTGGTACGCGGCCTCGGACGCGGTGCCGCGCCCGCTGATCGTGACCACCCCGTACGTGATCACGCTCGTCGTGCTGGCGCTCTCCGCGCAGCGGCTGCGGCCGCCGAAGGCCGACGGCCAGGTCTACCGCAAGGGCCAGGGCAAGTGACGGCCCTGGCTCCTGACTGGGAGGCGCTGCGCGCGGCGGCCCGGGACGCGATGTCCCGGGCGTACGCCCCGTACAGCAAGTTCCCGGTCGGTGCGGCCGCGCTGGTCGACGACGGGCGCGTGGTGACCGGCTGCAACGTGGAGAACGCCTCGTACGGGCTGGCGTTGTGCGCCGAGTGCGGGCTGGTCTCCGCGCTGCACGCGGGCGGCGGCGGCCGGCTGGTCGCCTTCACCTGCTGCGACGGCGCGGGCGAGCTGCTGATGCCCTGCGGGCGCTGCCGCCAGCTGCTGTGGGAGCACGGCGGGCCCGAACTGCTGGTGGATCTGCCGTCGGGGATCAAGCCCATGACGGAGGTCCTGCCGGACGCGTTCGGCCCGGAGCGTTTGTGACCGCATGAGTAGTGACGCGCGTAGACCAACGCGCGTAGAGTGAGGTGGGGGCGGCCCTGAGCAGTGGCCGCCCCCACATCTTTTTTCCCCTTCCGTCCCCAGCAGTTCCGTCCCACCAGGAGCACCTCATGGACGCCATCTCCGTCATCCGGGCCAAGCGCGACCGCCACGAACTGACCGATGATCAGATCGACTGGGTGATCGACGCCTACACCAGGGGTGAGGTGGCCGACGAGCAGATGTCCGCGCTGGCGATGGCCATCCTGCTGAACGGGATGAACCTGCGCGAGATCAGCCGCTGGACCGACGCGATGATCCGCTCCGGCGTCCGGATGGACTTCTCCGCGCTCGGCGTCCCGACCTCCGACAAGCACTCCACCGGCGGCGTCGGCGACAAGATCACGCTGCCGCTGGCCCCGCTGGTCGCCGCCTGCGGTGCGGCCGTCCCGCAGCTCTCCGGCCGGGGCCTCGGCCACACCGGCGGCACCCTGGACAAGCTGGAGTCCATCCCCGGCTGGCGCGCCCTGCTCAGCAACGACGAGATGATGCACGTGCTGCACTCCGCCGGCGCGGTCATCTGCGCGGCGGGCGACGGCCTGGCCCCCGCCGACAAGAAGCTCTATGCCCTGCGCGACGTCACCGGCACGGTCGAGGCGATCCCGCTGATCGCCAGCTCGATCATGTCGAAGAAGATCGCCGAGGGGACCGGCGCGCTGGTCCTGGACGTCAAGGTCGGCTCCGGCGCCTTCATGAAGAACCTGGACGACGCCCGCGAACTGGCCCGCACCATGGTGGGTCTGGGCCGCGGCGCCGGCGTCAACACCGTCGCGCTGCTCACCGACATGTCCACCCCGCTCGGCCTGACCGCAGGCAACGCGCTGGAGGTGCGCGAGTCGGTGGAGGTGCTGGCCGGCGGCGGCCCGGCCGACGTCGTCGAGCTGACCATCGCGCTGGCCCGCGAGATGCTCGCGGCCGCCGGCGTGCACGGCAAGGACCCGGCCGAGGCGCTCAAGGACGGCTCCGCGATGGACCACTGGCGCCGCATGATCAGCGCCCAGGGCGGCGACGTTGACGCCCCGCTCCCGGTCGCCCGCGAGCAGCACATCGTCACCGCCCCCGCCTCCGGCGTGCTCACCGCGCTGGACGCGTACGCGGTCGGCGTCTGCGCCTGGCGCCTGGGCGCCGGCCGGGCCCGCAAGGAGGACCCGGTCCAGGCCGGCGCGGGCGTCGAGATGCACGCCAAGCCCGGCGACACCGTGGTGGCGGGCCAGCCCCTCCTCACCCTGCACACCGACACCCCCGAGCGCTACGACTACGCCCTCGCGGCGCTGGCGGGCGGTATCGAGGTCTCCCCGGCGGGCACGGAGTTCACCCCGGCCCCGATCATCCTGGACCGCATCGCCTGACGGTCCCCGCCGATCCGGCGCCGCGCTCGCCCCCTCGCCGTGGGCGGGCGCGGCGTCCTGCTGTGCGGGGTCCTGCCGACTCCCAGAAGTCGGACGGGCCGGCCCGATGGTGACCGTAGGTGATCGCCGGCGGCGTACTGGCTCCAGGTGGTGCCCGGTGCGCAGGGGTTGCGCACTGCGGTCGGGGCCAGGGTGCCGCGGGTTCAAGGCGAACGGGGCGTCAAAAGTTTTGACAGTAAACCGGGCTCTTCGGTCCGTTCCTGCCGGACCCCGGGTACGCCCCGGGTGAGCCAGGTCTCGACTGAGGGATCTTGAAGGGGTGTGACCCAGATACGTCAGAAACCCGCCAGAACTTGATCTTGGCCTGCTGAGTGCCTGACGCTGTCGGGGATCTTGGCGATGACGGTCGGCCATGCCCTCGACATCGCAGTCTTCAAGATCCCCGACCTCGCCACCCGCGATCAGCTCTGCGTCTCCTCGCGGCGTCCAATAGCGGCCGCGTCGGGTACGACGAGCAGCTTGCCGGTGGTACGCCGAGCCTCCAGATCGCTGTGGGCCTGGGCGGCCTCGGACAATGCGTAGCGGCCCGTTACGGTGACCTCAAGCGCCTTGGAGCGCACCCACTCGAACACATCGGCGGCCCGTCGGAGCAGTTCGGACCGATCGGCGATGAAGTCCCCGAGGCTGGGCCGGATCAGGGTCAGCGAACCGCCGTGGGCGAGCCGAATCGGATCAAACGGAGGCACGGCACCACTTGCCGCGCCGAAGAGCACGAGATGGCCGCGGGTTCGCAGGCTGGCGAGGCTCGCATCGAAGGTGTGCGCGCCGACGCCGTCGAAGACAACCGGCAGTCCCTGACCGCCGTTGAGCCGCCTCACCTCGGCTGCGAGATCGTCGACTGCGGAGGAAAGGATCACCTCAGCGGCCCCGGCACGCTTCGCCAGCTCGGCCTTCGCCGTGGTCGACGTCGTGCCGATCACCCTGCCGCCGAGATGGGTGATGAGCTGGGTCAAAAGCAGCCCCATGCCACCAGCAGCCGCATGCACGAGCACCGTGTCGCCCCCCTGAACCGGGTAGGCGTCCTTGACGAGATAGTGCGCGGTCATGCCTTGGAGGAGCACGGCGGCGGCTGTCTCGAAGCCGATATCGTCGGGCAGCGGCACCAGCCGGGAGGAGTCCACGACGGCCCGCTCGGCATACGTGCCGGGAATCTCCACCCAACCGACCCGGTCCCCGACTGCGACGTCAGCGACGCCGGGTCCAACTTCGACGACCGTGCCGGCGCCCTCAGCGCCCGGGGTGAAGGGCAGCGGGAGGCTGTACCGGCCTTCGCGGTGGTAGACGTCGAGGAAATTGACCCCGGATGCGGCGACCTCCACGATCGCCTCGCCCGGACCCGGCCGCGGCTGGTCCACCTCGGCCTCCTGCAGCACCTCGGGACCGCCCACTTCGTACACCTGAATCGCTCGCATGGCCCCACCAACCCCGTTGATGGCGATCCGATTCCCGGCGCGCAGACCAGCCCGCCGCCCCCGCCGAGAGCTGAGACGCCTGCTTTGCACCAGGGTCTGGACAGGAGACCGAGGCCGTCAAGGGTGGACGAAGGCACCACCCGCCGCTTCCGCACCGCCGTACGGCCACCCACCAGGCGGGCAGTTCAAGGAGTTGCTGTCGGATGGCGGCGCCGCGGGCGGCGGCAACCGGGATGCCGATCTCGCGCAGGAGCGCGGAGAGGTGGTCCGGGCGGGCCGGCTGGCCGGCTCGGCGGCCTGGGGAAGAGCCAGCGGGATGCCTGGTTGGTGGCGGTGTTCATGCTGTCGCGGTCCGCGATGTAGGCCAGCAGCAGGGCCGCGACTGGTGCGGGGACGGGTGAAGCGGGCTCCCCGAGCCGCAGAAGCGTGGTCTCTCCGTCGTGGAGCACGTCGTCGACCGTCAACTGGACGATTCGGGTGCCGACAGGAGGGCGACGCGTCCGGGTGTTGTAGTCGGGACAGACTGCTGTCTGCCATCGGTGAACACCACCCCGAGCGGGCGCAACGGTCAGTACCGTCCAGACTCATGACGACGATTACGACGCGTACGGTCGAGTATCCGGCCGACGGTTTGACGATGATCGGGCACCTCGCGCTCCCGGCCGGTGTCGACCGCCGCCCCGCGGTGCTGCTCGGACCAGAGGGCACGGGGCTCAGCGACGTCGAGCGCCGCAGGGCCGATGCTCTCGCCGAGCTGGGATATGTAGCGCTGGCCTTCGACCTTCACGGTGGGCGCTATTTGGGGGACCCCGAGGAGATGCTGGCCCGCTGCATGCCGCTGCTCGCCGACCCCGACCGGATGCGAGGTATCGGCCACGCGGCGCTCGACGTGTTGCGCACCGAACCGCGAACCGACCCCGACCGGATAGCCGCCGTCGGCTACGGCACCGGGGGCGCCATCGCGCTGGAACTCGGGCGCGACGGCGTCAGCCTGCGCGCGATCGCGACAGTCAACGGGCTGATCACGGGCCGACCCGGCGAGGCGGCGCACATCCGCTGCCCGGTATGGGCCGGGGTCGGGTCGGAAGACCCGATCATGGCGCCCGCACAACGGGACGCGTTCACCGCCGAGATGCAGGCCGCGGGCGTCGACTGGCGCCTCGTGGTCTACGGCGGCGCCCTGCACGCCTTCCACCATCCAACGGTCGACCACACCGTGCGTCCCGGCGTCGGCTACCACCCACGGCACGCACAGCGAGCCTGGCGTGACGTCGTCGCTCTGCTCGCCGAGTGCCTGCCCGTCACGGATTGATCCGATCGGCTCCTGATACTCACTCCTGCCCGCCGTCGTCGTCTTCGTCCAGCTCTGGGGCATCCGGGTCGCGCACCAGGTCCGCGAGGTCTCGGCGACGAGCATGTCCAGGCTCAGCCCGGTGGCGGACCGGGCTGGCATGGCGCACCACCAGATCGCGGAGATCGAGGGCGGTGACACCGTGCCGACCTTGCCGCTGCTGGAGCGCCTGGCGCCGGCCCTGGAGGCCGAGTTGGACATCCACCTGGCGCCGGGCGTCGATCTCTTATGACAGCGCGTGCCGCTCATCGAACTCGCCGGCCCGGATACCCTGGGTGAAGGCGGCCCAGGCGGTGGGGGTGAAGGTGAGGGCGGGTCCGTCGGGGTCCTTGGAGTCACGGACGGGGACGGCGCCGCGGGATGCGAACGCGGGGGCCCACTCGATGCAGTTGCCGCTGTTGCCACCGGAGTGGCTGCTCTTCGTCCAGGTCGCGCCTGACAGGTTCAGGGGTTGGGTCATGGTCGTCAAGTCCCTTCAGAACGCGCCGAATCAGCTCAGCGGACTCCGTCTGTGACAGAGCCTGCGCGCGCGACCGATCATAGTCAGCGAGGTATCGGCTCATCTGCTCGGCGTCCTCCACGAAGTGGCCCCGCGAAAGACTTTCGGAGTAGATCGATCTCTGACCGTTCGGTAGCTCCAGGATGACCATTCCTGACATGGGCATCTGAGCGCTCTCCCCGTCTCCGAAGGGGACGACCTGGATGATCACGTTCGACCTGCCGCCCATGACCAGGAGATGTTCCAACTGGTCTCGCATTGCGGCACGAGAGCCGACCACTCGCCTGAGAGTTGACTCGTCGAGAATGCTCACGAGTAGCGGCGCGTCAGCAGTGAAGAGTCGGGCCTGTCGATCGCGTCTGGCACGGACGCGCTCGTCAATCTGCTCTTCGGTCTCCTGAGGGTTGGAGGCGACGAACAATGCGCGCATGTAGACCTCGGTCTGCAACAGACCTGAGATGCGGCCGGTTTGGAGTTCATAGATTCGCCGCGCCTGCGCCTCGGCCTTGGTGAAGCCCTCGGTCGGGTAGCCGGGTCACGTTGCCGTGACCCGGCCCCCTCAGAACCGGACGTGCCACTTTCACGGCATCCGGCTCAAGCAGACAGTACGGCCACTAGTAAAGGCCCTTCTTCCGGTCTCCAGCGTGCTGGAGTCGATGACATTCCGTGTGGATGACTTCCAAGTTGCTCAGGCGGTCGGAGCCGCCCTGACTGCGGTAAACGATGTGGTGCACGTTGACGCCCCGATATCTGGCAGAGAACCACTTCGCCCAATCGTTGACGTCCTCGGGGTCGTACCCCGCGCCCTCGATCAGGTCGGTACCGCACTTGGTGCACAGCCCCTTCTGGCGAGCGGCCAGCGAGACGATGGTCTTCGTCTCGGTCTCCGGCAGCCGCTTCCGGGCTCGCATCGCCCAGTACTCGACGAGCTCTGGATCGTCCCTAGAAGCTTCTCCCCTGACGGGGATGTGCCGGACGATCTTCGTCCAGGAGAAATGCGGCAGATGGCGTTCGGGAGTGCCGAACACCCATTTTGCCGCTCTTCCGCGCCTGAACTGACCCCAATACCGCTGAGCGATCCACTTGCCGGGCTTGCTGCGGTGTTGCCGCGTAGCCCAGCGCCAGAGGCACTCGTAGGTGTAGGAATCGAGCGTCTTGAACATGACCTTTGCGACGACATGCCGATAGTACGTTGACCATCCACGTACGAACGGGCCGAGGGCGCTGATCAGATTCTCGGCCGGTGAGCCGTAGTGTTCCCTGATCGTGTCCCTGATCCGCTTCCGTGCACGTCGAACTGCGTCCTCACTCGGTTTGATGATCAGCTTGTCCCGGTACCGGCGGACGTTGAACCCCAAGAAGTCGAACCCGTCGTTGAGGTGTCGGACTTGCGTCTTCTCCTCATTGAAGGTCAGGCCACGCGGGGCCAGCCAATCGGCCAGCCTGTCTTTAAGTTGCCAGGCTTCCTCCTCCGTGGCGCACAGCACCACGAAGTCGTCGGCGTATCGAATGAGGGTCGGTGAGTGCGTGCGGGTGCCTCTCTGGCTGTGATTGGCCCCGATCGCCTCACCCATTCCATGCAGCGCTACGTTCAGCAGCAGAGGACTGATGACACCGCCTTGCGGTGTGCCCTCGGTCGTCATTGCGAACCTGCCCTGCTCAAGGACCCCAGCCTTGAGCCACCCATTGATGTGTCGCCGGCCTGGGAACAGGCCGACGGCGCTCATCAGGTGGTCATGGCTGATCCGGTCGAAGGCCGCCGCGAGGTCTGCGTCGAGAACGACGAGCTTCTTGGCACCCTTCTGGGCTGTCACTTGGAAGATCGCTTGGATCGCGTCATGACAGCCCCGACCCGGCCGGAACCCGTAGCTCCGTCCTTCGAACCGTGCCTCCCACTCCGGTTCGAGTGCGTTCTTCACTCTTGCCTGGTTGGCGCGGTCACGAATGACAGGGATGCCCAGTGGTCGGGTCTTGCCGTTTGCCTTGGGAATGAACACACGTTTGACGGGCGATGCTGGGATCTCCGGGCTGACAAGAAGCTGTCGTGCCAGTCGTCCCCGGGTCGTCGGGGTCAGCGCAGTAGCCCCATCGACCCCCGCCGTCTCTTTACCGGTGCTCATCTGGGCCACCCGTCGGACACTTGTCACAGTGTTCGCGCGGGATCGCAGCATGAGCTTTTGCAGGTTGCGCACCTGCTTCAGGTTTCCTTCCCTTGTGGCCCTGAAGATCCGCTGACGCAGCCTCTCTACGGTCTGGTATTCCGCCTTCCAGTCGATACTGGCCCAGAATTCGGAATCGCTCAGGTCGCCGCTGGGTCCGTTCAGAAGGGGGCCTTGAGCATCTGTCTCCATCTGCGGTTCCCTCCTGTCTAACTTGTGCCAACGTGCGAGGATTTGCTCATTGTTGCTTCAGAGTCCACCTGGTTCGCGTGGGCTCCCTTTTGGGTCCGACCATGTGGCCGGTATCCGCCGGGTTATAGGAAGGTCAGGAGTGAGGACCCTGAGCGACCATCCCTTTCCCCTGGACTTTCGCCCAGGCGGCATTCGCTTCTCGAACCATCCTGTCCCGCACAGGGATTAGGCCTTCGTTGCCTCCGGCTTACCGGCTGACTAGGCCGGACCCGTACGGGGTTTCCATGTTCCGCTGTGATGAGTTGCGTCCGGGGTGGGTGCCTTCTCTGAGCCGACTCCTGCGGTGACCTACGCGCGGGCTAGCTACGGCCCATGACCCTAGGTTCTGGGTCCACGTCGCATGACGCCATTCCAACGTCGGGAGCTTCCATCACCGCTAACAGACCATTGACGCGATGTCTTGGGTAACGACTCTTTATGTTGAAGGTTCACATGTGTTCACCCGTCCGGACTTCCCCTTCGCTTGTTGCTCCGCGATGGCCCGCAGAACTCTTGAGCTTGACCACCTCCGCTTAGCACCTCGGATTACTCCTCGGCACCGGAGGCTGGGGACTGACCGTCGGTCACAGGTCAGAGAATCAGCTTCTCACTAGCTCATTCCTCTCATTCACGGCGACTTTCATGTCGCACAACCAGTCCCAGTTCGGGTGCGGCGCGGACAGGTACGGCGACACCAGCTCGAAGGCGGTGAGCAGATGGCCACCGCTTCCCAGGGCTTCGTCAAGCAGCTTGGCCCACTTTCGAGTTGGGGCCGTGCGCCCGCTCTCCAGGTGGCTGATCGTCGTCTGGTGCGTGACCACCATGTCGGCCAGCTCGGCCTGGGTCAGTCCGGCCCTTTCCCGGTGCTCCTTGAGCACTTCGCCCCAGGTCTTCGGCTGCCCAGTCGAAGAACGCGACGGACCGTCCAGCGTGGGCCTCCGTGTGGCCATGATCGTCTCCCAATACGCTGCGCAGGAGTCATCGGCAACTGCTTGTAACCGATCTATCACGCAGGGAGACTGAGCGTCGCCGGAATCGGCGAATCCACCGTTCCGTTGCTCCCCCGCCCCCTCAGGAGGACTCCCGTGGCCCGCTCGTCCCTCTTCGCCAGCAGCCTGCCCGATTGCGAGTGCCCGGGCGCCTGCGGCGGCAGACCCGAGGCTGCACTCCGCCTCACCTCGCCGTACCCCACCCTCGCTCCCGCCCCGGGAGCCCGTCCGCCGGTGGACTGCTACACGCCCACCCGGGTGGGGGAGTTGGTCCACGACGCGCTCAATCGGCGCCCCGGCGTGTTCATGGAGCAGATCGGTCCGCTGGTCTACCTGCGTCCCGAGCGCGGCGGCGTCGAGTGGGCGGTCGACGTCCGTTGGATCGAGGCGGCCCGGTGAACCCTCTGCGCCGCCAGGCGGCCGCCTCCGCCGCCGAGCTGAACTCCGCCGTCGCCCGCGCGGGTCTCGACCTCGACCCGCTGGACGACGGCTGGCGGATCACTGCGGCCGGCGAAGTCCTCGTCCAACTCCGACCCCTCCACCCGGACGAGATCACGCAGCTCGCGCAGGTCATCCGGGCGGCCACGGGTGATCATGACCACTGACCGACTCACCGTCTACGCGGTCTCCGTCGCTGGAGTCCTCGACATCCTTGCCATACTCCTCGCCTTGACCCTGCGGTCCTGAGAGAGTGGGACGACAGTCATGGACTTCATCCCTCGCCTGCTGGCCGGGCTGGTGCGAACCGAGAACATCGCTGCCCTCCGCCAGGCGCTGCCCGAAGCCCTGCCGGGGTGCACGTTTCTGCCCGCCGAGGACGTCGACACCCTGCTCTCCGAGCTGGTGGACACGGCGCGAGGCGCAGCGGCATTGGACAGCCTGGCCCCGATCGCGCTCCTGCTGACCCAATGGCGGCACACTGCCGAGATCTACGCGGACCCCGCCCTACTCGCCATCCTCACCCGCGAGCCTGACGGCGACCTCGGGCCGTTGCCCATGCGCGAGGTCGCGGAGTGAGCGCTGGCCACCCAAGGCCACGGACTGAGAAGTCAGTCCGACTCGCGGCCGTAGGTGAGCAGGACGCTCGTGTCGAGGATCCACGGGCCGACGGTGATTTCGTCGCCGAAGGCGAACTTCTCGCGGGCGGTGTAGCCGGGTTGGGAGTGCGCGATGCCGGTGCCGTCGCGGGGGTCGACCAGGAGGTAGAGCGGGATGCCCATGGTGGCGTAGTCGCGGACCTTGGCGTCGTAGGCGCGGGAGGGGTTGGACCGGGGGACCACCTCGGTGACCAGGAGGACCGCGTGCGGTTCGATCGCGTTGATCGGTGCCACCGTGACGTCCGGTCGGTACAGCCGTCGCAGTCCCGGACACTCCACGGTGCTGCCGAGATGGACGGTGTGCCGGGGGTGGGTGCGGGGGAGTTGGGCGCGCAGTTGGTCGGCGACGTGGTGTGCCGCTTCGGCATGGGCGGCCGTCGGGGGCAGGCTCAGTACGACCTGGCCGTCGGCGATTTCGACTTTTCCGTAGGCCGCCACCCGCTCGGCGGCTGCGCGGAGTCTGGCGTAGGCCGCCGGGCTGGTGCTCATGTGCGCAGAGTAGCCGTGGCCGGGACCCGCCGACTCGCCATTGCCTGACGGGTCGCGTAGAGGGTGACGCCTGCGGCCAGGGTCATGGCGATCAGGCCGACCGTTGCCGAGCCGGGCCAGCCGACTGAGTGGTAGGCGTCGGCGCCGAGGGTGCCGCCGAGGCTGTTGCCGAGGTAGTAGGCGATCAGGTAGAGCGCGGAGGCCTGGGCGCGGCCGTGTTGGGCGGTGCGGCCGACGGAGGAGGAGGCGGTGGCGTGGCCGGCGAAGAAGCCGGCGGTGATCAGGACCAGGCCGAGCAGGGCGCAGGGCAGCGAGTCGGCCAGTGAGAGCAGGAGGCCGGCCGTGGTCAGGCCGATCGCCACGTAGAGCGCGCCGCGTCGTCCGAGCCGGGCGGCGAGGCGGCCGGCGCCGGCCGAGGCGGCGGTGCCGACCAGGTAGACCACGAAGATCGAGGCGGCGACCGACTGCGGCAGGTCGAAGGGCGCGGCGATCAACCGGAAACCGACCGTGTTGTAGACCGCGCCGAAGACCGCCATGAACAGCATGCCGAGCGCGTACAGCCGCAGCAGCAGCGGGTTGCGCAGGTGGGCGGAGATCGTTCCGGCCAGCGCGCGGGCGTCCACGGGGGTGCGCCGGAAGTGCCGGGCGGTGGGGATCAGCAGCCGGAACGCGACGGCGGCGAGCAGCGCGAGCAGGGCGGAGGCGGCCAGTCCCCAGCGCCAGCCCCAGGCGGCGCCGACCCAGCCGGAGACCAGCCGGCCGCCCATCCCGCCGATGCTGTTGCCGGCCACGTACAGGCCCATCGCGGAGGCCAGCGCGCTCGGGTGCACCTCCTCGGCCAGGTAGGCCATCGCGGTGGCGGGCAGTCCGGCCAGCGCGGCGCCCTGAAGTACCCGCAGGGCGACCAGCGCGCCCAGGCCGGGGGCGAACGGCAGGGCCAGCGCGATCACCGAGGCGGCGACCACCGACCCGGTCATCACGGCCGTGCGCCCGTACCGGTCGGAGAGTGCGCTGGCCGGGAGCAGCGCCAGGGCGAGTCCGAGGGTGGCGGCCGAGGCGGTCCAGCTGGCCTGGCCCGGGGTGAGGTGGAGGCCGCTGGAGAGCAGCGGCAGCAGGCCCTGGGTGGAGTACAGCAGGACGAAGGTGGCGATGCCGGCGGCGAACAGCGCGAGGTTGGAGCGCCGGAAGTCGCGCGAGCCGGGGCGCAGGCGCAGGTCGGCGGCGGGGGACGACAGGGGAAGGGCACCCACGGCAGTGGCTGCCCCGGTACTGGCGGGAGGCATGGCAACGACGCTAGACCTGTCCGTTCTGATGCGTCCAATACATGAGAACCGGATAATCCATGCGGTGACGTATGAATCTACTTCCGGTACCCCGCAGCCGCGCCTCGCCGAACTCGATCCGGACGCTCCGGCGGTGCTGCTCGCGCCGCGGCTGGCCCAGTTCGCGGCGGTGGCCAGGATCGAACACGTCACCCGGGCCGCCCAGTTGCTCGGTATGCCGCAGCCCACGCTGTCCCGGGCGGTGGCCCGTCTCGAGGAGGAGCTGGGGGTCGCGCTGCTGGTCCGGCAGGGCCGTACGGTCCGGCTCACCCGGGCCGGGCGGTTGCTGCTCGACGCGGTGGAGCGGGCGCTGGCGGAGGTCGAGCGCGGCGCGGAGGCGGTCCGCGCGGAGGCCGACCCGGTGTCGGGGCGGGTGGCCTTCGGCTTCCTCCACACCCTGGGGACGGACGCCGTCCCGGCGCTGCTGCGCGGGTTCCGGGCCGAGTATCCCCAGGTGCGCTTCCAGCTGGCCCAGGACTACGTGGCCGCGATGCTCGGGCGGATGCGGGCGGGCGAGCTGGACCTCTGCCTGGTCTCGCCGATCCCGGACGTGCCGGACCTGATCACCCGTCCGCTCGACGAGCAGCGGCTCTACCTGGTCGTATCGTCCGACCACCGCTTGGCGGGGCGGCGTCGGATCCGCCTGGCGGAGGTCGCCGAGGAGCCGTTCGTCGCGGTCGAACCGGGGTACGGACTGCGGCTGATCACCGACGAGTTCTGCGAGCAGGCCGGGTTCGCGCCGCGGATCGCCTTCGAGGGCGAGGAGGTGGAGACGCTGCGCGGACTGGTCGCGGCGGGCCTCGGGGTGGCGCTGCTGCCGCCGGGTCTGGTGCCGCGTCCGGGCGTGGTCGAGCTGGAGGTGACGGCGCCGCGGACCCGGCGGGCGATCGGTCTCGCCTGGCCGGCGGGCCGCCCGCTGACGCCACCGGTGGAGGCGTTCCGGGACTTCGTGCTCGCCCGGCGCGGCCGCCTGCTGGAACACGACTGAACACGACTGGACACACGACCGGACACACGACTGAACGGTGATGAACGGAGCGCGCTGGGGCAGCGTGGCGGATAGGATTCTACGCGCGTAGGGGCTACACTCCCGCAATGGAAAAGCAGATCCCTGTCCCCGCGGGCACCACGGCCCCGCGTATCCCCACCGCCGACCAGATCAAGCGGGCACCGAAGGTGCTGCTGCACGACCACCTGGACGGCGGCCTGCGCCCCGAGACCATCGTCGAGCTGGCGGCCGCCTGCGGCTACCAGGGGCTCCCCACCACCGACCCGGCCAAGCTGGGCATCTGGTTCCGTGAGGCCGCCGACTCCGGCTCCCTCGTCCGCTACCTGGAGACCTTCGCGCACACCTGCGCCGTCATGCAGACCCGCGAGGCGCTGGTCAAGGTCGCCGCCGACTGCGCCGAGGACCTGGCCGCCGACGGCGTGGTCTACGCCGAGGTGCGCTACGCCCCCGAGCAGCACCTGGAGGCCGGGCTGACCCTCGACGAGGTCGTCGAGGCGGTCAACGCGGGCTTCCGCCTCGGTGAGGCCAACGCCAAGGCGAACGGCCGCCGGATCCGGGTCGGCACCCTGCTCACCGCGATGCGGCACGCCGCCCGCTCGCAGGAGATCGCCGAGCTGGCCAACCGCTACCGCGACCAGGGCGTCGTCGGCTTCGACATCGCGGGCGCGGAGGCCGGCCACCCGCCGACCCGCCACCAGGGCGCCTTCGACTACCTCAAGGGCGAGAACAACCACTTCACCATCCACGCGGGCGAGGCCTTCGGCCTGCCGTCGATCTGGGAGGCCCTGCAGTGCTGCGGCGCCGACCGGCTCGGCCACGGCGTGCGGATCATCGACGACATCACGGTCAACGACGACGGCACCGTCACGCTGGGCCGGCTGGCCGCGTACGTGCGCGACAAGCGGATCCCGCTGGAGATGTGCCCGACCTCCAACCTCCAGACGGCGGCGGCGAGTTCGTACGCCGAGCATCCGATCGGGCTGCTCAGCCGGCTGAAGTTCCGGGTCACCGTCAACACCGACAACCGGCTGATGAGCGGGACCAGCATGAGCCAGGAGTTCGCGCACCTGGTGGAGGCCTTCGACTACACCCTGGACGACATGTCCTGGTTCTCCACCAACGCCATGAAGTCGGCGTTCCTCCCGTTCGACGAGCGGCTCGCCATGATCAACGACGTGATCAAGCCCGGCTACGCCGAGCTCAAGGCCGAGTGGCTGTTCGGGACCTCTGTCTGACGCAGGGTCAGCAGGCTTTGAAAGTCAGCTGATCGGACTGTCTGACGAGTAATCCGAACGGGTTACGCGCCTTTGGTCCACACGCAGCACCGTGTCTACGGTGAGCCAGTCACTGATGACACGGTGCAGCGGCGTTCGCTTCGGCGGCCGCCTCGGCGATGGCCCTGGTGGCCGTCCGTGCGCCGGACCGACGAGGACACGAGGACGCACTCATGAAGCAGGCCACTCTGAAGGTCGCCGGTACCGCCGCGCTCGGCGTCGCGCTCGCTGCGGTCGCGGCCGGTTCCGCCTCCGCTGCCGCCGGGGCCGGCGGTCTCGGGCTCGGTGCCCCGCTGGACACCAGCAGCCTGAGCGGCGCCACCGGCACGCTGAGCAAGACCCCCGCGGTCGGCGGCCCGGTCGCGCAGACCATGGGCACGCTCAACCCGAGCGCCGGCGCCCCGGCCGCCGCGGCGCCCGCCGCCGACGCTCCGGCCCCGGCTGCTCCGGCTGCCGACGCTCCGGCCGGTGCGACGCGGGCCGGCGGGCTGCCGACCGGTGCGCTGACGGGCGTGGCCAACAAGCTCCCCGGCCCGGTCGCGGGCCTGGCGGGCGGCGTTGCGCCGGTCAGCGGCCTCGGCGGTATCGGCTGACGGTCGATCGGGCTGGCAGGGTCGGCTGTTCTGCGAAGTGCAGAACGGGCGGCCCTGTCGGCGTTTCGGGGACCTCGGGGTAGTCACGGCTCCTGCGGGAGCAGCAGCCACAGGGCCAGGTAGATCAGGAACTGCGGTCCGGGCAGCAGGCAGGACGCCAGGAAGATCAGCCGGACCGTCCACGCGGCGAGGCCGAAGCGCTCGGCGATCCCGGCGCAGACGCCGGCGATGACGCGGTTGTGGCGGGGGCGGGCGAGGGTGCGCATGGCGGGCTCCGAGTGGTCGGCGGTCCTGTCTGGCCCTGTCCCGGCTGCTCCGGGGGCCTGTGACCATCCTGCGGCGGCGGGCCCGGGCGGACGTCGGCCGCAGTGTCGATCCGCGACCCCGGAGTCTTCCCGGGGCGCGGCGACCGCTTCTCGGGGTCGCCGTCAGGGTCTCCCCGGAGCCGGTCGGGCTTAGCCCCGGCCGGACTTGACCAGGCTCGGCGGGCGCGGCGCGCTGACCAGCGGGCTGCCGGGGAGCGGGACGGGGAGCTTCCTGGGGCCGGCCGCTGCGGGCGGCTCCGACGGGCTCGACGGGCTCGGCGCGCGCTCGGCCGCGAGGCGTGCACGCAGCAGCGCGCGCCCGGAGGGCACCACCGCCAGATGCAGCAGCCCGGCACCGATCACCCCGAGCAGCATGTCGTCGACGTTCAGCACCTGCCCGGCCCACGAGGTCCGGAGGAACTCCAGCGCGGTGGAGATCACCGAGGTGGCCCCGACCACCTGCGCAAACGACGGCAGCCAGGCCGTCCGCAGCCGTCCCCCCGCCAGCGGGAGGAGCACGCCCAGCGGCGCCAGCGGCAGCAGGCCGTCGGCCAGCCGCCGCAGTCCGGCGGCAGCGCCGTCCTCGAAGGCCTGGCGGACCGAGTCGAACGGCGTCAGCGTGGTGTCTTCCGCCCAGCCGGTCGCGGTGGTGCGCAGAGCCAGCCAGCAGCTCAGGCCGAGGAAGAGCGCGAGCAGCACCAGCCCGGCGATCCGGGCGGTCCGGTGTACGGGATCCTGCGGGCGCCACGGGTTCGGCCCGGGTGAAGAACCTGGAGAAGAGCCGGGAGAAGAGCCGGATGAAGAGCCGGGCGTAGAGCCTGCCTCCGGCCGGGCCTCTGCGGCCTGCCGATGGGATCCGATCCGCACGCTGTCGCGCGCTCCACGCGCGCTGGTGCCATCTCGCTGCACGTCTCCCAGGACGCGGCGACCCGCCGCCGCGGTTCCCCGGTCCGCCACCGGCACGCCCAGCTACCCGCAGGTGGGCGTGCTGCTCGGGGTGGGGCTCGGGGTGGGGAGGGCGCTGAAGAGGCTGCCGGTCGGCGGCGGCGTCGTGGGGACGACGCTCGGCGCGGCCGGGCTGGGGCGGCCTGTGTTCCGCGGGGCGGTCACCGCCGGGGTGGCCGCGGCCGGTACGTGCACCGGGCTCGGGCAGGCCGTCCGGCTGGCCGGCGCGCCGGCGTCGACGGGGACGGCGGTCGGGCGGATCCCGCAGCCGGTGGCCAGGACCGCGGTCAGCGCCGCCGTCCCCAGCGCCACGGCCCAGCGCGCCTGTCGGCAGGACTCCGGCGCGGCCTGCGCGAGGGCGCGGACGGCGGCCCGGCGTGTCGTGCTGTCCAGCTGGTTCACCGCCCGGGCCTCCGCTCGGATCCGTCCGTGGTTCCTGTTGTTTCTGATGTCCCTGATGCCCCTGGGGTCCCCGGGGTCGCATCCTCGCCCGTCGCCGGGTCGGCGTCCGGTTCGGGGGGCGACACCGGCAGCGTCAGGGTGAACACCGCGCCGCCGCCGGACTCCTGCGGCGCGTTGGCGGCGGTGATGGTGCCGCCGTGGATCTGGGCGTTGGCCATCGCGATGGAGAGGCCGAGGCCGCTGCCCTCCGAGCGGGCCCGGCCCTTGTCGGCCTTGTAGAAGCGGTCGAAGACGTGCGGCAGCACGTCCTCCGGGATGCCCGGCCCGCTGTCCGAGACCGCCACCACGATCTGCCCCGGCAGCTGGGTGACCTTGACCCGGACCGGCGAGCCGCCGTGCTTGAGGGCGTTGCCGATCAGGTTGGCGAAGACCACGTCGAGCCGGCGCGGGTCGACCACCGCCAGCACGCCGCGCGGGGCGTCCACCTCCACCGCGTCGTACCAGGCCCGGCCGTCGATGCAGGACATGATCAGGTCGGCGATGTCCATCTCGTCCGCGACCAGCCGGGCGGTGCCCGCGTCGAAGCGGGTCACCTCCATCAGGTTCTCCACCAGGTCGGAGAGCCGGCGGGTCTCGCTGACCACCAGCCGGACGGCCGGCTCGATCATCGGGTCCAGCGACTCGGCCTCGTCCTCCAGGATGTCGGTGACCGCGGTCATCGCGGTCAGCGGCGTGCGCAGCTCGTGCGACATGTCGGCGACGAACCGCCGGCTCTGCGCCTCGCGCGCGCTCAGCTCCTCGACCTGGTTGTGCAGTGCCTCCGCGGTGCGGTTGAACGTCCTTGCCAGGTCCGAGAGTTCGTCCGCGCCGCTGACTTCGAGCCGGGTGTCCAGCCGGCCTTCGCCCAACCTCTTGGCCGCGTCCGCGAGTTGGCGAACCGGGCGGAGCACGGTCGCCGAGGCGGCCTGGGCCAGCAGGGTGGCCGCGATCAGCGCGAGCAGCGTGGCCACGGCCAACGACCAGCCCAGCGTGTTGAGATCGGCCCGTTCGTTGTCCAGGGACTTGAACATGTACGCCGTCAGCCCGGTCGGGACGATCTCGGTCCCGCCCACCACGAACGGCTCGCCGCCGATGTTCACCCGCTGCCAGTACAGGTGGTGCGCGAAGTCGTTGCCGGAGTCGACCGGCCGCGCCTTGGCGACCGCCGCCACCAGGGTCGGCGGCACCTGGCTCACGGTGAAGCGCGGGGTGGAGGCGGACACGCAGTTCGGCTGGTTCCGGTCCACCACGACCACGCTGTAGCTCAGCCCGAACGTCGCCACGTCCGAGGCGAACTGGGCGAGGTCGGCGCAGCTCGCGCCGAGCGGCAGGTTCGACACGTTGCGGGTCAGCGAGCCCCGGAAGTCGGTCAGCGCGTTGTCCTGGGCGCGCTTGAGCACCGCGTCGCGGTTGAGCCAGTAGGCGATCCCGGAAGCGGAGGAGGCGGCGGCCAGCGCGACCACGGCGAACACCGCGACCAGCCGTACCCGCAGCGAACTCAGCCGGAGCCGCCGCCACGGGCCGGAGGCTGGGCGGCGGCCGTTCTGATGGTCAGTCACGTGTCGGATTCGCTATCAGCAGAGGGTCAGGCGGGCGGGTCCAGACGATAGCCGACGCCGCGCACGGTGCGAATCAGGGTCGGCGCCGAAGGCACGTCCTCCACCTTCGCCCGCAGTCGCTGCACGCAGGCGTCCACCAGCCGGGAGTCGCCCAGGTAGTCGTGCTCCCAGACCAGCCGCAGCAGCTGCTGGCGGGAGAGCGCCTGGCCGGGGCGGCGGCTGAGTTCCAGCAGCAGTCGCAGCTCGGTGGGGGTCAGCTGGAGGTCCTCGCCGTCCTTGGTGACGGTCATCGCCGAGCGGTCGATCACCACCGAGCCGTAGGCGGAGGAGTCCGAGCTCTCCCGTTCGCCGCGCCGCAGCACGGCGCGGATCCGGGCGTCCAGGACGCGCGGCTGGACCGGCTTGACCACGTAGTCGTCGGCCCCGGACTCCAGGCCGACCACCACGTCGATGTCGTCGGAACGCGCGGTGAGCAGGATGATCGGCAGCTGGTCGGTGCGCCGGATGCGTCGGCAGACCTCGAAACCGTCGATCCCGGGCAGCATCACGTCCAGCACGATGAGGTCGGGCCGCTGCTCCTTGAAGAGCCGGAGGCCGTCTTCACCGGAGGCTGCGGCGGCCACGCGGTGGCCCTGGCGGGTGAGAGCGAGTTCGAGGCCGGTCCGGATGGCGTCGTCGTCCTCGATCAGTAGGAGGAAAGGCACCTGCTCATTCTGGCTCACCCGGTGAGCCCCGGGAACCGCCGGGCCCAGGCCGGCGTCTCCCAGTCCGACCGGCAGTGCGGGACGAAAGACCTTTTCCTGTGACACCGCTGTGACAGACGGCGGACACCGCCAAGACGGGCGGCGGGCAAGATTTTCCTTGTCGCCGAAACGGACCGGCCGCGGAGCAGCTCGAAGAGCAGCCCAACGGCCCCCGGGACGGCGGCGGGCAAGGGAACCGCTCGTACCGATCATGGGGGCGCACGATGAACGCAACGCTTCAGACCCGGGGCATCTCGGATGCACACAACCCGGCCGTCCGCGGCGCTCGTCCGTCGGGTCGCACCCGGATCGAACACTGCACGGGGGCCCGCCGGGTGAGCGGCGGGAGCAGGACGGGGGAGCTGTACGGGATCGGTCGTGCGGGGAGCGCGGCCGAGACCACCCAGACCCTCACGTTGCACGGGATACTCCCCGTGCGCGGCGAGGGCCAGGACCTCCCGGGGGGCCCCGGGAACGGTCCGCAGGCCGTCGGCTCGGGGGAGCCGGCGGTCGGATCGGTCGCGGGGGCGACCCTCTTCCGGCTCGCGCCGGTCGAGGACGGCAGTCGGCAGGGCGGACAGGGAGGCGTGCAGGGGGAGCCCTCGGCCGCCGCGGACGAACACCTGGCAGAGTTCACCGCGTATGTGCGCGAGCGCCGCGCCTCCCTGTACGCCACGGCCTACCACCTGACCGGCGACCGCTTCGAAGCCGAGGACCTGCTGCAGAGCGCGCTCTTCAGCACCTACCGCGCCTGGGGCCGGATCACCGACAAGGCGGCGGTCGGCGGCTACCTGCGCCGCACCATGACCAACCTGCACATCTCGGCCTGGCGCCGCCGCAAGCTCAACGAGTACCCGACCGAGGAGCTGCCGGAGACGGTCGGCGACACGGACGCGATGGGCGGCACCGAGCTGCGCGCCGTGCTCTGGCAGGCGCTGGCCAAGCTCCCGGAGAACCAGCGCACCATGCTGGTCCTGCGCTACTACGAGGGCCGCACCGACCCGGAGATCGCCGACATCCTCAACATCAGCGTCGGCACCGTCAAGAGCAGCATCTGGCGCTCGCTGCGCCGCCTGCGCGACGACGAGCAGCTCAACCGCACCGGCGACAGCGCCTTCGCATTCGGCGAGCTGGTCGCGTAACTCAGAACTTCCCGTCGGGGGACGGGTAGCAGATCGCGGGGCGTCGGCACCGGCTCGGGGGAGCCGCCGCCGATGGGGAAACCCGTGATCGCGCGGTAATCAGCTGGGCCCGGCGTCCTTGGGAGAAGACGCCGGGCCCAGCTGCATGCGCGGGTACCTCAGAGATCGAGCAGCCGACTGAGGTCGATCACGACCGGGAACGGCACCTCGACCTTCAGCTCCCCCGCGTGGAAGGAGCCGTCGGGGAGCGGGAGCGTAGACGCCGGACTCGCGGTCGAGCCAGAACTCGTAGACCTCCGGCAGGTCGTTCTCGCCGCGCTCGACCCGCCAGTAGTAGGGGATCCCGGCCTCGGCGTACAGGCCGGGCTTGAGATAGCGGTCCTCGCTGCGCGAGCCAGGGGAGACCACCTCGACATTTGCCGCCAGCCTAGGGAGTGGCCCGGAGTGCCGAACCGTTTCTCCGCGTGGCGAACTGGTGACCGGGCGGCCGTCAGGCGCTGAGAGCCTGCGGAGTCGGGCGGTGGGTGGCGACCTGGTGGACGCGGCGGGCGGCTTCGGGGCCGGCGCAGGCGTGGGCGCCGAGGGTGACCTGGCGGGCGACGATGCCGCGTTCGGCGCGCATCAGGCGCCAGCCGCGGCGCAGCAGGTAGGGGACGGACTTGCGGCCCTCGCGGACGTCGCGGCGGAAGCGCCGCCAGGCGGTGGTCAGCGGGCGGTTGCGCAGGCACAGGGCGTCCCCGAGCAGGCCCTCGGCCTCGCACTGGGCGACGAGTTCGGCGGCGAAGATGCCCTCGGCGATGAAGGCGGGGGCGCCGGCCAGGGTGAGCACGCGGCTGCCGGCCCGGCCGTTGGCGGGAATCGAGTACACCGGCACCTCGGCCCGGCCGGTCTCGACCAGGCGCCGGATGGCGGCCAGTGCCTCCTCGCGGTGCCAGGAGAGCGGCGAGTCCCAGTCGGTGCCGCCCTCGGGGAACTGGGGCAGGCTCGGGTCGTCGCCGTCCTTGTAGAAGTCGTCGAGCTGGAGCACGGGCAGTCCGGCGCGCTCGGCCAGCGAGGACTTCCCGGATCCCGAGGGCCCGGAGAGCAGCACCACACGGGCACGGGTGGTCGGTACGGGGTTCAGCGGGGAGTCACTCACGAGACACCAGTCTGACGCATCGGACGGGGTACTCGAAACCCGTGCGACAGGGATTGGTTCGGGGTATTAGGACGGGCCCGCGCCAGGGGGGGTGAGGCGCGGGCCCGTCAGTGGCGCGTCCGGGCCCCTGGGGGGGTAGGGGCACTGGGGACGGCCAGCTTCTGTGGAGTTGTACCCGGCGGGGCCGGGGCCGTGCAGCCTGGGCTACTGGCCCATCGGGTGCCAGACCGTCTTCGTCTCCAGGAAGGAGAGTAGCCGCTCGGTACCGGGGGCAACGGTCCAGTCCTGCGCCGCCGGATCGACCGCCGGGCGCAGCACTCGCTTCAATGTATCCGCAGCCGACGCTTCCAGGGCAATAGCCGCGCCGGGTCCTTCGTGGGCGATCGCTCCGGTCAGGTCCAGCGCGTTGACGTCCTGGTGCGAGGCGAGCGTCGGCGCGATGTCCGCGGTGCGGCCGGACAGCAGGTTGACGACGCCGCCCGGCAGGTCCGAGGTGGCCAGCACCTCGCCCAGCGAGAGCGCGGGCAGCGGTGCGTCGGTCGCGGCGGCGACGACCACCGTGTTGCCGGTGGCGATCACCGGGGCGATCACCGAGACCAGGCCGAGGAACGAGTGCCCGTACCCCGCCTGCGGCGCCACGACGCCGACCACGCCGGTCGGTTCCGGCACGGAGAGGTTGAAGTACGGTCCCGCCACCGGGTTGGCGCCGCCGGCGATCTGCGCCACCTTGTCCGTCCAGCCCGCGTACCAGACCCAGCGGTCGATGGCCTGGTCGACCAGGGCGGCGGCCTTCTTGGCGCCGATCCCCTCGGCGGCGGCGACCTCGGCGGCGAACTGCTCGCGTCGGCCCTGCAGCATCTCGGCGATCCGGTAGAGCACCTGGCCGCGGTTGTACGCGGTGGTGCCGGCCCAGCCCTTGACCGCCGCGCGGGCGGCAAGGACGGCGTCCCGGGTGTCCTTGCGGGTGCCGAGCGGCGCGTTCGCCAGCCACTGGCCCTTGCTGTCGCTCACCTCGTACACCCGTCCGCTCTCGGAACGCGGGAACTTCCCACCGACGAACAGCTTGTAGGTCTTCATCACGTCAAGCCGGATGACATCAGACATCGAGGTACGCCTCCAGGCCGTGGCGACCGCCCTCGCGGCCGTACCCCGACTCCTTGTAGCCGCCGAACGGCGAGGTCGGGTCGAACTTGTTGAAGGTGTTGGCCCACACCACGCCGGCCTTGAGCTGGTTCGCCATCCACAGGATGCGCGAGCCCTTCTCCGTCCAGACGCCCGCGGACAGCCCGTACGGCGTGTTGTTGGCCTTCTCGACCGCCTCGTTCGGCGTGCGGAAGGTCAGCACGGAGAGCACCGGGCCGAAGATCTCCTCGCGGGCGACGCGGTGCGCCTGGCTCACGCCGGTGAACAGCGTCGGCGCGAACCAGTAGCCGGTGGAGGGGAGTTGGCAGGACGGCGACCAGCGCTCGGCGCCCTCGGCCTCGCCGGCGGCGGTCAGCTCGGTGATCCGGGCCAGCTGGGCCGCGGAGTTGATGGCACCGATGTCGGTGTTCTTGTCCAGCGGGTCGCCGACCCGCAGGGTGGCCATCCGGCGCTTGAGCGCGTCCAGCACCTCGTCCTGGATCGACTCCTGGACCAGCAACCGCGAGCCCGCGCAGCAGACATGGCCCTGGTTGAAGAAGATGCCGTTGACGATGCCCTCGACCGCCTGGTCGATCGGCGCGTCGTCGAACACGATGTTCGCCGCCTTGCCGCCCAGCTCCAGCGACAACTTCTTGCGGCTGCCCGCGAGTTGACGGGCGATCGAGCGGCCGACGTTGGTCGAGCCGGTGAACGCGACCTTGTTGACGTCCGGGTGGGAGGTCAGCGCGGCGCCGGTCCGGCCGTCACCGGTGACGATGTTGACGACACCCTTGGGCAGACCGGCCTGCTGGCAGATCTCGGCGAACCGCAGCGCGGTCAGCGGGGTGGTCTCGGCCGGCTTGAGGACGACCGTGTTGCCGGTGGCGAGTGCCGGGGCGATCTTCCAGGCCAGCATCATCAGCGGGAAGTTCCACGGGATGACCTGCGCGGCCACGCCCAGCGGCTGGGGGTTGCGACCGAAGCCCGCGTAGTCCAGCTTGTCGGCCCAGCCCGCGTAGTAGAAGAAGTGCGCGGCGACCGTGGGGAGGTCGAAGTCGCGGGTCTCGCGGATCGGCTTGCCGTTGTCGATCGACTCCAGCACGGCCAGCTCGCGCGAGCGCTCCTGGATGATCCGGGCGATCCGGTACAGGTACTTGGCGCGCTCGCTGCCGGGCAGCGCGGACCAGTCGCCGAACGCCCTGCGGGCGGCCTTGACCGCGCGCTCGACGTCCTCGTCGGTGCCCTGCGCGAACTCGGCGAGCACCTGCTCGGTGGCCGGGTTGACGGTCTTCAGGGCCTCGCTGCCGCTGCTGTCGACGAACTCGCCGCCGATGAAGTGGCCGTAGGAGGTGGCGATGTCGCCGGCCGCGGCGGGGGACTCGGGCGCCGGGGCGTACTCGAAGAGGCCGCCGCTGCGCACGGGTGCCTCGCCGGTCTCGGTCTTCTTGTTCTTGGCCATGGGGTTCAGTCCACCGTCACGTAGTCGGGACCGGAGTACCGGCCGGTGGTCAGCTTCTGACGCTGCATCAGCAGATCGTTGAGCAGACTGGAGGCGCCGAAGCGGAACCAGTGCCCGGACAGCCAGTCGTCACCCAGGGTCTCGTTGACCATGACGAGGTACTTCATGGCGTCCTTGGTGGTCTTGATGCCACCGGCCGGCTTCACGCCGATCTGCACGCCGGTCTGCGCCCGGAAGTCGCGGACGGCCTCCAGCATCAGCAGGGTCACCGGCGGGGTGGCGTTGACCGCGACCTTGCCGGTGGAGGTCTTGATGAAGTCGGCGCCGGCCAGCATCGCCAGCCAGGAGGCGCGGCGCACGTTGTCGTACGTCTGCAGCTCGCCGGTTTCGAAGATCACCTTGAGGTGGGCGGCGGTGCCGTCGGCGCGCACGCAGGCCTGCTTGACGGCGACGATCTCCGCGAAGACGTCCATGTACCGGCCGGAGAGGAAGGCTCCGCGGTCGATCACCATGTCGATCTCGTCGGCACCGGCGGCCACCGCGTCGGCGGTGTCGGCCAGCTTCACCGGGAGCGAGGCGCGCCCGGCGGGGAAGGCGGTGGCGACCGACGCGACCTGGATCCGGGTGCCGGCCAGGGCCGCCTTCGCGGTGGCGACCATGTCCGGATAGACACAGATCGCGGCGACCTGGGGGGTGCCCGGGTCGCCCGGGTCGGGGTGCTTCCCCTTGGTGCACAGGGCGCGCACCTTGCCGACCGTGTCCGCGCCCTCCAGCGTGGTCAGGTCGATCATCGAGATGGCGAGGTCGATCGCGTAGGCCTTGGCCGACGTCTTGATCGAGCGAGTCCCGAGGGTGGCGGCGCGGGCTTCCAGGCCGACGGCGTCGACGCCGGGCAGGCCGTGCAGGAAGCGGCGGAGCGAGGCCTCGGACGCGGCGACGTCGCTCAGGCCGCCGCCCGCAGCGCCGGGGGCGTTGGCTGCAACAGTGGACATAGTCACCAGATCAGCATATCTACGCGCGTAGCCGTCCGCTAGCGGACCCCCTCTTCGATGCGGGAACGAGATCTGACCGGCGAGTCCACGGACGGGTGACATCGCGGGGCAATCGTTGCACTGTGACGCTGGTGCCGTCACACTGACGGCATGGATACCAAGCTGACCATCAGAGACGTCCCCGCCCACACGCGCGACATCCTGGCTGCCCGGGCGAAGCGCAAGCGGCAGTCGCTCAGTCGCTATGTCGCCGACATACTGGACAAGGAGGCTCAGACGCCGTCGATGGACGAAGCATTGGACCGCATCGCAGCCCGGCGCCGGCTCAGTGGCGGCAGTGAACTCGGCATCGAGGCCCTCCGTGAGTTGAGGGACTCCTCGTGAGTCTTGCGGTGATCGACTCGTCGGCGCTCGTCACGCTGCTGGTCTTCGACGATCCCAGGGCGGCCGCCGTTGAGGCCAGGTTGCGCAAGGGTGATGCGTTCTTCGCTCCCACGCTTCTCGACTACGAAGTCCTGAGCGCACTGCGCGGTATCGCAAGGAAGGACCCCCGGCTGACTGACGAGGTCGTCGCGGACGCCCTGGCCGATCTGCAGGATCTCCCTGTTCGACGGATGAAGGCGGATGCGCTGTTGCCCCGCATCTGGCAACTGCGTCACAACTGCAGTGCCTACGACGCGGCTTACGTGGCGTTGGCGGAGTCTCTGGGTGCCGCGCTGCTGACCTGCGACGCCCGACTGGGTGCCGCATCGGGTGTCCGCTGCACGGTGGAGGTGCTTGGGGGTGCGGCCTCATAAGGGTGTCCCCATTTGTGCAGCAGCCTGCTGCACAAATGGGGGCCGTGCGCGCACGGGACAATGAGCGGGTGACCAGCGCAGAGCACCCCGCATCCGCATCCCCCCGCAAGAAGGCCGGCCGGCGTCCCGGTGGGGCCGATACCCGGCAGGTCGTGCTGGAGGCGGCGCGGGCGGAGTTCGCGGCGCGGGGGTACGAGAAGGCGAGTATGCGGGCGATCGGGCGGGCGGCGGGGGTGGATGCGGCGCTGCTGCACCACTACTTCGGGACGAAGGACCGACTGTTCCTGGCGGCGCTGGAGTTTCCGGTGGATCCGCAGCTGGTGGTCGAGCAGGTGATCGCGGGGGATCCGGCGACGGTGGGCGAGCGGGTGGCGGGGTTCGTGCTGGGGGTGTGGGAGCAGCCCGAGGCGCTGGAGCGGATGCTCGCGCTGGTGCGCGCGGCGGCCACCACCGAGCAGGTGGCGCAGCTGATGCGGGGCTTCGTACTGGAGGAGCTGGTGCGCCGGGCGGTCGTTGAACTGGACGTCGAGCAGGCTGAGTTGCGGGTCGAGCTGGTGATGTCGCAGATCGTCGGGCTGGCCATGGCGCGCTATGTGATCGGCGTCGAGCCGCTCGCCTCGGCGACCCGCGAGGAGCTGCTGCCGCTGCTCGCGCCGACCTTCCAGCGGTACCTCACCGGCGCGTAGCGGCCGAGTAGTCGAGTAGGCGGGTCGCTTGACGGCGGAGGTCTGCGGCGAGAAACTCAACGCATGATGAATTCCACCGAAGCGCACGCGATCAGGGTGGCCGCCCTGACCGTGGTCCGCAGCGGCAGACCGGTGCTGCACGGCATCGACCTCGACGTCGCCCGCGGCTCGATCACCGGCCTGCTCGGCCCCAGCGGCTGCGGCAAGACCACGCTGCTGCGCGCGATCGTCGGCGTCCAGCGGACCGCCTCCGGCCGGGTGGAGGTGCTGGGCAGCCCGGCCGGGAGCGCGGCACTGCGCGACAGGGTCGGCTACGTCACCCAGGCGCCCTCGGTCTACGGCGATCTCTCGGTCGCCGAGAACCTGCGCTACTTCGCCGCGGTCCTCGGCGCACCGAACGGCGACCCCGCCCGGGTGGTCGCCCAGGTCGGGCTGGACGGGCGTGAGCGGGACCTGGTCTCCCGGCTCTCCGGCGGCCAGCGGGCCCGCGTCTCGCTGGCCGCCGCCCTGCTCGGCGCGCCCGAGCTGCTCGTGCTGGACGAGCCGACCGTCGGCCTGGACCCGGTGCTGCGCAGTGAGCTCTGGCGGCTCTTCCGCGAACTGGCCGACGCAGGAACGACCTTGCTGGTCTCCAGTCACGTGATGGACGAGGCCGTCCGCTGCGACCGGCTGCTGCTGATGCGCGAAGGGCGGCTGCTGGCGGACGACAGCCCGCAGGCGCTGCTGGAGCGCACCGGCGCCACCGACATCGACGCCGCCTTCCTGCGCCTGGTCGCGGACGCCGCCCCGACCGCTGTCCCGGTCACCCGACCGGAGGTCCGCTCGTGAACCTGTCCCGCACCCTCGCCACCGCCCGCCGCGTGCTCGCCCAACTGCGCCACGACCCCCGCACCCTGGCGCTGCTGCTGGTCGTCCCCTGCGTGCTGCTGACGCTGCTCAAGTACATGTTCGACGGCAGCCCGCAGGCCTTCGACCGGACCGGCGCCGCGCTGCTCGGCGTCTTCCCGCTGCTGGTGATGTTCCTGGTCACCTCGATCGCGATGCTGCGCGAGCGGACCACCGGGACGCTGGAACGGCTGCTCACCATGCCGCTCGGCAAGCTGGACCTGCTGCTCGGCTACGCGCTCGCCTTCGGAGCAGTGGCGCTGGTGCAGGCGGCCGCGGCCTCGGCGCTGACGCTGGGCCTGCTCGGCCTCAAGGTGGCCGGTCCGACCTGGCTGCTCTTCGCGGTGGCGCTCGGTAACGGCCTGCTCGGGATGGCCCTGGGGCTGCTCGTCTCGGCCTTCGCGGCCACCGAGTTCCAGGCCGTGCAGTTCCTGCCCGCCGTGCTGCTGCCGCAACTCCTGCTCTGCGGGCTCTTCGTGCCCCGCGACCGGATGGCCGGCGCGCTGCGCTGGGCCTCCGACGTGCTGCCGCTCTCCTACGCGGTGGACGCGATGACCAGGCTGACGGCGGCCGGCGGGGTGAGCGGCGCGGTGCTGCGCGACCTGGCGGTGATCGCCGTCGCCGCCCTGCTCGCTCTCGGCCTTGGTGCCGCCACCCTGCGCCGCCGGACCGGCTGACCACCGGACGACAGGGAATGTCACCGTTGCGGCCGAAAAGTGACCGGCGTGACTCCGGGGAAGCCGGGGCCCATGCGGCAGAATCGTCCTCATGACCGAATCCGACGGCACGCCCGACCCCGGCTCTGCCGCCCCCGCCGTCGAGCCGAAGTACGCGGACAGCGTCTTCCGCTCGAGCCCCGGCATCATCTCCGGCGTCCTGCTGCTCGCGATCGCCGGGTGGCTGATTGTCGACGCCATCATCAGCAGCTCGGGCAAGACGCCCTGGGTCGCGCTGGCCGCAGCCCCCGTGTTCGCACTCCCCGTGATCGCGTACACGCTGCGCCCGGCCGTGCTGGCGAACCGGGACCGGCTGCTGGTCCGCAACCCGCTGCGCACGCTCGTCGTCCCGTGGTCGCAGGTCGAGGATCTGCGGTCGACGTACTCGGCCGAGCTCACCGCGGGCGGCAAGACGTACCAGCTCTGGGCCGTCCCGGTCTCGCTGCGTCAGCGCAAGCGGGCCAACCGCGCGCCCTCCCCGCGGCGCTCCCCGGGCGACGGGGACCGCACCCGGGCCATGCGCGGCGCGGTGCCCGGCGCCCCGGACCCCACCCGTGCCTGGTCCGACCAGGTGGTCGACCTGCTCAAGGAGTCGGCCCGGGACAACGCCGGGCGACCGACCGCGAAGGGCGAGGTGGAGGTCACCTGGTGCTGGTGGGTCATCGCGCCGACGCTGGTCGGCCTGGCCGCACTGATCATCATCGTGGCGCTCTGACCCCACTCCGTACGACAGCGGCCTCCGACCCGGACGGGTCGGAGGCCGCTGTGGCGAGCGGGGTCAGATGCCCGCGGCCGCCGCGAGGTCCAGCTTCAGCGCGGCGAGCAGCTCGGCCGCCCGCTCCCGGGCCGCGGCGAGCCCGTCGGCCGCCTCCACCGGGAGGACGACCTCCAGGTAGCACTTGATCTTCGGCTCGGTCCCGGACGGGCGGACCACGATCCGCGCGCTGCGCACCGGCCCGCCGCTCAGGTAGTAGCGCAGGCCGTCGGTGGCGGGCAGCTCGGCCGAGCCGGCCGCCAGGTCGTCCGCGCGGTCCACGGTCAGCCCGGCCAGCACGGTCGGCGGCTGCTCGCGCAGTCGCCGCATGGCGTCGGCGATCAGCGACAGATCCTCGACCCGGGCGGAGAGCTGGTCGGTGGCGTGCAGGCCGTGCGCCAGCGCCAGCTCGTCCAGCAGGTCGGTCAGGGTGCGGCCGGACCGCTTGAGCCCGGCGGCCAGCTCGGCGATCACCAGGGCGGCGGTGACGCCGTCCTTGTCGCGCACGCCATCGGGGTCGACGCTGTAGCCGAGCGCCTCCTCGTAGCCGTAGCGCAGGCCCTCGGCGCGGGAGATCCACTTGAAGCCGGTGAGCGTCTCGCCGTACGGCAGGCCGGCCGCGGCGGCGATCCGGCCGAGCAGGGTGGAGGAGACGATGGTGGTCGCGAAGGTGCCCTTGGCGCCCTGGGCGACCAGTGCGGCGCCGAGCAGCGCGCCGACCTCGTCACCGCGCAGCATCCGCCAGCCGGCGGGGGAGGACGTGTCCGGGACGGCCACGGCGCAGCGGTCGGCGTCCGGGTCGTTGGCGATCACCAGGTCCGGGCCGACCGCGGCGGCGGTGCGGAAGGCCAGGTCCATCGCCCCGGGCTCCTCCGGGTTGGGGAAGGCCACGGTGGGGAAGTCGGGGTCCGGCTCGGCCTGCTCGGCGACCACGGTCGGGGTCGGGAAGCCGGCCAGCTCGAACGCGGCCACCAGGATGTCGCGGCCGACGCCGTGCAGCGGGGTGTAGACCACGTCGAGGTCGCGCGGGCCGGCCGGGTCGACGACGGTGAGCGCGCGGGCCAGGTAGGCGTCCATCACCTGGTGGTCGAGCAGCTGCCAGCCGTCTGCGGCCAGCGGCACGTCGGCCAGCGAGGCCACCGCGTCGATCTCGGCGGCGATCTGCGCGTCGGCCGGCGGGACGATCTGCGAGCCGTCGCCCAGGTAGACCTTGTAGCCGTTGTCCTGCGGCGGGTTGTGGCTGGCGGTCACCATCACACCGGCCGCGGCCCCCAGGTGGCGGATCGCGAAGGCCAGCACCGGGGTGGGCAGCGGGTGCGGCAGCAGCGCGGCGCGCAGGCCCGCGCCGACCATCACGGCGGCGGTGTCCCGGGCGAAGGCGTACGACTTGTGCCTGGCGTCGTAGCCGATCACCACGAGGTCGCCCTCGCCCGCCGCGCGGACGTAGGCGGCCAGGCCGGCGGCGGCCCGGATCACCACGGAACGGTTCATCCGCATCGGGCCCGCGCCCAGCTCGCCGCGCAGCCCGGCGGTGCCGAACTGCAGGCGGTCGGCGAACCGCTCGGCCAGCGCGGCCTCGTCCGGTCCGGCCAGCAGGGCGGCCAGCTCGGCGCGGGTCTCGGGATCGGGGTCCTCGGCCAGCCACTGCTGCGCCCGGGTGAGGAGGTCGGGGGTGCTTGCCTGAGCCATGCTGCGATTCTCCGGTGGAGGGTCGGTTGAGGGAACAAGGGCTGGGGGAAAAGGGCTGGGGGCCCGAGCCAGTGCCGGCCCGGACCCCCCGTTCACAGCGTCAGATCCGCTCGAGGACCTTCGCCAGCAGGGCGCCCATTCGCTCGGCGGAGGCCTTGCCGGCCTCCAGCACCTCGGCGTGGTTGAGCGGCTCGCCGGTGATCCCGGCGGCCAGGTTGGTCACCAGGGAGATCCCCAGCACCTCGGCGCCGGCCTCGCGGGCGGCGATCGCCTCCAGCGTGGTCGACATGCCGACCAGCTCGCCACCGATCACCCGGGCCATGTTGACCTCGGCCGGGGTCTCGTAGTGCGGGCCGCGGAACTGGACGTAGACGGCCTCGTCGAGGCTCGGGTCCACCTCCTTGCAGAGCGCGCGCAGCCGCGGCGAGTACAGGTCGGTGAGGTCGACGAAGTTGGCGCCGACGATCGGGGAGTCCGCGGTCAGGTTGATGTGGTCGCTGATCAGCACGGGCTGACCGGGCACCCAGCCCTCGCGCAGGCCACCGCAGCCGTTGGTGAGGACGATGGTCTTGCAACCGGCGGCGGCGGCGGTACGCACGCCGTGCACGACGGTCGCCACGCCGTGGCCCTCGTAGTAGTGGTTGCGGCCGAGGAAGATCAGCGCGAGCTTGCCGTCGCTGTCGCCGCCGGCGATCCGCACCGAGCGGATCTTGCCGGAGTGGCCGGCGACGGCGGGGGCGGGGAAGCCGGGAAGGTCGGTGGCCGGGAACTCGGCCACCGTCTCGCCCAGGGCGTCGGCGGCGGGCAGCCAGCCGGAGCCCATCACCAGGGCGACGTCGTGGCGCTCGGCACCGGTCAGCTCGCGCAGGCGGGCAGCGGCGGCCTGAGCGGCGGCATAGGGGTCGGCGGACACGGCGGACTGAGGAGATGCGTTCACGGATCCGAGGATAGACAAGAAATTCCTACGCGCGTAGACAGAGCCGTCATGCCGTGCCGGATCGTTACCCGGATCACCTGAAAGCACCAGGGACGGCGGGCTGTGGACCCGCCGTTTCGGAGGATCGTTCAGCAGGGGCGGCGGCGCAGATCGAGTACGTAGTCATGCGGCGCGCCGGCGCTCTCCGCGGCGTCGGCGATCAGCCCGAGGTAGCGGGCCGCGGGCAGGCCGCCCTCGTAGTCGTTCAGCACGTACGTCCACACCGGGATGTCGCCGTCCAGGGTGTGCGCGCGCAGCCGGACCTTGCGGTAGATGCCGAGCTGGAGGCCCTCCCAGCGGTCCAGGCCGTCCTCGTCCATCGGCGCCACGTCGTAGAGCGAGACGAAGACCTGCTCCTTCTCGTCCTCGACCACGGTGGCCAGCGAGCCCTCCCAGCCGAGCTGCTCCCCGCCGAAGGTCAGCCGCCAGCCGTCCAGCCAGCCGGTACCGCGCAGCGGCGAGTGCGGGGCGCGCCGGCTCATCTGCCGGGCATCGAGATTGGTGGCGTACGCGGCGTAGAGCGACATGGGCGTCAGCCTACGGGAGCGTCCGCGCGGCACCGGGCCCGGGTGTGGGCACCGTCACATGCCGCGGGCCCGGAAATGTGGGCACCGTCACATTCTGCTGGTGGAGCGCACAAATAGTCGGCCCCGTGGTGGCGGGCACCTCGGCGTGCGGGACAATGGTGCCGTGACTCGGATCGTGATCATCGGTGGCGGACCCGGCGGATATGAGGCAGCCCTGGTGGCGGCCCAGCTCGGCGCGGAGGTGACCGTCGTCGACCGCGACGGACTGGGCGGATCGGCGGTGCTGACGGACTGCGTCCCCTCCAAGACGCTGATCGCCACCGCCGAGGTGATGACCGGTTTCGACAGCTCGCACGGCGAGCTCGGCATCACCCTCGCCTGCGACGGCTCGGAGCGCGCGATCAGCGTGGACCTGGGCAAGGTCAACCGCCGTGTGAAGCGGCTGGCGATCGCGCAGTCCCACGACATCACCCAGTCCGTCACCCGGGCCGGCGTCACCGTGCTGCGCGGCCGCGGTCGGCTGGGCACCGGCGGCCAGGCCGCCGACGGTTCGCGCGAGGTGGTGGTGGAGGCCGCTGACGGCAGCACCCAGTCGCTGCGCGCCGACGCCGTACTGATCTCCACCGGCGCGCACCCGCGCGAGCTGCCGGACGCTGCGCCGGACGGCGAGCGGATCCTCACCTGGACCCAGGTCTACGACCTCGACGAGCTGCCGCGCGAGCTGATCGTGGTCGGCTCGGGCGTCACCGGCGCCGAGTTCGCGGGCGCCTACCAGGCGCTCGGCTCCAAGGTCACGCTGGTCTCCAGCCGCGACCGGGTGCTGCCCGGCGAGGACCCGGACGCCGCCGAGGTGCTGGAGGACGTCTTCCGCCGCCGCGGCATGAACGTGATGGGCCGCACCCGCGCCGAACGGGTCAAGAGGGTGGGCGACCGGGTCGAGGTCACCCTCGGCGACGGCACCGTGATCACCGGCACGCACTGCCTGATGGCGGTCGGCTCGATCCCGAACACCGCGGACATGGGCCTGGAGGAGGCCGGGGTCAAGCTCAACGACTGGGGCCAGGTCAAGGTCGACCGGGTCTCCCGCACCTCCGCTCCCGGCGTCTACGCGGCCGGCGACTGCACCGGCGTCTTCATGCTCGCCTCGGTCGCCGCCATGCAGGGCCGGATCGCGATGTACCACGCGCTCGGCGACGCGGTGCAGCCGCTGAACCTCAAGACGGTCTCCTCCAACGTCTTCACCGACCCCGAGATCGCCACCGTCGGCTACACCGCCGCCGACGTCTCCTGCGGGAAGATGGACGCGGTCGAGGTCAAGCTCCCCCTGCGCGGCAACCCGCGGGCCAAGATGCAGGGCATCCGGGACGGCTTCGTGAAGCTGTTCTGCCGCCCGGGCACCGGCATCGTGGTCGGCGGTGTCGTGGTCGCGCCGCGCGCGAGCGAGTTGATTCACTCGATCTCGCTCGCGGTCGACAACAACTTGACGGTCGAGCAGGTGGCGAGCGCGTTCACCGTGTACCCCTCGCTGTCCGGTTCCACCGCCGAGGCCGCCCGTCAGCTGCACATTCGCAAGCGCGCCGAGACCGATTCCTGATCGTTTCACCCGCCCGCGCAGCTACTTCGTCCGTACGGCAGGGGCGCGCGGGCGCGTTGCGGCGCGCATTGTACGGTCATGCGCCGCTCTCAGGTGAGCAGTTCCGGCTACTAGCGGCAAACGCCTGAAAGCAGACGGTCAGGGGGGTTACCGTCGGTTCTGTGTTTGCAGCAGAACGTCGCCAGTTGATCCTCGAAATGGTGCGCGCCAACGGAGCAGTGTCGCTCCGTGAACTGGCCCGCGTCGTCCAGACCTCCGAAGTGACCGTACGTCGAGACGTCCGGGCCCTGGAGGCCGAAGGGCTGCTCGACCGCCGTCACGGCGGCGCCGTGCTCCCCGGAGGCTTCAGCCGCGAGCCCGGCTATCCGCAGAAGACCCACCTGGCCGCCGCCGAGAAGAGCGCCATCGCCGATCTGGCGGCGACGCTCGTCGAGGAGGGGGACGCGGTGGTCATCGGTGCCGGCACCACCACCCAGGAGCTGGCCCGCCGGCTCGCCCGGGTGCCGGGCCTGACGGTCGTCACCAACTCCCTGCTGGTCGCCCAGGCGCTCGCGCACGCCAACCGGGTGGAGGTGGTGATGACCGGCGGGACGCTGCGCGGTTCCAACTACGCCCTGGTCGGCAGCGGTGCCGAGCAGTCGCTGCAGGGGCTGCGGGTCACCAAGGCATTCATCTCCGGCAGTGGGCTGACCGCCGAGCGCGGGCTCTCCACCACCAACATGCTCTCCGCGAGCGTGGACCGGGCGCTGGTGCAGTCGGCCACCGAGGTCATCGTCCTCGCCGACCACACCAAACTCGGCGCGGACACCATGTTCCAGACCGTGCCGACGGACGCCATCACCCGCCTGGTGACGGACGAGCACACCGCCGGCCACGACCCGACCGCCCGCGAGCTGGATGCGCTGGCCGACTGCGGGGTGCAGGTCTCGGTGGCCCCGCTCGGCCTGACCGCCGAGCCGCCAGGCCACGTCGGCCTGCCCCAGCACCCGCCGGCCCCCGGCGTGCCGCGCCGGACGGCCGGGGGGCCCGCTCCGGCGGCTGCCCCGCTGCCCGGCCAGCGCCGTCCCGGCACCCACGGCGCCCCCCCGGGCCACCTGCCGACCCGCTTCGCCGGGGTCCGCCCCTGAGCGAGGGTGGTACGGCGGTGGCCCGCCGGTCGAGGACCGGCGGGCCACCAGGGGAGACGACTGTGTGCGTCAGTCCTTGATCTCGCAGAGCGCGGCGCCGCTGCTCACGCTGGCGCCGACCTCGGCCGTCAGGCCGGTGATGGTGCCGGCCTTGTGGGCGTTGAGCGGCTGCTCCATCTTCATCGCCTCGAGGACGACGATCAGCTCGCCCTCTGCGACGACCTGGCCCTCCTCGACGGCGACCTTGACGATGGTGCCCTGCATCGGCGAGGCGAGGGTGTCCCCGCCGACCGCCGAGCCGGCCTTCTTCACGCCTGCCCGGCGCTTGGTCTTGGCGGCGACGCCGACCCCGCCCGTGGCAGCGGCCGAGGCACCCAGCGAGGACGGCAGCGAGACCTCGATCCGCTTGCCGCCGACCTCGACGACCACGGTCTCGCGGGTGTCCGCCTCGTCACCGTCCACCGCCGCGCCCGCGAAGGGGGCGATGGTGTTCTCGAAGGCGGTCTCGATCCAGCGGGTGTAGATGCTGAACGGCTCGTCGCTGCCGGTCAGCTCGGGGGCGAATGCCGGGTCGGTGACGACTGCGCGGTGGAAGGGGATGGCGGTGGCCATGCCTTCGACCTTGAATTCGGCCAGGGCGCGGGCGGCGCGTTGGAGGGCCTGCTTGCGGTCGCGGCCGGTGACGATGAGCTTGGCGAGCAGGGAGTCCCAGGCGGGGCCGATGACGGAGCCGGTTTCGACGCCGGCGTCCAGGCGTACGCCCGGGCCGGTGGGCGGGGCGAAGAGGGTGACGGTGCCGGGGGCGGGCAGGAAGCCGCGGCCGGGGTCCTCGCCGTTGATGCGGAACTCGAAGGAGTGGCCGCGCACGGGCGGGTCGTCGTAGCCGAGTTCCTCGCCGTCGGCGATGCGGAACATCTCGCGGAC
>NZ_JARZAI010000023.1 GCF_029893355.1 Kitasatospora sp. MAA4
GAATCTCCAACCCCGATCAGAGATCGAGGCCGGGGATGTCAACATATCTGGCGTTGACTTTTGGCACGCTGTTGAGTTCTCAAGGAACGGACACTGTCTTCAAGCCGCTCTCGCAAGCTCTCCGAGTGTTTCGTTCTGCGCTAAGCTTATCAGATAAGTTTCACTCCGTTTTACCCGGAGTTTCGCTTTATCTTCCTTGCCCTTCGGCGCTTCCAGACTCTATCAGGTTTCCCTGACCGCCTTTTCCCGCCGGCCGCATCTGAATATTCCTGCCGACCTGCCCGATTGGGCCGGTCAACGACGCGACCGTGGAACTGTACGTGGCCCGCGGCGCCCCAGGCAAATCCGCTCCGCAGACGCCTCGGGCCCGGTCTTCCGCCCTCCCGGAGGAGGCAGGGAACGACCGGGCCCAAGGGCGATGACTCAGCGGACTTCGGTGATCTCCGGGCCGCGCGCGAACGGGCTCAGCGTCGCGTCACCAAAACGCGAGGCCTCGGCCTCGGGGGTGCCGACACCGCCGTCCGCCACCATCTGGGCGTCCTCCGGCAGCTTGAGCACGATCGGGTCGCGCGGAGCCATCGGGGTCTCGCCCCGGACGACCACGGTCTGCCGGAAGACCTGCTCCAGCACGCTCGCGGACTCCGGTTGGACTGCTGCCTGACCAGAGATGACGCCGCGCAGGAACCAGCGCGGGCCGTCACAGCCGACGAAGCGCACCAGCTGCACGCCGTGCGTGCCGTCGGGCAGCTGCACCGGAACCTGGGCGCGGAGGTGCCAGCCCAGCGGGCCCTCCTCCTCCTCGACCAGTCCGCCCTGCGAGGTGATGCCGTTGGCGATCTCCTCGCGGACCTCGCCCCAGATGCCCTCGGACTTGGGGGCGGCGAAAGCCTGCAACTGGATGGCGCTGTTGCCGAGCACCAGGGTGGCCGCGACGATCGCGTCGCCCGCCACCTCCACCCGGAGCTCCATGCCCTCGACGCCCGGGACCAGCAGACCGCCCAGGTCGACCCGGCCCTCCTCGGGGCTCTCCAGCTCGGAGTGGTCCCACGGACCGTCCGGGCGGGGGGCGGGCGGCAGGCCCACGCGGTCGGCCGGGTCCACCTCCAGCTCCTCGGCGTCGGTCAGCGGCTCGCTCTCGGAGTCGGCGAAACCTTCGACGTCATCGGCCGTCTCGTCGGCGCTGATGGCGTCCTCGGTGAGCGGCTCGACAGCGTCCTCGCTCTTTTGGCGACGACGGAACACGGTCACTGTCCTTCCCGGTCGCAAGACCGATGCGAATACCTGAGCGGCTGCGGTCCCTTAGACCGCGGCATGGCCACCGGTCGACCCGAACCCGCCTTCGGCTCGTGCAGACCCGGGCAGTTCGGCCACCTCGTGGAAGCGGGCCTTCTCGACCTGCTGGATCACCAGCTGAGCGATACGGTCCCCACGGCGGAAGCTGACCCGCTCACGCGGATCCAGGTTGACGACGATCACCTTGATCTCACCACGGTACCCGGCATCGACCGTCCCTGGGGCGTTCACGAGCGCAACTCCGCAACGAGCTGCCAGTCCTGAACGCGGGTGGACGAACGCGGCGTAACCATCCGGCAACGCGATGGCGACACCGGTCGGGATGACCGTCCGCTCGCCGGGTTCCAGGTCCGCGTCAGCGGCGGCGCAGAGGTCCGCGCCGGCGTCGCCCGGCTGGGCGTACGAGGGCAGCGGAAGATCTGGGTCGAGCCGCCGGATCAGGACATCGATCTGCGGGCGGGCGGTGCTACTCACGGATTCACCTCGAAGGCTCTGGCACGCATCAACAGGTCAGGGTCCCCCAAGGCTGCCTTGATGTCCTCGGGACGACCGTGCGTGGTGAAGTGTTCCAGCTTCACCTGGATGAAGAGTGCCTGCGCCCGGATCGCGACCGGTCCCTCGGGCCCGCCTATCCGGCCCTCGGCCGCGCAGTAGATCTTCCGGCCGTGCACGCCGGTCGCCCAGGCGTGGATGTGCAGCAGTGAGTCGACCGGCACCGGCCGGACGAAGTCACTCTCCAGCCGCCCGGTGACCGAGGAGGTGTGCAGCAGCCAGTTGAGCGTGCCGAGGGTCTCGTCCATGGCCGTGACCAGCAGGCCTCCGTGGGCCAGCCCGGGTCCGCCCTGGTGGACCGGCCGGACCAGGAACTCGGCCGTGACGTCCACGCCCTCTCCGGCCCGCGCCTCCAGCTGGAGCCCGCCGCTCTGCTGCGGTCCGCATCCGAAGCAGTGCGCGTAGTGCGAGTTCAGCACCGTGCCGGGAGCCGGGGCCAGCGCGTGGCGTTCCGGTGTCCGGGCGTCGTCGGGCGGGGTGGCGGGCGAGCGGTAGCCGGTCGCCGGCTGGGAGGGGCGGTCCTGCTCGGCGGGCGCGGCAGAGCCCTGCGGAGCGGAAGAGGAGGCAAGGGGTCCGGTCACAGACGCCGACCCTACCGGCCGGTAGGAAACGCCGCACCGGGTGTCCACGGCCGCCGATCCGGGGGGGCTGCGCCGAGCCGCCGAGGAATCGTGCTCACAATGGGGGCATGTACGACGAACGCCTCACCGCGCCCCGCTCCTGGTGGCTGCTGCCGATCGGCTGCGGCCTCTCGTTCGGCCTGGTCTTTCTGCGCTTCGGCCCGGTCCCCGGCCTGATCGGCCTGGTGGCGGGAATCGTCGCGGGATCGATGGGGCTCAGCAGCTACGCCTCCGCCCGGATCCGGGTGGTGCAGGGCTCGCTGGTGGCCGGCAAGGCCCGGATCCCGCTCTCCGCGCTGGGCCGCGCCCAGCCGCTCGACGCCGAGCAGGCGGTCGCGTGGCGGTCGGTCAAGGCCGATCCGCGGGCCTTCATGCTGCTTCGCAGCTACGTCCGTACGGCACTGCGGGTGGAGGTCACCGACCCCGCCGACCCGACGCCGTACCTCTACCTCTCCACCCGGGACCCGGACGGCCTGGCGGCCGCCATCGCGCAGGCCAAGGGCTGACCTGCACAGCAGCGGTACAAAGGCGAAGGGACGGTCCCGCTGAGCGCGGGATCGTCCCTTTCCTTACTGTGTGCGGCCGCAACGGTTGCGGTCGCGAGATCAGCCTCCGGGCCGGTCACCCGGCCCGGACGGGGCGGTGTGCCGGGACGGTGACTGTGCCTCGCACAGGGGCCACCGGGCCCGGACCATTGCCGCCCGATGATCAGGCCCCGCAGTCCCGGCAGATCGGGTTGCCGTTCTTCTCGCTGTACAGCTGGCTGCGGTGGTGCACCAGGAAGCAGCTCATGCAGGTGAACTCGTCGGCCTGGCGCGGCAGCACCCTGACCGAGAGTTCCTCGTTGGACAGATCAGCGCCGGGCAGTTCGAGGCCCTCCGCCGCTTCGAACTCGTCGATGTCGACCGAGCTGGTCGACTTCTCGTTTCGACGCGCCTTGAGTTCCTCGATGCTGTCCTCGTTGAGGTCGTCATCGGTCTTGCGCGGGGTGTCGTAGTCCGTTGCCATGTTCGCTCTCCCCCTCTGGGTGTGTGCGGTATCTCCAGCGCACGTAACGCATGAGGGGCCGGTGTTGTGCCCGACCCGAGGCCGAGATTGTGCCTTACTTCAAGCCCTGTTACTCAATCGACACTCAGCGACGGGCCCGATCAGGTGATCGAACCACTCTTCCGAGGGCTTGCGCAGTGTTGCCGCCGGAGGTCGACGGTCCACCGGTTTCGAATACGGAAGGTGATGGTACGCCTTGCCGGGCCGGTGCGCCAGGCCCCCTCCGCCCAGGTGGGAACCCCGTTTGCCATCCACCTGAGCGGAGTGGCCGCCCCCGGATACGGCTACGCTCCGCGATGATCACCACCCGCCGGACGATCACTCAGAGAGATCATCCGAACGAGTGGGGCCGCCAGATGTGACGTTCGTCACGTTGCGGTATTTTTCGGACGAAACTGCTGGAACCGCCCCGCCCGCCGGCGCCGCCGGAGACTACTTCCGGGCGGCGTTGGCAGCGCGTCGGGCCAGCAGCGCGGCCTGCCGCTCGTCGAAGCGGGTGGCCTGGGTGTCCAGGCCCTCCAGGAAGAGGCCGAGCTCCTGCTGGGCCTGCAGGCCGGCCGGGCCGAGGCCGCCGATCTCCATCACCTTGAGGTGGCGCAGCACCGGCTGCAGCACGTCGTCGTGGTGGATCCGCAGGTTGTAGATGCCGCCGATGGCGATCTGGGCGGCCGAGCGCTCGAAGCCGGGCATCCCGTGGCCGGGCATCCGGAAGTCGGTGACGACGTCGCGGACGGCCTGCATGGCCAGGTCCGGAGCGATCTCCAGGGCGGCCTTGAGCAGGTTCCGGTAGAAGACCATGTGCAGGTTCTCGTCGTTGGCGATCTTCGCCAGCAGCTGCTCGCAGAGCGGGTCACCGGCGTAGTGGCCGGTGTTGCGGTGCGAGATCCGGGTGGCGAGCTCCTGGAAGGCCACGTAGGCCACCGAGTGCAGCATGCTGTGCGAGTTGTCGGACTGGAAGCCCTCCGCCATGTGCTCCATCCGGGCCCGCTCCAGGGCCACCGGGTCGACCGCACGGGTCGCCAGCAGGTAGTCCCGCAGGGCGATGCCGTGGCGGCCCTCCTCGGCCGTCCAGCGGTGCACCCAGGTCCCCCAGGCACCCTCGCGCCCGAACATGGTGGCGATCTCGTGGTGGTAGCTGGGGAGGTTGTCCTCGGTGAGCAGGTTGACCACCAGCGCGATCCGGCCGAGCGGGGTGACCTTGGACTGCTCGAGCGCCCAGGCCTCGCCGCCGAGCACACCGTCGAAGTCCCGCCCCTGGCTCCACGGGATGTACTCGTGCGGCATCCATTCCTTGGCTATGGCCAGGTGCCGGTTGAGCTCGGTCTCGACCACCTCTTCGAGCGCGAGGATCAGTCGGGCATCGGTCCAGACGGTCGAACCGGTGCGCTGGGCGGGTGCGATGGTCACGACGGTTGCTCCTGAGGGGACGGGACACTTACGGATGCGTAGGTTACGCCACCGTAAGTTGTTCGGACCGCAAATGACAAGTGCCCTGGCCAGCCCCTTCGCACTGCGCGAGGGGGCGGACCAGGGCAACGAGGGTCGACCGGGACCGATTCAGGCGCCGGGAATCCGCACCCGCATGGTCAGTCCGCCGCCAGGACGGGTGGACGCCTCGATGGAGCCGCCGTGCGCCCGGATCACCGAGCGGACGATCGACAGGCCCAGCCCCACGCCCTTGTCGCTGCGCGTGCGGTCGGCGCCCTTGACCCGGCGGAACGGCTCGAAGATGTGCTCCAGCTCGTAGCCGGGGACGACCGGACCGGTGTTGCTGACCACCAGCTCGCCGAGGCCGCCGGGGCCGATCGTGGTGGTGATCTCCACCCAGCCGTCCGGCAGGTTGTAGCGCACCGCGTTCTGCAGCAGGTTCAGCGCGATCCGCTCCAGCAGCACGCCGTTGCCCGAGACGGTGGCCGGCGTCAGCGTCGAGCGGATCTCCACCTCGCGCTTGGCCGCCTCCGACCGGATCTGTTCGATCGCGCGTACGGCCACCTCGGACAGTTCGACCGGTCTGCGGTCGGTCAGCTCGTTGTCGCTTCGGGCCAGCAGCAGCAGACCCTCCACCAGCTGCTCGCTGCGCTCGTTGGTGGCCAGCAGGGTCTTGCCCAGCTGCTGGAGGTCGGCGGAGGTGTTCGGATCCGACAGCTGCACCTCCAGCAGCGTCCGGTTGATCGCCAGCGGCGTGCGCAGCTCGTGCGAGGCATTGGCCACGAAGCGGCGCTGGGAGTCGAAGGAGCGGTCCAGCCGGTCGAGCATCCCGTCGAAGGTGTCGGCGAGCTCCTTGAGCTCGTCGTCCGGGCCGTCCAGTTCGATCCGGCGGTGCAGGTCGGAACTGGCCACCTCGCGGGCCGTCCGGGTGATCCGGCCGAGCGGGCGCAGCACCCGGCCGGCCATCGCGTAGCCGGCCGCGAAGGCGATCAGCGCGAGCGCCACCAACACGGTCAGCGACTTGCGCAGCAGGGTGTCCAGCGCGGTGTGCGACTGCGAGTTCTGGATGCTGTCGATGTAGGCGTTGAACTGGGGTCCGGTCAGCAGCTGACCGTCGGCGGTGCGCACCACCACGTCCGGGCTGATGTTGATCTTCGGCAGGGTGGCCTGTTCGAAGGCCTGCCGGACGAAGAAGTACATCAGCAGCAACAGCAGCACCCCGGCCATCAGGAACATCCCGCCGTAGAGCAGCGTGAGCCTGATCCTGATCGTCGGACGGAACGGGAGCCAGCTCAGCCCGTCACCCGGCCGGTACTCCTCGGGCTGCGGCCAGCCGGCCGGATGTGGCGGGCGGTCGGGGCGCGGCGGCACGGTACGGGAGCTGCCGGAGGCCCCGCCGGCGGTGGGCGGGGTGGTCATGAGTGTCGTCCCCTTGCGTGGAGAGGCGTGGAGAGTGAGTGGGAGGGGGAGGCGGGGGTCAGATCCGGTAGCCGGAGCCCGGCACGGTGACGATGACGGCCGGGTCGCCGAGCTTGCGCCGCAGCGTCATCACGGTCACGCGGACCACGTTGGTGAACGGATCGGTGTGCTCGTCCCAGGCCTTCTCCAGCAGCTGCTCGGCGGAGACCACGGCCCCGCCGGCCCGCATCAGGACCTCCAGGACGGCGAACTCCTTGGGCGCGAGCTGGACGGGCCTGGTGTCGCGCAGCACCTCGCGGCGGCCCGGGTCCAGGGTGATGCCGGCGCGTTCCAGGATGGGCGGCAGCGGAGCGGTCGAGCGGCGGCCGAGCGCGCGGACCCGGGCGACGAGTTCGCTGAAGGCGAACGGCTTGGGCAGGTAGTCGTCGGCGCCGATCTCCAGCCCCTCCACCCGGTCGCTGATGTCGCCGGAGGCGGTCAGCATGATCACCCGGGTGGCCAGGCCCTGTTCGACGATGCTGCGGCAGACGTCGTCGCCGTGCACCAGCGGCAGGTCGCGGTCGAGCACCACGACGTCGTAGTCGTTGACCGCGATCCGCTGCAGTGCGGCCTCGCCGTCGTACACCACGTCGACCGCCATGGCCTCGCGGCGCAGGCCGGTGGCGACGGCTTCGGCGAGCAGCTGCTCGTCCTCGACGACAAGTACCCGCACGGCGGTTTCCCTTCTCTGGCGCGGGCGGTCGCCGGCGGCTGCCGCGGCCCTGCCCGATCCGCTGTCTCCCGGCCCACCGCGAGGGCCCGGGTGGGCCTGCGGACCCGGGCACCGGAGCCGGGCACGCGCGGCGGGATCCGGAGGGTCCCGTGGCTCGGGCTACGGCTCCGACGGTCCCTCCATCCTGCCTGGTGCGTGCGTAAAGCACCGGTAAGAGGGGCCGCCGACCCCCTCCCGGGGCCCGGCGGGCGACCGGCTCCGGCCATCGACGGCAAGGGCGCGGATTGTGACAAAGGCAACTTTCTCGACCTGAGGAGGTTTCCGCGCGATGTGGCTGGGGAGGACGATTGCACACCCGCGATCACGCCGTAGGTCGATCGCACCCACCCGCCGCGCGTTTCATCCGCACCGGTCGGGGGATCGCAGTTCACGGAGCGGCCCGAGGCCGCAGCAGCGCCGGTGCCGGGGCCAGCCGACCGGTCGGGCGCAACCGAAGGACCTCGCACCTCCCCAAACCGGAGAACGCACGACCGCGCACGTCCGACACAGCAAGGGGGCCTGCCGCATGGACGCCTTCACCGCCGGAATTCTGCAGCGTATTCAGAACGCCGAGCAGGATCTGCACCGCGCTCTCGAGTCAGGGGACGAGTTCCTTGCCGAAGTGGAGCAGTCCGAGCTCGACGACCTTCGCCGTCTCGCCGCCGATCACGGCGTCGAAACGGTCTCTGCTCTGCCCCGTAGCGCCTGACCTGGCGCTACGGACCGGGGTCCCACAGCTCCCCCGGTCCGATCCTCACTCCCCTTCCGGGCCGGTTGACCGGCCCCCTAGACGTTCCGAGCCCCGGCGCGACCCACTGCGCCGGGGCTCGGTCCATCTCCCACAGGGCTTCAGTCGTGCCAGGCGCCGAGCGTCTCCAGGCGGTCCTGGAGGAGCTCGAAGACGCCGGGCGGGGCGGCGACGGTGAGCTCGCCCGAGGCCTGCCCACCCGGACGGCCTCCGGTCAGCGCGCCCGCCTCCCGGGCGATCAGCGCACCGGCGGCAAGGTCCCAGGGGGCGAGCCCGCGCTCGTAGTAGCCGTCGAGCCGGCCGGCCGCGACGTCGCAGAGGTCGACCGCCGCCGCGCCGCCGCGCCGGATGTCGCGCAGCTCCGGCATCAACTGCCGTAGCACGTCGGCCTGGTGCACGCGAGCCGACTGCACGTAGTTGAATCCGGTGCCGATCAGCGCCTGCCCCCACGGCGGCGCCGGGCGGCAGCCGATCGGGCGGCCGTCCAGCAGTGCGCCGCGGCCGAGGACCGCCTGGAAGGTCTCGCCGCGGGCCGGTGCCGCGACCACGCCGACCACCGCCTGGCCGTCCAGCTCGGCGGCCACGCTCACCGCCCATCCGGGCAGCCCGTACAGGTAGTTGACGGTCCCGTCGAGCGGGTCGACCACCCAGCGGACACCGCTGCGGCCGGACCGCTCGGTGCCCTCCTCGCCCAGGTAGCCGTCCAGCGGGCGGCGGTCGGCGATCAGCTCGCCGATCAGCTTCTCGGAGGCGAGGTCCATCTCGGTGACGACGTCGACCGGGCTGCTCTTGGTGGCCGCCACCCCGAGGTCGGCCGGGCGGCCGTCGCGCAGCAGTTCGCCGGCTTGCCTGGCAGCCTCCAGGGCGACGGCGAGGAGCTCGTCCAGCAGATCTTGGTCGGGCACGGTGGTCCTCCAGGAAGGAACGGGCGGGGTCAGGAGCGCTGGGCGGCGGCGGGGCGCGGCGCCCGCGGGTTGGGGCAGCAGGCGACGGCGCAGACGTCGTGACTGGCGCCGAGCGCCCCCAGCGCGCAGCGCTCGACCGCCAGGCCGCGCTCGGCCGCCGCCCGCTCCAGCACGAGTTCGCGCACCGCCGCCGTGAAGCGCGGGTCGGCGCCGACGGTCGCTGCACGGGCCACCGGCAGGCCCAGCTCCGCGGCCCGGGCGGCGGCCTCGGTGTCGAGGTCGTACTTGACCTCCATGTGGTCCGAGACGAACCCGATCGGGACCATCACGGCAGCGGCCGCGCCGGCGGCGTGCAGCGCCTCCAGGTGGTCGCAGATGTCGGGTTCCAGCCACGGGATGTGCGGGGCGCCGCTGCGGCTCTGGAAGACCAGCTCCCAGGGCCGGCCGGCCACCCCGGTCGCCTCGGCCACCGCCTCGGCCACCAGCTGGGCGACCTCCAGGTGCTCGGCGACGTACGCGCCGCCCGGGGTGCCGCGGGCGGGGTCCTCGGGCGCGCCGGAGGACTCGGCCATCGAGAGCGGGATCGAGTGCGTGGTGAAGGCCAGCCGGGCGCCGTCGCGGGTGTCGGCGGGCAGCTCGGCGATTGCGGCCAGGGTCGCGTCGATCATCGGGCGGACGAAGCCGGGGTGGTTGTAGAAGTGCCGGAGCTTGTCGATGGTCAGCGCCGGCAGCCCCTCCTCGGCCAGCTGCGCGAGCGCGTCCGCGAGGTTCTCGCGGTACTGGCGGCAGCCGGAGTAGCCCGCGTAGGCGCTGGTGGCCAGGACGGCGATCCGGCGGTGACCGTCCTTGGCCATCTCGCGCAGGGTGTCGACCAGGTAGGGGGCCCAGTTCCGGTTGCCCCAGTAGACCGGCAGTCCAAGGCCGTGCGCGGCGAAGTCCTCGCGCAGCGCGGCGAGCAGCTCGCGGTTCTGCTCGTTGATCGGGCTGACACCGCCGAACAGGAAGTAGTGCTTGCCGACCTCGGCCAGCCGTTCCTTCGGGATGCCCCGGCCGCGGGTGACGTTCTCCAGGAACGGCACCACGTCCTCGGGTGCCTCCGGGCCGCCGAAGGAGAGCAGCAGCAGCGCGTCGTAGGGGGCGGGGTCGGTGAGGGTCTGCGCGTCGGACATGGCACCGATCCTGCCACTGCGCGCGGGAGGGCCGCGGGCCGGGCCACGCGGGTCGCGAGCGCAGGATCCCGTTTGCCAAGCTTCGTAAGCTATCTAGAGGACCAACGTTCCTTACCACCCGGAGCCCTCGTGCTGTCCAGCTACCGTCAGATCTTCGCTGCGCCGGGAAGTCTGGCCTTCTCCAGCGCCGGTTTCGTCTCCCGGCTGCCGATCTCGATGACCGGGATCGGCATCGTGACCATGCTCGCCGAGCTGCGCGGTTCGTACGGCCTGGCAGGCGCGGTGTCGGCGGTCGTGGCGGTCTCGGCGGCCGCGCTCGGGCCCCAGGTCTCCCGGCTGGTGGACCGGCTCGGGCAGCGCCGGGTCGCACGTCCGGCCACCGTGCTGACGGTGCTCTTTGCGATCGCCCTGCTGCTGAGCGCGCACTACGGCGCACCCGACTGGGTGCTCTTCGTCTGCGCGGCCGGGATGGGCTGCATGCCGAGCACCGGCGCGATGGTCCGGGCCCGCTGGGCGCACCTGTACCGCGAGGACGGTCCCAAGCTGCACACCGCGTACTCGCTGGAGGCGGTGGTCGACGAGATCTGCTTCATCGTCGGACCGATCCTGGCGATCGGCCTGGCCACCTCGGTCTTCCCGGAGGCCGGACTGATGATGTCGGTGGCCTTCCTGGCCGTCGGCGTGGCGCTCTTCACCGCGCAGCGCCGGACCGAGCCACCGGTGCACCCGGAGGCCGGCGGGTCGGGCGGCTCGGCGGTTCGCTCGCCCGGGCTGCGGGTGCTGGTGCTGACCTTCGTGGCCACCGGTGCGATCTTCGGTGCGGTCGAGGTGGTCACCGTGGCCTTCGCCCAGAAGCAGGGGCACACCGCCGTCTCCAGCCTGGTGCTGGCCGTCTACGCGCTCGGCTCGGGCCTGGCCGGGGTGGCCTTCGGCGCGCTGAAGCTGCCCGGCACGCTCGGCCAGCGGTTCCGCGTCGGCGTCTCGGTGATGGCGGTCAGCATGGTGCCGCTGGTGCTGGTGGCGACCTGGGTCACCGGGGTGGCCGGGCTGGTGGCGCTCGGCGGTGCGCTCTTCGTGGCCGGGCTCTCGATCTCGCCGACCATGATCACGGCGATGGGCCTGGTCGAGCGGCTGGTCCCCGCCGCCCAGCTGACCGAGGGGATGACCTGGACGACGACCGGGCTGGCGATGGGCGTGGCGCTCGGCTCCTCGGTGGCCGGCGTGGTGGTGGACCGGGCGGGCGCGGCCACCGGGTACTGGGTGCCGGTGGCCGGCGGCGTGTTCGCCGCGCTGACCGCGCTGGCGGGCGGCCGGTGGCTCCGCACCGCGGACGAGGCCACCGCCTCCGAGGCCGTGCCGGTCCCCCACGGGTGACCGCAGGGGCATTTACCCGCGCCGGGCTGGTGGTTAGGCTCCCTACCCACTGGTAGCGCCCTGAGCAGGAGGCCCCCGCATGCCCCCCACCGTGACCCCCGGCCGCTGGAGCAACTGGGCGGGCAACCAGAGTGCCGATCCCTGCCAGGTGGTCACGCCCTCCTCCACCGACGAGCTGGCGGCGGTGGTCCGGCAGGCCGCCGAGGACGGGCGGACGGTCAAGGCCGTCGGCTCCGGGCACTCCTTCACCGCGATCGCCTCGGCCGGCCACGGCGTCCTGGTACGACCGCACGGCCTGACCGCCGTCCGCGAGCTCGACCGCGCGGCCGGCACCGTCACCGTGGAGTCCGGCCTGCCGCTCTCCCACCTCAACCGGCTGCTGGCCGACTCGGGCCTGTCGCTGACCAACATGGGCGACATAGAAGTGCAGACCGTCGCCGGGGCGACCAGCACCGGCACGCACGGCACCGGGCGCGACTCGGGCTCGCTGTCCGCCCAGGTCAAGGCCGTGGAGATGGTGCTCGCCGACGGCACGGTCCAGCACTGCTCGCCCACCGAGCAGCCCGAGCTGTTCCAGGGCGCCCGGCTGGGCCTGGGCGCGCTCGGCCTGGTGAGCGCGCTGACCTTCGGCGTCGAGCCGGCCTTCCTGCTGACCGCCCACGAGCAGCCGATGAGCTTCGACCAGGTGATCGGGGACTTCGACGACCTGACCGCGGTCAACGAGCACTTCGAGTTCTACTGGTTCCCGCACACCGACCGCTGCAGCACCAAGCGCAACAACCGCAGCCAGGGACCGGCCGCCCCACTGCCGAGGTTCAAGGCCTGGCTGGACGACGACTTCCTCTCCAACACCGTCTGGGAGGGTGCCTGCCGGGTCGGCCGGGCCGCCCCGGCGAGCATTCCGACGATCGCCTCGATCGCCAGCCGGGCCTGGTCGGAGCGCACCTACACCGACGCCGCGTACCGGGTGTTCACCAGCCCGCGCCGGGTGCGCTTCACCGAGATGGAGTACGCGGTGCCGCGCGAGGCGGCCGTCGGCGTGCTGCGCGAGCTGAAGGCGCTGGTCGAGCGGTCGCGCTGGCGGATCAGCTTCCCGGTGGAGGTCCGCACCGCGCCCGCCGACGACCTGTGGCTCTCCACCGCCAGTGGACGGGACAGCGTCTACATCGCCGTCCACCTCTACCGCGGCACCGCCGAGCAGGGCTACTTCACCGCCGTCGAGCAGCTGATGGCCGCTCACCAGGGCCGTCCGCACTGGGGCAAGCTGCACACCCGGGACGCCGACTACCTGTCAGGCGTCTATCCGCACTTCGCCGACTTCACGGCGCTGCGCGACCGGGTCGACCCGGATCGCCGGTTCGCCAACGACTACCTGCGGCGCGTCCTCGGCAAGTAGCTCACGGGGATGGCGTCGCAGCCCCGGACGCGGCCGGCGGGACGGCCTCCGACGGGGTCGCCGAGTGGGCCGGGGGCGGCGTCGGGGTGGGCGTGGCGGTGGGCGTGGGGGTCGGGGTCGCGGACGGGCTCGGGGAGGCGGCGCCGGAGGAGCGCGAGGCGTCAGGGGAGGACGTCGGGGACGGCGAGGCGGAGTCCGAGGCTCCGGCGCTCGCGCCCGCGCTCGTCGAGGAGCGCGGCGTCGTCGGCGCGCTCGGGCTCTGCCGCTCGGCCGGGGGCCGCTCGGGCGCACGATCCGGCTTGCCACCGCCGCCGGGGAAGATCGAGGTGCCGCCGCCGTCCTGGCCGGTGGTCATCGAGTGCACGCTCTTCCCCCAGGCCAGCTCGACGCTCACGATCGGCACCATCGCGATCCCGAAGACCAGGGCCGAGACGGCCGTGTAGGTCTTCCAGGTCCAGCGCCGGCGTGCCCTGAGCACCGGGGAGTCGTTCCACTCGCCGCTCGGCCCGTCGGGCAGCCAGGCGGCCGGTACGGGGGCAGTGTCGGTCAGCGGCACCTGCGTCAGCGCGTTGACGCCGGGTCCGGCCGCCCGGTCGGTGACCTCGCGCAGCTGCTCGCCGGTGCGCCGGAAGACATGGTGGAAGACCGCGCCGCCGGTGGTCGCGCCGACGCTGACCACCGCCGCGCCAATGATCGTGCCGTAGACCCCGAGCTCGGAGGCGAGCACCGCGCCGACCACCGCGGCGAGTGCGCTGGCCGCGACCTGGGCGACGCTCAGGTCGATCCGCTTGCGCCCCTCGGCTGCCCCGCCGGCCCGGCCACCACCGGGCTCGGCCCGGTCCCCGGTGACCGCCCGCCCGTTCTGCTGCGGCATCGGTTCCCCTCCCTCAATGTCTCGCACAATTCGTCCATCCATCCGATAAGTCCAACCATCTTGCACAAAGAAGGACACAAGGGTCGAAAATCCACCACCTTGCAGTCGATATATGTGAAGATGATCACCGTCAACTGATCGGCGGTCCGCCATCGGAGTCAGCAGTCTTGAGATTCCCGTGAATCGCGGGAGACTTGAGCGGCGAGCCGCCCCTGTGGATGCCACGAATGGAGTACTGTTCGTGGAGCCTGAGCCCTCGGTCATGCTCTCGACTGCCCGTCAACACGGCAGAACGGACAACCCGGCCCGGGCACGCACGGCGGCGCTCGACCCGAACCGTCGCTCCACATCCACGTGCGGGGAACGGCAGGGAGCCAGGGCGCGGCGTCGCAGGTCGACGCGGCGAACAGGCAACCGTGCCACAGCGGCGTGACTGGACGGAAGTCCGACACGCCGGAGAACTCTGCAAGGTTGTGGCAACTCGCCAGTGGGCAGGCCACACTCAGTACGGGAGCAGCGACGCAGGTGACGTCGGCAGGCACCACCCGGGAGGTAACCGTGCCCGAACTGCGCGTCGTGGCTGTCAGCAATGACGGCACACGGCTGGTCCTCAAGGCTGCCGACAGCACGGAGTACACCCTCCCCATCGACGAGCGGCTGCGCGCCGCCATCCGTGGTGACCGACCGCGCCTCGGCCAGATCGAGATCGAGGTGGAGAGCCACCTCCGCCCCCGCGACATCCAGGCGCGGATACGAGCCGGCGCCTCCGCCGAGGAGGTCGCCCAGGCCGCCGGGATCTCGGTGGACCGGGTCCGCCGCTTCGAGGGCCCGGTGCTCGCCGAGCGCGCCTTCATGGCCGAGCGGGCCCGCAAGACCCCGATCCGTCGGCACGGCGAGAGCACCGGACCGCAGCTGGGCGAGGCCGTCGCCGAGCGGCTGGTGCTGCGCGGCGCCGAGAAGGACACCGAGCGGTGGGACTCCTGGCGCCGTGACGACGGCACCTGGGAGGTCGTCCTCTACTACCGCGCCGACGGCGAGGGCCGCTCGGCGAGCTGGACGTACGACCCGCCCCGGCGCCTGGTCCAGCCGATCGACGACGAGGCCCGCGCGCTGATCGGCGAGAACGTGGAGCGCGAGGAGGACTCGGTCTTCCCGTTCATCCCGCGGATCGCCCGGCTCCCCCACGACCGCCCGATGCGCCCGATGATCGAGCGCCCCTCGGCGGACCGGATCATGTCCCCGCCGCCCGAGCGGATCGCGGCCCGCGAGGCGGCGGCCACCGCCGCCACGGCCGAGGCCCGGGATTCGCTGACCAGCCTGCTGGACGTGGTCCCGGCCTTCCGCGGCGACCTCGCGGTCGGCCCCTCGGCGATCGAGGCGGCACCGCCGGTCGAGGACGGCCAGCTGGTCGAGGAGCCGGCTGCCGCCGCGGCACCGGCCGTCGGTGCGGGCTCGGCGTACGCGGACATCCTGATGCCCCGGGCGGTCGCACCGCACCGGGAGCGGCTGGTCGGCACCACCGACCGGCAGGCCGAGGCGGACGGCGTGCGCCCGGGCCGCCGGGCCACCGTGCCCAGCTGGGACGAGATCGTCTTCGGCAGCCGCCGCAAGAAGCAGGAGTAGCGAAGACCGACCTGCCGGTCGGTCTAAGGGGGGCCCTCTCCACGGAGGGCCCCCCTTTTCGTCCTGCTCAGCCGCGCTCGGCCCCCGTGGCGGCCGGCCGGGCCGGGTCGCGGGACCACTCGCTCCAGGAGCCCGGGTACAGCGCGGCCTGACGCCCCGCCAGCTCCAGGGCCAGTGCCTGATGCGCCGCGGTCACCCCCGAGCCGCAGTAGACCCCGACCGCCTGTCCCTCCGCGCCCAGCGCGCGGAACCGCTCCGCCAGCTCGGCGGCGGGCAGGAAGCGCCCGTCCGGACCGAGGTTCTCGTTGGTCGGCGCGCTGACCGCGCCCGGGATGTGCCCGGCCCGCGGGTCGATCGGCTCGGTCTCGCCGCGGTAGCGCTCGCCGGCCCGGGCGTCCAGCAGCAGGCCGCCGCGGGCCAGTTCGGCGGCCTGGTCGGCGTCCAGCGTCGGCAGCTGCCCGGGGACGGGCTTGAAGTCGCCCTCGCCCGGCGGCGGAACCTCGGTCGTCTCCGGCCCGCCGGCCGCGCGCCAGGCGGCCAGGCCGCCGTCCAGCACCCGGACGTCGCCGTGGCCGGCCCAGCGCAGCAGCCACCAGGCCCGGGCCGCCGCCATCGACGTGTTCGCGTCGTAGACCACCACCGCACGGTCCGCGTCGACCCCGGCCCGGCGCAGCGCGGCGCCGAACTCCTCGGGGTCCGGCAGCGGGTGGCGCCCGCCGACGCCCACCGGGACGGGCGGGGCGGCCAGTTCGCGATCCAGCTCCAGGAAGTGGGCCTGCGGCAGGTGGCCGGCCGCGTAGTCCTCGATGCCAGCCGGGCCGCCCAACTGCCAGCGGATGTCCAGCAGTACCGGCGGCTGCGGACCGGCCAGGGCCTGCACCAGCTCGTCGGCGGAGATCAACGGAGAAGTCTTGTCCATGGCGGCCATTGTGCCGCCTTCGACGGTCGCTTCGGGCTACGGAGTGCTCTTTGTACGGTCTTTGCCGTGGCGTCCGCGCGCTCCTGCGGTGTGTCGTCCGCGGGGAGTGGGAGCATCTGGGCCTGGGGCCCGCGCCGCCGGGCCGGGTGCCCCCGCGAGGAGGCCTGTGATGACTGCGGTGAAGGTCCGGGTGGCGCAGGGAACGCCCTGCTGGGTGAGCCTGGTGGTCCATGACCTGGAAGGCGCCGAGGCCTTCTACGGTCCGCTGCTGGACTGGAGTTTCACCCCCGGACCGGCCGAACTCGGCTGCTACGTCCGGGCCAGCCTGCACGGCGCGAAGGTCGCCGGGATCGGGCTGGCCCCGGCCGACTCCGCACTGCCGACCGAGTGGACCACCTACTTCGCGGTGGACAGCGCCGACGACGTCTCGCAGCGGGTGCGCGAGTGCGGCGGAACGGTGGCGGTCGGTCCGCTGCAGTCCGGGGCGGCCGGGCGCCTGGCCGTCGCCGCCGACCTCTCGGGCGCGTTCTTCGGCCTCTGGGAGGGACGCGAGCACCTCGGCTGGGAGGTGGTCGGCGAGCCGGGCGCACCGGTCTGGAGCGAACTGGTCACCAACGACGAGCCGTTGGCCGCCGCCTTCTACGGCTCGGTGCTGGGCCGCGCGGTGGTCGAGGCGGACCCGTCGGCGCTGGCCCGCGGGGACGAGGAGGCCACGCTCCAGGTGGACGGGCACCGGGTGGCCGGCATCCGGCAGACCGGCGACCTGCGGGACGGCCCGCCGCGCTGGCGGGTCTACTTCGCGGTCGCGGACGTCGATCCGACCGTGCACCAGGCGCTTGCCCTGGGCGGCAGCCTGCTGGTGGCGCCCTACGACACGCCGTACGGACGGGTGGCCCGGCTGGCCGATCCGGAGGGCGGCCGGTTCTCGATCGTGAAACTGCCGTAGCCGAAGGGACTTTCAGCCCTCGAAGGGCAGCACGTCCGGGGAGAGGGCGGCCGCGCGGGCGGTGGCGGCGGTGAGCCGGCGGCGGTGGTGGCGGCGGCAGAGTACCTCGTAGCCGACCTCGTCCTCGCTGACCGCGACGTCCCCGACCACCACCTGCGGCCCCTCGACCACCATCACCCCGCCCACCGTACGGGCGTTGTGGGTGGCCCGTGCGCCGCACCAGCAGAGCGCCTCGACCTGAAGGATCTCCACCCGGTCGGCGAGCTCGACGAGCCGCTGGGAGCCGGGGAAGAGCCGGGTGCGGAAGTCGGTGGTGATCCCGAAGGTGAAGACGTCGATGCCCAGTTCGTCCACCACCCGGGCGAGCTGGTCGACCTGGTCGGCGGCGTAGAAGTTCGCCTCGTCGCAGATCAGGTAGTCCACCCGGCCGCCCGCCGAGAGCAACTGCACCACGTAGAGGTGGAAGTCGAAGCCCTCGGTCACCTCGACCGCCTCGGCCCGCAGGCCCAGCCGGCTGGAGATGGTGGAGGCCCCGGCGCGGTCGTGGCGGGCGAAGATGATCCCCTGCCGGCCGCGGGCGGCGTGGTTGTGGTTCATCTGCAGCGCCAGCGTCGACTTGCCGCAGTCCATCGTGCCGGAGAAGAACACCAGGTCAGCCATGGGTGGAGCGTGGGCCTTTCGGGATGGGGGTGATCAGCCGCGGACTTCGAGCAACGGCACGAACTGCTCGACCGGGGTCATCGATCCGTGCAGCCCGGTCATCGCGGACTCCCCCGGCTCGCTGCGCGAGGCGATCACCGCGATGTCGTCACGGGCTGCGGCGACCACGTCGCCGATCCGGTGGTAGACCCGGTCGTCCACGGACGGGCCGAACCAGCCGGCCGCTATCGCCTCGTCCCGGGTGGCGACCCACATCCGGTCCCCGAGCACCTCGCTCCAGACCATCTGCACGTCGGCGGCCGCGCCGGGGACGGCGTACACGTGCCGGGCCCGGGCCTCACCGCCGAGCAGCGCGACGCCTGCGCTCAGCTCCCAGTCGTCGTCGAAGTCGATCCGGTCCTCCGGCGCGATGTCGATCATGCCGTGGTCCGCGGTGACGTACAGCGCCGAGCGCGGCGGCAGCTGCTCGGCGAGCCGCTGGGCCAGCCGGTCCACCGTGTTGAGCATCATCCGCCACTCGTCGGAGTCCACGCCGTAGCGGTGGCCCATGCCGTCCAGCTCGCTGACGTACGTGTACACCAGCGTCCGGTCCGCGGCGGCCAATTGGCGGGCCGCCAGGTCCATCCGCTCCTCGCCGGTGGTGCGGCCGAGGAACTCGCCGCCGGAAAGCGCGACCTGGGTGAGCGGGGTCTGCGCGAAGAGCGGCGAGGAGACCTGACTGGCCGCCACACCCGCCGCGTGCACCCGCTCGAAGACCGTCGGGTACGGCTGCCACTCGCGGGGGTCGACCGGGGGCTGCCAACGCAGCTGGTTCATCAGCTGGTTGCGCCCCGGGATCGCCACCGTGTAGCCCGCCAGGCCGTGCAGACCGGGCGGCAGGCCGGTGCCCACCGAGGCCAGCGAGGTCGCGGTGGTGGACGGGAAGCCCGCGGTGAGCGGCCGGGCCGTGCCGCCCAGCGAGCTGGGCAGCAGCGAGGTCAGGAAGGGCGCGTACTCCGGGTGGCGCTTGATCAGCTCCCAGCCCATGCCGTCGACCAGGAAGACGCAGACCCGGTCGGCCGGTTCGATCGGCAGCGTGCTGGTGAAGCCGGGCACGCCGAGGCCGGCCGCGACCGAGGGCAGCAGGTCGCAGAGCGAGCCGGTGCCGTAGCTGGGGACGGGCGCGTCGGCGGGGACGAGCAGTTCGAAGGCGTCGTGATCCGACGGCGGGGTGTAGGACATCGCGGGGTGCCGGGCCTCAGGAGCGGGTGCTGATGGTGGCCTCGGACAGCGCCCGGGCGAAGACCAGGGCCTGGGCCACCGTCTCCGGTCCGTCGCCCGCCTCGCTGACCCGCAGGGACAGGTCGTCGGCGGTGGCCGAACCGGTGTAGCCGTGGTCGGCCTCGCAGTTCGGGTCCGAGCAGCCGGCGGGCTCCAGGTCGATGCGCTGGACCGCTCCCCAGCCGATCGTCAGCACCACCTCGCGCGGCAGCGTGCCCGGGGTGTACGTCTCCGGGTTGGCCACCATGCGGCTGAGCACGACCGAGCCGATCCGGTCCAGGCGCACGCATTCGGTGGAGGTCGTGGCGTAGGGCACCGGGCTGGTCGCGTCGGCGGCCTGCTCGTCGGTGTGGCTGACCACGAACCTGGAGGCGGTCAGCACCAGCACGGTCACGTGCCGACGCACCTCGTTGGCGTCGAAGGTGGTCTCCTGGTGGACCAGGTAGGAACTGATCGGCTCAGGGCCCACCGCGGACTCCACGGCCTCGGACACCAACGCGGGGTAGTAGCCGCTGCGCTCGATCGCCGAGCGCAGGTCCTGCGTGGTGGTGGTACCGGTCTTCGCCATAACTCCATCCTGGCATGTCCCGCCGACGGAGCGGGCTGGACTGCGCCGTACGTCCCGGCGACCGGGTGCACCGGCCGTGGCCCGAGCGGGCGCAACCCAGGAAGGCTACAGGGTGCTCATGCTGCGCGGGCCCAGATCACTGCGCATCGGCAGCGGGGCGATCCGCACCCGGGCCCCCAGGACGGTCAGGCCGTGCGGGGCCACCACCACCGGCTCCAGGTCCACCGAGGCCACCTCGGGCAGGTCGTCGACCAGCCGGGAGACCCGCAGCAGCAGCTCCTCCAGCGCGTCGGTGTCCACCGGGTCGGCGCCGCGCCAGCCGAACAGCAGCGGCGCCGCCCGCACCTCGCGGACCAGGGCGGCGACCTCCAGGTCGGTGGCCGGGACCAGCCGGTGCGCCAGGTCGCCCAGCAGCTCGGCGGGGGCGCCGGCCAGGCCGAAGGAGAGGATCGCGCCGACCGCCGGGTCGACCGTGGCGGCGATCACGGTGTCCACCCCGCGCGGCGCCAGCCGCTGCACCACCAGCTCGGCCTGGGCCGCGCCGCCGAGCAGCGCGTCCAGCTCGCGGTGCGCGCGGCGCAGGCCCGGCTCGCCGGTCAGGTCGAGCCGGACGCTGCCGAGGTCCGGGCGGTGGCGCAGGTGCCCGGCGGTGGCCTTGAGCGCGACCGGGTAGCCGAGCGTCGCGGCGGCCAGCACCGCGCGCTCCTCGTCGGGGGCGGGCAGCGTGGGCTGGACCTCGATGCCGTAGCAGGCCAGCAGGGCGGCCGCGTCCCGGTCGGGGAGGGTGATCCGGCCGCTCACATGGTGCTGCTCGACCAGGCGGCGGGCGGCTGCCTCGTCGATCCGGTCCAGCTCGGGGACCCGCGCGGTCTGCTCCGCGGCCTCGGTGGTGCGGCGCCAGGCGCCGTAGCGCACGGCGTGGGACAGGGCGCGTACCGCGCGTTCGGGCGCCGGGTAGGTCGGCACGGTGTGCTCGTCGGTGCGCAGCCGGGTCGGCAGGTCGGTGAGGCTCAGATGGGTCAGCAGCAGCGGCTTGCCGCGTCGGCGCGCACTGCTCGCGGCGGCCAGCAGCGCCTCGCCGATCTCCGGGTCGGTGCCGGGCAGCGGCTGGTCGCCGGGGACGGCCCCGGAGATCGGCGGGATCGCCACCGCGATCACCGCGTCCACGCCGGGGTCGCCGAGCGCGGTCTCCAGGGCGATCCGGAAGTTCTCGCCGGTGGCGGCGGTGGTCAGGTCCACCGGGGTGCGCGGGCGCAGGCCCGCGCTCAGGCAGGCGTCGTAGGTGAGCAGGCCGAGCGAGTCGGAGTTGCCGACCACCGCCACCCGGTCGCCGGCCGGCAGCGGCTGGTGGGCCAGCAGCTCACCGGCGTCGAAGAGCTCGGTGATGGTCTCCACCCGCACCACACCCGCCTGTTGGAAGAGCGCGTCCACGGTGGCGTCGCGCAGCGCGGAGGCGACGGACGGGACGGCGTGGCCAGGTGGCAGGCTGCCGGTGTGCCGGGCGCCCTTGACCACCACGACCGGCTTGGCGGAGGCCAGCCGGCGGGCGATCCTGGTGAACTTGCGCGGATTGCCGAACGACTCCAGGTAGAGCAGCACCACGTCGGTGGCCGGGTCCTCCTCCCAGTACTGGAGCAGGTCGTTGCCGGAGACGTCGGCGCGGTTGCCGACCGAGGCGAAGGAGGAGACGCCCAGTCCCCGGCGGTGCGCGGCCTCCAGCAGGGCGACACCGATCGCGCCGGACTGGCAGAACAGCCCGAACCGGCCGGCCGCGGGCAGTGCCGGGGCCAGCGAGGCGTTCAGCCGGTGCGCCGGATCGGTGTTGATCAGGCCGAACGCGTTGGGCCCGATCACCCGCATGCCGGCCGCGCGGGCCTGGCGGACCAGGGCGCGCTGGCGGTCGCGGCCCTCCGGCCCGGTCTCGGCGTACCCGGCGGTGACCACCACCAGGCCCTGCACGCCGCGCGCGCCGCACTCGGCGACCACCGCCGGGACAGCGCCGACGGGCACGGCGATGATCGCCAGGTCCACCGGTCCGGGGATGTCCGCGATCGAGCGGTGCAACGGCACGCCGTCCAGCACGGTGCCGGGCGGGGCCGCGCTGTTCACGGCGTACACCTCGCCCCGGAACCCGCTGCCGGACAGGTCGCGCAGCAGCGCCCGGCCGGCCGACCGCTCGGTGCGCGAGACGCCGACCACCGCGACCGAGCGCGGCGTCAGCAGCCGCTGGACGGACCTCGCCTCGGCGCGGTGCTCGCGGGCGCGCATCACCGCCAGGGAGGCGGCGGTGGGTTCGAGGTCGAGTTCCAGGTGCAGCACCCCCTCGGCGAAGCTGCGCTGCTGGACGTAGCCGGCGTCGGTGAAGACCTTGGCCATCTTGCGGTTCTCCGGCAGCACCTCGGCCACGAAGCGCCGGATGCCGCGCTCCTGGGCGACCGCGCCGATGTGCTCCAGCAGCGCGGAGGCGACCCCGCGGCCCTGGTGCGCATCCTGCACCAGGAACGCCACCTCGGCGTCGGTGCCGGTCTCGGAGGGGCGGCCGACCTCATCGATCCGGTCGTAGCGGACGGTGGCGATGAAGCGGTCGCGCACCACGACGGCCAGGCCGACGCGGTTGACGTAGTCGTGGTGGGTGAAGCGGCGGACGTCCTTGGCGGAGAGCCGCGGGTAGGGGGCGAAGAAGCGGTAGTACTTCGACTGGTCGGAGACCAGGGCGTAGAACGCCACCAGCCGGTCGGCGTCGGCCGGGGTGATCGGCCGGATCCGCGCGGTGCCGCCGTCCCGCAGCAGGACGTCCGCCTCCCAGTGCTGGGGGTAGCTGTGCGCGTCGCCCGGCGCCGCGCTGCCCGGTATCGCGTTGCCCGGTGCGGCGGCGGCCGAGGTCTGGGGGTCGTCCACAACCGCCAGGCTATCGGGCGACGGGCCGCTCGGCCCCCGGCCGGGCGCGGTCGGGTCGGGTTCGGCCGCAGCCATGCCAGAATGGTCTAGACAACACAGCTCCAGCAGCACCACCTGAAAGGCACGTCTCATGGCAGAGCGCCGCGTCACCATCGGTTGGCCCGAGGGCCTGCACGCCCGTCCCGCCTCGGTCTTCGTCCGCGCGGTCGGCGCCGTCGGCGTGCCCGTCACCATCGCCAAGGCCGGCGGCGCCCCCGTCAACGCCGCCTCCATGCTCGGCCTGCTGGCGCTCGGCGCCGAGGGCGGCGAGGAGGTCGTGCTCGCCTCCGACGCCGAGGGCGCGGAGGGTGCGCTGGGACGCCTGGCCGCCATGGTCCAGGGCGGCCTGGACGCACTGCCGGAGGCCTGAGCCGCACCGAAGGGGTGGTACCGCACGCGCGGTGCCACCCCTTCGGCCTGTCCTGCTCGGTTTTGCGACAATCGCGGGGTGTTCGAACTCCACACCTCCGCCGAGCTGAGCGATGCCGCCGAAGGCGATTCCCTCGTCCTCTGGGCCGCCCAGGGCCTCGCGCCCGGCGTGCGGGCCTGGGCCCACCAGGGCGCGGTCGCGGTGGCCTCCCCCGCACTGTCGCGCCGCGACCGGCTGGCCGTCCGTGGCGCGCCCCGGCCCGCCGCCCGGCTGGCCCGGCACGCGCTGGCCGAGTTCGGCCCCAGCCTGCGCCCGGTCGGCGACAGCGCGCTGATCGACGAGCTGGTCGCAGCCGTCCCCGAACTACGCGCGGTCGGCCCGTTCCGCTGGATGGAACTGAACGGCCCCTCGCTGGACGTGTCGCCGCTCGCCCAGCCGCTCGCCCAGCCGCTCGCCCAGCTGCTCACCCCCGCCGAACTCCCCGAAGCCGCCGCCCTGCTCGACGAGGTCTTCCCCGGCTCCCACGCCCACCCGCTGCGGCCCGGCAGCCGCGCCTGGGCCGGCGTGCGCGACAGCGCCGGCCGGCTCACCGCGCTCGCCGCCGACGCCTGGAGCTCCCCCGAGGTCGGCTACCTGGCCGGCGTCGCCGCCCACCCCGTGCGCGGCCGCGGACGGGGACACGCCGAGGCCGTCTGCCGGCTGCTGCTCGACGCCATGCTGCGCCGCCGCGGTCGCGCCGCCCTCATGGTGGACGACGACAACCCGGCCGCCATCCGCCTCTACGAGCGCCTCGGTCTGCGCCGGCGCGACCTCAAAGCCGCGTACATCGCGGCCGTGTGACGATGCGTCAGGGACAACTCGGAAGCCGCAATCCGGTGCGGCCCGGCCCATCGGCTGAGACGCTTCCAGGATGGACCGCCATCTGACCTCCCTCCGCGCCCACGCCCACCACGCCGTCGCCGCCCCGCTGAGCGACGCGACGGTGGCCGCTCTGCTGGCCCGCGCCCTCCCGCGCGGTGACGAACGCCTGTTGGACCCAGCCTGCGGCGAGGCCACCTGGCTGCTGCGCGCGCTGGCCACCCACCCCGGCGCCACCGGCGACGGCGTCGACCGCGAGGCAGCCGGCCTGACCCGGGCTCAGCAGACCGCAGAACAGCTGGGAGTGGCCCGCCGACTCGGCCTGCACCACATCGCCGCGGCCGACTTCATCGCACCACACCGCTACGACCTGGTGCTCAGCATCGGCGCCGCGCACGCCTTCGGCGGTCTGCTGCCCACCCTCGCGGCCGCCCGCGGCCACCTCGCCCCGGGCGGCGCCGTGCTGGTCGGCGAAGGCTACGGCGCCACCGAGGCCGCCCACGACCTCGCCACCCTCGTCGAGCGGATCACCGCCGAGGGCTGGACGCCGGTCCACGGGCACATCAGCACCCAACAGGAACTGGACGACTACGAGTGGTCCCGCACCGGCTCCCTCGCCGCCTGGGCCCTCGACCACCCCGACGACCCCGACGCCGCCCCCACCCTGGAAGCCGCCGCCGCCCACCGCACCCGCTGGCTCCGCGAGCAGCGCGGCGCCAACGGCTTCGCCGCGCTGCTGCTGCGACCCACCCCTGCCTGAGCAGGCCTGCGTCCCAGCGCGTCAGTCGAGGCGAGCGTCGAAGGCCAGCGCCTGCGCCAGCTCTTCCACCCGCCGCTCCGGCAGACCCTGCGAGACGAACCACGCTCCGACGTTGCGCACATCGCGCTCCAGGAAGGACCGGCCGCGCGGGTTGGCGATCACGTCCACGATCTGCGGGACGTCGATGACGACCAGCCGGCCCTCGTGGACGAGGATGTTGTACGCGGACAGGTCCCCGTGCGCGAAGCCGTCCCGGGCGAGCAGCGACAGACTGCGGCCCAGCTGCTCCCAGAGGTCGTCCAACTCCTCTCCCTGCGGCCGGGTCTGGGCCAGTCGCGGGGCCGCCGCGCCGGACCGGTCGCCGATGAACTCCATCAGGATCTCGGTGCCGACGATCTGCACCGGATACGGCACGGCCGCGCCCGCCAGCCAGAGCCGGGACAGCGCAGCGAACTCGGCGGCGGCCCACTGGCCGGCGATCGCCTGCTTCCCGAAGGCCGAGCGCTTCTCCATCGCGCGGCTGACCCGCGACTCCTTGTGCGAGCGGCCCTCCAGGTAGCCGGAGTCGCGGTGGAACAGCCGGTGCTGACCGTCGCGGTAGCGCTTGGCCGCCATCAGGGTGCGGCGGTCACTGCCGGGCACGCCGCGCTCCAGCAGGAAGACGTCGGCCTCCTTGCCGGTCTTCACGATGCCCAACTCGGTGTCGACGGCGGCCAGATCGGTCACCACCCAGTCGGGGCGCGGCTCGGGCCCCTTCTCGGTCGGCGTCGACACGTCCCAGGTCGACCAGCGGTCCCCCTCGGGAGGCCCGTCGGTCACCGCGGCACCATCGGCGGGAACGTCCTCGGACGCCTCCGGCCAGAAGCGCGCGGTGTAGTCGGCGAAGGCGTCGTCGTCGTATCGCGTGGTTCGGTTTGCACCCTTGCCGCCCTTGGGACGGATGCGGGCGAAGGACTCACTGTCGGAAAAGCTCTTACGCACTGCGGTGGTCTCCTGCGGAGTGGGCCCACCGGAGGGGTGCGTCGGCGAAGGACGTCAGCCGGCGGGCAGATAACGAGAGGAAGCGTCTGGCGCGCAGGGAACAGCGCGCCGCGTCGTGGCGGCAATCACCGAGGCGCACCTCCCCTCTCTCTCGTCACGGCCGGGCACCGAGCGCCCGATCCCGCAGGAACACGACGACCCTATCGACCACCGCGCAGGGCGCAACCGAATTAGACCGACCGGCAAATGGAGGGCGGCGTCGGCTCAGCGAACTCGCCATCTTCGTCCATCAGTTCCTCGTCATCCGCCCACCACCCGGTGCCCGACAGCCACGACTTCAGCCACTCGGCCAGCGACGGCGAGTCCTGGAACCAGGCATCTGCCCAGTCGTCAGGCCCGGCATTCGGCTCGAAGAGCAGCACCGGGCCCCCGGGACGCAGGCAGTCCACAGCCGCGTACATCCCGCACCCCCAGGTCAGCACGGGCAACACACCGCGCGGCCAGTGGTCGGACGGCTCCGCATCGTCCGGCGCGCACTCGGCCCGATAGACGGACACGACCGTCTCGCCGTCCCCGACCAGCGGAAACAGCAGATACTCCGGCCCGAACCCGCCGTTCGCCACCTCCCCGTACAGGCGCCGCAGCAGAACAGGCAGAGCAAACCCCAACTCCGCCTCAACCGCCGCGATTTCCACCACACTCACGGGCGCCGCCAGCACCGGGGCCTGGCTTCGGGCACGCTCGGCAACTCGCCGCAGAAGGTCGTCGTCATTGCTCATGCCAGTGATCGTCGCAGCCGGGTCCGACAGCGCCGTTACCCACGAAGAGCCAGGGCGCGCCTTCCGCGCGCCCTGGCATGACGTCAACCCTTGACGCAGACCACCTGCTTCAACTTGGCGACCACTGCGACCAGGTCCTGCTGCTGCGCCATGACCTTGTCGATGGACTTGTACGCGCCCGGGATCTCGTCCACCACGCCGCTGTCCTTGCGGCACTCCACGCCCCGGGTCTGCTCCTCCAGGTCCTTCACCGTGAACTTCTTCTTGGCCGCCGTCCGGCTCATCTTGCGGCCGGCGCCGTGCGAGGCGGAGTTGAACGAAGCCTCGTTGCCCAGACCGCGCACGATGTACGAACCCGTGCCCATGGAGCCCGGGATGATCCCGAGGTCGCCGGAGCCGGCCCGGATCGCGCCCTTACGGGTGACCAGCAGGTCGACGCCGTCGTACCGCTCCTCGCTGACGTAGTTGTGGTGGCAGCTGATCACCTGGTCGAAGGCGACCTCGGCCCGGGGGAACTGGCTTCGCACGACGTCCTGGAAGAGCGCCATCATGACGGCCCGGTTGCGCTTGGCGTACTCCTGCGCCCAGAAGAGGTCCTGCCGATAGGCGTCCATCTCCGGGGTCTTCGCCAGGAAGACGGCGAGGTCCCGATCAACCAGGCCCTGGTTGTGCGAGAGCGAACGGGCGACGCCCATGTGGTGCTCTGCCAACTCCTTGCCGATGTTGCGCGATCCCGAATGCAACATCAACCAGACAGAATCGGTCGTATCCAAGCAGAATTCGACAAAATGGTTCCCGGACCCGAGCGTTCCCATCTGCTGCATCGCCCGCTCACGCCGCCACTTCACCTCCGGCGCGACCTGGTCGAAGCGGTTCCAGAAGCCGTCCCAGCCCGTGGTCGTCAGGTCCTGCAGGGACTTCGGGTCGACCGGGTCGGTGTGCAGGCCGCGGCCGACCGGGATGAGCTGCTCGATCCGCGAGCGCAGCCGGCCGAGGTCGTCGGGGAGGTCGCGGGCGGTCAGCGAGGTCTTCACCGCGCTCATCCCGCAGCCGATGTCGACGCCGACCGCGGCCGGGCAGACCGCGTCCTTCATGGCGATGACGGAACCGACGGTCGCGCCCTTGCCCAGGTGGACGTCCGGCATCACGGCGAGGCCGTGCAGCCAGGGCAGGCCGGAGATGTTGCGCAGCTGCTGGAGTGCAGCGCCCTCGACCGTCGCCGGATCGGTCCACATCCGGATCGGGACACGCGCGCCGGGTACTTCGGTGTACGACATGGTGAGACTGACCCCCAAAGGTCGACGTTTCCAGGGTAGGACTGCCACGCGAAGAGTCCGGCGTGGCTCGGGAAGTCTGGATGGAGCTCAACAGCAACGGCCCGACATCAACGGCCGGGCGGCAGGGCTCAGGCGGTTCGTCGCGAGCGGCAGGAGGCAACGGACGGCCTCCTCGGGGAGCGCAGAGCGCTGACGCGCCTGCCTGGTTGCTCGACCCGCATGGTGACCGCCTCCTCTCCCAATGCCGTCCGCCGCGCTGTGCGACGGGAGTATCAACCCACGGAACCGAGGTCCCGGGCAAGGGAATTACCGAGGCCCGGCGGATCATCCGCCGGGCCTCGGTACCACCTGTCGAAAACGTCGAAACTGTCGAAACAGCGTCAGGAGGTGACGACGGTGACCTCGCCGAGGCCGAGTTCCTTGACCTGGTCGCGGATCACCGAGGCGTCCCCGACCAGCACGGTCACCAGTCGGTCGGGCTGGAAGCCGCTGACCACGGCGTCGGTGGCGGCCTGCGTGCTCAGGACGGCCATCTGCCGGTAGACCTCGGCCTGGAAGTCGTCGGACAGGTGCTGCTCCACCTGGTCGGCGAGGGTGCTGGCCACCGAGCCGGCGGTCTCGTACCGGAGCGGGGCGACCCCGACCAGGTACTGCACGGCCTCCTCGCGCTCGGCGTCGGTGAGGCCCTCGGCGGCCAGGGTGCGCAGGATGGTCCAGGTGTCGGCCAGCGCGGGAGCGGTGGAGGCGGTGTCCACCGAGCCGCTGATGGCGAGCAGCGCTCGGCCCGAGCCGTCGGGCGCGGAGCGCAGCGGCTGGGCGAAGGCCCGTACGCCGTAGGTGTAGCCCTTCTCCTCGCGCAGCACCCGGTCCAGCCGGGAGGTGAGGGTGCCGCCGAGGCAGTAGGTGCCGAGCACCTGCGCGGCCCAGGCCGGGTCGTGCCGGTCGGGTCCGATCCGGCCGATCAGCAGCTGGGTCTGGACGGCGCCGGGCCGGTCGACGATGATCACGCGGCCGGTGTCGTCGGCGGTGACCGGCGCGGCCTTGCTGGGCTCGGCCCGGTCGCCCGTCCAGGTGCCCAGGGTGGACTCCAGCAGCGCCGGGAGGTCCACGCCCGTGAGGTCGCCGACGACGACCACGGTGGCGGTGGAGGGGCGGACGTGCGCGTCGTAGAAGGCCTTGACCGCGCTGCGGTCGATCCGCTTGACGCTCTCTGCGCTCCCGGCCCGCGGGCGCGAGAGGCGGTCCGCGGAGTCGAAGAGCTCGGCGTAGAGCGCCTTCGCCGCACGCCGGGCCGGGTTGGCCTGCTCGTGGACGATCTCGTCGAGGCGGTTGGCGACCAGCCGCTCGATCTCGTCCTCGGGCAGCGCGGGAGAGCGCAGCGCGTCGGCGAGCAGCGTCAGGCCGCGCTCCAGACGGGAGACCGGCACCTCCAGGGCGACCCGGATGCAGGGGTGGTCGGCGTTCGCGTCCAGGGTGGCGCCGGCGCGCTCCAGCTCGCCGGCGAACTGCTCGGCGGTGAGCGTGTCGGTGCCCTCGTTGAGCGCCCGGGCCAGGATGGTCGCGACGCCCTCCAGCTCGGTGGGCTCGGCGGCGAGCGGGGCGTCGACCAGCACGTCGACGGCCACCAGCTGCTGGCCGGGACGGTCGCAGTGCAGCACCGTCAGGCCGTTGGCCAGCGCCGAGCGGCTGGGCGCGGGGAAGGCCCAGGGTGACGGCGTGCCAGGCTGAGGCTGGGGGTGGAAGGTCATGGTGGGGACGAAGGTGCTCATGCGGCGTCCTCCTCGGCGTTGTCGGAGTCGGCGTCGGCGGTGGCCAGCGGCTCGTAGACCAGCACGGCGCGGTTGTCGGGTCGCAGGCGGGCCGCGGCGACCGCCCTGACCTCCTCCGCGGTGACGTCCAGGACCTTGCCGAGCGCGTCGTTGACCAGCTTGGGGTCGCCGAACAGCACGGCGAAGCGGCAGAGTTCGTCGGCCCGGCCGCTGACGGTGGTCAGCCGGTCCAGCCACTCCCGCTCGATCTGCGCCTGCGCGCGCTCCAGCTCCTCGGGCGTGGGGCCCTCGGCGGCGAAGCGGGCGAGCTCCTCGTCGACGGCGCTCTCGATCTGCGCGATCGTCGCGTCGCCGGAGGTCTTGACGTCGAGCCAGCCGAGCGAGGGGGCGCCGGCCAGTCGCAGCAGGCCGAAGCCGGCCGACACGGCGGTGCGGTCGCGCCGGACCAGCCGGTTGTAGAGGCGGCTGGACTCGCCGGAGCCGAGGACGGTGAGCGCGAGGTCGGCGGCGTCGGCCTCCCGGGTGCCGTCGTGCGGCAGGCGGTAGGCGGACATCAGCGCGCGGGAGGGGACCTCCTCCTCGACCAGCTCGCGGATCTCCTGGCCGATCACCTCGGGCAGCGTGCCGTCGCGCGGCGGCTGCTTGCCGTCGTGCGCGGGGATGGACCCGAAGTACTTCTCGACCCAGGCGATGGTCTGCTCGGGGTCGAAGTCGCCGACGATCGAGAGCACCGCGTTGTTGGGGGCGTAGTACGTACGGAAGAACGTGCGGGCGTCTTCCAGGGTGGCCGCGTCCAGGTCGGCCATCGAGCCGATCGGGGTGTGGTGGTAGGGGTGGCCGTCGGGGTAGGAGAGCCGGGTGAGCTTCTCGAACGCCGTGCCGTAGGGCACGTTGTCGTAGCGCTGGCGGCGCTCGTTCTTGACGACGTCGCGCTGGTTCTCCATCGACGCGTCGTCCAGCGCGGCGAGCAGCGAACCCATCCGGTCGGCCTCCAGCCAGAGCGCGAGCTCCACCTGGTGGGTCGGCATGGTCTCGAAGTAGTTGGTGCGCTCGAAACTGGTGGTGCCGTTGAGTGAACCGCCGGCGCCCTGCACGAGTTCGAAGTGGCCGTTGTTCGAGACGTTGGCGGAGCCCTGGAACATCAGGTGCTCGAAGAGGTGCGCCAGACCCGTACGGCCCTTCACCTCATGGCGGGAACCGACGTCGTACCAGAGGCAGACGGCGGCCACCGGGGTGAGGTGGTCCTCTGAGAGCACCACGCGCAGGCCGTTGGCCAGGCGGTGCTCGGTGATCGCGATGCCTTTGGTGGAGGCGGGGGCCGGGTTGGCCATGCGCTCGGGTCCTTCCCGTCAGTTTGGGGTCGGGGGGATCATCGGTTGTCAGCAGCCCCCATTGTGGTGCAACGTGCCAGGGCCGTAGCCGCGTCCGCGCGGATGGGCCGTTCGCCAGCGGCGGAAGTGGGCACGGGGGCGGCCCTTGGCGGGCGCTGTCGGTAAGAGGGTCCACAATGGGGGGCGCCGTACCCCGGTGACGACACGTGATGCAGCTGACAGACGCAAGGGAGCCCCGCCGCGATGGCCCGCCGCAGTTCGCCGACCCCGCCGCCCGGAGACTTCGAGGAGCGGATCCTCGATGTCGACGTTGTGGACGAGATGCAGGGTTCGTTCCTGGAGTACGCCTACTCGGTGATCTACTCCCGTGCTCTGCCGGACGCGCGGGACGGCCTCAAGCCGGTGCACCGCCGAATCCTGTACCAGGCCAACGAGATGGGCCTGCGCCCGGAGCGCTCGCACGTGAAGTGCGCCCGCGTGGTCGGCGAGGTGATGGGTCGGCTTCACCCGCACGGGGACGCCTCGATCTACGACTCGATCGTCCGGATGGCACAGCCGTTCTCGATGCGGGTGCCGCTGATCGACGGCCACGGCAACTTCGGTTCGCTCGGCAACGACGACCCGCCGGCCGCGATGCGCTACACCGAGTCCCGGCTGACGGCCGCCTCGATGGCGCTGGTGGAGTCGATCCACGAGGACACCGTCGACTTCGGGCCGAACTACGACGGCAGCGAGCAGGAGCCGGCGGTGCTCCCGGCCGCCTTCCCGAACCTGCTGGTCAACGGTGCCTCGGGGATCGCGGTCGGGATGGCGACCAACATGCCGCCGCACAACCTCAGCGAGGTGGTGGCCGCCGCCCGGCACCTGATCAAGCACCCGAGCGCCGACCTCGACACCCTGATGCGCTTCATCCCGGGCCCGGACCTGCCGACCGGCGGCCGGATCGTCGGCCTCTCCGGCATCCGCGACGCCTACGAGAACGGCCGCGGCACCTTCAAGATCCGCGCCACCGCGACGGTCCAGGACGTCACCCCGCGCCGCAAGGGCATCGTGGTGACCGAACTGCCGTTCACGGTCGGCCCGGAGAAGGTGATCGCCAAGATCAAGGACCTGGTCGGCGCCAAGAAGCTGCAGGGCATCGCGGACGTCAAGGACCTCACGGACCGCGAGCACGGCCTGCGGCTGGTGATCGAGGTCAAGAACGGCTTCGTCCCCGAGGCGCTGCTCCAGCAGCTCTACAAGCTGACGCCGATGGAGGAGACCTTCGGCATCAACAACGTGGCGCTGGTGGACGGCCAGCCGCTGACGCTGGGCCTCAAGGAGCTGCTGGAGGTCTACGTCGACCACCGCTTCGAGGTGGTCCGCCGACGCAGCGAGTTCCGTCGCCGCAAGCGCCAGGAGCGGCTGCACCTGGTCGAGGGCCTGCTGGTGGCGCTGGTCGACATCGACGAGGTCATCGCGCTGATCCGCTCCAGCGACAACGCGACGCAGGCCAAGGAGCGCCTGATGGAGCGCTTCTCGCTCTCCGAGGTGCAGACCGCCTACATCCTCGACACGCCGCTGCGCCGGCTGACCCGCTTCGACCGGGTCGAGCTGGAGGCGGAGCAGACCAAGCTCTCCACCGAGATCGCCGAGCTGACCGAGATCCTGGAGTCGGACAGCAAGCTGCGCAGCGTGGTCTCCAACGAAATGGGCGCGGTGGCCAAGCAGTTCGGCACCGAGCGGCGCACCGTGCTGCTGGAGGCCGGGGCGCTGCCGTCGGCCGCGCTGGCGGTGCCGCTGGAGGTGGCCGACGACCCGTGCCGGGTGCTGCTCTCCTCCACCGGGCTGCTGGCCCGCACCGCGGACGGCGAGCCGGTCGAGCTGGGGGAGCCCTCGACGAGCCGTTCCAAGCACGACGTGATCGTCTCCGCGGTGCCCGCCACCGCACGGGCCGACGTCGGCGCGGTGACCTCGGCCGGGCGGGTGCTGCGGCTGCCGGTGATCGACCTGCCCGCGCTGCCGCCGCAGCCCTCGCTCTCGCTGGCCGGCGGGGCGCAGGTCGGCGAGCTGCTCCGGCTGGAGCCGGGTGAGCGTCTGATCGCGCTGACCACGCTGGACGAGTCCTCGCCCGGCCTGGCGCTGGGCACAGCGCAGGGCGTGGTGAAGCGGGTGGTGCCGGAGTGGCCCGCCAACAAGGACGATTTCGAGGTGATCTCGCTCAAGGACGGCGACGAGGTGGTGGGCGCGGTCGAGCTGCGCACCGGCGAGGAGGACCTGGTCTTCATCGCCAGCGACGCCCAGCTGCTGCGCTACCCGGCCGGCCAGGTGCGCCCGCAGGGCCGCCCGGCGGGCGGGATGGCCGGCATCAAGCTGACCGACGGCGCCCGGGTGCTCTCCTTCACGGCAGTCGACCCGGCGGTGGACGCCGTGGTGGTCTCGGTGGCCGGCGCCTCGGGGACGCTCACTGGCGAGGCGCAGAGCAGCTGGAAGGTGACGCCCTTCGAGCAGTACCCGCGCAAGGGCCGGGCCACCGGCGGGGTGCGCTGCCAGCGCTTCCTGCGCGGCGAGGACGCACTGGCGTTCGCCTGGGCGGGCGCGGTACCGGCCCGGGCGGCCGCGGCCAACGGCGCGCCGGTGCAACTGCCGGAGCGCGACCCGCGCAGGGACGGCTCGGGCACGCCGGTGACCACGCCGGTCGCCGCCGTCGCGGGACCGGCCTGACCGGTCTCACAGACGGGCGCTCGCTTGGGTCACCCGTCCGCCGGCGCGGGTAGGGTGACCTAAGTGACCACCTGTGCGACGCTGTCGAGCGAGCTGACCGAGCCCCTGTCCGCCACCGCCGCCACTGCCACCACGTGGCTGCTGATAGAGCAGTCCGGGCCGTGGGGTGCCAAGGCGCTCGATGAGAGCCACCTCCCTGCGGGGTTGGGCCGAGCCCTGGACGCGGCCTGCGCGGGAACCGGCGTGCGCCCGGCGCTGATCCGGCGCCCGGGACGGCATGCCGACACCCACGCCGACTCCGGGCACCAGGTCGTGCTGGCGCACACAGCGCCGGGCAACTCCTGGCTGCGACGGGCCGAACTCGCCGACCTGAGCGAGCTGCTGACGCTGGATCTGGCAGCCGCGGGCGCCGGGGAGCACGGCGGCTTCGGCGCCGCGCACACCGGCGGCCCGCTGGCGCTGGTGTGCACCAACGGCCGCCGCGACCGCTGCTGCGCGCTGCTGGGCCGTCCGCTGGCCGCCGAGCTGGCGGCGGCCGGGCACAGCGAGGTCTGGGAGGTCACCCACCTCGGCGGCCACCGCTTCTCCCCCACCATGCTGGTGCTGCCCTACGGATACGCCTACGGACGGCTGACCGAGGCCCGCGCCAAGGAGATCCTGGCCGCGACGGCCGCCGGGCACACGGTGCCGCAATTCTCCCGGGGGCGCTCGTACTGGGACCGTCCGGCGCAGGCGGCCGAGCAGGCGGTACGGGAACTCACCGGCGACACGGCCGCCGACGTCCTGACGATCGCCCAGCAGCCGGCCGGCGAGGAGCACTGGGACTGCCTGGTGTCGCACCTGGACGGCCGGAGCTGGCAGGTGGAGGTGGCACAGGAGTTGAGCCTGCCCGCGCGTCCGGAGAGCTGCGGCAAGACGCCGGGCACCCCGAGCCGGATGGCCGTCCGCTCCGTCACGGCGGTGGATCCGGTGGGCGCTCACCAGGCGTGACCGCTCGTCCGGAGGATTCCACCGGGCGCCGCGGCCGAACCGGTGCCTAGCGTGGCGCCATGGACATACGCACCCAGACCGTCGTGAAACCGGACCGACCGCGCGGCCACCGGGCCGCCCGACTTCGGCGCGGCATCGGCATCGCCACCGCGGTGGTGGCGGGTGCCGGGGCGATCAGCCTCGGCGCCGCCGCCGGAACCGCGAGCGCCGAGCCCGCCCCCAGCCATGCGGGCTGGGACGGCTCGGTCTACTGGTTCACCAACAGCGACGGCGACTGGCGCTGGACCAGCCACCAGGACATCTACCTGGAGCGGACCGGCGCCGACGACAGCGGCTACTCCTCCGACAGCAGCTACAACGACAGCGGCAGCGACGGCCCGAGCGCCTCGAACGGCGACATCCAGCAGGGCTGGGACGGATCGGTCTACTGGTTCAAGAACAGCAGCGGCACCTGGCGCTACACCAGCCACGAGGACATCTACCTCGACCGGATCGGATCCGGCTCCGGATCCGGCTCTGCCGGTGACAGCACGGCCTCCGGCCCCTCGGACTCCGCCGCCCGCGGCAGCGGCGACACCGAGGCGGCCGTCGAGTTCGCCCTCGCCCAGGTCGGCAAGCCGTTCGAGATGGGCGGCAACGGGCCGGACGACTACGACTGCTCGGGCCTGGTCCAGCAGGCCTACCTGCGCGCCGGCATCTCGCTGCCGCGGATCGCCGACGAGCAGTACGGCGCCACCACGCCGATCAGCTCCAGCGATCTGCAGCGCGGCGACCTGCTCTACTGGTCCTACGACGGCTCCCCCGGCCAGATCCACCACACCGCCATCTACCTCGGCGACAACCAGTACGTCGAGGCGGCGCACCCCGGCACGAACGTCCGGATCTCCCACCTGAACAGCGGCAACTGGCCGACCCAGACCGGTCGGCCCTGACCCCGCGACCGTCGCAGACGGCCGTCCCCGGCAGCGCGCGCTGCCGGGGACGGCCGTCTGTCGCGGGCTCCTCAGACGGCGCCGGCGCCGGTGAGCGAGCGGACCTCCAGCTCCGCGAACTTGTCCGCGTCCGCGCGCTCCTCACCGCTGACCGTGCCGACCCAACCGAGCAGGAAGCCCAGCGGGATGGAGATCAACCCGGGGTTCTCCAGCGGGAACCAGTGGAAGTCGACGCCGGGGAACATCGCGGTCTTGCTGCCGGAGACCACCGGCGAGAAGAGCACCAGCACCAGCGCCGGCACCAGCCCGCCGTACGTCGCCCAGCAGGCACCGCGGGTGGTGAAGCGGCGCCAGAACAGGTTGTAGAGCAGGGTCGGCAGGTTGGCCGAGGCCGCCACCGCGAAGGCCAGACTGACCAGGAAGGCCACGTTCAGCCGCTGCGCGAAGAGACTGAGCACGATCGCCAGCCCGCCGATCAGCACAGCCGCCAACCTGGCCACCACCACCTCCCGGCGGTCCGTGACCGGCGGCTTGGCCGGGCTGCGGAACGCCTGCGCATAGAGGTCGTGCGCGAAGGAGACCGACGAGGCAAGGGTCAGACCGGCGACCACCGCCAGGATGGTGGCGAACGCGATGGCCGAGGTGATGGCGAAGAAGAGCGTCCCGCCGGTGCTGCCCTCGCCACCGCCGAGCTTCAGCGCGAGCAGCGGGACGGCCGTGTTGCCGGCCGAGTTCGCGGCGCGCACCGCCTTCGAGCCGACCAGCGCGGTGGCGCCGAGGCCGAGCACCACGGTCATCAGGTAGAAGCAGCCGACCAGGCCGATCGCCCAGATCGTGGAGCGGCGCGCGGCGCGGGCGGTGGGCACGGTGTAGAAGCGCGAGAGGATGTGCGGCAGGCCGGCGGTACCGAGCACCAGGGCCAGGCCCAGGCTGACGAAGTCCAGCCGACTGGTGGCGCTGACGCCGTACTTGAGACCGGGCTCCAGGTACTTATCCCCGGCGCCGCTGCCGCGGGCCGCGGCATGCATCAACTCGGCGAAGTCACCGCGGAAGTGGACCAGCACCAGGACGGTCAGCAGCACCGCGCCGACCATCAGCATCAGCGCCTTGACGATCTGGATCCAGGTGGTGGCGCGCATACCGCCGACCGTGACGTAGATGATCATCAGGGCGCCGACCGCGACGATGGTCCAGGTCTTGGCCGCGGCGCCGGTGCTGCCGAGCAGCAGCGCGACCAGACTGCCGGCGCCGACCATCTGGGCGATCAGGTAGAGCAGCGTGACCACCACGCTGGAGATGCCGGCCGCGGCCCGGACCGGGCGCTGGCGCATCCGGGTGGCCAGTACGTCGGCCAGCGTGTAGCGGCCGGTGTTGCGGACCAGTTCGGCCACCCACATCAGCACGACCAGCCAGGCGACCAGGAAGCCGATGCTGTAGAGCATGCCGTCGTAGCCGTAGATCGCGATCAGCCCGGTCACCCCGAGGAAGGAGGCGGCCGAGAGGTAGTCGCCGGAGAGCGCGATGCCGTTCTGCAGCGGCCCGAAGTCGCGGCCGCCGGCGTAGAAGTCCTCGGTGGCCTGACCTCGGCGGCCGACCCACAGGGTGATCGCCAGGGTGACCACGACCACGAGCGCGAAGAGCACGATAGCCAGGTCGTGGTGCTGGCCGGCCGGCGGCGGTGGCGGCGCCAGCCGGTGGACGGGCAGGGGCGGTACGGGAGGCACGGGGACCTCGGAGAGTTTCATCGGAGCTGGTCCTGGGTGTCCCAGCGCAGACCGAGGGCGGCCCGGTCGCGCTTCGTGCGGGCGTTGCGGGAGTAAAGCCAGGTGATCACAAAGGTGGAGACGAACTGGAGCAATCCAAGAAGCCAGGCCACACTGAACGGCCCGGCGACCTGATGGCGCATCAGGTCGGGCGCGGCCGCCTGCGCGGCCACATAAAACAGGTACCAGCCGAGGAATACCGCGGTGGCGGGAAATACGAATTTCCGATAGCTGCGGCGGATCTCCTGGAAGGCGTCGCTGCGCTGGACCTCCCGGTAGACCTGCGCCGCGGCCGGGTCCGGCGGGCGCTCGGCCGGCGGCTGCGGACGCGGCGCCGGGACGACGGCAGCGGCGGTGACGGCGACGACTGGCTTGGCGGCCGATGGGCCCTTGGCCCGCTGCGCCACGACGGCCGGGCCGGGCGCCGACCACCAGTCGAACCGCTGGCCCGCTCGGGGCCTACGACCCGCTGGTCCGGTGACTTCCTGATGTGCCAATGCTGCTCCTGGCCCGTAATGCGCCACCGAGCGGTGGGCGTCGGTATCGGCGCCGGGCATTCCGGACGGCCCGGATCCAAACCGGCGTACCGACGGCACCCTGACGGGACCATGATGACGGGTCAGAAACCATTTTGCGGCATTCAGCAGGAATCTTCACCCATTATGGTGAAGATCAGTCAGTTTACGAACTACGAGAAATGCCATGACGAAATGCATAACTGACCGCCTGTGCACGATCTCGCACAGCGGTCTTCGCGAAGAGGTTGTTGATGTGGGTCTTCACCGTGGCCGGGCTGACGAAGAGCGCGGCGGCGATCTCGGTGTTGGACAGGCCCTCCGCGATCAGCGCGAGCACCTCGGCCTCGCGCACCGTGAGGCCGTCCGGCAGCACCCGCTGAGCGGACTTCGACGGCGGCTGGGACGCCTGCTGCGGCTGCGCCGGGTCGGAGAGCCGCTCCAGCAGCCGCCGCTGCACCTGCGGGGAGAGCCCGGCCGCGCCGGATCGGACGTCGGCGATGGCCCGGGCGATCTCATCCGCCCCGGCGTCCTTGGTGAGGTAGCCCCGGGCCCCCGCCTGCAGCGCCGGGAAGAGCGAGTCGTCGTCGGCGTAGGTGGTCAGCACCACCACCTCGGTGCCCGGGTACTCGGCGCGGATCCGCCGGGTGGCCTCCACCCCGTCGCAGCGCGGCATCCGCAGGTCCATCAGGACGACGTGCGGGGCGTGTTCGGCGACCAGCCGGACCGCCTCCTCACCGTCCGCGGCGGCGCCGACCACCTCGATGCCGGGCAGTAGCCCCAGCAGCATCACGATGCCCTCGCGCACCACCGTCTGGTCGTCGGCCACCAGCACCCTGGTGGGGCTCTGCCCGCTCACGCCGGCACCCGCAGCAGCACGCGCCATCCTCCGTCGTCCGGGCCCGCCAGCAGGCTGCCGCCGAGCAGTTCCGCGCGTTCGCGCATCCCGAGCAGACCGTACCCGCTGCCACTGGACGCCAGCTCTGGCGACACCTCGCCGGGAGCGCTCGCGGCGTTGCGGATCTCCAGCTCCACCTCGTGGGCCAGGTAGCTCAGCCGCAGCGTGCAGGCGCCGCCCGAGGCGTGCTTGCGGACGTTGGTCAGCGCCTCCTGCGCGGTGCGCCGCACGGCCAGGCCGGCCTCGGCGACGAGCGGGCGCGGCGTGCCGTGCACCGTCAGCACCGCCCCCTGCGCACCGGCCAGCTCCACCAGGAACTCCCCGACCGGGGTGAACTCGCCGCGCAGTGCGGAGAGCGCCTGCCGGGTCTCGACCAGCCCGTCCTGGGCCATCCGGCGGGCCGCCACCACGCGCTCCCTGATCTGCTCCCGCTCGGCACCCCGGTCCAGCATCAACCGGGCCGCCTCCAGGTGGACCAACTGGGCGGAGAGGCTGTGCGCCAGCACGTCGTGGATCTCGCGGGCGATCCTGGCCCGCTCCGCCAGCGCGGCGCTCTCCGCCTCGGCCGCCCGGGCCGCCAGCTCCTGCTCCACCAGGCGCTGCGCACTGCTGCGCGCCTCACCGTCCAGCCGGAGCAGATAGCCGAGCAGGACCATCCCCACCACGGTGGCCATCATCGCCACGAACCCGTCGCCGCTGCCCACCGCGTAGGAGGCGAGCGCCGCCGCACAGGTCGGCAGCGCCGCGGCCAGCGGCAGCCGAAGCAGTCCGATCACCGCCACCCCGCACCAGACAGCGTTCGCCAGCAGCATCGCCCCGCCGTGGTGGGCCAGTGCCGCGGAGGCCAGCAAGGCCCCCACCGCCACCAGGGCCGGCCCGATCCGATGGAGCCTGCTGGTCCGGGTCAGCAGGTAGAACAGTCCGCCGATGATCAGCAGTCGGCCTGCCATCAGCACGGCGGACCAGCCGGTGAACCGGCCGGTCGCGTACGTCCCCCAGACGATCACCGTCACCAGGACCGTCCGGCTGAAGCCGTTGAGCAGCTGCCGGGGCCGGGAGCGCCGCTCCTGGGCCAGGGCCTCCACGGAGGGCCAGCGGGTCCAGGTCTCCAGCGGCACGTCCGGTCCCTCCGTGGTCTCGATGGTGATCAGCCCACCGCGCGCAGGCCCGGCAGGGCGTCCACACTGCGGGCCCTCCAGTTCACCACGACGCCGCGGATCAGCAGCAGCACGCCGACGGTGAGCAGCAGCGCGTTGGTGCTCTGGTGGACGTGCATCGCCGAGCCGATGCCGTAGAGGCCGAACCGCAGGACGATCATGCCCGCCCAGGCGGCCAGCGTGGCGGCGGTGCCCTTGACCCAGAGGCTGCCGTCGGCCTCCCGCCAGAGCCGTACGGTCCAGCCCCAGACGGTGCCCATCGCCATCACCAGCACGACGGAGGCGAACAGCAGCGCGATGGCCGCCGCCTTGTGGTTCGGGTCGATCAGGTGCGGGTCGCGCAGTGCGAGCCCCCCGAGCACCACCGGCAGGACCCAGAAGCGCCGCTCGGTGTCGAACTTCTGCGCCCGGAACTGGCGCCGCACGACCAGGGCGACTACCGCGACGATCACAACGATGTTCACAAGGCCGCTCATCGGACTCGCTCCGTCCCACCGGAAGGGTTCTTGCTGACTTCTCCGACGGTACGGATCGCGGCCCCGCGGCTGATCGGCGCCAGGGTTGAAGCAACGGTTGAAGGGCCCTCCACCCCTGGGTGGAGAGCCCTTCGGACGGGCCGGCTACGCGTCGATGCGCGAGCGGTCCATGGTGGCCGCCGAGTCGACGATGAACTCCTTCCGGGGTGCCACGTCGTTGCCCATCAGCAGGTCGAAGACCTGCTCGGCGGCGTCCAGGTTGCCGAGGTTGATCCGGCGCAGGATGCGGTGGCGCGGGTCCATGGTGGTCTCGGCCAGCTGGTCGGCGTCCATCTCACCGAGGCCCTTGTAGCGCTGGATCGGCTCCTTCCAGCGCAGGCCCTTGCTCTGGAACTCCAGCATGGTGCGGCGCAGCTCGGCGTCGGAGTACGTGTAGTGGTACTTCTCCATGCCGCGCTTGGGGTTGGTCAGCTCGATCCGGTGCAGCGGGGGGACCGCCGCGAAGACCCGGCCCTGCTCCACCATCGGGCGCATGTAGCGCTGGAAGAGCGTCAGCAGCAGGGTGCGGATGTGCGAGCCGTCGACGTCGGCGTCGGCCATGAAGATCACCCGGCCGTAGCGGGCCTGGTCGATGTCGAAGGTCCGGCCGGAGCCCGCTCCTATCACCTGGATGATCGCCGCACACTCGGTGTTCTTGAGCATGTCCGAGACCGAGGCCTTCTGGACGTTCAGGATCTTGCCGCGGATCGGCAGCAGCGCCTGGAACTCGGAGTTGCGGGCCAGCTTGGCGGTGCCGAGCGCGGAGTCGCCCTCGACGATGAAGAGTTCGCTGCGCTCGACGTCGTCGCTGCGGCAGTCGGCCAGCTTGGCGGGGAGCGAGGAGGTCTCCAGTGCGGTCTTCCGGCGCTGGGCCTCCTTGTGCTGGCGGGCCGCGACCCGGGTCCGGGCGGCCGCCGCGACCTTCTCCAGGACGGCCCGGGCCTGCAGCTTCTCGTCCTTCTTGGCCGAGGTCAGGAAGGCCTTGAGCTCCTTGGCCAGGACGGCGGCGACGATCCGGTTGGCGGCCGAGGTGCCGAGCACCTCCTTGGTCTGGCCCTCGAACTGCGGCTCGGCCAGCCGGACGGTGACCACCGCGGTGAGGCCCTCGGTGGCGTCGTCCTTGGTGATGTCGTCCTCGGCCACCCGGAGCAGCTTGGCCGAACGCAGCGCCTCGTTGACGGTCTTGGCGAGCGAGCGCTCGAAACCGGTGACGTGGGTGCCGCCCTTGGGGGTGGCGATGATGTTGACGAAGGAGCGCAGCGTGGTGTCGTAACCGGCGCCCCAGCGCAGCGCGATGTCCACACCGAGCTCGCGGGTGACCTCGGTCGGGGTCATGTGGCCGAGGTCGTCCAGGACCGGGACGGTCTCCTTGAAGGTGCCCTCGCCGCGCAGCCGCAGCACGTCGCAGATCGGCTTGTCGGGCGCCAGGAACTCGCAGAACTCGCCGATGCCGCCGTCGAAGCGGAAGGTGGTCTGCTCGACCTTCTCACTCTCCGTCAGGCGTTCGTCACGCACCACGATGGTGAGGCCGGGGACCAGGAAGGCGGTCTGCCTGGCGCGGCTGTGGATGCCCTCCAGCGAGAGCTTGGCCTCCTTCAGGAAGATCTGCCGGTCGGCCCAGTAGCGGATCCTGGTGCCGGTGCGGGTCTTGGGGACCTTGCGGGCCTTGGTCATACCGCTGGCGGGGTCGAACGGCGCGTCCGGGCTCAACTCGGCGAAGAGGCCGGGGGTGCCGCGCCGGAAACTGATCGCGTGGGCGTGCCCGCCGCGGTCCACCTCGACGTCCAGTCGGGCCGAGAGCGCGTTGACGACGGAGGCGCCGACACCGTGCAGGCCACCGGAGGCGGCGTAGGAGCCGCCGCCGAACTTGCCGCCGGCGTGCAGCTTGGTCATCACGACCTCGACGCCGGAGAGGCCGGTCTTGGGCTCCACGTCGACCGGGATGCCGCGGCCGTTGTCGCGGACCTCGACCGAGGAGTCCTCGTGCAGCACGACCTCGATGTGGTCGCAGTGACCGCCGAGGGCCTCGTCCACCGCGTTGTCGATGATCTCCCACAGGCAGTGCATCAGGCCCCGGCTGTCGGTCGAGCCGATGTACATGCCGGGGCGCTTGCGCACCGCCTCGAGCCCCTCCAGGACGAGCAGGTGCCGAGCGGTGTAGTTGGATCCGTCATCCGCGGCGCGCAGGGCGGGCGGCACGGTCGTTTCGGCACTCACGCGGTGCACTCCTCCAATGAGAACGTCTGATCTCGATCCCGGCGGCGGTCCCACCAGCGGCCGGTGCGGTGCGCAGCGGCCGCACACCGCCGGACCGCACACTGCCCTACTCGGCTCCCGCTGCACACTCCGCCCGCACCCCGCAGCTTGTACGCGCTGCGCGAACACGGGCCGGGCCCGGGTTGCCGCGCCGAAGCGCCATCTCACCCCTGCCCCGCGGGTCCTGGCGGACCGTCGAACGAACCGCGAGCTCTGGAACTGCTGAGATGCAGGCTACCGGTGCCCAGGACGGGGCTTATGCTCCAACCCAGTAGAGGATTATGCTACGCCCACCCTCGGACAACAGTTCGATGGAATGTTCGAGTGATCGACAGGTCACGGTTTCCAGTAGGCATGAACCACCGGCAGCCGGGGCACGTCCTCATCAACACAAGCAGAATCCTCAAAGAAGAAAAGCCACGAGCGGGAACGTTTTCGGCCTGGTTGGATGTTGACCCTGGTACGACAGCTCGTCGAGCTAGAGAAGAGGCGACGTGACTACTGTTCTGACACCTGCGAGCCCGCTCACCGCGGCTGACCGCTGCGACCGCTGCGGCGCCCAGGCATACCTGCGCGTCGTACTGGCGAGTGGCGGAGAGCTGCTCTTCTGCGCCCACCACGGGCGTAAGTTCGAGCCGGAGCTCAAGAAGATCGCTGTGGACATACAGGACGAGAGCGGTCGTCTCGCCACCACGGCGGCCCCGGCCAATACCGACGAGCGCTGATCACGACGCTCCCATGACGGGCTGAGGTCGACCCTTGCGGGTCGGCCGCTGAGCGGCAGGCTGTATGCAGCCTGCCGCTCAGCGTTCTCCCCGACCCTGACACTCGGTCATCGCCCGGTCACAGCTGGGCGTTGACCGCAGCCGCCACGGCGGAGAGCCGGGTGTACACGCCCGGGTGCCTGGCCTCCGCGCAGCCGGCGCCCCAGGAGACCAGGCCCACCAGGTGGCCCTCCACCACCAAGGGGCCGCCGCTGTCGCCCTGGCAGGCATCCTTGCCGCCGCGCGCCTCACCGGCGCAGACCATGCCGCGCGCGTCGTAGGCGCCGTCCGGTCCGCCCGGGTAGTCGCGCGCGCACACATCGTCAGCGACGATCGGCACATCCACCTCGCGCAGCGCGGCCGCGTAGTTCGCCCGACCGGTGGTGTCCCCCCAGCCGTAGACCTGCGCGCGCGTCCCGACCGCGTACGGCCCCTGATCGCCCTGGGCGACCATCGGCAGCACCGGGACACCGTTCTGCGGAACCGCGAGCGTGAGCACCGCCACATCCTGCATGTTCTGCTCGAACGAGTACTGCGGGTGGATCCAGACGTTCGACACCGCGACCTCGGAGCCGGCCCGGGTGGTCAGGTCGGTGCGCCCGACGATCACCGTCAGCCCCGGCCGGTCGGTGGGGCGACCGGTGCTCTCGTCGTAGAGGCAGTGCGCGGCCGTGACGACCTTGGTCGGCGAGACCAGGGTCCCGCCGCAGAACTGCCCGGACCGGGCCTCCCCGAACTGCGGCCGACTGGAGATCGCCACCACCCACGGGTGCTGTTCCGTACTGTCCGCCGCACCGCCGATGATCCGGCGGTCGGCCTGCGCGGGAGCGGCCCCCAGCGAGACCAGCGCGGCCGGCAGCACCGCCAGCACCACCAGAGCGGCCGACCGGCGCCGCCGACCCCGATCGATTCTGCGGGGGTCGATCCTGCGGCGGCCGAGCAGGGCGGGCGAGGTGGACATCACAGGGCGCTCCGAGCGACTCGAGGGCAGGCAACCGCCACAGAGTAGTCTCTTGATCACCATGCGTGTGCGCTGCCGCGCGCCCGGACACCCGGACGGGGGACCTCGGTCAGCTCCGGATGACGCGGATCACCCCGAGGGCGGGACGCCGGAGGCCCGGGGCGGTCATCGCCCCGGGCCTCCGGTTCACTGCCTGCGGTCCGCCGGCTACCCGGCGGCTCCGTCAGTCGAGGTAGTCGCGCAGCACCTGGGAACGCGACGGGTGGCGCAGCTTGGACATGGTCTTCGACTCGATCTGCCGGATCCGCTCACGCGTGACCCCGTAGACCTTGCCGATCTCGTCCAGCGTCTTCGGCTGACCGTCCGTCAGGCCGAAGCGCATCGAGACCACGCCCGCCTCGCGCTCGCTCAGTGTGTCGAGCACCGAGTGCAGCTGCTCCTGAAGCAGCGTGAAGCTGACCGCGTCCGCGGGGACGACCGCCTCGGAGTCCTCGATGAGGTCACCGAACTCGCTGTCGCCGTCCTCGCCGAGCGGGGTGTGCAGGGAGATCGGCTCGCGACCGTACTTCTGGACCTCGATGACCTTCTCAGGGGTCATGTCGAGTTCCTTGGCCAGCTCCTCCGGGGTGGGCTCGCGGCCCAGGTCCTGGAGCATCTGGCGCTGGACGCGGGCCAGCTTGTTGATGACCTCGACCATGTGCACCGGGATACGGATGGTGCGGGCCTGGTCGGCCATCGCGCGGGTGATCGCCTGGCGGATCCACCACGTCGCATAGGTCGAGAACTTGTAGCCCTTGGTGTAGTCGAACTTCTCGACCGCACGGATCAGACCGAGGTTGCCCTCCTGGATCAGGTCCAGGAAGAGCATGCCGCGGCCGGTGTAGCGCTTGGCCAGCGAGACCACGAGACGGAGGTTGGCCTCCAGCAGGTGGTTCTTGGCGCGGCGGCCGTCCTCGGCGATGATCTCCAGCTCGCGCTTGAGCTTGGGGGCCAGCTTGTCCGAAGCGCTGAGCTTGTCCTCGGCGAAGAGGCCGGCCTCGATGCGCTTGGCGAGCTCGACCTCCTGCTCGGCGTTGAGGAGCGGGACCTTGCCGATCTGCTTGAGGTAGTCCTTGACCGGGTCCGCGGTGGCACCGGCCACGGCGACCTGCTGGGCCGGCGCGTCGTCCTCGTCGTCGTCGGAGAGGACGAAACCCTCGGTGCCCTCCTCCTCCTCGGTGCCCTCGGCGTCGGCCTTGGCCGCGCCGGGCGTCGCGACGTCTTCGAGCTCCTCCTCGCCGAGCAGCTCGTCCTCGGGCTTGTCACCCTTGGCAGCGGTCTTCTTGGCAGCGGTCTTCTTGGCCGGAGCGGCGGCCTTCTTGGCGACGGCCTTCTTGGCCGGAGCCGCGGCGGCGATCTTCTTGGGTGCGGCGGCACCGCCCTCGGCGGGGTCGCCCAGCGAGGCCTCGACCGTCACGGCGGAAGGGGAGATCATCGCGGCGGGAGCGATCCGCACCGGCGGCTTGGTCTGGGCAGTGGGAGTACGCGTGGTGACCGCTTTGGTGGCGGTGCGCTTGGTGGTGCTCTTGGCCGCAACGCTCTTGCGCTTGGCAGCGGACGGCTCGGCCGCGCTGACCATCAGGTCCACCCCTTCCTCAATCAACACCTGGTTGAGGCTGCGCATGACGTTCTTCCACTTGGTGACCGGGATCTGGTCCGCCTCGAAGGCCTGACGCACGTCGTCACCGGCGATCTGCCCCTGGGCCTTGCCCCGCTCGATGAGCGCAAGCAGTGCCGCGGACTCGGCGATCTCGGGGGGGAGCGAACGGGATGTGCTGGCCGACACGAACAACCTCTCGGACGAAGAGTGAACTCGAACCCGTACCGGACGCCCGAGAGGGCGAGGAATGATCACGTGCCACAGGGCACGACGTCGGTTCCGACCGGCTCGGACTTGAGGACTGGGTTTGCAGAACGCTGGGTGTGTGGGACGGCAGCAGCGCCGCAGACCAACACAGCATTCTGACATGGCGCGGTATTCCGGAGCTGCTTCCGCTCCGTACATATCGCTGCCGCCCCCCAAGTGTTACGCATGCCGCTCGTGGCACAGGTCACACGCCGTCGTGCAGGTGATCCAATCCGCCGCGAGCCCTCCGGTTGCCGCCGCGGCTTCGCGCGGGACGACCGGAGGGCTCTGCTCACTCCCAGCGGGTCCGTGGCCGTCCCCGCTCAGTGCTCGCGCGGGGCCGGCACCGAGTGCTCGACGTCGGGGTGGACGGCGGTGAGCAGCGAGCGCATCGCCGCCTCGGCCGCGCTGCCGTCACCAGTGCCCAGCGCGTCGACCAGGCGGGCGTGCACGCTGACGGAGGAGTCCGAGGGACGCTCGCAGGCGGTGGCCGGGCCGCCGGAGACCTGCAGCGAGGAGCCGACGATGCTGGCCAGGTGCTCCAGCATGCGGTTGCCGGCCATCTGCAGGACCAGGCTGTGCAGCTCCGCGTCGGCGCGCGAGAAGGTGATCAGATCACCCTGGGCGGCCGAGTGGGTCATGATCTCGGTCATCTCGACCAGTCGCTGCTGGACCTCCTCCCGGCCGTGACCCGCCGCGAGGCGGGCGGCCAGCGGCTCGATCGCCCAGCGCATCTCGAACAGCTCGCGACGCTGCTCGTCGCGCTGCGGGCCGAAGGCGCGCCACTCGATGATGTCGGGGTCGAGCAGGTTCCAGTCGCTGACCGGACGGACCCGGGTGCCGACGTTCGGCCTGGCGCTGACCAGGCCCTTGGCCTCCAGCACGCGCAGCGACTCGCGCACGACGGTGCGCGAGACCTCGAAGCGCTGGCCGATCTCCTCCGGGACGAGCGGGCGGTCGGCGCCCAGGTCGCCGGAGACGATCATCTGGCCGAGCTGCTGGACGAGCTGGCCGTGCAGCCCGCGGCCGCGGCTGCTGGTGGTCTTGCGGCCGACCCGGGAGAGGTCGTTGTCACCGTCCCATCGGGGGACGGGCGGGGTGGGCCGATCGGCGTAGGAAAAGCGGTCGAGCTCGCCAGCGCCGGGGGCAGCGGCCTCGGCGGGGCGAGCGACGGTCATGGCGGGGTGCGCAAGGGTACTCACAGCTCCTTTGTCGGCGATCGGCGGGTCCGGCTTGAGAATTCTCGTGAAAAGCACACGAAAGGGTGATCGCCCATGACTGGATAATTGACTTCTTATCAGGAAGAAATGGCCATACCGGTCATGGCTGGTGGGAGAGTTGACCACAGGCCGACCGGCCCCCGGCCGCCGCGTCACGCGGACGCGGCGACAGCGGGGACCGGGGACCTGACGCGGGGGCGCGGGGCGCGGGGTCAGAGCGAGCGCCGGCGCAGCTGCGCCAGCAGACAACCCAGCAGCAACAGGGCGACCGGCGCCAGCAGGGCCGCCACGGCGAGCGGGTCGGCCAGCTCGAACAGCGAGGCGAGCGAGCCCGACGAGAACGACGAACCGGCCGACCGCACCGATTCCGCCAACCCCGTCGGCCGCAGTCCGCTGCCGGCCCCGTAGAGCCGGTCCACGCCGTACTGGAGCGGCAGCGCCTCCTCCGCGCGGACCGCCCAGCCCGCTCCGGCACGCTCCGCCAGCGCCGCCGCCACCGGCTCGATCAGGGTGGGCAGCGCGCAGAGCAGGATGACGCCGGCGGCGGCACTGCGGGTCAGCGCGGCCGCCAGCAGACCCGTCCAGCCCGCCGCGACCACCACGGCGGCGAAGGTCACCAGCACCAGCAGCGGGCGCGGGTCCGCCTGCAGCAACATCGGCGTGTAGAGGCGGGCGGCGGACGTACCGGGCGGCAGGGCGAAGCGGACGACCACGGCGTCCACCGCCAGCGACAGCGCGGCCAGGGTCGCCGAGACCGCGGCGTTGAGCGTGAGCTTGGCCGCGAGCAGGCGCAGCCGGCTCTGGTAGCGGACCTGCGAGGCCGCCAGGCCCGGGTGCCGCACCTCGTGAGCCGAGGAGAGCGCGCCGAGCGCACCGGCGGCCAGCGCGGCGAGCGGGATCGGCAGCAGCGGAACGGCGGCGGTGATCAGCCGGGTCCCGTCGGTCACCGACAGCGGCCCGGGGGCCGCCTGACGGGAGACCACCGCTGCCACGGCCGCATCGGCGAACAGCGCGGCGGCGAGGATCAGCCAGGTCGAGCGGAGGCCGAACAGCCGCCGTCCCTCGTAGGCCAGGACGCGCACAGGATCACCCGTTCCAGTGGTCGGGCCCGGTCAGGGGCTCGGGGAGGAGATCGGTTTCCGAGCCGTGCACGGAAACGGGAGCGACGGCGGGAGCAGCCGGACCGACGGGAGCAGCGGGAGCAGCGGACACCGTGGGCATCGCGATGGTGTCGACGGGACTTGCGAGCGGGGCGCCAGGGAGTTCGCGGCTCCTGCGCGCCGCACCGACCGTCAGCGCCGTCGACCCGAGCAGCTGCACCGCCGGGGCCACGGCGGAACGGGCGGCGGTGACCTGGAGCGCCCGCGGAGCCGGCTGCTCCACGACCCGGTCCGCCAGCTCGTGCAGCAGGATCCCGCTGCGATAGGCCAACTCGCCGATCTCCGTGCGGTCCAGACCGCTCACCGCGATACCCGCGCCGCCGTCCTGGCGGACCTGTGCGCCCTGGGCCCGCACCAGGTCGGCGAGGCGGGCCATCTGCGGGCCGCGCACCGCCACCTCCGGGTGCAGCCTGGTGCGGCGGAAGTCGCTGATCGGCTGGTCCGCGACCATCCGTCCGCCGTCCAGCGTCACCACCCGGTCCGCCAGCAGGGCGGCCTCCTGCGGGCTGCGCGTGGTGACCAGCACCGTCCCGCCGCCGGCCGGGAAGGCCCGTAGGAAGGCGTGCAGCCACTCGGCGTTGCGCGGCGACAGACCCTGGGAGGGGGCGTCGAGCAGCAGGGTGTTCGGCTCGCCGAGCAGGGCCACTGCCAGCGCCAGACGCCGGCTCATGCCGGGGGAGAACGTTCGCAGGCGGTGATCGGCCACCGTCGCCAGCCGGGTCTGCTCCAGGAGCTCCTCGGCGCGCCGGGCCGGCGCGCCGACTGCGGCGGCGAGCATCCGCAGGTGACCCCGGGCCGTGCGGCCCGGGTTGCCGGGTGCACCATGGCCGGGCGGCAGCAGCACGCCGACCTCGCGCTCGGGTCGGCGCAGTCGGCGATAGGTCCGGCCGCCGAAGAGTGTCACGCCCTGGCCCGGCTCCAGTTCGAGCATCAGGCGCAGCGCGGTGGTCTTGCCGGCGTCGGCCGATCCCAGGAGCGCCGTGACGGTGCCGGGCCGGACGTCGAACCCGAGGTCGAGGAGCGCCGGGCGACAGCCGCGGCGGTAGACCTTGGTGAGGCCGTTGACCTGGATCATCACTGGCTGCTCCCACATGCTCGGCTGCCCTGGCGGGACGGCGCGGGTCGCCCCGGTCCCAGCACCCTAGGACGAGCGGGGGGAGAAACCGGGCATTGCGGAAGCGGCACGGGCAACTCGGCGGCCCGCCTCACTCGATCAGGCGACAGCCTCCGCGTCAGCCGTGGTCACGACTCCGGGCGCAGCATCGGCGGGTTGAGGACCGTCGCCCGGCCGGCGGTGAACAGCTGGGCCGGGCGGCCGCCCTGCCGGGTCGTGGTGCCCCCGGAGGGGACCAGGAAGCCGGGTGTGCCGGTGACCTTGCGGTGGAAGTTGCGCGGGTCCAGAACCACGCCCCAGACCGCCTCGTAGACCCGGCGCAGTTCCCCGACCGTGAACTCCTTGGGGCAGAACGCGGTCGCCAGGGCGGAGTACTCGATCTTGGAGCGGGCCCGCTCGACTCCCTCCGCCAGGATCAGGGCGTGGTCGAAGGCCAGCGGCTCGTGGTCGGCCAGGCCCGGACCGAGCAGCTCGCTGACCGGCGCCCAGCGGGCTCCGCGGGCGTCACCACCGGGCTTGGGGGTCGGCAGGTCCGGCGCGAGGGCCAGATGGGCCACGCTCACCACGCGCATCCGCGGGTCGCGCTGGGGGTGGCCGTAGGTGGCCAGCTGCTCCAGGTGTGCGCCGGAGCTCCCCTGGCCGGGCGTCGCGTGGGCGCGCAGACCGGTCTCCTCCGCCAGCTCGCGGGAAGCCGCCTCGCCGAGCCCCTCGTCCGGGCGCACGAAACCGCCGGGCAGGGCCCAGTAGCCCTGAAAGGGCGGCTCGCCGCGGCGCACCAGCAGCGCGCAGAGCTCGTGCTCTCTGACAGTCAGCACCACCAGGTCGACCGTGACTGCGAATGGGGGGAAGGCCGACGGGTCATAGCGCGACATGAGGGCGATCATAGTCGTCTTTCTGACGATAAGCACAGGGTGCGTCACACCTCGCCGCGCACCCGCCTGCGGCCGGGTGTCAGCGAGCGCCCAACTGGAGCTCGGAGGACGCCTCCTCGACCACCGCCACCCCGATCCGGCTGATCCTGACCGCGAACGGCTCGCCCGCCACCCGCAGCCCGGAGAGCTCCAACTCCCCCAGCGGCGCGGTGCTGGCGGGCCTGACCACGACGCGGCGCGCCGGGACGTCGGGGCGCACGCCGGCCAGCGCGAAGACCGCGTGTGCGGCGGCGGCCGTGGAGACCGCGGCCGGACGGCAGGCGGCGGGATGCGGGACGGGCGGGCAGTCCGGTAGGCGCTGCTCCCCCGCGTACATCTCGGGGAGCCGGCCGCCCGCGTGCGCGGAGGCCGCCAGCAGGCCCTCCAGCAGCGCTCCGGCCTCGCGTTCGAACCCGGCCTCCGCCAACCCGGACACCGCCATCGCGGTTTCGTGGACCCGCACGGCGCCGCTGCGGTGACCCAGCGGGTTGAACCGCGCCGACTTGGAACTGAGTGTCCGCAGCCCCCAGCCGCAGTCCAGCTCCGGCGCGGCGAGCCGCTGCGCCAGCAGCCTGGTCTGCTCGCGGTCCAGCAGGCCCGGCAGCGAGTCGCCCTCGGCCGCCAGACCGAGGTCCAGCAGATGGACGAAGGAGCAGGCGACGGCGGAGAGCGTGCGGTCGTCAGCGGTCAGCGCGGCGGCCGGACGGCCCCCCGACAGGTCGTCGACCCAGAACCGCTCCCGGAAACGGCTGCGCAGGCCGGCCGCCCACTCCCGCCACTGCGCCCCGCCGGGGCGTCCGAAGGCCTCCAGCAGCTCCGCTCCGTGCAGCGCCGCGCGATGGGCCTGGGCCTGGACCTCGCAGCGGGCGGCCGGGAGGTAGCCGACGCGTTCGTCGGGGGCCCGCCCGAGGTCGGTGACAAAGCCCTCGACGGCGCTGCTCTCCGCAGTCGCCCGCAACGCGCAAAGGGCACGCTCGGCTGCCGGGAGCAGCTCCAGTACCTCCTGTCGGGGCAGCCCCCAACGCCAGGCCTCGGCAAGCACGGTGACGAAGAGCAGGGTGGCCTCGGTGGCCGTGCAGGAGGGCGGCAGTTCCGGACCGGCGTGGCGCAGCGCCCCGGGGATGAGCCCCTCCGCGCGGCCGGACGGTCCTGCCGCGACCTGCTGACGGCGGGCCAGCGCCCGCAGTGTCCCCCCGGCCAGCCTGGTGCCGAGCGGGAGGGAGTACCGGGCCGCCCAGAGGGCGTCGGCCGCGGCCAGCCCGAATCTCCACGGCGCACCGGACGCGGCGTACAGATCGGTCGGCCGGTCGGAGTCGGCGAGCAGCAGGCTGCCGAGGGAGTCCAGCGAACGCCGCACCAGCACCTCGGCGCGCGAGTCGTCGCAGCGGATCGCCAGGTCCGGCCAGGGAATCGCGACACCGGCTCCCCGGCCGATCGGCGGTCGCACCGCCGTCGGCGCACTCTCCAGCTCGACCTGGAGCTCGACTGACCAGCGGGCTCCCGGCTGAACCTCCAGATCCCAGCGCAGCACGCCCGCCCCGGCCAGCACGGCGTGCGGCGAGGGCCGGGCCGAGACGACTGCTCCGTGCCCGCGGGCCGACCACCGCAGCCCGGCGGACTGAACCTGACCCGGGACGTCCGGCGGACGCTGTCCGGCAGCGATGTCGGCGAGGTTGCCGAGATCCGTCCCGAGCGTGATCTCCAGCGGGAGGCGGGCCGGCCTGCTGCCCGCGTTGCGGACCGTGATCGTCTCCACGCCGTCGGCGTGCCGCAGCCGCTCCACCGTCAGCGCGGGGTCGGGGTCCAGATCGCCCGGGGTGCGCACCGCGGCCAGGAAGCGGGCCTGGGCGGCGGAGGAGAGGTCGCCCTGCAGGGCCAGCGGTTCGATCCCGCCCAGTCTGAGCTCCATCCTGCTGAGCGTCCGGACGCCCGATCGGAAGAACCCGTGCAGCCCTTCGCCGCGCAGCTGCCCGTCGGGGCCTGAGGCCGCCATGGCCGGGGCATTGACGCAGAGCACGTCGCCGTGGGCGGAGACGGGCTGTCGTCGTGCCTGAGCGGCGGGCCTGACGGGACCGGCGGAGACGGGCTCGGGCCGTCCCGGCGTCATGGGCCGGGACCCGCCAACGGTCTCGGCCGGCATCGCAGTCTGTGCTGGCCTGGGGGCCGTCACCGGGTTCTCCTCCTGTCGGTCGGCAGGGCGGGCCCGTGGGCCACAACTGCCGTGGATCGTCTGCTGCCCGTGCGGATCCGCTCGGGCGGTTCGCCGTGGAGCACCCGGGGCACGGTAGGGCAGATCCGGGTGCAGCCCGTCCCCGCTCTCCCGCAGGCACCACCACCGTGCGCTGCGGCCTCGGCGGTGCTCCGCAGAGTGAACGCGGTGCACCGGGCGCAGGTCACGCCCAAGGTGGCGGCGGCTCGGATCGGCCGACCGTGCGGTCCTACAGGCGCCGGCCCGCAGCGCCCGCTGTGGCGGGACAAAGACGCTGGTCGCCGGGTCAGGACGGCCCCCATCCGGCTCACCCGGCGTCAGGATACGGTGCCGGGGTGGCGCCAACCCTGTCGGAACGACCTCCGACCGGCGCCTGGGCTCGCCCGTGAACAGCACGGGCGTCGCACCCGGAGCAGCCGACCTGATGCGACCGCCCAGCAGACCGAGCAAAGACCGAGGAGCCTCATGTCCGTCGTCAGCCGACAGCCCGGGATCGTTCTGACCGACCATCTGTTCCAGGTACCGCTGGACCATCAGGCCCCCCAGGGTGAGCAGATCGAGGTCTACGCTCGGGAGGTCGTGGCGGCGGGCAAGGAGCGGGCCGACCTGCCGTGGCTGCTCTTCCTCCAGGGCGGACCGGGTGGCAAGGCTGGGCGGCCGCTGGGCCGGGACGCCTGGCTGGACCGGGCGCTGGACGACTACCGGGTGCTGCTGCTCGACCAGCGCGGCACCGGGCGGTCGACCCCGGCGACCCGCCAGACCCTCCTGCTGCGCGGCGGCGCGCAGGAGCAGGCGGAGTACCTCGCGTTCTTCCGTGCCGACTCGATCGTCCGGGACGCCGAACTGATCCGCCGCCAGCTGATCGGTGAGCAGGGCCAGTGGACGCTGCTCGGCCAGAGCTTCGGCGGCTTCTGCACCCTGACGTACCTCTCGCTCGCCCCCGAGGGCCTGCGCGAGGCCATGGTGACGGGTGGGCTGGCCGGTCTGCGGAGCAGCGCCGCCGACGTGTACCGGGCCGCCTACCCCCGGGTCGCCCGTAAGAACAAGAGCCACTACGCCCGCTACCCCCAGGACGTCGAGGCGGTCCGGCGGATCGTCGAGCACCTGGCTGTGACGGCGGCGCCGCTGCCCGACGGCGGCCTGCTGACCGTGGAGGCCTTCCAGTCGCTCGGCCTGATGCTCGGCGCCGGCAGCGGGTCGGACACGCTGCACTACCTGCTCGAGGAGGCGTGGGTCCGCGGCAGCGCGGGGCTCGAACTGTCCGACAGCTTCCTGGCCGGGGCCCAGGCGAAGCTCTCGCACGCGGACGGGCCGCTCTACGCGGTGCTGCACGAGTCCATCTACGGGCAGCGCTCGGTGGACCCGGGGGCGACCGACTGGGCCGCCGAGCGCGTCCGGAGCGAGTTCCCGGAGTTCGACGCCGTGCAGGCGCTGGAGGCCGGGACCCCGGTGCACTTCACCGGGGAGATGATCTACCCCTGGATGTTCGAGACCGACCCGGCGCTGCGCCCGCTGCGGGGGGCCGCCGAGCTGCTCGCCCAGCGCACCGACTGGCCCGACCTGTACGCGCCGGCGGTGCTGGCGGCCAATCAGGTGCCGGTGGTGGCAGCGGTCTACCACGACGACATGTACGTGGACACGGCCGACTCCCTGGCGACGGCCGACTCGGTTCGGGGGCTCCGGACCTGGGTGACCAACGAGTGGGAGCACGACGGGCTGCGGGTCAGTGGCAACCACGTCCTGGACCGGCTGATCCGGATGTCCCGCGGCGAGCTGTAGCAGCCGCCCGCCGTACGGGAAACGGGGAGTGCGTCGGCGCACCGCCGCCGGTCGGCGCCGGCCGCGCAGGTGCTTCGGCCCGCGGACCACGCGGCGCAGCCAGGCTCGGCACCTCGCCTGCGGGGCCGGTGGGGCGAGCCGCAGCTGAACGGTGGCCGAGGGCTGGGACGGCTCCGGCGGGCGGAGCGGCTCGGGACGCTGAGGGCGTCGCGGGCGCCGGGGGCCGAGGCGCGCGGGGTCGTGCGAGGCGGTGAACGCTGCCGTGCGGGGCTGCGGGCCGGTGCCGATGTGCTGATGCTGAGTCATCTCAGGCTCCGATCGAGGTGTCACGGACGGTACGAAGGGTTCGGCGATCGCTGCTGCGGGCCGGCCGCGCGCGGTGTCCAGCGGCCGGCTGCCCTGCCGCGGCGGCGCTCGGCGGGGTGTCCGAGCCGGGCGGCCGGCTCACCCCGCCGGGGAGCCGGGGCGGTGGCGGGCTGCCGCCGCCGCACCGCTGGCCGGGAATGCGCACGCCGGGCGCCCCGGCATCGCTGGTGTGGGTGGCCGGCCGACTCTGCTGCGCCCGCCCTGCCGGTCCGCCGGGACGGTCGGCGCCACCAGGGGCTGGACCACTGGGGGTTGGACCACCGGGGACTGGACCACCGGGGACTGGACCGCCGGGCTGTTCCGGATCGTCCGCGACCGCGGTCCCGGGCGGCTCCCCGGGCCGGTGTCGACGGGCCCGCTCCGCGCGGACGGTCTCCCGCAGCTGGTCCGGCTCCAGGCCGGTGTTGAGCGAGTGGTAGAGCAGCTGGGCGAGCGTGTAGTCCGGGTCGAGATCGAGCGCCCGCGACAGCACCACCCGGCTGATGGCGCTGTCCCCGGCGAGCCAGGCCGTCCAGGCGAGCAGCGTGAGCGGCGCGGCCGCGCAGTCCTGGAACGGCGGGACGCAGCGCCGGGCCAGGAACCGCCACAGCCGCTGCGCGGGCGCGAGCTCCGCTGCCTCGGCGTACTCCGCGGCCCGGTCCCGGCTGATCTTGTCCTGCAGGCCGAGAATCAACCGCGCCGCCCGCTCGTCGTCCAGCAGCAGGGCGCCTGCCCGGAACTCGGCCACCGCCTCGTCGATCAGCCGGCCGGTACGGTCCAGCAGCCGGTCCCGGCCGCCCTGCTCGCCGACGGCCGTCAGCAGGGCGTCCGCATGGCGCTGCAACGCCTCCCGTTGACGCTCGGCGACGGGGCCTGTGACCGGACCGAGCGCGTCCGTGATGGCCTTGCGGCTACCGCGGGGCGCCAGGCCCGCGAAGGTGGCCGCAGCCACCGCGGCGCCCGGGTCGTGCCCGGAGTGCACAGGCGTCCCCGCCGGATCACAGCAGGCCGGATCCAGGCACAGATACGACCGCCAGCGACCGTCGCAGAGGCAGAGCGCCTCCTTCACGGGAAGGTCGAGGGCCCGGAAAGCCCGGACGAGATGATCGGCCAGCGGTCGCAGCGCGGCGGCCACCGGGGGTGCGCCGGGCGTCGAATCCCGGCACAGGTAGAGCAGCACGCCCGCCGGACGGCGGTCGCGCTCCTCGGAGAGCTCCAGCAGCAGCCGGGCGCTCTCCGAGGCGACCAACGGCCAGCTCTGCGGATCGTCCGGGATGTCGAGCCGGATCGCCCCGCCCTGGCGGAGCGAGCTGCCCTGGAGCCCGACGGCGACGATGCTGTCGTCGGGGTAGAAGCCCAACAGGTAGGGCAGCATCGCGGCCATGTCGGCCGGGCTGCGCATCTTGACCGGCAGCCCGGCGGGAAGCCCGCCGGGGAGCTGACCGCGGGGCGAGCGGGTGGAATCGTCGTGAGTCATGACGGAAGCGTGCGACCGATTCGGCCCGCAGCCCGGATTTCTTTTTTTCCTGTGGACAACCACCTCCCTGGGGACAATCACTGTCACCCACACGGCCGTACAAGCCTCCGAACGGGTGAAGCACCCTCGCTTCCCCCGTTCACTTGTCCACAGGTTCCGGGCAACGGTTGGCCTGCTGTCCGCCGCACGCTGTTACATGGACCCCATGGACCCCATGGACCAGCCCGTGCCGCACACCAACGACCTCGCTCCCACCCCCGCCGACCGCGCGGCGGCCCGCGCCCGCGCCGAGGCGGTGCTGCAAGAGCTCGCCGGCCCTGCGGCGCAGCTGCGCGAGGACCAGTGGCTGGCCATCGAAGCGCTGGTGCTGGACCGCCGCCGGGCGCTGGTCGTCCAGCGCACCGGCTGGGGCAAGTCGGCCGTCTACTTCATCGCGACCGCGCTGCTGCGCGCCGCCGGAGCCGGCCCGACGGTGATCGTCTCGCCGCTGCTCGCCCTGATGCGCAACCAGGTGGACTCCGCAGCCCGGGCCGGTATCCAGGCCCGCACGATCAACTCCGCCAATCCGGAGGAGTGGGACGAGATCCAGGCCGAGGTGTCGGCAGGCTCGGTGGACATCCTGCTGGTCAGCCCCGAGCGGCTGAACAACCCCGACTTCCGCGACCAGGTGCTGCCCAAGCTCGCCGCCTCCACCGGCCTGCTGGTGGTCGACGAGGCGCACTGCATCTCCGACTGGGGCCACGACTTCCGGCCCGACTACCGCCGGCTGCGCACCATGCTCGCCGAACTCTCCCCCGGCGTCCCGGTGCTCGCGACCACCGCCACCGCCAACGCCCGGGTGACCGAGGACGTCGCCGAGCAGCTGGGCACGGCCGGCTCCGACGGCCGGGCCCTGGTGCTGCGCGGCCCGCTGGACCGGGAGAGCCTCAGCCTGGCCGTGCTCCCCCTCCCCGATCCGGCCCATCGCCTGGGCTGGCTGGCCGACCACCTGGACGAACTTCCGGGTTCGGGCATCATCTACACCCTCACGGTGGCCGCCACCGACGAGGTCACCGACTTCCTGCGCGGCCGGGGCTTCGCGGTCGCCTCGTACTCGGGCCGGACCGAGGACGCCGAGCGCCGCAGCGCCGAGGCCGACCTGCTGGCCAACCGGGTCAAGGCGCTGGTGGCCACCTCGGCCCTGGGCATGGGCTTCGACAAACCCGACCTCGGCTTCGTGGTGCACCTGGGCTCGCCGGGCTCCCCGATCGCCTACTACCAGCAGGTCGGCCGCGCCGGCCGCGGGGTGGACCGGGCCGAGGTTCTGCTGCTCCCAGGCCGAGAGGACGAGGCGATCTGGCGCTACTTCGCCTCGCTCGGCTTCCCGCCTGAGGAGCAGGTCCGACGCACCCTCGCCGCACTGGAGGAGGCCGGTCGGCCGCTCTCCACCGCGGCCCTGGAGGCCCGGGTGGACCTGCGCCGCGCCCGGCTGGAGACCATGCTCAAGGTGCTGGACGTGGACGGCGCCGTCCGCCGGGTGCGCGGCGGCTGGCTCGCCACCGGCGAGAGCTGGGCCTACGACGGCGAGCGGTACGCCAAGGTGGCCCGCGCCCGCGAGGCCGAGCAGCAGGCCATGCGCGAGTACGCGACCACCGACCGCTGCCGGATGGAGTTCCTGCGCCGCCAGTTGGACGACGAGGAGGCCACCAGCTGCAGTCGCTGCGACGTCTGCGCGGGCCCGCGGCTGAAGCCGGACGTCTCGGCCGAGGCGCTGGATGCCGCCCGGGCCGCACTCGGCCGCCCCGGCGTGGCCTTCGAGCCGCGCAGGCTCTGGCCGACCGGGATGGACGCGCTGGGAGTGCCGCTCAAGGGCCGGATCCCGGCCGGCGAGCAGGCGCAGTCCGGCCGGGCGCTGGGCCGGCTCTCCGACATCGGCTGGGGCGGTCGGCTGCGCACCATGCTGACCGCGGGCGCACCGGACGCCCCCGTCCCACCCGACGTGCTGGACGCGCTGGTCACCGTGCTGGCGGACTGGGCGCGCGGCCCCGGCGGCTGGGCCGGGAGCGGCCCGGAGACCGCCCGGCCGGTGGGCGTCGTCACGATGGCGTCCGCCTCCAGGCCCGAGCTGGTCGCCAGCCTGGGCGCCCGAATCGGCGCGATCGGCCGACTCCCGCTGCTCGGCCGGATCGAGTACGTGGACGGCCGCGCACCGTACGGCGCCCGCAGCAACAGCGCGCAGCGGCTGCACTCGCTGGCCGGCTCGCTGGTGCTGCCTCCCGAGCTCACCGAGGCGCTCGCCGCCACGCCCGGGCCCGTCCTGCTGGTGGACGATCTGGTGGACAGCGGCTGGACGGTCACCGTCGCCGCCCGGCTGCTCCGCCGGGCCGGAGCGGAAGCCGTGCTGCCCCTGGTGCTGGCGGTGCAGGGATAGCCCCCCGGCGGCCGGCGTACTGCTGCGGCACCCGGATGAGGGCGGGCCATCCGGGGAATATGTCCAGGGGACACAGAGCTTTCGGGCGGGATTCGCCAGTGCGTCGTTGCCGCTGAGGCCCATCTGACGTGACAATTGCCCGGTACCCCGAACTCGGTCCCTCAGGACCGTGTTTTCGGCGTACGCACACACGCGCCCGCGCGCTCCGCGGGATCGGGAAGGAGGATCGTGCGCCACGGGATCGACCGCGATCGGCTCCCCTCCGTCCCACGCCGGAGCATTGACCTGGAGAGCTGGGCGAACGCGGCGGTGCCGCCGCTGCGCGATCCCCGCGAGCTGGTCACCGAGTTGCACCAGCGCCATCTGCCCCCGCCCGGCACCAGCGTGGTCGCGGTGCTGGACGGCGACCATCGGGTGGTGGCCTCCGCCTCGGTGACGGCCCGGCCGCACGTGACGGACGGCTGGCACCACCGCAACGCGATCCTCGGCCAGCTGCGCCGGGTGATCCCGCACGACCTGCGGCTCGCCACACCCCGGCGGACCGCCGTGCTGCTGCGCTGCCGCGAGGGCGCGCCCGGTTGGACGGAGCAGGACGGGGCATGGATGTGGGCCCTGCGCGACGCCTCGTCGCTGCACGGCCTGCGATGCGGTGCGTATGTGGCACTGACGCCGGCCGGATGGCAGGCGTTCGGCGACGATCGGGTCGGACGCACCCCGCACGCCGGCTCCTGGGCCGAGCGTCCCGTGCGCACCGTCTCCGAACTGCCGACGCGGGGCGTCGACGACGGGCGTAGCGGTGCTGAGCTCGCGCGCTCCGCGTGGGCGTGGTACCCGGTCGTACCGTCCGAGCCCGAGCACGTACGGCGCGCCGCACACTGAGCCCGGGCGCCCGCAGGCGCCACCGCCAGGGCCGGCCGGGTCGCGCCGCGCGCGGCGCGACCCGGTCAGGCCCGGACGGTCTGTCCGCCGACGGCCGGATGCCCGGCCAGTCCCGCGGTGGCGCCGCAGACCACCAGCAGCGCACCGGCATGGGTGAGCGCCTTCTGCAGAGCCTGTGCGGCACTGGCTGCTGACGTCCCGTCGAGGACCAGCACGACCACCTCGCGGCGGACCGGACGGGAGGTGGCCAGGTCCGCGTAGAACACGTCGGCGCCCTCTGCGAGCTGCGCCCAGTAGTGCTGCTCACCGAAGGTGAGCTCGTGCTGCTGCCACGGGTGCGGCGCGGCCGCGGTCAGCACCAGGATGTCGCCGGGGTCGCGCCCCGACTCCAGCAGCTGGTCGACCGCCTCGTCCGCGCGCTCCAGCGCCGCGGCCGGGGTGGACGGCAGCAGTTGGACGGCCGGGCCGGCCGGGGCCCGGCGCGGTCCGGGCATCGGGATCTGCGCCGCCCTCGCTCCGGGCCGCGGCGGCCCGGGACGCGGTGCCGCGGGGCGCGGCGGACCGGGCCGGGGCCCGGGTACGGCGGCGCCCGCAGGGGCGGGGTGGACAGGGGAAACGCCGCCGACGGCAGGCGTGCTGAGGGCTTGTGCGTCCGACTCGCGGGGGAAGGGAACGCCGGGGCCCGGGATGCTCTCGTGAATCTCCGGCTCCTCGGGGAAGACAGGCATACCCGGATATCTATCAAATGCCAGTCGGATGCGCACGGGCGCCCCACCTTTTGGGCATCGTCCGAACGAGCCGATCGGCGCAGTACACCGCCCGCGACTACTCATGAGTGATCGTCAGAAACCCAGCGTGAGTTGTTCGCTCCCGTCGGCGGGCGCCGGCAGCTCGCGGGTGATCTTGAGGTGGCGCCACTGCGGCAGTGCGTCGAGGTAGGCCCAGGAGAGCCGGTGGTACTCGGTCGGTCCGTACTCCTCCAGCGCGGCGCGGTGCACCGGCGAGGGGTAGCCCGCGTTGTCGTCGAACCCGAATGCCGGGTACTGCGGTGCGAGCTCGGCCATCACGCCGTCCCGGTGCACCTTGGCCAGCACCGACGCCGCCGCGACGCAGACGCAGCTCTGGTCGCCCTTGATCACGGTCCGCACGTTCCACGATCCGCCGAGGTAGTCGTGCTTGCCGTCCAGGATCACCGCGTCGGGCCGGACCGGCAGTGCCTCCAGGGCGCGTTCGGCCGCGAGCCGCAGCGCCGCCGTCATGCCGAGCTCGTCGCACTCCTGGGCGGAGGCGTGGCCGAGGGCGTGCGCGGTGACCCAGTCCGCGAGCACCGGGGCCAGCTGGGTACGGCGGCGCTCGGTGAGCAGCTTGGAGTCGGTCAGCCCCTCGGGCGGCCGCCGCAGACCGGTCACGGCGGCGCCGACGGTCACCGGCCCCGCCCAGGCGCCGCGCCCCACCTCGTCCAGGCCCGCCACGACGGTCGCTCCGGCCCGGCGCAGGGAGCGCTCCACACTGTGGGTCGGCGGGGTGTACGGCATGGCAGGTGGTCCTTCGGGCAGAGCGTCGAGCTGTCGGCTTCACCCTACGGCGGCCGGAGCCGTCGACGCGCGGATCCGCTCAGCCCTTGACCGACCCGGCGAGCAACCCCCGCACGAAGTACCGCTGGAGGCTGAAGAAGACGATCAGCGGAATGATGATCGACAGGAACGCCCCCGCGGTGAGCAGCTCCCAGCGCCCGCCGAACGACCCGGAGAGCTGCGCCAGCCGCACGGTCATCGGCGCGACGTCCGGGGTCCCGCCCGCGAAGGTCAGCGCCACCAGCAGGTCGTTCCACACCCAGAGGAACTGGAAGATCGCGAACGATGCCAGCGCTGGCGCACAGAGCGGCAGGACGATCGACCGGAAGATCCTGAAGTGCGAGGCGCCGTCCACCACCGCCGCCTCCATCAGGTCCCTGGGCAGCTGGGAGATGAAGTTGTGCAGCAGGAAGATCGCCAGCGGCAGCGCGAACATGGTGTGCGCCAGCCAGACCGGCAGGTAGGTGCCGCTCAGGTCGAAGGACGGCACGATGGTGACCCCGCCGAGGTGGGCGCCGCCGGAGAAGAGCTGGAGCAGTGGGATCAGCGCCATCTGCAGCGGCACCACCTGCAGCGCGAAGATCACGAAGAAGAGCGTGTCGCTCCCCCGGAACCGCACCCAGGCCAGCGCGTAGGCGGCCATCGAGGCGAGCACCAGCGGGAAGACCGTCGCCGGGACGCTGATGGCCAACGAGTTGACCAGGTAGGGCATCAGGCCGCCGCTGACGCCGAACCCGCCCTCGAAGAGCACGGTGTGGTAGTTGGAGAGCACCAACTCCGGGTGGGTGAAGACGTTCCACCAGCCGCTGTCGGCCACGTCCTGCTGACGGCGCAGCGAGGTGGCCAGCAGCCCGAAGGTGGGGATGGTCCAGAGCACTGTCACCACGACGACGAAGACCGAGGCAAGCGGGCTGCTGAAGGACTTGCGGACGGCCTTCGCCGCCGGCAACGGCACGGAGACCGTGGACGTCTGACTGGTCATCGGGTGGTCCGCTCCTTGCGCAGCTGGACGATGTTGTAGGCGACCAGCGGGAGCACCGCGAGGAAGAGGATCACCGCGAGGGCGCTGCCCCGGCCGACGTTGAACTGCACGAAGGACTGCGAGTACATCTCGTTGGCGAGCACCTGGGTGCCGAAGTTGCCGCCGGTCATGGTGCGCACGATGTCGAAGGCCTTCAGCGTGACGATCATGACGGTGGTCAGCACGACGACCAGGGTGGTGCGGATCATCGGGACGGTGACGTACCAGAAGAGCCGCAGCCCGCTCGCGCCGTCCAGCCTGGCGGCCTCGGTCACCTCGTCCGGGATCGCCTTGATCGCGGCGGAGAGCACCACCATGGCGAAGCCGGTCTGCACCCAGACCATCACGGCCATCAGCAGGAAGTCGTTCAGCGGGTGGTCGAGGATCCAGTTGGGCGGGTGCTTCCAGCCGAGCCGGCCGACCAGCTCGCTGAGCAGGCCGATCTGCGGCTGGCCGGCCTCACGGGACTCGTAGACGAACTTCCAGATGATGCTGGCGCCGACCAGCGAGACCGCCATCGGCATGAAGACCAGCGACTTGTAGAGCGCCTGCCACTTCATCCGCTCCACCGCGAGGGCCAGCGCCAGACCCAGACCGGTCGCCGCGAGCGGCGCGACCAGCAGCCAGAGCAGCGTGTTGAGCAGCACCTGGTGGATGGAGTCGGTGGTCAGCGCCCACCCGTAGTTCCTGCCGCCGAGGAAGCGGGTGCTGTCGTCGTTGCGGAAGCTCAGGTAGAGGGTCCGGATCAGCGGTGCCACCAGCCCCACCAGGAGCAGCAGCACCGCGGGACCCAGCAGAACCGCGATCGCCGTCGGCCGCCCGAGCCGCCCGGTCGCCCGGCCCGCGACGAAGAAGACCACCAGGAGGATGCCCAGGAAGCCGGCGATCGCGCCGAGGCTGTTGCCCAGCTTGATCGCGGCGTCGTTCCAGGCGGAGTCGGCGAGTTGGGTGCCGGCGAGGAGCATGCGCACGATGTCCCTCCTACTGCGGCCAGGACGCGTCGATGTCGGCGGCCACCCGCTGGATCGACTGCCCCTCGGCGAACCAGGCCGTGAGCGACTTCCACTCCTGGCCCGAGCCGACCGCCGCGGGCATCATGTCCGAGGCGTCGAAGCGGAAGGTCGCGGTCGGGTCGGTCAGCGCGGCGGCCGAGAGCTGGTCGATCGGGTCCGTGTAGAGGCTCTTGTCGACGCCCTGGTTGGCCGAGACCCACCCGCTGGCGACCTTCACCCGGCTGCTCGCCCAGTCCGCGGTGGAGAGGTAGTTCTGCACCGCCTGCACCTCCGGCCGACTGGAGAACGCGGCCAGGAACTCGCCGCCGCCCTCCACCGGGTTGGCGATGGCCGGGTTCACCGCGGGCAGCTGGAAGGCGAAGACGTCACCGTCGGGCGCGACCTTGGCGGTCTTGGGCCACTGCGCCTCGTAGAACGAAGCCTGTTGCAGCATCCAGCACTTGCCGGTGAGGATCGGGGCGCCCGCGTCCTGGAAGGTCGTGGTGGCGATCGACTTCACGTCGCCGATGCCCGCATTGACCCAGGCCGGGTTCTGCATCCAGTCGGCCACGGTCTGCATGGCGGAGGTGATCTGCGGGTCGCTGAACTTGATCGTGTGGTTCACCCACTTGTCGTAGACGTCGCCGCCCTGGCCGCCGAGGACGACCTCCTCCAGCCAGTCGGTGGCGGGCCACCCGGTGGCCGTGCCGGAGCCGATGCCGCCGCACCAGGGCTTGCTGCCACCGGCCTTGGCGATCTTGTCGCTGAGTGCCATCAGGTCCTTCCAGGTCTTGGGCACCTGGTAGCCCGCCTGCTGGAAGGCCTTGGGCGAGTACCAGACCAGCGACTTCATGTTGGCGCTCATCGGCGCGGCGTAGAACGTCCCGTTGACCGAGCCGTAGGTCTTCCAGACCGGGCTCCACTTGTTCTCGTTGTCGACCGTCTGGGCCGGCGGTTTGACGACCTTTCCGGTCTTGACCATCTGGGCGAGCAGACCGGGCTGCGGAATGATCGCGAGATCGGGTGCGTTTCCGCCGGCGACCCGGACCGGGAGTTGGGACTCGAAGTCGTTGGAGCCCTCGTAGGAGATCTTGATGCCGGTACAAGTACTGAACTCGGACCAGGACTTCTGCAGGGAGTCCGACTCCGGGCTGAGGATCGAGGCGAACATCGTCACCTGCGTCCCGGCGTGTCCGGCGTAGGGCTGGTACTTGGCGCAGTCGCCGGTCAGGGTGGCGCCCGCATGGGCCGAGCCGCCCGAGCTGGAGCTGTTGGAGCAGGCGGCGGTCAGGGCCAAGCCCAGTACGGCCGGAGCCACCAGTAGACGATTGCGGAGCCGGACACTCTTCGTGGTCTTCAAAGCGCTCTCCTGCGGCCTGGTGGAGACGAGTTGGCGCTGCGCTGAACCGGAGATCGAAAGCCGTCACTGGCTTGGAGACGTTAACGCACCCGCCCCCTGAGGTGAAGGGACACGTTCAGGTTTATCCACAAAAGGGCTTCAACTCAACGCAGGCGCACCGGCAGCGTCTGCAGGCTGTTGACCACGATCGAGGCGCCCGGGCGCAGTTCCCCGTCCGGTACCGCGAGCGCCAGGTCGGGGAAGCGCGCGAAGAGCGCCGGCAGCGCCACCTGCGCCTCCAGCCGGGCCAGCGGCGAACCCGGGCAGACGTGCGGGCCGTGGCCGAAGGAGAGGTGGCGGATCGGGTCCCGGGTCACGTCGAAGAGCTCCGCCGTGACGCCGTGCTGCAACGGGTCGCGGCCGATCGCGTTGTACGAGATCAGCACCGGGTCGCCGGCCGGTATCAGCACGCCGTCGACCGTGATCGGCTCGGCGGCGAAGCGGAAGAGGAAGTTGCTGGTCGGCGGCGTCCAGCGGAGCGACTCCTCCACCACCGCCGCCCAGGACACCTCGCCCGAGCGCACCAGCGCGAGCTGGTCGGGGTGGGTGAGCAGCGCCCGCACCGCGTTGGTGATCAGGTTGACGGTCGTCTCGTGGCCGGCCGCGATGATCACCCGCAGGGTGGCCGCCGCCTCGGCGTCGCTCAGCCCGTCACCCTGGCCGCCGCTGTCGTCGACGTCGGCGGCCAGCAGGGCACTGGTCAGGTCCTCGCCCGGCTCCTTGCGCCGCTGCTCGACCAGACCGCCGACGAAGGCGTTCAGCGCGGCGATCGTCGCCTGGATGCCCGCCGGGTCCGGCACACTGCTGAAGAAGCGCTCGTACAGCTCCCGCAGGTACGCGTGGTCGGCCGGGTCCACGCCGAGCAGGGTGCCGATCACCGTCATCGGCAGCGGAAACGCGAAGGCGGTCTTCAGGTCGACCTCCGCCGCGCCCGCCTCCAGACCGTCCAGCAACTCGGCCGTGATCGCCTCGATCTGCGGACGCATCAACTCCACCCGACGCGGCGTGAAGGCCTGCGCGACCAGCGCGCGCAGCCGCCGGTGCGCCTCCCCGTCGGTGGTGACCATGCTCGGTCCGGGTACCGCCAGGCCGATCAGCGGCCAGCTCCTGGGCACCTCGCCGCGCTGGAAGGCGGCCCAGTGGGCGGCGTCCTTGACCAGGCGCTGGTCGGTCAGCAGCGCGCGGGCGGCCGCGTGCCGGGTGACCGCCCAGGCCTGGACGCCGCCCGGCAGCTCCACCGCGGCCACCGAACCGGCGGCCCGCAGCAGCGCGCCCTCGCCGGCGCTGTCGCGGGCGAAGGGATCCAGCACGATCGGTGTGCTCATCAGAGTGCTCCTCCATCAGAAGTCCGGAACCCCGGCGTGAACCCGACGGGCAGCGCCACCAGCGCCCGCACCCAGGCCGACGGATGCCAGACCAGGGCGTGCTCGGCGACCGCGAGCCGCAGGTCCGGCAGCCGGTCGAGCAGTACCTCGATCGCGGTGCCGGCGATCACCTCCGCCGCCTCCTGGGCCGGGAACGGGCAGCGGTGCTCGCCGTGCGAGAAGCTCATGTGCGCGTGGTTGCCCTCGGCGGCCGCGCCGTTCTCCTGGCGCACCGCCGGGTCGGCGTTGGAGCCCGCCAGGCCGAGCAGCAGCATGTCGCCGGCGGCGATCTGCTGGCCGCCGAGCCGGGTGTCCCGGGTGGCCCACCGGCCGGCGAAGATCTGGGTCGGGGTGTCCTCCCAGAGCGCCTCGGTGAGCGCCTGTGCGATGCTCCGGCGACCACCCGAGAGCGAGGCCGCGAAACGCTCGTCGGTGAGCATCAGACGCAGGGCGTTGGCGATCCAGTACGAGGTCGGCTGGTGGCCGGCGATCAGCAGCACCCGCAGGTCGCGCATGATCTCCTCGTCGCTCAGCCCGGCCTGGTGCATCAGCAGGCTGGTGGTGACGTCCGATCCCGGCCGGTCCCGCTTGGCCTCCACCAGCTCCAGCATGACGGTGAGCAGCCGCTGCGCCCCGCTCTGCGCGTCCGCACCGCCGTCCAGCATGTCCAGCAGGCCGCGGATCAGCACCGGCGCCTGGGCGTCGTCCAGCCCGAACATCCAGCACAGCACCAGCAGCGGCACCCGGTGCGCGTACTCGGCGACCAGGTCCGCCTCACCGCGCCCGGCGAACTCGTCGATCAGCAGGTCGGCGATCTGCTCGCACTTCTTCTTCAGCTCGTACGGGTCCACCGCCGACAGCGCGTCGGTGACCGCCGCCGACCGGCGCTGGTGCTCGGCGCCCTCGGCGTACAGGATCGACGGGACCGGCGCCATCATCGGCTTGAGCGGCCAGTCGGCGGGGATGCTCGGCCAGGCGTTCCAGCGGGAGGAGTCGCGGCCGAACAGTTTGGGCTGACTGGTCACCAGCTGGAGCTCGCGGTAGCCGATGACCAGCCAGGCCGGCACCCCACCGGCCAGCTCGACGGGCGCCACCGGGCCGTGCGCGCCGCGCAGTTCGCGGTAGACCTGGCTCGGATCGGTCTGGAACCGCGGGCCGTGCAGCGGGGCCGCGGCGGCGTGCGCCGGACAGCCCGGCGGTGGGGTGGTCGCTGGCTCGGTCACGGTGCGCTCTCCAGTTCGACGCGGTGCGGATGTTCGGCTTCGGCGCGGGCATAGAGGTGGCGGACCAGCTCGATCAGCACCTGCTTGCTGGACTCCCGGTCACGTGCGTCGCAGTCCAGCAGCGGGACTCCGGGCGACAGGTCCAGGGCCTCGCGGACCTCCGCGAGGCTGTGCCGCGGCGGCTCGAAGTTGTTGCGGGCCACCACGAACGGCGTCCCGTGGTGCTCGAGGCGGTCGATCGCGTACCAGGACTCGTCCAGCCGCCGGGTGTCCACCAGCACGACCGCGCCCAGCGCGCCGGTGAAGAGCCGGTCCCAGAGGAACCAGAAACGTTCCTGCCCCGGGGCGCCGAAGAGGTACAGCACGCTCTCGGCGGAGAGCGTGATCCGGCCGAAGTCGAAGGCCACCGTGGTGGCGCGCTTGTCCCGGACCGCCGACGGGTCGTCGACACCGATCCCGGCGCGGGTCATCACCTCCTCGGTGGCCAGCGGCCGGATCTCGCTCACCGAGCCGACCAGCGTGGTCTTGCCGGCGCCGAAGCCGCCGACCACCACGATCTTCAGCGCGTTGTCGGCGGTGCTCCGCAGCGGCGTCCGCGCGGCGGGGGGCAGAACCGCGGCATCAGAGCTTCTGGAGTCCATGGAGCACCTGCTTCAGCATGTCGAGGTCGGGCAACTTCGCCTGGGCGGGGACGAACCGAGGGTGGCGGGCGGTGATCCGGCCCGCCTCCAGCAGGTCGCCGAGCAGGATCTTGACGACGCTGACCGGCAGGCCCAGCTCGGCGGCCACCTCCACCACCGCGGTCGGACGCGCGCACAGCCGCAGGATCCTGGCGTGCTCGGACTGCATCCCGGGCTGCGGCTCGTCCTCCGAGACGATCAGGGTCACCACGTCGAAGGCGTGCTGCGGGGCCTGACTGCGGCCGCCGGTCACCGTGTAGAGCCGGTCCGGATCGTCGTCCCGGGCCGGCTGCCCGACCCGGGTCACGGCGCCGGGGTGGCGTCGATCCCGCGCGGCGGCGAGCTGAGGAACGTGCCGATCTGCTCCACCAGCGCGTGCATCCGGTGGCCGACCAGCCCGACGTCGGCGCTCTCGTCGGTCACCACCGCCAGGTGCGCGCCGGCGCCGGCCTCCACGATGCACAGGATGCCGCCGTGGAACTCCGTCATCGACTGGCGCACCCCGCCCGTCCCGTCACCGAACTCGATCGAGGCGCCGTGCGACAGGCTCTGGATGCCGGAGGCTATCGCGGCCAGCTGGTCGGCCTGGTCGGTGCCGAGCGCGGCGCTGTGGCAGAGCTTCAGGCCGTCGGCGGAGAGCACCAGGGCGTGTCTGGCACCGGGGGTGTCGGTCAGCAGGTTCTCCAACAGCCAGTCGAGATCGCGGTCGGCAGTGCTGCTCATCAGGAGTTGTCCTTCGGGAGGTCAGCGGGGGGAGCAGGGTGGGGAGGTACGGACTGCGGGCCCTGGACGGCCTGCCGGAACGCGCCGAACCGGCCGGCCGTCTCCGGCCGGCCGGTCTTCGCCGCGGGGGCGGCGACCGATCCGGTGGCGGCCGACATGGTCTGGCCGCGACGGCGCTTGGGCAGGCCGCCGTCGGTGATCGGCGGCGGCGGGACGGACTGCGGCGCGGTGGCCGCCGGCGCGGGCCGGGCGGTCACCCGGACCGGCTGCGCCGCGGCGGGCTCGGGGTGGGCGACGAGCTGCTCCGGGATCAGCATCACGACGCCCGTGCCGCCGCGCGAGGAGGGGCGGAAGGAGATCGACAGGCCGTGCTTGCGCGCCAGCGCGCCGACCACGGCGAGGCCGAGCCGGGTGCCGGCCGACAGCGCCGTCAGGTCCAACGCCTCGCCCGATACGGCCCGTTCGGCCCGGCGCAGCCAGACCTCGGAGAGGCCCAGGCCGCCGTCCTCGACGGTGATCACCAGGCCTGAGTGCAACTCCTCGACGTAGACGTGCACCTCGGCCGGCGGGGCCGAGAAGTTGGTGGCGTTGTCCAGGAGTTCGGCGAGCGCGTGCATCACGCCCTCGGCCGCGTAGCCGGCCACCGCGGCGGTGCTCGCGGAGTGCAGCCGGACCCGCTGGTAGGCGCCGATCCGGCCGAGCGCCCCGCGCAGGATGCTCTCCACCGCGATCGGCTTGGTCCACCGGCGGCCGCTACGGGCGCCGGTGAGCACGGCGATGCTGTCGGCCATCCGTCCCGCCTGCGCGGTGCTGTGGTCCAGCCGCAGCAGGTCGCCGAGCACCTCCTCGCCGTGCCGGTGCTCCATCTCGCGCAGCTCGGCGTGCATGCTGGTGGCCAGTGCCTGGACCCGCCCGGCGGCCGTCGCGCAGACCGCCAGCGCCGCCGCCCGCTGCCGCTCCCCGTAGGCGACCTCCCGGGCCATCAGCCGCAGCAGGTCCTCGTGCGCGGTCTGCCGGTGCTCCACCAGGACGGTGTCCACCGAGGCCCCGGCCCGCAGCCGGCCCACCACCTGGGGAATCGTCTGCTCGGCCAGCCGGGCGAGTTCGGCCCGCTCGTCGTCCGCCGCGGCGCGGGCGGCGGCGGCCTCGGCGCGGGCCTCGACGGTCTCCGAACGGGCGGCCAGCAGCTCGATCCGGGCCGCCTCGGCCTCCGTGCGGGCCGCGTTGGCGCGCGCCCGGGAGGCCTGCGCCTCGGACACCGCGGCCGCCGTGTCGGTACCGGCCCGCAGCGCGGCGGCGTGCGCCGCCTCCACCCTGGCCTGCCCCTCCGCCAGCTGGACCCGCAACCGCCCGACCCGCCCACGCAGGACGACGGCCGCCACCACCGCCGCACACCAGGCCAGCGCCGCCGCCGACGCCCAGAGCGCGACCACCGACCGCTCCGCGGAAGGCGCCGCCGCGCGGGCGGCGACGACGGCACCGGCGCCCGCCAGCACGGCCGCGAGGGCACAGAGCAGCCCGACCGGTGCACCGGTCGGGCGTCGAAGGCGTGCGGTCATCAGCTGATCCTCGGGGTGAGCGTCGGAGTCAGAACGGGTGACGGCGGACCTCTCTCCCGTCACCGGGAGATACATGATCAGTTCACGCAGTCAACAGATCATATCGATTCAGATGCGCGTCTCAACCGGTCAGTTGACGCATTGTGCTCTCCCCGGTCCGGACAAGTGACGTCAGGGTGCGAACCACCCGAAGGCTGAGACGCAACGCAAAAGGTGGGGCGAGGACCGAAGTCCTCGCCCCACCCTTTCGACCTACTTCAGGTGATCAGCTGCAGCCGCTGGTGGAGCCGCAGCCCTCGCAGAGGTAGCAGCTGCCGGCGCGGCGCATCTTGGTGCCGCAGGAGAAGCAGAGCGGCGCGTCCGCGTTCAGGCCGAGCTGGATCTCCAGCAGCTCGGTCGAGTTGTGCGGCTGGGCCTTGGCGGGGGCGGCCTTGGGGGCCTCGACCCGGACCGGCTCGGCGACGGCGCGCGGCGCCGACTGGGCCAGGCTCTCGACGTCCATGTCCTCGTCGGAGTCCAGCGGCTCGTAGGAGCCGGTCTCCAGGTGGCGCTGGCGCTCCTCGACGGAGTGGATGCCGAGGGCGGAGCGGGTCTCGAAGGGCAGGAAGTCCAGCGCCAGGCGGCGGAAGATGTAGTCGACGATCGACTGCGCCATCCGCACGTCCGGGTCGTCCGTCAGACCGGCCGGCTCGAAGCGCATGTTGGTGAACTTCGAGACGTAGGTCTCCAGCGGGACGCCGTACTGCATGCCCACCGAGACGGCGATCGAGAAGGCGTCCATCATGCCGGCGAGGGTCGAACCCTGCTTGGACATCTTCAGGAAGACCTCGCCGAGGCCGTCGTCCGGGTAGGAGTTGGCCGTCATGTAGCCCTCGGCGCCGCCCACCGTGAACGAGGTGGTGATGCCCGGGCGGCCCTTGGGGAGGCGCTTGCGGACCGGGCGGTACTCGACGACCTTCTCGACGGCCTTCGCTGCGGCGGGCTCGACGGCGGCCGGGGCCTTCGTCTTGGCCGACAGCGGCTGGCCGACCTTGCAGTTGTCGCGGTAGATCGCCAGCGCCTTGACGCCGAGCTTCCACGCCTCGAAGTAGATCTCCTCGATCTCCTCGACGGTGGCGACCTCGGGCATGTTGACCGTCTTGGAGATCGCGCCGGAGATCCACGGCTGGATCGCCGCCATCATCCGCACGTGGCCCATCGCGGAGATGACCCGCTCGCCCATCGCGCAGTCGAAGACCTCGAAGTGCGCCGGCTTGAGGCCGGGGGCGTTGACCACGTTGCCGTGCTCGGCGATGTGGGCGACGATCGCCTCGACCTGCTCGGCCTGGTAGCCGAGCCGGCGCAGCGCGCGCGGCACGGTGCCGTTGACGATCTGCATCGAGCCGCCGCCGACCAGCTTCTTGAACTTGACCAGCGCGAGGTCGGGCTCCACGCCGGTGGTGTCGCAGTCCATCATCAGGCCGATGGTGCCGGTGGGGGCGAGCACCGAGGCCTGGGCGTTGCGGAAACCGTTCTGCGCGCCGAGCCGCAGCACGTCCTGCCAGGTCTCGGTGGCGGCGGCCCAGACGGGGGCGTCCAGCTCGTCGACCGCGACGGCGGCGCTGTTGGCCTCCGCGTGCTGGCGCATGACCTGCTGGTGCGGGGCCGCGTTGCGGGCGTAGCCGTCGTACGGGCCGACCACGCCGGCGAGTTCGGCGCCGCGGCGGTAGGCGGTGCCGGTCATCAGCGAGGTGATGGCGCCGGCCAGCGCGCGGCCGCCCTCGGAGTCGTACGCGTGGCCGGTGGCCATCAGCAGGGCGCCGAGGTTGGCGTAGCCGATGCCCAGCTGGCGGTAGGCGCGGGTGGTCTCGCCGATCTTCTCGGTCGGGAAGTCGGCGAAGCAGATGGAGATGTCCATCGCGGTGATGACCAGCTCGACGACCTTGGCGAAGCGCTCGGCGTCGAAAGTGTCGTCGTCGCGCAGGAACTTCATCAGGTTGAGCGAGGCGAGGTTGCAGCTGGAGTTGTCCAGGTGCATGTACTCGCTGCACGGGTTGGACGCGTTGATGCGGCCGGACTCCGGGCAGGTGTGCCAGTGGTTGATCGTCGAGTCGTACTGGATGCCCGGGTCGGCGCAGGCCCAGGCGGCCTCGGCCATCTTGCGGAAGAGCTTCTTGGCGTCGACGGTCTCGATGACCTCGCCGGTCATCCGGGCGCGCAGGCCGAAGTCGGTGCCGTTCTCGACCGCGGTCATGAACTCGTCGGAGACGCGGACCGAGTTGTTGGCGTTCTGGTACTGGACGGAGGCGATGTCGTCGCCGCCGAGGTCCATGTCGAAGCCCGCGTCGCGCAGCGCGCGGATCTTCTCCTCCTCCTTCACCTTGGTCTCGATGAAGGCCTCGACGTCCGGGTGGTCGACGTCCAGCACGACCATCTTGGCCGCGCGGCGGGTGGCGCCGCCGGACTTGATGGTGCCGGCCGAGGCGTCGGCGCCGCGCATGAAGGAGACCGGTCCCGAGGCGTTGCCGCCGGAGGAGAGCAGCTCCTTGGAGGAGCGGATCCGGGAGAGGTTCAGGCCGGCGCCGGAGCCGCCCTTGAAGATCATGCCCTCTTCCTTGTACCAGTCGAGGATGGACTCCATGGAGTCGTCGACGGCCAGGATGAAGCAGGCGCTGACCTGCTGGGGCTGCTTGGTGCCGACGTTGAACCAGACCGGCGAGTTGAAGCTGAAGACCTGGTGGAGGAGGGCGTGGGTCAGCTCGTGCTCGAAGACCTCGGCGTCGGCGGGCGAGGTGAAGTAGCCGTTCTTCTCACCGGCGGCGCGATAGGTGAGCACCACCCGGTCGATGATCTGCTTGAGGCTCCACTCGCGCTGCGGGGTGCCCACCGCGCCGCGGAAGTACTTGCTGGTGACGATGTTGACCGCGTTGACCGACCAGAAGTCGGGGAACTCGACGCCGCGCTGCTCGAAGTTGATCGAGCCGTCACGCCAGTTGGTCATGACGACGTCGCGCCGCTCCCAGCTGACCTCGTCGTACGGATGGACGCCAGGGGTGGTGTAGATGCGCTCGATCCGCAGACCGCCCTTGGGAGCCTTGCCGGCTCCCTTCGCTGCCTTGTCGGACTTCGACCCGCGTGCGGAACCGCTCGTCGTGTCTGTCACTTCTGCTCCTCCTCCTGGGCAAACGCCCTGAGTGCCCGATTTCTTTCGGTGCGCCACGCGCTCCGAGGGGGCACTGCTGCTTCGCTTCTCCTGGCATGCGGGCAGGTCGGGGTGCCCGACCGGTTCGCATGGTTTGTCATGTTCTGTGCGCCGTTTCAGGGCGCGCGTGGACCCAGGACGGCTGGTCGCGCGCCACCGGCCCGAGCCGGATGCGCTGCGCCGCCCTGGTTCCTAGGTTGCTGCGGCGGGAACGGGGACGGCCGTGCCGCCGCTCTGCTCGCCGGGGGGACCCTCGGTGCCGCGCAGCAGCGCGATGGCCGCCTCGAAGTCCGCGAGTCCGTCGTACGCCTGGTAGACCGACGCGAACCGCAGGTAGGCGACCACGTCCAGGTCCTTGAGCGGACCGAGTATGGCCAGACCCACGTCATGGGTGGAGAGCTCGGCGCTGCCACTGGCCCGCAGGCACTCCTCGACCCGCTGGCCGAGCAGCGCGAGGGCGTCCTCGGTGACCGGGCGTCCCTGGCAGGCCTTGCGGACGCCGGAGATCACCTTCTCCCGACTGAACGGTTCGGTCACACCGCTGCGCTTGATGACCATCAGTGCCGCGGTCTCCACCGTGGTGAAGCGGCGACCGCAGTCCGGGCATTGGCGGCGGCGGCGAATCGAGCTGCCGTCGTCGGTCGTACGACTGTCGACGACTCGGCTGTCGGAGTGCCGGCAGAAGGGGCAGTGCACGTACGACTCCCTTCCTGACGGAACTGGCGAAACCTGGCCGCGTGGGATCCGACCGGACCCCCGGGCTCCCCAAGTCTAGGCGAAGCCCCCATGATCAAAAAACCGGGGACCACAACCTGTGGGCTGCGAGCACCTATGTAACCACTAGATCTAGGTTCGTGTCGTGGCATCCGGCCGCGCGTGTCGTAGCTTCCGCATCACGTGGCGCGATCGGTGCTGGTCAGCGCTGATCGGCATTCCGCGGGGGTCGCCCATCCGGCCCCAAGGCGTGTGGCACGGCACACCGGAGACATCTCGGCGGCGCCTTCCGGCCAGCTTCGACCCGGTTTCGGCGGGCGGGCCCGAGCGCCCATAGAATGAGGCGATCGAACATTTAATCGACATACACCCAAAGCCTTGATCGAGTCAGCCGACTCCTCAATAATTCACTCGAACGTGTGTTTGGCGCAACCTTTCGATAGGTGCTGCCGTTGGGCTGGACAAGGGAGAACGCCCGTCGAGAGGGGCCGTCGTGAGCACCGTACAGACCAGCAGCAACAGCACCGTCCTGACCCAGAACAGCACCGCCGAGAGCCACACCATCCCGGTGCAGGACCGTTCCCAGTACTCCGGGGGGCGGCCGGCCTTGGACCAGCAGAGCATGGACCAGAGCATGGATCGCAGCGACAGCCCCGCCGGAGCGCCGGGCTACCTCCCCGACCCCCAGGTCGAGCACGCGCCCGCCCAGGACGTCCCGCTCGGCCTGTCGAACGGCCAGGCCCGCTCACTCCCGGGCCGCCCGCCCGGCATCCGGACCGACGAGGCCGGGCTGACCGAGCGCCAGCGCCGGGTGATCGAGGTCATCCGGGATTCGGTCCAGCGCCGCGGCTACCCGCCGAGCATGCGCGAGATCGGCCAGGCGGTCGGCCTCTCCTCCACCTCCTCGGTGGCGCACCAGCTGATGGCCCTGGAGCGCAAGGGCTTCCTGCGCCGCGACCCGCACCGCCCGCGGGCCTACGAGGTGCGCGGGGTCGAGGTCAGCCGGCCGAACACCGCCGAGGCGGCCGGCCGGCCGTCCACCTCCTACGTGCCGCTGGTCGGCCGGATCGCCGCCGGCGGTCCGATCCTGGCCGAGCAGACGGTCGAGGACGTCTTCCCGCTCCCGCGCCAGCTGGTCGGCGAGGGTGAGCTGTTCGCCCTCACCGTGCGCGGCGACTCGATGATCGAGGCGGCCATCTGCGACGGGGACTGGGTCACCGTCCGCCGCCAGCCGGTCGCCGAGAACGGCGACATCGTGGCCGCGATGATCGACGGCGAGGCCACCGTCAAGCGCCTCAAGCGCGAGGACGGCCGGATCTGGCTGATGCCGCACAACGCGGCCTACGACCCGATCCCGGGCGACAACGCGACCATCCTGGGCAAGGTCGTCGCGGTGCTGCGCCGGCTCTGACGCCGCGCACATGCACGAGGGACCCTCCGGCTCGGAGGGTCCCTCGGCCGCGTTTCAGCCGCGCTTGGCCACCGGACGCGGCGGCGGCGCGGAGGCGGCGATGGCCGCCAGCGAGCGCCGGACCTGGTTGCGGTCGGTGGTGTACCAGAAGTCGGGCATCGAGGAGCGGAAGAAGCCGCCGTACCGGGCGGTCGCCAACCGCGGGTCGAGCACCGCGACCACGCCGCGGTCCTCGGCGGCCCGCACCAGCCGGCCCGCCCCCTGCGCCATCAGCAGCGCGGCATGCGTCGCCGCCACCGCCATGAAGCCGTTGCCGCCGGCCTCCTCCACCGCCTTCTGCCGGGCGCTCATCAGCGGGTCGTCCGGACGCGGGAACGGGATCCTGTCCATCACCACCAGCTGGCAGGCCGAGCCGGGCACGTCGACGCCCTGCCAGAGCGAGAGGGTGCCGAAGAGGCAGGTCTGCGGGTCGGCCGCGAAGTTGCGGATCAGCTCGCCCAGGGTGTCCTCGCCCTGGAGCAGGATCGGGACGTCCAGGCGCTCGCGCAGCTGCTCGGCCGCCGTCTGGGCGGCCCGCATCGAGGAGAACAGGCCGAGCGTGCGCCCGCCCGCCGCCTCGATCAGCTCCGCCAGCTCGTCCAGCATCTGCGGGCGCTCCGGCTCGCGGCCGGGCGGCGGCAGGTGCTTGGCGACGTAGAGGATGCCCTGCTTGGGGTAGGAGAACGGCGAGCCGACGTCCAGCCCGCGCCAGAGCGGCGGGGCGTCCTCGCCCCGCTCGCCGCGCTCCGGCTCGGCGGCCGTCCGCTCGTCCGGCAGCCGTCCCTCGCCCGGCAGGCCCACCGAGGCCGCCACGCCGTTGAAGTCGCCGCCCAGCTTGAGGGTGGCGGAGGTGAGGACGACCGAGCGCTCCTTGTAGAGGTTCTCGCGCAGCAGCCCGGAGACGCTCATCGGCGCGACCCGCAGCGAGGCGGTGCCCATCGCGAAGCGGTCGTTGCGCTCGATCCAGATCACGTCGTACGGCGAGTCGCCGAGCAGCCGGTCGGTGGTGTCGTGCAGGGTCTCGGCCATCGCCATCGCCTGCTTGCGCACCGCGTCCTCGTCGCTGAGGCTCTTGTCCCGGGTCTCGCCGAGCGAGGTGATCACCTGGCGGCTGGCGTCCCGGATCGCCGTGACCGCGTACGCGAGGTACTCCGGCAGCTCCTCGACCCGGCCGGCCTGGGCGGTCTCCATCAGGCCGTGGTAGCTCTCGGCGGCGGCCTGCAGGGCGTCCACCGCCTTCTCGTTGGCCAGCCGGGCGGCCCGCTTCACAGCGCGGTTGACCGCGCCGACGGTCAGCTCGGCGGTGGCCGCGCCGGTGACCCGGTTGACCAGCTCGTGCGCCTCGTCGACGATCAGCAGCTCGTGCTCGGGCAGCACCGGCGCGCCCTCCAGCGCGTCGATCGCCAGCAGCGCGTGGTTGGTGACCACCACGTCGGCCAGCTTGGCGCGCTCCCGGGCCTTCTCGGCGAAGCACTCCTGGCCGTACGCGCAGCGGCTGGCGCCCAGGCACTCGCGGGAGCTCACCGAGAGCTGCGCCCAGGCCTTGTCGGAGACGCCGGGGGTGAGGTCGTCGCGGTCGCCGGTCTCGGTCTCGTCGGCCCAGTCGCGCAGCCGCAGGACGTCCTGGCCGAGCTTGCCGCTCGGGCCGCCGAGCGCCTCGGCCGGGTCGAAGAGGCCCTCGCCCTCGTCACTGGGCGTGCCCTCGTGCGCCCGGTGCAGGCAGAGGTAGTTGGAGCGGCCCTTGAGCATCGCGAACAGCGGGCGGCGGCGCAGCACGGGGTGCAGCGCCTCCACGGTACGCGGCAAGTCGCGCTCCACCAGCTGGCGTTGCAGCGCCAGGGTGGCGGTGGCGACCACCACGCGGTCACCGTGGGCGAGGGCGGGCACCAGGTAGGCGAGGGACTTGCCGGTGCCGGTGCCGGCCTGCACCAGCAGGTGCTCGGCGTTCTCGACGGCCTCGGCGACGGCCTCGGCCATCCGGATCTGCCCGGGCCGTTCGACGCCGCCGACCGCGGTGACCGCGGCGTGCAGCAGCTCGGGGATGCGGGCACGGCCGACGGGCTGCGGGGAGGCGGACTCGGCCGCCTCGTCGTCGGGCGGCAGCTGGGTTTCGGAGTCGTTCGTCATGACGCTCCCAGCCTACGGGGCAGGACTGACAGTTCGGTCCCGAGGCTGCGGCAGGGTCGCCGCACCGAGCGGATGCAGCGGGTTGGCGACCTGCCCGTGGACGGCCGCGTGCGGGCGCTCGGGCCGGTCGCGGTAGCCGTCCAGCAGCAGCCGGTTGCGGTTCAGGCAGAGCCGGTCGATGACCGGGGTGAACAGGTCGAAGAGCGCGAAGCGCTCGCCGAGCTCGGGGAACCGCTGCTGGTGGCGCAGGATCTCGGCGCGCAGCAGCGCCCAGAACTGCGCCTCCGGCAGGCCGAGCCGGGCCTCCAGCAGCGGCGCGAGGTAGCGGTAGACGCCGATGAAGAGCCCGGAGTGCAGGAACTGGCACAGGAACGCCGGGGGTTCGCGCAGCAGCACGCTCGAGACCTCGGTCGGCAGCGCGCGCAGCTCGGGCAGGTCCTGGTCGCTGATATTGACGTCGTCCACGAAGTCCTTGACCGCGAGCCGCACCGGGGTGTCGGTGGCGTCGAACACCACGATCGCGTTCTCGCCGTGCGGGGAGAAGACGGTCCCGTAGCGGTAGAGGAAGTGCAGCAGCGGCGGCAACATCGCGGCGAAGAGCCGGCCCACCCAGGCGCGCGGGCTCAGCCCGGAGCGGTGGATCAGCTCCTCGGCCAGCGCGCGCCCGTCGGAGCCGCTCTGCAGCAGCGAGGCGAGCGTACGGGCCCGCTCGCCCTGCTCCAGCTGGGCGCCGAGCGGTTCGCGCCAGATCGCCCCGAGCAGCTCCTTGTACTGGTAGGGCGCCTCGGGCAGCCGGGCGTAGTAGGGGTGCTCGACGGTGACCGAGGCCACCTCGCCGAGCAGCACCACCCGGCACTCCTCGCGCAGGAAGGCGTCGTTGTCGCGCAGCCCGTGGATCCAGCGGGTGACGGCGGGTGCGGCCAGCGTGCGTTCGGTCGGCAGTCCGCGCCAGACCAGCGTGTTGAGGATCGCGAGCGGCAGTTTGACCGTGCGCCGGTGCGGGGTGGTGGCGTTGAAGAACGAGCGGATGGACTGCTGGGGCAGCCGCCGGTCCCGGTCGGCGGGCAGCAGGACGATCCGGCCGTCCGCGATCCAGGGGGCGAACAGCGGCAGCACGGTCTCGTCCCACTGCCAGGGGTGGACGGGCAGCAGCAGGTACGCGCCCGGGTCCCGGCCCTGGCCGGCCAGCAGCTCCCGGTAGCCGGCCAGCACCTGCGGGTCGAGCTCGTCGCGGTAGAGCGCCTCGGCCTCGGCCAGTTCGCCGACGCCCCGGTACCGGGCGAGCGAGGTGTGCACGGCGAGCCAGGGCAGCGCCTGCGGGGTGCGGGCCTCGGGGGCCCAGGCGGCGGCGTCGGAGGCCGAGAAGCCGAGCCGGCCCTTGTTGGGCACGATCCACGGGTGGCCGCCCTGGTGCCCCTCCAGTTCGGTGTGGCCGAGTTCGGCCAGTTCGGCGGCGGTCAGCTCGCCGGCCGCCAGCCGGACGTCGGCGAGCAGGGTCGCCGTCAGCTCCCGGACCAGGTGGCCGGTGGTGTCACCGGAGAGCCCGAGCAGCCCGCGGGCGGCCAGCAGGAAGTCCAGCGGGTCCTCGGCCGGCACGCCGTCGGCGCGCACCGAACCCGGCTCGACCTGCCAGCTGCCGTACGCGCCGCGGCGCGCGGCGAAGCGGTACTCCGGACCGTCCGGCAGCGCGAGGCGGTAGCCGCCGGGCACCGGCTCGGGGTGCAGCAGCTCCTCGTAGCTGAACTCGCCGATCATCTTGGCCAGCAGCGCCCGGCAGGCCCGGCGCCAGCGGTCCTGGTTCAGGGGCGTCTCAACAGCTGGTGGCTGGGGCACGGTTCCACTCCTCGGAGAAGGCGGCGGACTGGGCGGGCAGCGCGGACGGGGCGAAGCTGGTCCACGCCGTGCGGGCGGGCAGCCGGTGGACGGTCCGGCCGCAGAGCGCGTTGAGGATGACGGCCGCGCGGTGTGCGCCGAGGCCGAGGTCGGGAGTGCCGACGCCGTGCGTGTGCAGCTCGGCGTTCTGCACGTACAGGCCGCCGGTCAGCTCCGGCCGGGTGGCCACCCGGTGGTCCAGGCCGACCCGGTAGCGGCCCTGCTCGTCCCAGTCGATCAGCTCGGCGAGCGGCTCCAGGGCGGCCGGTCGGACCGCCCGGTAGCCGGTGGCCAGCACCACCGCGTCGGTGCGCACCAGCCGGGGCGCACCCGAGTCGCTGTGCAGGCAGCGCAGCTCCAGGCCGCCGCAGGGGCCGGGCAGCGCGAGGGTCACCTCGGTGCCGGGCGCGATCTCGGCGCCGGTGGCGGTCGGCGGGCGGCCGATGGTCCGCTCGTACAGCAGGTCGTGGATCTCCGCGAGGGTCTCCGCGCTGGCGGCCTTGTGCAGCTGCCACTGCTCGGCCACCAGCCGGTCGCGGACCTCGCCGGGCAGGGTGTGGAAGTAGCGGGTGTAGTCCGGGGTGAAGTGCTCCAGGCCGAGCTTGGAGTACTCCATCGGGGCGATCGCCCGGGTCCGGGTCAGCCAGCGCAGCCGGGTGCCGTCGCCGGCCCTGGTGCGCAGCAGGTCGAGGAAGACCTCGGCGCCGGACTGGCCGGAGCCGACCACGGTGATGTCGCGGGCCCGGTCGAGACCGGCCCGGCGCTCCAGGTACTCGCCGGAGTGCCACACAGCGGGGTGGTCGGCCAGCGCGTCGAAGGCCTGCGGGCGGACCGGCTCGGTGCCGACCCCGAGCACCAGGTTGCGGGCCCGCACCTGCTGCTCGGCTCCCGCCGTCCGCAGCGTCGCCGTGAACGCGCCGTCCGCCCAGGCCACCGCGGTGACCTGGGTGGCGAACCGGCAGGAGGCGAGCCGCTCGGCCGCCCAGCGGCAGTAGTGGTCGTACTCCCGGCGGGGCAGCTGGAAGCGCTCGGAGAAGTAGAACGGGAAGAGCCGGTCCTGCTCGCGCAGGTAGTTGAGGAAGGACCACGGGTTGGTCGGGTCGACCAGCGATACCAGGTCGGCCAGGAACGGCACCTGCATCCTGGCCCCCTCGACCAGCATCCCCGGGTGCCAGCGGAACTCCGGCTTGGCGTCGCAGAACAGCGCACGCAGGCCGTCCACCCGGTCGGCCAGCGCGGCCAGCGAGAGGTTGAACGGGCCGATCCCGACGCCGAGCAGATCGTACGGAGGGCGAGTGTCCATCAGACGGTTCCTTGAGGTCGGGCGCGCTCACGCACCATCAGGGCCGCACGCTTCTCGGGCAGGTCGATCTCGCTGACCGCGGCGAACCCGGCCCGCCGGAACGCCCGGATCGAGGCGGTGTTCCGGACGTCCGGCTCGGCCACCACCCGCGGAGCGCCGCGCAGCAGGTCCTCGGCGACCGCGGCGAGCAGCACGGCGCCCAGGCCCCGGCCGCGGTGGGAGGCCGGGCCCAGCAGCAGGTGCAGCCCCATGTCGCCGGGCTGGGCGGGGTAGTACCCGGCCAGCCGGTCGTGCTCGACCCGGTAGACCTCCCAGTAGCTCATCGGGACACCGCCCAGCTCGCCCAGGTACAGCGCGTTGCCGGCGTCGAGCTCCTTGCGGACGTGCAGCGCGGTGCGCTGGGGCGGGCCGTCCAGCTCCCAGAAGGCGGCCACCGCCGGGTCGTTCATCCAGTCGGCGAGCAGCGGGAGGTCGGCCGGTTCGACCGGTCGCAGCCGGAACTCCCCTGCGGTGGTCGGCAGAACAGTCACCGCGCGGCCACCGGGTTGGGCACGGTGACGTAGACCGACTGCGTCTCCACCGGCCCGACCAGCTCGTCCAGGCCGTGCAGCCGGGTGAGCAGGTTGGCCTTGCAGCGCAGCTGCGGGGAGTCCAGCAGGTGGGCGGGCAGGGTGGAGCCGGTGGCGGTGGCGGCGGGGCCGGAGAGGAAGCGGCGCAGGGCCGCGAGCAGCACCCGCTCGTCGGCCAGCCGCTGCGAGCCGAAGGCCCCGATCAGGCCGAGGATGTGGTTGATCCCCAGGTAGTAGGCGAACCGCTCGTCGGCCACCGCGTCCTCGACGAAGGTGTCGCTGGCCTTGCCGAGCCCGGGCAGCCGCTGTTCGAGCCGCTCGGCGTGCGAGGCGCGGAAGTAGTAGCCCTGGTTGTCGCGGAAGCGCCCGCCGACCGGCCAGCCGGCGGTGTCGAGCAGCACCAGGCTGTTCTGCTGGTGGGCCTCCAGCGCGACGCCGGCCCGACCGTCCAGCCAGAGCACCGGCAGCACCACCGCGTCCAGATAGCGCAGGAACCACTCGGTGGCCACGGTCGGCAGCGGCCGGCCGCTGCGCCGGGCCAGCGTCCGCAGCACGTCGCCCAGTTCGGACGGTACGCCGGGCGCGGGCTCGCCGAGCGGGCGTTCGGCGACCAGGCCGGCCACGCAGAGCGCGCGGTCGGTCGGCGCGAAGGGCTGCTGCCGCAGGACGGTGTCCAGGCCGCTCGCGGTGCGCTCGTCCAGGCCGGGCAGGTCCACGCCGATCCAGGCCGGGTCGCGGACGATGTCGAAGCCGGGGTGGGCGGCCCGCCACTCGGCCCCCAGGCCGGCCTCCAGCAGCCGGTGCACCTCCACGCCGCGGTGCAGCTCCTTGCGCAGGTTCTCCCGGCGGGAGTTGGTGATCCGCAGGCCGAGCGAGAGCTTGAGCATCCACGGTGTCCCGGGGCGGAACACGGTCCGGACCGAGGACGTCGGGTGCCACGGCTCACCGTGCGCGCCGAGGTCGTGCAGCAGCCCGTCGTCCAGCAGCCGGGCGATCTGCGGACGCAGCGCCAACTCGCGGGCCTGCCAGGGGTGCAGCGGCAGCGCGGCGGTGCCGGGCGGCAGCAGGCCGGGGGCGCCGAGCAGGTCCGCGGTGAGCCGGGCGGCGTCGCTCTCCAGCGCCGAGCCGGAGGCCAGCAGTTCGCGGTCGACGGCGAACCAGTGCATCGCGAAGGAGCCGCGCAGTTCGGGCGAGTAGGCGGCGCTCTGGGCCGGGCCGAGGCCGTCGCGGCTCTTGGGGGTGGGGTGCAGCGGGTGGCCGAGCAGCAGCGACTGCTCGGCCCTCAGGAAGGCCGACTCCCCTCCAGCACCCGGGTGTTCGCGCCGGTGCAGCAGGATGTCGGCGGTGCGCCGCACCGAGTCGGCGACCCGTCCGGCGAGGTCGGCGACCTGCTCCGGGTCCGGGTGCTCGCCGGCCGAACGGGCCAGCAGCGCGGCCGCGGTGACCGCGTCCACCGCAACGCCGCTCTCCGCCTGCCCCGGTGCCAGCACAGCCGGTCCGAAGCGGTGCCAGCCGCAGAGCGACCAGTGCCGGACGTCCGCCAGCAGTCGCGCGGCTCCGCCCAGGACGGGGATCCGCAGCACGCCGTCCGGGTCCGGCACGGCCCCGGTCTCCCGGGTCCAGCAGCGCAGCAGGGCCTCGACCGCGGCCTGTCCGGCGGCGACCGCGGGGTCCTGGTGGAGCAGCGGGTCCGACTCGGCGGAGTGGTCCAGCTGGCGGGGGACGGTGGCCGGGGCTCCGGTCAGGGCGGTGCTCAAGGCTGCTCCTTGCGACGCGTCGGACTGCGGATGCGGGGGGCTCGCGCCCTTGCGGGGACATCCACTTGGTCTAACGAGAGAACGGCCCGGGGATCACGGCCGCGTCAGCGCGTCGATGGTCGGCCGATCACAGAACGGTGACTTTCCGTCAGCCCCGGCAACCAGGGGGTGGTATGCGCCGTCCTCCCCCGCGGATGGGAGACTCCCTGATGCCCGATGGCGGCTCGTCAGCCGTCCGAGTGAAATCCCATGGGGGAACCGAAGGTATGTCAGCACACCCGAACAACGATCGTCCGACGTCAGGCCGCACCGCCGCGCGCCGCGGCGGGCGTGCCGCGGCCGCCGGGGCGGTCACCGTCCTGACCCTGCTCGGGGTCACCGCGTGCGGTCCGGACGACACCCCGAACCCGCCGCCGAGCAGTGCACCGGCCCCGAGTTCGGCCGTCCCCTCCGCCAAGGGGGGCCTGCCGGCCGGGCTGCCCAGCCTGGCCGACCTGAAGAAGTGGAAGGCCGGCGACTGGGACAACTGGGCCAAGCAGCACGTGATCACCCCGGCTGCGAAGGGCTTCTGGGACTTCCAGAAGATGCTCCAGGCCAAGCCCGCGGCCCCGGTCGCCCCCACCCAGCCGCCGACCGACCCGGGCGCCGGCAGCAACGACCCGCTGCCGAGCGCGATTCCGGCCACCGCCGTGCCCCACCCGTACAGCGTGAAGAACGCGGTGGACGGGAAGATCTTCTTCGACAAGTCGGACGGCAAGCACTACGTGTGCTCCGGCACGGTGGTCTCCGACCCCGCGCACCCCGGCAAGAGCAACCTGGTGTGGACCGCGGGCCACTGCGTGGACGGCGGCAAGGACGGCTCGCCCGCCCGGAACGTCACGTTCATCCCCGAGTTCAACAGCACCGGCGCCGTCAGCAAGGGCAAGACGTCGACCCCTGACAAGTTCGCCCCGCTCGGCATGTGGCCCGGCCTGAGCGCGATCAGCTCGCCGCAGTGGACGTCCGAGGGCACCGAGAGCGGCGGCCCCGCCAGCCAGTACGACTTCGGCATCATCAAGGTGGGCAACCCCGACGGCGGCACCAAGTCGCTGGAGGAGACCGTCGGCGGTTCCGTCCCGGTCCTCTTCAACGCGCCGCGCGACCAGCTCTCGCTGAGCGCGATCGGCTACCCGGCCGCCCCGCCCTTCGACGGCGCGGAGATGGAGCAGTGCAACGGCGGCAAGCCGAGCAAGCTGTCCTTCGACTCGACCCGTCCGGCGATGTACACCATCGGCTGCACGATGACCGGCGGGTCCAGCGGCGGCGGCTGGTTCGCGGTCTACAACGGCAAGGCCTACCTGGTCAGCAACACCTCGATCGGCCCGGCGGACAACCCCGCCTGGCTGGCCGGCCCGTACCTGGACGACGTCGCCTCCAGCGCCTTCGACTACATCTCCAAGAAGGGCTGACCCCCAGCCGGTGGCCCCGCCCGGGGCCACCGGCACCACCAGCAGGGAGACCGGACCCATGGCACACCGCACCTCCCGCCGAATCCCGGCGGCGGCCGCGCTGGCCACCGCGCTGATCCTCGCCACCGCCGGGTGCGGATCGGATCCCGCGCCGGGCCCGCAGCCCGGGCACGGGCTGACCGGCGCGCTACGGAACCTGAAGAACTGGAAGTCGGCGGACTGGGCCGCCTGGGCGCACCAGCACGCCTTCACCAACCAGATCGCGAAGGACCTGTGGTCGCCCGACGCCCTGAAGGCGCCCGCGCCCTCGCCCGCTCCGGCGCCAACCCCCAGCAAGTCGGCTGACGACCAGAACGACCCGCTGCCGCCCGCCGCCCCGGCGCTGGCCGAGCAGCACCCGTACCCCGCCCCGCTCGCGGTCTTCGGCAGGATCGTCGCGAAGAGCCCGCAGGGCACCTACGTCTGCTCGGGCACGGTGGTCTCCGACCCGCAGCATCCCGGCAGGAGCAACCTGGTGTGGACCGCCGGCCACTGCCTGCACGGCGGCAAGGGCGGCGACTGGCTGAAGAACATCGCCTTCATCCCCGCCTACAACGACTCCGGCGCGGCCAGCGGCGGCCGGTCGGCGCCCCTGGCGCAGGTCGCCCCCGACGGCCGCTGGTGGGCGAACTACGCGACGGTGGCCCCGCAGTGGATGGCGGAGGGCAGCGACGACAGCGGCGGCGCCGTCAACCAGTACGACTCCGGGATCATCCGGGTGACCGACCCGGACCTGCCGGGCGAGTCCCTCGAGCAGGCCGTCGGCGGCTCGGTCCCGATCTGGTTCAACGCCCCGCGCGATCGGATCGGCGCAGTGACCGCCTACGGCTTCCCGGCCGGCCCGCCGTTCGACGGCCAGGAGCTGGAGCACTGCACCAGCGCCCGGGCCTCCCGGCTCTCCTACGACCCGACCCGGCCGACCATGCTGACCATCGGCTGCGCGATGACCGGCGGCGCCAGCGGCGGCGGCTGGCTGGCCACCGGCCCGGACGGCAGGCCCGCCCTGGTCAGCAACACCTCGATCGGCCCGACCCCGGCGTCCTGGCTGGCCGGTCCGGCGCTGGACGACCAGGCGGCGCAGATGTTCGACTTCATGACCCACCTGGCCTGACGCTGGCCTGACGCCGCCGCGTACGCCGAAGGACCCCGGTCTCGTGACCGGGGTCCTTCGGCGTACGGATGATCAGCGCTGGACGGCCACCGCGTAGCGCTCCAGCTCGGCGGCCAGCTCGGCGGCCACCTTGGCGCGCAGCAGCGTGCCGTCGCCGGTGTGCTCGGTCTCCAGCAGCTCACCCTCGGCGTGCACCCGGGAGACCAGGTCACCGCGGGTGTAGGGGACCAGCGCGTGCACCTCGACAGCGGGCCGCGGCAGCTCGTCGTCGATCAGCTTGAGCAGCTCGTCCATGCCCAGACCGGTACGGGCGGAGACCACGATCGCGTGCGGCTCGCGGCGCAGCAGGCGCTGCAGCACGTGCGGGTCGGCGGCGTCTGCCTTGTTGATGACCACGATCTCCGGCACGTGCTGCGCGTCGACCGAGACGATCACCTCGCGGACCGCCGCCAGCTGGGTCTCCGGCTCGGGGTGCGAGCCGTCCACCACGTGCAGGATGAGGTCGGCGTCCGCGACCTCCTCCATGGTCGAGCGGAAGGCCTCGACCAGATGGTGCGGCAGGTGCCGGACGAAGCCCACCGTGTCGGCCAGCGTGTAGAGCCGCCCGCCCGGGGTCTGCGCGCGGCGGACGGTCGGGTCCAGGGTGGCGAACAGCGAGTTCTCCACCAGGACGCCGGCGCCGGTGAGGCGGTTGAGCAGCGAGGACTTGCCGGCGTTGGTGTAGCCGGCGATCGCGACCGAGGGAACCTGGTGGCGCTTGCGCTCCTGGCGCTTGGTGTCCCGGCCCTTCTTCATGTCGGCGATCTCCCGGCGGAGCTTCGCCATCTTCTCGCGGATCCGGCGCCGGTCGGTCTCGATCTTGGTCTCACCCGGACCACGGGTGGCCATACCGCCGCCACCGCCGGCCGAGGAGCCGCCGCCACCACCCATCTGACGGGAGAGCGAGGCACCCCAGCCGCGCAGGCGCGGCAGCATGTACTGCATCTGGGCGAGCGAGACCTGCGCCTTGCCCTCTCGGGACTTGGCGTGCTGGGCGAAGATGTCCAGGATCAGGGCCGTCCGGTCGACGACCTTGACCTTGACCACGTCCTCCAGGTGGATCAGCTGGCCCGGGGTGAGCTCACCGTCGCAGACCACGGTGTCGGCGCCGGTGCTCGCGACGATGTCGCGCAGCTCCTTGGCCTTGCCGGAGCCGATGTAGGTGGCGGCGTCGGGCTTGTCGCGGCGCTGGATCACGCCGTCGAGCACCTCGGAACCGGCCGTCTCGGCGAGGGCGGCGAGCTCGGCGAGCGAGTTCTCCGCCTCCTGGACGCTGCCGTCCGTCCAGACGCCGACCAGCACCACGCGCTCCAGGCGCAGCTGGCGGTACTCGACCTCGGTGACGTCCTGGAGCTCGGTGGACAGGCCGGCGACGCGGCGCAGCGAGGCGCGGTCGCTGCGGTCGTACTGGTCGCCGTCGTAGCTGTGGCCGAAGTCCTCGTCGATCGCCGCAAGGTCCTCGTCCATCAGGGCATCGGCCCGGAGGTCAGCGGGTCGGCGGGAACTGCGGCCGGCGGACTCGCTGGATTCGTCGCGGGTGTCGAACGTGGAGGTCATCGTGTCCTTAGCTGGCTACTGGTGGTGGGCGTCCGGTGCCCCACTCGTCCCTGAGAACGCGGCGGGGTCACCGTGAATTCCCCACGATGGTCGCACGGGCGGTGCGGCCTGGTCACCAGTATTTACCACCGTGCCGCGACTGTGCGGGCGCAGCCGCGGCGGCCTGGGCGCCTCCTCGAGCCCGGGGCGGCGCACGTCGTAGACGCCGGAGACCCGGAGCATGGCGCGCATCACCACCGGCAGCGTCTGGGCGTCCGGCAGCTCGACGGTGTAGGTGTGGCGGACCCGCAGCTCCTGCGGCGGCTCGACCACCGCCGAGACGATGTCCAGGCCGGTGGCGGACATCGCGGCGGTCAGGTCGGCCAGCAGCCGGGGCCGGTTCAGCGCCTCGGCCTGCAGGGTGACCCGGTAGGTCACCGGCCGGTCGGTCGGCGCACCGGCGCCGGGGGCCCAGCCGAGCTGGACGGGCCCGCGCCCGGACGTGCGCATCCGCTCTCCGGTAGGGCAGTCGGCCCGGTGCACGGCGATCGAGCCGCCGCGGATCTCGAAACCGGTGACCTGGTCCGGTGGAACCGGGGTGCAGCAGCGCGCCAGCCGGACGGCCGCCCGCGGGTGCCCGGGGACGAGCACCGGGCGCGACCGCCCGCCCGGCACCCGGCCCGGCTCCTGAGCGGGGGCAGCGGGCGGTGCCGACGGCTCCAAGGGCTCGGATGCCTCGTCGGCGTGCGCGGGGTGCTCGGCGAGCCAGCGTTCGATGGCGATCCGGGCCCCCGCCGTGCGCGCGTGCTCCAGCCACTGCGGGCTCGGCCCGGAGGGCTCGCCCTCCCCCGGCGGGTGCACCGCCTCGGTGAGGATGCCCACCACGTCCCCGTCGCCCAGCGGCGTGGAGAGCGCGACCAGCCGGCCGTTGACCCGCGCGCCGATACAGCGGTGGCCGATCTGCTCGCCGAGCTGGTACGCCGCGTCCACGCAGCTGGCCCCGGCCGGCAGCACGACGGTGTCGCCCTCCTCGGTGACGGCGGTGATCTCCCGGTCGCCGGAGAGGTCGGCGGTCAGGGTGGACCAGAAGGCGTCCGGGTCGGGCGTCTCCTGCTGCCACTCCAGCAGGCGGCTGAGCCAGCCCGGCCTGGCCGGGTCGGTGCCGTCCAGCTCGTCCCCCTCACCGCCCGGTTGCTCGAAACCCGACGCCTGCGGGCTGCCGAGCGCGACCACGCCGAACTCGGCGACCCGGTGCATCTGCGGGGTGCGGACCAGCACCTCGACCGCGGCGCCGTCGACCGAGACCGCCGTGTGCAGCGACTGGTAGAGGTTGAACTTGGGTGCCGCCACGAAGTCGGTGAACTCGCCGGGCAGCGGGGTCCAGCAGGTGTGCAACTCGCCGAGGACGGCGTAGCAGTCGGCGTTCTCCTCGACCACCACCAGCAGCCGGGCGAAGTCCGCCGGGTGCGCCGGCGACGGACCGGTGGCGGCGCCGCGCTTGAGCAGCATCCGGTGCACCGACACGCAGTGCCGCGGCCGGACGGTGACCTCGGCCGCCACCCCGGCCTCGGCCAGCTGACGGCGCAGCGCGAGGGCGAACGGGGGGAGCAGCTCGTCCTGTTCCGCCTCGTGGCCGGCCACCAGCGCACGGGTGCGGGCGTACTCCTCGGGGTGCAGGGTGGCGAAGACGATGTCCTCGAGCTCGGTCTTGACCACCTGGATGCCCAGCCGCTCGGCCAGCGGGATCAGCACGTCACGGGTGACCTTGGCGATCCGGACCTGGCTGGCGGGCTTCATGTGACGGATCGTCCGCATGTTGTGCAGCCGGTCGGCGAGTTTGATCACCATGACCCGGACGTCGTCGCCGGTGGCGACCAGCATCTTGCGGAAGGTCTCCGCCTCGGCCGCCGCGCCGAAGTCCACCTTCTCCAACTTGGTGACGCCGTCGACCAGATAGGCCACCTCGGGGCCGAAGTGGGCGGCGACCTGATCGAGCGTCACCTCGGTGTCCTCCACGGTGTCGTGCAGGAGCGAGGCGACCAGGGTGGTGGTCTCGGCGCCGAGCTGAGCCAGGATCATGGTGACGGCCAGCGGGTGCGTGATGAACGGCTCGCCGCTCTTGCGCTTCTGGCCGCGGTGGCTGGCCTCGGCCGTCCGGTAGGCGCGGCTGAGCAACGCGAGGTCGGCCTGCGGATGGTGGCGGCGGTGCGCCTGGACGATCGGCTCGATGGCGTCCGGCACCGGCGGGCGGCCGGTGGCGAGCAGGGCCGCGCGCCCGGCCCGGCCGAGTGCGGCACGGCCGAGGCGGCGTCTGGTCTGCGGGGGCGCGGGCGGGGTGGGCTGGCCGGTCTGTGGCCGGCCGGTCTCGACGGTCATGGCAACCTCCGGCAGCGGGCACCGGAGCGACGACTGCCCCGGTGGTCCATGCTACCGAGGACAACACGTTCCGCGAGGCTGCGCTTCCGGTCTGTCATCCGGATCACCCGAACGGGCGGATTCGCAGCCCCGCGGAACGGGGTAAAGGGTCTCCCTTACAGCCAGGTCGGGTCGAAGGTACCGCTCGCCACGATCACCGCGGGCCCGGTCATCTCGACTCGGCCGTCCGGGTGCTCGGTGATCACCAGGCGCCCGCCGGGCAGGTCGACCGTGTAGCTGACGGGCTGTCCGGTGACCGCCGGGTCGACGCCGTCCCGGCGGGCCGCGGCGACGGCCACCGCGCAGGCGCCGGTCCCGCAGGAACGGGTCTCGCCGGAGCCGCGCTCGTGCACCCGCATCGCCACGTGCCGCTCGCCGCGGTCGACCACGAACTCGACGTTGACGCCCTGCGGGTAGACCCCCTCCGGGGCGACCAGCGGCGCGTCGAACAGGCTGCCGGCCTCGGCGAGGTCCGCGACGAAGGCGACCGCGTGCGGATTGCCCATGTTGACGTTGCGGGCCGGCCAGTGCCGCTCCCCCACCGTCACCTCGATGCCGTCCGGGCCGGGCAGCGCGACGCGGCCCATCTCCACGGTGATCTCGCCGGGCGCGCCGTCCGGCCCGTCCTCGGCGACCAGCGCCCGGCGCAGGCCGGCCCGGGTGGCCACCGCGATCGGACCCGGCTCGGCCAGTCCGGCGTGCACCAGGTAGCGGGCGAAGACCCGGACGCCGTTGCCGCACATCTCGGCGATGCTGCCGTCGGAGTTGCGGTAGTCCATGAACCATTCGGCCTGGTCGGCCAGGGCCACCGAGGCCTCGTCCTTGGCCGCGCGGACCACCCGCAGCAGGCCGTCCCCGCCGAGGCCGGCCCGCCGGTCGCAGAGCCGGGCCACCTCCTCGGGACCCAGGTCGAGCAGGCCGTCCGGGTCGGGGAGGATCACGAAGTCGTTCTCGGTGCCGTGTCCCTTGAGGAAGGGGAGGCCGCTGGGTCGCTGAGTGGTTTCGCTCACCCTGCCGATGGTACTGACCGGCCGCGGGGCGGCGTCAGCCGCGCAGGTGGACGACGCGCCAGACGGCCAGCGCGAGTGCCGCGCAGACGATCAGGGTGTAGACCACGATGGACCGCCAGCTCGCGCGCCGACCGGAGCCCCGGCGGGGCAGCCCGGGCCAGGCGTAGCCGGCGCGTCTGGCCGCCATCGCGCCCCAGCCGAGCGAGGCGGCGGTGAGCAGCAGGCCGAGCATCGCGACCATGGCGGCGCCGCTGCCCGAACCGAAGGCCAACGGGAAGGCGAACATCAGCGAGCCGACGATGCCGATCACTGCTATCGGCAGGATCTGCCACCAGCGCAGCCGGCGGCGCGGGCGGATCTCCCGTTCGAGCAGCGGGGAGTCGTCCGGCAGACCGCGCGGTGCGTCGGGGTCCGCGGCGAGCAGCAGCTCGGGCGAGGGCAGCACGAAGGGTTCGTCCGCAGCGAGGCGGAACTGCTCGGTTTCAGGGCCGGGACCCGTGGACACGCGGCCTCCCCTGACAGTTCGACGCGAGTACGAACTCTCGAACGGCGGGACCGGCCCGCGCGACTGGCCCCTCTTGGGTTCGATAATGGCATGTCTCGGCTCGCTCACAGCGCGTAGCGCGGGTCACCGGATGATCCGTGGCCAGGACGTGATCCGCCTGTAACACCCGCCTCGCCGTGCACCTGCAGACGCGTGAGCAGGTGCACCGGCGGATGGCCGGATCCGGTCGCCGGAACCGGCCGGACGCCGGCTCAGGATGCCGCGCCGATCAGTTCCAGCGAGCGTTCCAGCAGGTCGGCGGGGTCCGCTCCGGCGGGCCTGGCGAGCCAGTGGATCCGGTCGTCCCGGCGGAACCAGGACTCCTGACGGCGTGCGAACCGCTTGGTGGCGCGCACGGTCTCCTCGCGCGCCGCCCAGTCGGTGCACTCGCCCGCGAAGTGCGCGAGCACCTGCTGGTAACCGAGCGCCCTACTGGCCGTCAGGCCCTCGCGCAGTCCGGCCGATTCCAGCGCGCGGACCTCGTCCAGCAGACCCGCCTCCCACATCCGGTCGACCCGCAGCGCGATCCGGGCGTCGAGTTCGGGCCGCGGCACGGCCACCCCGATCTGGACCGCCCGGTAGACCGCCGTGTTGCTGGGCAGGCTCGCGGTGAACGGCCGGCCGGTGATCTCGATGACCTCCAGCGCCCGGACGATCCGCCGCCCGTTACTGGTCAGGATGGCGGCCGCGGCGGCCGGGTCGAGCGCGGCCAGTCGGGCGTGCAGGACGGCCGGGCCCTCGGCGGCCAGCTCGTCCTCCAGCCGGGCACGGACGGCCGGATCGGTGCCCGGGAACTCCATCTCGTCGATCGCCGCGCGGACGTACAGGCCCGAGCCGCCGACCAGCACCGGCGTGCGCCCGGCCGCCAGCAGCCGGTCGATCTCGGCCCGGGCCAGGCGCTGGTACTCGGCGACGCTCGCGGCCTCGGTCACCTCCCAGACGTCCAGCAGGTGGTGCGGGATGCCGCCGCGCTCGGCGGTGGTGAGCTTGGCGGTGCCGATGTCCATGCCCCGGTAGAGCTGCATCGAGTCGGTGTTGATCACTTCGCCGCCGAGCGCCCGCGCCAGGGCGACGGCCAGGTCGGACTTGCCGGCCGCGGTCGCACCGACCACCGAGACCACCGGGAGGGGGGAAAGAGAGCTGCTCACCCGCCCAGTCTCGCAAAAGGACGGCGCCGACCCGAACGGGGGACGTGACCGGCCACCGACCCGCTCGTTGGCCGGGTGGGCGGCACCCTGCACCGGCTCGCCGCAGAACCGGCCGGGACCGCCGCAGACCGCGTAGGTTGGGAGAAGATATGAGTGTTTTGAGCTGGTTCCGCCGCCGTGGATCCGGGGTACGGGCCATCGAGGACCAGGCGGGCGGCGCGATCGCCGTCCTGGACCCGCAGGACCGGACCGAGCAGGAGCCCGCCGGCGACGAGGAGCAGCAGTCGCTGCACGGCGTCCCGGCCGCCCGGACCGCCCCGGACGCCGATGTCGTGCTCGAAGCCGCGGACGCGGCGCAGAGTGGTGCGGTGGCGGACGACGAGGTGCCGGCGGAGCGGGACGAACTGATCGTCGCGGTCCCGTCCGACAGCCCGTCGGACGCCGCCGAGCTGCTCTCCGCCGCGCCCGCGGAGCTCGCGGCGGCGCAGGTCCGGGTAACGGCCGAGCACAGCCACCAGGAGAGCCGACCCGAGCGGCCCGACACAGGAGACGAAGCCATGGGCGTGATGGACAACCTCAAGGGCAAGGCCGAGGAGCTCAAGGAGAAGGCCAGCCACCTGGCCGGTCAGCACGTCGAGAAGATCGACGAGGTGGTCGACAAGGCCGGCGAGGCGATCGACAAGGCCACCAAGGGCAAGTACAGCGACAAGATCGCCAGCGGCACGGAGAAGGCCAAGGGCGTGGTCGACGACTTCGCCGAGAAGCCGGACCGGCCCGAGCAGGGCGACACCCCGCAGTCCTGACGTCCGAACGCGGCGGGGCCGGAGAGCACGCTCTCCGACCCCGCCGCGTCGTCAGCTCCAGGTGGCCACGAAGTAGCCGACCCCGTACGGCGCGTCCTCATAGCGCAGCCGGCCGCCGAGCCCGGCGTCCTGCGCGGCCCCGGCCAGCACCTGCCAGGGCGCGCGGCCCTCGGCCAGCAGAGCGGCGGAGAGCGCGGGGTCGAGGGCGGCCAGCGCGGCGGTGTCGGCCGCGCCCAGCGCCCGCGCGACCTGCGCGTCGTACGCCTCGGCCCGGTCGTCCAGGTAGCCGGGGGCCTTGACGGTGCGGCAGGCGCTGCCGTCGCCCAGTACCAGCAGTCCGACCCGGTCCGCCAGGCCGGCCAGGCCCTTGCCCAGTCCGAGCAGCCGCTCGACGGGCGCGTCGGCCGGTACCGCACAGGCGTGCGTCGGCAGGGCGGCGCCGGCCTGGTCCAGCAGCCAGGCGCCGACGGTCAGGGCCGGGCTCAGCGGCGGCCCGTCGACCCCGCCGGAGGGCAGCCGGACGGCGAGGTCGACGCCGAAGCCGCGCAACGTGCCGGCCCCGCCCTCCGTCCACACCTCGGCCTCGGCGCCGGACCCGACCAGCACGAGCAGTTCGGGTCCGGCCGCCAGCAGCTCGGCGACCGCCTCGGCGCAGGCCGCGCGCAGGGCGTCGAGCTCGGCTGCGGCACCCGAGGCGACCTCGGGCACCAGCAGCGGCGGACAGGGGCAGACGGCGGCGGCAACCAGCATGTCGATCACTCTAAACCGCGAGCGGCCCCCGGATCAGTCCGTGCTGCAGCAGGCGCCCTCGGTGGCGGGGGCGCTCAGCACCGGCACACCGACGGTCGGCAGGCCCAGCATGACGCCTGCCGGCTTGGCCGCCGGCGCCGCCGTGCGCCGCTCCCAGGCGTCGCCCGCCCGGGTGCGGCGGACGGCGAGCGTGGGGCCCTCGGCGAGCAGGTGGTGCGGGGCCGCGTAGGTGATCTCCACGGTGACCACGTCCCCCGGGCGCACCGGATCGGCCGGCCGCTCGAAGTGCACCAGCCGGTTGTCGGGCGCCCGGCCGGAGAGCCGGTCGGTCCGGTTGTCCTTCTTGCCCTCGCCCTCGGCGACCAGGATCTCCAGGGTCCGCCCGACCTGCTTCTTGTTCTCCTCCCAGGAGATCTCCTCCTGGAGGGCGATCAGCCGCTCGTATCGGGCCTGCACCACGGCCTTCGGGATCTGGTCCGCCATCTCGGCGGCCGGGGTCCCGGGGCGCTTGGAGTACTGGAAGGTGAAGGCATTGGTGAAGCGGGCCTGCCGGACCACGTGCAGGGTCTGCTCGAAGTCCTCCTCGGTCTCGCCGGGGAAGCCGACGATGATGTCGGTGGAGATCGCGGCGTCCGGCATCGCGGCGCGCACCTTCTCGATGATCCCGAGGAAGCGCTCCTGGCGGTACGAGCGCTTCATCGCCCGCAGCACGGTGTCCGAGCCGGACTGCAGCGGCATGTGCAGCTGGTGCATCACGTTCGGCGTCTCGGCCATCGCCGCGATCACGTCGTCGGTGAAGTCGCGCGGGTGCGGCGAGGTGAAGCGGACCCGCTCCAGGCCCTCGACCTGCCCACAGGCCCGCAGCAGCTTGGAGAAGGCCTCGCGGTCGCCCAGGTCGGAGCCGTACGCGTTGACGTTCTGGCCGAGCAGGGTCACCTCGATGACGCCCTCGCCGACCAGCGCCTCGACCTCGGCGAGCACGTCGCCGGGGCGGCGGTCCTCCTCCTTGCCGCGCAGCGCGGGGACGATGCAGAAGGTGCAGGTGTTGTTGCAGCCGACCGAGATCGCCACCCAGGCGGCGTAGGCCGACTCGCGGCGGGTGGGCAGCGTGGAGGGGAAGGTCTCCAGCGACTCCAGGATCTCCACCTGGGCCTGCTGCTCGATCCGGGCGCGCTCCAGCAGGGCGGGCAGGTGACCGATGTTGTGGGTGCCGAAGACGACGTCCACCCAGGGCGCCTTCTGCACGATGGTCGCGCGGTCCTTCTGGGCCAGGCAGCCGCCGACGGCGATCTGCATGCCCTTCCTGGCGGCCTTGGCGGGGGCGAGCTGGCCGAGGTTGCCGTACAGCTTGTTGTCGGCGTTCTCGCGCACCGCGCAGGTGTTGAAGACCACCAGGTCGGGGTCGCCGCCCTGGTCGGCCTTCACGTATCCGGCGTCCTCCAGCAGGCCGGACAGCCGCTCGGAGTCGTGGACGTTCATCTGACAGCCGTACGTGACGACTTTGTAAGTTCGCAAGCTCTCTCCCATACCCACGACAGCAAGGGTACGGGCAGCCCGGGCAGCCCCAGAAGGGGCGCTGCCCCGGGGCACCCCCTCCCGGATCCCGCGCGCGCCTGGCAGGATCCCCCCATGACACCGAGCACCGGACGCATGCGCGCCGCCGCGCGCAACCGGCTCTGGCGGGCGGCCGCGGCGCTCCTGCTGGTGGTCGGAGCGCTGGCCGGCTGGTGGCTGGACGGCGGCGGCACGGCCTCCTACCCCAAGGGCGTGTACGGCTTCGCCACCGGCGTGCAGAGCGGTGTCTACGACAAGTACGGCCAGCTGCTGCGGCACTACCTGAACGACAAGATGCCCGGCATCCAGCTCCGACTGGACGGCTCGCAGGGCTCGGTGGACAACCTGGAGCGGGTCACCCAGGGCCGCGACGACTTCGCCATCGCCACCGCCGACTCGGTGGCCGACTTCAACGAGACCGGCAGCGACCGGCTGCGCGCGATCGCCCGGCTCTACGACGACTACCTCCAGCTGATCGTCCCCGCCGACTCCCCGGTGACCCAGGCCTCCCAGCTCAAGGGCCTGCGGGTCGGCGTCGGACAGCCCAAGTCCGGCGTGAGCCTGGTGACCCACCAGCTGCTGGCGGCCGCCGGGATCGATCCGGACACCGGGATCACGGCCGAGCCGCTCGGGGTGGAGGACGCCGCGAACGAGCTCCAGTCAGGGAAGATCGACGCCTTCTTCTGGTCCGGCGGGCTGCCCACCGGCGCGCTCACCGACCTGTCCAACCGGTTCCCGATCCGGCTGGTGCCGCTCGGCGACCTGATCGACGCGCTCCACAAGGAGGGCGGCGACACCGGCGCGTACCGGGCCGCCGTGCTGCCCGCCGATGTCTACCCGAAGGCCCAGCCCTTCGGCACCCCGGTGCTGACGATGGCGGTGCCCAACCTGCTGATCACCCGGGCCGACGTCGACCCCTCGCTGGTCGAGACGGTGACCAAGGCGGTGATCGACAGCCGGGACTCGATAGGCCAGCAGGTGCACGCCGCCCAGGTGGTGGACCGCAGCACCGCCGTCTACACCGACCCGCTGGAACTGCACGACGGCGCCAAGCGCTACTACCGCTCCGCCAAACCCTGAGGCCCGCTACAGCAGGGCGCGCGGCACGGTGAAGGTGACGGCCAGCCCGGTCGGCCGCACCGCGGCGAACTCCAGCGAGCCGCCGCCCGCCGTCAGCAGGGTCCGGGCGATCGAGAGCCCGAGGCCGGAGCCGTCCACGTTCTGGTGCCTGGGGCTGCGCCAGAAGCGGTCGCCGACCCGGGCCAGCTCCTCCTCGGTGAGGCCGGGACCGCAGTCCGCCACGGTGACCGCGACCTCCTGCGCCCGCACCTCCACCACCAGCGTCACCCCGCTGCCCGGCGGTCCGAACTTCAGAGCGTTGTCGAGCACCGCGTCCAGCGCGCTGCCGAAGCCGATCGGATCGGCCCAGCCGCGGGCCGACGGCGGGGCCGTCGAGGTCAGGGCCAGGCCGCGCCGGCGGGCCAGCGGCTGCCAGGCGTCCACCCGGGCCAGCACCAGCGCCGTCAGGTCGACCGGCTCCGGCTCTGGCCGGGTGCCCTCGGCGGTCGCCAGACCGAGCAGGTCGTCCAGCACCCGGGCCAGCCGGACCCCCTCCTCGCGCACGCTGCCGAGATCCGCCTCGTGCTGCTCGGGCAGCTCCAGGCCGAGCAGCTCGACCCGCAGCAGCAGCGCCGCGAGCGGGTTGCGCAGCTGGTGCGAGGCGTCCGCGACGAAGGCCCGCTGCTGGTCGAGGACCAGCACCACGTGGTCGGCCATGTCGTTGAACGAGTGCGCCAGCCGGCGCAGCTCGGGCGGCCCGCCGGCCGCGGCCACCCGGGCGTTCATCTGGCCGGTGGCGATGTCGTGGGCCGCCCGGTCCAGGGTCCGCACCGGGCGCAGCACCCACTCGGTGAGCCGCACCGCGAACAGCACCGAGACGATCACGGCAACGGCCTCGCCGGCGGCCAGCAGCATCCAGAGGTGCTCGATCCGCACCCGCAGGGCGTCCGAGGGGGACTCGGTGACGACGACCGCGACCACGTCGCCGTCCCGGATCACCGGGGAGGCGACGATCAGCGTGCGGTCCGGGGTCCACGGCCAGACCTGCGGCGGGTCCTGGCTGCGGCGCCCGTCGGCGGCCTCCTGGACCGCCCGGCCGCCGACGCCGGTGTCGGGGCGCTTCCAGTCGCCGGGGGCGATCGCCAGCACGCTGCCGTCGGTCATGAAGAGGCCGATCTTCACCCCGTAGAGGTCGTGGTAGCGCTGCACCTCGGCCCGCAGCTCGTGCAGCTGGGCGGCGTCCGGCAGCGCGGCGCCGGACGCGGTGTCCTGGCTGGAGTCGGAGCGCGAGGGCAGGCCCTGGGTGGGCACCTCCTGGGCGAACCGGGTGGCGTCGTCCATCCGGTCCACCACCACCTGGCTCTGCTCCGCGGCCGCCATCACGGTGGCCAGCGGCACTCCGAGGGCAGCCATGACGCAGCCCATCAGGGCGAGCAGGATGCCCAGCAGGCGGGTGCGCATGCCCGGATCAGCCCGCCGGGGGCTGCGACGGGGACTGCGAGGGCGACTGCGGGATCAGCCGGTAGCCGACCCCGCGCACCGCCTCGACCAGTCCGGGCAGCGCGAGCTTGGTGCGCAGCGAACCGATGTGCACCTCCAGGGTCCGGCCGTTGCCCTCCCAGCCGCTCTGCCAGACCTCGCTGAAGATCTGCTCGCGGCGGTAGACCACGCCCGGGCTCTGGGCGAGCAGGGCCAGCAGGTCGAACTCCTTGCGGGTCAGGGCGACGTCGCGGCCGGCCACGCTGACCCGGCGGCGCTCGCGGTCGATGCTGATGCCCCAGGACTCCAGCGAGCCGAGGCCGCCGACCGCCTCGGGCTGCTCGGCCTGGCCTGCGGCCGGGGGCTGGAAGCGCCGGGCCACCGCGTGGATCCGGGCGAGCAGCTCACCCATGTCGTAGGGCTTGGTGATGTAGTCGTCCGCGCCGAGGTTGAGCCCGTGGATCCGGGACCGTATGTCGGCCCGCGCGGTGACCATGATCACCGGGACACCGCTGCCGGCCCGGATCCGGCTGCACACCTCGAACCCGTCCCGGTCGGGCAGCCCGAGGTCCAGCAGCACCACCCGGTAGGGGTCGGAGCCGTCCGGCACCAGGGCGTCCAGCGCCTCGTGCCCGCTGCGCGCGTGCCGCACCTGGAAGCCGTGCCGGCTCAGCACCGCGACCAGCGCAGCCGCGACCCGGTCATCGTCCTCGACGAGGAGCAGCCGCATCCCACACCTTCCCGCTCGGAAACCGCCTCCCGGCAGCCCTCGGCTGTCGGCGAAGCGCTCATCCTCCCCCACCGTCGCCGCTCGGGCCAGCCCCTGGATGGCGAGAAGCTCCGATGGGGGGCGTGTGTCTCTTTCGTGATGCTCAAGTTCCGCTCAGATAGGCTGACGTGGCACCGTCAGGCGGCCTACGGTCGTCTCACCGGGGGCTGCGGGCTCCGCCGGCTCATCAGCCCCCGGTGCCAGTCCGACCCGGGGGGAGTCGCTCCTGCCGGCCGTACCAGGGAGCAGGGGCGACATGACCGAGACCGCGGACTCCGGGCCCAAGGCCCTGGTCGAGCTGACCGGGGTCAACAAGCACTTCGGCGCCCTGCACGTCCTCCAGGACATCAATCTGACGATCAGCCAGGGCGAGGTCGTGGTCGTCATCGGCCCGTCCGGCTCGGGCAAGTCGACGCTCTGCCGCACCATCAACCGGCTGGAGACGATCGACGCCGGCCGGATCACCATCGACGGCGAGCCGCTGCCCGCCGAGGGGCGGGAGCTGGCCCGGCTGCGAGCCGAGGTCGGCATGGTGTTCCAGAGCTTCAACCTCTTCGCGCACAAGACCGTGCTGGAGAACGTGGTGCTCGCCCAGGTCAAGGTGCGCCGGACCGATCGGGCGGCGGCCGAGGCCAAGGCCCATGCGCTGCTCGACCGGGTCGGGGTGGCGGCGCAGGCGGACAAGTTCCCCGCCCAGCTCTCCGGCGGCCAGCAGCAGCGGGTGGCGATCGCCCGCGCGCTGGCGATGGACCCGAAGGTGCTGCTCTTCGACGAGCCCACCTCCGCCCTCGACCCGGAGATGATCACCGAGGTCCTGGACGTCATGCGCGGCCTCGCCGCCGAGGGCATGACGATGGTCGTGGTCACCCACGAGATGGGCTTCGCCCGCTCCGCCGCGAACCGGGTGCTGTTCATGGCCGATGGCCGGATCGTCGAGGAGAACACCCCCGAGGCGTTCTTCACCAATCCGCGCAGCGACCGGGCCAAGGACTTCCTCTCCAAGATCCTCCGCCACTGAGCACGTCAACCTCCCCGCACATCCACGCCTGAGCACGGCTCGGCGTTCCCCTCCGGCCGCACGCGCCGGACCGCAACCTCCCGGCTTAGGAGCCACTTCACCATGCCCGTTCGCAGGCCCGTTCGTATGCCCTCCCGCAGGCCCGCCGCAGCCGCCCTGGCCCTGCTGGCGCTCACCGCCACCGCCGCCTGCGGCAAGAGCGGCTCGCCCTCCACCGGCGCGGACAGCGCGCGGAGCACCGGCTACACCGTGAAGACCGACGCGAAGCTGGACGGCTCGCCGACCTTCGCCGCGGCCAAGGCGCGCGGCAAGCTGGTCATCGGCGCCAAGGCCGACCAGCCGGGCCTCGGCTTCGAGGACATCACCACCAACACCCGCAACGGCTTCGACATCGAGATCGCCAGGATGGTCGCCGCCGACCTCGGCTTCTCGGACAGCCAGATCGAGTGGAAGACCATCGACTCGGCCAACCGCGAGACGGCGCTGGCCGGCGGCCAGATCGACTACTACGTCGGCACCTACAGCATCAACGACAAGCGCAAGGCCCAGGTCTCCTTCGCCGGCCCGTACTACCTCGCCGGCCAGGACCTGCTGGTGCGCAAGGACAACACCGACATCACCGGGCCCGAGTCGACCAAGGGCCGCAAGGTCTGCACGGTCACCGGATCGACCTCGGTGGACACCATCAGGACCTACGGCGCCGACGTGACCACCTTCGGCTCCTACTCGAGTTGCGTCGACAAGCTGATCACCAAGGACGTCGATGCGGTCACCACCGACGACGCGATCCTCAAGGGCTACGCGGCCCAGAACGCCACCCAACTCAAGGTGGTCGGCAAGCCGTTCAGCACCGAGAAGTACGGCGTCGGCCTGAACAAGGACGACAAGGTGCTGCGCGCCGCGATCGACGACGCGCTCAAGGCGCACGAGGACAACGGCGACTGGAAGAGCGCCTACGACCGGACGCTGGGCACCTCGGGCTCGGCCGCCCCGCAGCCGCCCGCCCTCGAACGCTACTGAGATGGGCATGCTGTTCGAGGACGGGAACTTCGGGCTGTTTCGCGACGGCTTCCTGCGGACCGTCGAACTGAGCGCGGCCAGTGCCGTGCTGGCCCTGCTCCTCGGGACCCTGCTGGCCGCCTTCCGGGTCTCGCCGGTGCCGGTGCTGCGGAGCTTCGCGACCGTCTGGGTCGGCGTCTTCCGCAACACCCCGCTGACCCTGCTCTTCTTCGCGGTGACCTTCGGCCTGCCCCGGGTGGACGTCCACCTCTCGGCCTTCGTCGGCGCGGTGCTCGCGCTCGGCTGCTACACGGCGAGCTTCGTCTGCGAGGTGGTCCGCTCCGGGATCAACACCGTCCCGGTGGGCCAGGCCGAGGCCGCCCGCAGCCTGGGCATGACCTTCGGTCAGACCCTGGTCCAGATCGTCCTTCCGCAGGCGGGCCGGGCCGTGCTCGGACCGATGAGCAGCATCTTCATCGCACTGCCGAGGAACTCCGCGATCGCCGGCGCCTTCAACGTCGCCGAGCTGTACAGCGTGCAGCAGACACTGTCCGAACGGGGTTACGCCATCTTCGTCCTCTTCTTCTGGGTCGCGCTCGCCTACCTGTGCATCAGCGCGGCGGTCGGGCTGGCCTTCCGCCGGCTCGAACACCGCCCGGCGGTGGCCCGATGACCGCCCGCGCGAGTGTGCTCTACGACGTCCCGGGCCCGCGCGCCAGGGCCCGCTACCGGGCCTTCGGCGTGCTCGGCGCAGCCGGCATCGCCGCGCTGCTCTGGTACGTCTACGCCCAGCTGGCCGAGCACGGCCAGTTCAGCGCGCAGATGTGGGCCCCCTTCGAGTACACCGCGGTCCAGCAGCTGATCCTGAACGGGGTGCGGGACACCCTGACGGCCTTCGGACTCGCCGCGCTGCTCTCGCTGGTGCTCGGCGCGCTGCTGGCGGCCGGGCGGCTCTCCGACCACCGGCCGGTGCGCTGGGCGGCCTCCGCGGTGGTCGAGTTCTTCCGTGCGATGCCCCTGCTGATCATGATCTTCGCGCTCTACCAGGCGGTGTTCAGCTCCCAGCCGCTGTGGGCCCTGGTGCTGGGCCTGGGTCTGTACAACGGCTCGGTGCAGGCCGAGATCATCCGCAGCGGCGTCAACGCGGTGCCGCGCGGCCAGAGCGAGGCGGCGTACGCGCTGGGGCTGCGCAAGACCCAGGTGATGGCCACCGTGCTGGTGCCGCAGGCCGTCCGGGCGATGCTGCCGGCGATGATCGGCCAGCTGGTCGTCACCCTCAAGGACACCTCGCTGGGCTTCGTGATCACCTACACCGAACTGCTCTACGCGGGGAAGCTGATCGCGGGCAACACCAGTACGCCGCAGGGCTACCCCTACATCCCCGTGGTCCTGGTGATCGCACCGATCTACATCGCGCTCTGCCTCGCGCTGACGGCGCTGGCCCGGTGGATCGAGTCCCGCGGGCGCCGCGGCGCGAACCGGCGCACACCGGCCCCTGCTTGACGGACACCCAGGTGATCTGTTGCATTGCTCTTCGTGACACCACCCGGGACCTCCCCCGCTCCACCTGACACGGGATCGCCCTCGGCCGGCCCCGGGGTCCGCCGCGACGCCGACCGGCAAGGCCGCTCATGGACCCGGTGATCGTGGTCGGGGCCGGGCCGGTGGGCCTGGCGCTGGCGCTGGCACTGGCCCGGCACGAGGTGCCGAGCATCGTCCTGGACCAGGGCAGCGGGGTCTGCCCCGAGGGCCCGCGCAGCGCCGTGCTCGGGTCGGAGAGCATCGCCTTCCTGACCCGGCTCGGCTATCTGCGGGCGGCCTCGGACTCCGCACGCTGGGAACAGCTGACCGTCTGGCGGCGCCGGCAGGAGGTGCTGCGGCTCGACCTGGCGGACCATCCGGTGCTGCACCTGCCGCAGCACCGCCTGCAGCGCGGGCTGCGCGACGCGGTCACCGCCACGCCGCTGATCCAGCTGGTGCCGCTCTCCCGCGTGGAGGAGCTCACCCAGGACCAGGACGGCGTCAGCGTGCGCAGCCGGCACCCGCAGGACGGCTCGGACACCTGGTGGCGGGCCAGCCACCTGGTCGGCTGCGACGGCGCCCGCTCCACGGTGCGCAAGCTGCTGAAGATCCGCTTCCCCGGCCGGCCCGCGGTGGACCGGCACGCCATCGCCACCGTCCGGGTCGACCTGCCGTTCGCCGGCGAAGCCCGGCTGCACCGCGAACCGCCCTGGCGCGGGGACCGCGAGGCCTCCGCCCGCCCGCTGCCGGACGGCCTGTGGCGGCTGGACTGGCGGCTGCCCCCCGGGCGGCCCGCACCCACCGAACCGGTGGACCCGCATGCCACCTGGCCCGGCATCGTCACCGGAGACACCCTGCTCACAAGGGTGAAATCCACCTTGACCGGCTGGTGCGGCGAACTCCCCCGCTACGACCTGCTCGCGGCGGCCGACCACACCGCCCAGCAGCGGCTGGCCGCCCGGTTCCGCAGCGGCCGCTGCTTCCTGGCCGGGGACGCCGCGCACCTGCACGGCGCCCTGGGCATGCAGAACCTCGCGGACGGCCTGCGGGACGCCGACAACCTCGCCTGGCGGCTCGCCGTCGCCTGGCACCTTCACGCGGGCGGCCCGCAGCCCGGCGGCTCGCTGCTGGACGGCTACGAGGCGGAGCGGCGCGGCGCGGTCGGGGCCCGGCTGCGCGCCGTGGACCAGGCGATGCCGCTGCTGCGGCCGCTGCGCGGCTGGCAGCAGACCCGCCGCTCGCTGCTCACCGGCTCGTTCCGCAAGCACGCGCCGCTGCTGGCGGACGGCCTGCTCGGCACCGGCCGGTTCGGTGGGGCGCCGGCCTACCCCGGCGCGCCCTCCGGGGTGCCGGCCGGCCTGCCGGTGCAGCGCAACACCCCGCGCGGCCCGGCCCGGGCGACCACCCTGACCGAGAACCTGCCGGCCACCGCGCCCGGTGTGCTGGTCCCCGACGTCCCGGTGGTCACCGCCGAGGGCGCCGTCGACCAGCTGTACTCCCGGCTCGGAGCCACCTTCCTGCTGCTGCTGGTCGCGCCCGGGACGGCGGTCTGGTCCTCGGAGCGCTGGATGAGCGCCGGACTGATGCCGCAGCTGGCCGAGGTGGCGGCCGCGCTGCCGGTGCCGGCCGAGGTGCTGGTCACCGAGGACTACCCCGGGGCCAGCCCGCACACGGTGCTGCTGGTGCGGCCGGACGGGCATCTGGTCGGGATCACCCAGGGCTGCCGGGCGGAGGACCTCAAGGCGCTGGCCGACCGCGCGCGCGGCGGGCCGGCCTCGCTCACCAGCGCTGAGCAGTCGGCCTGAGCTGAGCCGGGCCGAGCCTGAAGGCTCGGCCCGGCTCAGCGCGCGAACTCGGTCGCCCGGCTCTCCCGCACCACCGTGATCCGGATCTGGCCGGGGTAGGTGAGCTCGTCGGCCACCTGCTTGGCCACCTCCCGGGCGATCACCTGCGCCCGCAGGTCGTCCACCACCTCGGGCTGCACCATCACCCGCACCTCGCGTCCCGCCTGCATCGCGAAGACCTTCGCCACCCCCTCGTGCGCGGCGGCTATCTCCTCCAGCCGCTCCAGCCGCCGGACGTACGCCTCCAGCGACTCCCGCCGCGCCCCCGGCCGGCCGCCCGAGCAGGCGTCGGCCGCCTGGGTCAGCACCGCCTCCACCGTGCGCGGCTCCACCTCGCCGTGGTGCGCCTCGATCGCGTGCACCACCTCCGCGGACTCCCCGTGCCGGCGGGCGAACTCCGCGCCGATCGCCGCGTGGCTGCCCTCCACCTCGTGGGTCATCGCCTTGCCGATGTCGTGCAGCAGCGTGGCGCGCTTCACCAGCGCCGGGTCGACGCCCAGTTCGGCCGCCATCATGCCGGCGATGTGCGCGGACTCCACCAGGTGGCCGAGCACGTTCTGCCCGTAGGAGGTCCGGTAGCGCAGCCGGCCCAGGGTACGGACCAGCTCGGGGTGCATGTCGGTGACGCGGACCTCCAGCAGCGCGTCCTCGCCGGCCCGCACGCAGAGCCGCTCGATCTCGGCCCGGCTGCGCTCGTGGACCTCCTCGATCCGCTGCGGGTGGATCCGGCCGTCGGCCACCAGCGTGTCCAGCGTCAGCCGGGCCGTCTCGCGGCGCACCGGGTCGAAGCAGGAGAGCTGGACGGACTCCGGGGTGTCGTCGACGATCAGGTTGACGCCGGTGGCCGCCTCGAAGGCCCGGATGTTGCGGCCCTCGCGCCCGATGATCCGGCCCTTGATGTCGTCGTTGGGCAGCGCGACGACGGCGACCACGGACTCCGCGGTCTGCTCGCCGGCCAGGCGCTGGATCGTGTGGGCGATGATGTCGCGGGCCCGGCCCTCCCCCTCCTGCTTGGCCTGCCGCTCGATCTCCCGCACCGTCACGGCGGCCTCCCGTTTGGCCTCCTCCTCGACGGCGCGCAGCAGTTCGGCGCGGGCCTGCTCGGCGCTCAGGCCGGCCGTCAGCTCCAGCACCCGGCGGCGCTCGCTCTGCGTCTGCGCCAACTCGACCCGGGTGCGCTCCAACGCGCCCGAGCGGGAGGTCAGTTCCTCGCTCTCGGCGCGCAGCCGGGCCTGTTCGGCGTCGAGCCTGGCCTCCCGCTCGACCAGCCGCTTCTCCCGGCGTTCCAGCTCGGCCCGCAACCGCGCCGAGCCGGCCCGGTACTGACGGACCAGCAGGCCCGACCCGGCGGCCAGCAGGCAGAGCAGGCCGACCAGCAGCAGGGGACCCAGCGATCCGGTACTCAGTGCGATCCTCATCCCGCCCCACATCCAATGATCGCTCGCTGGTTGTGAGGCTAGGCGCGGGTTACGAAACGGTCAAGATGTAACCGAATCCTGACCTTTGACCGTCACTGACAGGTCATCATCAGGACTCGCCGGTATACGTACCGTCAGTTTTTCGCACCCGCGGTCAGAACTACCGGTCGCCGAGCGACCAGTCCTCCAGCTCCTCGGCCGACTCACCCTCCGCGTCCAGCGCCTCCCGCACCGCCCGGAAGGCCAGGCCCTCGGAGTAGCCGCGGCGCGCCAGCATGCCGACCAGGCGCCGCATCCGCACCTGCCGGTCCAGCCCGGCGGTCGCCCGGAGCTTGCGCTCCACCAGGGCCCGGGCGGTGGCCGTCTCCTCGTCGGGGTCGAGCCGGCCGACCGCGTCCTCGACCACCGGAGCGGCGACTCCACGGGTGTGCAGCTCCTGGGCCAGCGCCCGCCGGGCCAGCCCGCGTCCGGCGTGCCGGGACTCGACCCAGGCGGCGGCGAACGCGGCGTCGTCGATCAGGCCGACGTCCTCGAAGCGGGCGAGCACCTCCTCGGCCACCTCGTCCGGGATCTCCCGCTTGCGCAGCGCGTCGGCGAGCTGCTTGCGGGTCTTGGCGGTGCCGGTGAGCAGCCGCAGGCAGATGTCCCGGGCCCGGGCCGCCGGATCGGCGGGAGGTTCGGCCGAGCGCTCCCCGCGCGTGGCACCGAACCCCCCGGACCGGCGCTCGGCACCGTCACCCGCGCCCCCCTGGCCGCGACCCGCCCGGCGCCCCCCGCGCCGTCGCCCGCGACCACCCGCGCCCTCACCCCAGGCCGCGCGCTCCGCACCGCCCCCGGTCTCGGCGTCGCGCTCGCCCCCGTGCTCGGGCCCGGCCGCGCTCCGGCGCCCCCCGGCGCCCGTACGCAGGCCGACGGCCGGCTCGGCGGCGAGCTCGAAGCTCTCACCGCCGACGCCGCTGGCACACCAGTCGCGCGGCCCCCACTCGCCCGACCCGTCCGCACCGCCCTGCGGGGCGCGGTCGTCGCCGCCCGCGCGACCCGATTCACTCCTCATCAGTTGCTCAGGCCTTGGCCGCCGCCGCTGCCTTCTTCGCGGGCGCGGCCTTGGCCGCCGTGGCGGTGATCGGCTTGGCCGCGCCGTCCGCCTCCGCCACCGCCTCGGGGGCGCCCTCGACCGGGGCGTTCGGGTCGACGCCGATCCCCAGCTTGGTCTTGATCTTCTTCTCGATCTCCTCGGCCAGCGCCGGGTTGTCGCGCAGGAAGTTGCGGGCGTTCTCCTTGCCCTGGCCGAGCTGGTCGCCCTCGTACGTGTACCAGGCGCCGGCCTTGCGGATGAAGCCGTGCTCGACACCCATGTCGATCAGGCCGCCCTCCCAGCTGATGCCGTGGCCGTAGAGGATGTCGAACTCGGCCTGCTTGAACGGCGCGGCGACCTTGTTCTTGACGACCTTCACGCGGGTGCGGTTGCCGACCGCCTCGGTGCCGTCCTTCAGGGTCTCGATGCGGCGGATGTCGAGGCGCACCGAGGCGTAGAACTTCAGCGCGCGGCCACCGGTGGTGGTCTCCGGCGAGCCGAACATGACGCCGATCTTCTCGCGCAGCTGGTTGATGAAGATCGCCGTGGTGTTCGACTGGTTCAGCGCACCGGCGATCTTCCGCAGCGCCTGGCTCATCAGACGGGCCTGCAGACCCACGTGCGAGTCGCCCATCTCACCCTCGATCTCGGCCCGCGGCACCAGCGCGGCCACCGAGTCGATGATGATCAGGTCGACCGCGCCGGAGCGGATCAGCATGTCGGTGATCTCCAGCGCCTGCTCACCGGTGTCCGGCTGGGAGACCAGCAGGGCGTCGGTGTCGACGCCGAGCTTGCGGGCGTACTCCGGGTCGAGCGCGTGCTCCGCGTCGATGAAGGCCACCGTCCCGCCGAGCTTCTGCGCACTGGCGGCGGCGTGCAGGGTCAGGGTCGTCTTGCCGGAGGACTCGGGGCCGTAGATCTCGACCACCCGGCCGCGGGGCAGGCCGCCGACACCGAGGGCGACGTCCAGTGCGGTGGATCCGGTCGGGATCACGTCGATCGGGGCGCGCGACTGGTCGCCCAGGCGCATCACCGAGCCCTTGCCGAACTGCCGCTCGATCTGGGCGAGCGCGTTCTCAAGTGCCTTGTCGCGGTCCGTGCCTGCCATGGCTTCCACCCTCGGTTTCTGTGCTGTGCTCTTCATCGTCCTCGACGCTAGCGCCTGCCACCGACAATCGGCCCCGGACCGGCTCAGCCTGTGGAAAACTCGCCGAGAATTCAGTATAGGGAACATTAGTTCGAATCACGTCGCGCACCCGACCCCGGTTGTCCACAACCGATCGGGCGCGCTCGCGTCAGCGCAGCAGCGCCGGGACGCCCATCACCTGGCAGACCACCCGCCACACCTCCTTGGCCTCCCACCCCGCGTCCAGCGCCTGCTGGACCGTCCGGCCGCCGAGCTCGGTCATCACGTGGTCGCGCGCGAAGGACTCCGCGTACGCCGTGCCGAAGTGCTCGTCCATCCGTCGCCAGAACTCGGTCAGCCTCATGCGCTCCAGTATCCAGCAGCCCACTGCACAGCAGCCCGCACTCAGCGCGGCAGCGCCACGATCCCGGCGCCGTAGCCTCGCTGGTCCTGGCAGCGGCCCGGCAGCGGACCGGAGCGGCAGTCCGCCCGGGCCTGGCTCAGCAGCAGCTCACGCAGCTGGTCCGGGCCCCAGCCCGGGTGCGCGGCCGCCGCGACCGCGATGGCGCCGGTGACGTGGGCGGCGCTCATCGAGGTGCCGGCCAGCGCGGCGAACCGCCCGCCCGGCCAGTCCGAGACGATCGCCTCGCCCGGGCCGCCGTCCGGGTCGCCGCCCGGGGCCGCCAGGGCGATCCGGCCCTCGCCGACGTTGGAGTAGGCGGCGACGGCACCGCTGCGGTCCACCGCGCTCACCGCCAGCACGCCGGGCAGCTCCCCGGGCAGCCGGATGCACTCGGCGCCCAGCCGGCGGCTCTCCGCCGGACCGGAGAGCCGGTCGTTGGGGCTGCGCTCGTCGGTGCGCGGCCCGGTGAGGTCCAGCCCGTCGTTGCCGGCCGAGGCCACCACCAGGGCGCCGTGCTGCTGGGCGTAGGCCACCGCCCGGCCGACCGCCAGGATCAGCGCGGCCTGGTCCGGGTCCTCGGGGCAGTTGTACTTCCACGGGTCGGCGAAGTAGCTGTCGTTGATCGCGACGGACCCGTGGTCGGCAGCCCAGAGCAGGCCGCAGACGATGTTCTCCGGGTAGTACTGGCCGAGCGGCCCGAGCAGCCGCACCGCCGCGATCCGCACGCCGGGTGCGACCCCGGTGACACCGCGCCCGTCGCGGGCGGCGCCGATGATGCCCGCGACGTGCGTCCCGTGGCCGCTCTCGGTGACGCCCGGGTCCGGGCGCCAGGCGCCGAACCGGGCGTCCGGGCGTCCGTCGGCGCAGGAGACCGAGTCGGCGGGGCTGACGGCCTCGCGCAGGTCCGGGTGGGTGTCGTCGACCCCGGAGTCCAGCACCGCGACGGTGACCCGGCGCAGCGCCGCCGTCGCCGGTCCCGGGCGGTCGGCGGCGGCCGTGCCGAGCAGGGCGACCGGGGTCCGCTGCCGGGTCGGCGCGCCGATCATGGCGAGGTTCCAGCCCTCGCGCTCCCCCGGGTCGGGCACCGTCGGCGTGTCGTCCGCCTCCAGCCCCTGGACGGCGTCCGCGGCCGCGCCGTGCCGGAAGTCCCCCGCGCCGCCGAGCGGCCCGGGCGGCCCGGGCACCGGCGCCGTCCGGCTGGCGCCGACGGCGGCGATCCCCGGCCGGCCGCGCAGCCGCCCGGCGAAGGCCGCGTCCGCGGCGTAGGCGAGGACGGCGCCGATCTGCGGGTAGCCCTGGACCACCTGCCCGCCGGCCGACCGGACCTCGTCCTCGGCGGTCGCGGTCCCCTGCGCGTCCACGCGCTCGGCCAGCACCAGGTAGCTGAGGAAGGAGCGCCCGACCCCCGCGACGTACGGCATCGCGCCGCCCAGCAGCAGCATCAGCGCCAGCACCGCCGGCGAGCTGCGCAGCAGGAGGGAGCGGCGTCCGCCGCAGCGGCGGGACACCATGCGCACCTCTGCCATGGTGTGCCCTCCACTCATTGGCAACATGAATCATCACCATATGAGCGGATTATGTGAGTTGCCCCCTCTTTGCCCGCCATCCGGAGGCACCGGCACAGCCGCGTCCAGGCCCGCTCTGTCAGTGCCACCCGGCACCATGGGGGCATGGCGGACCAGCAGCTCTCCACCGACCCCCTGGCCGGGTTCGCCCCCGCCACCAGGGCGTGGTTCGACGCGGCCTTCGACGGCCCGACCACCGCCCAGGCCGGCGCCTGGGCCGCCATCCGGCAGCAGGCCGACGTCCTGGTGGTCGCCCCCACCGGCTCGGGCAAGACGCTGGCCGCCTTCCTCTCCGCCCTGGACCGGCTCGCCACCACCCCGCCGCCCGCCGATCCGCGCCGCCGCTGCCGGGTGCTCTACATCTCGCCGCTGAAGGCCCTCGCGGTCGACGTCGAGCGCAATCTGCGCGCCCCGCTGGTCGGCCTGCGCCAGGCCGCTGTCCGGCTCGGCGAGCCCGAGCCCGAGATCCAGGTCGGCATCCGCTCCGGCGACACCCCGGCGGCCGACCGGCGGCGCTTCCAGAGCCACCCGCCGGACATCCTGATCACCACCCCCGAATCGCTCTTCCTGCTGCTCACCTCCGCCTCCCGCGAGGCGCTGCGCGGCGTGGACACGGTGATCCTGGACGAGGTGCACGCCGTCGCCGGCACCAAGCGCGGCGCCCACGTGGCGCTCAGCCTGGAGCGGCTGGACGAGCTGCTGGAGCGCCCGGCCCGCCGGATCGGCCTGTCCGCCACCGTCCGCCCGGTCGAGGAGGTGGCCCGCTTCCTGAGCCCCCGGCGCGGGGCGACCGTCGTGCAGCCCCCGTCGACCAAGCGCTTCGACCTGTCCGTGGTCGTGCCGGTGGCCGACCTGGCCGAGCTCTCGCCCTCCCCCGCGACCGACGACCCGGCGCAGAAGGCCTCGATCTGGCCGCACGTCGAGGAGCGGATCGTCGACCTGGTCCAGGCGCACCGCTCGACCATCGTCTTCGCCAACTCCCGGCGGCTGGCCGAGCGGCTGTGCAACCGGCTGAACGAGATCGCCCAGGAGCGGGCCACCGGCGTCGCGCTGCCCGAATCGCACGCCCCGGCCCAGCTGATGGCCGAGTCCGGCGTCGCCAAGGGCGCCCCGGCGGTGCTGGCACGGGCCCACCACGGCTCGGTCTCCAAGGAGCAGCGCGCGCTGGTGGAGGAGGAGCTGAAGGCCGGCCGGCTGCCCGCCGTGGTGGCCACCTCCAGCCTGGAGCTGGGCATCGACATGGGCGCGGTCGACCTGGTCGTCCAGGTCGAGTCGCCGCCCTCGGTCGCCTCCGGCCTGCAGCGGGTCGGCCGGGCCGGCCACCAGGTCGGCGCGGTCTCCACGGGCGTGGTCTTCCCCAAGTTCCGGGCCGACCTGGTGCAGTCCGCTGTGGTCACCGAGCGGATGCGGGCCGGGCGGATCGAGGCGCTGCGGATCCCGCGCAACCCGCTGGACGTGCTGGCCCAGCAGCTGGTGGCGATCACCGCGCTGGACACCTGGGACGTCGACGAGCTGCTCGCCCTGGTCCGCCGGGCCGCGCCGTTCGCCGCCCTCCCGCAGTCCGCCTTCGACTCAGTGCTCGACATGCTGGCCGGCCGCTACCCCTCGGACGCCTTCGCCGAGCTGCGCCCGCGCCTGGTCTGGGACCGCGTCGCCCGCACGGTCACCGGCCGCCCCGGCGCCCAGCGGCTCGCCGTCACCTCCGGCGGCACGATCCCCGACCGAGGCCTGTTCGGCGTCTTCATCGTCGGCTCGGACCCCAAGAAGGGTGGGGGAAGGGTGGGAGAGCTGGACGAGGAGATGGTCTACGAGTCCCGGGTGGGCGACGTCTTCACCCTGGGCACCAGCTCCTGGCGGATCCAGGAGATCACCCACGACAAGGTCATGGTCACCCCGGCCCCGGGCGTGCCCGGCCGGCTGCCGTTCTGGAAGGGCGACTCGCTCGGCCGCCCGCTGGAGCTCGGCCGCGCGCTGGGGGCCTTCGTCCGCGAGCTGGGCGCGCTGCCCGAGCCCGCCGCCCGCGAGCGGCTGCTCGCCGCCGGTCTGGACGACTGGGCGGCCGACAACCTGCTCGCCTACCTCGCCGAGCAGCGCCAGGCCGCCGGCCACCTGCCCGACGACCGGACGATCGTGGTGGAGCGCTTCCGCGACGAGCTGGGCGACTGGCGGATCGTCATCCACTCCCCCTTCGGCGCCCAGGTGCACGCCCCCTGGGCGCTCGCGCTCGGCGCCCGGCTGCGCGAGCGGCACGGCCTGGACCCGCAGGTCATGCACGGCGACGACGGCATCGTGCTCCGCCTGCCGGACATGGACCTGCTCGACTTCCCCGACCCGAACGCCCCGGTGGCCGACGAGGCGCCGGTCGGCGCCGACACCGCGCTCTTCGACCCGGCCGAGATCGAGCAGCTGGTCACCGACCAGGTCGGCGGCTCCGCCCTGTTCGCCTCGCGGTTCCGCGAGTGCGCCGGCCGGGCCCTGCTGCTGCCGCGCCGCAGCCCGGGCCGGCGCACCCCGCTCTGGCAGCAGCGCCAGCGGGCCTCCCAGCTGCTGGAGGTGGCCAGCGAGTTCGGGTCCTTCCCGATCGTCCTGGAGGCCGTCCGGGAGTGCCTCCAGGACGTCTTCGACGTCCCCGGCCTGGTCGAGCTGATGCGCGACCTCGAATCGCGCGCCGTACGCCTGGTCGAGGTCACCACCCCCGAGCCCTCCCCCTTCGCCCGCTCACTGCTCTTCGGCTACGTCGCGCAGTTCCTCTACGAGGGCGACTCCCCGCTCGCCGAGCGCCGCGCCGCCGCCCTGGCGCTGGACTCCCGGCTGCTGGCCGAGCTGCTCGGCCAGGCCGAGCTGCGCGAGCTGATCGACCCGGCGGTGCTGGCCGAGCTGGAGGCCGAGCTGCAACGGCTCACCCCCGAGCGGCGGATCAAGGACGCCGAGGGCGTCGCCGACGCGCTGCGCCTGCTGGGCCCGCTCAGCGGCGAGGAGCTGGCGGTCCGCGGCGCCGAGCCCGCCTGGAGCACCGGGTTGCAGGCCGCCCGCCGGGTGGTGCAGGTCAGGATCGCGGGTCAGGACCGCTGGGCGGCGATCGAGGACGCCGGGCGGCTCAGCGACGCCCTGGGCACCCCGCTGCCGGTCGGCATCCCCGAGGCCTTCACCGAGCCGGTCAAGGACCCGCTCGGCGATCTGCTGGCCCGGCACGCCCGCACCCACGGTCCGTTCACGGCCCAGCAGGCCGCCGCCCGGTTCGGGCTCGGCAGCGCCGTGGTCGCCGGCGTGCTGCAGCGGCTGGTCGCCGCCGGGCGGCTGGTCCAGGGCGAGTTCCGGCCGGTCGAGGCGGGCGGCGGCGGCGAGGCCGAGTGGTGCGACGCCGACGTGCTGCGCCGACTGCGCCGCCGCTCGCTGGCCGCGCTGCGCCAGGAGGTGGAGGCCGTCCCGCCGCGCGCGCTGGCCGCCTTCCTCCCGCAGTGGCAGCACCTCGGCGGCCACCGGCTGCGCGGCCCGGACGGCCTGCTCCGGGTGGTCGAGCAGCTCCAGGGCGCCGCACTGCCCGCCTCCGCCCTGGAGAAGCTGGTCCTGCCCGCCCGGCTGACGGACTACCGCCCCGGCCTGCTGGACGAGCTGATGGCCGCAGGCGAGGTCGGCTGGTCCGGGGCCGGCGCGCTGCCGGGCAAGGACGGCTGGGTCAGCCTGCATCTGGCCGACTCCGCGCACCTGGTGCGCCCCGAACCCGTCCCGCTCACCCTTACGCCGCTGCACCAGGCCCTGCTGGACGCCCTCGCGGGCGGCTACGGCCTGTTCTTCCGCCAGCTGATGGAGCGGGTCGCGCCCAGCCCCGAGCCGGAGGTCATCGCGGCGCTCTGGGATCTCACCTGGTCGGGGTACGTCAGCAACGACACGCTGGCCCCGCTGCGCGCCCTGCTCGGCTCGGGCCGGACGGCCGGCTCCACCGCGCACCGCTCCCCGCGGGCCGTCCCGCGCGGCCGGTACGGCGGGCTGGGCCGCACCCCCGCCACCCGCTCCGGCGATCCGACGGTGGTCGGCCGCTGGTCGCTGCTGGCCGAGCCCGCCGCAGACCCGACGCTGCGGGCCACTGCCCAGGCGCAGCTGCTCCTCGACCGGCACGGCGTGCTCACCCGCGGCGCGGTCCAGGCCGAGCGGATCCAGGGTGGTTTCGCCGCCGTCTACCGGGTGCTCTCGGCCCTGGAGGAGCGCGGCCGGGCCCGCCGGGGGTACCTGGTGGAGGGGCTGGGCGGCGCGCAGTTCGCGATGGACGGCGCGGTCGACCGGCTGCGCTCGGTGCACGGACAGCTCGAACGCACGGCCTCGTCCTCGTCCGACTGGACGCAGCCGCAGCGCGACCGGGGGCGGGAGCCCGCGGTGCAGCTGCTGGCGGCGGCCGATCCGGCCAACGCGTACGGCGGCGCGCTGCCCTGGCCCGACCCGCCGGGGGAGCAGGCCACCGCGCACCGGCCGGGCCGCAAGGCGGGCGCCCTGGTGGTGTTGGTGGACGGCGAGCTGGTGTTCTACGTGGAGCGCGGCGGCAAGTCGCTGCTGGCCTGGTCCGAGGAGCCGGAGATCCTGGCGGCGGCCGCGCGGGCCCTCGCCGAGGCGGTCGGGCAGGGGGCGCTGAGCAGCGTGACGGTGGAGCGTGCGAACGGCGAGCCGGCGCTCACCTCACCGCTGGGCACCGTCCTGGAGGGGGCCGGTTTCCACCCCACCACCCGCGGTCTGCGGCTGCGCGGTTAGCCGCCGCCGGGGGCCGGTCAGCCGGCGGTCGCAGTGCACCGGCAGCACGCCGAGGCCCCAGCCGCCGAGCGTGAGCAGCCCGAGCACGGCACCGAAGGGGCCCGGCGGCGGACCGCCGGTCAGCAGCAGCCACCAGCACAGCACACCCAGCGGAACGGCGAGGGCCCAGCGCAGCAACCCACCCGAAACGCGGCCACGGAGAACCGAAACCTGTGCTGGCCTTAAAGAACGACTTGAGACGCCCGGGCCTATTCGGCCCGAGGTCCCGCTGTCGGCAGAACCGCGCACCCGCGACTCCTTCTCTCGATCCCCCGATCAGGGCGAGGTCAGGCTGCGACGACGTCCACGGCCGCGGCCTTCGGAGTGATCGAACTCATCCGGTCGCTCGGGGCCGGGAGTTGCACCGGTTCGAGCACCGGACGCAGCAGGTCGCCCTCGGAGAGCGCGGCCATCGCAGCGAGCTCGGCCAGCGACAGTTCGTCGCTCACCTCTCGCATGACCTCGGACATCCGGACGTCGAGTGCGTCGCAGATCGCGGAGAGCAGCTCGGAGGAGGCCTCCTTCTGCCCGCGCTCGACCTCGGAGAGATATCCGAGCGAGACTCGTGCGGCGGCCGACACCTCGCGAAGTGTGCGGCCCTGGCGCTGGCGCTGCCGACGCAGCACGTCACCCAAGAGGCGACGGAGCAGGATCATCGGTGGCTCCCTCCTCGGACTGCGGATCGAGATGTCACGACCCCACCGTACCGCCTTGCCCGCTTCGTGTGCGGGGACCATGGTCGTGTTCACTCTGGGCTGCAAGTCTTCCCCCTCCCCTGTTTGTTCCCGCCCCGGACCGCGGCACTCCCTGGTCTATTCCCAGCCGCCCCGCGGTTCTCACACCTTCAGCGGATTCCAGCTGTTCAGCGACTGTTCAACGGAAGATCGTGGTGCCCGTCCGGCCCCGCGTCGATCAGGGCACTGGCCAGGAAGAGCTCCAGGGCGCCGGTCACCGCCATCCGTCGGATTGTGGCACGGTCCCCCGACAGCAGGGGCGATCTCACGACACTTCCGCCCGGACCGGCGAACCCGAGGTGTACTGTGCCGGCCGGCATGCCGTCCTGCGCCCCTGGACCGGCCACACCGGTGGTGGAGAGGCCGTAGGTGGCGCCGAGCAGCCGCCGGACGCCCTCGGCCATCTGCCGGGCCACCACCGGGTGCACCGGGCCGTACACCTCGAGAAGTCCCTCGTCGACGCCGAGCAGCGAGGCCTTGAGCTCGGTGGCGTAGGCCGTGACCGAGCCGCGGAAGGTGACCGAGGCACCGGGGACCTCCACCAGCCGGGCGGCCAGCAGACCGCCGGTCAGCGACTCGGCGACCGCCAGCGTGCCGCCGAGCGCGCGCAGCTCCTGGTGCACCTGCTCGGCCAACGGGTAGTACTCGGTCATCCGCTCTCCCGCTCCCGCGCCAGCCCCTCCCGGCGCAGCCGGACGGCCTGGCGCACGTAGTCGGCGCCGGTGGCGACGGTCAGCAGCACCGCCAGGCCCATCAGCACCGCGCGCCCGTCGGCCAGCCAACCCGTCAGCGGCAGCACGTACATGCCCACCGCGATGCCCTGGGTCAGGGTCTTGATCTTCCCGCCGCGGCTGGCCGGGATCACGCTGTAGCGGATCACCCAGAACCGCATCAGGGTGATACCCAGCTCGCGGGCCAGGATCACCCCGGTGACCCACCACGGCAGGTCGCCCAGGACCGAGAGGCCGATCAGCGCGGCGCCCATGATCGCCTTGTCGGCGATCGGGTCGGCGATCTTGCCGAAGTCGGTGACCAGGCCCTTGCGCCGGGCGATCTCACCGTCGAACACGTCGGTGATCATCGCGATCGCGAAGGCCGCCCAGGCCGCCGAGCGCCACTTGGGGTCGTGGCCGCCGTCGGCGAAGAGCAGCACGGCGAAGACCGGCACCAGCGCGAGGCGGAGCATCGTCAGGAGGTTGGCGATGTTCCAGAGCGACGGCTCGGCGGGCTGCGCAGCCCCGTTCCGGGCCGGGCGGGCCGCTGCCGGGCTGCCCGGCCCGCCGGTCATTCCGCCGCCGCCTGACGGCAGAGCTCGATCGCCTCGGCGATCAGGTCGACGCCCTCGGAGCCCGTCACGCGGGCCCGGTAGAACTGGCCGACCACGGCGTCCGGCGCACCGGTCAGGGTGGTCAGGCCGTCCGTCTCGGGCGCCTGGTGGGCGGCGCGGCCCTCGACCACGCCGTCCTCGACCGACTCGACCAGCACCTCGACCTCGGAGCCGACCCGCTGCTCGGCCCGCTGGGCGGTCAGCTCCTCGGCCAGCTTGGAGAGCTTGGCGAGCCGGTCGGAGACCACGTCCTCGGGCAGCTTGCCGTCGAAGGTCGCGGCCTCGGTGCCGTCCTCGTCCGAGTAGCCGAAGACGCCGATCGCGTCCAGGCCCGCGTGCGTGACGAACCGTTCCAGCTCGGCGAAGTCCTCCTCGGTCTCACCGGGGAAGCCGACGATGAAGTTGGACCGGGCACCGGCCTGCGGCGCCTTGTCCCGGATCGTCTTCAGCAGGTCCAGGAACTGGTCGGTGTTGCCGAACCGGCGCATCCGGCGCAGCACGGCCGGAGCCGAGTGCTGGAAGGAGAGGTCGAAGTACGGCACGACGCCGGGCGTGCTGGTCATCACGTCGATCAGCCCGGGCCGCATCTCGGCGGGCTGGAGGTAGCTGACCCGGACCCGCTCGATGCCGGGGACAGCCGCGATCTCGGTCAGCAGCGTCTCCAGCAGGCGGATGTCGCCGAGGTCCTTGCCGTACGAGGTGTTGTTCTCGCTGACCAGGACGACCTCGCGGACGTCCTGCTCGGCCAGCCACTGGGACTCGTGCAGCACGTCGGAGGGGCGGCGGGAGATGAACGAACCGCGGAAGGCCGGGATCGCGCAGAACGAGCAGCGGCGGTCGCAGCCGGAGGCCAGCTTGACCGAGGCCACCGGGCTGTCGTCCAGGCGGCGGCGCAGGGTGCGCGGGCCGGAGGCGGGGGCCACGCCGTCGGGGAGGTCCTCCGGCGCGCCGTGGCCCGGCAGGGCGACGTCGGCGGCGGCGGCCTGCCGCTCGACCGGGGTGAGCGGCAGCAGCTTGCGGCGGTCGCGGGGCAGGTGGGCGGCGTGGTGGCCGCCGGCGAGGATGGTCTGCAGGCGGTCGGTGATGTTGGCGTAGTCGTCGAAACCGAGGACGGCGTCGGCCTCCGGGAGCGCGTCCTGGAGCTCCTTGCCGTAGCGCTCGGCCATGCAGCCGACCGCGACGACGGCCTGGGTGCGGCCGTGGCCCTTCAGGTCGTTGGCCTCCAGCAGGGCGTCCACGGAGTCCTTCTTGGCGGCCTCCACGAAGCCGCAGGTGTTCACCACGGCGACATCGGCATCGGCTGCGTCGTCGACCAGCAGCCAACCATCGGCCTCCAGTCGCCCGGCGAGTTCCTCGGAGTCCACCTCGTTGCGGGCGCATCCGAGCGTGACAAGGGCGACAGTACGGCGTTCAGGCATAGGGCCAAGATTAACGCGCGCCCCCCGGTGCCGTTCCCCCCGGAGGTCGCGACGCCCCGATTCGAAGATCGTTGCAGGTCCGGGGCTCAACCGGTCTGCGGGTCGCCCGGGGTGTAGGTGAGGTGCACCACCTGGCCGTCCTTGCCCGCGGGACCGAGATCCTTGCCGTTGACGTACAGGTGCACGGCGGCGGCGTTGCCGATCACCAGTTTGATCTGCTTGGGGTCGGTGAACGTCTGGTCGGCGCCCTGGCTCAGGTCGTCCTGGAAGAGCGACTTGCCGTCGCCGTCCGAGGCGGAGACCCAGCTGGTGCCGCTGTCGGCGACCACCTTGACGGTGACCTTGTCCGCCGGGGCGGCGGCGATCGGGGCTGCGCTGGGCGCCGGGGCGGGCGGCTGGTTGGCCGAGGGCGAGGCGGAGATCGCGGCGGCGACGCTGGGCAGCGGGACGCTGGCCGACCCGGCGGTCACCTCGGCGCCGCGCTTGCCGGTGACCAGGTTGAAGCCGATCAGTGCGACCACGGCGAGGATCGCCACGACCATCGCGGCCGTCCAGTTCGGCCGACCGCGGTCGGCACGGATCCGCCGGGCGTCGATCGAGGGCACCGTCGCCAGCACCACCGGTTCGGTGCCGTGGATCTCGTCGTACCGGGCCACCAGCGAGTCCCCGTCGGCGCCGACCGCGCGGGCGATCGCCCGGATGTGGCCGCGGGCGTAGAAGTCGCCCCCGCAGCGGGCGAACTCGTCCTCCTCGATCGCGTGCACGATCGGCACCCGTACCCGGGTCGCGGTGCTGACCTCGTCGACCGTGAGGCCTGCGGCGAGCCGTGCCTCGGCGAGGACCCGGCCGATGGTGGGAGCGCCGTCCTGCGGTTCCGGGGGAGCCTCGGCGGACTCGGCCTGGGACGCGGAGGATCGGCGCTGATCGCGGTGGGAAGACTTGCCGACGGTCACTGGGCGCGCCTTTCAAGCGGAGGCCACCTGCTGGAAGAACAGTCTAGGGGTGCAAGAGAATCGTTTCTCAACCGGAGTTCGACCGAACGCGCAGCATCGCGGGGGCCTGCGGGTCACCCCCGAATGAGCGTCAGCACCCCGTCCAGCTCCTCCGGTGTGACCAGCACGTCGCGGGCCTTGGAACCCTCGCTGGGACCCACGATCCCGCGAGACTCCATCAGGTCCATCAGCCGCCCGGCCTTGGCGAAACCGACCCGCAGCTTGCGCTGGAGCATCGAGGTCGAGCCGAACTGCGTGGAGACCACCAGTTCGACCGCCTGGATCAGCAGGTCGAGGTCGTCCCCGATCTCCTCGTCGATCTCCTTCTTCGGGCCGCCGCCCACCGTCACGTCGTCCCGGTAGGAGGCGGTGAGCTGATCCTTGCAGTGCTGGACGACGGCCGCGATCTCGGCCTCGGTGACGAAGGCGCCCTGCATCCGGACCGGCTTGCCGGCGCCCATCGGCAGGAAGAGCGCGTCGCCCTTGCCGATCAGCTTCTCGGCGCCCGGCTGGTCCAGGATGACCCGGGAGTCGGTCATCGCGGAGGTCGCGAAGGCCAGCCGGGACGGCACGTTGGCCTTGATCAGACCGGTCACCACGTCCACCGAGGGCCGCTGGGTGGCCAGCACCAGGTGGATACCGGCCGCGCGGGCCAGCTGGGTGATCCGGACCACCGAGTCCTCCACGTCGCGCGGGGCCACCATCATCAGGTCCGCGAGCTCGTCGACGATCACCAGCAGGTACGGATAGGGCGTCAGGACCCGCTCGCTGCCCAGCGGCGGGGAGACCTTGCCGGACCGGACCGCCGCGTTGAAGTCGTCCACGTGCCGGAAGCCGTACGCGGCGAGGTCGTCGTAGCGCTGGTCCATCTCGCGGACCACCCACTGCAGTGCCTCGGCCGCCTTCTTCGGGTTGGTGATGATCGGCGTGATCAGGTGCGGAATGCCCTCGTAGGCCGTCAGTTCGACCCGCTTGGGGTCGACCAGCACCATCCTGACCTCGTCGGGGGTGGCCCGGGCCAGGATCGAGGTGATCAGGCAGTTGATGCACGAGGACTTGCCCGCGCCGGTGGCGCCGGCGACCAGGATGTGCGGCATCTTGGCCAGGTTGGCGAGCACCGTGTGGCCCTCGACGTCCTTGCCCATGCCGACCACCATCGGGTGGGTGTCCTCGGCCGCCGACCGCGAGCGCAGCAGGTCGCCGAGGTTGACCATCTCGCGGTCGAGGTTGGGGATCTCGATGCCGACCGCCGACTTGCCGGGGATCGGGCTGATGATCCGGACGTCCGCGCTGGCCACCGCGTAGGCGATGTTCTTGGCCAGCGCGGTGATCCGCTCGACCTTGACGGCCGGGCCCAGCTCGACCTCGTAGCGGGTGACCGTCGGGCCGCGGGTGAAGCCGGTGACCCGGGCGTCCACCTTGAACTCGCCGAAGACGACGGTCAGCTGGGCCACCACGTCGTCGTTGAGCTTGCTGCGGGTCTTGCCGGGCCCGCCACGCTCCAGGAGGTCCAGCGGCGGGAGCTGGTAGCCGCCCCCCTCGCTGTCGGTGGAGAACTGGAGCTGCTCCATCCGGTCCGGGGCCGGGGTGTGCTCCGGCGCCTGCGCCGCCTGGCCGGCCGCGGCGGTGCGGGCCGGCGGCACCGCGGGCTCCTCCGGCGCGGCCGTCCGGTCCTGCACCTGGTGCATCATGCTCGCCACCGCGGGCGAGGCGGGCACGCCGTACTGCAGCGCGCCCTGGAGGTCGGCGGCCACCCCGGCGGCCAGGTCGCGGGTCTGGAACGGGTCCTTGACGAACATGTCGGGGACGGCCGGCGCCAGCTCCGGCTCGTCCACCTGCTTGCGACGGCCCCGGCGGCGCCTGCGGGCGCCCACCTCGTCGTCGGGGTCGGCGTCCTCCACGGTGTACGGCAGCGCCTCGGGGTCGGCGTCCTCCGGCGGCTCGGTGGAGTACTCGTGGTCGTACTCGTCGTACCCCTCGGCAAACTCGTCCAGCCCGTCGGCCGGCGGGCCGTCGACGATGCCGAGCCGCTGACCGAGGCCCAGAAGCCGCTCGGGGATCCGGTTGACGGGCGTGGCGGTGACCACCAGCAGGCCGAAGAAGGCGACCAGCAGCAGCAGCGGAACGGCCAGCGGCGGACCGGCCGCGGCCATCATCGGGGTGGAGACCGCCCAGCCGAGGATGCCGCCGGCCTGCCGGATCCTGGTCGCGCCGCTCTGCATCCCGGGCGCGCCGCAGCCGATGTGCACCAGGCCGAGCACGCCGAGCACCAGCGTGGTCACCCCGATGGCGATCCGCCCGTTCGCCTCCGGCAGTTCCGGATGGCGCATCAGGCGGATCGCGATCGCCCCGAAGAGCAGCGGGACCAGCACGTCGACGCGGCCGAACAGGCCGCTGACCACGGTGGTGGCACCGGAGCCCAGCCAGCCCTGCGGACCGAACCAGGTGCCGGCCGCGGTCACCAGCGCCAGCGCCAGCAGCAGCAGGGCCTGCCCGTCCTTGCGGTGGACCGGGTGCAGGCCCTTGGCGCCGTCGCCGAAGCCGCGGAAGAGCGCGCCGACACTGTGCGCCAGGCCCAGCCAGCAGGCGCGGACGGCCCGGAAGAGTATCGGCGGCCGCTGGGCGGGAGGTGGCGCAGGCGCGGCGGCCGGCTTGGCGGCGGCCCTGCGGGAGGGCGGCCTGGGAGCCGCGGCCTTCTTGGCCGGTGCCTTGGCGGACGCCTTCGCCGGGGCCTTGGCGGCGGCAGCCTTCTTCGGGGTTGCCTTCTTCGCCGGAGCGGCCTTCTTCGAGGCTCCCGGACTCGGGGTGCGTGCCGCGCTGCCGGGAGTACGTGTGGCCATGGCACCAGAGCCTACCGGCGGGCCGGAGCGCTGGACATGTGACCGACCGCAATGCCCCTGGCGTGTCGCTCCGGGCCTTCGACACACCGTCACCGGCCTGCCGGTTCACCCTTTCGGAGCACCGGCTGAGGAGGGATCAGTCCGTCGGCGACCGGTCGGCACCGGGACGCAGGGCCTCCAGCGCGGCGCGCACGGTGGTCAGCTTCTCCTCCAACTGCGCGGCGGCAGCGGCGGCGCCGCCCTCGGGCGAGTCCTCCAGCTGCTTGCTCAGCGCCTCGGCCAAGTCCTCCACCGCGGCCAGCCGCGCGGAGAGCTCGGCCAGCAGCGGCTCGGCCGAGTGCCCGCCGCGCTGGTCCTGACGGTCGTCCTCCAACTGCAGCCGCAACAGCGCGGCCTGCTCCTTGAGCTGGCAGTTCTTCATGTAGAGGTCGACGAAGACCGAGACCTTGGCGCGCAGCACCCACGGGTCGAAGGGCTTGGAGATGTAGTCCACCGCGCCGGCCGCGTAGCCGCGGAAGGTGTGGTGCGGACCGTGGTTGATCGCGGTCAGGAAGATGATCGGGATGTCCCGGGTGCGCTCGCGGCGCTTGATGTGGGCGGCCGTCTCGAAGCCGTCCATACCGGGCATCTGAACGTCGAGCAGGATCACCGCGAACTCGTCGGTGAGCAGCGCCTTGAGCGCCTCCTCACCGGAGACGGCGCGGACCAGCGTCTGGTCGAGCGCCGAGAGGATGGCCTCCAGAGCCAGGAGGTTCTCCGGCCGGTCGTCGACCAGGAGGATCTTCGCCTTCTGCACTCCGGCCCGCCCTCCTGTCGTGTATCCGCCCTGTTTTCCGAGCGGGAGCACCCGTGTGCCACCCGCCACTGCCCCGGTCATGCTAGCCGCACCCCCTTGCCCAGCCCTATCGCATGCACCAATGTCACACGAGCACGGCAGGCCCCACCAGCACCCCGCCGCACCGCAGGACGCCCCGCAGACCTGCGGACCGTCGCCACCCGGTTACTGTTCGCAACGATGAGTGACCCTAGCGGGTTCCCGGTCCGGCCCGCCAGTGAGGGCGGCCCTAACGCTCCCCCAGCCACTGGCGCATCACCTCCAGCAGGTGGTCGGTGTCCACCGGCTTGGTGACATGGTCGGACGCGCCGGCCTCGATGCTCTTCTCCCGGTCGCCCTTCATCGCTTTGGCGGTCAGCGCGACGATCGGCAGCCCGGCGAACTGCGGCATCCGGCGGATCGCCTCGGTCGTCGCGTAGCCGTCCATCTCCGGCATCATGATGTCCATCAGGACCAGCGCCACGTCCTCGTGCTGCTCCAGCACCTCGATGCCCTCGCGGCCGTTCTCGGCGTACAGCACCGTCAGGCCGTACTGCTCCAGGACGCTGGTCAGTGCGAAGACGTTGCGGATGTCGTCATCGACGATCAGCACCTGCTCGCCGTCGAACCGGCCCTGGAACTGGGTACCGATCCCGGCCCTCGGCGCCGGGGCCTCGTCGGCGCGCACCAGCGGCGCCGGGTCGGCCGCAGCGCGTCGGCGCTCGGCCGCGTCCCGGCGGCGCTCCTGGGCCAACTCGCGGACCTCCTGGGCCCAGTGGTCGGCCGGGTTGGCACCGACCGGCACCGGGAGGCCGGTCGGGGTGACCCCGATCGAGGCCCGCAGCGGGCTGGTCCCCGCCGGCAGTGCGGGCGGGGCCGAGCGCTCCAGCGAGATGCCCGGCGCCTCGGTGCGCAGCGGCAGGTAGAGCGTGAAGGTGCTGCCGAGGCCCAACTCGCTCTCGGCGTGGATCTCGCCGCCGAGCAGCCGGGCGATCTCCCGGCTGATCGACAGGCCCAGGCCCGTGCCGGCGTACTTGCGGCTGGTGCCGCCGTCCGCCTGCTTGAAGGCCTCGAAGATCTCCCGCAGCTTGTTGCCGGGGACGCCGATCCCGGTGTCGGTCACCGAGAAGGCCACCAGCGCGGCGTCCGGGTCGTCGATCTGGCCGGACTCCAGCAGCTGCTCGCGCACGTGCTGCGGCACGGCCGTGCCGGCCGGCTGGATGACCAGCTGGACGGCGCCGCTGTCGGTGAACTTCACCGCGTTGGAGAGCAGGTTGCGCAGCACCTGCTGGAGCCGCTGCTCGTCGGTGTGCAGGGTGGGCGGGAGTGCGGGCGACACGGTGACCGTGAAGTCCAGGCCCTTGTCCGCGGTCATCGGCCGGAACGCGGCCTCGACGTAGTCGGTCAGCTGGACGAGCGCGATCCGGGCCGGGCGGACGTCCATCTTGCCCGCCTCCACCTTGGAGAGGTCGAGGATGTCGTTGATCAGCTGGAGCAGGTCGGAGCCCGCGCCGTGGATGGTGTCGGCGAACTCGACCTGCTTGGGCGACAGGTTGCCCTCGTTGTTGTCGGAGAGCAGCTTGGCCAGGATCAGCAGCGAGTTGAGCGGGGTGCGCAGCTCGTGCGACATGTTGGCCAGGAACTCGCTCTTGTAGCGCGAGGCGAGCGCGAGCTGCTCGGCGCGCTCCTCCAGGACCTTGCGCGCCTCCTCGATCTCGCTGTTCTTGATCTCGATGTCGCGGTTCTGCTGGGCGAGTTGCTCGGCCTTCTCCTGGAGCTCCTCGTTGGTGCGCTCCAGCTCCTCCTGGCGGGCCTCCAACTCGGCCGACCGCATCGAGAGTTCGGCGGTCAGCCGCTGGGACTCCAGGAGCAGGCCCTCGGTCTTGGTGTTGACGCTGATGGTGTTGACCGTGACGCCGATCAGGTCGGCGATCTGGTTCAGGAAGTCCATCACCACGGTGGTGAAGGAGGCGAAGGTGGCCAGCTCGATCACACCGAGCAGCCGGCCCTCGAAGAGCACCGGCAGCACCACCACGTGGGCGGGCGCGGCCTCGCCGAGGCCGGAGGCGATCCGCAGGTAGCCGGGCGGCGTCTCGGTCAGGCTGATCGGGCGCTTCTCCACCGCGGCCTGGCCGACCAGCGACTCGCCCGGCCGAAAGGTGGTCGGCATCGCCCGGCGCTGGTAGCCGTAACTGCCGATCAGCCGCAGGATGGTGTCGCTCTCGTCGTCGTCCTCGGTGATCATCTCGGCGGTGCGGCCGGCCGGTTGGGCGAGGAAGAAGGCGCCGTGCTGGGCGGAGACCACCGGCGTCAGCTCGGTCATGATCAGCGAGGCGACCGCCTCCAGGTCGCGCCGGCCCTGCAACAGGCCGGAGAACCGGGCCATGTTGGTCTTGTGCCAGTCCTGCTCCTGGTTGGTGCGGGTGGTCTCGCGCAGGTTGGCGATCATCTGGTTGATGTTGTCCTTGAGCTCGTCGAGCTCTCCGGACGCGTCCACGTCGATCCGCAGGCTCAGGTCGCCGCGGGTCACCGCGGTGGCGACCTGGGCGATCGCGCGGACCTGCCGGGTCAGGTTGTTGGCCAGCTCGTTCACCGACTCGGTGAGGTCCTGCCAGGTGCCGTCCACCCCGGGCACCCGGGCCTGACCGCCGAGCCGTCCGTCGGTGCCCACCTCGCGGGCCACCCGGGTCACCTCGTCCGCGAAGGCGCTCAGCTGGTCGACCATCGTGTTGATGCTGGTCTTGAGCTCCAGGATCTCGCCGCGCGCGTCGACGTCGATCTTCTGCGACAGGTCGCCGCGGGCCACCGCCGTGATCACCAGGGCGATGTTGCGGACCTGGCCGGTGAGGCTGTTGGACATCTGGTTGACGTTGTCGGTCAGGTCCTTCCAGATACCGGCCACGCCCGGCACTCCCGCCTGGCCGCCGAGGATGCCGTCGGTGCCCACCTCGCGGGCGACGCGCGTGACCTCGACGGCGAAGGCGTTCAGCTGGTCGACCATCGTGTTGAGGGTGCCGGCCAGCGCCGCGACCTCGCCCTGCGCCTCGATGGTGATCTTCTTGGAGAGGTCACCGCGGGCCACCGCCGTCGCCACCTCGGCGATGTTTCGAACCTGGCTGGTCAGGTTCGAGGCCATGAAGTTGACGTTGTCGGTCAGGTCCTTCCAGATGCCCGACACACCGCGGACGCGGGCCTGGCCGCCGAGGATGCCCTCGGTGCCGACCTCGCGGGCGACGCGCGTGACCTCGTCCGCGAACGCGCTCAGCTGGTCGACCATCGTGTTGACGGTGGTGACCAGCTCCAGGATCTCGCCGCGGGCGTCCACGGTGATCTTCTTGGAGACGTCGCCGAGCGCCACGGCGGTGGTCACCTCGGCGATGTTGCGGACCTGGCTGGTCAGGTTGTTGGCCATCAGGTTGACGCTGTTGGTGAGGTCCTTCCAGGTGCCGGAGACCCCCGGGACGCTGGCCTGACCACCCAGGATGCCCTCGGTGCCGACGTCCCGGGCCACCCTGGTGACCTCGTCCGCGAAGGCGGAGAGCTGGTCGACCATGGTGTTCATGGTGTTCTTCAGTTCGAGGATCTCGCCGCGGGCGTCGACCTGGATCTTCTGCGACAGGTCGCCGCGGGCCACCGCCGTCGTCACCTGCGCGATGTTGCGCACCTGGTCGGTGAGGTTGTTGGCCATGAAGTTCACCGAGTCGGTCAGGTCACGCCACACCCCCGCCACACCCGGCACCTGCGCCTGACCACCCAGGCGCCCCTCGGTCCCCACATCCCGCGCCACCCGCGTCACCTGCGCGGCGAAGGCGGAGAGCTGGTCGACCATGGTGTTGATGGTGTTCTTCAGTTCGAGGATCTCGCCGCGGGCGTCGACCTCGATCTTCTGCGACAGGTCGCCGCGGGCCACCGCCGTCGTCACCTGCGCGATGTTGCGCACCTGGTCGGTGAGGTTGTTGGCCATGAAGTTCACCG
>NZ_JARZAI010000024.1 GCF_029893355.1 Kitasatospora sp. MAA4
TCTGGCGTTGACTTTTGGCACGCTGTTGAGTTCTCAAGGAACGGACACTTCCTTCGAACTGCCTTCGCAGTATCTCCGGGCGCTTCGTTCGTTCTTCGATCAGCTTATCAGACTTGTTTCACCCCGTTTTACCGGAGTTTCACTTTCCCGACTCGCTTTGCCGCCCCTCTCGGTGCGACTCCGGAACTGTACGGGGATCCGCCCGCCACAAGCAAATCGTCCCTCCCCGGACTCCCGGGAAGGGACGATCGGCACGTCAGAACAGGTACGACGACCCTAGGCCGTGCGTCCCATCTCCTCCTTGATGGCTTCCGCGAAGGCGTCGATGTCCGCCTCCGTGGTGTCGAAAGCCGCCATCCAGCGGACCTCGCCGGTGTGCTCGTCCCAGAAGTAGAAGCGGTACCGCTTCTGCAGCCGCTCGCTGACCTCGCGCGGGAGCAGCGCGAAGACGGCGTTGGCCTGGACCGGGCGGACGATCGTCACGCCGTCGATCCCGCGCACCGCCTCGGCGAGCCGGGTCGCCATCGCGTTGGCGTGGCCGGCGTTGCGCAGCCAGAGGTCACCGGTGAGCAGGGCCTCGAACTGCACGGAGACGAAGCGCATCTTCGATGCGAGCTGCATCGACATCTTGCGCAGGTACTTGATGTTCCGGACCTTCTCCGGGTTGAGCACCACCACGACCTCGCCGAACAGCAGGCCGTTCTTGGTGCCGCCGAAGGAGAGCACGTCCACCCCGGCGTCGGTGGTGAACTCGCGGAACGGCCGGCCCAGCGACGCGGCGGCGTTGGCCAGGCGCGAGCCGTCCATGTGGACGAGCATGCCGCGCTCGTGCGCGTGCTCGCAGATGGCCCTGACCTCCTCCGGCGTGTAGAGGGTGCCGAGCTCGGTGCTCTGGGTGATCGAGACCGCCAGCGGCTGCGCGCGGTGCTCGTCGCCCCAGCCCCAGGCCTGCTGGTCGATCAGCTCGGGGCTGAGCTTGCCGTCCTCGGTGGGGATGGTGAGGAGCTTGATTCCGGCGACCTTCTCCGGCGCGCCGCACTCGTCCACGTTGATGTGCGCGCTGCCGGCCGCGATGACCGCGCCCCAGCGCGGCAGCAGGGCCTGGAGCGAGACCACGTTGGCGCCTGTCCCGTTGAAGACGGGGTAGGCCTCGGCCTGCGGGCCGAAGTGGGCGCGGAAGACGTCCTGGAGGTGCTCGGTGTACTGGTCCTCGCCGTACGCGACCTGGTGCCCGTCGTTGGCGAGGGCTATCGCGGCGAGGATCTCCGGGTGGACGCCGGCGTAGTTGTCGCTGGCGAACCCGCGCACGGCGGGGTCGTGCCGCCGCTGCGCGTCCGTGGGGTGGGTCATCGGGCTGTCAGCCACTGGTGCTGTCCGTTCAGTTCTGCCGCGGGGCGGGACCAGAGGTCCGCCAGGGTGTCGGCCAATTCGGCGGTTTCGGTGTAGCCGGTGAACTTGGCCTCCGGCTTCTCGGCCCGCATCTCAGGACTGAGCAGGGCCTTGATCACCAGGATGACAGCCGCCGCGGTCGGGACGCCGTCCGCCTGGGTGGTCTCCTTCACGAAGGAGTTGGCCATCGCCAGGGTCCAGGCCTCGGTGGCGGCCTTGGCGGCCGCGTAGGCGGCGCCGCCCGAGGTGGGCTTGTGAGCAGCAGAAGCTGAGATCATCGCGAACCGGCCGGCCTCGCTGCGCAGCAGGGCTGGCTGGAAGGCGAGCGAGGTGTGCTGAAGCGTGCGGACCACGGTGTCGTGCAGGAAGTCCCAGTCGTCGATGCGCGACTCGTGGAACGACTTGGCGCCGCGCCAGCCGCCGACCAGGTGGAACAGGCCGTCGACCCGGCCGTGCTCGGCCTCCAGGTGGTCGGCCCAGTCGTGCACCTCCTGCGGGTCGAGCAGGTCGATGACCTGCCCGCTGATCTTGGCGCCGGGGACGCCGACGCGTACCGCGGCGATCGCCGCGTCCAGGCGCCGCTGGTCGATGTCCGCGCCGATGACGGTCGCGCCGCCGGCCGCGAGGCGGCGAAGTGTGGCCTGGCCGGCCGGGCCACTGGCGCCGGCGACCGCGATGACCTTGCCGTCGAGAGTGCTCATGCGGCGACCTCCTGGATACCGGCGCCGGTGATGCCGGTGGTGGCGGCGATGACGCCGCTCAGCTTCTTGGACAGGGCTTCGAAGAACATGCTCAGCGGGAACTCGTCCGGCAGCACGGCGTCGCACAGGGCCTTGTTCAGCGCCTTGCCGTCGGCCGTCGCCAGCGGGAGGGCGGACGGCCCCTTTGCCCAGGTGGAGGCCGGGTGCGGGGTCAGGTACCGCGAGACCAGCTCGTAGGCGGCGATCCAGTGCGCGGTCTTGGGCCGGTCGATGCCGGCGCGGTAGAGCGCCTCGATCTCGCCGCAGAGCGCGTTGGTGACCTCGGCGACGCGGTCCCAGTCGATGCTCAGGCGGTTGTCGCGCCAGCGCAGCGCGTCGTGCTTGTGCAGGTAGGCGAAGAGCAGCTGGCCGCCGAGGCCGTCGTAGTTGCGCACCCGGTCGCCGGAGACGGGGAAGCGGAACATCCGGTCGAAGAGGATCGCGTACTGGACGTCGCGGCCCTGCTCGTAGCCCTCGGCCTCCAGGCGGACGGCCTCCTTGAAGGCGGTCAGGTCGCAGCGCAGCTCCTCGAGACCGTACATCCAGAACGGGCTGCGCTGCTTGATCATGAAGGGGTCGAACGGCAGGTCGCCGTGGCTGTGGGTGCGGTCGTGGACCAGGTCCCACAGGACGAAGGTCTGCTGCGAGCGCTGCTGGTCCTCCAGGAGCGCGGCGGCGTCCGCGGGGATCTCCAGGCCGAGGGTGGCGACGGCGGAGGTGGTGACGGCGCGGAAGCGGGCGGCCTCGCGGTCGCAGAAGATGCCGCCCCAGGTGAAGCGCTCGGGGGCCTTGCGGACGGCGACGGTCTCGGGGAAGAGCACCGCGGAGTTGGTGTCGTACCCGGCCGTGAAGTCCGTGAAGGTGATCGGGACGAACATCGGGTTGTCGAAGCGGGTCCGCTCCAGCTCGGCCAGCCAGTCCGGCCAGACCACGCTCAGCAGGACGGCCTCCAGGTTGCGGTCCGGGTTGCCGTTCTGCGTGTACATCGGGAAGACGACCAGGTGGTCGAGACCGTCGACTCTCTCGGCCGCGGGCTGGAAGGCCAGCAGCGAGTCCAGGAAGTCGGGCTCGCGGTACCCGGTGTCGGCCCACTTGCGCAGGTCGGCCTGGACAGCCTCCAGGTAGGCCGCGTCGTGCGGGAAGTGCGGCGCCAGCTCGCGGACGGCCTCCAGGACGGTGCTGACCAGCGGGTCGACGGTGTGCCGCTGGACGGCGGCGAGGTCGATCGAGCCGTCCTTGGACTGGAGCGGGCGCAGCGCCTCGACGGCCTGCTTCAGCCGCTGCCAGGCGGGGTGGTCCTTGGAGAAGGCCGCTGGGAGGTCGGTCGCCCCAGCCAGCCTCGGCGAAAGATTCTGCACAGGAGACCTACTTCCACAGGAGTAACTGAATCAAGGACACGATAAGGACGAAAGGTTCTCCTGTTCAAGTCGTGTTCTGTGAGAAATTCTGTACGCAGCGTGTCGTCCACCGGGAAGCCTTCCGGTCGTCGGCCTCCCCTCCCCCTCTCCGAGTGAACCCGCCGGACCTGCCCCTCGCCAGGCGTGCAACGGGCTGCGCGCTGAACGGCGCACCTCCGTACGCCCCTGTGCGCGCCCTGCTGGCGGGGCCGCCGAGCGGTGATCGTGGTCGGTATCCCCGTACCGGCGGCGAAGAGGGGGGCCGATGTACGGACCAGCCGTTCTCAGCTGGTTGCTCGCGGCGGTGGCCGCCGTCGCCGGAGGGCTCTGCCTGCTCCGGATGCGCGCGACGGCCGCCGGCCGAGCCGCGCCCGGGACCGGGGGTCCGGACGGACTGGGTCGCGAGTCCGACGCGGCGGAGGCCGCGATGGGCCTGGGCATGGCCGCGATGATCGCGGCCGGCGACCGTCTGCCACCGCCCCTGTGGGCCTGGCTCTTCGGGCTGCTGGCCGCCGTCTCCCTGCTGGCCGCGGCCGGTGGCGGGACGGCCCGGGTGCGGGCGCACCGCCTGCACCACAGCGTCGGGGCGGTGGCCATGGTCTACATGACACTGGCGATGGGCAGCGGACGCCCGCACCCGGGCATGGCGATGCCGATGGGCGCAGCGGTCGGCCTGCCGGCGGTCACCGGCCTGCTGCTGCTCTACTTCGGCGGCTACGCGCTCTGGACGGGCAGCCGTCTGCTCACCGTGACCGGCCAGCACCACGGCGCCGGGCCGGCGGGCTCCCTGCTCGGCGCCGGCGGCCTCCCCAAGGCGTGCCGACTCGCGATGGGCGTCGGGATGTTCGCCATGCTGCTGACCCTCTGACAAGCGCAGGGCGGATGCCGGTGCGTGGCGTTGGTCACTGCGGCGTTGAAGCGGTTCCACGGCGCCCGCGGAGCGCCTAGGTTGAGCCGCAGCGTTACTTGCGCCTTCTCTCCCCTGGGGAGCCCCTGCCATGACGGCCCTGCTCGGCCTGCTGCTGCTCGGTGTGCTGCTGTCCACCGCCGGGCCGGCCGTGCTGGCGCGTGCCCGCTGGGCCGAGCGCGAACCCGTCCTCGCCCTGTTGGTCTGGCAGTGCCTGGTGGTGGCCGTCCTGCTGTGCTGCGTGCTCAGCCTGCTGCTGGCCGTCTCGGCGGCGCTGCCGCAGGTGCGCTCGCTCTTCTTCTCGGGCGCCCCGCACGGGGTGGAGGCCGCCTACGGGCTGGCCGGGGCCGAAGGCTGGGGCCGGTTCTGCGCGGCACTGCTGGCGCTCGGCGGGCTGCGGACCGCGCTCTCGCTGCGCCGGGAGGTCCGCTCGGCACGAGCGTTGCGCGACCACCGGCACGCCGAGCTGTCGCACCGCGCACCGGAGTTGCCGGCCGGCATCGGCGCGCTGCCCACTGAACGCGAGCGGCTCATCGTGCTGGAGAGTCTGCGGCCCGAGGCGTGGTCCCTGCCGGGGCCGGGCGCCCGGCTGGTGGTCACCACCGGCGCGCTGCACCGGTTGTCGGACCGGGAGTTGGCGGCCGTCCTGAGCCATGAGCGCGGCCATGTCCGGGCCCGGCACCACTGGCTCTCGCAGTGCGCCCAGGCGCTGGCGGCCGGCTTCCCCGGGGTCGGGGTGTTCAGCGCCTTCCGGGACCAGGTGGGCGAGTTGGTGGAGCTGGCGGCGGACGACCGGGCCGCCCGCCGGCACGGGCGGCTGACCACAGCCCTGGCGATGGTCGAACTGAACGCCGAGCGGGGGGTGTTCGAGCTCTCCTGCCCCGGGCAACTGGCCCAGGCCCCGCGCCGGGTGGACCGGCTGCTGGCCGGCGAGCCGCGACTGACGGCGCTGCGGCGGCTGCGGCTGACGGTGGTCGGGCTGGCGGCGCCGGCCGCGGTGGTGCTGCTCGCGGTGGCGCCGGGGCTCAGCGCGCTGCACTGAGCAGCCGCAGCTGTTCTCAGGTGGGCTGACGGGCTGTCAGCGTCCGTTCCAGGACCGCGCGGTGGAGCGGACGGGCGGCCTCGTAGCGCTCGCGCCCGGCGTCCGACAGTGAGACGTAGATGCCGCGCCGGTCCAGCTGGCACATCACCCGCTCGACCAGTCCGGCCTTCTCCAGCCGGCCGATCAGCCGGGAGAGCGCGCTCTGGCTGAGGTGCACCGTCTCGGCGAGCTCCTGGACGCGCAGGTTCGCGCCGTCCTGGCCGGGCACCGCCTCGGCGAGCCGTTCCAGCACCTCGAACTCGCTCATGCCCAGGCCGTGGTGCTCGCCCAGCTCGCGATCGAGCGCACAGGTGGTGGCCGCGTGGCGGGCCAGCAGGTCACGCCACTCGCAGACCAGGGAAGCCGTCTCAGCCGAGTCAGGTGTAGACACATCCGCATGCTACCACATGCATGAGCACTATATGTGTTCACATTATAGTTACTTGCATTGAGTGCACATGCATGTAATCTCTGCCCATGACCACAGCGCCGCTCGACGGAACAACCACGCGCCCGCACCGACCTGTTGACGAACCATCCGGCCCGCAACGCTGGAGCCCACGGCTCTGGGGCACCCTCATCGTTCTCTGCACCGCCCTCTTCCTGGACGCGCTGGACGTCTCGATGGTCGGCGTCGCACTGCCGTCCATCGGTACCAGCCTCAGGCTCTCCACCTCCACCCTGCAGTGGGTGGTCAGCGGCTACGTGCTCGGCTACGGCGGGCTGCTGCTGCTCGGCGGACGCGCGGCGGACCTGCTGGGCCGGCGCCGGGTCTTCCTGCTCGCCCTCGGCGTCTTCGCCGCCGCCTCGCTGCTCGGCGGCCTGGTCGACAACGGCGGCCTGCTGATCGCGGCCCGCTTCCTCAAGGGCGTCAGCGCCGCGTTCACCGCACCGGCCGGCCTCTCCATCATCACCACCACGTTCGCCGAGGGCCCGGCCCGCAACCGCGCGCTGTCGATCTACACCACCTGCGGCGCGAGCGGCTTCTCGCTCGGCCTGGTGCTCAGCGGCCTGCTCACCTCGGCCGGCTGGCGCTGGACCTTCCTGAGCCCCGTCCCGGTCGCGCTGATCGCGCTGGTCTTCGCGATCCGGCTGATCCCCCGCCCCAAGGCCGCCGAGCGCGGCTCCGGCGGCTACGACGTGGCCGGGGCGATCACCGGCACCGGCGCACTCCTGCTGCTGGTGTTCACCGTCACCGAGGCGCAGAGCGCCGGGTGGGCGAGCCTGCGGACGATCGGCTCGCTGGTGGTGGTGGCCGTGCTGGGCGCGGCCTTCCTGCTGATCGAGACGCGCACCGCGCACCCGCTGGTGCGGCTCGGGATCTTCCGCAACGGCAGCGTGGCCCGGGCCAACGTGGCCGGTCTCACGATCATGGGCAGCTACGCGGGCTTCCAGTTCATCGCCACCCTCTACCTCCAGCGGCTGCTCGGCTGGTCGGCCCTGGAGATGGCCTTCGCCTTCCTGCCCACCGGCGCGCTGGTCGCGCTCTCCGCCCCCAGGATGGGCGCCATCGTCGACCGCTTCGGGACCAGCAGGCTGCTGCCCGCCGGATCGCTCGCCCTGCTCCTCGGGTACGCGCTCTTCCTGCGAATGGACGCGCACAGCTCCTTCCTGGTCCTGGTGCTGCCCAGCATGCTGCTGCTCGGCATCGGCTTCGCGCTGGCCTTCCCGTCGGCGAACATCGCGGCCACCGACGGGGTGGCCGACGACGAGCAGGGGCTGGCCTCGGGGTTGGTCAACACCGCCTTCCAGGTGGGCAGCGCCCTGGTGCTCGCGGCTGCCACCGCCGTCATCACGGCCGGCAGCCACGGCGGGACCAGCCCGCAGGCCCAACTCGCCGGCTACCGCCCCGCCTTGCTGCTGGTCACCGGCGTCGCGCTGATCGGCGTGAGCGTCACGGCGATTGGTGCCGTGCTGGACCGCCGGCGGGCCGCGGCCGTCCCGACCGCCGCGGTGCCCGACTACGACTACAGCCGGGCCGCCGGCCCCGGCACGCCGCAGGCCGCGCCGCTCGCCGAGGCGGCGGACCGGGTCTGACCCGTCCGCGTCGGGACCGCGTACGTCGTGCCGGCGCCCGCCGGGCAGCCCCCTGCGCTGCCCGGCGGGCGGCGGACTCACCAGTCCCCCCGCGCTGGTGAGGCCGCTGCCGGCTCCGTACCGGGCCGGCGCATGCTCCCAAAACGGGCGAATGCCATCGGCAGCCCGCTTCGAGAAGTATATTGGCCTGGAGCCAATCAACGTACGGAGCTGACACGATGGCACCTCGCGGGGAATCGGTCAACGAGGAGATGCGCCGTCGCTCACGTGTACGCATCATGCGGGCCACTGTGGACCTCGTGGACCAGCGCGGATACGCCGCCACGACGCTCGCGGACATCGCCGAGGAGGCCGGACTCGCCCGCGGCCTGGTGTCGTACTACTTCGAGGGCAAGCGGCTGCTGATGCAGGCGGCGACCCACCGGCTGATGCACCTTCGGCTGGCCGAGGAGCTGGGCAGGCTGGCGCCGAACGCCGCCGCCCGCGAGCGGCTGGCCTGCGTGATCGACACCGTGCTCAACCTGGCGATGGACCACCCGCGGGTGATGCGCTCGCACCTCGCGCTGATCCTGGACCCCGATGTCGGGGGCTTCGTCCAGGATCCCGAGCAGCAGCAGCTCGGCGCGATCCTGCAGGACGTCCTGGCGGGTTGGGGCGTGGCCGAACCGGCCGCCGAACACGCGCTGCTGCGCAGTGCGTTGATGGGCGCCTGCATCGGCCTGCTGCTGCCGGGGGCGCCGACGGCGCTGCCGCCGATCCGGGCCGACCTGTTCGCCCGCTACGGCCTCGCCTGGGAGCTGGGCACGCCCCCGCAGCCGCAGGCGCCGCCCCGGCCGCAGCTGGCGCCCTGGCCGTAGCGGCCAGGGGCCGTCAGCTCTCGGCCAGGATGGTGGTGAGCAGGTCGATGGTGCGCTCCGGGGTGAGGCTGTCCACGCAGAGCCGCTCCATGACCTGGACGTAGGCGTCCACATCGTCGCGCTTGTCCAGGTAGAGCGCGCTGGTCAGCTGCTCCAGGTAGACCACGTCGGCGAGGTCCTGCTCGGGGAAGCGCAGGATGCTGAACGCGCCGCTCTCCCCCGCATGGGCACCGAAGCGGAACGGCATCACCTGGATCACCACGTTGGGCTGCTCGGCGACGTCGATCAGGTACTGGAGCTGACTGCGCATCACCTTGGGCCCGCCGACCGGTCGGCGCAGCGCCGCCTCGTCGATCACGGCCCACAGGCGCGGCCCCTGACCGTCCGTCAGAAGCCGCTGGCGGCGCAGCCGGAGGCCGACCATCCGGTCGATCTCCTCCTCGCTCAGCACCGGCCGGCTCTGCCCGAAGACCGCCCGGGCGTACTCCTCGCACTGCAGCAGGCCGGGAATGAACTGCACCTCGTAGGTGCGGATCAGTGCGGCGGCCTCCTCAAGTCCCACGTAGGTCTGGAACCAGCCTGGCAGCACGTCGTTGAAGCTGTGCCACCAGCCGGACTTGTTGGCCTCGCGGACCAGGCCGAGCAGCGACTCGCGCTCCCCGCCGTCCTCGACGCCGTACAGGCTGAGCAGGTCGGCGACGTCGCGCTCCTTGAAGCTGACGCGGCCGAGCTCCATGCGGCTGATCTTCGACTCGGAGGCGCGGATGGCATAGCCCGCGTCCTCGCGGGTGATGCCATGGCTCTCGCGCAGTCTGCGCAGCTGGGAGCCCAGGAGGATCCGGCGCACCATCGAGCCGCCGCCGGGCTGAACTGTGGTCATGCCGTGGAAACCTCCGACTCGGGAAAACAGCGCACAGTCTGCCATCAACTGGGCGCTCACAGTGCCTGTAGTGGCAGATGGATCTATCAATTCGGCATCGGCACGTCCATCGGCACATCCATCAGCACGGTCAGATGCACGTGCATCCGGCTTCTGCATATGCCAATAGTGCGACTGCACGTGAATCGACTCTTGCATCTGCCGTGAGCGCAGAGCACGATGGTGCACGTGCACATGCACAACCCCTGAGACATCCGCGGGCTTCGCCGTCGACCCCACGCGCGACTTCCGCACACCTGCCGGGCGCGTTCCCGCGTGTCCGGATCGTTGTGCGGCGATCGTGTCGGATCGAGGCGACGGCGCAGCGGCCGAGCGAGTCGGAGGTGACCGGCATGACCCCGCCGGGTCCAGCCGTGTCCGCCCCCTTATGGGAGGAGCTCTTCATGGGCACCGGTACGGCCTTGGCGGTCGATCCCGACGTCGTCACCTGTACGCTCGCGCCTCGCTACGAGGCCGTCAGAACGGCCCGCGACTTCGCCCGAACCACCCTGCGGCAGTGGGGACTCGACGATCTCTTCGACGATGTGGCCCTGGTGGCCTCCGAGTTGGTGACCAACGCGCTGCGGCACGCGATCGGTGAGCCCACCGCCGCCGACCTGCGGACCGGCTGCAGCCCGTCCCGCATCGCGCTCCCGGCCCAGCCGGGGCCCGCGCAGAGCCTGGACAGCCGGCTGCCGATCCGAATAAGCCTGGTGCACCGAGCACCCCAACTCGTCTGCGCGGTGAGCGATCCCAGCAGCGACGGACCGGTGACCCGGGAGGCCGACTTCGTGGCCGAGTCCGGGCGGGGCCTGCACCTGGTGGACTCCTTCAGCCGCTCGTGGGGCTGGCACCCGCTGGCCGGGGCCGGCAAGGTGGTCTGGGCGCTCTTCGAGGCCGACGACGCGCCGGCCACCGGGTCGGAACACTCCCTCGACCCCGCGTCAGCCGGACGCCACCGCCGGTCGGCCTAGGCGCCCCCGCCGTGCAACGAACGCCGCGCCCGTGCGCGGCGTTCTTTTGTTTCCCGCGTCCCACCCGACCCACGGGCAGGGCCGCGCCCCACGGCCGGCCCCCGGCAACGCCGAACGCCGTCGCGGCACCTTCCCCCACGACGGCGTGTCACCCGCCGGCACGCTCAGCCGACCAGGTGGTCGAACTCCCCGTCCTTCACGCCGAGCAGCAACGCCGCTATCTCGGCGCGCGTGTAGATCAGTGCCGGGCTGTCCGGGAAGCGGGAGTTGCGCATGGCGACCTCGCCGCTCGGGAGTGCCGCGAGCTCCACGCAGTTCCCCTTCGAGTTGCTGTACTGGCTCTTCTGCCAGACCACGCCATCGAGGTCCGCAGCCGCCATGCCGTTGTACGTGTGGTGCATAGAAATCTCCCAAGAGCCTGGAGTGCTCGTACCGCTCGGCGACCGCCCGCTCCGTCCGCCGGCCGCCTTCCGGCTCGTGCGGGCAGGGCTGATGCCTCACTTGTCGTGATGATAACTCCAGTGCACGTGCATCGGCATGTGATTTTGCGCGTGCACGCGCTTGTACGGGACGTGACAATCGTTGGCGCCTCGGGTTCACCTGACGGTGCGTAAGTGGACATATGATCACTATTCAGGCAGGAGCCGGTGACCGGCCGTTGATCGCGAAGCATGCGGCACACGAACGGAGCGCGGCCGGGATGGCGATCAAATGATCAACAGTGCAGCGAATTACTCACGCACCGTCACATCGCCCAGGGCGAACGGGAGACTTGATGGCATATGTCTCATTTGTCGGGCAGATGAGGGGGGCCAGGACTGCTGTGGTGGCAGCCGAATGCGGACGACACCCTCCAATGTCCTACGATCTCGCCATGAGCACTGCTGCCACCCCGGGCGCACCACTGCCCGTCCGCACTCCAGGCTCCCGTGCGAGGGGGCGCCACCGTCGGCCCGAGCGGCCGGAGGTGCCGACCGGCGCTCCCGGCCTGGTGCTCGCCGTTCCGGCCGCGACGACGCCCGAGGCGTTCGCCGTGGTGGAGGAGATCCTCTCGGTGATCCGCGGCGAACAGCCGGGCATCGCCGTGGCCGCCGGTCTGCTGACCGTCGCCGAGGCCGATGCCGACGCTGACGCCGTGGACGGCGGCGCGCCGCAGGAGGACGCCTTCGACGCCCTGGACAGCTTCGTGAGCTTCGGGCTGCCGTCCATGGACCGCTCGCTGCCGAGCGTGGCCGAGCTGATCGCCGCCGAGGTCGAGGCGGGGCTGCCCGCCCCGGTGCTCGTCCCGCTGCTGACCGGCCCGCACGACTGCCTGACGGTCCTGCACAAGCTGGCCGCCGAGAGCGGCGCGACGGTGACCGACGTGCTCGGCCCGCACCCGCTGCTCGCGGAGGCGGTGCACGTGCGGCTCTCCGAGGCCGGCCTCGCCCGCGCCGACCGCGCCCGGCTGTTCGCCATCGCCACCTCGGCCGACGGCGTGGTGCTGACCACCGCCGGCGGTGAGGAGGCCGCCGCGGCGGCCGAGATCACCGGCGTGCTGCTGGCCGCGCGCCTCGCGGTGCCCGTGGTGGCGGCCGCCCTGGACGTCCCCGGTGCCGTGCTGGCCGCCGTCGAGCACCTGCGCGCCACCGGCTCGCAGCGCCCGGCGCTGGCGCCGCTGGTGATCGGCCCCGAGGTGGACGCCGAGCTGCTGCTGGCGGCCGGCGAGGAGACCGGCTGCCCGAGCGCCGAGGCGCTGGGCGGCTACCCGACCATCGGTCAGCTGGTGGCCGCCGGGTACCTGGCCGCGGTGGGCGCTGTGGCCGCGGCGGAGGCCGAGCAGGCCGAGGCCGACGAGCAGACGGAGCAGTAGAGCAGCACCTCACGACCCGTAGGACCTGTGGGCCGGTCAGCCGCCGAGCGGACGACCGGCCCACAGTCATATCCGCGCAGGGACAGAACGGACATAGCGCACTTCTCGGGCCCCCGGCGAAGCGTCAGACCGCCCGGCGGGCAAGCCCGGGCGAGGAGTCCTTGGTCCCGAGCCAAGGTCACGAACCGGCCACGGCCGGCGCGGGCGACCCGCCCGCGAGCCGGGATCGGAGGGCTCGGGCCGGATGCGACGTCAGCTGACCTCGGAGCTGAGAGGGCGGCAATTCCGTTGCCGGCGCGACCGGTTGCCGGTGATGGAACGGACCCGAACGACCCTTTCCGCAGACGGCCAGTCAGTTGATCTCCCCCCTGATGCAAAAGGGGCCACTGAGGCCGGTGTGACCGGCGTCACAGGTGTTTGCGGTTTCAACTTAAGTCTGTCTAACGTGCTCCCGTTCGTGGTCACACGGACCCAGCAATCCGGACGCCGAATCCTGCCACCGGACCACTGGCACGCAAGCACGCACCACGGCAGGAGCGGGGGAACCAGGTAAGCCGCCCCGGGCCGGTCCTCGGACCGACGACCCGGAGCTAGGGGTGAAGCCGTGCTCAGCACGGCCGGGCAACTCCAGCCCGAATCCGACAGCTCACCTCGTAGGCGTAGGAGAGGAACGCGACTTCATGCTGCCCATCACTGGTACGAACCGCTCGACCCGCACCCGTCGCGTCATCGCCGCGACCGGCCTCGTGGGACTCGGCCTCAGCCTCCCGTGCATCACCGCCACCACCGCCTCCGCCGCCCCCGTCTCCACCTGGGAGAAGGTCGCCCAGTGCGAGAGCAGCGGCGACTGGAGCATCAACACCGGCAACGGCTACTACGGTGGCCTCCAGTTCAGCGCCTCCACCTGGGCCGCCTTCGGTGGCACCCAGTACGCCCCGCAGGCCAACCAGGCCACCGAGGACCAGCAGATCGCCATCGCCGAGAAGGTGCTCGCCTCCCAGGGCCCCGGCGCCTGGCCGGTCTGCTCCATCCAGGCCGGCCTGACCGCCGGTGGCGCCCCCGCCGCGGTCAACACCGCCGCCTCCTCGACCCCCGCGCCGGCCGCCCCGGCCGCGCCGTCGACCCCCGCCCCGGCCGCCTCCGGCCAGAGCAGCGCCACGCAGCACTCCGGCTGGCAGCACACCGCCGCCCCGGCGGGCGACGCCGACTACACGGTGGCGGCCGGTGACTGGCTCTCCAGCATCGCGCAGAGCCACCACGTCGACGGCGGCTGGCAGCACCTCTACGACCTCAACAAGTCGGTGCTGACCCACGGTCCGAACACCATCTACCCGGGCCAGCACCTCTCGCTCGGCGGCGCCACCGCCACCCCGGCCGCGGCACACCGCAGCGACTGGAACGGCAGCTGGAACGGCTCGACCACCCCCGCCCCGGCCGCTCCCGCGACCCAGGCCGCTCCGGCTGCTCCGGCCGCCAAGACCACCCCGGCCCCGGTCACCGGCAGCATGGCCGCCGCGGTCGCGTTCGCCGAGTCCAAGGTCGGCCAGGCGTACATCTACGGCGGCACCGGCAACGGCGGCTGGGACTGCTCCGGCCTGACCCAGGCCGCGCTGGCCCAGGCCGGGATCTCGATCCCGCGCGTGGCCGCCGACCAGGCCGCCGCCAGCACGCACGTCTCGCTGGACGCCCTGCAGCCCGGCGACCTGCTCTTCTGGTCGAACAACGGCGCCGACTCGGGCGTCTACCACGTCGGCATCTACGTCGGCAACGGTTCGTACGTCGAGGCCGCCAACCCCAGCGTGGGCGTCCACATGGAGACCATCGCCAACTGGGCGCCGGACTTCGCCGGTCGGGTCTGAATCACAACCCGCTGACACGGCTACGGCCCGCCTCCCCCTGGTTCAGGGGGCGGCGGGCCGTCCGTCGTGACCGGGCGTCACGGCTTGCTGGGTTCGCCGGCCACCGCGTCGTAGAGCCGCAGCCGCCGGCGCCGCGATTAGCCCGCGCGGTGCGTGTTGGCGCCCGTCGAGCCGCGCATCACCAGCTCCGGCTGGAACATGAACTCGCCGCGCTGGGCCGAGTTCCCGCCGACCTCCTCCAGCAGGGCGTCCACGGCCGCGGTGGCCATCGCCTCGACCGGCTGGCGGATGGTGGTGAGCGGCGGCTCGGTGAAGGCGATCAGCGGCGAGTCGTCGAAGCCGACCACCGAGACGTCCCCCGGCACGCTCAGCCCGCGCTGGCGCACCGCGCGGATCGCGCCGAGCGCCATCATGTCGCTGCCGCAGACGATCGCCGTGCAGCCCCGGTCGAGCAGCGCGCCGGCCGCCGCGTGGCCGCCCTCCACGCTGAACAGCGTGTGGTGCACCAGCGCCTCGGCCTCCTCGGCGCTCTTGCCGAGCACCGACTGCATGGCCGCCGTGAAGCCCTCGATCTTGCGCAGCACGGGGACGTAGCGGCGCTGGCCGACCGCCAGGCCGATCTGCTCGTGGCCGAGCTCCGCCAGGTGCTGGACCGCCATCCACATGGCGGCGCGGTCGTCCGGGGAGATGAACGGCGCGGCGATCCGCTCGCTGTAGCCGTTGATCAGCACGAACGGCACCTGGCGGCCGGTCAGCTTGGCGTACCGGTCGTGGTCGGCGGTGGAGTCCGCGTGCAGGCCCGAGACGAAGACGATGCCGGCGACCCCCCGCTCGACCAGCATCTCCACCAGTTCGTCCTCGGTGGATCCGCCCGGCGTCTGGGTGCAGAGCACGGGCGTGTAGCCGTGCCGGCTGAGCACCTGCTCGATCACCTGGGCCAGCGCGGGGAAGATCGGGTTGCTCAGCTCCGGGGTGATCAGCCCGATCAGGCCGGCGCTGCGCTGCCGCAGGCGGGTCGGCCGCTCGTAGCCGAGCACGTCGAGCGCCGCAAGGACGGTCTGCCGCATGGTCGCGGAGACGCCTGCCTTGCCGTTGAGGACGCGGGAAACGGTGGCCTCACTGACCCCCGCCTGCGCCGCGATGTCCGAAAGTCGCGCCGTAGTCACGATCCCAGAGCCTATTGCAACCATGTCAGACCGCCCACCAGATGGTGCTGTTCGCTGCCAGAACCGTCTCGCCCTCCACCGCCACGGCCTCGGTGGAGGCCAGCAGGATGCGGCCCGGGGCCGTCATCCGGACCGGCTCGGCGCCGGTGTTGACGGTGCACACGAACGAGCCGGCCGCCGAGTCGCGGCGGAAGACCAGCACGTCGGCGGGGGCGTCCAGCCAGGTCACCGCCGTGCCGGCGCCGAGCGCCGGGTGCTCGCGGCGCAGCGTCAGGGCGCTGCGGTAGAGCTCCAGGGTGGAGGTCGGGTCGCCGGTCTGCACCTCGACGCTGAGTCCGGCCCACTCGGCGGGCTGCGGCAGCCAGCTGGGGCCGCCGGCGGTCGGGCCGAAGCCGTACGGCGCCTGCTCGCCGGACCACGGCAGCGGGACCCGGCAGCCGTCGCGGAAGCCGTCCTGGCCGCTGGCGCGGAAGAACGACGGGTCCTGGCGCACCTCGTCGGGCAGGTCGGTGACGTCCGGCAGGCCGAGCTCCTCGCCCTGGTAGAGGTAGGCGGAGCCGGGCAGCGCGAGCATCAGCAGGGTGGCGGCGCGGGCCCGGCGCAGGCCGAGTTCGCGGTCGCCGCGCTCGCGGATCTGGGTGCCGCCGGGCGGGTTGGCGAAGCGGGTGGCGTGCCGGGTGACGTCGTGGTTGGAGAGCACCCAGGTGGCCGGCGCGTGCACCGGACGCATCGCCGCCAGCGAGGTGTCGATCACCGTGCGCAGCTCGGCGGCGTCCCAGGAGGTGCCCAGGTACTGGAAGTTGAAGGCCTGGTGCAGCTCGTCGGGGCGCACGTAGTTGGCGGTGCGCTCGACCGTCGGGGTCCACGCCTCGGCCACCGCGATCCGCTCGCCCGGGTACTCGTCCAGGATCCGGCGCCAGGTGCGGTAGATCTCGTGCACGCCGTCCTGGTCGAAGAACGGCATCACGTCGTTGCCGAGCAGCTTGAGCTGGTCGTGGGAGCCGAGGTCGGGCAGGCCGGGGGCCTTCACCAGGCCGTGCGCGACGTCGACCCGGAAGCCGTCGACGCCCATGTCCAGCCAGAAGCGCAGGATCGAGCGGAACTCGTCGCCGACGGCCGGGTGGTCCCAGTCGAAGTCGGGCTGCTCGGGGGCGAACAGGTGCAGGTACCAGTCGCCGGGGGTGCCGTCCGGGTTGGTGGTGCGGGTCCAGGCCGGGCCGCCGAAGATGGACTCCCAGTCGTTGGGCGGCAGTTCGCCGTCGGTGCCCTGACCGGGACGGAAGTGGTAGCGGTCGCGCAGCGCCGAGCCCGGGCCCTCGCGCAGGGCGCGCTGGAACCACTCGTGCTGGTCGGAGGAGTGGTTGGGGACCAGGTCGACGATGATCCGCAGGCCCAGCGCGTGCGCGTCGCGGATCAGCGCGTCGGCGTCCAGCAGGGTGCCGAACATCGGGTCCACCGCGCGGTAGTCGGCCACGTCGTAGCCGGCGTCGGCCTGCGGGGAGGCGTAGAAGGGCGAGAGCCAGACGGCGTCCACGCCCAGGTCGCGCAGGTACGGCAGCCGGCTGCGGACGCCCGGCAGGTCGCCCATCCCGTCGCCGTTGGAGTCGGCGAAGCTGCGCGGGTACACCTGGTAGATCACCGCGTCCCGCCACCAGCCTCTCGGCTCACCGGAGTTCGCGTCCGCCGTGCCGAGTGCGGCGGCGGGTGCGGGGGCAGCGGCGGCAGGCCGGGAGGCGTCGGCCAGGTTCTGGGTCATGGACGGGATCCCTTGGGGACTAGGTGTCGCACCGGCCGCCGTAGCGGTGCGGCGGTGCGCGGCAACAGGCAGAGTACTGGGAGGGGCTGACGGTGCGTCAGGGAATTCGGGTCACGACTTCGCGGCACCTGCGGTCAGTCCGGTGACCAGGTGCTTCTGGACCAGGTAGAAGACCGCGGAGACCGGGATCGCGATCAGCACGGAGGTGGCGGCCATCAGGTTCCACTGGCTCTCGTACTGGCTGACGAAGGTGGTCAGGCCCACCGCGAGGGTGTACTTGTCCGAGCTGAGCATGAAGGTGGAGGCGAACGGCACCTCGGCCCAGGCGGTCAGGAAGGTGTAGAACGCGGCCACCGCCAGGCCCGGGCGGGCCAGCGGCAGGATCAGCCGCCAGAAGGTGCCGAACGGCGTGAGCCCGTCGACCCGGCCGGCCTCGTCGATCTCCACCGGGATGGTGTCGAAGTAGCCCTTGAGCAGCCAGGCGCAGTACGGCACCGCGGTGCTCGCGTAGACCAGGATCAGACCGCTGTAGGTGTCCAGCAGACCGAGGTTGGCCAGCGTGTAGTACATCGGCACGATCAGCACGGCGATCGGGAACATCTGGGTGATCAGCAGCGACCACATCAGCGGGCGCAGCCCCGGGAAGCGCATCCGGGAGACCGCGTAGCCGGTGGTGGCGGCGATCAGCACACCGAAGACGGTGGTGCCGCCGGCCACGATCAGCGAGTTGCCGAACCAGCTGAGGAAGTCGGTCTGGCCCAGCACCTTGCCGAAGTTGGCGAAGGTGGCCTTGCCGAGGATGTCGCCCGGGTGCAGGTAGTCGGTCTTGTCCGGGCCGAGCGCGATGAAGAAGAGGTACAGCACCGGGAAGACCGCGACCAGGGCGGCCAGGATCAGGATGCCGTGCGAGAGCGCGGCGGCGGCCGGGCTGCTCTGGCCGCGCGGGCGCACCCGGACCGCCGGGCGGGCGGTGGCCGCGACAGCCGTTGCGGCCTTGGTGGGGATATCGGTGGTGGTGCTCAACGGAGGCCTGCCTTCCATCAGATGACGCCCTGGTCGTTGCGCTTGAGCCAGCGCTGGTAGAAGGTCGTGAAGACGATCAGGATGGAGAGCAGGATGATCCCGTAGCTCGCCGACTGCGCGTAGTCGCGCGGCTGCTGGCCGAAGCCCAGCTGGTAGGCCCAGGTCACCAGGATCTGCACGTCCGGGGCGTTGTTGCCGAACAGCAGGAAGATGATGACGAACTGGTTGAAGGTCCAGATCACGCCGAGCAGGATCACCGTGCTGCTGACCGCGCGCAGGCCCGGCAGCGTGACGTAGCGGAAGCGCTGCCAGCCGGTGGCGCCGTCCATCTCGGCCGCCTCGTACAGCTCGGCGGGGATCGACTGGAGGCCGCCGAGCAGCGAGACCATCATGAACGGCACGCCGCACCAGGTGTTGACCAGGATCGCCGCGGCCTTCTGCGCCAGCGGGTCCTCCAACCAGCTGGGCTGGGGCAGGTGCAGGGCGCCGAGCAGGGTGTTGACCATGCCGCCGTCGGCCAGCATCAGGCGCCAGGAGAAGACGGTGACGAAGGTCGGCACGGCCCACGGCAGGATCAGCAGCAGCCGGTAGGCGGTGCGCCCGCGCAGCTGCCGGTTCATCAGCAGGGCGAGGCCCAGGCCCGAGCCGTAGGTCAGGGTGACGCAGATGACCGTCCACAGGATGGTCCACACGAAGTGCGACCAGAAGCGGTCGTAACTGCCCTGCCCCCAGAGCACGTCGGCGTAGTTCTGCAGACCGACGAACTTGAAGGTGTCGGGGATGTGGTTGACACCCACCGTGTGGCCGACGTTGAGGCTGTTGGCGTCGGTCAGGGTCAGGTAGATCCCGCGGCCGAGCGGGTAGGCGACCAGCACTCCGAGCACGATGACGACCGGCGCGGCCATCGCGTAGGCGTACCAGTGCCTGCTGTACGAGAGCTTGAGGCGCTCCACCATCTGAGACACACCTTTTCCAGAGGTCCGCAGCCTCGCTACGGCGAACGTGCTTGCTGTGCGGGTGGCCGCCCGGCCTGCGGTGCTCGCGGGCCGGGCGGCTGGAGGGGTTCCTACTTGCCGAAGCCCGGGAGGAGCTTGGCGTAGTCGGCCGCGGTGGAGTCCAGACCGGCCTGGGTGCTCTCCTGGTTCTGCAGGATCTTGCCGAGGTTGGTCCCGATCGAGGCGAACAGCGAGCTGTACTCCGGCAGTTCGGGGCGCGGCTGGGCGACCGGCAGGATCGCCTGGAAGCCGGCGATGCCCGGGTCGGCGGTCAGCGCGGGGGTGTAGGCGTCCGAGCGGGTCGGCAGGGTCGAGTTCTTCTGCGCGATCTCGGTCTGGCTGGTGGCCGAGGTCATGAAGGCGGCGAACTTCTCGGCGGCGGCCTGGTGGGCCGCGTCCGAGCCGGCGTAGACGGCGATGTTGTGACCGCCGGTCGGGGCGCCGGGCTTGCCGGCCGAGCCGGCCGGGACGGCGGCGATGCCGAGGTTCGTCTTGTCGGTGAACGCGGAGCCCTGGTAGATGTTGGTGATCTCCCACGGGCCGTTGATGATCGCCGCGACCTTGCCGGTGTTGAAGGCGTCCATCATGTGCGCGTAGCCGTCCGAGGTCAGGTCGGCCTTGACGGTACCGGGCGACGTGAACAGGGACTTGTAGGTCTCGACGGCCGCGGCGGCCTGCGGCGAGTTGATGGTGATCTTCTTCGCCGGGGTGTTCACCATGTCGGTGCCCTCGCCGAAGAGCAGCGGCATCGCGTAGTAGCCGTCGCCGGCCCGCATCTCGAAGCCGTCCACGCCGGTCTTGTCCTTGAGCGTGGCGGCGTCGGCCTTCAGCTCGTCCCAGGTGGTGGGGGCGGCGGTGATGCCGGCCTTGGCGAACAGCGCCTTGTTGTAGAGCAGGCCCAGGGTGTCGGTGACCAGCGGCACGCCGTAGGTCTTGCCCTGGAAGCTGGCCTGCTTGAGCAGGCTGGGCTGGAAGGCGGCGGAGTCGGCCAGCGCCGGGGTGCCGTCCAGCGGGGTGAGGTAGCCGGCCTTGGCGAAGGCGGCGGTCCAGCCGACCTCGGAGCGGAACACGTCCGGGGCGCCCTTGCTGCCCATGGCGGTCTGCAGCTTGTTCTGCGCCGAGTCGAACGGCACGTTGACGAAGTTCACCTTGATGTTCGGGTTGGCGGCCTCGAACTTCTTCGCCAGGTCCTGGTAGGTCGGCGCCTCGTTGGTGGCGTTCGAGGTGTCCCAGTAGGTGATGGTGACCGGGCCGTTGCCCGCGGTGGACGAGCTGGAGCCGCTGCTGCCGCAAGCCGCGAGAGAGACCGCGAGGGCCGCAACGAGGGCAGAGGCCGCGATGCCACGCCGCATGAGAACTCCTTGGAGGGGGTGGGGGTCCCGGGGATGGGTGGGGGACGCGCATAATGGCCGTCCCGTGCCGACCTGACTGGCTGGGCCGTCGGGCTTGTGCAGGAACGTAACAGCGATGCAATCGCTGCTGAAAGTCCTTGCAGCAAGTTTCTTGCAGGATTCCGGGGATCGTTACATCCGCGTGTCCGGAGAGTTGCCGAGGCGCGTCCTGCCGTCTTCGGGCCCTGCCGGCCCAGGAGAAATCGGGCTGTCCTTGACACCACAGGCCCGCTGGCCTTGGGATTGGTCTGTTCGCCCCCACCCAAAGGGCGGACGAAGCCCTGGCCGGCGCAGTCCAGGGCCAGTCGCTCAGGAGGCGCACTATGGCGTACTACCGCACCGTCGGCACGGTGCCGCCCAAAAGGCACACCCAGCACCGGAACGAGGACGGCGGCCTCTACTACGAGGAGCTGATGGGTGAGGAGGGCTTCTCCTCCGACTCCTCGCTGCTCTACCACCGCGCCATCCCGTCCGCGCTGGTGGACAGCCGCATCTGGGTCCTGCCGCAGGGCAAGCCCGAGCCGAACCACCCGCTGAAGCCCTTCCACTTCAAGCTGCACGACCTCTTCCCCGGCGAGGAGTGGCGCCAGACCGACGCCGTGCGCGGCCGCCGGGTCGTGCTGGCCAACGCCGACGTCCGGATCGCCTACGTCGCCTGCGGGCAGCCCTCGCCGCTCTACCGCAACGCCATAGGCGACGAGTGCGTCTACGTGGAGTCGGGCACCGGCACGCTGGAGACGGTCTTCGGGACGATCGAGGCCGGCCAGGGCGACTACCTGATCGTGCCCCGGGCCACCACGCACCGCTGGGTGCCGACCGGCGACCAACCGCTGCGGCTCTACGCGATCGAGGCCAACAGCCACATCACACCCGCCAAGCGCTACCTGTCGAAGTTCGGTCAGCTGCTGGAGCACGCGCCGTTCTGCGAGCGCGACCTGCGCGGCCCGGTGGGACCACTGCTCTCAAACGAGAGCGGTGATATCGAGATCTACGTCAAGCACCGCGGCAACGGCAGCGAGGGCGTGGCCGGCACGGTCTTCGTGACGCCCACCCACCCCTTCGACGTGGTCGGCTGGGACGGCTGCCTGTACCCGTACGCCTTCAACATCAGCGACTACGAGCCGATCACCGGCCGGATCCACCAGCCGCCGCCGGCCCACCAGGTCTTCGAGGGCAACAACTTCGTGATCTGCAACTTCGTACCGCGCAAGGTGGACTACCACCCGCTGTCGATCCCCGTCCCGTACTACCACTCCAACGTGGACAGCGACGAGGTGATGTTCTACTGCGGCGGCGACTACGAGGCCCGCAAGGGCTCGGGCATCGGCCAGGGCTCGATCTCGCTGCACCCCGGCGGCCACACCCACGGCCCGCAGCCGGGCGCCTACGAGCGCAGCATCGGCGCGGAGTTCTTCGACGAGCTGGCGGTGATGGTGGACACCTTCCGCCCGCTGGAGATCGCCGAGGGCGGCCGGGCGAGCGACGACGGCACGTACGCATGGAGCTGGAGCGGGCGCGGCCCGCAGGACGGTGGAAGCAAGTGACGGCCCTTCAGACCTGGGTCCCGGTTCCCGCGGGTTCCGACTTCCCGGTGCAGAACCTGCCCTACGGCGTCTTCACGCCGCTGCGCGGCGGCCACCCCGTGGGCGAGCCGCGGGTCGGCGTCGCGATCGGCGAGCGCGTGCTGGACCTGGCCGCGATCTGGGCGGGCACCTCGCTCGGCGCCGCGCTGGCCACCGGCTCGCTCAACGCGTTCCTGCGCCGCGGGCCGGCCGAGTGGGCCTACGTCCGCGAGCGGGTCACCCGGCTGCTGACCACCGAGGACGAGCGCCGCCTGGTGGAGGCCAACCTGCACCGGATCGACGAGGTGCAGCTGCACCTGCCGATCGAGGTCGCCGACTACGTCGACTTCTACGCCTCGGAGAACCACGCCACCAACCTGGGCCGGATGTTCCGCCCGAACGGCGAGGCGCTGCTGCCGAACTGGAAGCACCTGCCGGTCGGCTACCACGGCCGGGCCGGCACGGTCGTGGTCTCGGGGACGGACGTGCGCCGCCCCAGCGGCCAGCGCAAGGGCCCGGACGACGCGGCGCCGGTCTTCGGCCCGTCCGTGAAGCTGGACATCGAGGCCGAGGTCGGCTTCATCGTCGGCGCGGGCTCCGCGCTCGGCGAGGCGGTGGGCGTGGACGACTTCGCCGAGCACGTCTTCGGCGCGGTGCTGGTCAACGACTGGAGCGCGCGCGACGTCCAGGCCTGGGAGTACGTGCCGCTCGGCCCGTTCCTCGGCAAGTCCTTCGCGACCTCGATCTCCGCGTGGGTGGTCCCGCTGGCCGCTCTGGAGGCCGCCCGGGTGCAGACGCCCGTCCAGCTGCCCGAGCCGCTGCCCTACCTGGTGGAGAAGCAGTCCTGGGGCCTGGACCTCCAGATCGAGGTGGACGTCAACGGGCACACCGTCTCGCGTCCGCCGTTCGCCGGCCTCTACTGGTCCCCCGCCCAGATGCTGGCGCACATGACGGTCAACGGCGCCTCGCTGCGCACCGGCGACCTGTACGCCTCCGGGACGGTCTCCGGCACCGAGGCCGACCAGCGCGGCTCGCTGATCGAGCTGACCTGGAACGGGCGCGACCCGCTGACCCTGCCCGACGGCTCCACCCGGACCTTCCTCGAGGACGGCGACACCGTCACGCTGCGGGCCAGTGCCCCCGGCGCGGACGGCGTGCGGATCGGTTTCGGCGAGGTGGCCGGCACCATCCAGGGCTGAACGAACATGCGTGCGGCCCGCCCCCGTTGTGCTCGGGGCGGGCCGCACGGCGTTGTCAGGAGAGGTTCAGCGCGGTGTCGTCCACCACGAACGAGGTCTGCTTGGTGTAGTCCTCGGTGCCGCTGAACTTCAGGGTGACGCTCTGCCCGGCGTAGGCCGCCAGGTCGAAGCTGTGCTGGACGTAGCCGGCGGCCGCGTTCAGGTTGGAGTAGGTCGCCAGCGTGGTGCCGTTGGCCGTCACCGTGAGCGTGTCGTAGGCCTTGGTGGTGCTGGTCTCGGCGGTGTCCACGTGCAGCCAGAAGCTGAACGTCGCGTTGGTGCAGCCGGTCGGCACGGACACCGTCTGGGCGAGCGTGTCGGTGTGGGCGGTGCCGTGGCCGTCCAGCCAGACGTCCTCGGTGCCGCTGTGCGCCGGCTCGGTGCCGCCGCTGTTGAGGCGGGCCGAGCCGCCGAGCGTCCACGGTGAGGCGCTGCCGCTCTCGAAGCCGGGGTTGCCGAGCAGCTGCGCCGGGGTGCAGCCGCCGCCCCCGGCCGAGCCGACCGTCCAGGTGAAGGCGGCCGAACCGACCACGCCGGTGGTGTCAGTTGCCGTGACCGTGACGGGGTAGCTGCCGGCCGAGGTCGGCGTGCCGGAGATCAGCCCGCTGGCGGCGTCGATCGACAGACCGGCCGGCAGCCCGCTCGCGCTGTAGCTGAGGGTCTGCCCGGCGGCGGAGTCGCTGGCGCCGATCGGCAGCGAGGCCGCGGTGCCGACCGTGCCGGACTGGGCGCCGGGGTTGCTGACCGTCACGGTGTCGCCGGTGGTGGCGGAACCGCCGCCGGCCAGCCAGGCGGTGGCGTTGAGGCCGAGGGCCGCGTTGGTGGCCTTGGGGTCGGCCCAGCCGACGTACAGCGACTTGCCCGACTCGCCGGTGCCGTCGTCGATGGCGGAGCTGTCGTCCCACAGCGCGACCCGGCCCTTGCCGAAGGTGCTGGTGGTGAAGAACGCGCCGGTGGTGCCCGAGGGGGTGGCGGTGCTGAGGTAGACCAGGCCGCGGACGTTGGGGTTGTCGGCCGGGTGCAGGGTGGTGCTGGTGCCGTTGGCGATCAGGCTGTGCGTGACCGTGCCGAACGGGCCGTTGAGGACCGGGTTGGTGCTGTCCTGGATGGCGACCGGGTAGTCGGACACGATGTTGTTGTAGTCCACGCTGAACCCGAAGGGGTCGTTGCTGTCGACGCTGTTCACCGACATCAGGTCGTTGATGATCTTCGGCGAGTCCCAGCCGTCATTGTTGCGGTCGCTGCCGGTGTGGTCGGAGATCAGGAACAGGCCGCCACCGTTCTGCACGAACGTCATCAGCGCGGTCTTCTCCGCGTCGGAGAGCCGGATGTTGGGCTCGGGCAGCACGAAGGTGTCGAAGTTGCTGAGGTCGAGCGGGTTGGCGGAGTTGCCGTAGCTGATGCTGTTGCCGGGCGGCAGCGTCTTGAGGCTGTACTGGCCGGTCTGCTGCAGGGCCACCCCCCAGGAGGAGATCGCGCCGGTCCAGTCGGTCTCGGACTGCGGGTTGGCGTTCTCGGCCAGCGGGTCGGGCATGCTCGTGCTGATGATCCAGTCGGCGTTGCCGGCCGTCTCGGCCTTGGTGTCGTCGAACAGGACGCGGTGCTGCGCGGTCGCTGCCTTGGACACCAGCGGCGCGGCGGTGGCGGCGGTGGCCGGGTGGCCGGCGGCGACCGTGCCGAGGGCAGCCAGGACGGCGGTGGCGGACAGGCCCGCCAGGACCCGTCGGGACCTCTGACCTGCGGACATCCGTGCACTGATCATGCGTCAAGCTCCTCGAGGTGTGGGGACGTTGAGGCGTCGCTACGCGCGTAGGCGGACTGCCGACAAGCAGCATGGGGGCCGCCGTGCGTCGCGTTCCACCATGATCTGGCAACCGAGTCTTGAACGGAACATGTCCAACTGGCGCAATTCGGCGTGTCGGTGACGGCGTAAAGAAGATTTGCATATCCGTAACATCACCCCGGCGGACCCCTCCCCTACTGTTGTCGACACGCCGTCAAAACGGCCCGGCACACCCGATCCCCGAAGCCCGTCGGGTGGGCCTCCCTGCGCCCTCACAAGGGAGTTCGTCATGCCCGCTGCACGTCGCCGCACCCTGGCCGTCTCCGCAGCTCTGCTCGCGGTCCTCGGCACCGCAGGGCCCGCGCTCGCCGCCTCGGCACCCGCGATCGTCCAGGCGCCCAACGCCTCGACGACCCCGCACCTGGTCGGCCCGCACAGCCACGTGCTCAACAGCACCAGCAGCAACTGGGCCGGGTACTCCGCGACCGGCGCCAAGTTCACGAGCGTCACCGCCAGTTGGGTCCAGCCCGCGGCGAGCTGCACCGGCTCCGACACCTACTCCAGCTTCTGGATCGGCCTGGACGGCGACGGCAGCAACTCGGTCGAGCAGACCGGCAGCGAGGTCGACTGCTCCGGCGGGTCCCCGCAGTACTACGCCTGGTACGAGATGTACCCGGCCTACCCCGTGAACTTCAGCAACACCGTGCGCCCCGGCGACCACTTCACCTCGTCCGTCACCACCAACGGCAGCGGCTCGTTCACCCTCAAGCTCTCGGACACCACGCAGGGCTGGACCAAGACCGAGAACAAGACCCTGCGGAACGCGGCGCTCGCCTCCGCCGAGATCATCGCCGAGGCCCCCTCCGACAGCTCGGGCGCGCTGCCGCTGACCGACTTCCACACGGTCTCGTTCACCGGCGCCACCGCCAACGGCCAGCCCATCGGCACCTTCTCCCCCGACGCCATCACGATGGCCTCGGGCAGCACCACCAAGGCCAGCACCTCCTCGCTCTCGGGCGGCGGCAGCTTCTCGGTGACCTGGAAGCACAGCTGACACAGCTGATCAGACCCTGGGGGGCGGCCGGTGCGACCGGTCGCCCCTCTGCGCTGCCCCTCGGTCCCGGTGTCCACGGTTGTCCAGGACTGTCCAGGGTCATTGTCCGGACACCCCGAGCCGCGAAGAGTACGACCACGGCTCGGCCCCAGCTGGGGGCCCGACCGAACACACCACTGGGGGGCCCATGTCCACGTCGAGTACCTCGACAGCACCACCACTTCGCGAGCGCCGCCGTTCGGCAACCGTGGCAGCCGCAGCCGCCCTGGTAGCGCTCGTCGGCTTCGGAGCACCACTGGCCCCGGTCGGCGCCGCCTACGCGGCCACCGTCACGCACGACCACGTGCTCGACTGGAACCAGGTGCTGCGCAACAGCTTCAAGGACGTCTGCGGCGAGTACGGAGCCCCCGGGCCGCTGGCGCGCGCCGGGGCGATGATGCAGGGCGCGATCTGGGACGCCGACAACTCCGTGTCCGGCGGCGGCAACCCCGCCTACGGCTTCTACCTCGGTCGGATTCCCGCCGCAGCGGACGCCAACGCCGAGACGGCGATCGACTACGCGGCCCATGACACCCTGGTCGCGGCCTTCCCCGGCCAGCCGGCGGCCTTCTACCAGCCGATCGACGCCGCGCTGGCCACCGAACTCGGTTACATACCCGGCTCGGTGTCCGCCCAGGCGATCGCGGACGGCAAGGCGGTGGGGCAGCAGGCGGCCCAGGCGATGATCACCGCCCGGTCCGGGGACACGCCCGCCTTCGACACCAGCTACACCGTCAACGCGATCCCCGGCCAGTGGCGCCCCACCGACACCAAGTGGTCGGCGGCGACCCCGAACTGGGGCAAGCTGAAGCCGTTCACGATGAGCAGCAGCACGGAGTTCCAGCCCCCGCTGCCGGCCGGCTACAGCTCCTACGCCGCGCTGCTGGCCAGCCCCGAGTACGCGGCCAACGTGAACGAGGTCCAGCGGGTCGGATCGGCCGACGCCGAGGCCAACGGTCAGCGCACGCCCGACCAGACCCAGCAGGCCCAGTTCTGGGCGAACGACCGGGGACCGGACTGCGGTCCCAACCAGGACACGCTGATCACCCCCGGCACCTACAAGCCCCCGGGGCAGCTGTTCGAGACCACCGCGGCCATCTCGCAGGCGAGGGGGCTGGGCGAGTTCGCCAACGCACGCCTCTTCGCCCTGGTCGGGTTCGGCATGGCGGATGCCGGGATCACCGCGTGGGACGCCAAGTACGACACCCCCATCCAGCTGTGGCGGCCCGTCACCGCGATCCAGAACGCCGACCCCGCCGGCAACCCCGCGCTGACCCCCGATCCGAACTGGGAGCCGCTGTCCCTGGGGGCCGACGGCACCCACTTCACCCCGCCGTTCCCCTCGTACGTCTCCGGGCACGCGACCTTCGCGGGCGCCTGGGCCGGCGTGGTGCGCGACTACTTCGGTGACAACGTCAACTTCACCGCCCACACCCAGGACCCGCAGCTGTCGGACACCGTCACCCGCAGCTTCACCAGCGTCACGGCTGCCGCCGTCGACGACGGCTTCAGCCGGCTCTACCTGGGCGTGCACTACCGCTGGGACACCGAGCAGGGACTCAACGCGGGCTACTCGGTCGGCGACAACGCCTACCGCAGCGCACTGAAGGCCGGCAGTCCCATCGCCTACCAGGGCACGGTGGCCACCGCTGCGGCCGCCGCCAGTGGGACGAGCCTGACCCTGCCGGTCGCCCACCCGGTCCGTGCCGGTGACACCCTGCTGGTCTCGGTGATGCTGACGAACACCAAGTCCGGCACGGTCACCGCCACCGACTCCCAGGGCAACGTCTACACCGCCGTCGCACCCAGCGACCGCACCGACGGCGCCGGCGACCGCACCCTGGTGCTGACCTCGGTCGGCGCCAAGCCGCTGAGCAGCTCCGACACGATCACCCTGACGTACCCGAGCAGCGGCGAACACCACGTCTCGGTCCAGGAGTTCAGCGGCGTCACCGCCGTCGACCAGAGCACCTCGGCCACCGGCGCAGCCGGAACCCCCTTCAACTCCGGTGCCACCGCGACGACATCGGCCGCGGGCGAACTCGTCTTCGGCGTGGCCGGCGTCCAGGGCGGCGAAAACGCCACCTGGACCGGCGACTTCACGCCGCAGCCGACCCTGTTCGTCTCCGAGGACCAGCTCGCCACGGCCTACCAGATCGTCTCCACCCCCGGCAGCTACGCCGCCACCGGCTCCGCCACCCACCAGTGGATGTCCGCGGTGGTCACCCTCCGGTAGACCCCCTCTCGCTGGACCGACGCCCCGACGCACCCGTGCGCCGGGGCTGGGCGCGTTGCCGTCGGCCTACCCGGGGGTCGATTCGTGGAGCCCTTCGAGGAGGGGAATCGTCTGCTCGGCCCCCGGTAGCGCGTTGATCTCCTCGCGGACCCGCTCGGCGGCGCGGCGGTAGGCACCGTCGGCGAGGACAGCCGATACCGTCGTGCGGACTTCCTCCGAGGTGGCGGTCATCGGGTCCAGGACCCGCGCGGTGCCGAGTTCGACGCACCGTCGGGCGTTGTACGGCTGGTCCGCACCCAGGGGGAAGAGGACCGACGGCAGGCCGTGGGCGAGCGCTCCCATCAGGGTGCCGGAGCCTCCGTGCGAGACGACCAGATCGCACTGCGGCAGAAGCAGCTCCTGCGGAACGAACTGTTCGACCCGGACGTGCTCGGGCAGCGGCCCGAGCTCTGCCGGGTCGACCTTCTCGCCGACGGTGACGACGACCTTCACGGGAAGCTCCTGGAGTCCTGCCAGGACCCGGGAGAACAGATCAGTGGTGGTGTTCGCCGTGCCCAGGGTGAAGTACACGGTGGGCGTGCGCGGCGTGGTGTCAGCTGGGACGGCGGCTGTCGGTCGGAACGAGAAGGTGTGGGCGGGCAGGGGGAAGCGCGGGTCCCGGAAGCTCGGCGGGAACGGCGACAGGACCAAGTGCCGGTCCAGCATGGCGAGCTCGGGGTCCGGCGGCAGGCCGTACGCGGACCGCAGCTCGTGCAGCGGCTCGGCAACGACCTCCTTGCGCAGGAAGCCCCCGGCCGCGAGCACCAGGACAGTCGCGCACGGAAGTCCGAGCGACTCGGCCGCGATCGCGGTGCCGAAGTCGACCTCGTCACGCACCAGGACATCCGGCTTCCACGCCTGGGCAAGCTCGAGAACCGCCGCAGCCTGCCGCCGCGCCCCGCGCCGGGCGAAGCCCTCTGCGAGCTGCCGAACCTCCGCTTCCGGATCGGGTGCCTCCACAGTCCTGGGGTCCGCGGCTTCCTGGCGTATGCGCGGCTCGCTGGTGGCGAAGGCGGTGAAACCCGCGGCTGCGATCTCGGGCCCCCTCCCGCCCGCGCCGGCAACGGCAACCGTGTGCCCTGCGGCTTGAGCTGCGCGGGCCACCGGGATGAGAGGACGGAAGTGACCGCTGCCGCCGATGAACGTGAACAGGATTCGCATCGGGCGAGGCTACCTTCCGAGGGCTCGGCGGACGAGCCGGCTAACGCGCCACGCGGTAGCGGAGGTAGACGACGTTCGAGCTGAAGGTGCGGGTCTCGACGAGTTCGAGATCCACCCGGCGCTCGCGTTGGGGAAAGAACGGAATGCCACCGCCGACCAGCACCGGGTAGACCATGGCCCGGTACTCGTCGATCAGATCCGACGCGGCCGCCTCGGCGGCGAGAGTCGCGCCGCCGATCGCGATGTCGCCCTCCCCCGGCTCGGCTCGCAACCGCTCGATCTCCTCCGCCACGCCGCCGGAGGCCAGGCAGGCATGGCCCTGCACCGCCGAGAGCGTGGTCGAGAACACCACCTTCGGGAGCGGCTTCCAGAGCGCGGCCCACTCGAGCATCGAGTCGTCAAGCGATGGATCCTGGTCGGCGGTCTCCCAGTACAGCATCGTCTCGTAGAGCCGTCGCCCCAACAGGTGGACGCCGACCTCTCGAATCTCGTCGATCCAGAAGCGAAAGACCTCCGCGTCCGGCGCCGTCCAGTTGAAGCCGCCGTCCGGCCCGACGATGTAGCCGTCAAGTGAGACGCCCATCGAATAGGTCACGCTGCGCATCAGGAGCCCTCCTCGGTAACGGGTTCCACAGTACGACCGCCGGACGCCGCAGACTCATCGCGGCTCGCGGGACACCCAATCGTCCGGTCCCCCAGCAGCTGTACGGAGTCGACATCGACCGAGAGCGACGCAAGCTGGCCCTCTCCCGGCGACAGACTGCGTTGGGCGGGTGACGGCTCGGCGCGGCAGCGTGGGCACTGGCAGCGGGGCCAGGTGAGCGGGTTGTAGGACGGGCTGTCCGCCTCCACCACCTCGCGGGGTGACAGCTCGACGCGGCGGCCGTCGCCGGTGACGCGGTAGCTCGTGATGGTCATGGCGCTGCTGCGCGGCTTTCTCACGTCAACTCGTTTCGCACAATGGGCAGTTCGGCCATCCCAGTGGGCACGGCCTCGCCCCGGACGACCCGGCCCAGGCAGGCCGCGTGAGCGGCGATGTAGTCGGCGATCGCCTGAAGGGTCCGGACGTTGCAGCCGCCGATCTCCACATGGACGCCCTCGGGGAGGAGGCTGATGCGCCCTGCGGCGAGGGAGAGCAGTGGCGGTAGCCCAGCCAACGCGAGGGCGTCCACCATGGCGTCGACAGCCTGCTCGGCAGCTTCCCGGAGCTCGCGGGCCATCCGGGCGTCGGGGCTCTCAACTCGACCGCTTGCCACGGGCGTCCAGTCCCTCCTGGAGCAGGCCGACCAGTTCCATGACGACGTCGGCGCGGGCCCGGCCCAGGTCGATCAGGACCTCGCCGGTGAACCAGCCCTCGTGCCAGTCGACGCCGATCGACGGCAGCGCGAGTCCGGCTTCGGCGAGGAGGGAGGTCAGCGCGGCGGCGGCGTCGGCCGCTTTCTGGCGGGCTGCTGCTGTGAGTCTTGAGAGTTCCGATGCCATGGGGCCCATTCGTTCAGCTGGCTTACTGTGACCAGTTGGTGACTTTGTGCTTCCAGCATCGGCAGATCGGCGTAGCCTCGCTAGGGGTGAGATCTTGACCGATCCGCCTGAGCACGGACAGATCCAACGAGACACACGGCACGATGGGGGCCCGCCATGGCTGGTCGAAAGAACACGCTGGACCCGAGCGAGTCCCCCGGCTCGCTGTTCGGCGGGATGCTCCGCCACTACCGGGAGTTGCGGGATATGTCGCAGCCTCAGCTCGCGGCCAAGGTCCCGTGTGATGCGAGCTTCATCAGCAAGGTGGAGAGCGGCACGCGCCCGCCGAAGGACGACCTCGCCGAGCGCTGCGATGTGATCCTGCGGACCGGCGGCGCCCTCACCTACCTCATGCCGTACGTCAAGAAGCGCCTGGAGCTGGTCTTTCCGGAGGGGTTCATGGACTACGTCGCCGAGGAGGCCCGGGCCACCGAGCTGCGAACCTTCGAGACCACCTATGTGCCAGGACTGCTCCAGACGCCCGCCTATGCCAGCGCTCTACTCGGCTCTTCGAGCGCTAATCTGACCGACACCCCTGACACGGTTGAGGAGCGCCTCGCGCTGCGTCTCGACCGCCAGCAGATCCTCACGGCTGAGACGCCGCCTTTCCTCTTCGCCGTGATCGATGAGAGCGCACTGCGGCGGCCAATCGGCGGGCCAGCGGTGATGCGAGAACAGTTGGATCAGCTCTTGACGGCTGCCGAACGTCCCAGCATTGCTCTACAGGTGGCGCCGCTGGCGCTCGGCGAACGAACGGCGCTGACCTCGTCGTTGATTATTCTGACTCTCCCTGACGGTTCGACAGTGGGATACTCAGAGACGATGGGACGCGGCGTGCTCGAACGGGACCCGATGCTCGTTGCATCACGGCAGCGCTTGTTCACCCTGCTTCAGATTGCAGCCCTCTCGCAGGATGCCTCCATGGACCTGATCCGCAGCATCAGACAGGAGTTGTACTCATGACCGTAGATCTGACCAGCGCCCGGTGGCGCAAGTCGAGTTACTCAGGAACAGACGGCGGAGCCTGCGTCGAGGTGGCCGACGGTCAGTTCATCGACACGGTCCCCCTCCGCGACTCCAAGGACCCCGAGGGCCCCGCCCTCCTCCTCCCCCTCACCGCGTTCACCGCGTTCGTGGCAGGCATCAAGGCTGGCGACTTCGGAACGGTCTGTCCGCTGCCGTGAACGCCCCATCGACAAGCACCGGAACAACGCCGCAGACATCCAACTCGCTCGCGATGCCCACATCCTCGCCGAAGCCGCCGTACGCCAGTTCCCGGCCCGACGCGCTGTCAGCGACCGCAGCCGCGACATCCGGCGTCGCCTCGTAGCACGCAACCGCAGCGGCCGCCTCGGCCGACATGGAACCCCCGCCCTGCTTCCGCAGCGCCGCGAGGACCGCACCCGCGCCGAGCAGGTCCTCCAGTGCGGGGCGCAGGCTGCCGTCCGGCCATCGCTCACCGGCGGCGATCACCGCAACCGGACGTTCGGGAGTTCCGTAAGCCTGCTGCGCGAGCCAGTTCCCCACCGCCGTCGCGTTGCGCAGGCAACCGGCGACGACCACCGACGCGCCCGCCGCCGCAGCGATGGAGGAACCGTTCGGGGAGGGCAGGACCAGGCGCGGGGTGAACGGCGCGCTCCTCAGCGCCGCCGGCGACAGCGACCACGGCGAGTCCGACGTGGCCGCCCGCCGCCCAGCGGCCAACCGCGCGTCCATCGCGTCAGCGAACTTCACGGCGGATTCGTCGTGCCAGGCATAGGGAAAGACCCGCGTCCCGGACTCCACCGCCACCGTCACCGAGGTCGTGAACGACAACACGTCCACCACCACCAGACACGCGACATCCGCCGCGAGCCGCTGCGCGCCGACCGGTCCCCAGTCGAACCGCGCCCCGCTGCCTGTCTGCACGTACCAATCGTCCACAGCAATAGCCATGGCCGACCACCCTGCCGTAATTCGCTTGCCCTGGCAACGGATCAACGCTGCACTGTGGCGGGACACCACGCGTCGTGGTGCCGCGCACCCCGGGAAGGCAGCTACAGCAGCAATGGAGATCCGTACCACGACCGACCAGGACCTGGAGGTCTTCGTCGACACCATCTTTGCCGCGTTCGGGCGCTTCCGGGACTCCCCGGCCGAGGGCGAGGGGAAGTTGTGGTCGGCGTACGAAATGGACCGCAACCTGCTCGCCGTGACAGCGGACGGGCGGCCCGTCGGCACCGCTGGTGCGTACTCCTTCGAACTCACCCTGCCCGGTGGGATCATCGTCCCGGTCACCGGGGTGACCGCCGTCGGCGTCCTGCCCTCGCATCGGCGCCAGGGCGTGCTCAGTGCGATGATGCGGCGTCAGCTCACCGAGTTTCGGGGCCGCGGGGAGTTCCTCTCCGTGCTGCTGGCCTCCGAGGCCCTGATCTACGGCAGGTTCGGCTACGGACCGGCGACCTACACGCGGCGCCTGACGGTGCCTCGCCACCAGGCCGCCCTCACCCTCCCCCGGGCGCGCAGCGCGGCCGACGACCCAGCGCCCGGCGCGGACAGCGGCTCGATCGAGGTGCTGCGGCGTGCCGAGTGCGGCGAGATCCTGGAGGCGGTCTACGACCGCTATCGCCGCGCACAGCCCGGCGCGGTGTCCCGGCCGCACCGCTGGTGGGCCTCGCGCGCGGGGCAGGCCCCGATCTCGCCGGCGCAGCGCTACATCGCCGTCCACCGTGACGGCAACGGCGTCCCGGACGGGTACGCCAGCTACTCGGTCGACGATTCCGAGACCTTGACGGTCGACGAGACCATCGCCACCGACGACGCCGTCCTCACCGCCCTGGCCCGGTTCGCCCTCGGACACGACCTGGTCACCAAGGTCGTGTTCAAGCACGTCCCGGCCGACCACCCGCTGCGCTGGCAGCTCGCGGACTTCAACGCCGCCCAGCTGAGCAGCGAGACCGACTGGCTCTGGGTGCGGCTGCTGGACGTCCCGCGTGCGCTGTCCGCGCGCGGCTGGTTCGCGGACGGCGAGCTCGTCCTCGACGTCGAGGACCCGTTCCTCGGCGAGCACGGCCGCTACCTGCTGACCGTTCGGGACGGCAGGGCCGAGTGCGTCCCGACGGACCGGGAGCCTGACCTGTCCCTGGACGTGCGCGACCTGGGCTCGATCTACCTCGGCGGTACCGCCCCGAGCACGCTCGTACGTGCCGGACACATCCGCGCCCACCGCCCGGGCGCGGCCGCCCTCGCCGACGCGCTCTTCCGCGCCGAGCGCTCCCCGCACTGCCTGCACTGGTTCTGACCGTGCGCTCGGGCCTGTCCGGCGGATCCCGCCGGACAGGCCCCCGCTCAGGGCTCAGCGCTTGAGCGTGAAGGCGAAGTCCCCGGAGAGCTTGCCGCTCAGCCGGACTGCCGACACGAGGCTCCCCTCCGTGATCAGTCTCCCGACCTCGGCCCGCGAAAGACCGCAGCCTTCAGCGATCAGTCGCACCGGCCGGACAGGGATCGGCGCGGCAAAGCGGACCGACACGTCGATCACCTCGCGGTCCAGGTGATCCGAGCCGCCGGTGTCGAGGCGCCAGGCACCGTCCCAGTCGAGGGCGATGCGATTGCGGCGCTGCACGACCGGATCCTGGAGCAACTCAGCTGTCAGGCCAGGGTCGTTGTCGTGCAGCCGGTCCAGCAGCTCAGGTCGTACGGATCGCACGTTCATCCGCTCCAGGAGCGTGAGCTTCGCCGTGTCCCCGCAGGCCGTACAGAGCACGAGGAGCCAGGCGTCGATGAGCTTGTGGTTGGCGTTGACGCGGAACTTGCCGCTTGCCCGGAAGCGTTCGGACGCGCACGCGTGGCAGCGGCGGCGAACGAGAGGCAGGCAGGTGGGCGCGACCGCCCAGGTTTCGAGCAGCACAGAAGTACACCGGTTTCAGTGTGAGAAGACCGCAGCTAAAAGGAGCGCGGCGCAGATGCGCGACGCGCGACGATTCATCGCTCGGGAGGTCTCACAGGGTGTACAACGGGACGTCCTTGCGTAGACGACTTGGTCCGGCAGCACGGTAACGGCGCACAGCGGCGCTGTGCCACTGGTTTTCGTGCCACTGGTTTTCGACGTCAGGCCAGGACTGGCTGCGGTGCCGGAAGGTTCATCAGATGGTCGACCAGGGCGAGCAGCAGGTCGCGGCCGAACTCGCGTTCGCGGACGTCGCCGAGCAGCATCGGGACCTGCGGGTCGAGGTCGAGCGCGGCCCGGATCTCCTGCGGGCTGCGGGTGTTGCGCCCGTGGAAGCAGTTGATCGCCACCACGAACGGGATCGCGCGGCTCTCGAAGAAGTCGATCGACGCGAAACTGCTGTCCAGCCGCCGGGTGTCGGCGATCACGATCCCGCCGAGCGCGCCGTTCACCAGGTCGTTCCACATGAACCAGAAGCGCTCCTGGCCCGGGGTGCCGAACAGGTAGACCACCAGCTCGGTGCCGATGGTGATCCGCCCGAAGTCCAGTGCGACCGTGGTGGTGTCCTTCTCGTCCACGCCGTCGAGGTCGTCGATGCCGACGCTGGCGCGGGTCAGGTACTCCTCGGTGCGCAGCGGGGCGACCTCGCTGACCGAGCCGACCAGGGTCGTCTTGCCCACGCCGAAACCGCCCGCAATAAGGATCTTCACTGCCGCAGGAGCGGCCTGAGTGGTGCTCATGTTCAGAGTCTCCGGAGTCCGTCACGTACGGCGGTCAGCAGGCCGATGTCCATGCCGCCGCTCGCCCGGGCGACCGAGAGCGGGGCGCGGGCCAGCAGCAGGCCCTGGGCGATCAGGTCGCCCAGCAGGATCTTGGTGACCGAGACCGGCAGGTCGAGGTCGGCGGCCACCTCGGCGACAGCCGCGGGGTGGCGGCAGCGGTCCAGGATCACCCGGTGCTCGGGCTGGAGCCGCGCGCTCTGCCGACCACCTGGGTCGGCGGGGTCCTGCACCGTCGTCAGGACGGTGATCAGGGTGAGATCGTCCCGCTCGGGGGCGGTGCGGCCGCGGGTGATGGTGTACGGGCGGACCATCGAGTCCGAGCCGTCGTCGGCCGCCTGCTCCTCGCTCCAGTGCGGGGTCGTCACTCCTCGCCGCCTCGGATCGCGGTGCCGAGCTTCTGCCCGACCTGCTGGACCAGGGTGTGCATGGCCACCGACATCACCTCGGCGTCGACGTCCTGGGAGGCGATCACCGCCAGGTGGGTGCCCTGGCCGGCCGCGGTGACGAAGAGCCAGAGGTCGGCCAGTTCCACGATCACCTGGTGGACCTGGCCGCCGTCGAAGAGCTGGCCGACGCCGCGGGCCAGGCTCTGCTGGCCGGTGGCCACCGCGGCGAGCCGCTCGGCGTCCGCGCGCTCGATGTCACGGGAGTGGCTGACCACCAGGCCGTCGTCGGAGAGCAGGACCGCGTGGCGGGTGCCGACCACCCCGTCGACGAGTCCGTCCAGCAGCCAGTCCAGATCCTGGTGGGTGGCAATGGTGCGCGTCATGAGGAGCGGTCCTCCGTCGTGGGGGTGTGGGGTTCGGGAGTGGGCTCGGCGGGGAGCGGGATGCCGGGGCTCGTGTCGCTGGAGCCGTCGCGGGCCGCCCGGGACTGCCGCTGGAAGGCGCCGATCGCCGCACCCGACCGGGTCGGCAGGCCCTCCGGCCGCCCAGCAGAGGCAGACGTGCTGGGTTCAGCAGACGTGCGCAGCTCGGCGACCAGGCTGGCCTGGCGCACCCGCTGCGGCAGCGGCGGCTCGGGGGCCTCGGCGGTGTGCCCGTGGTCCTCGGTCCGCGCCGCCCACGAGGGCCGCGACGCCGGTTCGGGTTCGACGGGTTCGACGGGCGCGGCCGGCAGCGCCGCCGGAGCCGCGACCACCGTGCCCGCCAGCGCCCGTCCCCGCGTCCGGGCGGGCAGCGCGGCCGGCTCGACCAGCACCGCCGGCTCCACCACCGGCGCGGCCGCGGGGCCGTCCGTGACCAGCTCGGCCGGGATCAGCACGACGGCGCGGGTCCCGCCGAAGGCGGAGGGCCGGAACTCCACCCGCAGCCCGAGGCCGTCGGCCAGCCGGGCGACCACGTAGAGGCCGAGCCGGACGTCGTCGGCCTGCTCCAGCACGTCCATCCGGGGAGGACGGCGGATCAGCTCGTTCGCCGCGTCGTACTGCTCGGGCTCCATGCCCAGGCCGCGGTCCTCGATCTCGATCGCCAGCCCGCGCCCGACCAGGGCGGCCCGGACCTCCACCGGGGTGGGCGGCTTGGAGAAGGTCGCGGCGTTCTCCATCAGCTCGGCGAGCACGTGGACCACCGGGCCCACCGCCCGCTCGGAGATCCACGGGCTGCCCTGGACGTCGAGCACGATCCGCTTGTAGTCCTGCACCTCGCCCTGCGCGGCGCGCAGCACGTCCAGCAGCGGGACGGGCTTGCGCCAGCGGCGCTGCGGCTGGCCGCCGGCGAGGATCACCAGGTTCTCCTCGTAGCGGCGCAGCCGGGCCGTCAGGTGGTCGAGGTCGAAGAGGCCCTGCAGCACCTCGGGGTCCTCGTGGCGGCGCTCCATCTCGTCCAGCTTCTTGAGCTGGAGGCCGATCAGCAGCTGGGTGCGGCGGGCGATGCGCTGGAGCAGCCGCTCGAAGCCGCGGTGCTGCTTGGCCTGCTGGACGGCGGCCTGGAGCGCGCTGTCCCGGGCCAGGTTGAGCGCCCGGCCCAGTCGGCTCAGCTCGTCGCCACCGCCGTCCTCGCTGATGGCCGGCTCGGTGTCCACCTGCTCGCCGCGGCCCAGCCGCTCGACGACCTCGGGCAGGGTGCGCTCCAACTCCTCGGCCCGGTCGTGCAGGTCGAGGATCCGGCGGCGCAGCGAGCGGACCAGGCGCCAGGAGGTGATGATCACCGCGATGACCGCGAGCAGGCCCACGACGCTGGTCAGCACGACCCGCAGGAGCAGCGAGAGGACGCTGTCCTTGCCGGTGGAGACCACGGCGTCGGTGCGGCTCTGCATCAGCGCGACCACCTGCGGGGTGACCAGGTCGACGGCCTGGCGCCACTGGGCCTCGTCCGGCGGCAGCTGGACGTTGCCGTCGCCGTCCACCGCGCCGGGCCGCATCAGTTCCTGCTCGACGGCGGCCTTGGCCTGCCAGGCCGTGCCGGCGGTGAGCCGCTGCCAGATGGCGCGCTCCCCGGCCGGCAGGTAGGGCGCGACCATCTCGGTGTAGAGGAAGGCCTGGCTGCCGATGGCCTGCTGGACCTGCTGGTAGTCGGCGCTGCTGAGCTTGCCGGACGGCCAGCCGCGGGCCAGCAGCGCGTCCTCGCGGGCGATCATCTCCTTGGCCCAGAAGGTGTCGACGAGCGTGCGCGAGATGTAGGTGACCTCGCCGTTCTCCACGTGGCTGAGCGCGCTGAAGAGCTGGAGGTCGACCGTGATCAGGTCGGTGTAGTAGGTGAAGGTGGTCTGCTGGTCGGCGATGCCCTGGTCGACCGCGGCGCGGTGCTGCGGGAGTTGGGTCATCGCCTGGCGCGCCTCGGACACCGCGTTGCGGATCTCGGTGGGGGCGCCCGAGGAGTCCACGTCGGAGAGCGACTGGAAGGTGCGCACCGCGTCGTCGGTCAGCCGGCGCTGGTTGACCAGCGCGTCGGTGACGCTGCCGGGCCGGGCGAGCTGCTCGGCGCTGAGCCGGCGCTCTTCCTGGAGGTTGTAGTAGACGATGTTGGACGGCTGGCCGGCCTTCTGCGCCAGCAGCCCCTGCGCGGCCTGATGGTGGAAGTCGAACATGGTCTGGCCTGTGGTGACCGCCCAGAGCGCGGCCAGCGCGATGCTCGGGACGAGCGCCAGGACGAGCAGGGCAGTCCGCAGGGAGAGGCGCGAACGCCTGGGTTTGGAGGCTCCACGCGCGCGCAGGGGACTCTCCTCGGGGAGGGCGGCGGCCGGGGACGACCATCCGTCTGTGGCGGGACCTTTGACGCAGTGATACTAGTCATACCGCATGTCCGAGGGGGAAACAGGGGCTGAAGCGCAACACGGTGATCGAGCGGAACTCCTCGCCCGGGCGCAGCACGGTGGACGGGTACTCCGGGTGGTGCGGCGAGTCGGGGTGGTGCTGGGTCTCCAGCGCGACGCCCGAGAACGGTCCGTACGCGACGCCGCTCTCGCCGGTCACCGCGCCCTGGAAGCTGTTGGCGGTGTAGACCTGCAAGCCGGGCTCGGTGGTCAGCACCTCGAGCGTCCGCCCGGAGACCGGGTCCTCCAGCAGGGCGGCCCGGCCCGGCGAGCCGTCCGCCGGGCGGGGGCGCAGCACCCAGTTGTGGTCGTAGCCGCCGGGACCGGTCAGCTGCGGGTGGTCCTCGGCGATCCCCTTGCCGATCGGCGTCGCGCTGGTGAAGTCGAACGGGGTGCCGGCCACCGGCTCGTACGGGCCGTAGGGGATCTGCCGCTGGTCGGTCGGGGTGTACGCGTCGGCGTCCAGCGTGAGCAGGTGGCCCAGGACGTCGCCGCTGCCCTCGCCGGCCAGGTTGAAGTAGGCGTGGTTGGTCAGGTTGACCACCGTGGGGCGGGTGGTGACGGCGTGGTACTCGATGCTCAGCTCGCCGTCCGGGCCGAGCAGGTAGTCGACGCTGACGTCCAGCGCGCCGGGGAAGCCCTGGTCACCGTCGGGGCTGTGCAGGCTCAGCCGCACGCCCGCTCGCTCGCCGTCCCCGACCGGCTGCGCCGACCAGATCCGGTTGGCGAAGCCGTCCGGGCCGCCGTGCAGGGTGACGCCGTTGCCGGTGGGGGCGAGCGGGTGGTCGACGCCGTCCAGGGTGATCCGGCTGTCGGCGATCCGGTTGGCGTACCGTCCGACGGTGGCGCCGTAGTGCCGGGCCGGGCCCAGGATCGCGCTCAGCAACTCGGAGCTGAGCAGGAGTTGTGCCACCGCGCCGGTGCGGTCCGGGGTCCGGACGGTGTGCAGGGTCGCGCCCAGCGTGAGGACGGTGACCTCGACCGCGCCGGCCCGCAGCGTCCACCGCTCGATCGCCGCGCCGGCGCCGCCGGCCTCCAGGGGTGCGTGCGAGACCTCGACCGGTGTCAGCGCCATCTGCTGCTCCTCTTATCTGCACGGCTGGATGCGACGGGGGGTGCGTGTCCATTTCGTGATCAGTGATCACTGATCAGAGTAGAGTGTCCCGCCCGAATCCCGGGCGATCCCGGGCGGGACACAGGGCGCTACCGAGCGGTGTCGTCCGGGCGGTTCTTCTTCAGGCCCAGCGCCGCGGCCAGCCCCTCGTGGTTGGTGCCGGTCTTGCGGTGGACGGCCGCCAGGCGGCGGTTGACCAGGCTCAGCGGGAGGTCGAGGCGCTCGGCGATCTCCAGCGCGGAGAGCCCGCCCACGACGAACTCGGCCACCTCCCACTCCCCCTGGCTCAGCGCGTCCTTGCTGGTGGTGCGCAGCCGGTTGGGCCGCAGGCCGGAGGCCTTGAGCTCCTCGCGGGCCCGCGCCACCAGCCCGTCGGCGTTGCACTCCACCGCCAGTTCCATGCCCTGGTGCAGATGCTCGGTGGCGTCCCCGAGCCGGCCGACCCTACGCAGCGCCGCACCCAACTCCACGAGTGCGTACGCATGTTCGTACCCGACCGGGGACCGGCCGAGCTGCCGGACGGCCTCCTCCAGGAACTCCACCGCCCGCTGGCCCTCGGTCACCGCGGCCGACATCCGCAGCGCGGTGCCGATCGCCGAGGCGGTGCCGAAGCGCTGGGCATCCGCCAGCCCCTGCTCGGCCAGCTCGCGCGCCTCGACCGGGTCCACCGGGTGGACCGCGACGGCCAGATGACCGACCCAGGGTGCCCAGATGGTGTTCCGCCAACCGCGGCCCGTCAGTTGCGCACCCACCCCGCGCAGCACCCCGGCCGCGGCCACCCGGTCGCCCTGGGCCAGCAGCAGCTTGCCGTAGAGCGTCGGGGCATCGGGCAGCACCATCGCGGTCGGGTGGTACGGCGGCGCGAAGCCGTAGTCGGCGGCCAGCTTGCAGGCCTCCTCGGTCCGGCCGCGGGCGAGCAGGGTGTCGGCCAGCACGCCGACGGCGTCCCACTGCAACGGCAGATCGCTGCCGAGGCGGCGGGCGATCCGCAGGGCACTGCGCAGGAACTCCTCGGCCTCGGCGAGCGCACCACGGCGGAACCGCGCCAACCCCATCAGGAAGTGCGCGAATCCGAGATGGCCGCCGCCCCAACCGGCCACCTCGAAGGACCGGATGGCGTCCTCGAAGAGCCGCTCGGCACGGTCCAGGCGGTCGGTGTAGACATAGGTCAGGCCGATGATCCCGGGCAGCTCCAGACCCCAGTTGCTGTTCGTCCAGGCCAGGCCCGGCGGCAGCCGACCGTCCAACAGCGCGGAGTCGACCAGTTCCAGCGCCTCGGTGGAGCTCTGGCCCTGCAGGGTCAGATCCCAGGCGCGCAGCGCGCGGGCGGCCCGGGCGTTGACGTCGTCGCCGGTCAGCTCGGCGCTCAGCCGGCCGAGCCGGGCCGAACGGCCGGGGCCGTCCTCCTCCTCGCGCTGGAAGGCGGCCCAGATGTAGTGCGCCACCTCCAGCCGCAGCCGGCCGTCACCGGGCGGGGTGTGCTCGGCCGCGTCCAGGGTGAGCCGGGCCGCCTCGACGAGTTGGCCGCTGTGCGCCAGCACCTCGGAGAGCCGGAAGGTCGCATCCACCCGCAGTTCGTCCGACAGGCCGTCGGTCTCCAGCGCGATGCGCAGCTGGCGGACGGTGGTGACCGGGTCGGTGAGCAGCGCCGAGCAGCCGAGCTCGTAGATCACCGCGGCCCGGTCCTCGTCCTCCGGCGGCTCCTCCAACGCGCGCTCCAGGCAGCGCTTGGCGGCGGCGGGGGCGCCGACGGCCAGATGGTCGCGGGCCGCCCGGCGCAGCTTGGCGACCACCTCGGGATCGCCCTCGCCGTGGGTCTCCAGCAGGTGGCGGGTGGCCTCGGTCAGCGGTCGCCCGGCGAGCTCCACCTCGACAGCGGCCTTGCCGTGCATGGCGGTGCGGGTGCTCTGCCAGCTGGACCGGTAGATCGAGGTGGCGACCAGCGGGTGGACGAACTCCAGCGGACCGTCCGCAGGCCCGGTCAGCACCTGGTGGCGGCGCAGCTCGGAGATCGCCTCGCTCGCCACGGCCGGGGTCTGGCCCGCGATCCGGGCCGCCACGTTCGGCAGGATCTGGGTGCCGAGGATCGAGGCGGCATGGGCGAAGGTCAGCGTGCTGACGCCGAGCTTGGCGAGCCACAGTTCGCGGGTCATGCCGTTGGCCTCGGCGGCCAGGTCGTGCAGCAGCGGCACGTTCTCCTCGACCGGCTCGATGCCGCGCTCGCGGACCTTGGCCAGCAGCGCGTTGACGAGGTACGGGCTGCCCGCGGTGACCGCCCAGACCTGGCGGCAGAAGTAGTCCTCGGCGGTGTCGGGGTAGGCCGCGTGCACCAGCTTCTCGACCGAGGCGGGGGTGAGGCCCTTGAACTCCAGGTGGCGGTGCGGGTTCGAGGCCACCAGCGTGCGGAACGCCTGGGCATCCTCGGGAAGTTGGCCGGACCGCCAGGCGATCACCAGGAGCACCGGCAGCTCCGGGGAGCGCACCGCGAACGACTCCAGCCAGGCGAAGGACTCCGCGTCGGCCCACTGGAGGTCGTCCACCAGCATCACCAGCGGTGCCTTCAGCCTTGCGAGTTGGGTGACCACGTAGTCCAGCCCGGCGCGCACGCTCTGCGGGTCGGGCTCGGCGGCGGTGGGTTTCGCCATCCCCACGGCCGGGCCGGCGATGTCGATCCAGTGGCCGAAGACCTCCTTGCGCTGAGCGGGCGTCAGCGCCAGCAGCGTGGGCTGGAGCAGCTGGGTCAGCACGTGGAAGGGCTCCTTCACGCGCTGCTCACCACCCCGGGCGCTGAGCACCGTACAACCGCCGCGCCGGCCGGCCAGTGTGCGGACCCGTTGCAGCATGCTGGTCTTGCCCAGACCGGCCTCACCGCTGTAGAGGAGCAGCGACCCGAGTTCGACGCCGCCGGCCGCGAACTCGCGGCAGAGCGTGTCGACGGCCTGCTGTGCCACCCGGGTCGCCTGCTCCCGCTCGTGCAGCTCCGGCAGGCCACCGTCGGGCTCCTCCGGGCCCGGCCGCTCAGCCTGCACCACCCAGTCGCTCCCCTGTTCGGTCACTGTCGGTCCCTCCACCTCACCGCTCTGCGATCCTCCAGCGAGGTTATCGTCCGATCGGCCCGCGTGAGCACCGTTCGCGCAGGCCCGGGGGTTGATAAGGATTCAAGCCCATATACCAAGGGCAATTGCTGCGACAGTCATGCCATCCGATCGTGTGATCAGATACTCTGCGGCCCGGGGGGACCCAGTGGATCTTGACACAATGAACAGCAGCATCAGAGCCACCAACAGCGTCAACCACCTTCTCCTCCCCGGGAGTCCGATGTCCGATGCGCCCGCACTCGAGCTGCCCTTCCCGTCACGCCTCAGCCCGCACCGCGCGGACGCCGAGGCACGCCACCGGCGTTGGCTGGACGCGCACGCCATGCTCGGCAGCCGACTCGGTGCCGCCGGGTACACCCGCTGGGACGTCCCCGGCCTGGCCTCCCTCAGCTACCCCGACTGCGAGCCCGACGAACTAGCCCTGGCCACCGATCTGATGGGCTTCTACTTCCTCTTCGACGACCAGTTCGACGGACCGCTCGGACGCCGCCCGGCGCAGGTGGCCGCTATCTGCGACGAGCTCACCGGCGTCCTCCAGGGCCGCCACCCGAGCCACCTGCTCTCACCCTGCACGCGCGCCTTCGAGGACCTCTGGCAGCGGATCACCGACGGCATGTCGGACCGCTGGCGGGCCCGCGCCGCCTACAACTGGGAGTGGTACTTCGCCAGCCACCCGGCCGAGGCGGCCGGTCGGCTCGGCGGCCAACCACCGGACCGCGAGGGCTACCTGATCCTGCGCCGGGGCACCGCGGCGATGGAGACCGTGCTCGACATGGTGGAACGGGTCGGCCGCTTCGAGGTGGCACCTGCCGCCTTCCACTGCCCGCAACTCAGACAGCTGCGCCAACTGGCCGCCGACATACCGTCGCTGACCAACGACGTGCGCTCCTACCCGCAGGAGGCCTCGCGCGGCGACGTCAACAACCTGGTGATGATCGTCCAGCGCGAACGCGGCTGCACCCTGCAGGAGGCCGGCTCGGCGGTGCTCGCCGAGGCGCAGCAGATGGTCCGACGCTTCACCCAGCTGACGGACGAACTTCCGCGCACGTACCGGGAACTGGAGCTGAGACTGGACGAACGCCAGACGGCGCAGCGATACGCCGACGGGCTGAGCGCCTGGCTGACCGGCTACCTGGACTGGGAGATGAGCACCGGCCGTTACCGAGCCGCGTAGTCGGCTCTCCACGTACCGTAGCCGATCGCGACCCGCGGGGCTAGGGTGTCGAGGGCGCGCCAACGAACACCCATCCGGCACACGGGAGAAGAGACTTGACGATCTTTCAGCCCCCGACGACGACCTTCAAGGCCCGCTACGAGAACTGGATCGGCGGCGCCTGGGTCCCGCCGGTCCGCGGCCAGTACTTCGAGAACCCCACCCCCGTGACCGGACAGGTGTTCTGCGAGGTGGCCCGCGGCACCGCCGAGGACATCGAGCTGGCGCTGGACGCCGCGCACGCCGCCGCCCCCGCCTGGGGCCGGACCGCGCCCGCCGCCCGGGCCCTGGTGCTGACGAAGATAGCCGACCGCATCGCCGAGAACCTCGAACTACTGGCCGTCGCCGAGAGTTGGGAGAACGGCAAGCCGGTGCGCGAGACGCTGGCCGCCGACATCCCGCTCGCGGTGGACCACCTGCGCTACTACGCCGGCGCGATCCGGGCCCAGGAGGGCGGCCTCTCCCAGATCGACGACGACACCGTCGCCTACCACTTCAACGAGCCGCTGGGCGTGGTCGGCCAGATCATCCCCTGGAACTTCCCGCTGCTGATGGCGATCTGGAAGCTGGCGCCGGCGCTGGCGGCCGGCAACGCCGTGGTGCTCAAGCCCGCCGAGCAGACCCCGGCCACCGTGCTGGTGCTGATGGAGCTGATCGCCGACCTGCTGCCGCCGGGCGTGGTGAACGTGGTCAACGGCTTCGGCGTGGAGGCCGGCAAGCCGCTGGCCTCCAGCAGCCGGATCCGCAAGATCTCCTTCACCGGGGAGACCACCACCGGCCGACTGATCATGCAGTACGCCAGCGGCAACCTGATCCCGGTCACCCTGGAGCTGGGCGGCAAGAGCCCCAACCTCTTCTTCGCGGACGTCGCAGCCGAGCAGGACGCCTTCTACGACAAGGCGTTGGAGGGCTTCGCGATGTTCGCCCTCAACCAGGGCGAGGTCTGCACCTGTCCCAGCCGGGCGCTGATCCAGGCCCCGATCTACGACCGCCTGCTCTCCGACGGCCTGGAGCGGGTCCGGGCGATGCGGCAGGGCAACCCGCTGGACACCGACACCATGGTCGGCGCCCAGGCCAGCAACGACCAGCTGGAGAAGATCCTCTCCTACATCGACATCGGCCAGGCCGAGGGCGCCAAGGTGCTGGCCGGCGGCGAGCGGGTCGACCTCGGCGGCGACCTCTCGGGCGGCTACTACGTCGCGCCGACCGTCTTCGAGGGCGACAACAGCATGCGGATCTTCCAGGAGGAGATCTTCGGCCCGGTGCTCGCGGTGACCCGCTTCGAGGACTTCGAGGACGGCATCGCGATCGCCAACGACACCCTCTACGGGCTGGGCGCGGGCGTCTGGAGCCGGGACGGCAGCAACGCCTACCGCGCCGGGCGGGCGATCCAGGCCGGCCGGGTGTGGACCAACTGCTACCACGCCTACCCCGCACACGCGGCCTTCGGCGGGTACAAGAACTCCGGCTTCGGCCGGGAGACCCACCAGATGGCCCTCCAGCACTACCAGCAGACCAAGAACCTGCTGGTCAGCTATGCGCCCAAGGCCCAGGGCTTCTTCTGATGCCCGCGCTGAAGCCGATCTCCCAGGTGGCGGTGACCGAGGCCGCCGCCGAGCTGCTGCGGGAGCTGACCGCCGAGCACGGGCCGCTGATGTTCCACCAGTCCGGCGGCTGCTGCGACGGGTCGGCGCCGATGTGCTTTCCCGCCGGGGAGTTCCTGACCTCGGACAGCGACGTCCTGGTGGGAGAGCTGGCGGTGCCGGGGCTGGCGCCGGTGGCGGTGTGGATGGCGCGCGACCAGTTCGCCTACTGGTCGCACACCCACCTGACCATCGACGTGGTGCCGGGCCGGGGCAGCGGCTTCTCCCTGGAGTCGCCGACCGGGCGGCGCTTCCTCACCCGCTCGCGGCTGCTGACCGACGAGGAGAGCGCGGCGCTGGGCCCGCGCTGAGCACCCTCCGCGCCTGCCTGACTCAGGTCAGGCAGGCGCGGACCGCCGCGATCAGGTTGCGCGAGCGGATGTCGCCGGTCACCCCCGGCTGCATCCCGTTGGTCACGTACCCGAAGCCGATCCCGAGCTCCGGATCGGCGAAGCCCAGCGAACCGCCGCGCCCCGGGTGCCCGAAGGCGGCCGGCGAGGACATCGGCGAGGTCGGGCCGTGCCGGAAGAACCCGTGCCCGAACCGGGAGTTGACGATCAGGACGCGGTCCGGACCGTCCGAGGCCGGCCCCGCCGCCTCGGCCAGCGTCCGCTCGTCGAAGAGCGCCGGCAGCACCTCGCCGGGCCGGCCGCCGTGCCGGTCCGCGACCCCGATCAGCGCCGCGTAGAAGCGCGCCACCGAGCGGGCCGTGCCGATCCCGTTGGCGCCGGGGATCTCCGCAGCCTGGGCCGCCGGGTCGTTCAGGTCCAGCGCCGGCCGGACGACCGCGAAGGCGCGCGCGGTGAGCGAGGCCGGGTCCTGGTAGGCGTCCACCACCGACTGCTTGGGCCGCAGCCGCAGCCCGCTCGGCCCCGCCTGCGCGGCGGCAGCGGGCGCCGGCAGGTCCACCAGCCGGCCGACCCGCGGCGCGGCCTCGGCGGGCAGGCCGATCCACAGGTCGAGACCGAGCGGCCGGGCGATCTCCTCGGTGAAGTAGCGCCCGACGGTGCGTCCGCTGACCCTGCGGACCACCTCACCGACCAACCAGCCGAAGGTGTACGGGTGGTAGCCGTGCGCGCTGCCCGGCTCCCAGGCCGGCGCCTGCGCGGCCACCGCGGCGACCGCCGGCTCCCACGCGAGCACGTCCTCCACCCGCAGCGGCACGTCCAGCGCCGGCAGTCCGGCCCGGTGCGAGAGCAGCCAGCGGACGGGCACGCGCTCCTTGCCCGCCGCCTTGAACTCCGGCCAGTAGGAGGCCACCGGCGCGTCCAGGTCGAGCTGTCCGCGCTGGGCGAGCAGCAGCGCACTCGCCGCCGTCAGACCCTTGGTGACGGAACGCAGCAGCTGCGCGGTGTCCGCCGTCCAGGCCACCGCCGGAGCCGGCCGCCCGCCGACCTCCGGCCGCGCGTCCCCGCCCCACAGGTCGACCGTCTTGCGCCCGCGCACGTAGAGCGCGAATGCGGCACCGAGTTCGCCGTAGTCGGAGAAGTTCCGCGCGAACGCCTCGCGAACCGGCTCGTACCCCTCGGCCGTCTCACCCCAGATCTCCACCACCGCGCGCCGCCTTGCCTCGGTTCGTCACACCCCTACGTGCTTCGAACCTTAGTCTGATCATCATGAGTGATCCTTCAGAGGAACTGCTGAACGTCGTCGACCACCAGGACCGGGTCATCGACACCGTGGCCAGAGGCGAGGTCTACCGGCGGCGACTGACGCACCGGTGCGTGATGATCCTGGTCCGAAACGCCGAGGGGCGGATTTTCGTGCACCGGCGGTCGTCCGACAAACTTTTCGCGCCGGGGGCGTACGACATCTTCGTAGGGGGCGTGGTGGGCGCGGGCGAGACCTACGCCGAGGCCGCCGTCCGCGAGGCGGAAGAGGAACTCGGGGTCAGTGGGATCCGGCCCGAGCCACTCTTCAAGTTCCTCTTCGAACAGGAGAACTATTCCTGGTTCTGCGATGTCTACCGCGCCGAGTGGACCGGCGCGGTCTCCCCGCAGGCCGAGGAGATCGACTGGCACGACTGGCTGACCGACGAGGAGGTCGCCGAGCGCCTGCGCAGCTGGGACTTCGTCCCCGACAGCCGCGAGGCCTACCGCCGCTACCTCGCGGCGGACTCCGCGTCCGGCTCCTCGTCCGCCTCCTCGTCCTCGTAGGGGTCCCACTCCGGGTGCTCGGCGGTCGCCCAGAGCGGGTCCACGCTGCCCGTGCGCATACCCAGCCGAGCCCCCGGATCCTTGGACGCCATCCAGACGTGCCCCGCGACCACCACGCCGACCGCCAGCGCCAGCCAGTCGTGCACGAAGCTCGCGCCGACCCGCCAGGAGAGCGGCGACAGGTCGGTGAACCACATCAGCAGCCCGGTCCCGAGCATCACCAGCGCGGCCCCCGCGATCCACCCCGCGAAGACCTTCTGCCCGGCGTTGAACTTCCCCGCCCGACGCCGGTGACTGCGCCGCAGAGCCGCCCGCAGCCAGTCCCAGTCGTACGGCGCGAAGCGGTTGAGCCGGCCCAGGTCGCGCCGCAGCGCGCGCGAGGCGAGGCCGACCAGCACCGGCACCGGCAGCAGCAGCCCGGCCCACTCGTGCACGACCACCAGCAGGCGGCGCCGCCCGACCAGCACCGCCAGCTGCGGCAGGTAGAGGAAGGCCGCGGTGATCACGCAGGTCATCATCAGGGTCGCGGTGGCCCGGTGCGCCCAGCGCTCGGCCGGGGTGAAGCGGGGCAGCCGCGCCGGCCGCCCGGGGTCAGCTGGTCGGGGCATCGTCGCGTCCGTTCGACTTGCCGACCCAGGCGTCGGTGTCATAGCCGAAGTCCTCCCAGTAGCCGCGTTCGACGGTGGAGGTGAGGGTGATGCCCGAGAGCCACTTCGCCGACTTGTAGAAGTACATCGGAGCGACGTAGAGCCGCACCGGTCCGCCGTGGTCGTGGGTGACCGGCTTGTCCTGCATCCTGAGCGCGACCAGCACGTCGTCACGACGCGCCTGGTCCAGCGTGAGGCTCTCGCGGTAGGTGCCGTCGAAGCAGCTGAACTTCACGGCGGTGGCGCCCGAGCGCACCCCCGCGGCGTCCAGCAGATCGGCCAGCTTCACGCCCTCGAACGGCGTGCCGGGCACCCGCCAGCCGGTCACGCACTGCACGTCGTGGACGATCCGGTGCTGCGGGAGGGCCTGGAGGTCGGCCAGCGCGTAGCTGGCGGGCTTGTCCACCAGGCCGTCGACCGTCAGCCGGTAGTCGGTGGGGGCGTCGACCGCGCCGGTGACCGAGTAGTACTCGAAACCGCCGGAGTCGGGCAGCAGACCGGTCAGGCCGGTCGGATCCTGCCGCGAGACGGCGGAGATCACCGAACCCACCGCACGTTGGAGGACCGGACCGGCGGCGACCCCGGCCGCGCCGAGTCCGAGCATGCCCAGCACCAGCCGTCGGCCGATCGGGGTACCGCTGGTCGGTGGATTGTCGTTCACACGGCAATTGTCGTCACAGCGGTACCGATCCGAACACCTCTGGGTGGAAACGTCAGACTTTCTTCATCTTTGCCGATCCCGTCACCGGTCCCCGCGCCGAACTGACGCCCGACTAAGGTGAGCAGCTATGGCTTCCCGTACGCCCGCAGCGGCACCCAGGTCCCCGCAGCGGCGCAGGCTCAGCGTGGACGAGCGCCGCGAGCAGCTGATCGCCGTCGCCCTGGAGCTGTTCAGCGCCCGGCCGCCGGAGGAGGTGTCGATCGACGACATCGCGGCCGCCGCCGGCGCCTCCCGACCGCTGGTGTACCACTACTTCCCCGGGAAGCAGGCGATCTACGAGGAGTCGCTGCGGCGGGCCGGCCAGGAGCTGGCCGGGCGCTTCGAGGAGCCTGCGGTCGGACCGCTCTCCGAGCGGCTCTACCGCGTGATGGGCCGCTACCTGGACTTCGTGGAGAGCCACGGCCCCGGCTTCGAGGCGCTGCTGCGCGGCGGCTCGGTCGCCGCCAGCCCGGGCACCAACGCGGTGATCGACGAGGTCCGGCGGGCCGCGCACGACCAGATCCTCGCGCACCTGGCGCTGGCCCGGCCCAGTGCCGCACTGCGCCTGACGGTGCGGGTCTGGATCGCCAACGCCGAGATCAGCTCGCTGGAGTGGCTGGCCGCCGAGCAGCGCCAACCGCGCGAGGAGCTCCAACTGCGGCTGGTCCAGGACTTCGTCGCGGCGCTGACGGTGACCGCCGCACGGGAGCCGGATCCGGCACTGGCGCAGGCCATGGTCGGCTTCCTGAGCGCCGAGCGCGTCGGCAGCCCGACCGGTTCCCTGGTCGGCGCCCTGGCCGCGCTGCTCGCGGTCCCCGGGCTGGCCGAGGCCGTCGGGCCGCTGCTGGAGCGTGTCTGATAGAAAAGCACCGGTACGTCGAACAGGGCAGAACGGGGGGCTCCGGACCATGACGCAGGACGGCTACGCCGGCGGGGGTACGGCGACAGCAGCCGCCGCCGACCGGATCTCAGCAAGTGTGGACTCGCTGGCACAGGCCCTGCTCGGGACGGACGTGACCCGCCAGCCGCTCAGCGCGCTCACCGGGTTCCGCGCGCCCGGCGCGCCCTCCCCCGCGCCCGCGCTCTTCGACCACTGGCTCACCGTCTCCGGCCCCGGACGCCTCGCGGTGCGCGGCCTCGGCACGCTGGTCGCGGCCGACCCGGCCACCGCGCCCGCGGCAGGGGACGCGACCGCGACCGTCGAACGGCTGCTGGCCCGCTACGGCCACGCGCCGGTGCGCGGCGTGGCCCTGCCGGCGGACGCGGCGGCCTTCCAACTCCCCGTCAGCGCCGAGCCGTCGGGGGCGCAGCTGCGCCCCGAGTTCTCCGCTCCGCTGGCCCGCCTGGCCGCCGGACGGCAGACCCTGACGCCCGCCGAACTGTCCACCGGCAGCGGCGTGCAGGTCCGGCTCGCGGTCCCGCCGGCCTTCCACGCGCTGACGGTGCGCGGCGGCACCGAGGAGCTGGCCGAGCAGCTCGCCGAGGTCGCGGACGAGCTGTTCGCCTCCGCCGGTACGGCCGCGCGACGGGACTGGGCGGTGGTCGGCGCGCTGCTGGCCGACGCGGTGGAGGCGGCCGGCGTGCTCTACGCCGGGGTGGCGGCGGTGGAGATCGAGGGACGGCCGAGCAACGCCTCGCTCGTCGTCGCGCTGCACCGCGACCCGAACCCGATCACCGAGCTCGCCGCCGAACTGGCCAACTCCCGCCCGCACGCCGAGGTCTGGACGGTGATCCTGCCCTCGGGGCCGGCCGCCGTGCTGGTCCAGGGGCGGACCTCGGCGGTCCCCGGCGCCCTGAGCGAGGACGGCGCGCGCCGCTGGACGGTGGCGTCCGTGGTGCAGGCGTTCCTGCCGCTGCCGGACGGCGCCTCGGTGCTGACGGTGCAGCTCGGGACGGCGCAGCGCGAGGACTGGGCGCTGTACACCGAGGTCTTCGCGGAGCTGCTGCAGAGCATCGAGTTCGGCTGGGACGGAGTCCCGGCGGCGCCGCCGCTCCCGACGCCCACACCTGCACCCGCCCCCGCGCCCGCACCCGCGCCGCTCCCCGCAGCTCCGGTACTCCCGCCACCGCCGCCGACCGCCCCGCCGACCGCCCCGCCGGCCACGCCGCCTGCGCCGCCCGCACGCAGCAAGGGCACCCCGGTCAACATCCCGCCGCCGGACTTCGACCCCTTCGCCCCCCAGCCCGAAACCCCCGCCGCACCAGCCGGCACGGCACCGCCCGCACCCGTGCGGGACCCGTTCTCCTGACCGGTCAGCCGTCTCAGCCGTCTCAGCCGTCCGCCTCGCACACCGGCACCCGGTACACCCGCCGGATGCTGCTCCCCAGCCGGACCACGTCGGCTCCGTAGACGTGGATCGAGATCGCCGTCGCCGTACAGGAGTTCTGCACCCGGTGGATGTCACCGGGCGGGGCGAAGCCGCAGACCGAGCCCTCGGGGTTGACCACGTCCTCGGTCGCGGTCAGCCGGGCGCCGTCGCCGGCGGGCACCAGCCGGTAGCGGCGCTCGCTCTCCACCCCCTGGTGGACGCCGGTGACGCACCACGAGACGTGGTCGTGGATCGAGGTCTGCTGGCCGGGCAGCCAGACCAGCGCGACGACCGAGAAGCTCCCATCCGACTCGGCGTGCAGCACGTGCTGCCGGTAGCTGTCGGGGTTCCCCTCCTGCTGCTGCCCGGTCAGCAGGTCCGCTCTGCCCAGGTACGGCCGCAGCCGCTCACCCACCAGGTAGGCGGTCAGCTCGGGGGCGTCGCCGCGGGCCACCACCGCACGGATCTCGGAGACGAGCGCGTCGGTCAGCACCGTGGTGCGGACGGAAAGGGTCGGCACGGTCATGCCGCCAAGCCTGCGGCCGACCGGGCGGCGCCGTCCAAGGAGGGTTTCTTCGCCTCACCCAACTTGCCCTTATGACCGGGTGCCTGACATCACGTCAGCAGCCGACCCGGGCGGCCGCAGCCGCCTTCAGCTCGTTCAGCACCAGGGTGGTGGCCGGCAGCGGCAGGTGCTCGCGCAGCACGTACGCGAAGACCTCGCGCCGCACGTGCGGCTCCAGCGCCCGACCGGTGACCTTGCGGTGGTTGAGGAAGGAGAGCACCAGCGAGGGGACCACCGCCAGGCCGACCCCGACCGCCACCAGGCTCTGGATGGCCAGGTTGTCGTCCGTGGTGAAGACGATGTCCGGCTCGATGCCCTCCTCCGCGCAGACGTGCAGGAAGTTGGCCCGGCAGCGCGGACAGCCGGCGATCCAGCGGGCCCCGGCGAGCTCGGTCAACCGGACGGCGTGCCGGCGGGCCAGCGGGTGCCCGACCGGCAGCAGGACCGTCAGCAGGTCCTCCATCAGCCGTATCTCGACCAGCTCGGGCGGCACCTCGGAGTTCATCCCCGGGTAGCGGAACGCGAGCGCGATGTCGCACTCGCCGGCCAGCAGGCGGTGCAGCGACTCCGGCGGCTCGGCCTCCAGCAACTCGACCCGCACGCCGGGGTTCTCGGCCAGCAGCCGGGCCATCGCCTCGGGGATCAGCGTGGCGTTGGCGCTGGGGAAGGCGCAGACCCGGACCCGTCCCGCGCGCAGCCGCGACAGCGCCTGTAACTGCTGCTGCGCGGCGCCCAGGTTGCCGAGGATCACCTCGGCGTGCCGGGCCAGCGTCTCGCCGGCCTCGGTCAACCGCATCCGCCGCCCGGCGCGGGCGAACAGCGGCAGCCCGACCTCCCGTTCCAGCGCCTTGATCTGCTGGGTGACGGCCGGCTGGGTGTAGCCGAGCGACTTGGCCGCCCCGGTGTACGAGCCGGCGTTCACGACTTCGTGGAAGGTCCGGATGTGCCGGGTGTCCAACATCGCTGAATCATAAGCAGAACTTGGGATGCTGGGACACTCCATCGGCTCAACCGATCATCAGTCCCAGTGGACGCATCACCGGTTCGCCTCTCGGCGCCCCTTGAGCAGATACCCCAGCACCCCGCCGGCCAGCAGCGTACCGGCCAGCGCGATCCACAGCGGCGCGGTCACCGTGAAGAACCAGAACTGGATCCGCACCGGGTTCAGGTTGGCCAGCAGGAACCAGAGTGCCAGCGCGGCGATCACCACGATGACGACGACCCGGGTGGGGATCCCCGCGATCTCACTCTTCTTCTTCTGGCCGGAGAAGGACGCACCGTCCGGGTTCTTGGTCACAGCGGCAGTCTGCTCGCGCCGCCCGCGGCCCGCCCGCCGCTACGCGCAGCGCTGCGCCGGACAGCGCAGTCGTGTCCCTCCTTCAGGTGAGCTCCACTCAGCCCGACCAGCACATTCGTCCCCTGCGACGGGAACACTCGCGTGGACTGGCAGGTTCACCCAGTGGCAGCACTGGACAAATCCGGAGGCAGTTCTTCCTGTGAGCACCATTCCCACCGTCACCCTGAACAACGGCGTGCGGATCCCGCAGCTCGGCTTCGGCGTCTGGCAGGTCCCGGACGACGAGGCGGCCGCCGCCGTCCGCACCGCCATCGAGGCCGGCTACCGCAGCATCGACACCGCCGCGATCTACGAGAACGAGGTCGGCACCGGTCAGGGCATCCGGCAGGCCGGCGTGGCCCGCGAGGAGCTCTTCGTCACCACCAAGCTGTGGAACAGCGGCACGGCCGACTGGACCGGCCAGGCCGGCCGCGACGCCGTGCTGAGCGCATTCGACGACTCGCTGCGCAAGCTCGGCACCGACTACGTCGACCTCTACCTGATCCACTGGCCGCGCCCGATGCACGGCAGCTACGCCAACGTCTGGCAGGCCTTCGAGCAGCTGCTCGCCGACGGCCGGGCGAAGGCGATCGGCGTCTCCAACTTCGGCCAGGAGCAGCTGACCCGGCTCTTCGAGACCAGCTCGGTGGTCCCGGCGCTGAACCAGGTCGAGCTGCACCCGCACTTCCCGCAGCACGAGCTGCGCGCCTTCCACGCCGAGCACGGCATCGCCACCGAGGCCTGGAGCCCGCTGGGCCAGGGCAAGGAGCTGCTGGCGGAGCCGCCGCTGGTCGCCATCGCCGAGAAGCACGGCCGCACGGTGGCTCAGGTGGTGCTGCGCTGGCACCTGCAGAGCGGCGTCATCGCGATCCCGAAGTCCGTGACCCCCTCGCGGATCAAGGAGAACCTGGACGTGGCCGGCTTCGAGCTGGACGCCGACGACCTCGCGGCCATCGCCGCCACCGAGACGGGCAAGCGGCTCGGCCCGGACCCGCAGGGCTTCGACTGGAACTGATCCCGGCCCAGTGGTGAAGGGGTCCGCACCATCAGGTGCGGACCCCTTCACCACTGACGCGAAAACCACGCAGAACCTGTGGCGAATCGTTACGCCACGGACTCCAGTCGGGCCGCCTTCGCCAGCAGGATGAGCGCCTTCTCGTGGTCGACCTCCTCCAGCGGCGAGAGCAGCAGCCGCTGCACCTGCGCCACCGCGGCGGAGGAGCTGTGCAGCAGCTCCTGGCCGGTCGGGGAGAGCGAGAGCAGGTTGCGCCGCCCGTCCGAGGGGTCGCGCCGACGCAGCACCAGGCCGCGCCGGACCAGCCGACTGACCATCTCGGCCATCGTCGCCTTGTCCAGCGACGCCAGCTCGCCGACCGTGCGCTGGTCGGCACCCGGCTCGGTCTCCAGGGCGTCCAGCACGGCGTACTGAGGCGCCGTCAGATCCGATCCGATGTACTCGGACCAGAGCTTGGTGTGCACCTGCTGGCCGACCCGGATGAGGTAGCCGACCGCCCGCTGGGCGTCCAGCAGCGGCCGCGCGTCGGTGAGCGCGGCCACTGCGGCCGGCTCCAGCCTGGCTATCTTGGCGAGCACCCGGACGAGTTCGAGCTGCTCCTCGGGCGCCAGCGGCTCGAAGAGGGTCCGCTGCACGCGCACCACACCTCCGGTGGCCTCACGGACCGCCTGGGCGCCGTTCTGCGAGAGTGCGAGCAGCTTGCGCCGGCCGTCCGCCGGATCGCGTCGGCGCAGCACGAGGCCGCGCCGCACCAGCCGAGCGACCATCTCGGCCATCGTCGCCTTGTCCAGCGACGCCCGCTCCCCCACCGTGCGCTGGTCGGCGCCGGGTTCGAGTGCGAGCGTGAGCAGGACAGCGAACTGAGGAGCCGTCAGTTCGGCTCCGACGTGTTCGGACCACAGCCGCGTGTGCACCTGCTGGGCCACGCGGATGAGGTGTCCGGGCGACTGCTGAAGTCGTCCGGGTACACGGGTCGTCGGGATCTCCCCCAGCACCATGAATCCGTCCTGATGTCACACCCGGCGTGCTGTGGGACACCCGGGCGGGGCAGTAGCGGCGTGCTGGTCTCCCCCGGTGGCAGATCGTCATCAACCGCAGTGATGTCGACCCGGATCGAGGGGAGCTCCGCCGTGCAGCCGACGGCTGCTGGCGCACACTATACAAACGCTTGCTGGGTTCCGGCAGGCAGGGGCGGATAGTAGACGGATGTTCGGTCGACTTGTGGTATTTCGTCCCGCGTCGACCCTGTGAGTACCCGCTCGCACGCACCCGATTGACCCTGCGTACGAACTCTTCGGCGCGGGGTCGGCGACACCCTGGATCTCCATCCTACCCGCCGGTAGGGTGACCGGGCAGCGCTCGCCGCACCGCCCCTGACGGCCACTTTCCGGCCCCCGCCGGCAGCCCTGCGCACGGCCCGGTTCACCACTGAGAGAGACGAGTTATTCGTATGACCGAGACCGATCAGACCAGCACTCCCCGGGTCGCCGTCGTCACCGGCGCAGCCCGCGGCATCGGTGCCGCGACCGCCCTGCGGCTGGCCGCGGACGGCTACGCCGTCGCCGTGGTCGACCTGGAGGAATCCGCCGGAAAGGACACCGTCGACCGGATCGTCGCCGCCGGCGGCCGGGCCCTGGCCGTGGGCGCGGACGTCTCGGACGCCACCCAGGTACAGGCCGCCGTGGACCGGATCGCCGCCGAACTCGGCGCCCCTGTCGTGCTGGTGAACAACGCCGGTGTGCTGCGCGACAACCTGCTCTTCAAGATGTCCGAGACCGACTGGGACACCGTGATGAACGTCCACCTGCGCGGCGCCTTCCTGATGACCCGCGCCGTGCAGAAGCACATGGTGGACGCGGGCTTCGGCCGGATCGTCAACCTCTCCTCGTCCTCCGCGCAGGGCAACCGCGGCCAGGCCAACTACTCCGCCGCCAAGGCCGGCCTGCAGGGCTTCACCAAGACGCTGGCCATCGAACTGGGCAAGTTCGGCATCACCGCCAACGCCGTCGCCCCCGGCTTCATCGCCACCGACATGACCGCGGCCACCGCGGCCCGCGTGGGCATGGAGTTCGAGGCCTTCAAGCAGGCCGCCGCCACCCAGATCCCGGTCAACCGCGTCGGCTACCCGGAGGACATCGCCCACACCATCTCGTTCCTCACCAGCGAGGGCGCGGGCTTCGTCTCGGGCCAGGTCATCTACGTCGCCGGTGGACCGCTCGACTAGTACAGACGACGTAGCCGCAGTGCTCCGCACGTCCCCCGGGACGGGAGCACTGCGGCCGCAGATTCACTCGGACCGGTCACAGTGGCTGAACGTCAGCACAGACTGCCGATCCCAGAAGCACGTTTTCCCGGCATATTCCCAGCTCATCCACAGTCAACTGTGACCCGGGCGGCAGACCGCCCAGCCGATCACAGGACTTATCGGCACGGAATCTCTACAACACTGGACCTACGACTGGGCGAGCGCGCGCAGCCGGGCCGCCTCGGCGACCATGGCGGCACGTTCGGCACGGCGGGCCTTGCGGGCCTCGTCGGCACCGACCGGTTCCACCACGTGGAAACAGGCCCCGCAGACGTACCCTCCCTCCGGTCCCTCGGAGACCGGGGCACCGCAGTGTGCGCAGTACCGGGAGTAGGTGACGGTGGCGACCATGACGACCTCGCATCGGGTACGAAGAGTTCCCTCAAGGTAGCGTCTTGATGCCACATCAGAAAGAGCGTCCCGACGGGTGGACCCGGCCGCCCCGCGCGACCCGGTCAGCTGTCGGCGCCGTGCCCGGCCATCGAGCCGGTGCCGTCGCAGGTCCGGCAGGGCTCCTCGCGGTAGGCCTGCTTGCTGCCGTCGGCCGAGACCCGGTAGCGGGTATAGGTGCCGGTGCCCTTGCAGAGGAAGCAGTTCCCCCCGCCGTCCCGCTCCGTCGTACCGGTCCCCTTGCACGTGCGGCACTGCAGACCGGCCAGCCGCCCGGTGCCGGTGCAGATGGTGCACACCGCGATGCTCACGCCGGTCCTGCCTTCCGTACGCCCCCACCGGGGGTCGATCCTCCCTATTAAAGGGCCGTCCCACGAGCCTAGCGCCCGACGTAGCCTGGAAATGTCCGAGTCACGACGGCGACGGAGGCGACCACCATGCGTGCCACCACACCGCGCCGCTGGCGCAGCGGCACCGAGCCGCGGTTCGCGCGCAGCGACCTGAAGCTGCGCTTCCTGCTCTCGGTGATCTTCACACCGTTCTTCGCGCTGATCACCGCCGCCTTCGCGGTCTTCGCCGCCCGCGCGAATCCGACCAGCGTCCCCAGCCGGGGCACCCTGGTCGGATTCGCGATCGCCTGCTTCGTGCTCACCGTGTTCGCCGCCATCGACCTCTGGGTGGTGATCCGCCGCCGCCAGGTCGAGCTGTGAGTCTCAGCGGCCGCCGACGGCCTGCTTGACCAGGGTGCGCCCGAAGTCCCACATCAGGCCGCTGCCGCGGTGCGCGTCGTCCATCACCTCGGTGAAAGCGTCGACGAAGCGGTCCACCTCGCGCTCGGTGATGATCAGCGGCGGGATCAGCTTGATCACTTCCAGGTGGTCGCCGGAGACCTGGGTCAGGATCCGGTGGCGCTGGAGCAGCGGGACCACCACCATCTGCGCGAACAGGCCCTTGCGGGCCGCCTGGAGCGCCGTCCAACCGGTGCGCAGCTTCAGCGACTTGGGCCTGCCGAACTCGATGCCGATCATCAGCCCGCGGCCGCGGACCTCGGCCAGCAGCTCGTACCGCTCGGTCAGCGCGGCCAGCCGCTCGCGGAACAGGTCGCCGACCCGGCGGGCGTTCTCGACCACCTTCTCGTCCTGCATGACGTGCAGCGTGGCGAGGCCGGCCGCCATCGCCTGCGCGTTGGAGCCGAAGCTGGCGGAGTGCACCAGCACCCGGTCCATCGAGGAGTAGACCTTCTCGAAGATCCAGTTCTTGCCGAGGGTGGCACCGATCGGCACATAGCCGCCGGAGAGCGCCTTGGCCGCGCAGACCAGGTCCGGCAGCACACCCTCCTCGTCCTGGTAGGCGAAGAACGCGCCCGTTCGCCCGATCCCGGTCTGCACCTCGTCGCAGATCAGCAGCGCCTTGTGCTCGTGCAGCAGCTCCTGCGCCGCGCGCAGCCAACCGGGCGGGGCGGCGTTCACGCCCTTGCCCTGGATCGGCTCGACGATCAGCGCGGCGACGTCCCCCTTGCGCAGCTCGCCCGTGAGCGCGTCGAGGTCGCCGAGCGGGATCGCGGTGTCCGGCAGCAGCGGGTCGAACCCCTTGCGGAACCCGCTCTCGCCGTTGACCGAGAGCGATCCGGTGGTGAGGCCGTGGAAGGCGTGGTCGCAGTAGAGGACCCGGCGCCGGCCGGTCGCGTACCGGGCGAACTTCAGCGCCGTCTCGACCGCCTCGGTACCGCTGTTGGAGAAGAACACCCGGTCCAGGCCCGGCGAGCGGGCGATCAGCTGCTCGGCGAGCAGGCCGGGCAGCGGCGGGCAGTCGAAGCGGGTCAGGTCCGGCAGGTCCAGGTCCATCACCTGCCGGATCGCGTCGCGGACCACCGGGTGGTGCCGGCCGAGCGCGAAGATGCCGAAGCCGGCCAGCATGTCGAGGTACTCGTTGCCCTGGTCGTCGTAGAAGTACGCGCCGCTGGCGCGGTCGTACGTCTTGTCGAAGCCGATGGTGTGCAGCATCCGCGGGAGCTGCGGATTGAGGTAGCGGCTGTGCAGCTCGTACCGCTCGCCGCCGCGCTCGGCGAGCAGGCGAGCGAGGTCGAGGCCGTCGGGGGTGGAGGGGCTCGGTGAGTCAGCTGGCACGGGGCTCGTTCACTCCTCGGGTAGGCAGCAGGTGCTTGGCGAAGACGGCCGTCTCGGCGGCGATGCCCGTCCCGGTCAGGCCGGCCTCCTCCATGATCTCCCCGCGGGAGGCGTGTGCGAGGAACTCCTGGGCAAGTCCCAGGTCCCGCAGCGGGGTGTCGACGTCGGCGTCGCGCAGCGCCTGGGCGATCGCCGCGCCGACGCCGCCGGTCCGGCCGTTGTCCTCGACGGTGACCACCAGGCGGTGCTGGGCGGCCAGCCGCGGCAGCGCCGGGTCGACCGGCTTGACCCAGCGCGGGTCCACGACCGTGGTGGCGAAGCCGTCCGCGGTGAGCAGCGCGGCGGCGTCCAGGCAGGCCGTCGCCATGGTGCCGACCGAGACCAGCAGGATGTCCTGACCGGTGCGCCCGGGGACGGTGGTGCGCTGCAGCACGTCCACGCCGCCGACCTGTTCGATGGCCGGGACGACCGGCCCGACCTCGCCCTTGGGGAAGCGCACCACGGTCGGCGCGCCGGCGACCTCGACCGCCTCGCGCAGCTGGGCGCGCAGCTGGTCGGCGTCGCGCGGGGCGGCCAGCCGCAGCCTGGGGACGACCTGGAGGATCGACATGTCCCACATGCCGTTGTGCGAGGCGCCGTCGTTGCCGGTCACCCCGGCCCGGTCGAGGACGAAGGTGACGCCCAGGCGGTGCAGCGCCACGTCCATCAGGACCTGGTCGAAGGCCCGGTTGAGGAAGGTCGCGTAGACCGCGACCACCGGGTGCAGACCGGCTGTCGCCAGGCCCGCGGCGCTGGCCACCGCGTGCTGCTCGGCGATGCCGACGTCGAAGGTCCGCTCCGGGTAGGCCTTGGAGAACGGTGCCAGACCCACCGGCTGGAGCATGGCGGCGGTGATCGCCACGATGTCCTTGCGCCGACCGCCGAGTTCGAGCAGCTCGTCGCCGAAGACCGACGTCCAGGAGGTGCCGCCGGCCGGCGAGATCGGCAGGCAGGTGTACGGGTCCATGGCGCCCACCGCGTGGAAGCGGTCGGCCTCGTCCAGCTCGGCGGGACGGTAGCCGCGGCCCTTGACGGTCAGGCAGTGCACGATGACCGGGCCGCCGAACCCGCGGGCCCGGCGCAGCGCCGACTCCACGGCGGCGATGTCGTGGCCGTCGATCGGGCCGACGTACTTGAGCCCGAGGTCCTCGAACATGCCCTGCGGGGCGAAGGAGTCCTTGAACCCCTTCTTCGCGCCGTGCAGCGCCTCGAAGATCGGCTGGCCGACCACCGGTGTGCGCTGCAGGGCCTCCTTGCCCCAGGCCAGGAAGCGCTCGTAGCCCTGGGTGGTGCGCAGCGTGGCGAGGTGGTTGGCCAGGCCGCCGATGGTCTTGGCGTAGGAGCGCTCGTTGTCGTTGACCACGATGACCAGCGGACGGTCCTGGGCCTCGGCGATGTTGTTCAGCGCCTCCCAGGCCAGCCCGCCGGTGAGCGCGCCGTCGCCGATCACCGCGACGGTCTGCCGGTCGGCGCGGCCCTGCAACTGGTGCGCCTTGGCGATCCCGTCGGCGTAGCCGAGCACCGTGGAGGCGTGCGAGTTCTCGATCACGTCGTGCTCGGACTCGGCCCGGGAGGGGTAGCCGGAGAGCCCGCCCTTGGAGCGCAGCCGGCTGAAGTCCTGACGTCCGGTGAGCAGCTTGTGCACGTAGGCCTGGTGCCCGGTGTCCCAGAGGATGCGGTCGTTCGGCGAGTCGAAGACCCGGTGCAACGCGATGGTGAGCTCCACGACCCCGAGGTTGGGCCCGAGGTGGCCGCCGGTCCGGGTGACCGAGTCGATCAGGAACTCCCGGATCTCCTGGGCCAGCTGCGGCAGCCGGCTGGCCGGCAGCCGCTTGAGATCGGCTGGTCCGTGGACGGACGACAGGAGTGACATGGCTCCACCTCTCGGATCGGTACGCGGATCGGTACGCTGACAGGTCGTCGGTGCTCGGCTGCCGTTCTGTCTCTGATCAGCCTCCCGCGATCACGGCGGGTGCGCCTGTCGGGCCGCCCTCGGCCTGCATCTGCTCGGCGAGCTTGAGCGCCTCCTCGATCAGCGTCTCGACGATCTTCGACTCCGGGACGGTCTTGATGACCTCGCCCTTCACGAAGATCTGGCCCTTGCCGTTGCCCGACGCCACACCCAGGTCCGCCTCACGTGCCTCACCCGGACCGTTCACCACACAGCCCATCACCGCCACCCGCAGCGGCACCTCCATGCCCTCAAGACCGGCGGTGACCTCCTCCGCCAGCTTGTACACATCCACCTGCGCCCGACCGCACGAGGGGCACGACACAATCTCCAGACCCCGCTGGCGCAGGTTCAGCGACTCCAGGATCTGGTTGCCGACCTTCACCTCCTCCACCGGAGGAGCCGACAGCGACACCCGGATCGTGTCCCCGATCCCCTCCGACAGCAGCGCACCGAACGCCACCGCCGACTTGATCGTCCCCTGGAACGCCGGACCCGCCTCCGTCACCCCCAGATGCAGCGGGTAGTCGCACGCCGCCGCCAACTGCCGGTACGCGTTGATCATCACCACCGGGTCGTTGTGCTTCACCGAGATCTTGATGTCACGGAAGCCGTGCTCCTCGAACAACGAGCACTCCCACAGCGCCGACTCCACCAAAGCCTCCGGCGTCGCCCGCCCGTACTTCTCCAGCAGCCGCCGGTCCAGCGACCCCGCGTTCACACCGATCCGGATCGGCGTCCCCGCCTCCGCCGCAGCCTTCGCGATCTCGCCGACCTTGTCGTCGAACTGCTTGATGTTCCCCGGGTTCACCCGAACCGCCGCACACCCCGCCTCGATCGCCGCGAACACGTACTTCGGCTGGAAGTGGATGTCCGCGATCACCGGGATCCCCGACTTCCGCGCGATGATCGGCAGCGCGTCCGCATCGTCCTGCGTCGGCACCGCCACCCGCACGATCTGGCAGCCCGACGCCGTCAGCTGCGCGATCTGCTGCAGCGTCGCATTGACATCGGCCGTCACCGTCGTGGTCATCGACTGCACCGACACCGGCGCGTCACCACCGACCGGAACGTTCCCGACCATGATCTGCCGGGAAACCCGACGAGTGGCAAGCGGCTTGAGCGGCAGGGACGGAATACCGAGCGAGATCGCGGTCATGGGAGCTCTTCCTCAGGGTGCTGTTCGTCTTGGTGCCATGGTCCGGCAGGGGCTTGCCCGGCGCGCGCGGTCGAGCGCGCGCCGAGCTTGGACTCCCCCTCAGTGCCCCCGGTTGCCGCCCACCGTCTCGCGGGCAGCGCGCAGCGACTCCTTGAGCGAGCCCATGGTGGCCAGTACGGCCGTCGGCTCGTACCCGCAGTGCGCCATGCAGTTCTCGCAGCGCGGGTCCCTGCCGCGGCCGTACTTGGCCCAGTCGGTCTTCTCGATCAGCTCGCGGTACGTCGGGACGTACCCGTCGGCCATCAGGTAGCACGGGCGCTGCCAGCCGAAGAGCGAGTAGTTGGGGATCCCCCAGGCGGTGCACTCGAAATCGACCTTGCCCTCCAGGAAGTCCAGGAAGAGCGGGCTGTGGTTGAGCCGCCACCGGCGACGGTTGCCACCGGCGAACGCCTTGCGGAACAGCTCCCTGGTCTGTTCGACCCCCAGGAAGTGCTCCTGGTCGGGGGCCTTCTCGTACGCGTAGGCCGGCGAGATCATCATCTCGTCGACCTTCAGCTCGTCGTTGAGGTAGTTGAGCACCTCGATGATGGTCTGCGGGGTGTCGGTGTTGAAGAACGTGCTGTTGGTGGTCACCCGGAACCCGCGGCGCTTGGCCTCCTTGATGGCCGCCACCGCCTCGTCGAAGGTGCCCTCCTTGGCGACCGACTCATCGTGCCGCTCGCGCAGCCCGTCGATGTGCACCGTGAAGGTGAAGTACGGCGAAGGGGTGAACTTGTCGAGCTTCTTGCGCATCAGCAGCGCGTTCGTGCATAGGAAGACGTACTTCTTCCGTTCCACCAACTGCCGCACGATCTCGTCGATCTGAGGGTGCATCAGCGGCTCGCCACCGGCGATGGAGACCATCGGGGCACCCGATTCCAGCACCGCCCCGACCGCCTGCGCGACCGGCATCCGCTGCTTCAGCACTCCTGCCGGGTGCTGGATCTTCCCGCAGCCCTCGCAGGCGAGGTTGCAGGCGAAGAGCGGTTCGAGCTCGACGATCAGCGGGAACTTCTCCCGCCGCTTGATCAGCTTCTGCTGCATGAGGTACGTACTGACCCGCACGGTCTGGCGCAGCGGCATGGCCATGACTAGCTCGCCTCCTGAGGGAGCGTCGGCAGTGAAGAGTGGGTCAAGGAGAGACGGTCGGACAGCTCGGATATCGCAGGGCGGGCGGGCGGGTCGGCGGCGACGGCACGGTGCCAGCCGATCAGGGCCGGCACAGCGGCGCGCAGGGTGCGCCAGGCCCGCAGGCCGTTCGGTACGGTGCCCGGGCGCAGCAGCTCCCGCTCGGGGGTGTCGACCACCACCCGCACCGCCGCCACCGGCAGCGCGACGGGCAGCCGGTGCAGCACCGCCGCGGACTCCATGTCCACCGCGAGCACCCCGGCCCGGTGCAGCTCGCGGCGCTGCGCACCGCGCACCACCCGGTCGGCCGAGTACAGCGGCCCGCAGTGCACGGTGTGGCCCAGCACCCGCAGCGCCTCGACCAGCGGCTGCGGGGAGTCGACGGCGAGTGAGCTGCCCGCGCCGTCGCGCACGCCGTCGGCGACGACCAGGTCGCCGGGCCGAAGACCCGGCGCCGCGGCGGCGCAGAAGCCGGTCACCAGCACCGCGCCGTAGTCCCGGCCGGAGGAACCGACCAGCGCGCCGGCCACCCGGCCGGCCCGCTGCGGCCCCAGGCCCGTGCGGACCAGCACCGGCGGGCCGCCGAGCGCGCCGGCCCAGTCCCCGCCGCGCAGCGCCCACTGCTCGGGGGCCAGCGCGCACAGCACCAGCAGCGGCTTCACGACGGCCTCCGGACGGTGCCGAGCACCGGGTTCCCGTACAGGTACCGGCCGAGCGCGGTGACCGGGAAGACCAGCCGGTAGAGGTGGTAGTTGATCGAGAAGTCCCACGGGAAACCCGTCCCGGTGAACTGCGGCTCGTCCCAACTGCCCTCCGGCAGCTGGGTGGCCGCCAGCCAGCGCACCCCTCGCTCGACGGCCGCGGTGCCCCCGCCGCCCTCCGGCGCGTACCGCCCGCCCGGGCCCTCGCCGGCCGCCAGCAGGGCCATCAGCGCCCAGGCGGTCTGCGAGGCGGTCGACTCGCCGCGGCCCGACCACTGCTCCGGATCGTCGTAGGAGCGCATGTCCTCGCCCCAACCGCCGTCCGGGTTCTGCCGCTCCTCCAGCCAGCGCACCGCCCGGCGGATCGACGGATCGGAGAGCGGGACGTGCGCCGCGACCAGGGCGGGCAGCACCGAGCCGGTGCCGTAGATGTAGTTGGTGCCCCAGCGGCCGAACCAGGAGCCCTCGGCCTCCTGGTTGCGCAGCAGCCAGTCCACCCCGCGGCGGGTGCGCGGGTCGTCGGCCCTGCCGACGTCGGCGAGCATCTCCACCACGTGGGCGGTGACGTCGGCCGAGGGCGGGTCGACCACCTCGCCGAAGTCGCAGAACGGCAGCTTGTTGGGGAGCGTGCTGGTGTTGTCGACGTCGAAAGCGCCCCAGGCGCCGTTCTTGGACTGCATGCCGAGGTTCCACTCGACGCCGCGCTGGACAGCCCCCTCGACCCGCTCCGGATCGGGGTGGGCGACCCGGCGCAGCGCCAGCACCACCTCGGCGGTGTCGTCGATGTCGGGGTAGGTGTCGTTCTCGAACTCGAAGGCCCAGCCGCCGGGGGCCAGGCCCGGGCGCTGGACGGACCAGTCCCCGCGCCGGGTGATCTCCTCCCCCAGCATCCAGTCGGTCGCCCGCACCAGCGCGGGGTGGTCGGCCGGCAGACCCGCGTCGGCGAGCGCGATGGTGGCCAGGCAGGTGTCCCAGACCGGGGACTGGCAGGCCTCCATCCAGCGCCTGCCGTCCTCGGTGTGCACGGTGAAGCGCTCGAAGGCGGCCAGCCCGGCCTGCATCACGGGGTGTTCCAGCTCGTAGCCGAGCAGGTTCAGGGCGATCAGCGAGTAGACGGCGGGCGGTTGGATACCGCCCCAGCACCCGTCGGCCTCCTGGCGCTCGACGATCCAGCGGCCGGCCTGACTGAGGGCCAGTCTGCGCAGCGGGCGCACCGCCCGCTTGTGGTAGGCGTGCAGCACCAGGTCCAGACGCTCGAAGAGGCCGTCCCAACTGGTGGGCGGCGCGAGCGGGCGCAGCGGAAAGGGGTTGTCCGGATCGGTGTGCAGCTCGGTGAGGGTGAAGGGAGCCGGGCGCACCGGGCGATGGGCCGAGACGACGGTGAGCGGCACGATGGTCTGCCGGGCCCAGCAGCCGAACGCGTAGATGTTCAGCGGCAGCCACTTGGGCAGGAACATGATCTCCGGCGGCATCTCCGGCAGCCGTTCCCACGGCCACCAGCCGAAGAGCGCGAGCCAGATCCGGGTGAACACCCTGGTGGCCGCGATGCCGCCGGACTCCCGGGCGAACCGGGCCGCGGCCAGCATGTGCGGCGCCTCGGGCGGATCCCCCGCCAGGCGCAGCGCGACATACGCCTCGACGGTGGTGGAGATCTCCGGCGGCCCGCCGTGGAAGGTTCCCCAGGTGCCGTCCTCACGCTGCTGGGAACGGATCCACTCGGCGGTCGCGCGGGTCTGGGCCTCCGTGCGGATGCCCAGGAACTGACGCAGTAAAAGGTCCTCGGCATCCATGGTGACGTTGGTCTCCAGGTTGCCCTTCCACCAGCCCTCTTCGTCCTGGAGGGACAGCAGGTGAGCGGTGGCGCGGTGGAGGGTGTCCTCGATCGCCGCACGGTCCGGGGGTGAATCCTCTCGTGGTCGGTTTGAATCCGACCCCGTGACTTCCCACGGGCCACCGCCGGGTGCCAGGACCACGCGGGTCAGGGCGTCCGCCGGTGGCCGCTCCTCCACCGCGACCGGCTCGGAATCGTACTCAGGGTCGAGCCGGCCGTCCGCGGTTGCTGTCAACTTGACGTCACCTCTCTCGTACCACCACGAATTCGGCGAGTGCGACGAAGTGCTGGCGCACCTCGCCGGTCATCGGCACCTCGTCCAGAGCGGCGAGGGCGGTCTTGTGTTGGCGGCGGGCCTCGTCCTGGGTCCAGGAGCGGCCGCCCGCCTGCTCGATGAGGGCGGCCCGGCCGGCCAGCACCTCCTCGGTCTCCTCGCCGCGCCCCTGCGGGTCGGCGAGCAACTCGGCCAGCCTGCGCGAGGCGGCACCGCCCTCGGCGAGGGCGGCGGCCACCGGCAGCGACTTCTTGCGCTGTCGCAGGTCGCCCCAGTGCGGCTTGCCGGTGACCTCGGTGGCGCCCCAGATGCCGAGCAGGTCGTCGACGGCCTGGAAGGCGAGGCCGAGGTGGTGGCCGTAGCGCTCCAGCGCGTCGGCCGTCCGGTCGTCCGCGCCGGCCAGCACGGCGCCGATCGCGGAGGCGGCGGCGAGCAGGGCGCCGGTCTTGTTGCCCTCCATCTCCAGGCACTCCTCGACGGTGACGACGTCTCGGTGCTCGAAGGAGAGATCCTGGGCCTGGCCGTCGATCAGCTTGCGGGTGGCGGTGGTGAGCAGACGCACGGCCCGGGCGGCGTCCGCCGGGGTGGCCGCACCGCTGACTCCCGCGTCGAGCAGGACCTCGGTGCCGAGGGTGGCCAGCGCGTCGCCGACCAGGATCGCCTGGGCCGGACCGAAGACGGTCCAGGCGGTGGCCCGGTGCCTGCGAGTCTCGTCACCGTCCATCAGATCATCATGCAACAGGGAGAAGTTGTGCACCAGTTCAACGGCCACCCCGCCGGCGACCCCCACCTGCGCGGGGGCGCCCGCGGCCTGCGCCGAGAGCAGCGCGAGCGCCGGGCGCACCGCCTTGCCGCTGTCGCCCGCGGTGGGCTTGCCCTCGCGGTCCGTCCAGCCGAAGTGGTAGGCCGCGACGGCGTCCATCGGCGGCGCCAGCCGGGCCACCGCCGCGCGCAACGGCGGGGTGCAGAGCGTGCGGCCGCGGGCCAGCAGCTCCGGTACCGCAGCGGGCCCGGCCGATTCGGTCAGTCCCGCGGCCGTGCTGAGGCGTGCCTCCACGTACGTTCCCTCTCCCTGATCTGTTCTGCGGGTTTCGGTTGGACGGTCGGCCCTGGGCCGTGTCTGCGTCACCGTGGCCACCGCCCGTCGCCGCGGTCCACCGGGACGCGGGCCCCGGTCTGCGCGAGGGCGGCGTCGGCGGCGGCGTGCCCGCTGCGCACGGCGCTCTCCATCGTCGCGGGCCAGCCGGTGGCCGTCCACGAACCGGCCAGTAGCAGGCCGGGGACCTTGGTGCGGGCCTGCGGACGCAGCGCCGCGGTGCCCGGCGCCGGGTCGAAGGTGGCGGTGCGCTCGCGGGTGACGAAGAAGTCGAGCACCTCGGCGCCGCGGGCGGCCGGCAGCAGCCGCTCCAGCTCCGGCAGGTAGCGGGCCCGCAGCTCGGCGACCGGCAGCTCGATCTCGTCCTGCACGGCGGACTGCGAGAGCGCCAGGTACTGCGCGCCCGGTCGGCTGTCGGCCAGGCCCGAGTGCGCGGTGCGGTCGAAGACCCACTGCACGGGCGAGCCGAGCGCGGCGAAGAACGGGCGGCGCAGCACCTGGCGGTCGTAGACCACGTGCACGTTGAGGATCGGCGCGGTGCCCAGCTCGGCCAGCCGCGCCTGCCCGTCGATCGCGTCGGCCGGCAGCAGCGCCGCGGCGGCGTCCTGGGCGCCGGCCAGCACCACCACGTCCGCCGTCAGCAGTTCGCCGCTCTCCAGCCGCACCACGTGCTGCTGGCCGCCCTCGGCGGAGATCGTCTTCAGCTCGACGGCCTTGGCCCGCAGCAGCACCTTGACGTCGGCCCGGGCCAGCTCGGCCAGCGCGGCGTCGTGGTGCACCGCGCCGAGCGGGACGGCGGCGATGCCGATGTCCGAGGCGCCGGGGTCGGAGAGCAGACCGGTCTTGAAGACCATGGCGGCCAGCGCCAGCGAGACCTGGTCGGCCCGGGCGTTCAGGGTGGCGATGCCCACCAGGTCCCAGAGGGCCTCGATGGTCTCGGCGTTCTGCCCGTGGGCGCGCAGCCAGTCGCCGAAGGAGATGGCGTCCAGGGCCGGATCGGCCAGGTCGAGGCGCTGCAGCGCCAGGGCGCCGCGGACCACCCGCAGCCGGCCCAGCGCCGACAGGTGCGGGTAGGTCGCCAGGCTCGCCGCCAGGTGCAGCGGCACCGGCAGCGCGGCACGGCGCAGCCGGCCGAGCCGGTGCCGGCCGTCCGCCACCGAGAGCACCGGGACGTCCAGCCGGGGCTGGATCGCCACCTGGGCACCGGCGCCGAGGCGCTCGATCAGACCGCGGTAGGCGGTGCAGCAGCGCAGGAAGACGTGCTGGCCGTTGTCGACCGTCAGCTCGCCGCGGCGGAACGAGAAGGCCAGGCCGCCCAGGCGCGGCCTGGTCTCCAGCAGCGTCACCCGCAGGCCGGCCTCGGCCAGCCGGAGGGCCGCCGTCAGGCCGGCCAGCCCGCCGCCGACCACCACCGCAGTACGGCTCTGAGCCGCTACCCGCCCGGTCATCGGCCCTCCCCGCAGCTCGTGGTGCACTCCGTCCCCAAGGGGAACACGACTGACCCCCCGAGTGATTCCCCGCTGACAGAAGGTGACGGGGTGTGCGCGAGAATCAAGAACGTCCTCCGGCCAGGCCGGAGAGCGCGACGTACGCCTTCTCCCAGCCGGGCAGCGAGACCCGGCCGCGCAGCACCGACTCCGGATCGGCGGCGATCCGGCCGAGCAGCCGGTGGTAGATGCCGGCCATCGCGGCGGTGCAGGCGCGGCTGCGCCGGTCCAGCATCGGGAGCAGCCGCAGGCCCTCCTCGAAGTAGCCCTGGGCGCGCTGCGCCTGGAAGGCCACCAGGCCGGTGAAGTCGGCGCCGGCCGGCGGGGTGGACAGCGCGAAGCCCTGCTCGCAGCCGAATCGGGCGAGGTCCTCGGCGGGCAGGTAGGTCCGGCCGTTCACGGCGTCCTCGCGCAGGTCGCGCAGGATGTTGGTGAGCTGGAGCGCCAGGCCCAGGGTGTCGGCGTACTCGGCCCCGCGCTTGGGGTCCTCGCAGCCGTACACGCCCAGCGACAGGCGCCCGATCGAGCCCGCCACGCACCGGCAGTAGACCTTGAGGTCGTCGAAGGTCCGGTACTCGGCGCCGCGCAGGTCCATCTCGACGCCGTCGATCAGCTCGTCGAAGGCGTCCAGCGGGATCGGGAAGCGGCGGGCCGCGTCGGCCAGCGCGACCTTGATCGGGTCGGTGTCCTCCTCGGTGACCGAGCCGTCCCGGATCTCGTCCAGCAGTGCCCGGGTGGCGCCCAGCTGCTCGGCCTTGCGCTCGGGGGACAACTCGCCGTCGCCGATGTCGTCGACCCGGCGGGCCAGGGCGTAGAGCGCGGACATGGCCAGCCGCTTGGGCTCCGGGAGCAGCCGGATGCCGTAGCTGAAATTGCGGGCCTGCAGGGCGGTGACCGCCTCGCAGTACCGGTACGCCGCCATGACCTGTGCCGACGCCAGTGGTGATGCCGCCACGCGGGCGCTCACCTTCCCTTCGCGAAGATGGCCGCCGCCTTCAACGCGAGGCGGCGCTTGTCGGGCTTCGGCTGCTGGGCCAGGACGTCGTACCCGGCGGCCTCGATGGCCGCCAGGGCCGCGTAGCCGCCCGCGGTGAATCCCGCCAGGAGCAGTCGGAGCCTTCCCCGAACCGTACCCACCAGCGGAGCGCCGTGGTCGAGCAGGGTCCGGGCCCGGGCCGCCTCGAAGGCCACCAGCTCGCGCACCCGGGGGCCGGCGGTGGGTGCGGCGAGGTCCTGCTCGGTGACGCCGAAACGCGCCAAGTCCTCGGCGGGCAGGTAGATCCGGCCGCGCGCCAGGTCCTCCGCGACGTCCTGCAGGTGCTCGATCACCTGGAGCGCGCTGCAGACCTGGTCGGAGTAGGCCACCCGGGCAGGGGTCGAGACGTCGGCGATGGCGAGCACCAGGCGGCCGACCGGGTCGGCGGAGAGCGTGCAGTAGCCGATCAGGTCGTCGAAGGTCGCGTAGCGGGCGGTGGCCTGGTCCACCCGGTTGGCCTCGATCAGGCGGCGGAACGGCTCCGAGGTGAGCGCGTGGCTGCCGACCAGCGGGACCAGCGCGCGCATCAGCGGATGGTGCGGCTGCTCGCCGGTGGAACCGGGCAGCGCGGCCTCGAAGGCGCGGTCCAGGTCGCGCTCCAGGCCGTCGAGCAGGCCCAGTCGGAAAGCCGTCTCATCAGACTGCTCCGAACGGGCGGCGGCGCCCAGCAGCAGCGCCGTCCCGGCGGGGTCGGCGAGGTCGCCGTCGCCCGCGTCGTCGACCAGCCGGGCGAAGCCGTAGACGGCCATCAGGTCGTCGCGCCAGGCCGCGGGCAGGAAGCCCGGGGCGACCGGGAAGTTCTCCCGGGCCGCCTTGTCCAGGGTGTCCCCCGCCGACCGGCGCTCCGAATGAGTCGAAGTCATTGGTACCGTCACTCCCCCGTTCTACACCGGTGTCGACCATGAATCCGCCTCGGACACGCAGCCTGCCAGCCGGGGCAGGCCGCGGAAAGACCGGCCCCCGGCGCGCCGGGGCCGCTCACCCGCGCGGCGCACACGGCGGAGCCGGTGCCCGGGACGCCTCGCGTCCGGACACCGGCCCTGTGCTGCCGCCCGCTTCTCAGGGGCGTTCGCCGCGTTCGTACATGCCGACGACCTCTTCGGTCGGGCCGTCCATGATGAGCTTGCCGGTCTCGATCCAGATGGTCCGCTCGCAGGTGTCCCGGATCGCGTTGTTGTTGTGGCTGACCAGGAAGACCGTGCCGGCCTCCTTGCGCAGCTCGCGGATCCGGGCCTCGCTGCGGCGCTGGAACGCCTGGTCGCCGGTGGACAGCGCCTCGTCGATCAGCAGCACGTCGTGGGTCTTGGCCGCGGCGATGGAGAACCGCAGGCGGGCCGCCATGCCGGACGAGTAGGTGCGCATCGGCAGGTTGATGAACTCGCCCTTCTCGTTGATGCCCGAGAAGTCGACGATCTCCTGGTAGCGCGCCTTGACCTCGGCGGGGGACATGCCCATCGCCAGGCAGCCCAGCACCACGTTGCGCTCACCGGTGAGGTCGTCCATCAGCGCCGCGTTCACGCCCAGCAGCGAGGGCTGGCCGTCGGTGTAGATGCCGCCGCGCTCGGTCGGCAGCAGGCCGGCGATCGCGGAGAGCATCGTGGACTTGCCCGAGCCGTTGGAGCCGATCAGGCCGACGGCCTCGCCCTTGTACGCCGTGAAGCTGATGCCGCGGACCGCGTGCACCTCGGTGATGGCGGGCGAGCGCTTCTTGGAGATCAGCCGGTTGAGCGCCGACGTGGCGCTGCCCTTGCCGGCCGCGGCGCCGTGCACCTTGTAGACGATGTGCACGTCGTCCACCACGACGGTGGGCGTGCGGGTCTTCTTCGCTGCGGCGACGGCCAGGGCGTCGCGCTCCGCCTTGTCGACGATGGTCTCAGCCACGGCCGTACTCCTCCTCGGACTTCCAGAAGTAGACATACCCCAGAACGAACAGACCGACGGCCCATCCGGCGGCGTAGAGCCAGAGGTGGTGCCCGAGCGTCTGGTGGTTCTTGGTGCTGACGGCGTAGACGGACGGCAGCAGCGCGTTCCGGACCAGCTCCATGTACACGGAGGCCGGGTTTATCGTCATGATCAGCTTGACGTACGACGGCCACTTGGCGCTGTTGCCGGAGATGCTGTACATCACGCCGGAGAGGTACATCCAGGTCCGCAGGATGAACGGCATCAGCTGGGACATGTCACTGGTCTTGGAGCCGATCCGGGCCATGATCAGCGACAGGCCGGTGTTGAAGGCGGCCTGCATGATCAGCACCGGGATGACCAGCAGCCAGCTGGCGCTGATCGGCATGCCGAAGCCGAGGACGATGGCGACCAGCACGACCATCGAGATCAGCAGCTGCTGGAGCTGGATCACGGTGAAGGCGATCGGCAGGCAGGCCCGCGGGAAGTGCAGCGCCCGGATCAGCCAGAGGTTGTCCGAGATGGCCCGGGTACCGGACTGCACGGCGCTCTGGGTGAACTGGAAGATGAACACACCGGTGCAGAGCCACGGAATGTAGTGCGGGACCTTGTTGCCCGACAGGATCAGGCCGAAGACCAGGTAGAACACCGCACAGTTGAGCAGCGGAGTGACGACCTGCCACACCTGGCCGAGCTTCGCCGTGGTGTACTGCGCGACCAGCCGGGCGGTCGCGAAGGCCACGATGAAATGCCGACGACCCCAGAGTTCCTTGGTGTAGGCGACGATCCCGGGACGGGCACCGCTGACCTTCAGGCCGTACTTGTCCGCGAGCTGCTTCTGGCTCAGTCCGGCATCAACACCTCCCGGGGCGGAGAGGTTGACTGTTTCACTCACTGTCGACACATTCGTCCTTCACGGATTCGGAAGTCCGGCTGCTGGCCGGGGGCAGTCGCCGGTCTTTCGACTGGAAGATCCCTGCGGATCACGGGGGGAGTTTGGCCGACGGGGGACTCATCGGCCGGTGCGATCAGATGACCGGCGGTCTGCCCAACCTGGTCAATCGCCATACAGTACGCCATCGCATGGGCCGCCGAGCACCGCAGGGTGTGCGCCAGCCCTCCCGGAAACCGGCCCACCAGGCCTTGAGCGCGGACCCGGAGGGACGCCGGGCCAGGGTGAGCAGCAACCAGGTGCACAGGTAGAGAGGTACCAGCAGCGCCGGAAGGTTCCGTCGTGCCAGCCACACCCGGTTCCGGGCCACGTTGTGGAAGTACGTGGCGTGCCGGGCGGGCGAGGTCGTCGGGTGGTGCAGCACGATGTCGGCGCGGTAGTCGATCGACCAGCCGGCGTCCAGCGCCCGCCAGGCCAGGTCGGTCTCCTCGTGCGCGTAGAAGAACTCCGCGGGGAGCTGGCCGGCCTGCTCGAACACCTCGCACCGGACGGCGCTGGCGCCGCCCAGGAAGGTGGTCACCCGGGACGAGTGCAGCGGCTCGCCCGCGCGCAGCCGCGGGACGTGCCGGCGCGCGGTCACGCCCGTGTCGGGGTCGGCGATCCGGAAGCTGACGATACCCAGGCCCGGGTCGGCTGTGAACGCCTCGCGCAGCAGCCGGGCCGAGTCGGTGTTCGGCAGCAGGCCGTCGTCGTCCAGGAAGAGCACCGCGTCGACGTCCCGGCCGTTCGGGCCGAACAGCTCGATGCCGACGTTGCGTCCGCCCGGGATACCGAGGTTCTCCGGCAGCTCGACGGTGCGCACGTCGGTGGGGAGCGGGGGCAGCGGGGCGCCGTTGCCGACCACGGCGAGCTCGACGTCCGGGCCCTCCTGGTCGATCACGGAGTCGATCAGGGCGTTCAGCTCGGCCGGCCGGTTGCCCATCGTGATGATGACCGCACCGAGGCGGAAGGCGTCCGGGCCGGTGGGAGCGGTCGTCTCCTCGGTGGCGGTCTGGTCGCTCATCGCAGCCTGCTGGAGAGGACGATGCTGAGCAGGTGGAGCACGGTCTGCAGCATGGCGATGGCAGCCAGCACGACGACCGCGAGGCGGGTGAAGAACAGCCCGCCGTGCACCGTGTCGGCGATCCCGGCGGCGAGCAGGAAGAGCGAGCACTCGACCGCGCCGACCAGCCGGTGGAACTTCAGGAAGGCCGCGGCCTTGCGGGCCCTGGCCACACCCGCGGCGCGCGGCACCGAGGCGCTGTCCTCGACGGCGGTCATCCCGCTGCGCGCCCGGGCGACGTCGACCAGGTCGGTCTCCGACTTGATCAGGATCGCGCCGAGGGCCGCCAGGGTGCCCAGGAAGGCCCACTCCCACTGCGAGGTCGGACCGTGCTTGTGGAAGAGGTCGGCGGCCCGCAGGCCGGCGCCGGTGAGCAGCGCGGCCTCGGACATGTAGTGGCCGACCCGGTCCAGGTAGACGCCGGTGAGCGAGGTCTGCCGGCGCCAGCGGGCCACCTCGCCGTCCACGCAGTCGAGCAGCAGGTAGACCTGGATCAGCAGCGCACCCGCGATGGCGCCCGCGATGCCCGGGATGACCAGGGCCGCCCCGGCCAGCACGCCGGTGAGCATCATCAGGTAGGTCAGGCCGTTCGGCGTGATCGCGGTGACCGTCGAGAGGACCCGGGTGATCCTCAGCGAGATCCGCCGCATGTAGAGCCGGCCCGCCCAGTGCTCGGCACTGCGGCGCTGGAGCATGCCCTCGGGGTGGATGACGGCCCGCAGCTCCTCGATCGAGGGGCGGACCGTGAGGTCGACCGCTGGGCGGTCGGCGGCAGCCCGATGGGGCTCAGCTGTTGACGGCTTGGACATAGTCGGCGTACGCGTCCCTGATCGCTGAAGGGGAGAGGTCGAGGTGCTCAAGGATGGTGAAGCGGCCTGGCCGGGTATTCGGAGCGTAGTGCACCGCATCGGTGAACTCCGCCTCGGTGAAACCGATCTGATCGGCGCTCACCGGCAGCCCGTGGGCGGCCAGGCGGTCGACGATCAGGCCGGCCAGTTCGTGCTCGCCCCGCAGGAAGCTCGCAAATGCGGCCCCGAGGCCGACCTGCTCACCGTGCTGGGCGGAGCGCTTGGGATACAGCACGTCCAAGGCGTGCGAGATCTCATGACAGGCGCCCGACGAAGGCCGGGTACTGCCTGCGATGTTCATCGCGATGCCGGACAGTACCAGTGCTTCCGCGAGCGCCGTAAGGAGGTCCGGATCTTCGAGCGTTCCGGGGTGCCGCAGCAGGTTCTCGCCGGCCGAGCGGGCCATCGCGATCGCCAGTCCGTCCACCGGTTCGCCGGTCTCCCGATGCGAGAGCTCCCAGTCGGCACAGGCCGAGATGTTGGAGATCACGTCACCGACGCCGGCCGCCACGAATCGCCTCGGGGCCTTCTGGATCACGTCCAGGTCGACCACGATGCCGATCGGTCCGGGCACGCCGTAGGAACCGCGCCCCGCGTCGTTGTCGAGCGTCGACACGGGGGAGCAGATGCCGTCGTGGGCCAGGTTGGTGGCGACGGCGACCACGGGCAGCCCGACGCGCGCGGCGGCGTACTTGGCGGCGTCGATGATCTTACCGCCACCCATGCCCACCAGGACGTCGTAGTGCCCGCCGCGCATCGCCTCCGCCAGGCTCACCGCGCAGTCCAGCGTCCCGTCCGCCACGTGGTACCAGTCGGCGCCCGGCAGCAGCGGCTCCAGGCGCTCGCGCAGTGCCGCTCCGGAGCCGTTGCTGATCGCCACCGCGATCCGGCCCGAGGCCGAGAGCCGCTGGTCGGCGAGCATGCTGGCCAGCGAGTCCAGGGCGCCGTGCCGGATCTCGACGAGGAGGGGTGAGGGGATCAGCCGGGTCAGTACTGGCACGCGATCTCCCGCGCCTTCGCCAGGTCCTCGTGGTTGTCGACCTCGACCCAGGAGACGTCGCCGATCGGCTGCACGTCGATCCGCAGACCGCGGTCGGCCATCTCCTGGTAGCCGTCCTCGTAGTAGAGCTGCGGGTCGCGCTCGAAGGTGGTGCGCAGCGCGTCCGAGAGGTCGTCGGCGGCGGACGGGTTGATCACGGTGAGGCCGATGTACTCGCCGGTCGCGTCCGCCGGCTCCATCAGCTTGGTGATCCGGCGCACGCCGGTGACCGGGTCGACGATGACCTTCATCTCCTCGTCGGCCAGCTTCTTGAGCGTGTCCAGGGCCAGCAGGATGCCCGGGGCGCGGCCCTCGGCGATCATCCGGTCGTTGCCGTCCAGCATGGTGCGCTGCACCGAGGCCGGGTGCACGGTGTCGCCGTTCGCGAGCAGCAGGCCCTCGCGGAACAGGTCGCGGGCGCACCAGAGGGAGTAGGCGTTGTTCCACTCCTCGGCCTTGTCGTTCTCGACCAGGGTGAGCTTGACGCCGTAGCGCTGCTCCAGCGCGTCCTTGCGGTCGTAGACGGCCTCCTTGCGGTAGCCGACCACGATCGCGGCCTCGCGCAGGCCGACCTCGGCGAAGTTGCCGAGCGTGAGGTCCAGCACGGTCTTCTCGCCGTCCACGGGCACCAACGCCTTGGGGAGGGTGTCGGTGTACGGGCGGAGCCGGCGGCCGGCTCCGGCCGCCAGAACGAGGCCGATCATGCGGGTCTCCTGTTTCGTCGAGGTCGGCGGGTTCGCCGCTTCGCCGATCGCCGATCGCTGGTCTGCCGATCGGCGGTCAGCCGGTCTGCCGTTCCGGCTCGGCGTGTGGTCCGCCGTTCCGGGCGGACGGGCTTCGGGCCCCCGTGCCACCCGCCGTCCGCGTCCCGGTCCCGCTGCGCGGGCGGTCTCCGTGTCCTAAGCGATGGTAGGCGACGGCCGCGACCAGCCCGAACGCCACCCGTGGCGCCACCCGTTCCGGTGGCCCCGGCCGGGACTGCGTTCGTCCCGCGTTCGTCCCGCGTTCGGACGGCGCTCGGACGGCGCTCGGACGGCGCTCGGCGCGTGCCGGGCCGGCCGTCGAGCGGGGCCCGCGGGCCCGAACAGGTGCCCGACCAGCGACGACTGCCGTCAGCCCGAACCGTCGTCTGTGCCGGGAATCCCTCCGACCGGACCGGGGATACGGCAGACTGGGGCCCCGACGCCCACCGGTGCCCGGAGCAGCTCGCACCGACGGGCGTCCTGCCGTCCGCTGGACCGGGGGGGCCGTCCCGGGTGGCGTACCCGGGTGGCGGCGCCGGTCCCCGTGCCTGAAAGAGGCCGCATGCCCGAGAGCCGACCGACCAGCCCGACCCAGCGCCTGGATGCCCCGGATACCGCTACTGCTGAAGAAATCCTGCTGGAGCTGGTGGACGACGCCGGCAACACCATCGGCACCGCGGAGAAGCTCTGGGCGCACCAGCAGCCCGGGCGGCTGCACCGGGCGTTCTCGGTCTTCCTCTTCGACCAGCAGGGACGCCTGCTGCTCCAGCGCCGGGCGCTGAGCAAGTACCACTCCCCCGGCGTCTGGTCCAACACCTGCTGCGGCCACCCGTACCCCGACGAGACGCCGTTCGCGGCCGCCGCACGGCGGACGGCCGAGGAGCTGGGCGCCGCCCCCGCGCTGCTCTGCGAGGCGGGCACGGTCCGCTACGACCTCCCGGACGAGGCCTCCGGGCTGATCGAGCGCGAGTGGAACCACCTCTTCGTCGGGCTGGTCACCGCCGAGCTGAACCCGGACCCGGCGGAGGTCGACGACACCCGCTTCGTGACCGCCCAGGAGCTCAAGGAGCTGCGGGCCGAGCGGCCGGTCTCGGTCTGGTTCAGCACCGTCTTCGAGGCCGCGCTGCCGGGGATCAGGGAGATCGCGGGCCGGGACTGGTAGCTGGTTCGTGATGGCCGGCGGGGGGCGGGAGCGGGAGGGGCAGCGAGGCCCAGATGACCTTGCCGCCGTCACCGGTCCGCTCGACGTCGCATGCCCCGCCGGCCTCCAGCGCGATGCTCTTCACCAGCATCAGGCCGCGACCGCCGGTCTGCGCGTGGTCGCTCTGCACGGCCTTGGGCCGGTACGGGTGCCCGTCCTCCACCGCGACCCGGATCTGGCCGTCGCGGATCGCCACCTCGGTGGTGACCTGCGGAGAGAGCAGGGCGGCGTGCGTGACCGCGTTGGTGACCAGCTCGGAGACGATCAGCAGCAGGCCGTCGGTCACGTCCTGGTAGTCCGGGCCGCCGAGGCCCTGCTCGCGGAGCAGGTCCCGGACCGCGTGTCTGACCTGCGGCACCGAGGACTCGTGCGCGGCTGCGACGATCCGCCACCGGCCGGCCGACGCCTCTCCCGTCCCCCTCCCCGAGGTTGCCGACATTGTCGGCGCAGGCCGCGCCCCGCTGCTCTGATCCACGTCGTGCCGCCCTTCGTGCAAGGACTCGGGAGGCGTCGCCGGCACCGGCCGGCCTTTCGGGAACGGGGCGTTCCGTTCAGGGCTCCCCTTGGTCTCCCAGAGGCTAGGAGAGCCACCGGAACCACCGCGTGGGGAAGAGGAACCTTGCCCCTGGCGGATCGATTCCGACGGACTTTGGCGTTCTTCGGTCAATCTAGTCACGGAATTCTTTCGTCGGCTCGGCAGGATCGTCCAAGCCGCCCGCCACCGCCCCACCAGCACCGGCCTCCGCCGCCCGGGCCTCCCCTACCATCCCGATCACCCGGCGCGCGGCCACCCCGGTGCCGATCAGCGCCAGCCCGTCGAAGAGCAGCGAGAGCGAGAAGTACAACCCCAGCGTGTAGCGCGAGCTGCTCGGCCAGTTCCCCAGCACCAGGATCCCGATCACCAGGTCCAGCGCCCCCAGCAGCAGCGTCCACCCCAGCTGCGGCCCGCGCACCACCACCCCGCCCACCAGCCGGAACGCACCCGCGCTGAGGAACAGCAGGGCCGCGAACAGCGTCAGCCCCTCCGCCGCCGCCTCCGGGCGGACCACCATGACCGCGCCCGCCGCGATGTTCAGCGCGGCGACCGACGTCCCCAACCAGAAGAAGTTCCCGTCCCGCGCCAGCACCGCGTGCGCCAGCCCGACCGAGCCACCGATCAGCAGCAGCCAGCCGAACAGCAGCACACTCGTCAGCGTCGCGAACGCCGTGTACAGCAACCCGAACACCGCCGCCCCCACCAGCACCACCCCCAGCAGCGCCAGCACCCCGAACCCCCGCCTCAGCCGCCTCTCCGGCGCCGTAGCCGCACCGACATCGACGGCCACCCCTTCGGCCCCACCAGCCTGCTCCCGCTCCCCGCGCCGCCGCCGTCCGCCCACAGCCATGGCCGCCTCCGCTCTCACACCCCCGCTCCCCCACACCCTCACCTCCCTGCGATCGTCCGCCACCCCGACCGCCCCCGCACCTCGACCCGCGCCGCCCCGCCGACCCCACCAGCACAAACACCGGTGAAGAGCACCCCGAACGCCTGGTAATGTTCTCTCTGTCGCCAAGGGGACAGCACGAAAAACCCCGAGGCACACACCCTGTCCGGGTGGCGGAATGGCAGACGCGCTAGCTTGAGGTGCTAGTGCCCTTTATCGGGCGTGGGGGTTCAAGTCCCCCCTCGGACACGACCCATTGGCCAACATCGTTGGCCAGGGAATGCAGGTCAGGAGCAATCCTGACCTGCATTTTGCGTTGCGCGTGGTTGTACCGGCAGCGCAGGCCGAGGGCGCTGAGCTGGACGTTTCCTCCGGGCCGCAGGGAGGCCTGAGCGGGGTGGCGTGGTATTCGTTGATGAGTCCGCCGAGTAGGCGACCTCGTGGCGCAGAGCCAGGATCTCGGCATTCTTCACGGCGGAGGAACGACCCAACACCAGCCTGCGGGCCACCTTGTACAGCAGCGAGACGATCACGCGGACGTGGTGCCGGCCGACATCGGCCTACCGCTGCCACCTGCAGCGATGACTTTCCCGAGCCCGACAGGGTGTCAGCCGGAAGCCGGCTCGCGGCGGTCGCCGCGGCGGAGGCCGGAGTTCGGCGGCACCTCGGCCGGGTCCGAGCCGTAGCCGGTGATCCGGTTCTTCTCGTCGACGAAGACCACCCTGGGCCGCAGGTTCCGGGCCTCCTCCTCGCCGACGGTCGCGTACGCGATGATGATCACGAGATCGCCCGGCTGGATCAGCCTGGCCGCCGCGCCGTTGATGCTGATCATGCCGCTGTCGGCGGGGCCCTCGATGACGTAGGTACTGAGCCGGGCCCCGTTGTCGACGTCCACAATGTCGACGCGCTCGCCCGGCAGCAGGTCGGCCTGCTCCATGAGGTCCGAGGCGATCGTCAGCGACCCCACGTAGTGCAGGTCGGCCTGGGTCACCGTGGCCCGGTGGATCTTGGATTTCAGCATGGTGCGCAAGAGTGCACATTCCTCTGGTCGTGTCAGGGGTGTTCAGCGATGGGGTGCGGCTTCGGCCGCGATGGACTCCAGCTCCCAGTCCTCCCGGAAGCGTAGGTACCTCGGGCGCTCCGCGATGATCGACCGGGTCTGCGCCACGCCGCCGGACAGCTGCCAGCGGACGGTTCCGGTGATCTGCCGCGCGCAGACGTTTACGAACGCCTGGATGCCGAGCCGCAGTTCGCCGTACCAGCGGCCCTCCAGCGCCTCGCGGACCCACAACTGCTCCAGGTGCAGTTTCTCCCGGATGGTCTCGGAGCCCAGGACGGCGGTCTCCAGGTGCCGGTAGCTGCGCAGCAGCAGCCAGGCCGCGGGCATCTCGCGGATCTCCAGCACCTTCTCGCCGTGTTCCAGGTGTTCCAGGCCGCTGTAGCGGCCGATGCCGTGGGCGCCGACCCGCCGGTTGAGCACGTCGATGAGGTCGAGCAGCGCCAGCGGCCGGCCATCGACTGAAACCGGGACGCCCTCGGTGAAGCCCACCTCGACGGTGTCGGTTCCCGCGTGGTGGACGGTGCTCCACCGGTACAGGTGCTCGGGGACGGCGTGGTCCTCCGGGTCGTCCAGGATGCCCGACTCGAACTCCCGGCACCACAGGTTGGAGTCGCCGCTGACGATCCGCTGACCCATCTCGTCCAGGCCGGCCTCCTTCAGCTCCTGGATCTTCTCGCCGCGGTGGACCGGGTCGAGGTCGTAGGGGCTGCCGTAACGCCCCTCGAACCCCAGCAGCCCGAGCGCGCCGTTGAGCCGGCGCAGGGTGTTCTGCGAGCGGTTGGCGGTGTGCAGGACGGTCTCTGCGCCCAACTCCCGCGCCAGTCGCAGCGCCTCACGGGCGATCAGCGGACGGCTCAGCGAGGAGCTGACCGGGTGCGTGTCGAGGTAGACGGCCTGGGCGGCGATGGCCGGGAGCACGAACTCCTCGGCGAAGGCCTGCCGGGCGTCGATCACGTGCAGCCGGACGCCGAGGCGGTCGGCGATCCGCTGCTTGTGCTCGGTGGACTCGTCCTCGCCGAGGTCGACGCTGACCGCGTGCACATTGCGAGCGCCGGCGCTGCGCAGGCGATGGAGCAGGTACGTGCTGTCCAGCCCGCCGCTGAAGAGCGTGACCACGGGACGGTCGCCGTCCGGGCCGTCGACGTCGGCGAGGTCCCGGAAGGAGCGGACAAGGTGCTGGGGGCTCACCGGGCGGCCTCGGTCGTGGGCCGGCGCTCCAGGTACTCGGAGGTCAGCACGACGGTCGGACGATCGAACAGCTCATCGATCGGGACCTCCACGCCGAGCTCGTCCATGATGGCCGCCTGGATGCGCACCATGAGCAGGGAATGCCCGCCGAGGGCGAAGAAGTCGTCCTCGGCGGAGAATCCGTCCGGCTCCAGCCCGAGTTCACGGGCCCAGATCTGGTGTATCTGCGTGGTGATCACGGTGACTTCCTCGTGTCTGCCGCCCTGGTGAGGGCTGCGCGGTCGACTTTGCCGTTCGGGCTGAGGGGGAATGCCGGTACCGGGACGAAGCGCTGCGGAACCATCTGCGCGGGCAACACCGCGGACAGCCTCGCCCACAGCGCGCGCTCGTCCGGCTCCGCGCCCGCCCGGGGGACGATGTACGCGACCAGCCCGTCCTTCGGGCCGGTCACGACCGCAGCGTCCGTGACGCCGTCGAGCGCCCGGACAGCACTCTCCACGTCGCCCAGGTCGATCCGCATGCCGCGCACCTTGACCTGGGAGTCCGCGCGTCCGACGAAGAGAAGCTCGCCCGCCTCGATCCGGCCCAGGTCACCCGTCCGGTAGAGCAGGACGCCATCCACGACCGGGTACCGCTCCTGGTTCAGCCGGTCGGCGTTCAGGTAGCCCGCACCCAGGCCGCGGCCCGCGATGCAGATCTCGCCCGTCTCCCCGGGGGCGAGAGGCGCGAGGTCCGGGCTCAGCAGGTGGATCTCGGTGTTGTGGATGGCCGTCCCGGCCGGCACGCCCTGCGCCGCGTACCGGGGGTAGTCCCGCAGGACGTGGGCGGTGGAGACATCGCTGCACTCGGCGACACCGTACAGGTTGACGATCCGGCAGTGGTCCGCGACCGAGGTCGCCCACTGCGCCACCCGGCCGACCACCAGCGGCTCGCCGCCCACGAACACCGTTTCCAGCGAGCCCAGGGCGGCGGTGTCGCGCTCCAGCAGCAGGTACAGGGTGCTCGGCGCGCAGTGGACGGTACGGATCGAGAGCTCGCCCAGCAGCCGGTGGGCGAGCATGGCGTCGAACCGCCGGCTGGGCAGCAGGTGGAGCGTCGCACCGGTGAACAGCGGTATCAGCAGGCTGCGTTGGGTGATGTCGAAGCCGAACGAGCTGATCACCAGGTTGCTGGACCGGTAGTCCAGCGCGAACTCCTCGGCCAGCCAGCTCAGCAGGTTGAACCAGCCCTCGTGGGTGACGGCCGCCGCCTTGGGCGTCCCGGTCGAGCCGGAGGTGAAGACCACATAGCAGGGGCTCAGCGGGTCGATGGCGGTGTCCGGATCGGCCGACGGACGGCCGGCCGAACGGGCCGCGATCTCCTCTGTGTCGAGGACGTCGACGCCGTCCTGCTCCACCAGCCCACGGGTCCTCGGCGAGGCGACCACCAACTTCAGCATCGGCAGCTGGGCGACGCTCCCATGCAGCCGCGCGGCCGGGTAGGTCGGGTCCAGCGGCACGTACGCCGCACCGGACTTGAGGATGCCGAGGATCGACACCAGCAGTTCGGGCGACCGGTCCAGGCACACGCCGACCAGCGCGCCCGCGCCCACCCCCTCGGAGGCGAGCAGGTGGGCGAAGCGATTGGCCGCGGCGTTCAGCTCCCCGTACGTGAGCGAGGTCCGTCCGCAGGTGAGGGCGGGCGCCGCCGGGTTCCGTCCGGCCTGCTCCTCAAACACGCGGTGGACGAACGGCCGGGCCGCCCGGGGGGTCCGCAGTCCGCACAGTTGCACCGGATCACTTCCCCGCTCGGGCCAGGGAGGCCGGACGCAGGTCGGTCCAGTGCGCCTCGATGTGGTCCAGGCACTCCTGCCGGGAGCCCGGCCCGAGCGTCACCGTCCACCCCTCGGGTACGGCGGCGAAGGCCGGCCAGAGCGAGTGCTGGCCCTCGTGGTTGACGAGTACCAGGAACTCCCCGTCCGGGTTGTCGAATGGATTCATGCCGAGGTCCCCTTGCTGAGTCGGCCTGCCAGGATGCGCGCGACCGCCGCCAGCGGCTGCGGATCGGCCATCCCGAGGTGCGTGCTTTCGATGTCGTGGATCTCGATGTCCCCGCCGATGAACGGCCGCCAGGCAGCCGCCGGTCCCGGCGCCTGGGGGCCGCGCGGCTCCAGGGCCGCGCGCAGGAACAGCAGGTCGCCGTCGAAGACGGTGGGCGTGTGACGCTCCATCAGCTCGACGTGGTGGACGGCGGAGTCCGCCACGGCGGCGATCTGCTGCGGCCCGAGCGAGGCCAGTACCGGGTTCTCCCGACCCACCAGCTCCGCGAGCGCCTCGGGCTCCTCGGGGCGGACCGGCAGCTCGGCCAGCGCGGCGTCGATGTCCGAGCCGTCGCCGAGCAGGGCCTCCAGCACCTCCGCCCAGGTGTGCAGGGGAGGCCCGCCCGCGCTGGGCGCGGGGACCGGGAAGGAGTCCATCAACGCGAGCAGCGCCACCTCCTCGCCGAGCTCCCGCAGCCGGGCGGCGAGCGCCTGTGCGACGAGGCCGCCGAACGACCAGCCCAGCAGGTGGTAGGGGCCGGACGGCTGGACGGTGCGGATCTGGGCCAGGTAGTCCTCGGCCAGCTCCGCCACGCTCGCCGCCCGGTGGCCCGGGTCGAGGAGAGCGGCGGACTGCAGCCCGTACACCGGCCGCTCCGGGCCGACCCTGCCGGTCAGGCCCGCGAAGCCCCAGCTCAGGCCCAGCACCGGGTGGACGCAGAACAGCGGTGGCTGCTGTCCCCTGGCGCGCAGCGGCAGCAGCACGCCCAGCGACCGCTCCCGGGCGTCCTCGCCGGTGCCCTCGGACAGGCCGGCCACCGTGGGGTGGCCGTAGAGGTCCCGGACGCTCAGCTCCGTGCCGAGCTCCTCGCGCAGCCGCCCGATCAGGCGGGCCGCGAGCAGGGAGTGCCCACCCAGCTCGAAGAAGCTCTCGTCGATGCCGACCTGATCCAGGCCCAGCAGTTCGGCGAACACCCGGCAGGCGGCTTCCTCGCGCGGGTCGCGCGGGCCGCGCAGCGGCGGCCTGCCGGTGTGCTCGGGGGCCGGGAGCGCCTTCCGGTTCAGCTTCCCGTTCGGCAGCAACGGCAACGCGTCCATCACCACGAAGGCGCTCGGCACCATGTACTCGGGCAGCGCCGAGGCCACGCGTGTGCGCAGCTCGGCGATGTCGAGCTCGCCGGCGGCCGGCACGACGTACGCGACCAGCCGCCGGTCGCCGGGCCGGTCCTCGCGTACCGTGACGACGGCCTGGCCCACCTGAGGGTCCCGGCCGACGACGGCCGCGACCTCGGCCGGCTCGATCCGGAAGCCCCGGATCTTGACCTGGTCGTCCGCCCGCCCGAGGAAGACCAGGTTGCCGTCCGTCCGCCACCGCACCACGTCCCCGGTGCGGTACATCCTCTCGCCAGCAGCGCCGTACGGGTCGGCGACGAACCGCTCGGCCGTCAGGGCGGGCCGGTTCAGGTACCCGCGGGCGACCCCGTTGCCGGCCAGGTACAGCTCGCCCGCGACGCCCGGCGGCACCGGCCGCAGCCGGTCGTCCAGCACGTACGCCCGGGTGTTGGTCATGGGCCCGCCGATCGGGGTGACGACATCGGCGGTCCCCTCGGCGTCGCGGCGCGCGTCGTCGTACCACGCGGTGGCGTAGACCGTGCACTCGGTGGGGCCGTAGATGTTGGCGATCCTGGCCTTCGGCATGGCCTCGCGCAGAGCGCGGACCAACTCCGCCGACACCGCCTCGCCGCACAGGGCCACCTCGTCGACCTCGAACCGGGCGCCGCCGTGCGCCAGCACGGCCGCGAAGACCGAGGGGACGCCGCTGATCAGCGTGCCCGACCAGCCGCCCTGCTCTGCCACCTCCAGCAGGTTCTCGACCACCTCGATGCAGCCGCCCAGGCAGAGCGGCACCAGCCACTCGAAGACCGACACGTCGAAGCCGAGCGAGGTCGAGAAGAGGGTGCGGGCCAGCCGCTCGGGGCCGTATTCGCGGGCCGCCCAGGCCACGAAGTCGACCACATTGCCCTGGGTGACCACGACACCCTTGGGGCGTCCGGTCGAGCCGGAGGTGTGGATCACGTACGCGGGGTGGGCCGGCGCGAGGGCGGGACGGACCGGATCGGCCGTCGCCGGGCGCTCGTCGTGGGACAGGTCCACCCGCAGGGTGCCCGACGGCAGGGCGAGTTCGGCTCCGGCGGTGGTGATGGCGCAGGCCGGGGTGACGTCCGCGAGGACGGCGGCGACGCGATCGGCCGGGTAGTTGAGGTCCAGCGACTGGTAGGCGGCACCCGACTTGAGCACCGCGAGCGCGGCCACGATCAGCTCGGGCGACCTGGGCAGCGCCAGCGCGACGAAGTCCTCGGGGCCCACGCCCAGGCCGGTCAGCCGGTGCGCGAGCCGGTTCGCCTCCTCGTTCAGCTCGGCGTAGCTCAGCTCAACGCCCTTGTGGCGCAGTGCGATCGCGCCGGGTGTCCGGGCCGCCTGGGCCTCGAAGAGGTCCGCGACGCCGACCGACGGAACCTCGGCGGCGGTGGCGTTGAACTCGTGCAGCAGCAGGTGCCGCTCGGCCTCGGTCAGCAGCTCGATGTCGGCGACCGGGACCTGCGGATCGGCCAGCACGCGCTCCGCCAGGGTGAGCAGACGCCGTACCAGCGACTCAGCCGTGGACCGGTCGAACACGTCGGTTGCGTAGTCCAGGCCTCCGGTCAGGCCCGCCGGGCGTCCGTGCGCGTCGAACCGCTCCGAGAGCCCGAGGGCGAGATCGAACGTGACGGAGGTGAGGGCGGGGTGCTCCACCGCGGCCCGCAGCCCGCCGAAGTCGGGCCGGCCGGCCGCGTCGGCGAAGTTCAGGGCGAGCATGACCTGGAACAGCGGGTGCCGAGCGGCGGAACGGCCCGGGTTCACCGTCTCGACCACGCGGTCGAACGGCACCTCAGCGTGGGCGAACGCCGCCAGATCGCTCTCCCGTACGCGCGCCAGCAGGTCCGCGAAGGAGGGCCGGCCCGCAAGGTCCGTGCGCAGCACCAGCGTGTTGACGAAGAACCCGACGGCGTCGTCCAGGGCCTCGTCGCCCCGGCCGGCCACGTTGGTGCCCAGCGGGATGTCCTCTCCGGACCCGAGCCGGTGCAGCAGCGCCACCACCAGCGCGTGCAGGACCATGAACACCGTCACGTCATGGGTCCGCGCCAACTCGACGATCCGCGCGTGCACATCGGCACTCAACGCGAAGTCGACCGACTCGCCCCGGTGCGAGGGGACCATCGGCCGGGGACGGTCCCGGAGCAGCTCGACCTCCTCCGGGAGATCCAGCAACGCCTCGGCCCAGTAGGAGAGTTGCTCCTCCTCGACCAGGTTCAGCAGCTCCTGCTGCCACAGCGTGTAGTCCGCGTACTGCACCGGCAGCGGCCGCCACTGGGGCGCCGAGCCCGCCAGCCGCGCCCGGTAGGCGGTCGCCAGATCCCGTACCAGCGGGCCCGATGACCAGCCGTCAGTGGCGATGTGGTGCACGTTCAACAGCAGTCGGTACTCGCCGTCGGCGGTGAACAGCGTCGCCTTCAGCGGCAGGTCGACGGAGAGGTCGAACGGCACGTTGACGGCCCGGGAGATCTCGGCGTCCAGCTCGTCCACAGTGCACTCGCGCCGCACCAGCGCCGCCTCCACGGCCGGCCGCACCTGCTGGTACGGCTCGCCCTTGTCCTGGCGCAGGACCGTCCGCAGCACCTCGTGCCGCTCCAGCAGGTCGGCCAGCGCGCCGGACAGCGCACCGACGTCCAGCGGACCGTCGGGGCGCAGCAGCAACGGGACGTTGTACGTGCTGTTCGGGCCCTCCAGCTCCGCGAGGAACCACAGCCGGCGCTGCTGGTAGGAGAGCGGTACGCGCTCCGGTCGGGCCAGCGGTACCAGTGGCGACCGCACCGCGCCCGCCCGGGCGTCCGCGACCCGGGCCGCCAGCCCGGCGGGGGTCGGCGCCTCGAACACGTCCCGGATCCCAAGTTCCGCGCCCAGCTCGGCGCGGATCCGGGCCACCAGCCGGGTCGCGAGCAGGGAGTGGCCGCCGACGTCGAAGAAACCGTCGTCGATCCCCACCCGCTCCAGGCCGAGCAGGTCCGCGAAAAGCCGGCAGAGCAGCTCCTCGCCGGCCTCGCGCGGGGCACGGAAGCGGGTGCGCGCCAGGTAGTCGGGGGCGGGCAGAGCCCTGCGGTCCAGCTTGCCGTTGGGCATCAGCGGGAGGGTGTCCACGGCCACGAAGGCGGCCGGGACCAGGTAGTCGGGCAGCACGGCCGCGACCCGCTCGCGCAGCTGCTCGACGTCCAGTCCGGCGGCCGGGTCGCGCGGGACGACGTAGGCCACCAGGGCCTTCCCACCCGGCCCGTCCTCGCGCACGGTGACGGCCGCCCGGCTCACCTCGAAGTCGCGGCCCACCACGGCGGCGACCTCGGCCGGCTCGACCCGGAAGCCGCGGATCTTGACCTGGTCGTCCGAGCGGTTGAGGAAGACGAGGTTGCCGTCGGCCCGCCGGCGGACCACGTCGCCGGTGCGGTACATCCGCTCGCCGGGGGCGCCGAACAGGTCGGCGACGAAACGCTCGGCGGTCAGGCCGGGCTTGTTGGCGTAGCCGCGCGACACACCCGCGCCGGCGAGGTACAGCTCGCCCGGGACACCCGGCGGGACCAGGCGCAGCCGGTCGTCCAGCACGTATGCCCGGGTGTTGGACATCAGCCGGCCAATCGGGGCGATCCCCTCGGAGTTACCGTCGTCGTACCAGGCGGTGGCGTAGACGGTGCACTCGGTGGGGCCGTAGATGTTGGCGATCCTGGCGTCCGGCATGGCGGCGCGCAGGGCGCGGATGAGCTCCGCCGACGCGGCCTCGCCGCAGAGCATGACCTCGGTGGCGTCCAGGCTCACCCCCTCGTGGGCGAGGACGGCCGCGAAGACCGAGGGCACGCCGCTGATCAGGGTGCCGGCCCAGCCGCCGCGCTCGGCCACCTCCAGCAGGTTGCGGACGATCTCGATCGAGCCGCCGAGGGTCAGCGGCACCATCCACTCGAACACCGAGACGTCGAAGCTCAGCGAGGTGGAGAGCAGCGTACGGGCCGTCCGCTCCAGGCCGTAGTCGCGCGCAGCCCAGGTGAGGAAGTCGACGGCTCCGGAGTGCGTCACCACCACGCCCTTGGGGCGTCCGGTCGAGCCGGAGGTGTGGATGACGTACGCGGGGTGCCCGCCCAGCAGCGGACGGGCCCGGTCTGCGTCCCCGGGGTCCGTGGCCGGGGGGCCGTCGAGGGGCAGCCGGTCGATGAGGACTCGCGGGGTTCCGGGCGGCAGCGAAGCCCCGGCCTCGGAGGCGGTGATGACGCACGAGGGGGCGACGTCGGCGAGGACGTCGGCGATCCGCTCGGCCGGGTAGGCCAGGTCGAGCGACTGGTACGCCGCACCGGACTTGAGCACCGCGAGGGCGGCCACGATCAGCTCGGGCGACCTCGGCAGCGCCAGGGCCACGAAGTCCTCGGAGCCCACGCCCAGGCCGATCAGGTGATGCGCGAGGCGGTTGGCCCGCTCGTGCAACTGTGCATACGTCAGCTCAACGCCCTCGTGCCGCACGGCGACCGCGTGCGGGGTGCGGGCGGCCTGGGCCTGGAAGAGCTCCGGCAGGGTCACCGGGGGCACGTCGGCGGCGGTCGCGTTGAACTCGTGCAGCAGCAGGTGCCGCTCGTCCTCGGTGAGCAGGTCGATGTCGGCGACCGGGAGCCCTGGGTCGGCGAGCACGCTCTCCAACAGCCGGACCAGACGGTGCGCCAGCGCCGTTGCCGTGGCGCGGTCGAAGACGTCGGTGGCGTACTCGATCCGGCCGGCCAGTCCGTCGAGCCTCTCGGCGAGTCCGATGCCGAGGTCGTACTTGACCGCGGCGAGCCCGCCCTCGGGCTCCACGGAGACCTGCAGGGCGTCCGGGCTGTCGGTGGCGCCAGGCAGGCCGTCGTGGGTGTCGAACCAGACGGCGACCTGGAAGAGCGGATGGCGCGCCGCGGACCGGCTCGGGTTGACCGCCTCGACCACGCGGTCGAACGGCACGTCGGCGTTGGCGAACGCGCCCAGATCGGTCTCCCGCACCCGGGCCAGCAACTCGGCGAAGGTGGGCCGGCCCGACAGGTCCGTGCGCAGCACCAGGGTGTTGACGAAGAACCCGACGGCCTCGTCCAGGGCCTCGTCCCCACGCCCGGCCACGTTGGCGCCCAGCGGGATGTCCTCCCCCGCCCCGAGCCGGTGCAGCAGGGCCGCCACCAGCGCGTGCACCACCATGAACGCCGTCACGTCGTGCGCCCGCGCCAGCTCGACGACGCGCCCGTACGCGCCCGCGCCCAGTGCGAAGTCGACCCACTCGCCCCGGTGCGAGGCCAACGCCGGACGGGTGCGATCCCAGGGGAGCTCCAGCTCCTCCGGAAGGTCCGTCAGCGTCTGCTTCCAGTAGGAGAGTTGATCGTCCTCGACCAGCTCCAGCAGCTCCCTCTGCCACAACGTGTAGTCCGCGTACTGCACCGGCAGCGGCCGCCAGTCGGGCGCCGAACCCGCCACCCGTGCCCGGTAGGCGGTCGCCAGGTCACGCGCCAGCGGGCCCACCGATGAGCCGTCAACAACGCTGTGGTGCATGTTCAGCAGCAGGAGCCGCTCGTCCCCGACGGTGAACAGGGTGGCCTTCAGAGGAAGTTCGAAACCGAACTCGAAGTCCTCGTTGGCGGCGGCGGCGATCTCCCCGTCCAGCTCCTCCTTCCGGCACTCCCGCCGAGTCAGCCCCGCGCGCCCGGCCGGGAGCACCAGTTGGTACGGCTCGCCCTCGTGCAGCCGGAAGACGGTCCGCAGCGCCTCGTGCCGCTCCAGCACGTCGGTGAGCGCGCCCGACAGGCAGTCCATGTCGAACGGCCCGTCCAGCCGCAGCAGTACCGGCACGTTGTACGTGCTGTTCGGGCCCTCCAGCTCCGCCAGGAACCACAGCCGCCGCTGCTGGTACGACAGCGGTACACGCTCCGGACGGGCCGTCGGCAGCAGCGCCGGACGCACCGCCCGGGCGCGTGCCTCCTCCACCCGGGCGGCCAGCCGGGCCGGGGTCGACGCCTCGAACACGTCGCGGATGCCGAGCTCCGCGCCCAGCTCGGCGCGGATCCGGCCGATCAGCTGGACGACGAGCAGGGAGTAGCCGCCGGCCTCGAAGAAGCTCTCGTCGACCCCCACCGCCTCGACGTCGAGCAGGTCGGCGAAGAGTTCGCGGAGCCGCTGCGCGAGCTCGCCGTCGTAGCCGACCGCGGGCGACTCGGCAGCCGGCTCACCGGCCCGGTCGAGGTACTCCAGCTCGCCGCGCGCGTTCCAACGGACGAGGTCGCCGGTCGCGCGGAGCCGGGCGCCGGGCTCACCGTACGGGTCGTCGGCCGTGCCGCCGATGTCCGGCACGTACAGCCGACCCGCCATGCCCGGCGGTACGAGCCGCATCCGCCCGTCCAGCACGCGGTCCGGCCGCTCCATCACCGACTGCCGCTCCTGAGCGGTGAGCAGATCGACGGCTCCGACGGCGAGGTCCGGGTCGGCGACCAGCGCGTCGAGCAGCCGGCGGTAGCGGTCGGCCAGCAGCTCGACCGTGGCGCGGTCGAACAGGGCGGTGGCGTACTCGATCCGGATCGCGGGCGCGTCGTCATCGGTGAGGACGGTCAGGCCCAGGTCGAACTTGGCGGTGCCGGTCCACAACTCCTGCAGCGCCGCCGAGCAGAGCGGCCCGCCGTCGGCGTCGGCGCCGGACAGACCGCGGTCCTCGGCGGAGAAGACCAGCTGGAAGAGCGGGTTGCGGCTCAGGTCGCGGGTCGGCTGGACGCGCTCGACCAGCAGGTCCAGGGGCACGTCCTGGTGCGAGAACGCGGCCAGGGCGGCGGAGCGTACGCGGCGCAGCAGCTCGCGGAAGGGCGCGTCGCCGGACAGGTCGGTGTGCAGGGGCAGGGTGTTGACGAAGAGCCCGATCACGTCCATGACCTCGGGTCGGGTGCGGCCCGCGACCGGGATGCCGACGGTCACCGCCTCGTCGCCGGTGGCGCGGTGCAGCAGGGCGGCGTAAGCCGCGTACAGGACCATGAACGGGCTGCACCGCTCGGCCCGGGCCAGTTCGCGGACCCGCCGGTTGAGGTCGGCGGGGAAGGGCACGGTCAGCACGGCGCCCCGGTGGTCGAGGTGAGCCGGACGCGGCCGGTCTCCCGCCAGCTCGGTGGGCCGGCCGGCTCCGGCCAGGCGCTGCTCCCAGTGGGCGAGGGAGCGGTCCAGGCCGCCGTCCGCGAGCCGCTCGCGCACGGAGCGGGCGTACGCGCCGTACTGAACGGCGACCGGCGACAGCCGGTCGCCCCGGTAGTGCGCGTCGATCTCGCGGTGCAGCAGTCCGCGCGACCAGCCGTCGAAAACGATGTGGTGGGCCGAGAAGACCACCGCGTGCCGCTCGGCCGCCAGCCGAACCGCGTGGACGCGCAGCAGCTCGCCGCGCTCCAGGTCGAACGGGTGCTCTGCCGCAGATTCCTGAATGACAGTCAGCTGAGCGACACGCTCGTCGTCGGGCAGCCGCGAGAGGTCGCTCTCGCGCCACTGGGGCAGCAGGGTGTCGTCCACCAGCTGCCGGGGCGTGTCGTCCACCAGGGTGAAGCGCGAGCGCAGCACACCGTGCCGGAACGCGGTCGCCTCGACAGCGGCGCGCAGGGCCCGGATGTCCAGCAGTCCGGCGACGTGCAGCGTCCACGGGATGCTGTACAGGGTCCGGCCGGGCATCAGGCGGTCGAGGAACCAGACGCCGTGCTGCGAGGGGGAGAGCGGGTCGCTCGCCGCCGCGTCTGCGCCTCGCGGCGTCTGCTCGTTGCCTGCCATGGACGGACCTCCCCTTCGTCTGAGCCGCAAGTCTCCGCGCGGCTTTATCGTCCGTGTTTCGCCGGGCTATCTGGTGGTGCGGACTTCTGAGAGTGCGAAGTCAGGCGAGCAGCTCGGCGAGCCGCCGGCGGTCGATCTTGCCGTTGTCGTTGAGCGGCAGCGCCTCCATATGGCGGATCCTGAGGGGGACCATGTAGAGGGGGAGCCGTGCCCGCAGCCAGTGACTGAACTCGGCGGATGGCATCGCGCTGCCGGAGTACGCGGCCAGCAGTCTGGTGACGCCGTTGACGGGTGCCGCGACCACGGCGGCCTCGACCACGCCAGGCCGCTCGCGCAACGCGGCCTCGACCTCGCCGATCTCGACCCGGTGGCCGAGGATCTTGACCTGGTTGTCGAGCCGGCCGCGGTGCACCAGCAGCCCGTTCTCGTGCCGGACGCGGTCGCCGGTGCGGTACCAGTGCCGGTCGGTGAGCCCGCCGCCGTCGTACAGGACAGCCGGTCCAACGCCGGGTTCGAAGGCCAGGAACCGTCCTTCGTCGTCCGCCGGGTCGAGGTAGCCGTCGAAGCGCTGCGGGCCCCGGACGCACAGTTCGCCGTCGTCCGCCGGCAGGCCGTCCTCGTCCAGCAGGATCGCCTCCAGGTGGGGGTACACCCGTCCGATCGGCACCGTTCCGTTGGAACTCGCGGCCCACTGCGAGCGGTCGGCGGGCAGGAGGTAGTCGCTGCAGTTGACCGTGGTCTCGGTCGGCCCGTAGAGGTTGTGGATCTCGGAGTTGGGGGCCACCTGCCGCCAGAGGTCGACGTGCTGGACCGTGACGGGCTCGGCACCGAAGATGCTGTGGCGCAGCGCGGTGGCGCGGCCCAGCGGCAGCGTCCCCATCAGCTGGGCCATGGTGACCACGGAGGGCACCGAGTTCCAGTGGGTGATCCCGCGGTCGACGATGAAGTCCACGAGCCGTTGAAGCTCGGCCGGGCTCGGGACCACCAGGGTGGCCCCGGCTCCCCAGGCCAGGAACATGTTGAACACCGAGACGTCGAAGGTGAGTCCGTAGACCTGGGAGACCCGGCTGCCCGGGCCGGTCCCGAAGCGGGCGGTGTTGTACGCCAGCATGGGGTCGACGTTGCGGTGGCGGACGGGGACGCCCTTGGGGCGGCCGGTGCTGCCGGAGGTGAAAATGAGGTACGCCATCCGGTCCGTGTCGGTCGGCACCGGCGGCAGCACGCCCGGCCCGGGGGGCTCCGACGGCAGGCCGAACGGCGGCACGGTGACCAGGACCATGGGGCCGTCCGGCAGCGCGGCGCCGCAGCCCTCCTCCACCAGGACGGCTCTCACCCCGGCGCGCCGGACGGTCTCGGCGTTGCGCACGGCCGGGTAGTCGGGACCGAGCGGGACCGCCGTCGCGCCCAGGCGCTGGATCGCCAGGTAGCCCGCGTACGCCGCGAGCGAGCGCGAGGCCAGCAGGCCGATGCGGTCCGGTACTCCGCCGCACTCGGCCGCGATCCGGGCCGCCAGGGCCAGGGCGGTGCGGTGGAGTTCGTCGTAGCAGACGACGAGTCCGTCCACCTCCAGCGCGGGCTCGTCGGCGTGGCGCAGGGCGGCGCTCTCGAACCAACGGAACAGGGTCCGGCCGGTCAAGTTCTCTCCCGGCTGGGTCAGTTGGTGAGCAGGTGGGCTTGGTCCAAGACCGTGTTGGCGCGGTACAGCTCCGCCAGCTCCAGCCTGCGACCCGCGAGTTGCGACAGCTCGTCCTGGAGCATGGCCAGCAGCAGCGAGTTGCCGCCGGACTCGAAGAAGCTGGTCTCCAGCGGCACGTCGGCGGTGCCCAGCACGTCCTGCCAGGCCTGGCGCACTCGGGTGAGAAGGTTGTCGGTCGGTTCCGGCACGTAAGTCACTCCAGGTGGTCGGCGGTCCATTGCAGCAGGTCGCGGGCGGAGTCCACCAGGTACATGTGGCCTCCCGGGAGCTCCGCGGTGCGGAAGGTTCCCGTGGTCACCGCGGACCACTGCTCGAGCTGCGCGCGGCCGACCAGGTGGTCGTCCGCGCCCCGCAGCGCGGTGACGGGGAGCGCGAGCGGGCGGCCGGCGGGGTCGGGGCGATAGGTCTGGTGCATCGCCACGTCGGCGCGCAGCGCCGGCAGCAGCATCGCCCGCAGCTCGGGGTTGTCGAAAGCCGGGTGACGGTAGCCGGCGATCTCCTCGATCCCCGCCGCGAAGGTGTCGTCGTCCAGGTCCGGCACCCACTGCCCACGCTGTTCCGGCACCAGCGGCGCGCCGCTGACGAACAGGTGACGCAGCCGGGAGAAGCCCCGTGCCTGAAGCTCCCTGGCCGTCTCGTGGGCGAGCATCGCGCCGAAGCTGTGCCCGAACAGCGCGACCGGGTCGTCCCCCGTCGCCAGCCGCTGCGTCTCGTCCGCCAGGTGTGCCGCGGCCTTGCCGACCTCCGTGAACGGCTCGTCGGCGAAGCGCTCCTCACGCCCCGGCAGCTGGGGCGCGAGGACGCGCACCCCCTCGACCCCGAGCCGGTTCCAGGTCCGGTAGAAGCTCGCACCGCCTCCCGCGAAGGGCAGGCACACCAATGAGAAGGACATCTGTCAGCACCTCGTTCCTGTCGCCCAACCGTCGCCGAGCGCCGTTTCGCACGTGTTTCGCGCGGCCGGTGGCGGCGCCGCCGGCAAGAAACCCTGCGGATATAGGGCGCGCCCAGACTCCGCTGTGCCGTAGCACCACGCTGCGCGGACAGGAGAGCACCGCGTGACCGCCAAGTACCGCCTGATGGTTCCCGGGCCGACCCCGATGTCGCCGGAGGTGACCGCCGCCGCCGTGCGCCCCCTCGTGGACGAGCGCACTCCGGAGTACTCCGCCGTCTTCACCCGCATCCTGGACAACCTGCGGCAGGTGCTGCTCACCGAGAACACGGTGCTGCTCTTCACCTCCAGCATGACCGGCGCCTTCGAGGGCGCGGTGCAGAACCTGCTGTCGCCGGGCGACCACGTGCTGGTGGCGACCAACGGCGTGTACGGCGAGCGCTGGGTGGAGCTCTGCCGCGCGTTCGGCCTGCGGGTCACCGAGGTCAGCGCGCCGTGGGGCCAGGCCGTCGACATGGCCGAGGTCGGCCGGGCGCTGGCCGAGCACAGCGACATCACGGCCGCCATCGCGGTGCACTGCGAGACGTCCACCGGCGTGGTCAACGACATCCGCGCCTTCGCGCGGGTGGCCGCCGGCGTGCTGACCATCGTGGACTCCGCGTCCGGCCTCGGCGCCTGCGAGCTGCGTACGGACGAGTGGGGCTTGGACGTCGTGGTGGCCGGTGGCCAGAAGGCGCTGATGACCCCGCCCGGCGTCGCCTTCGCCAGCGTCAGCGGACGCGCCTGGCAGTACCACGAGAAGGCCACCCTGCCGCGCTTCTACTTCGACTGGACGCAGACCCGCGAGGCGCACGAGCGCGACGTCGCGCACACCCCGTGGACACCGGCGATCACCCTGCTGAACCAGCTGGACGCGGCGCTGGTGCAGCTGCTCGACGAGGGGCTGGAGCGGGTGCTGCGCCGCCACGTCCGGCTGGGCCGGATGACCAGGGCCGGGGTCCGCGCCATGGGCCTGGAGATCTTCGGCAGCAACGACGACCGGGCGGCCTCCGTCACGGCCGTCCGCGTCCCCGCGGAGTTGGACGGCGAGGCGCTGATCCGACGGATCTTCACCGAGCACGGGGTGCAGCTGGTCGGCGGGCCGGGCCTGCTTGCCGGACAGGTGCTGAGGATCGGTCACTGCGGCTACGTCGACGCGTTCGACGTGCTGAGCGCGCTCGCGGCCCTAGAGCTCTCGCTTGCGGCGACCGGGTATCCGGTCGCGGTCGGCGAAGGGGTGGCCGCAGCGCTGCGCAGCTTCCACGAGGGGCAAGCGTGATCCGCCCGCTGCCCGAGCTGTTCGCCCGTCAGGCCGCCCGCACCCCGGATGCGGTCGCCGCCGTCGGCGACACCGGTGAGCTGACGTACCGCGACCTCTCCGAGGCCGCCGACGACCTGGCGGGCCGCCTGGCCGGGCTCGGGGTCCGTCCCGGCGACCGGGTGGGCGTGTCCGTCGGTCACTCGGTGGAGCTGCTCGTCGCACTGCTCGGCATCCTCACGGCGGGCGCGGTGTACGTACCGCTGGACGCCGACTACCCGGCGCAGCGGTTGGAGTACATCGCCGCCGACTCGGGCCTGCGGCTGGTGGTCGGCGACGATGTTCCGGTACAAGGCACCGGGCCCCGGGGCGGGCTGCCGGCCCTCGATCCGGAGCAGCCGGCCTGCCTCATCTACACCTCGGGCTCGACCGGACGGCCCAAGGGCTGCCTGATCCCGCAGCGCGCCCTGACCAACCTCGCCTTCGCCGCCGGGCAGGAGTTCGGGCTGGCGCCCGGCGACCGGTTCCTGGCGCTGGCCTCGGCCGGCTTCTCGGCCTCGCTGGAGGAGCTGTTCCCGCCGCTGCTGCACGGCGCGACGGTCGTCCTGCCGTCCAACCGGTCGGCGCTCTCCTCGGTGGACGAGCTGCTGGAGACGGTCGCACGGCTCGGCGTCACCGCCCTGATCGTGCAGACCGCGCTGTGGCACGTGCTGGTCCAGGAGCTCACCGACTCCGGGCGGCGGCTGCCCGGGTGCGTCCGGCTGGTCGGGATGAGCGGCGAGCGCTGCCGGCCGGAGCTGCTGGCGCAGTGGCTGCGCCTCGGCGTGTCACTGGTGCACATCTACGGCCCGACCGAGTACACCGCGACGGTCACGTACTACACCGTGCCCGCGACCGGGGCCGACAGCCTGCCGATCGGGCGGGCCATCGCGCGCACCCGGGTGCACATCCTGGGCCCCGACCTGCGGTCGGTCCCGCCCGGCGGGACAGGCGAACTCTACGTCGGCGGTGCCTCGCTAGCCCTGGGCTACCTCGGCCGCTCCGGACTGACCGCCGGCCGGTTCGTCGCCGACCCGTTCGACGGCCCGCCCGGCTCACGCCTCTACCGCACCGGCGACCGGGTACGCCAACTCCCCGACGGTAACCTGGAGTTCCTCGGCCGGATCGACGATCAGCTGAAGATCCGCGGCTACCGCTTCGAACCCGGCGAGATCGAGACGGCGCTGGAGCGCCACCCGTCGGTGCGCCAGGCCGTGGTGACCATCCACGAGAGCCCCACCGGCCACCGCCGACTGGTCGCCTACGTCGTCCCGGGGCACGATCCCGCCGGCGACACCGAGCTGCGCGCCTTCCTCACCGAGGAACTGCCCGCCCATCTGGTGCCCGCCGCCTTCGTCCGCATCCCCGCCGTCCCGCTCACCGCCCACCGCAAGATCGACCGCGCCGCGCTGCCCGAGCCCCCCGCGGAGCGACCCGACCTCGCGACGGCGTACGTCGCGCCCGACGGCCCGTCGCAGACGTACCTGTGCGAGCTGTGGGGAGAACTGCTCGGCCTGGACCGGATCGGCGTGCTCGACGGATTCCTCGAACTCGGCGGCGACTCGCTGCTCGCTCAGCAGGTGCTCGGGCGGATCCGCCGAGACCTGGGCATCAGCCCCCGGGCCCGGGACGTGCTCGCCGCGGCCACCGTACGGACGCTGGCCGCCGTCCTGGACGGGGCCGACGAGGCCGCTCCCCCGCCGGCGACCGAGGACCCGGCCGCCGTACTCCGCGAGCGCAGCGGGCTGCCGGTGCTCGGCCCGCTCGCCGAGAGCCAGCGCGGGGTGTGGTTCCACAGCCTGCTCGCACCGCGCAGCGTGCTGTACCACACACCCTGGCAGGTCCGGCTGTCCGGAGAGCTCGATCTCCCGGCCCTCCGCCGGGCCTTCAAGGCCCTCGTCACCCGGCACCAGGCCCTGCGGACGGCCTTCGCCAACGTCTACGGCGAGCCGGCGCAGATCGCGGGCGCGCCCGCCGAACTGCGCGTCGAGGACCTGCGGGCGCACCCGGACCCCGGCCGCGCGGCGGCGCTCGCGGTGGAGCCGCTGGACACGACCGCCGGGCCGCTGCTGCGGCTGACCCTGCTACGCACCGCGGACACCGAGCACCTGCTGGTCTGCTCGGCGCACCACCTGGTCTTCGACGGACGCTCCCATCAGGTGCTGCTGCGCGAACTGGGCGAGCTGTACGGCGGCGCGCAGCCAAAGGGGCAACCCCGCTTCGGGCCGGTCGACTTCGCGGTTCGGCAACGGCAGTTCCTGGAGAGCTCCGAGGGGATCGAGCAACTCGACTGGTGGGCCTCGCAGTTGGACGGCGCTTCCCCGGCAGCGCTGCCGGGTGCGAAGGATCCGCACGGGCGCCCGGACGAGAGGGGCGCCTGCCTCTCCTTCGACCTGCCCGACCCCGAGCAGGTGCGCCGGCTCGCCCTCGCCGAGGCGGTGACACCGTTCACGGTGCTCGCCGCCGCCCTCTTCGCCCTGCTGCACCTGGAGAGCGGGCAGCGCGACCTCACCGTCGGCACACCCGTCTTGGGCCGCTCACTGCCGCAGACCCACGACCTGATCGGCATGTTCGTCAACACCGTCGTGCTGCGCACCGAGTGCTCGGGAAAACTGACCTTCCGTCAACTGATCAAGGAAATGGGCGTGGTGACGGTGGACGCGTTCGCCCGTCAGGACGTGCCGCTGGACCGGATCGTCGAGCGGGCCCGGACCCGGACGGCCCGGCGGGTCGGCGACAACCCCTTCTTCAACGTCCTGTTCAACCTCGAACGCGACGCAGCCCTGGGCGCCCGGTGGCCGGGCCTCACCCTCGGCCCGGCCACCGACATCGCGACCGGGACCGCCAAGACCGATCTCACGCTGGTCGTCACCGAGACGGCCCAGGGCCTCACCGGGCGGTTCGACTACCGCTCGGCCCGCCTCGACGCGGCGAGTGTCGCGCGCTTCGCCGAGGGCTACCGCACCCTGCTCGACGCCGGGTTGGAGCACCCCGGCACCACCCTGACCGACCTGTGGAGGAGATGACCGTGGACCAGGCCGAACACCAACTGCTGCGCCACACCTGGTTCCCCGTGGCGCGGATCGAGGACGTCGCCGATCGTCCGGTCTCCGCGAACATCCTCGGCACTCGGCTCGTGGTCTACCGGATCGGCGACAGCATCACCGTCGCCCAGGCCGATTGCCCGCACCGCGGCGTCGACCTGGCCATGGGTGCGGTGCGCGAGGACGGCCTCGAATGTCCTTACCACGGCTGGATCTTCGAGGCGGGCACCGGCCGGTGCACCCTGGTGCCGTCGCTGCCGCCGGGCTCCTCGCCGGTGCGCACCACGCTGCGCACCTACCGGGTGGCCCAGGCGTACGGGCATGTGTGGAGCTGCCTGGAGGAGCCCTACCTGCCCATTGCGGGCCTGGCGGACGTGGGCCGCACCAGCTGGCACCTGGCCTACGGCAAGCCCGTCGACCTGAACTGCGGCATGCGGCAACTGACCGAGAACTTCCGGGACATGGGCCACTTCCCGTTCGTCCACCAGGGCAGCATGGGCCCGGACGTGCGCCGGGTGGTGGACCCGTACCAGGTCCACCGGGACGGCTGGGAGCTGGAGTGGGAGCTCTCCACCGACCTGGGTGGGACGGCGCTGGAGGGCAACCAGGCGCTCGGCACCAGGCAGACACTGACGTACCACCTCTCGCTGCCGATGTTCGCCTGGATCCGCACCGTCTTCCCCGACGGCGGCCGCCGGCTGGTCGCCCAGTTCGCCACCCCGATCACCGCGGACGGGCTGCGGGTGCGCCAGTTCTGGGTGGTCGGCATCGACGACATCGTGATCGAGCAGCACGGGGTGTCGCTCGAGGAGATGTGGAAGTACGAGCGGGTCATCTTCGAGGAGGACTACCCGATCGTGGAGAACCAGTACCCGAAGGAGGCCCCGCTCGATGTCCGCAGCCAGGCCCACGCCCCCTCGGACCGGTACTCCGTCGCCTACCGCCGCGCGTACACCGAGCTGCTGGAGACCTTCGCCAAGGAGAGCCGGTGACGCGCTCCCGGTTCACCGGCCAGGTCGCCCTTGTCACCGGCGCCGCGACCGGCATCGGCGCCGCCACCGCCCGCGCGCTGGCGGCCGAGGGCGCGGCCGTGCTGGTCAACCACTGGCGCACCCCTGAGGCGGCCCGCGCGGTCGTGGACGAGATCACGGCGGGCGGCGGCCGGGCGCTGGCCATCGAGGCGAACGTCGCGGACGCGGACGCCGTCACCGCGATGGTGCGCAGTGCCGAGGAGTCCTTCGGCCCGGTCTCCATCCTGGTCAACAACGCGGGCATCATCTCCCGCGCCGAGCTGACGGAGCTCACCGAGGACGAGTGGGACCGGGTGCTGAACGTCAATCTCAAGGGCGTGTACCTGTGCTGCCGGGCCGTCGCCCCGGGCATGATCGCCCGTGGGGCCGGCCGGATCGTCAACATCTCCTCCGACCTGGCGCTCACCGGCGAGGCCCGGCTGATCCACTACTGCGCGGCCAAGGGCGGCGTCATCTCGCTCACCCGGGCGCTTGCCCGGGAGCTGATCCCGCACGGCGTCAACGTCAACGCGATCGCCCCGGGCATGACCGAGACCCCGATGCTGACCGCCAACCCGATCACCTACAACCCGGAGCGCGAGCGCTCCATCCCGGCGGGGCGCTGGGGCACACCGCAGGACATCGCCGCCAGCGTCTGCTTCCTGGCCTCGGCCGAGGCGGACTACTACGTCGGGGCGCTGCTCAGCCCCAACGGCGGCATCGTGATGTGAGAGGAGTCAAAAGATGACCGGGATCGCAGTACTGCCCGAGCCCGTACCGGAGGCCGTACGCGCCGCCGTCGGGACGCAGCCGGCGCCCGAACAGGCGCAGGCTCTGGTCTGGCTGGGCGAGCCGGAAGGGCTGGCCGGGGCACTCCAGTGGATGCCCGCCGTCCGCTGGGTGCAACTGCCCTGGGCAGGGGTCGAGGAGTTCCTGCCACTGATGCGGGCCGGCGTCACCTGGACCTCGGCCGCCGGTGTGCTCGCGGAGCCCGTGGCGGAGCACGCGCTGATGCTGGCCATGGTGGCACTGCGGTCGGCCGACCGCTCGGTGCGCGCAGGCCGCTGGCTGCCGCAGCCGCCGCGCAGCCTGTACGACGCCGAGGTGCTGATCGTGGGCGGCGGCGCGGTGACCCGGGCGCTGCTGCGGCTGCTGACGCCGCTTCGGGCCAGGGTCACGGTCGTGCGCCGCAGCCCGGTGCCCGTGGAGGGCGCGTACCGGGTGCTCGGGACCGACGAACTCGCCGACGCTGCGGCCGAGGCCGATGTCGTGGTGCTGACGGCCGCGCTGACGCCGCAGACCCGGGGAATGATCGCCGAACCGGTGCTCCGGCGGATGAGGCCCGGGGCGTGCCTGGTCAACGTGGCCCGCGGCGGCCTGGTGAACACCGCCGACCTGGTCCGGGCACTGACCGAGGGGTGGATCGCCGCCGCCGCGCTCGACGTCACTGAGCCGGCGCCGCTGCCCGGGAGCCACCCGCTGTGGTCGCTGGAGAACTGCTTCCTCACCGCCCACTGCGCGGGCGAACTCCCGTACGCCTGGCCTGCCTTCGCCGAGCTGGTCCGCGAGAACGCCGGGCGCTTCCGACAGGGGCTCCCGCTGCGCAACACCGTCGCCCCGGCCCTGGGGTACTGACGCCTGTTCGGGAGGGCCCGACGGCCCTCCCGAACAGGTCATCGGCCACGCGGCCGGGAGACGGTCAGCAGGACGATGGTGATCAGGCAGCCGACCGCGGGCAGCGCAAGGGCGAACCGGAGTGGAAGCGCGGAGAGCGCGAGACCGCTGACAGCGAAGCCCGTACCGCCACCGCTGAACAGCCAGCCGAACCCCTCCGCGCGGCGGCTCTCGGGGATGACCTTCTCCACCGCGTGGGACTGGATGGTGTTGAGCGGCGCCGTGCACACACCGGCCACGATCAGTGCCGCCACTAGGGCCCCCCAGGACCCAACCTGGCCGATCAGGACCGTCATCGCGCCCAGCACCGCGACCAGCAGAGAGGCCCTCAGGTACGGGCCGCCCCGCAGACGGTCGGCCGCCGCGGCGTACGCGAGGCCGGCCAGCGCGCTCGAGACCGCCAGCAGCGCGACGATACCGCCGCCGCCGAACGCGCCGCCGTGCAGGTCCTGGGAGAGCGGCAGCGCCGCCGTCTCGATCGCGCCCAGGGTGTTGCTGAAGACGAAGCCCACCGCGATCCAGGCGACGAACGCCGGGGACCACAGTCGCTCCCGGCCCGCCGCGGCCGCCGTACTGTCCGCGGCGGCCGCCTTGGGAGCAGGCCGCGCGGTGCCGCGGCCGAAGGCCAGCATCAGCACCAGCACGGCGCCGGCCGCCACCTGGACCGCGATGCCGCCGCTCCAGCCGAACAGGAAGAGCGCGGCACTGGCGATCAGCGGAGCCGTGATCACCAGCAGCTCCACCATCGTCGACCTGACCGCCAACGCCTGCTCCACCAGCCGCTCGGGCACCGCCCTGTTGAGCAGCGTCCGGGTCAGTCCGGTCAGGCCGGCGTAGCCGGACCCGGCGACTGCGCAGAGCACGCAGAGCACCGGCAGCGGCGCGTGGGCGAGCGCCCCCGCCAGGACGCCGGCGAGGCCGAGCGCGATGAGCGAGGCCGAGAGCACCGGGACCCTGCGGCCGCTGGTCCGGTCCGCGTAGCGGCCGGCGAGCCCGGAGGCCACCACGTTGGACAGCGACAGCGAGGCGACCAGCACGCCGCCGTCCTTGGCCGCCCCGGCGACGCCGCCGGCCAGACCGGCGAACGCGATCGGGGCCATCATCACGGGCAGGTTGAGCAGTTGGACCAGCAGCGTCCAGGACCAGTACGGGCGGTGCGTCAGCAGCTCCCGCAGCGGCCGTGCGACCGGCGCCTGCGCGGTCGACGTGTCAGCGGTCATCGTCCCCACCTCTCCACGCGCGCGCCCAGCCTGTCCAGACCCTGCGTCAGCTCGGCGGACGGGCCGCCGAAGCCGATCCTGATCCGGTCCGGATGGCCGAAGGCGCCGCCGGGCACGACCAGCACCCCGTCCTGCGCCTCCAGTTCGTGGCAGAAGGCCGTGGTGTCCGGGATGCCCGCCAGGCCCGGAAAGCCCGTCACTCCTCCCAGCGGCGCCGGCAGCTCCACCAGCCCGGGGTGCTCGGCCGCCCAGTCCAGCAGCAGCCGCCGGTTGGCGGTGGCCAGTTGGCGGCGCGGGGCGAGTACCTTGTCCGCCTGCTCCAGCACCGCCGAGCCCAGGTGCTCGGAGAGCGGCGAGGTGCTGATGGTCACGTAGTCGCGCAGCCGCACCATCTCCGGGATCAGCGCGGGCGGGGCGACACACCAGCCGACCCGCAGGCCCGGCAGGCCGTACGCCTTGGAGAGCGTGGAGAAGGACAGCGCCCGCTCCAGCCGCCCGGACGGCTCGGGCAGCGCCTCGCCCTCGTACGCCAGCTCCGCGAACGAGCCGTCCCAGAGCAGGTGGCACCCGTGCCGGTCGACCAGGGCCAGCAGTTCCTCGTACTGCTCCCGGGTGAGCGTCGTGCCGGTCGGGTTGTGCGGGAAGTTGACCACGATGGCCCGGGTACGGGGCGTCAGGACGGCCCGCAGCAGGTCAAGGTCGGGGCGGAACCCGTCCTCGGCGCGCAGTTCCCAGGTACGCAGGCGGGCGCCCAGCGCCTCGGCGATGGAGGAGAGCGACTGGTAGACCGGCCGGAGCGTCACCACCTCGTCCCCGGGGCGCAGCAGGGCCGCCAGAACCAGGAAGAGGCTCTCGCTGGCTCCGTGCGTACACACGACCTGGTCCGCCAGCCCCGGCGCGTACCGGGCGGCGACCGCCGCGCGCAGCCGGTCGCTGCCCACCGACGGGCTGTCGCGGAAGGCGATCTCGTCCAGTTCGGCGGTCCCGATGCCCAGTTCCGCGCGCAGGTCACCGAGGGTGCCCGGGGCCAGGCCGGAGCTGGAGATGTCGTACTGAGCCGAGAAGTACCGGTGGCGCAGCCAGTCCTCGAGCAGTGCCGGGGCGATGTCGTGAAGTGCCACCCGGGTTCAGCCGATCACTCGGGTGCCGGCGTCGGCGCGGTCCGGCCGGGTGCGACGGAGGTCGCCGACCACGTTGACGCGCTTGAGCCAGCGGTCCTGACCGTCGTAGCGGGGGCGGAAGGACCGGCGGCCGTGCACCACGTTGCGGTTGTCGACGAAGCCGACGTCGCCCGGGTCCAGGACCAGCTCGTACAGCTGCCCGTCGAGGTGGGCGATGATCCAGCGCAGCGCGTCGGCAGCCTCGGCGTCGTCGTCCTGGGCGATGGTGAAGTCGCGGTCCAACCGGAGTACGGGGGCCTGGGGGTGGCCTGCGAGCACGGCCACCCGCTGGGGGTCCTTCAGCCGCTCGGCGAGGCGCTCGAAGGCGTCCGCGTTGCCCTGGCCCTGGTCGGTGTTGTTGGCGGGGTCGTGCGAGGAGTCGGGCAGGATGATGAAGCGGGGCTGGACCAGCACCCGGGCCACCGCGTCGGGCACCTGCGCGAGGTCCACTCCGGCGACGGTGGTGGGGATGCGCTCGGGCGCGCTCAGGCAGTACAGGCCGACGTAGTCGGCCCGGGAGGGCGAGAAGGCGTCCTCGGTGTGCCAGCCCAGCTCCTGCTCGCTGCAGGAGCTGACCAGGCTGTCCTCGTACCCCGGGATGGGCAGCACGTCGGTGACCAGGCGGCCGTCCTGCTGGGTGGCCCAGGCGATCAGGTCACCGAGCAACACGGCGTACAGCGCGAGCAGGATGCCGTGCACCCGGCTGCCGGGCGTGTCGGCGACCCGCCAGTGCATCGGGGTGGGTTCGAGGGCGCCGCCGTCCACCCGGTTGCCAGTGATGACGAGGGCGTGCAGCCGGTCGTCCAGCCGGGCACGGTTCACGGCCTCGCGCAGCCCTCGGGGCAGCTCGGCGGCGATGACCGGCGCGTCCCGCACGAAGGCGGGGTCCTCCGCGCTGCCGTACCGCGCCAGGCACTGCTCAGCCAGCGCAAGGGCCTGCGCCGCTTCCTCGGCGGAGAGCGCGTAGGAGAACACAGGCGTCGTGTTGGTGCCGGCCGTTGCGCGCGGTATCTCGGAAACACTGCTGGTCATCGCTGCCTGTCCTCGTCCCGGTGTGCTGTGCGGGGCGCGGGTCACTCGACCCGCGCCGACGTTTCGTCCATGCGGCACCGTGCCCCACGGGACTATCGGCGGCGTGTCGCGTGTATATCGCCGTCGATCCGGACGGGTTCCCGGCCGTCCCGCGCCGGGCGCGGTCGTGACGCGATGACAGGACGTGGCAGCCGTTCGCCCGGCCGCTGGTGCGCGAGGATCAGGCTGTCGGCGGCCCGCGGGCCCCCCACACGGCAGAGGCGGCTGACGGCCTCCACTCTGGCCAGGATCTCGGCACGGTTGTCCGCGGGCTCCTCCGCCAGCGCCCGTTCCCGGGCGAACAGCCAGGCCAGGCGGTGCATCCGGTGGGAGCAGGCGACTCCGCGGCTGCGTACCGGCTCCAGCAGGTGGGCGTCAACCAGCTGGGTCAGCGGGGCCTCCGCCTCCTCGGGCTCGATGCCGAGCAGGGCAGCGGCGGTCCACAACGGCCGGTCCCCCGCTTCCAGCAGGCCGAGCCGGCGGAAGAGTTTCGCCGCCAGGGAGGGCAGTCGGCGGTACGTGGGCATCAGCGCGCCCGCCAGACTCGACTCCCCGGCGCTGAGCTCCCTCAGCCGCCGCGGCTCCTCGGCCAGCCGTCCGATCAGGGCGTCAGGGCTCAGCCCTCCGGTGCGCAGCCGCGCCGCGGCGATGCTGAGCGCAAGGGGATGTCCGCCGCACAGGTCGGCAATCCGGGCCAGATCGGCCCGGGCCGGACCCGTCGCGCCCGAGCCGAGGAGGGCGCCCAGCATCGTGGTCGCACCGTCGCCGTCCAGGGGCCGGAGCCCGAGCACTCCCGCACCGTCGACCAGCAGGCCGTGCAGCGGGTATCGGCTGGTGACCAGGGTGCGGCAGGTCGGGGAGCCGGGGAGCAGGGGCCGCACCTGCTCCGAGCCCTCCGCGTTGTCCAGGACGAGGAGCACGCGCCAGTTGGCGATCACGCTGCGGAAGAGCGCCGACCGCTCCTGCAGCTGGCCCGGAATCCGTTCGGGCGGAACACCGAGCGCCCGCAGGAAGCCTCCGAGGACCGTCGAGGCGGTCATCTCCCGGCCGCCGGCCCGGTCGTGCCCCAGCAGGTCGACGTAGAGCTGGCCGTCCGGGAAATCCCCTGCGGCGTGCTGGGCCCAGTGCACGGCCAACGCCGTCTTGCCCACCCCCGCGAGGCCGGTGACGACCAGACAGGACGGGCCGTCCAACGCCGTCATCGAGCGGGTCAGCCAGCCGAGTTCGGCCTCACGCCCCGCCAGGTCCGGCGGGGCGGCAGGCAGCTGACGCGGCACCGGGGTGTGCGCGCCCGGTGCCGGGCGGTCGGCCGGACCTGGCCGCAGGGCGGACAGGCGCTCGGGGGCGACCGCCGGGGCGTCGCAGCGGGGCGGCGCCACCGGACGCTCCTCGAGGATCATCTTGTTGAGCTCGCGAAGCCTGGGGCTGGTGCCGGTGCCGAGCTCCCGGGAGAGGAGCTCGTCGGTCTCCATGTAGACGCGCAGCGCGTCCGATTGACGGCCCATGCCGTAGAGCGCGAGCATGTGCAGCCCGCGCAGCTCCTCGTCGTTCGGCTTGGCACCAATCCTCGCGGGCAGTTCGTCGAGCAGATCCTGATAGAGCCCTAGCCCGGCCCGCAGCCGGCCGGCCTCGACGAAGACCGACCGCTGCCACTCCTCCAGGTACTCGGCCTCGCCGCGCAGGGCGTGCTCGTGCACGTTGCTGAGCGGCGCACCGCGGAAGAGCCCGAGCCCGGAGACGTAGGCGTCCACCGCCTCCTCGTGCCGCCCCTGGGCACGGGCCGCCCGTGCCTGCGCGACCCGTGCCTCCGCCACCGAGAGATCGGTGTCGCACGCCTCCGGCAGCAGGACGTGGTACCCCGAACCCGAGCGGAGGACATCGGCCCTGCCGGCGCCCAGATAGGCCCGCAGGTTGTACATGACGATGAGGACCTGGTTGTTGACCGTGCTGGGGAGGTCATCCCCCCAGATGGCTTGCAGCATCCGTTCCCTGCTGACATGCCGTCCCCGGTTGAACGCGAGCAAAGCGAGCGCGGTCCGCTCGCGCTGCTTGGTGAGCGGCACATCGATACCGTCGACCACCAGCTCCACCGGCCCGAGCAGGTCGACACGGCGCATCGTCACGATGGTTGGGCTCCCGTCTTGGACATTGGGCATTCGAGAAACGGATCCGGACCTAATGACGGGCCAGCCACTCCAGCTTTGTGGTCACGATCAGGATTTCTCAGCCGGCAGCCAAACATCGTGGGCGACTTGATGTCAACCAGTGCGGTCCGCAATGGACCATGCCTCAGCGCAGGGATGCTGCCGAATTCCGAGCACTGTGTGATCACACAGTATCAGGAGGGAACAGATTCCTGAGCGACCGTCAAATCACTCAGTGCGGACTTCCGTTGCCTGTCGTACCGTCCGGCAGCCAAGAGAACCGTGGGGGCCGATCAACAGAGGCCGCCCACGAGAGTCCGCCCTGCACATACGACCACAGAGCCGTACCCGACAGCCAGGAGACGATCACTTTTCATTCGCGGATCCGACACTTCTTCACCTCCGGCCACAGGGACACGAATTTCCGAACGAAAACCACCCCGCGCATCCCGGAGCCCTGCGGAGCAAGTGCGTCAGCCCTTCGCGAAAGGCCATTGATCGAGAGAAATACACGGAGATATGTGAAGTCTCATCAATAACGCATTGCCCAAAACACGGACGTTGAAGTTCAGCCTCGGTCAGGCCCCAGGGGCGTTTCAAAGTCGCGGTGATCATGTGAGTCTGCAGGTACGACAGACGGCCGCGGGAGTGCAGTACCGGCAGAAGGGCCGCCGCGCTGGCGACACGATGCCGGGCTCCCCGCTGCTGGCTCGCGCACTCGCGGCGGCAGCCCAGCCGGACGCTCCGTCCCGTAACTGATCAGCGGCGGTCGACTCCGACATGCATCATCACTCCCCTGCTGGCCATGTGACTTGACGTCAGCTCGCACAGTAGCCACGTCGGCCGCTCGGTGATCCTCAGTCGGGGAAAGGATCAGGCCACAGTGGTGCTCTCTTCAGCATCGGCGAACCGGCGACCTGCTCGGCCTCGGATCTTGCGCCGGTAGAAGCTCCGGTACGTGCGGACCGAGGGGCCGTCAGCCGCTGACCACAGGTCCTTGGCCACAGGCCGCCTCCACCGCAGGACAGCCACGTCGGATGCGGCGTTGCGCCGCACCAGGCGCCGCAGGAATGCCGGATCGCGGACGACGCCTGGGGGCAGGTGCTCATGGAGTTCCCGGTCGTAGGACTGCGTTTTCGGGCGCCGCGTCATGGCTGCTGCCCTTTCGCGGGGACCGAACGGTCGTCGTGCTGCGGCACTGCCGGGGCGGGCAGGGGAACACGTTCGGCCGGTGGGTGGCAGGTGTAGGAATCAGGGTCGAATCGGCTCAGCCGGCGGACGAGTTGCCCGGTGGACCAGGGCCAGGCGAAGGTGTTCCGCCCGCTGGGGCTGAAGTAGTAGCTGGTGCAGCCGCCGGAGTTGTACACCGTGCGCTGCAACGCCTCCTGCACAGCCGTGTTGTGCGCGGCCTGGGCGGCCGGCCGGACGTCCACGGCGTGGTGGCCGCCGACCTGGTCGAGGTGGGCCATGGCGGCGGTGAGATAGGCCAGTTGGGCTTCGAGAACGGTGATCGCGGAGGTGGAGCCGCCGAGCAGGTTGGGGCCGAGGAGCAGGAAGAGGTTGGGGAAGCCGCTGACGGTGGTACCCAGATACGCCTGGGCTTCGCCGTCCCAGGCCTCGTGCAGTGTCCGGCCGTCTCTGCCATGCAGGTTCTGGGCCAGCGGCGGCTCGCCGATGCGGAAGCCGGTGGCGGTGATGAGGACGTCGGCCTGGGCCGCGGTGCCGTCGGCGCCGACGACCTCGTTCCCGCGGACGGCCGTCACGGCGGTGGGATGGAGGTGGACGTGCGGCTGGGTCAGGGCGCGGTAGAAGGTGCTGGAGGTCAGGAGGCGCTTGCAGCCCAGCCGGTAGTCCGGTGTGAGTGCCTGGCGCAGCTGCCGGTCACGGACGGCGAGTCGCAGGTGGGCACGGGCGCCCGCTTCGAGGAGGCGGGCGAGCCGCGGGTGGCGGAAGGCGTAGTTGAAGCCCTCTTGCAGCGTGTACTGACCGGCGCGCAGGCCGCTGCGGGCGCCGGGCAGGCGGTCCAGGTACCGGTTGACGGCTGCGGGTACCGGCAGGGCGGGCTTGGGCAGGACCCACTGGGCGGTGCGCTGGAAGAGGTGCACGGCCGCTGCCCGGTCCGCGATGGCCGGGACGAGTTGGACGGCGGAGGCGCCGGTGCCCACGACGGCGACGCGGCGCCCGGCCAGGTCGACGCCGTGGTCCCACTGCGCGGTGTGGATCACGGGCCCGGTGAACTCCTCGATCCCGGGGACGTCGAGGTGGCGCGGGACGTGCCACGGCCCGGTGGCCAGGACCAGGACAGCGGCGCTGTACGGTCCGTCGCTGGTGTCCAGCAGCCAGCGCCCGGCCGCCGGATCCCACCGGGCTCCGCGTACGTGCACTCCGCACCGGAGGACATCACCGAGGCCGTACTGCTCGGCCGTCGTCCGCAGATAGGCGTGGATCTCCCGCTGTCCGGCGAAGACCCTGCTCCACGCGGTGTCCGGGGTGAACGAGTAGCTGTAGAGCGTCGAGGGCACGTCACAGGCGCAGCCCGGGTAGGTGTTCTCCCTCCACGTGCCGCCGAGTTGCGGCGCCTTCTCCAGAAGCACCACGTCGCGGAACCCCGCCTGGCGCAGCCGGATGGCGGCGCCGATCCCGGAGAACCCCGCCCCGACGACCACGACGCGCACATCCCTGCTCCCGGGCCGCGTGGCCTGCGCCGGGATCACAGCACTGGTCCAGCCAGGCCGGCGGCGGTGTGCACGGCCTGCACGGCCTGCTCGGCCGGAATGCCCAGCGACGCGGGCATGGTTCGACCTGTTGCGTTCACTGCGGTTAAGGGGGCCTCGTGCAGCATCAGCGCCTTCTTCTTTCCATTGCTTCCGGTAGTTGCCGCTGCTCGGCGAGTCACCCTGCCCGGCCGCCGGCTACCGGGACGTTCGGGTCCAACCGGGCCTACCCCGGCCCCAGCTCCTTGCACGGATCCGGCCCATGCCGACTCCAGGCCCTGTTTCACCGTCAGGTAGCCCACCCCGTCGTTGCGCCGCAAAGCGCGGTGGGACAGGCCCGAACGGGCATCACGGCGGATCCCCGCATACAGATCGACATCGGACTTCGGCAGCACCCAGGACCCCTCGTCGTGCACAGCACAACCAGAATCCCGAACCAAGCACCTGGATGCTCTCGAAACTCGGCGACATCACTCTTCCGTGGCGCGGGGTGCTCTCGCGCCGAGCAAGAGGTGTTCTCGGTACTGACCTACGAACCAACACCGGCATCGACAACTGGCGGGCAGTCGTGGCGCACTCAGCCCACCAGACCTACAGTGCGCCGTCGCCGGCCGTCTTCCAGAAGAGCGCCAGCAAGGCGGAGGAGGAGGCGATCCGGCAGGAAGACGGCGTCGGCGATGATCATGGCGCCGGAGAAGACCGGCAGCCCCAGGAGGATCGCGATCCCCAGGTGCATGCTGAGCAGGAGGGCCAAGGTGACGTACTTGAGCCTGCTGAACAGGGCGAACGGGAAGGCCACCTGAACAAGCACGGTCAGGTAGGCGCTGACCGCGAGGATGAGACTGTGGTCGTCGGCCAGTTGGGAGAGTTCCGGCCAGGGCCGGAAGAGGTCGAGGTGCAGGACGTAGTGCAGCGCGGTGCCGTCGCGCCATAGGCCGCCCTGCACCTTGTAGAGGCCGGCGGAGCCGTAGAGCAGGCAGACCTGGGCCGCGATGACGAACATGCCGCAGTTGTGGACGAGCGTGGCCAGCCGGCTGCGGACGAGGGCGGCCTGCTGCCGCCACTCGGACAGTGCCCCGGGGTGGGTCGCACCCCTGCGCAGCCGTGCCCGACGGGCGTCGAGGGACCAGTGGCGTCCGCAGGCCGTGAGCGTGAGGTAGAGGGCCATCAGCACGATGAGGTTGTCCCCGCCGTCCATCATGAAGACGGCCCGGCCGTCGAACGAGGTCACCACGACGGCGAACAGCACGGAGACCGCCCTGGTGTGCCACCCGAGCGCGAACAACGCGGACGTCAGGACGGCCAACGCGTAGCAGGCCTCGAACCAGGTGCCGCTGTCCGAGAGCGTGAGAAGACTGAACTCTCCCGTCTGGCCGAGGAGTTCGCGCGCCAGGTCGGGAGTCCACGGTGAGCCCGGGCCCCAGATCTCCTCGCGGTGGGTGAACTCACGCAGCAGGAAAGCGAGATAGAGCAACCCATAGCCCATCCGCAGCACAGCTGCCGCGTGGAGCGAGACGGCCCGCTCGGTGAGGAAGGCGAGCGCCCTGGTGACCGGGTCGGGCCTGCGGTCAGTGGTCATGGGACTTCACCTGCCACCACGGGAGATACCTGGTGTCGGAGGAAGCGCCACTGGGGGTCGGGGCGGCGGGTGCTGTCGATGCCGGGGGTGTGATCGGCGTACTGACGACGCGCAACTGGACTGCGCCGAAGGCGGGGTGCGCGCCGGCGGCAAGGCGTTGGGCCGCGATGTTCGCCACGTACTCCTGGAGCATCAGCGCCCGCTCCGACACTGGAGTCCGGCCGGTTCCCTGGGTGTCGAGGTAGGCGGACAACGCCCGGCGCAGCATGTTCTGCGCCGTGTGGCTGGGGAAGGGCGAGTGCAGGACGGCGGCGTCGTCGATCGCTGTCAGGTCGAGCCACTCGCCGACCCGCCGCGAGCCGTCGGGAGCCGTCGTAGCCGTCCGGGCCGAGATCTGCCAGCGCACCGACTCCGGATTCGGGGCGAAGAGCTGCCAGTTCTGCTCGAAGTAGGGGTAGATCCAGGCGTCGGTCTGCCGTTGGTACCGCTGGGAGACCGCGTTGGACGGTGCGACGTGCAGGAACACCAGGCAGACATGGCCGATGACCGCCAGGACGCAGAGGACGGTCGCGAAGGCCACGGTCAGCGCGGCCGGAAGCGACAGGGCCGGAGGCGCTGCTCCCGTGCCGCCCACCTGCTCCGGCATCCTCCGGGCCTGGGGAGCGGTGAGGCTGCTCACCGGCGGACGTCCGTTCTCCGCGCAGTCCTGGTCGACGTCGGTCATCGTTTTCTCTTGGTCAGCTCGCACCTCGTGCCATCCCGTCTGCTTTCTCACCGTGCCGAACGACTGATGTCCCCGCGCCAACCGCCCACGCGGGGACATCAGTCCAGGTGTGCCGTGCGGTCAGGATCCGGTCAGCGCGCGTCGGCGGACGACGAGGAAGCCGATACCGGTCAACGAGAGTCCGACGAGGATGCCGCCGATCGTGATCTCGGTCGCACTCGGTCCCTGCGCGGCACCACCGACACCAGTGCCCACGCCGCCGACCGGAGGACGGCCACCGGAGCCTCCACCCGACGCGGCTCCGCCGGTCGTCCCAGCCGTCGTACCACCGGTGGCCCCTCCTGTCGTACCGGCCGTCGTACCGGCCGTGGTGCCGGACGTGGTGCCCGACGTCGTACCGCCCGTGGTCCCCGCGGTGGTGCCGGACGTCGTACCGCCAGTGGTGCCACCTGACGTACCGGCAGTGGTCCCAGCGGTGGTGCCGGACGTGGTGCCGGAGGTCGTCCCGCCCGTCGAGCAGGTCTCCCTCGTGATGGTGTTGGTGTCCAGGGTGACCGACCCGTTCCGCGCGAGCGCGCGGCCGTCGATGGTCGCCCCGGTGGTGGCGGAGATCGACGTCAGCGCCAGGATGTTGCCCACGAAGGTGGAGTTGGTCCCGATCGTGGCGGAGCTGCCGATCTTCCAGAAGACGTTGCACGGCGCGGCACCGTTGACCAGCAGCACCCGGCTCGCGGAGGCCGTTGTCAGCGTGGACCCGACCTGGAAGATCCAGACCGCGTTGGGGTCCCCGTGGGCGTCGAGCGTGAGGCTGCCGGTGAGTCCGATGGACGAGGAGGCGGTGTAGACGCCCGGATTCAGCGTCCGGCCGCCGAGGTCGCCCGAGACGCTGGCGTCGGAGGCCTGGCCGGCCGCGTTGTTGTACGCGACGGTCAGATCGGTCTGCGCCTGCAGGGCAACGGCGTCGGCCGCGTGGATGACGCCGTTCACCGTGCCCGGGGGAAAGCCGGTCACCGAGGTCCCCGGACTCACCCCGACATCGCCGGTGATGGTGCTGGGCCCGGTGTTCGTGACGGACTGGCCGGCCAGGACGGCGAAGCTGGCCGCCGTTCCGAGGGGTACGGCGACCCCGATGGCGTGAGCGGGGGTCGGCAGCACCGCCATCCCCGCAGCAGTGAGGGCCAGCGTGAGGGCCGTGGAAACCCGGGCGGCAAATCCGCGCCCGTGAGGCGCAGCTAAGGTCTTCGAGTTCATTGAGGCGCCAAGCTCCTTCAAGAGGGTCCGACGGAAGGGAGTGCAATCGATCGCAGAGTTCGAGCTCTCATCCCCGGGGCTGCACAAGGAGATGGAGAAGCAGACTCTGTCCCAACCCTGCCCTCTTGAAGAGAGTTCGTATACAAATACAATAGGAGCACCTCGGCTCCACCTCCACCATGCCGCCCCGCGCATCCGGGTGATTGACGCAGGACTGCCAGGCCTCACCCCGCACGATCATGACACCCGGTCAGACGATCCCGGCGACACCGACGCCGGGATCCGCACCCCGATACACACAATCACTCATTCAGTCCGGTGGCGGCTGGCAAGGAGCGCCGGTCCGATGAAACGATGAACGAATCTCACAGCGACCCGCGCTGTCAGCCCGAGTCCAGCAAAGGAGGCGGCAGTGCACGGGTTCAGACGACCTCGGCCGGCCGTCATCGTCGCCGTCCTGGTCCTGGTCATCGGCGTATGGCTCCTCCAGGACGGCCGCCGGACGGAACTCCCGCCCCAGCCGACAGCCGCCCAGGCATCGGCCGGGAACGGCGGCCACGGCGCCCCACCCGACACGAAGTCCGCGCCCCCTGGCATGAGCGCTTCACCGCCGACCCGGATCCGCATCCGCGCCATCCGGGTCGAGGCACGGGTCATCCCCATCACACTGGACACCGCCGGGCACCTCCAGCCACCCCCGCCGGACGACGACAACGTCGTCGGCTGGTACCAAGGCGGCGTGACACCGGGCCAGAACGGCAACGCGGTCATGGCGGGCCACGTCGACAACAAGCACGGGCTCTCCGTCTTCTACAGCCTGGGCCGCCTGCACCCGGGAGCCGAGGTCGAGATCGAGCGAAAGGACCGCACCACCGCCGTCTTCACCATCGACGCCGTCGAGGTCTACCCCAAGGACCACTACCCGGACGACAAGGTCTACGGAGCGACGAGCCGATCGGAGCTTCGACTGATCACCTGCGGCGGCCACTTCTCCAAGAAGACCGGCTACCTGGGCAACGTGGTCGCGTACGCCCACCTGACGCGCACCAAGCAGGCATGAATCTCGGTGGCTGGTTGACCTGACCCATTGTTCGACAATTTAGTGGACGGCACGTCAGGCAAACCTAGAATCAACGCAATTCACTCGAAAGAATGTGGAGTGACCTGCTACAGCGCACGAGAGGGCTTTCGGTCAATTAACTGCTCCATGCGGACAGTTGCCGGACCGTCGAGCCGGATGCTGCGCTGCTGATCCGGTAGCCGGTCGATTCGAGCCGTTGGGGGATGTGTGTACCAGTGTCATCGGGCGCTGCTCGGCGAGCGCGTGTGGAGCGAGATCTGCCTGCTGGCCCCGGGAAGGGCGGTGCCCGCGAAAAAGGTGCTGCTGGAGCAGGGGAAGCGCGGGGTCCAGGTACTGGTGCTGACCGCCGGTTCCGTGGCCATCGTCCGTGAGGACGATCGCGGCCGGCGCACCCTGCTCGCCGTTCGCGGCCCGGGCGAACTGCTCGGTGAGCAGTCGGTGCTGGGCGGCGGCGAGCGCAGCGCCAACGTCATCGCCATCGAGCCGTCGGTGCTCCACACCGTGCCTGCCTATGCGTTCGACGCATTCGTCAAGGCGAACGACCTGCTGCCGCTGTTCCTGCGGCACGCGTTCAGCAGAGTGAGTCAGGGCGACGAGATCCAGCAGGAGCTGGCGGCGGCCGAGGTCCCGGTCCGGCTGGCCGCGGCACTGCTGCGCCTGGCCGCACCCGCCGGCGAGGACGTGCCGACGCCCGTGACCGTGCGGCTGAACCAGGACGAACTGGCCCAGCTGATCGGCGTCCACCGGAACACCGTGGTGCAGAACCTGGCCCCGTGGCGCAACGCCGGCTGGGTGCGGTCCGCCCCCGGCGGCGGCCTGGTGCTGCACAACCTCCGGGCACTGCGGGAGATCCTCGCCTTCTCCTGAGACCCACGTCACACGGCGCTGCCCAATTCTGGGCAGCGGCCGCTCCCGGTCGGGGACATCCTGATGCCCGCCGCCCCGACCGGGGCGCGCAACGGCAGGAGAGGAAGACCGGCGTGGAAGAGTTGCAGACCGAGGACCCCAGGGACGTCCCGGGCTACGAGGCGGTGCTTGCGCTCGACATCAGGGGCTACAGCAAGGCCGCGTCCCACCTGATGTCGCAGATGCGCACGAACCTGGACGCCATGGTCGAAGTGGCCATGGCCGACAGCGGCTTGGCCGAGGAGTGGCAGCAGCGCAAGTACTGGGGCGACCGAGGCGACGGCTTCCTGCTGGCGATGCCGGTGCAGCGGCTCTGGCGTCTGGTCGACCCGCTGCCGGAGAAGCTGGAGACGGCGCTGGCCGATTACGACGCGCACCGCCAGGCCGCCGACCCGGAGATCCGGGTGCGGATGAGCGTCCACGTCGGCCCGCTGCCCTCGGACTACCACGGCGACCCGATGAACGACGCCTGCCGGTTGCTGGACAGCGATGCCGCGAAGGCGGCCATGGAGCAGGCGAAGAAGCTCGACACGTTCCTGGCGCTGATCATCTCGGACGCCGTCTTCCACGCGGTGGTCCGGGCGAAGCGGACGCTTCGGCTGACGGCGGACGACTTCCTGCGGGTGCGGGCGGAGGTCGACGACAAGTTCGCGGAGCTGGCCTGGGTGCACGTCCCGCGACGCAGGCCGAAGGACCTCGTCGGGCTGGAGGCTCCGGCGCCGGTCGAGCCGGTGGTCCGGTCGTCGGTCGAGGCCGTGGCGCCGATCGACCGGTCGGCACCCAAGTACCACTTCGGGCAGGCGGGCAGCGTCATTCCCGAGTCCACCGGAACAGTCAACGTCTACCAGGACGGCCAGCGGCCCTGAGGAGGATCATGTACGAGGAGTACGAACCCGCACCCGGCGGAGGGTTCCGGGTCGCCGCCCCGGAACAGGTGGAACCGAAGGACGTAGAGCAGGAGTTCGAACCGCCGGAGGTGCCGGAGCGCGAGCAGCCCGCCGCCTCCGTCCACGTCAAGGAGCTGGGGGTCCTTGTCGCCGAGCCCTCGGGCCCCGTCACCATCCATCCGGTGCGGCGGGTGCTGGATCAGCTGGAGTCCCACCCCGTCGACCGGAAGGCGATCCGCTCGGATGCCTCCTACTGCGAGGCCCCGGAGTGGACCGCCGCAGAGCTCCGGATGGAACAGATCCTCAAGACCTCGGCGCTGATGCTGGTGGTGGCGCCGCGCGGTTCCGGGGCCACCACGTTCTGCCAGCGGCAACTGGCCCTGCACACCCCGTCGGACGTCGAGATCAAGGTGACCGAGGTCGACTGGGACCGGCCGACCATCGGAAAGCTCCCGACCGAGAAGAACCGCGCCTACCTGCTCGACCTCCAGGACCAGGAGTGCGACCGGCTCGAACAGCCCTTCCTGACCGGCCTGCAGAAGTACGGCGAGGACTTGGCCGAGGTCGGCTCCTTCCTGGTCATGACGATCACTCCGGAGCTGTGGGCCGATCTGACGGGCTATCGGCTCGGCAAGCTGGAGGTGGTCCGGCTCACCGGCCTGCCGGACGCGGTCGCGGTACTGAGGCAGCACCTGAGAGCCGAGCGGCGAGACGAGCTGATCCGGTACACGGAAGGCGCCGCGATCCAGGACGCGCTCCGGACGGCTCTGCCGGTCCGCGCGGTCCGGCTGGCCGGCGAACTGATCGAGCTGGCCGACCGCCTGCGGCGGCGGGCGGTGGAGGAGGGCCTCGACGAGGGCACCGTCACGGCCCGGATCGAGGCCGAGTTCGGGCAGTTGGCCGTCGGCTGGGAGGCGGAGCTCGACCAGCGGTTCGGCGATCCGCTGCCGTCGGGCTCCGCCAACGGCCAAACCGCCGCAGCGGTGCCGTTCAAACCGGAGGAGCGCTACCTCGCCATGGCGCTGGCGCTGCGGGGCTCGGCACCGGCCTCGAAGGTGCAGGGCGATGCCGACCGGCTGGCTGCGGCGATCGGCGGCGAGTCGGAGGAGGGGCGCGGGACCAAGCGCTCGCCCGACCTCCGGCAGGTCTTCGCCCGAGCGGGACTGCGCTCGCAGCTCGCGGCCATCGGCGCGCGGGTCGAGCTCACCGGCCGGGCGGAGTTCACCAGTCCCGGCTACGGGCAGGCCATGCTCCCGCACGTCTGGGGGCAGTACGACGACCGGATCCGCAAGTGCCTGATCCGCTGGATGGTCTCCTGCGTGGGAACGCGCGGCGAGGCGGCCGACGATCCGGTGGTCCGCACCATGATCCAGCTGATCGCCTCGTTCCAGGACGCCTCGAAGCTGCAGGACGTCAAGGAGCGCGGGATGGCGGTGGGGCGCCCCGACATCGTGGTGGCGGTGATGGTGGCCGCCGCCCGGGACGAGAGCCTCAGGAAGCGGGCCCGGCAACTGCTCTACGACTGGGCCACGGCGCCGGACAACAAACTCCTGGTCGTCGAGGTCTGCCGAGAGCTGGTCGAGGATCAGCCGGGGCCGGCGCTCACCCGGCTGCGCCGGGTCGCCGACAGCGGTGGCGCCGAGGCGCTGGCGAAGGTCCTCGAAGTCTTCCAGGAGATCGCCCAGGACCCGGAGCTCACCGACTGGCTGGCCCGAGCGGCGCAGGGCTGGCCCCGACAGGCCGACGGCGCTGCAACACCCGCCGCGAACCTGGCGACGCTCGCCCTACTGGGCGTCGTGCGGGACGACGTGCCGTGGGCCTCGGCGGAGTCCCGCTCGGAAGCTGAACTGGCCAGATCGCTCGGAGACCTGCTCACGGACTTCGAGCGCTACCCGAAGGTGGCGCAGACGATCTGCTGGTGGGTCCTGAAGAGCCCGCGAGGCGAAGTCCGGGATCGCGCGCTGAACGCGTTGCGCGCCGCCTTCCGAGGCCACAGCGGCCTCAATGCCCTCTTCGCGCTGCTGGTAATGCTGGGCGACATCCGTGATCCGGACGGCGGCAGCCCGGCGGACCGGCTGCGTGCGGCCGTGATCGAGGACGAGCCCGAACTGGCGGCTCTCATCTCACCGTTGGAGGTGTCGGCGGATGAGGTTCCGGTTTCGCCGTGAGCCCGAGCGGATGCGCTGCGACTACCCGGAGCATCGGCGGCTGCCGAGCAACCTGTCGACCGCCACGTTCGTGGCGATCTTCTCGGCCTCCTGGCAGCCCAGCCGTTCCGCGGTGCCGTACGAGGGGCAGAAGGCGGCGATCGCGCTGGGCCTCCGGGAGATCGCGAAAGGCGCCACCGGGCTGTGGGCCCCAGAGGACGTGGCGCCCGCCCAGGACGCGGCCAACGCGGCGCTGGGCGTACCGGTGGACCGGCCGGAGCTGGGCGTCCGCGGGCTGACCGGCACGGTGCGGCTCTGGCTCACCGAGGAGGCCGCGGCAGCGGCCCGGCAGCACCGGGCGGACCATGCGCGGGTCGCCCGGCTGCGCTTCCTCAAGGCGCACCTGTACAACGATCCGGAGCTTTTGCTGCTGGACCACCTCGAACGACGACCCCAGGACGTGCGGGACGCCGGCATCGTCAAGGAGTTCCAGAAGGTCGCACGGAGCATCAGGGTCGGCGGGGAGATCTGGTACCCGCTGCTGGAGGCGCTGGAGGAGATGTCGACCAAGGGGGCGATCGCGGACGCGGACATCTACGCCATGAGGGTCGTGCTCAAGGTGCTCCGGGAGGCGATGCCAGAACTGATCGACCGCCACGGCCTGGGAGCACAAGCCGAGTTGCTGCTCGACGGGTTCGGCGAGGAGCCTGACCAGGGATGAGGAACGGACGGCGGATCGAATGATCCGCCGCCGCCCTTCAGCCGTTCATCCGGCGAGCAGATCGACGTTGCCGTCGAACTGCCAGAGCGGGTTCGGCACCGTCTTTCCCCCACTGATGATCAGGAAGTAGCCGTTCACCTCCACCGGGCCGTCTCCGTCGGCGGTGTACCGCCCGTTCGCGCTGACATCGAGCTGGTAGATGGCCTGGGCGGTGGCGTTGTAACCGGGGACGGTCCAGGAGACCGTGCAGCGCCAGTCGTTGCCCGATCCCTCCTGTGCGCCGAGTCCTTCGCTCTTGTCACAGGCCGCGGAGGTCTGAAGTTGCGCTTCGGTGACCGGTGGCTGGCGCGTCTGCGCTTGCTGGAGCCGGTAGAGGTGGGCGAAGGCCGTGGCCACCGACTGCTGCACCTTGGCCTGGTCGATGCCGGAACCGTCCGTCCCGGTCGTCACCGCGAAAGCACCGACCGTCGCGACCAGCAGGCCGACCAGCGGGAGGACGCCCAGGGTCAGCACCCTGCGTCCGGCGCCGTCGTTGTTGAGATTGGTGAAGTCCCGGCGGAGGAAGAGCAGGTAGGCCAGTGCCGTCGCGACGACCGCCCACACCAGACTGACCCCGACGCCGATCAGCAGGGGCCCGAGTTGCCGGGGATCGGCGAAAAGGCCGTTCCAGGAGATGAAGGCGTAACCGGGCAGTGCCAGGCGCACCGGGACCGGTAGCGGCAGCATCTGCGCCACCTGCATCCCGAGGGCGGCGAGCATGGGCAGGAGCAGGCCCATCGGGGATCGGCCCAGGGCGACGGACCCGAGCAGCCCGATGGCCGCCAGGGCGAGCGTCGGCGCCAGCACGCAGACCCAGGCCAGCAGGACGTTTCCGGCCGCGTCGCCGCCGGAGAGCTGGTGGCTGTCCAGCCCGACCAGCGGCTGGTTCCCCTCCGCGAGCAGTCCGCCGAACGCGCTGGAGACGGCCAGGCCTGCGACCAGCAGCCCGATCACGGTGACGCTGGCGATCGCCTTGGCCGCGAAGATCCGCCGGTGCGAGCGGACCGCGACGATCAGATGGCGCCAGGTGCCCAGCCGGTCCTCGGAGGCGAACACGTCACCGGCGACCATGGACGTGACCAGCGGCAGCGCCCACGTGCCGGCGACGCCGAGCACCACCAGCGACCCGGCCCAGCCGGTGGCGTGCATCCACCGGCCGAAGAGGGTGTCCGACGGAAGGGTGCTCTGCTGGTCGATGGCGAAGACCAGCAGGCCCGGTCCGAGCCAGCACAGCCCGATCAGCAGGCGCACCCGCCAGGCGGAGAACTGCTTGACCAACTCGAAGCGGAGGATCCGGGCCACCGGGACCGGGCGCGCTGTCCCGGCCTCAGCCCGGGCGGCGGGGGCTGGGGCGTCAGCGACGGTCGTGGTCATCGGTCGGCCTCCTGCTCGGTCAGGGCGAGGAACGCGGCTTCCAGCGCTGAGACGACGGGCGCCAACTCACGCACCGCGATGTCGTCCCGCACCATTCGGGCCACGAGTTGATCCACGGCTGCCACCCGTGCGCGGACGACGATCACGTCGGTGTCCGGTCGCGCGGGGGCGTCGTAGCCGTCGACGATGCGGATACCGGGCGTTGCGGCCGCGACCGCGCGAGCGGCGGACGGGTCCGACGCGCGCAGCCGGTAGTCGAGTTCGCGGCTGTCGTCAGAGAGCTTCGACACCGGTCCGGAGAAGACCACGCGTCCGGCGGCCAGGATGGTGACCTCGGAACAGAGCGCCTCCAGATCGTCCATCCGATGGCTGGACATCACGACCGTGACGCCTTCGGCGGCCAACCGGTTGAGCACACCGTGCACGTGCTTCTTGCCGACCGGGTCCAGGCCGTTGGACGGCTCGTCGAGCACCAGCAGCCGCGGCTTGGTCAGCAGCGCCGCGGCCAGCCCCAGCCGCTGGCGCATGCCCAGGGAGAAGCCGCGGACCTTGGCGTCGGCGGCGTCGGCGAGCCCGACCTGCGCCAAGGCCTCCTCGACACCCATGGCGGGCGCGTCATCAGGGCGCAGCGCGACGAGCGTTGCAAGGTTCTGCTTCGCGGTGAGAGTGGGGTAGAGGCCGGGCCCGTCGACGAACCCGGAGACACCGTCGGGCGCGGCCGGCGTGCGTCCCACCGCAGTGCCGAGGATCTCCAGACTCCCTTCGTCGGCGACAGCCAGGCCCAGCAACAGGCCGAGGAGCGTGGTCTTGCCGGCGCCGTTCGGGCCGACCAGGCCGTGGATCTGACCCTGCGTCATGCTCACATCGATGTGGTCGAGGGCGACGACATCACCGAAGACTTTGGTGATGCCGCGGCCTCTCACCGCGATTGGTGCGTCCATACATCCATCCCTCAACTGGCGCTCGGTACCGGGTGGTGCACCGCAGTGCACCACCCGGCGGCTAACTCGTCCGACGCGTCCGACTCGTCAGGCTCAGCTGACGTTCAGCGCGGTGTCGTCGACCACGAACGACGTCTGGTACTCGAAGTCCTCGGCACCGGTGAACTTCAGCGTCACCTGCTGGCCGGCATAAGCGCCGAGGTTGAAGGTGTGCTGCGCGTATCCGGTGTTGTGGTTGAGGTTGGAGTAGGTGGCCAGGGTGCCCAGGACGGTGCCGGAGCTGTTGAGCACCTGCACCTTGAGGGTGTCGTAGGCGGTGGTGGTCGAGGTCTCGGCCGTGTTGACGTGCAGCCAGAAGCTGAAGTTGTAGTTGCTGCAGCCGCTGGGCAGGGTGACGGTCTGGGCCAGGGTGTCGGTGGTGGCCTTGCCCCAGCCGTCGAGCCAGGCGTCCCAGGTGCCGCTGTGCGGCGGTTCGGAGGTGCTCTTGCTGATCACCGAGACGGGGCTGTGCGTCGAGGTGACGGTCCACGGCGCGGGGCTGGAACTGCCGTTCTCGAAGCCCGCGTTGCCCAGCAGCTGCTGCGCCTGGCAGCCCGTGCCGGTGGGGGTGGCCGTCGCCTCGTTGCTCGCCGCCCCCTCGCCCACGCCGTTCACCGCGGTGACGGTGTAGTAGTAGGCCTGACCGGCGGTCAGGCCGGTGTCCGTGCACGAGGTCACCGCGCCCAGGCCGCTGCAGCCGCCGCCGGTCAGCAGCGTCTCGCCGCCGCTGGCGGTACCGCGGTACACCTTGTACGAAGTGACGTTCTCTCCACCGGTGTTGGCCGGCGGCGTCCAGCTCAGCGTGGCCTGCCCGGTTCCGGCTGTCGCCGTCAGGCCGGTGGGCGCGCCCGGTACCGTCGCGGCGATCGGTGAGGCTGTGATGGTCACCGTCGAGGATGCGGAGTTGGCCGGCGAGGCGCTGTCGGTGACGGTCAGCGTCGCGGTGTAGGTGCCCGCGGTGCTGTAGGTGTGGCTCGGGTTCTGGGTCGAACTGCTGGTCCCGTCACCGAAGTTCCAGCTGTAGTTGTACGCCGGGGTGCCACCGGTGCCGGTGCCGGTGAAGGCGACGCTCAGCGGCACCTGACCGGAGGTCGGGGTGGCCGAGGCGCCGGCCGCCAGCGGGTTGCCGACGGCGCTGACCGTGGTCGTCACCTGCGACGTCGCGGTGTTGGCCGGCGAGGCGCTGTCGGTGACGGTCAGCGTCGCGGTGTAGGTGCCCGCGGTGCTGTAGGTGTGGCTCGGGTTCTGGGTCGAACTGCTGG
>NZ_JARZAI010000025.1 GCF_029893355.1 Kitasatospora sp. MAA4
CTCCCTCAATCCTGCGAGACCACCACGCTCAACGCCCACGGTCCCCGCAACTCCCATCGATCACGGGTGTTGCGAGGACCGTTAGAACCCAAGGGGTCGGCGGGGCCTTCTCAGGGTCGAACCGGGGCTCAGACGAACGAGTTGATCTGGATCGTCTCGTACCGGCCCGGGCCGACGCCGATGGCGGAGATCGGCGCGCCCGACATCTCCTCCAGCGCCTTCACGTAGGCCTGGGCGTTCTTCGGCAGGTCGCTGAAGCTCTGCGCCTTGCTGAGGTCCTCGGTCCAGCCGGGGAAGTTCTCGTAGATCGGCTTCGCGTGGTGGAAGTCCGACTGGTTGTACGGGAGCTCGTCGACGCGCTTGCCGTCGATCTCGTACGCCACGCAGACCGGGATCTGCTCCCAGCCGGTCAGCACGTCCAGCTTGGTGAGGAAGAAGTCGGTCAGGCCGTTGACCCGGGTCGCGTAGCGCGCGATCACCGCGTCGAACCAGCCGCAGCGGCGGTCACGGCCGGTGGTGACACCGCGTTCGCCGCCGATCCGGCGCAGCGCCTCGCCGTCGGCGTCCAGCAGCTCGGTCGGGAACGGGCCCGAGCCGACGCGGGTGGTGTACGCCTTGAGGATGCCGATGACCCGGTCGATCTTCGTCGGGCCGATGCCCGCGCCGGTGCAGGCGCCGCCGGCCGTCGGGTTGGACGAGGTCACGAAGGGGTACGTGCCGTGGTCGACGTCCAGCAGGGTGCCCTGGCCGCCCTCCAGCAGGACGACCTTGTTCGCCTTCAGCGCCTCGTCCAGGACGAGGGTGGTGTCGGCGAGGAAGGGGCGCAGCTTGTCGGCGTAGCCGAGGTACTCCTGCACCACCAGCTCGGCCGGGATGGCGCGGCGGTTGTAGAGCTTGACCAGCAGCTGGTTCTTGTCGTGCAGCGCGGCCTCGACCTTCTGCTGAAGGATCGACTCGTCGAAGATGTCCTGCACCCGGATGCCGACACGGTTGATCTTGTCCGCGTAGGTCGGGCCGATGCCGCGGCCGGTGGTGCCGATCTTGCGCTTGCCGAGGAAGCGCTCGACCACCTTGTCCAGCGTGCGGTGGTACGGCGTGATCAGGTGGGCGTTGCCCGAGATCAGCAGCTTCGAGGTGTCGATGCCGCGCTCGTTCAGGCCGCTGAGCTCGGAGAGCAGCACGCCCGGGTCGATCACGACACCGTTGCCGATCACCGGCGTCACGTTCGGGCTGAGGATGCCGGAAGGGAGCAGGTGGAGGGCATACTTCTGGTCGCCGATGACCACCGTGTGACCGGCGTTGTTGCCACCCTGGTAGCGGACGACGTAGTCGACGGATCCGCCGAGGAGGTCGGTGGCCTTCCCCTTGCCCTCGTCTCCCCACTGAGCGCCAACGAGCACGAGTGCCGGCACAGGCGTACACCCCTTCCGGTTGGGGCATCCTGCGTAGGCCGCAGTCTGCCCCGAGATAGACGAAGCCCCTGGCGCAATAGCGCAAGGGGCTCTTGCACCGAGAGATTACCTGAGGAAGGACCGGTCGTGTCGTCCCAGTCCACGTCCGTACCCCCGCCGTCCGATACCCCGCAGCCGCCGGGGAGCTGCCCGCTGCTGCTCCTGCTGGACCCGGTCGCGCGCGAGGCCGACGGCGAGGCGGTGCGGATCGCCCGGGACGTGCTCGCGGGGGGCGCGGACGTCAAGGTCGTGCTTCCGGAGAATTCGGCCGAACTCGACCGGGTGCTGTCGCACCGCGGCCGCCGCCGTCCGGTGGTGATCGGTTCTGATCTGACGTTGCAACGGGTGGTGCAGGCCCTGCACCGGCAGCGCGAGTTGGCCGCTGGGCCGCTCGGTCTGGTGCCGGTCGGCCGGGCGTCGGCGGTGGCGCTGGCGCGAGCGCTGGGGGTGCCGACCGAGCCGGTCGCGGCGGCCCGGGCGGTGCTGACGGGCGTGCCGCGCGACTGCGGGATGCTGCTGGACGACGAGGGCGGGGTGGTGCTGGGCGAGGTCCGGATCCCCGGGCGCGGGCAGGGCCATCCCGGTGGCTGGCGTTCGCTATGGGCGAAATTGGTTGCGGCCGAGCAGGTGGAGCCGGAGCCCTCCCGGCTGCGCGTGGAGGCCGACGGACGTCCGCTCAGCGGTCACGACCGTCCGATCCGGCTGGTCGCGCTGCGGATGCCGGCCGGCTCCTCGGCGGCCGAGGTGGTGGTCCGGCAGTCCGGTCCGGGCGGGGCGCTGCTGCGCGTGCGGGCCTCCAGCGTGACCGTGGCGGGCCGGACCTTCGGCTACGAGGCGGACGGCTGCCCGGTCGGCCCGGTCCGGGCGCGGACCTGGACGGCCCATCCGGACACCTGGGGACTGCTGGTTCCCGCAGGGTGAGCAGCGTCACCCGGACACCCCTGGGTGCCGGGCACAGCCCGGCCGCAGGCATGGTAAGGGGTTTTGTCTACGCGCGTTGCCAGCGAAATCGCCAAGCCGGACCCGATCCCTCGTTCGGGAAGCCTGTGCCAACTGCCCTAGACTCGAAGACGTGCCTCGTGGTGACGGAAGACTCAACCACGACCTTCTTCCCGGTGAGAAAGGCCCCCAGGACGCTTGTGGCGTCTTCGGTGTCTGGGCTCCCGGCGAGGAGGTCGCCAAGCTCTCGTACTTCGGCCTCTATGCCCTGCAGCACCGCGGACAGGAATCCGCGGGAATCGCAGTGAGCAATGGGTCCCAGATTCTCGTCTTCAAGGACATGGGACTTGTCTCCCAGGTCTTCGACGAAGCGGCTCTGGGGTCCTTGCACGGGCATATCGCCGTCGGACATGCCCGCTACTCGACCACCGGGTCCTCGGTCTGGGAGAACGCCCAGCCGACCTTCCGGGCGACCGCTCACGGTTCGCTGGCCCTGGGCCACAACGGAAACCTGGTGAACACCGCCGAACTCGCGGAGATGGTCGCCCAGCTCCCCGGTGCCGAGCACGTCTCGCGCTCCGGCCGGACCGCCGCGACCAACGACACCGATCTGGTGACCGCGCTGCTCGCCGGCCATCCCGACCTGTCCATCGAGGAGACCGCCCGGCAGATCCTGCCGAAGGTCAAGGGCGCCTTCTCGCTCGTCTTCATGGACGAGCACACCCTCTACGCCGCCCGTGACCCGCAGGGCATCCGCCCGCTGGTCCTCGGCCGGCTCGAACGCGGCTGGGTGGTGGCCTCCGAGACGGCGGCCCTGGACATCTGCGGCGCCAGCTTCATCCGCGAGGTGGAGCCGGGCGAGCTGATCGCCATCGACGAGAACGGCATGCGGACCTCCCGCTTCGCCGAGGCCGCGCCCAAGGGCTGCGTCTTCGAGTACGTCTACCTGGCCCGTCCGGACACCTCCATCGCCGGCCGCAACGTCCACCTCTCGCGCGTCGAGATGGGCCGCAGGCTGGCCGCCGAGGCCCCTGTCGAGGCCGACATGGTGATAGCCACGCCGGAGTCGGGTACCCCCGCGGCGATCGGCTACGCCGAGGCCAGCGGCATCCCGTACGGCTCCGGCCTGGTGAAGAACGCCTACGTCGGGCGCACCTTCATCCAGCCCAGCCAGACGATCCGCCAGCTCGGCATCCGGCTCAAGCTCAACCCGCTCAAGGAAGTCATCGCGGGCAAGCGCCTGGTGGTGGTGGACGACTCGATCGTCCGCGGCAACACCCAGCGCGCGCTGGTCCGGATGCTCCGCGAGGCGGGCGCCGCCGAGGTGCACATCCGGATCTCCTCGCCGCCGGTGAAGTGGCCGTGCTTCTTCGGCATCGACTTCGCCACCCGCGCCGAGCTGATCGCCAACGGGATGACGGTGGAGGAGATCGGCCGCACGCTCGGTGCCGACTCGCTCGCCTACATCTCGCTGGACGGCATGATCGAGGCGACCAAGCAGCCCAAGGACAAGCTCTGCCGGGCCTGCTTCGACGGGGTCTACCCGATGGAGCTGCCGGACCCGGCGCTGCTCGGCAAGCTCCTGCTGGAGGCAGAAATTGCCGGCAGCCAGCAGCCGCCGGTCGTGCGGGGCAAGCCCACCGGCTCGGACCTCGACGGGGTCCAGTCGCTGCTCGGTGGCCACGGCGCGGCCGACGCGCTGCGCCGACCGTAGTCATCCCGCCGCGGGCCCCCACCAGGGGCCCGCGGCGGACCACTCCCCAGACCCGAGAGGGCCTTAAAGCCGTGACCAGCAAAGATTCCGGTGCCACCTACGCCGCCGCGGGCGTGGACATCGAGGCGGGTGACCGCGCCGTCGAGCTCATGAAGCAGTGGGTGAAGAAGACCAACCGCCCCGAGGTGGTCGGCGGCCTCGGCGGCTTCGCCGGGCTCTTCGACATCTCCGCCCTCAAGCGCTACGAGCGGCCGCTGCTGGCCTCGGCGACCGACGGGGTGGGGACCAAGGTCGCGCTGGCCGCCGCGATGGACAAGCACGACACGATCGGCCACGACCTGGTCGGCATGGTCGTCGACGACCTGGTGGTCTGCGGCGCCGAGCCGCTCTTCATGACCGACTACATCTGCGTCGGCAAGGTCCACCCCGAGCGGGTCGCCCAGATCGTCAAGGGCATCGCGGAGGGCTGCGTGCTGGCCGGCTGCGCGCTGGTCGGCGGCGAGACCGCCGAGCACCCGGGCCTGCTGGGCCCGGACGAGTACGACGTGGCGGGCGCCGGCACCGGCGTGGTGGAGGCCGACGCGCTGCTCGGCGCCGAGCGGGTCCGCGCGGGCGACGTGGTGATCGCGATGGCCGCCTCCGGGCTGCACTCCAACGGCTACTCGCTGGTGCGCCACGTGCTGCTGAACCAGGCCGGCTGGAAGCTCGACCGCGACGTGCCCGAGTTCGGGCGCACGCTGGGCGAGGAGCTGCTGGAGCCGACCCGGATCTACTCGCTGGACTGCCTGGCGCTCACCCGCGCCACCGAGATCCACGCGTTCTCGCACGTCACCGGCGGCGGCCTGGCCGCCAACCTGGCCCGGGTCATCCCGCAGGGCCTGCACGCCCGCCTGGACCGCGGCACCTGGACGCCGCTGCCGGTCTTCCAGACGGTGGCCGAGGTCGGCTCGATGCAGACCCTGGAGATCGAGAAGACCCTCAACATGGGCATCGGCATGGTGGCCGTCGTCCCGCCGGAGTCGGTGGACGTGGTGCTGGCGATCCTGGAGGACCGCGGCGTCGAGGCCTGGCTGCTCGGCGACATCGTCAACCTGCAGGACGGCCCCTACGAGGGCGGCGCGGCGCTGTACGGCGAGTACGCCGAGTAGAACCCGGATGTAGAAAGAACGTACGACGATACGGCCGCGGGGCTCCCCAAGGGGGCCCCGCAGCCGTATCCGAGGCCCGGGCGGGGTGTCTGCGTGCGGACGCGCCGAAGACCGGTCCGGCACCTGGAAGGCACCTGGACCGGTCAGGGCGGACTGCTACGCGCGGCGGCGGGCTTGGTGGTGGCCTGCGCCCGCCTCCTCGTCCTCTTCGTCCTCGTCGGCGTAGTAATCCGCATACGCCGCGTAGGGATCGTCCTCGTCCTCTTCGTCCTCAACCGGCTCAGGGTTGATCGAAGGAACGGGTGAAACGCCCAGCTCGCTGGACAGACGATTAGCATCGAAGCCGCCGCCGTTGTACTTCAGCTCGCGGGCAACCTTCGTCTGCTTGGCCTTGGCCCGGCCGCGCCCCATGGGTCGACCCCCTCAACGATGGGGCTCACGGCCCCGAGTCTGACACGTGTTCATGATCAGGAGCGGCTCCCCCGAAGTGGGATAGCCGTCCCTTGGAGCATTAACGGTACCTGTTTCCGCCGTCGGACGGTACGTCGCCGGTGTGACGTGGCGCGCACTGTCAGTCCGCAGAACCCGGTCTCTCCAGGTCACACGGGGGTTTCCAGGCATTCACAGGGTGTCCGGAAGGTGCCCGGGACCGTCGTTCTCCGACCGATTATCCCCCGACCGGGGCGCTGTGATCGCCCGATCGGGGGACGGACCGAGAATCCGGTTCCACATTGTGATGCGGAGACGGCGTGTCGGCCCAGTGGTCGGCGCAGTGGTGGAGCGGCTGGGCTCAGCCCCGGCGGGCGCCCGGCAGCAGGATCGTGCGCAGGGCACTGATCTCCCGCATCCGCAGCTCGGCGAGGCGGTCGGCGGCCACGGCCGGCGGGACCCCGTCGGAGGCGGCCCGGGTGAAGATCTCCAGGGTGGTGTCGAAGATCTTCGTGGCCTTGTTCTTGGCCCGCTCGAAGTTGAAGCCGTCGATCTCGTCGGCCACCTGGATCACCCCGCCGGAGTTCACCAGGTAGTCGGGCGCGTAGAGGATGCCGCGGTCGGCCAGGTCCTTCTCGACGCCCGGGTGGGCCAGCTGGTTGTTGGCCGCGCCGCAGACCACCGAGGTGCCGGCGGCGGTCAGCGCGCCCACCGTGTCGTCGTCCAGCGCGCCGCCCAGGGCGCACGGGGCGTAGACGTCCAGCGAGGACGCGAGCAGCGCCTGGGAGTCGGCGACCACCTCGACGTCCGGGTGGGCGGCCCGGACCCGGTTGACGGCGGTCTCCGAGACGTCGGTGATGACCACGGTCGCACCGTCGGCCACCAGGTGGCCGACCAGGTAGTGGCCGACCTTGCCGACGCCCGCGACGCCGACCCGCTTGCCGCGCAGCGTCGGGGTGCCCCAGCGGGCCTGGGCCGAGGCCCGCATGCCCTGGAAGACGCCGAAGGCGGTCAGGATCGAGGAGTCGCCCGCGCCGCCCTGCTCGGGGGAGCGGCCGGTGACGTAGTCGCACTCGCGGGCGACCACGTCCATGTCCTGGACGTAGGTGCCCACGTCGCAGGCGGTGATGTAGCGGCCGGCCAGCGACTGCACGAAGCGGCCGTAGGCGCGCAGCAGGGCCTCGCTCTTGTCGCCGCCCTCGGCCTTGGCCGCCGGGTTGCCGATGATCACGGCCTTGCCGCCGCCGAGGTCGAGCCCGGCGAGCGCGTTCTTGTAGCTCATGCCGCGGGACAGGCGCAGCGCGTCCTCCAGGGCCTCCTCCTCGGAGGCGTACTGGTGGAAGCGGGTGCCGCCGAGGGCGGGGCCCAGTGCGGTGGAGTGGATGGCGATGATCGCCTTGAGGCCCGAGGCCCGGTCGTGGCAGAGCACAACCTGCTCGTGCCCGTCGCCGGGGGCGCCGTCCTGCTCAGTACGGAAGATCCGGCTCAGCACGCCTGGTGCGGGGTGCGTCGCGGATACGGTGCGTACGTCGGTCACTGTGGTGACTCCAGTATCTGCAGGCCCGCTGCTGTGGTGCGGGCATCTACGGCGAAGCGTAGTCCGGGAAGGGGCGCCCGGGCTCCCCCCGTCCACGCTTCGATCTGCACACCCCGATCGGCGGATCGGGCGCGGATCCTCCCGGCCGGTCGGTGGCGCGTGCGACGATGCGAGGCGTGACCGTTGTCCGTACCTCGGTGTTACCGCCGTACGCAGCACACCTGCGGGTGTACGAGCCGCTCGGCGCCTATCCGGAGCCCGAGCGGGCCCGCTGGCAGGCCTCTGCGGCGGCGCACGGCCCGGATGCCGCCTCGGCGGACGCGCCGGTCGCCCGGGCGGCGCTGGAAGCACAGCGGGGGGCGCTTGCGGAGGTGGCCGCGCGGACGCCCCGCGCGCTGCCCGAGCGGGAGAGCGAGCGGGCCTTCGTCCGGCTGCTCGACGGGGTGCTGTACGTCTGCCCCTGGTCGGTCCGGCTGCGCAGTTGGCAGGCGCTGGACGAGCTGCGCGCCTCGATGCCGGTGGCACTGCTGGACACCGTGCTGCCGCAGGCGGTGCGGGAGGACGCGGTGGCGGCGCAGGCCCGCTGGCAGGTGGCGCACCCCGACGCCCGGCCCTGGATCCTGACGTCCCGTTGGGAGGTGCCGGTGCGCTGGTTCCTGCCGTTCGGGGCGGAGGACCGCCGCTACCTGCCGGCCGAGCCGTTGCTGGAGGAGGAAGGGGAGGAGCCGGCCGCCCTCTTCTACCTGACCTCCATGGCGCAGGCCCGGCGCCGGGTGGCCCGCGGCTACCGGGTGCTGCGGGAGCGGCTGCCGGGGGCGCCGCTGACCCTGGGGGCGGAGCAGGTGGGACGCTGGCTGGAGGAGTTCCACCCGCGCTCGCTGGTGGAACTGGACTACGGGGGGTTGGTGCACGCGATCGGGGCGCGGCGCCTGGCGGTGGACCACTCGGCGGCCGAGGTGGCGGCCGGCCTGGACGCGCTGCGGGCCGGGGACAGCGCGGGGGCGGCGCTGGCGTACGAGGTGGTGGCGGAGCGCTGGCGGCGGGTGCAGGCGCTGCGCCAGGCGAACTGACCCGGAACCCGCCCGCTGGACCGCTGAGGGGCGGTCAGCGGCCCCTGAGGGGACGTGAACGCCGGTACCTGGGGTAGGGATGGGGCTGGGGGTGTAGGAGTGGCGTGTGGGACCTGGGACCAAGGTCCCGGTTCGGGTCAATAGCCAACGAACGTGACACTACTCACCGTTGACGTGAACTAACGCTTAAGGGTAAAAATGGGACAACCAGCCCAACTCTCCTCAGCGCTGTCCACTTTTGGGTGGATCTGGGGTCGGTGTGCCCTTTGGGGGGAATCGATAGGTCTGGCCGCCCCGCTACCGGTTGTCACATAAACGTGACTGTCCGCTATGGGGTGGTCCATCGCCATCCGTCGCTCTTGAACCCGTGAGGGGCCAATTTTGGCGGTTTGGTCGATAGGGCTGGACGGATGGTGTAGTTGTAGACACCAGGACAAGCCGTTCGTCCTATTACCGACTCGGTCCGTCTGTGCCATTTCGGGCATCGCGGGCCAAGGTGCAGAATTTGAAGGATAGAACCGCCCTGGTTCGGTTCTCCGAGGAGGCCGCTCATGACCGCTCGTACACCTGACGCTGAGCCACTGCTGACGCCGGCAGAGGTTGCCACCATGTTCCGCGTAGACCCGAAGACGGTCACGCGCTGGGCCAAGACGGGCAAGCTCACGTCCATCCGCACACTCGGCGGCCACCGCCGCTACCGGGAGGCGGAGGTTCGCGCTCTGCTCGCCGGGATTCCCGCTCAGCGCACCGAGGTCTGAGTGCTCGATCCGGGCCGCCGGGCCCGCTGATCGAAACACTCGCCGCCTCGCGTGCTGTGCACGCTTTGCAGCTTTGCCCAAGGGGTCGTAGCCCCGGACTCCGCCGGGTCCGGGATGCGGCCCCTTCGGCATGCCCGCGCCGCCTGCCGGACCTTTTCGAGAGGTAGGACGATGGGATGCCTGGCGTCACCCCTGTCATCAGCGTCCACCTATTCGTGACTGTCATTTGACCCGACAATGCGGCGGGAAAAGATAGCCATTGTGACGTGTGTGGCGCGTGGGATTCATGATGATGTGCAGAAAAGGGAAAGCCGAAGAAGTCTGTACAATTTTACATATTAAATGATGGTCTCATGAGGGGGGGTCCGCGCTGTGCGTCTTCAAGAAAAGATAAGTGACGACCGTCACAGGCGACCCTCTTGTGGTCTGGACCAACCTGTCGATAATGCCGTCTGACGACCCGTCGGGCCCGGGGATGCGGCGGTCAAACGACAAGAGGCCCGGAACCTGTGGTTCCGGGCCTCTTGTGCACTGCGATCCTGACGGGACTTGAACCCGCGACCTCCACCTTGACAGGGTGGCGAGCTAACCAACTGCTCCACAGGACCAGAGTTTTCACTGGCGAACCAGTGTTTGTTTGCCGCCCTCAGCAGCGACAAGACAGATCGTACTGCATCGCAGGCCCCCAGGTCGAACCCGTGCCGCGGGGACGCGTGGACGCCTCCCCGCGGCACGGGCCGCGGCTCAGAGCTTGGCCGCCGCGGCGTCCATGGCGCGCATGATCCGCTTCTCCGAGACCGGGGTCGGCGTGCCCAGCGACTGGGCGAAGAAGCTCACCCGCAGCTCCTCGATCATCCAGCGGATCTGCAGCAGCTCCGCCGAGGGCTCCCGGCCGGCCGGGACGGACGCCAGCAGCTCGCCGTACGCCTGCTGCACCTGCTGGACCTTGAGCAGCTGCTGCAGGTCGCGCTGCGGGTGGTTGGGCAGCGCCTCCAGGCGGCGGTCCACCGCCAGCAGGTAGCGCTTCAGGTCCGGCAGCCGCTGCCAGCCGGTGTCGGTGACGAAGCGGGGGTGCACCAGCGAGGTGAGGTGCAGCTTGACGTCGTTCACGGCGTTGAGCAGCACCGGGCTGCTGACCGACTTCAGCCGGGTGGTGGCCCGGTGAAAGGCGATCAGTGCGCCGGCCGTCTTCAGGGTGGTGTCGGCCGACAGCTCGTAGAGGTCGGCGCGGACCTTGTCGTACAGCTTGGTGTACGCCGCCTCGTCCCAGGCCGGGCCGCCGGCGCCGGCCATCAGCCGGTCGGTGGCGCAGTTGACGATGTCCTCGAACAGCGCCGGGATCGAGCCGTGCGGGTTGTAGGAGAGTGCCAGTTTGGCCTGGTTGCCCAGCCGGCCCTGGATCGACTTGGCGGGCGAGTTGACGGCCAGCGTGAGCAGCCGCCGGGTGCCGCGCCACATCGCGTGCTGCTGCGCCTCGGGCGTGTCGAAGAGCCGGACCGCGACCGAGTCGCCCTCGTCCACCAGGGCCGGGTAGGCCCGCAGCGAGTGCCCGCGGGTGCGCTGCTCGAAGGTGCGCTGCAGGACGGGCAGCGAGGCCGGCCAGGAGGTCAGGCCGGTCTGCTCGATGCCCTGGCCGGAGGCCGCCGTGGAGAGCGTCTCCTTCAGCTTCGGCTTGAGCTGGAGCCGCAGCTCCTCCAGGTCCTTGGACTCGGCGAGTTTGCGCTTGCCGTCCACCACCCGGAAGGTCACCTTGAGGTGGTCGGGGACCCGCTCGTCGTCCCAGGAGTCGGCGGGGATGGCGATGCCCGACATCCGGTGCAGGATCCGCTCCAGGGTCGGCAGCAGCGGCTCCTGGCGGTCCTTCACCTGGCGCAGCGCGGCCTTGGCGAAGTCCGGGGCCGGCACGAAGTTGCGCCGGATCGCCTTGGGCAGGGCGCGGATGTAGGCGGTCACCAGGTCGCCGCGCAGCCCTGGGATCTGCCAGTCGAAGCCCTCGGAGGAGACCTGGTTGAGCACCGGCAGCGGGATGTGCACGGTCACGCCGTCCGCGTCGCTGCCGGGCTCGAACTGGTAGGTGAGCTGGAAGCGGAGCTTGCCCTGCTGCCAGTAGTCCGGGTAGTCGGCCTCGGTGATCCCGTCGGCGGAATCGTTGATCAGCATCGACTTCTCGAAGTTGAGCAGGTCGGGCTGGTCGTGCCGGGTCTTCTTCCACCAGGAGTCGAAGTGCCGGGTGGAGACGATGTCCTCGGGCAGCCGGCTGTCGTAGAAGTCGAAGAGGGTCTGGTCGTCCACCATGATGTCGCGCCGCCGGGCGCGGTTCTCCAGCTCCTCGACCTCCTGGAGCAGCTTGCGGTTGGCGGCGAAGAAGTGGTGGTGGGTCTCCCAGTCGCCCTCGACCAGGGCGTTGCGGATGAACAGCTCGCGGCAGAGCTCGGCGTCGATCCGGCCGTAGTTGACCTTGCGCTGGGCGACGATCGGCATCCCGTAGAGGGTGACCCGCTCGAAGGCCAGCACGGCGCCGGCCTTCTTCTCCCAGTGCGGTTCGCTGTACGTGCGCTTGGTGAGGTGCTCGGCGAGCGGCTCGACCCACTCCGGCTCGATCTTGGCGTTGATCCGGGCCCAGAGCCGCGAGGTCTCCACCAGCTCGGCCGACATCACCCAGCGCGGCGGCTTCTTGAAGAGCCCCGAACCGGGGAAGACCGCGAACCGGGCGCCGCGCGCGCCGCCGTACTCGCGCTTCTCGACGTCGTACAGGCCCAGGTGCGAGAGCAGTCCCGAGAGCAGCGACTGGTGGATCCGGTCGGCGTCCGGTTCGGCATCGGGGTGCGGTTCGTCGATGGTGACCCCGAGCTGCTTGGCGACCGTGCGCAGCTGGGAGTAGATGTCCTGCCACTCCCGTATCCGCAGGTAGTTCAGGAACTCGGTCTTGCACATCCGGCGGAACGCGGAGGAGGAGAGCTCCTTCTGCTGCTCCCTGACGTAGCGCCACATCGCCAGGTAGGAGAGGAAGTCGGAGGTCTCGGAGGTGAAGCGGCGATGCCGGTCGTCGGCCGCCTGGCGCTTCTCGGTGGGCCGCTCGCGCGGGTCCTGGATGGAGAGCGCGGCGGCGATCACCATCACGTCGCGTACGCAGCCGTTGCGGTCCGCCTCCAGCACCATCCGGGCGAGGCGCGGGTCCACCGGCAGCTGGGCGAGCTTGCGGCCCAGCGGGGTGAGCCGCTTGCGGTGGTCCTTCTCGTTCGGGTCCAGCGCGCCCAGCTCGTGCAGCAGGCTGACGCCGTCCTTGATGTTGCGGGAGTCCGGCGGGTCCAGGAACGGGAAGGCCGCGATGTCGCCGAGGCCGGCCGCCGTCATCTGCAGGATGACCGAGGCCAGGTTGGTGCGCAGGATCTCCGCGTCGGTGAACTCCGGCCGGGCGAGGAAGTCCTCCTCGGAGTAGAGCCGGATGCAGATGCCGTCCGAGGTGCGGCCGCAGCGGCCCTTGCGCTGGTTGGCGCTGGCCTGGCTGATCGCCTCGATCGGCAGGCGCTGGACCTTGGTGCGGTGGCTGTAGCGGGAGATCCGGGCGGTGCCCGGGTCGATCACGTACTTGATGCCCGGGACGGTCAGCGAGGTCTCGGCGACGTTGGTGGCCAGCACGATCCGGCGGCTGCCGGAGCGCTGGAAGACCTTGTGCTGCTCGGCGGAGCTCAGCCGGGCGTAGAGCGGGAGGACCTCGGTGGACTTCAGCCGGAGCTTCTCCAGCGCGTCCGCCGTGTCGCGGATCTCGCGCTCGCCGGAGAGGAAGACCAGGATGTCGCCGGGCCCCTCGGCCTGAAGCTCCTGGGCCGCCTCGCAGATCGCCTGGATCTGGTCGCGGTCGCGGTCCAGCTCCTCTTCCTCGGCGTCCTCGTCGATCACCGGGCGGTAGCGCACCTCGACCGGATAGGTGCGACCGGAGACCTCGATGATCGGGGCGTCGTTGAAGTGCTGGGCGAAGCGCTCGGGGTCGATGGTCGCCGAGGTGATGATCACCTTGAGGTCGGGGCGGCGGGGCAGCAGCTGTTTGACGTACCCGAGGATGAAGTCGATGTTCAGGCTGCGCTCGTGCGCCTCGTCGATGATCAGGGTGTCGTACTGGCGCAGCTCGCGGTCGGTCTGGATCTCGGCCAGCAGGATGCCGTCCGTCATCAGCTTGACCAGGGTGTCCGGGCCGACCTGGTCGGTGAACCGGACCTTCCAGCCGACGGCCTCGCCGAGCGGGGTGTTCAGCTCCTCGGCCACCCGGTCCGCCACCGTGCGGGCGGCGATCCGGCGGGGCTGGGTGTGGCCGATCAGGCCCTTGATGCCGCGGCCCAGCTCCAGGCAGATCTTGGGGATCTGGGTGGTCTTGCCGGAGCCCGTCTCACCGGCCACGATCACCACTTGGTGGTCGCGGACGGCCGCCAGGATGTCGTCCTTCTTCTGGCTCACCGGGAGCTCGGCCGGGTAGCCGATCACCGGGACGGCCGCCCGGCGCTGCTCCACCCGCAGCTCGGCCCGGGTGATCTCGGCGGCCAGCTCCTCGGTGATCTTGCGCTGGGCCTCGGGCTTGCGGACCCGCCGAGCGCCGTCCAGTCGGCGGCCGATCCGCTGCTGGTCGCGCAGCGTCAGCTCGGGCAGCCGCGCGGCCAGCTCGCCGACGGTGGGGGCCTCGGTCGGCTGGACGGCATCGGTCGACTGGACTACGGGAGAACTCAACTCGGGCATCCCTCTAGGCTCGCAAGGAGGGGCGGTCTGGCGCACCTCGGTTTTTCTGAGTGCCCCTGGCGGATTCGACGTGGGCTTCTCAGCCCGTCAAGTGTCACACCCGGGGGGCTTGGGGGCTTCAGCCCGGTAGCGCGGCGCGGTCCGGGCCCGGTAGCCAGTCGTGCCGCGGGTCGTAGTCCAGCCAGCGGCTGTGCCGGGCCTGCTCGGTGAAGGCGCGCAGCAGCGGTTCGAGCAGCGGGTGCGGGTCGGTGACGCGCCAGAGCAGCGACCAGGCGTAGAGCGGCGTCGGGTCGACCAGCGGGATCGACCGGACGCCGGGCAGGTCCGGCAGCGGGCTGTCGGCCGGGAAGAGCGAGAAGTGCCGGGGATCGGTGCGCAGGTGCTGGATGAAGTGGTCGAAGCCGAGGTTGCGGCCGCCGGCCCGCTCGGTGATGCCGAAGTGGTCGGCGAAGCGGTTCAGGAAGTCCAGGCGGTCGATGGGTGCCGGGTAGCAGAGGACGCTGTCGCGTAGCTGGGCCGGCCGCAGGGCGGTCGCGTCGGCCAGCGGGTGCGCGGTGCTGAGCAGCACGTCGACGGGCTCGAGGCGGACCAGGCGGTGGGTCAGGCCTGCGTCGAGTCGCTCGCCTCGGTCGTCTCGGTCGAGTCGCTCGCCTGGCTCGCCTGGCTCGCCTCGCTGGCCTCGCCGGCCGAGTGGGTGGACCCGGCCGAAGCCCGCGTCGGTCGCGCCGCGCAGCAGGGCGGCCGCCACGGACGGCAGGTCGCGGCCGGGCGCGGGCTCCACGGTGAGCCCGGCCGCCTCGACGGCCTGCGCGACCGTGCGCATCGGCACGTAGAGGTGGCTCCAGAAGTCGATCCGCAGCGGCCGCCGGTCCTCGCGCAGCGCGGCCACGGCGCTGTCGCCGTCCGCGAGCAGGCGCCGGGCCGGCTCCAGGAAGCGCCGGCCGGCAGCGGTCAGCCGCACGCCGTGCCGGTCGCGGTCGAACAGGCGGGTGCCGAGCAGCTCCTCCAGCCGGGCGATCCGCTTGGACAGCGCCTGCTGGCTGATCGCCAGGCGTTCGGCGGCGCGGCCGAAGTGCAGCTCCTCGGCTGTGGAGGTGAAGGCGCGGACCTGGGCGAGGTCGAGATCCATGCGGTCACCCTAGGGCGTCGGTGGGCGTGGGTGACAACCGTCGGTTGTCGGCGGGGGCGGGTGGTTGTTGGACCGGGGCGCGGAGTGCGGGGTGTGCTGGGAGCCGTCCGGTCGGGTGACCGGGCGACGGCTCGGAGAGAGGGTGTGGAGCGATCATGAAGGCCCTGACAGCGACCGGTCGGCCCGATGTACCGGTGGCGTTCGCCGAGGTCGAGCAGCCCCGACCGCGGCCGAACGAGGCACTGGTGAAGGTCGAGGCGTTCTCGGTGAACCGCGGCGAGACCTTCAAGCTGGAGGACCCGGCGGCCCGGTGGCAGCCGGGTAAGGACGTCGCGGGCCTGGTGGTGCAGGCTGCCGCGGACGGTTCCGGGCCGGCGGCCTGCACCCGGGTGGTGGGGCACCCGTCCGGCGGCGGCTGGGCCGAGTACGTCGCCGTGCCGACCGACGCGCTCGCCGAGCTGCCCGAGTCGATCGGCAGCGTGCAGGCCGCGGCCCTGCCGCTGGCTGGTCTGACCGCGCTGCGGCTGCTGCGCGTCGCCGGGCCGGTGATCGGCCGCCGGCTGCTGCTGACCGGTGCCTCCGGCGGCGTGGGCCACTACGTCACCGAACTCGCCGCCGCGGCCGGCGCCGAGGTCACCGTGGTGGTCGCCTCCGCGGAGCGCGGGCGGCGGCTGGTGGAGCTCGGCGCCGCGGAGGTGGTGCACGAGGTCGCCGACGCGACCGGCCCCTACGACCTCGTGCTGGAGTCGACCGGCGGTGCGGACCTGCCGCTCGCACTCGCCCGCCTGGCCAAGCGCGGGACGCTGATCTGGTTTGGCCAGGCCAGCCGGACCCCGGCCACGCTCGACTTCTTCGACTTCTTCGCCGGCCCCGAGTCGGCGACCCTGCGGCACTTCCACTACGCGGACTCCGACGTTCCCGACAGCGAGGATCTGGCCGCCCTGGTCCGGCTGGTCGCCGCCGGCCGGCTCACCCCGGAGATCGGGCGGATCGCGCCGTGGGCGGAGACCGCCGCCGTGCTGGCCGACCTGCGCGAGCGCCGGATCCGCGGCAAGGCCGTGCTCACGGTGTCCGCGTCGATCTGAACCCTCCGAGAACCTCTGGAAAGCGATGCACATGACGAGATTTGTGGACCTGCCCGACGTGCTGGCGCCCTTCGTGGCGGCCAACCTCCCCCGGGCCACCGGCGCCGGGCTCGACCCGCACGAGTACGGCCGGGTCACCGAGCGGCTGCGGTCGCTGCGCGACTGGCCCGAGGCGTTCGCCGCGGCCGGGCGCGGGCACCGGGCTGCGGGCGACCGGGCGCTCGGGCAGGGGAGGACGGTGAGTGCCGGTGAGGCCTACCGGCTGGCTGCCCGCTGGTTCCACTTCGCCACCCTGCTCCCGCACCCCGATCGGGACGGCGCGGCCCGTGCGGCCGCCGACGCCGACGAGGCGATGAGCCGAGCGCTGGAGCTGCTGGACCCGACGGCCGTGCGGATCGAGGGGGAGGGCTTCGTCGGGTGGTTGCGGCGGCCGGCCGGGATCGAGCGCCCGCCGGTGGTGCTGGTGGTGCCCGGGATGGACTCCGGCAAGGAGGAGTTCCACGCCGTCACGCGGGCGCTGCTGCGTCGCGGGGTGGCGGCCTTCACGCTGGACGGGCCCGGGCAGGGAGTGCTCGCCGCGACCAGCCGCCCCACGGCGGACTATCACCGGGTGGTCGGCCGGGTGATCGACGCGCTGGAGCCGCGCGGCGACGTGGACGGCGGCCGGATCGCGGTGATCGGGCTCAGCCTCGGCGGCTACTACGCGGCGGTCAGCGCTGCCCGCGAGCCGCGGGTCCGCGCCACCGCCACCGTCAGCGGCCCGCACCGCCTGGACTGGGACGCGCTGCCGCCGTTCGTCACCGAGACGCTCGCCCAGCGCTGCGGCGGCCCTGACGCCGCGCAGGAGTTCGCCCGCCGGGTCGACCTCGCGCAGGTGGCCCCGCTGATCGCCGGACCGCTGCGGGTGGTGGACGGCGGCCTGGACGTCATCCCGGGCGTGGTCAACGGTGAGCCGCTGGCCCGGCGGGTACCGCAGGGCGAGTACCTGCTGGTGCCGCACGGCGGCCACCTGCTCGGTGAGGCCGTCCCGGACTGGCTGCCGGGGGCGGCGGACTGGCTGGTGGAGAGGTTGTAGGGGTGGACTAGGGGGTGGATCAGGGGGTGGAGCGGCAGGCGAGGACGGCGTTCTGGCCGCCGAAGCCGCTGGAGTTGCTGAGCGCGCCGCCCGGCGCTGGAGCAACTGGCGGCCGCTGAAGCCGAGTTGCGGAGCGGCGGCGCGGCCGCCAGGGGCGCAGCGCGCGGAAGGCCGGCGAGACCGACGACCGCCTCTTCGCGGTGGCCGCCTGGTGGCGGGCCGGCAACGGTCAGTAGGGGAGCAGTTCGGTCGTGCTCAGGTCGAAGTCGAACGGTTCCGGGATGTGCAGCGTCTCACCGAAGTCGATGTCCTCGCGGCGGTGGTACTTCGTGCCGTCGGGGCGACTGAAGAGCGTGACGGTCTTCAGCCTGGCGTCGATCAACAGGTACAGCGGGATCCCCATCAGCGGGTAGTCGCGCACCTTCCCGACCCAGTCGTTCTCCGGGTTGGAGGGGGAGACCAGTTCGACGGCGACAGCGGCGACTTCGGAGGGGACCTGATTGTCAGTCGTCTCCAACGCCTCGCCCGGAAGGTATGTCAGGTCCGGGTTGCGGCTCTTGCCCACGTTCGGTGAAACGAGGTCGGTGTTCTCGCTCGGCAGCAGCTCCGACGGGGCGTGCGCGTCGAACTGGCGGCGGACCAGGAGAAGGTTTCGCTGGTGGATGCCCGAGGGGCTGACCGTCATCACGATGGTGTCGCCTGACAGCTCCACCTTGAACCCGTCGGGCAGGCTTCGGCGGGCCTCTTCGAGGAGTGCGAAATGCTCCGGGTTCATGCGCGGCGCCTCCTGGGGTGTGCCGGGCTGCCCCTCAGCGTAGCTCCGGGGGGACACGAAAAAGCCCCCAGCGAGTGATCTCGCTGGGGGCTTTCTGCTGTTCAGCAGCTGTGGCCAGGGCCGGGGTCGAACCGGCGACCTTCCGCTTTTCAGGCGGACGCTCGTACCAACTGAGCTACCTGGCCGTACTGCACCATCCCCTTGCGGGGATGAGCGATCCTGACGGGACTTGAACCCGCGACCTCCACCTTGACAGGGTGGCGAGCTAACCAACTGCTCCACAGGACCTCAACAGAGCCTTGCGACCCTGACTGTACTACTTGTACCGCGTACTGCTGTCGAACTGTACTGCCGTGCCCCCAACGGGATTCGAACCCGTGCTACCGCCTTGAAAGGGCGACGTCCTGGGCCACTAGACGATGAGGGCTTGCGGCCCGCCCGGCTGATCTCCAGCGGTCGGGGACGTGAGAAGCATATGGGATGCGGGCGGGAACGCCAAAACCGGTTTCGGCAGGCGAGGCGGGGTGGCGTGGGGAGCCGCAGGGGAGGCGACGGGGGACTCATGACCAGCCGAGCTCGTGCAGTTCGTGATCGTCGAAGCCGAAGTGGTGGGCCACCTCGTGGATGACGGTGGTGCGGACCTCGGACATCGCCAGCTCGCGCGTCTCGCACATCCGCAGGGTCGGGCCGCGGTAGACGATGATCCGGTCGGGCAGTACGCCGGCGTACCACTCGCCGCGTTCGGTCAGCGGGGTGCCCTCGTAGAGGCCGAGCAGGTCGGGGGTGGCGGGGTCGGGCTCGTCCTCCACGAAGACCGCCACGTTGTCCATCATCGCCGCCAGCTGCGGGGGGATCTGGTCGAGCGCGTCGCTGACCAGTGCCTCGAAATCGTCCCGGCTCATGTCCACGGGCCCATTGTCGGCGGCCGGGTGAGGGCGTGCCAGGTGGTGTGCGGTCGCACGTCGGTTCGGCACGCCAGTTCGCCGCGCGGGGTGAGTCGTTCGATCTGTTCGAGCGGATTCGGACGGCGGAGCCCTGGACGGCCATCCGGTGGGCGTTCGGCCGTGTCCACGCGGCGCGCCAGGCGTTGGGCACCGAAAGCGGCCGTGCGCGATGGGCGGCCAGGTGGGGCGGGCGGAGAGGCGGCGGCGATGGTTCCGACGGGTTCGAGCGGGGGCACGGCACGGGGTACGGCTGCGGAGGGCCGCGCGGGGGCGGGCGCTGCGCTCGGCGGTGCCCGGGGCGGCGTGCTGCGCGCCAGGGCCGTCCGGGTGGCGGTTGCGGGCGGCGCGGTCCCGGGTGCGCTCGCCGGCGCGGTGGGCGGGCAGCTGGGCCGGGCGGTGGGGGTGGCGACGGCCGGGCGTGGCGGGTCGGTGCGTTCGGCCGTCGCCGCGCGGGCGGCGCGGAGCGGCCCGCCCACCCGGCCGGCGGTGTTCCGCACGGTGGCGGTGCGGACGGCCGTCCTCGCGCTGGCCGGTCTGAGCGTGGCCGGCTGCATGGAGGTCAGCCCCAGCTCGGACCAGCAGCCGGCCGGGCGTACCGCCGGCCAGGCCAACCCGACCGGCCGACCGAGCACCGGGACGAGCGCCGGCCAGGGTCGCAGCGGCGGCTCCCGGACCGAGCGGACGGGCGGGGCCAGGGGCGAGGCCGCCTCGGCGGGCGCGGCGGCCGGTGCACCCGGCGCGGGCGGTTCGGTGGTGGCCGCCGGCGACCCCAGCCCCGGCATGTCGGCACTCCCCGGCGCGCCGCTGCCCGGCGGTGTGGTCGCGATTCCGGTCCGTCCGGGCGAGTCGGCGGGAGCGCCGACCGGCGGGACCACGGCCGGGGGCGGCGGGGCGGGCGGCACGGTCCGGGGCACGTCCGGCGGGGCGACGGGCTCCGGCGGTACGGGCGCCGCAGGGGGCACCAGCGGCGCCGCGGGCGGTACGGGGGCGGGTGGCGGGTCCACCGGCGGCGGCGCGGCCGGTGGCGGTACCGCGGGCGGCTCGGGCGGCGGTACCGGCGCCTCGTCCAGCCCGGGCGGGCCGGTGGAGTCGCCGCCGAGCTCCAGCCACCCGTCGCCGCTGCCGTCCGTTCCGGCCCTTCCGGGCCCCTCCGCGAGCAGTAGCGGTTCCGCGGCCCCGGGTGCTGGTTCGGCTGGGCATTGAGGGCCTGGCCAGCGCATTTGCCTTCGGAGTAGTGGTTCGTCTATCTTGGTAGATCGTTCGTTTGATTCATTTGTCTGGCGCCCTGAATCCCCATTGGCGCCCCTGGCGCGTTCCGGCGATCCGTGGCTGACCGCATTGAGGCGGTTGTATGCGAACCCCCGGACTTAGGCGCGTGCCACTTCCGGAAGGTTTTGCATGTCTCTCGTTGACGACGACCGCTTCGCCATGCCCGCGAGCGGCTCCGCCGCCGATTTCCCCGCTGACGCCGCTCCGGCCGACGCGATCGACCCCACCGAGGTCACTGAGGTCATCGAGTCCTTCGAGGCCGAGTTCGACTCGGAGCTCGACGCCGACCTCGACGACGCCCCGGCGGCCCCCGCCGAGCGCACCGTGACCTTCGGCGACCTGGGCCTGCACGACGACATCGTGCGTGCTCTCGCCAAGCGTGACGTCACCACCCCGTTCCCGATCCAGGCCGCGACCATCCCGGACGCGCTGGCCGGCAAGGACGTCCTGGGCCGCGGCCGCACCGGCTCCGGCAAGACCCTGAGCTTCGGCCTGCCGCTGCTCACCCGGATCGCCGGCGCCGAGGGCCGTACCCGCCCGAAGCACCCGCGCGGCCTGATCCTGGTCCCGACCCGCGAGCTGGCCATGCAGGTCGCCGACGCGCTGGAGCCGTTCGGCTCGGTGCTCGGCCTCAAGCTCAAGGTCGTCTGCGGCGGTACCTCGATGTCCAACCAGATCTACGCGCTGGAGCGCGGTGTCGACGTCCTGGTCGCCACCCCCGGCCGCCTGCGCGACCTGATCAACCGCAGCGTCGCCAAGCTCGACGACGTGATGGTCACCGTCCTGGACGAGGCCGACCAGATGGCCGACATGGGCTTCCTGCCCGAGGTCACTGAGATCCTCGACAAGGTCCCGACCGGCGGCCAGAGCCTGCTCTTCTCGGCCACCCTCGAGAACGAGATCGACAGCCTGGTCAAGCGCTACCTGAAGAACCCGGTCACCCACGAGGTCGACGCGGCCCAGGGCGCGGTCACCACCATGAGCCACCACATCCTCGTGGTGAAGCCCAAGGACAAGGCGCCGATCACCAACGCGATCGCCGCCCGCAAGGGCCGCACGATCATCTTCGTCCGGACCCAGATGGGCGCGGACCGGGTGGCCGAGCAGCTGATCGAGGCCGGCGTGAAGGCCGACGCACTGCACGGCGGGATGACCCAGGGCGCCCGTACCCGGGTGCTCGGCGACTTCAAGGACGGCTACCTCAACGTCGTCGTCGCCACCGACGTCGCGGCCCGCGGTATCCACGTGGACGACATCGACCTGGTCCTCAACGTGGACCCGGCCGGCGACCACAAGGACTACCTGCACCGCTCCGGCCGCACCGCGCGGGCCGGCCGCTCCGGCGCCGTCGTCACCCTGGTGCTGCCGCACCAGCGCCGTGGCGTGTTCCGCCTGATGGAGGACGCGGGTGTCGACGCCAGCCGCCACATCCTCGACCACGCCTTCGACGCCGAGGTGGCCCGGATCACCGGCGCCCGCTCGCTGATCGAGGTCCAGGCGGAGAGCGCGGCCGGCATCGCCGGTGCCGCCGAGCGTGAGATCGCCGACATGACCCGCCAGCTGGAGAAGGCGCAGCGCCGGGCGACCGAGCTGCGCGACGAGGCCGACCGCCTGGCCGCCCGCGCGGCGCGCGAGCGTGCCGAGCTGGGCATCGAGGACGACGCCCCGGTCGTGGAGGCCGTCGCGGGCGAGACCGGCGTCGCCGAGAACGCCGCGCCGGTGCGCGAGGCCCGTGAGGTCCGCGAGGTCCGTGAGGTCCGCGAGGTCCGCGAGCCGCGTGAGGAGCGCACTCCGGCGTTCCGCGAGTCGCGCGACGAGCGTCCGGCCCGTTCCTACGGTGACCGCGACAACCGCGGCGGTGGCCGTGAGCGCGACAACCGTTCGGGTGGCGGCTTCAACCGTGACCGTGACGACCGTCCGGCGCGTTCGTTCGGTGACCGTGACAACCGCTCCTCGGGTGGCGGCTTCAACCGTGACCGCGATGACCGTCCGGCGCGTTCGTTCGGTGACCGTGACAACCGCTCCTCGGGTGGCGGCTTCAACCGTGACCGTGACGACCGTCCGGCGCGTTCGTTCGGTGACCGTCCGGCCGGCCGTTCCTTCGGTGACCGTGACAACCGCTCCTCCGGTGGCGGCTTCAACCGCGACCGCGACGACCGCGGTGGCCGTTCGTTCGGTGACCGTCCGGCGGGTCGCTCGTTCGGTGACCGTGACAACCGCTCCTCGGGTGGCGGCTTCAACCGCGACCGCGACGACCGTCCGGCGCGTTCGTTCGGTGACCGTCCGGCCGGCCGTTCCTTCGGTGACCGTGACAACCGCACCGGCGGCGGCGCCGGCGCGAGCCGTCCGTTCGCCCGCCGCGACGACCACCGCTCGGGCGGCCGCCCGCAGCAGGGTGGTTCCTCCTACGGTGACCGCGACAACCGCGGTGGCGGCCGTTCGTTCGGCGACCGCGACAACCGTGGCGGCAGCTTCAACGGCGGCAACGGTGGCGGCGGCTTCAACGGCGGCGACCGCAAGCCGCGTTGGAAGAGCTGACACTCGGTAGTGAAGTAAGCAGTCGGCGGGCCCGTTCCACTTCGGTGGGGCGGGCCCGTCGGCGTTGCCGGAGCTCAGTTGTGCTGCGAGTGAGAATAACTAGGTGGCGGGCCGGGCCGTCAGCCCGTACGGTCTGACGCATGAGCAGCAGACTGCACCAAGTGGCCGTGGTGAACGAGGAGATCGCCGAGCGCGGGACGTACCGGAGCCCGAGCGGCGCGACGGTGGACGTGGCGGCGCGGCTGGCCGCGGCCCGGGCCGGGACGGTCAGCTACACCCCGGAGCAGCTGACCGCGCTCCTGGAGTCGGCACCGCCCGCCGCAGCAGACCGGGCGCGGGTGGAGGTCACCGCCGAGGGCAGCATGCAGGCCGCCGAACGGCTGCACCGGGCGGGCGCGCGACACATCGGCGTGCTCAACTTCGCCTCGGCCCGCAACCCCGGCGGCGGCTACCTGCGCGGCGCTCGCGCCCAGGAGGAGGACGTCTGCCGCACCGCGCTGCTGTACTCGTGCCTGCTGGCCGCGCCCGACTACTACGCGGCGCACCGCGCCGGCGACGACCTCCGCTACAGCCACCGGGTGATCTTCTCGCCGGACGTGCCGGTGATCCGCGACGGGCGCGGCGAACTGGCCGCCCAGCCGTACGAGGTGGGCTTCCTGACCTCGCCCGCCCCCAACGCCGGCCAGCTGCGCCGCCGTTCCGCGGACGTCGACGTACGGGAGGTGCTGGCCGAGCGCGCGGCCATGGTGCTCGCGGTCGCGGCGCGGCACGGCGTACGGGAGCTGGTCCTCGGCGCGTGGGGCTGCGGGGTGTTCGCGAACGACCCGGGCGAGGTGGCTGAGGCCTTCGAGCTCGCGCTCGGCCGCTACGGGACGGCGTTCGACCGGGTGGTCTTCGCGGTCTGGGACCGCACGCCGGTCTCGCCGAACCGGGCGGCCTTCGAAGCCCGGTTCGGCGGCCGGTCCTGAGACCGATCAGGTGCTAGTTGGAGGCGGCGCGCCGGGTGAGCGCCGAGGCCGCCGTCACCACGCCCGTGACGGCGAGCACGGACGGCCAGGCGCCGATCTTCTTCGCCAGCGGGTGCGAGCCGCCGAACGCCCCCAGGTACAGCCCGGTCAGCGCCACGGCCGAGGCCGCGCCGCTCTCCCGCCGCCAGCGGTACGCGCAGGCCGCGCCCGCGCCCGCCAGCACCGCGCCGCCCAGCTCGCGCCGGCCCGTCCAGCGCGCGGCGCCGTAGCCGCCGATCAGCCCGGTCGCCGCGATCAGAGCGGTCGGGATCTTCGCCATCGTGTACTCCAGTCTCTGGTCTGTGCGGGGCCTTTCGATCGACCCTAACCCGGGGGTGCGCGTGGAAATGGGTCGCGCGGAAATGGGTCGCGGGGAAACCCGGGCAGCGGGGAGACTCTCGGCAGACGAGAACAGGTCAGGGGTGTGAGTGATGTACGAGGTGCTGTCCGGCATCGTGGGTTCCACCGCGTACGGGCTGGCGCACGCGGGGTCGGACGTGGACCGGCTCGGCATGTTCGCCGTCCGCACCGAGGAGCTGCACGGCCTGCGCCGACCGGTCGAGTCGCACGTCACCACCGCGCCCGACCGGACCTGGCACGAGGCCGCCAAGTGGTGCCGGCTGGCCCTGAACTGCAACCCGACCGCCTCCGAACTCGCCTGGCTGCCCGATGAGTTGTACGAGGTCAGAACCGAGCTGGGGGACGAGCTGATCGGGCTGCGAACCGGCCTGCTGAGCAGCCGGGCGGTGCGCGGTTCCTACCTCGGCTACGCCACTCAGCAGTTCCGGAAGCTGCAGACCCGCGACCGCACCGACACCAGATCCCGGACCCAGGGCGCCAAGCACGCCCGCCACCTGGTCCGGCTGCTGGAACAGGGCGTCCGGCTGCACGAGACCGGCGAGCTCCGAGTCCGCCTCACCGACCCCGAGCGGGTACGGGAGTTGGGCGAGCGCATCGCCGACCACCCCGACCTCGCCGTCCCCCTGCTGGCCGACGCCGAACAGCGCTTCGACCGCCCCGGCGTCCTCCCCGACACCCCGGACGAACCGGCCGTCGAAGACTGGCTCCGCCGCCTACGCCGCGCCCACCTGCCCGCCCCCGCGCAGCCGCAGGAACGCGACCCGCGCGGCGCCCGAAACACTGGTCAACGCGCGGGGATCACCGGGTAGGATCATCGCGGCAGGTGCCGTACCACCACGGTGGTCGCCCAGCCGACGGGGCGCTAGCTCAATGGTTAGAGCTGCGGACTTTTAATCCGTAGGTTCAGGGTTCGAGCCCCTGGCGCCCCACAAGATCAAACAATGCCTGGCCTGGGCGTTCTCCCTCTGAGGGGAACGCCCTTCGTCATGATCGGCTCTGTGGTGGGTCGGCGGTGGGGCCCGGGTGGGGCGTGACAGCGCGGTCAGCGAGCGGGGATTCCTGGCGGCACGTACGTGCGCAACCACGCAAAGTTCCTCGCGATCGACCACCGCCTCCTGCTGGTGACCAGTGCGAACTTCTCCTGGAGTGCTGAGAACAACAACGTCGAGTTCGGCGACCTCGTCGACAACCCGAACCTCACGGAGACTGTCGAACGAGAGCTGCACGAGGCGGAAGGGGTGTTGTGCGAGCGAGTCCCGGGGCCTGCCGCGCAGCCAGATTGAGATTTCCCGTGATCAGCAATAATGCCCATGCGACCAGAACGGAAGCGGCCGGGATCCTGGTCCGAGCAGGGCGAGCGGGAGGGAGTGCCCGACCGAGCCCGGTCTTCTGGGTAGGTCTTTTGGTACAGCGGCAGCAGCCTTTGACTCATACTCCGAGGCCAGAACTGTGGGGGACTCGTTATGAGCTGACGAGACTGCGCTGTCACTGCTGTTAGTTGTCTGCGGAAGTTTCCGGGTGAGATATTCCGGCCGCAGCTATCACGATGATAAGAAAGCTCACGACCTTCTCGGACGCCAGTGCGTAGTCGTTGCGGCGATTTTGAACCACGAATCCAGCAGCTTGAAGCTGGCGCAGGTGATGGTACAGCTGCCCCGTCGTGCCGAGCTCGGGTATTTCCTGTAGTGCCTGTGTGTTGTGCGCGCCTTGAAGCAGGCGGCGCAGGATCTCAAGCCGTACGGGGTGAGCCAGGGCGGCGAGTACGGGAGCGGCTGGTGACCAGCCCGTCGCCAGGACCTCGGGCACCGGCTCCTCGACCTGCCACAGCAGGCTGCCTGATCCTGGCGTCTTCAGAACGCCTGCGTAGACCAGAGAGCCGCTCACCTCGCCCTTCTCGAAGGGGGTGCCGTGACGTTCTTTGAGTCGCTCGGCGACCCAGAAGGTGGTGGGCTCAGAGCTGGGGACGGCATTCCGTTGTTCAAGGGACGCAACTCGCCGTTCAAGCATCGCCAATCGGGCTGTAATGCGGGCGCTCCGCGCCGCTATCCCTCGTATCGACATGACTGAACGTTACTACGGGAGTCCAGCGTTCCGCATCGCCAGGGCGTAACAAGCGGGAGACCAGTGGCTGTACGCCTGCCGTCGAAGGGCTGCGGGTCGAGCCCCAGGGTGGGCCCGGCTCTCCATCGACGCTGTCCTGCGGTCGTGACGTAGGACCCCTCCGGTCACTTCGCTCGTCCCTTCTATCCCAAGGGATAGTCGCGGCCGGCCTGCGCAGGATGCCTCCCCGCCTCGCTCGCCGGCGTTCCCCGTGCCGCCGAGCGGAACACGATGGCCCCGGCGAACAGCGGCTCGATCCGTGGCGGATAATCGGAATACGTTATTCCGTAGAACTTTTGTCCAATTAGAAGCCATATATCACCCTAATTACCCAAGTGTCAGTGGATGCCTCTTTTGTTTATTGATCGGGCGACATTTTCGCTGAAAATGGTGATCTAATTGACCATTCCTTTGCCTGCTGCCTCGTGGCTGTGCATGCAAATCTGTTAGCGTTTCTCTTGCGATCGCAAAGAAACGCAGCCGGGGGGCTGAAGCTCTTGTTGACCAGGGGCTTTGCGCTGCGCACGCATTCACCCCTCGGGCGTACTCGGAGTTTCCGTGCTCTGCACCCGAAGGAGAGATTGATCTTGAAGCAGTTCACGCACAAGAAGGTTCTGGCGACGCTGGCCTGCGCGGCCGTGCTGTCCGTGGGATCCGCCGGAATCGCAATGGCCGACGACAGCTCCGCGCTGGCCAACAAGACGACCGCCGCGACCGTGGTCAAGGGGGCACCCGACGTCAGCCACCCGCAGTGGCTCGGCGCGGTGCTGGAAGGCGCGGCCGGCGTCGTCGCCGGTCAGGCCGTCTACGACGGTGCGGTTGCCTACTCGCCGGCCGTTGGCGGGGCCGTGGCCGCGTCGACCTGGACCAGCATCGCTCTGGCCAGCCCCGCGTCCTCGCAGCACCAGGCCGTGAGCGACACGCAGTTCAACATCCAGCACTGATCCCACAGCACGACCACCGCTAGCGCGGTTCATCGCGGGGCCCGCTGAAGCAAGCAGCGGGCCCCGCTCCCCTGAACAGCCTTGGATGGATCGGAAGATGGACGACAATCCGAACGTTGCGAGCGTGCCGGAGCGGCGCTTCTCCCTGGTACTGCTCAGCGGGCTGGTGCTCAGCATAGTGTTCGCCGCCTTCGCGCTGTGCGTCTGCGTGCTGGTAGCTCCGCAATCTCCGGCCCGTGTACGCCTCCTGCCGTACACGTCGAAACTCACTCACCCCTACTTCGACCAGGTGTGGACGCTGTTCGCGCCCAACCCGCCCACCGACAACCTCGACTGGATCGTGCAGGCCCGCTACGTCGACCCTGCCGGCGCCCAGCATGAAGGCCCGCCGGTCAACGCCACCACGCAGCTGATCGATCATGCCAAGCACGACCGCCTGGCTCCGAGCCGACTGATCGCGCTGCCCATGGCATTCCATGACCAGATCTCCGACTACATGGGCACACGCGGCACCATCACCGGCGCGCACCTGGACGACGCTGCCCAGCAGCGGGCCTTTCAGGCGCTGAACCTCCAGTACGCCGCCTGCTTCGACCAGATTCAACGCTTCGCCTCCGCGGAGGCAGCAGCGCAGTACCCAGGCGAGACGATCACCGAGGTGCGGGCGGTGCTGGTGCAGCAGGAGATCACGCCGTTCTCCGACCGGTACCAGCAGACGCAGCAGCCCTGGAAGCAGTACTGGGACTCCGGTTGGAAGACCTACACCGCGGGGGTGGGAGCATGAAGGGGTCGGTCCTCCTGGTCCGAACCGAGCAGTTCTTCGAGCGATTCGCCGTCCAGCGCCACCGGTTGATCGGCCTGGCCCTGCTACGTGTGGTGCTCGGCGGGTCTGCGCTCGTGATGTACATGTCCGACTACGGCAACAGGGAACTGCTCTGGGGACCGGACGCCGTGACCTCCTTCACGGAGTTCCGCCACACGATCCCCGGCGGACAGTTCTCCCTCTACCAGTTCAGCACCTCACAGCTGTGGTTCGAGGTCGTCTTCCATCTCGGCATCGTCGTCGCCCTGGCGTTCGCCGTCCTCGGCGGCCGGATCCTGACGGTCATCCACGCAGTGTTCCTGCTCTCGCTGTTCATCCGCGACCCCCAACTGCTCGAAGGCGGGGACAACCTGGCGCGCATCGTCATCCTGTTCCTCCCCTTCGCCACGACGGACGCCTACTTCAGTCCGTTCGCGGAGCGGCGCCGGCGCAAGCTGGCCGCGCAGAGCGGGCCAAGTGCGGTCACTCTGCTGCACAACTTCATGGCGCTCTTCGTCGTCTTCCAGGTCACCGTGCTCTACTTCGTCTCCGGCGTGTGGAAGGTGATCGGCCAGACCTGGTACCAGGGCACCTCGATGTACTTCATCTCGCGGCTGGATCAGTTCGCGTTCTCCGGTCCGCTGACCTGGCTGATGAATAACGCCTTCGCAGGCACCGCGCTCAGCTACTTCACCATCGTCATCGAAGTCGCCTTCCCGCTGTTCGTCGTCACCCGGCGCCGCTGGCTGCGCGAGCTGGGGGTGGCGAGCATCGAGGCCCTGCACATCGGCATCGCGTTCGGCATGGGGTTGGTCGTCTTCGCGGGCATCATGATCGGCGGCGACCTCGCCTGCCTGCGCGATGACGACTACCGGGCCCTGGCGACCCGGGCGCGGACCCTTCTCAGCCGCGTCCGCGCTGCCCGCCCGACCCTGCCTGAGAGCGTCCCCTCCTCGCTCGCCGACCCTTCGATCGCTTTGGTGGACGCCCATGAAGTCTGATGCTCCCTCGACCGGACGCCGTGTGGAAGCCACCTTCGTTTTCGACGGCGAGTGCGGGTTCTGCCGCTGGAGCCTGCTCCAACTCCAGCAACGGCTCCCCGTACAGCCCGTCCCCCAGGCATGGCAGTCCATCGACTTGTCCACGCTCGGTCTCTCCGAGGCCCAGACGGCACAGGCCGCGTGGTGGATCGACGAGACGGGGAGATACCCGGGCCACGAGGCGTTCGCCCGCTGGCTGCGCGTCAATCGAGCCCCTTGGTCGTGCCTGGGCCGGCTGATGACCGTGCCCGGGGTGTCCACACTCTGCCGCTGGGGCTACCGGGCCGTCGCCCGCAACCGCAGAAGGATACCGGGCCCTTGGGAGCACAGCTGCGGCATCGTCCGCTGATCACCTGAACCAGGACGGGAACCACGAGGATGAACCAGACAGACACCGAACAGGAACGACTGCGTGAGTTCCTGACCGCCCCACAGCTCGACCGATCGATCTTCGCCCCAGGATTCGCCGAGCGAATCGGCGCTGAGCACCTGGAGGCGATCCGTGATCAGGTCCGACAGGAGTTCGGGGAGGTCCGCTCCGTCACCCCTGATGGCCCGGCAGGCAAGTACCGCGTGAACTGCGCACAGGGAGCCCTGCCGGCCTCGGTGAACATCGACCCCCAGGGGCGCATCGTCCTGCTGTGGCTCGGCATCGCCCACCCGGGGCAGGCCCGGTCGGTTCGGCAGCGCCTGCTCGTTCCTCTGCTCGCCCTCGTCGTCCCCGTCCTGGCCGCCCCGGCATTGGCCGTCAACGCCGCGATGACCGGTACCCGAACCGACGCCCTGCAGTCCCTCCTCGCCAGCCTCGCGCTGGTCCCGGCCAGCTGGCTGCGCGCACCGTGGGCCTGGATCAGCCAGTACAGCCGCACTGCCATGGCGCTGATCACCCTCGTCCTTCTCGGCGTCGCAGCCGTGCGACTGCCCGGCCTGCCCACAGGTCACGCCTCGTTCTGGAGCCTGGCGCTCACGGCGGCAGCCGTACTCAGCGCGGTCGCGATGACCATCAGCAGTCGTGAAGCGCGCAGCAGCCGCAGCCCCCTCCTGATTTCCAACCCGCTGCCGGACCGCCGAGTCCTGGTCTTTCAGGGCGGCGGCCCGTCCATCAACCACCACACCCGCAGCCCGACACAGCGCTTCGCACTCGACCTCATCTGCCTCGACCGCTACGGGGCCAGGGCCCGCGGCCCAGTACCGCGAAACAGCGACGCCTACCACGCATACGGCGCGACCGTGACGGCCCCCTGCGACGGGACCGTCATCGCCTGCGTCGACGGCTACGAAGACCAACCCGTCCTGGCCAGTCCGCTCGAACCCGGACCGCTCCACGCGCAGCCGACCGTCGGCAACCACATCGCCCTTCAAGTCCCGCGCGCCACAGCTGGGGCCGACGGGGAGAGCACCATTGTCATCCTCGCCCACCTGCAGAAGAACAGCATTCGCGTCCAGCAGGGCGAGACCGTGACCGTCGGACAACCTCTCGCCCTGGTGGGAAACTCCGGCAACACCACTGAGCCCCACCTGCACATCCACGCCGAGGTCCGCACCTCCGACACTGTGGCCCCGGTGCCGCTACGACTTGCCAGCCGACCAACACGCGCCCTGCTCCGGGGCGAACGTCTCGACCGCTGAGCACAACTGCCTTTGTCCGCACGCCGATCTCGTGTGAGGAATCATGCACTGCGCCCGCGCTGCCAGCGCCACTGTTGTTGCCATCATGGCCCTCGGCCTCCTGGTCGGCTGTAGCCGAAGCCTCGGTCCGACCCCTCAGGCCACTACCCCTGCGCAGACCGCCATGCTCCTCACCCCGGCGGACATGCCCAGTGGCTATCAACTCGCCAACCGCACCGACAACATGCCACTTCCAATCCAGTCGGCGAGTCAGCCATCAGCCTGCACCGTTGGTGTCAACTCCGCTGTCAGCGGTAGCAACACGCCAACAGCAGCAGTGGAGTTCTCGAAGGATGCGACCCATCCACTCATCGATGAGACGATCACCACCACCACAACGGCGCAGGCCCGCACGGCACTTGATCGCCTGACCGTCTCGCTTACACAGTGCCCCAAGACCCGCACCGTCAACGGCACCACCGTCACGATCACCTCAATAACCGTGCCTACCCTCGGCGATCAGTCCTACGGCATCCAAATGACCTCGGGCACAGGGCCAGCCGAAGTCATTGCCCAAATGATCTCCATCCGCAAGGGGGCGGCACTCGCGACGGTGATCACCACCACCCTCGGCAGCCCGTCCGCCGGGGACAGCAACCTCTCACAGGCACTGGCCAGGGCCGCAGCCGACCGGCTGCAGGGCTGACTCCTCTACATGGATCGATCCTGCCAGGCCCGCAGCCCTGGACATCCTGAGGTGACCCCCGCGATGCGGACACGCCTGACAATGGATCTTGTTATCCAGGAAGGTGAAGATCCGCGTGGCAAGATCCTCGACCTACCATCCGAACACCTTCGGACTTCGCGGCACAGTGCGGCACGTCGCTGCCTTGTCGCGGTCGCTCGGGAGTCGCAGCCAGGCTCTACATGGTGTCTGAATCTGCCCAAACGTCGGATTTGGCGACACTTGGCGGCATCAACCGGCACCTACCTGGGACGGTGACGCTGCGGGTACTCCCGGACTGTTAATCCGTAGGTTCAGGGTTCGAGCCCCTGGCGCCCCACGTGACGCGAGGCCAGGTCAGACACCGTCTGACCTGGCCTTTTCATGTCCTGCCGCCCGGTCGGCGCCCGCCGCCGGCTCGAAACTCAGCGTGCCCCGCCTGTCCTGCCCAGGAGCCGGACGCCGGCGGCGATCAACCCGGCCGCACATGCCGTCAGCAGTAGCGTGGTCAGGATCTCGTGCAGCACCACCGCGAGCGCGATGGCGCCGAAGGACAGCGCCAGGAGCGCGAGGGCCAGGAGCAGCGTTCCTCCGGTACGTGCGTGCGCATCGTTCATGTGGGGCCACCTCTGTGGTTCGCGGCGATGATGTCGAGGGGTGCTTCTGCTGGGGGGAGGATTCCCAATCGGCTGCCCTTCATGCAGTTTTGACTGAAGGTCAGATGCTGGGGAGTGCGTCGCGGCGCGGCGTGGTGACCGATTGCTCACGGTGCGCAGTCGGCCGGTTCTGCGGGGTCGATATCCGGGGTGGAGATCGACCGTCGATCTGCCGTAGATCCGTTGCGTGGAGCATCTGGCAGCAGGGGAACCGGCCGGGTGGCCGTACGGCCCCGGTGGGGTTGTCGGCAGACGTACGAGGAGAGCGGCATGGATGGTGGTCAGCCGGTATCGAGTTTTGGTGAGCTGCTCAAGATCCGGCGCGAACGGGCCGGGCTGACGCAGCAGAGCCTGGCCGACTACGCGACGCTGAGTGTGCGGGCGGTCCGGGACATGGAGACCGGGCGGGTGCGGCGGCCGAGGCACGAGACGGTTCGGCTGCTCGCCGACGCGCTGCGGATCGAGGGGCGGACGCGATCGTCCTTCGAGGCGGCGGCCAGGCAGCGGGAGTTCGCTTCCGAGCCGGTGGCGCCGCCGGCCGCGCGGAACGCGATGGTGGCGCGGGAGGCGGAGACCGAGGCGCTGTTCGAGGCGCTCACCGTGCACGGTGACCGGCTGGTGTCGGTGGTCGGGCTGGACGGGGTGGGCAAGAGCAGGCTCGCGCTTGAGGTGGCCTGGCGGGTTCATGACGCGGTGCAGTGGTCGGTGCAGTGGACGCCCTGCGGCGAGCGGGAGGTGGTGGGCGGGGGTTCGGCCTTGGCGCACGGGCGGTTCGACGGGCTGGCCGAGCTGATCGACACCCGGCCGACGCTGCTGGTGCTGGACGGTGCCGACGGCGGCGTGAACCCCGCGATGCTGGACGAGCTGTTCCATCGCTGCGCGGGGCTGCGGGTGCTGATCACCTCCAGGGCTCCGCAGGGGCTCGACGGTGAGCAGGTGATCCCGCTGGCGCCGCTGGAGACGCCGGTGGCCGGCCAGGACGGTGACGTGTCGGCTCTGGGCGCGGTCGGGTCGGTGCGGCTGCTGGTGTCGCACATGCGGCGGCTGAGGCCCGGCTTCACGCTGGGGCAGCACGAGGCGCCGGTGATCGCCGAGCTGTGCAGGTACCTGGACGGGCTTCCCCGCGCGCTGGAGTTCGCGGCGGGCTGGACGGCGGTGCAGTCGCCCGGTCAGCTGATGGAGCGGTTGACGGGCAGCCCGTTCGCGCTGGCCGCGCCGCCGGTGACGTCCTGCGAGCGCGGGGACGTCCGCGAGTCGCTGAACCGCACGCTGAGGGCGCTGGCGCCTCGTCAACGTGCGCTGCTGGCGAGGCTGGCGGACGAGGAGCAGGGCTGGTCGGTGGAGGAGGCGGTCCTGATGACCGGCCGGCCGGTCCAGGAGTGCCTGGAGGCCGTCCACGAGCTGTTCTCCCGGGGTGTGATCCGTGCGGCGGAGGGCGCGGCGGCTCACGACGGGGTCCGGTTCACCGTGCTGAACCTGTTCCGCGTCCTGTGCCGGGAGGAACGCAACCGCTGGTCCACGGCGGCGGCCGGACGACACGAGTTCCCGGTCCTCACGGCGCTGGCGGGCTGACGAATTCACCACCAATCGACTATCGACGAGGGTTCTGTCATGGAGTGCGAGAGAGTCGGGCACCGTGAGCTGGATGTCATTGTGACGTCCATGGTCTCGGATTCCCACACCTGGAATCTGGTGTTCCTGCAATTGCTGTTGGAGGAGCTCGGTCACCGGGTGACCAATTTGGGCGCCTGCGTTCCCGATGAGCTCGTTGTCGAGGAATGCCGGCGTGCGGAGCCGGATCTGATCGTTGTCAGCAGCGTCAACGGGCACGGGTTCAACGACGGCATGCGGGTGATCAACGGGCTGCGGTCCTGCCCCGAGCTGATGGGAACGCCGATCGTGATCGGCGGGAAGCTGGGCATCGCCGGGGTGGGCGACGGGGCTTCGGCCAGGGCGCTGCGCGCGGCGGGGTTCGACGGGGTCTTCGAGGAGGGCGCCTCGGTGGAGGCGTTCCTGGAGTTCCTGGAGTCCCTGTCCACGCGCGTGCTGCTGTGACGGGGTTCGGGCGCTTCGTCGCGCAGGCCAGAGCAGCGGGCGAGCTGGTGGTGCAGCCGCGGATGGGGATGAGCGATCCCCTCGTCATGCGGGACGGCCTGGCCGCCACCCGGCGGGCGGCGGCCACCACGGTCGGCACGATCACGCTGGACAGCTACACCAGGACGGGCGAGATCGCCGCGGCGAGGCGGGCGATCGACGAGGGCGTCGGCCTCAACGGCTACCCGATCGTCTCGTACGAGGCCGGTGTGACCAGAGCGGTGCTGAGCGGGATCGCGGACGCGGGTTTCCCGGTCCAGGTCCGGCACGGGTCCGCCCGGCCGGAGGCGATCTTCGCCGCGCTGCTGGCGGCGGGCCTGGACGCGACCGAGGGCGGTCCGGTCTCGTACTGCCTGCCCTACAGCCGGGCCCCGCTGCGGGAGGCGGTGGCCAGCTGGGAGCGGTGCTGCGAGCTGCTGGCCTCGGTCCGGGGCACCGGGCTGGAGCCGCATCTGGAGACCTTCGGCGGCTGCATGATGGGCCAGCTCTGTCCGCCGAGCCTGCTGGTGGCGATCAGCGTGCTGGAGGGGCTGTTCTTCCGGCAGCACGGGCTGCGCAGCATCTCGCTCAGCTACGCGCAGCAGGCGAACATCCACCAGGACGAGGAGGCCGTCGCGGCGCTGTCGCGGCTCGCCGCCGAGCTGCTGGCGGACATCGACTGGCACGTCGTCGTCTACGCCTACATGGGCGTGTACCCGCAGTCGCCCGGCGGTGCCCAGCTGCTGCTCGACGAGGCGGCCCGGCTGTCGGTGCGGACGGGGGCGGCCCGGCTGATCGTGAAGACGACGGCCGAGGCGCACCGCATCCCCACGGTCGCGGAGAACGTGCGGGCGCTGGAGAGCGCGGCCGGCGTGGCGGCGGAGGAGCGGCGGGCGGGGGCACACGCCAGCGTCCCCGACACCGGCCTCTACGCGGAGGCGCGTGCGCTGGTCGACGCCGTGCTGGAACTCGGCGAGGACGTCGGACGGGCGCTGGTCCGCGCCTTCGCCAAGGGCTACCTGGACGTTCCGTACTGCCTGCACCCGGACAACGCCGGGCGCTCCCGCAGCCGCCTCGACGCCGGAGGGCGGCTGCACTGGGCCACCGCCGGGTCGATGCCGATCGCCTCGATGGTCGAGAAGGGCCGGTCGCCGATCCTCGGCTCCTCGGAGCTGCTGGGCGCGCTGAGTTACGTACAGAGGACCTTCGACCGGCGGGCCTACGAGGCGCCGGCCGGTGCCGGAATATCCGTTTCGCGATGATTCACCATGAGAGATTGGGACAAGACGCCATGATCGAGGATGGGCCCACGCAGCCGGGAGACCCCCGCGCTCACCTGTCGTCCCCGGCCACGCGCAGCACCCTGCGCATCCAGAACCAGCTGCTCGCCGCCGCGCGCGAGTACCTGACGTCGGCCGGGTTCACCGAAATGCTGCCGCCGGTCATCGGGCCGGTCACCGACCCCGGTGGCCGTGGTTCGAAGCAGGTCGACATCGACTTCTACGGCCACCGCTACAAGCTGATGACCAGCGCCATCCTGTACAAGCAGGCCTCCCTGCTGGCCTTCGACAAGATCTTCTGCATCGCGCCCAACGTCCGGCTGGAGCCGCTGGAGACCGCCAACACCAGCCGCCACCTCGCCGAGTTCCACCAGCTCGACGTGGAGGTGGCGGGGGCCTCGCGGGAGCAGATCATCCAGCTCGTCGAGGACCTCGTCGTGCACATGGTGCAGCGCACGATCGCGGCGCTGCCCGAGGAGTTCGCGGCGCTCGGCCGGGACGTGGACGCCTTCGCCGACCTGGTCCAGGGGATGTTCGCCCGGACCACCCACGCCGAGGCGGTCGCCGACCTGCACGCGGTGGGCCATGACCAGAGCGCGGACGCCGAGATCGACTGGGCGGGCGAGGCGCTGCTGTCCTCGAAGTCCAGCCGGCCGTTCTTCGTCACCGACTACCCGAAGGGCTCGCGGGGCTTCTACGACCGGGAGTCCCGGACCGAGGCCGGGGTGCTGCGCAACTTCGACCTCATCGCCCCCGAGGGCTTCGGCGAGCTGTGCAGCGGGAGCGAGCGGACGAACGACTACGCGGAGATCATCACCCGGATGCGGGAGACCGGCGAGAACCCGCAGAAGTACCGCTGGTACCTGGAGTTGGTGAAGGAGGGCATCCCGGCCAGCGCCGGATTCGGCATCGGCGTCGAGCGCCTCACCCGCTACGTGGCCGGTCTCGACGCGGTGTGGCAGGCGAACGCCTTCCCCAAGCTGCCCGGGGTGGTCTCGCCGTGAGCGACCTGACGGCGCCGGGGTTCCCCGGCGAGGCGGTGCGGCTGCGGGCCAGAACGGGCGCCGCCGCCGCGTTCCCGCCCGCCGCGGAGTACGGGCAGGTGCTGTTCGGCGCGCAGTGCGGTACCCCCGGCGACCAGCTGGACGCGATGCGCCTGGTGCCGCCGGTGTTCATGCCGCAGCGGCTGGCGAAACTGATCGACCTCGGCCGTGAGCCGCTCTACCAGGACGTCGAACTCGGCACGGTGATCGGCGGGTTCAGCTCCCCGCTGCCGGTGTACGTGTCGGCGCTGGGCTCGACCCGGGCCGCCGGCGGCGACCTCGGTCTGGCGCTGAGCCGCCAGGCCGGAGCGCTCGGGATCCCGATGGTCATCGGCGAGAACGTCGTCCCGGTCAACGGGTACGGACGGCTGGACGAGGACGCGGGGCGCTCGCTGCTCGGGCGGCTGCGCGCGTACACCGAACACCTGGGCGACGGGCCGGACGGCGGTGTCGCCGTGCAGCAGAGCACCGAGGACGCGGATGCGGAGGTGTGGAACCTCGTCTACAGCGACCCCGCGGCCCGTCCGCTGCTCGACTCGGGGCGCCTGGCCTTCGAACTGAAGGTGGGTCAGGGCGCCAAGCCGGGCCTGGGCGGCATGACGGTGGTCGACGCCGAGGCGGCCGCCCGGATGGCGGGCCAGTACGGGCTCGACCCGGTCTTCGGCGAGGGGCGGGTGCTGCGTTCCAGCAGCCCCGGCACCTTCACGGCGGAGATCCTGCGCCAGCAGATCCGGCTGATGCGCAACAACTTCCCGAAGGCCAGGGTCTGGGTGAAGCTGATCCCCGGCCGGGACGTGGCGGAAGCGGTACGCGTGGCGGTCGAGGCCGGTGCGGACGCCGTGACGGTGGACGGCGCGGAGGGCGGGACGGGCTGGGCGCCGTCGGCGTTCACCGGGCAGGTGGGCCTCCCGCTCGCCGAGTGCCTGCGCCGGATCGGCGAGAAGCCCCCGTGCCTGCTGGTCTCCGGGCGGATCTGGGAGGGCGGCAGGGCGGTCAAGAGCCTGGCGCTGGGTGCGACCGCGGTGGGCCTCGGCCGTGCGGCCCTGCTTGCGGTGGCCGAGGACCAGCAGGACGGCCTGATCCGTTTCGTGGAATGCCTTTCGATGGAAATGCGGCTGATTGTTTCGGCGCTCGGAAAGTACGCTCCGGGTGAGATCTCCCCGGACGACGTCTGGTCGCCCTGAACCGGCATCTGATACTGCCGTTCTTCTTCCTGTTCTTCTGCCGACTCGCACATTCGGGTGCGTCATATCGTCGGCACACTGCATCGGTGTCGTTAATCCAGCGGGGTTGAATCATGTCCTCATTCGGTATCCCTTTTGAATCGATGGCGCGCTGCCATCCGGCACGGCCCGCGGTGCGCCGCGACGGCCGGACCGTCACCTACCAGGAGCTCGACGAGCAGAGCGGCGCGCTCGCCGGACAGATCGCGCCGGGCCAGGTCGTCGCCGTCGCCAGCCGTGACCGGATCGACTACGTCATCGGGATGCTGGCGGTGTTCAAGGCCGGCGGCATCTACCTGCCGCTGGATACCGAAGCCCCGGCCGAGCGCACCGAGTTCATCCTCGCCGACGCCGGTGCGACGCTGCTGCTGACGGACGGTGTGCTGAGCGAGCGCGCCCCGCTCGCGGCGGCGGCTCCCTGCGCCGGGTACCTGATCTACACCTCGGGGACGACCGGCCGCCCGAAGGGCGTCCTGGTGTCGCTCGACGCCCTGTCGGTGCACATCGCCTCCGCCGCCGCCCTGTTCGGCGTGACCGAGGACGACGTGGTGCTCCACTTCGCCCGGCCGACCGTCGATGTGGCCGTCGAGCAGGTCCTCACCGCGCTGAGCGCGGGTGCCTGCGTGGTGATCCCGGCGAAGCCGCTGCTGGCGCCCGCCGAGCTGCTCGGCCTGCTGGAGGCGGAGGGCGTGACGGTCGCCAACCTGTCCGCCGGGTACTTCCAGGAGGTGGTCACCGCGCTGCGCGAGCACGGCTCCGCGCCCCGGACGCTGCGCCTGATGATCTCCGGCAGCGACCGGCTCTACCCCGACACCGTCACTGCCTGGCGCGAGCTCACCGGCGTCCCGCTGTTCAACGCCTACGGCCCCACCGAGACGACGATCACCGCGACCGTCCAGGACCTTTCGGCAGGCATCGACGGGGAGTTGGTGCCGATCGGCGCGGCCGTCGGCCCGCGCACCACCCACGTGCTGGACGAGAAGCTGCGGCCGTGCCCGGCGGGCACCGCCGGCGAGCTCTACATCGGCGGCCCGGCCGTCGCCCAGGGCTACTGGGGCCGGACGGCGTTGACCGCCGAGCGCTTCGTGGCCGACCCCTTCTCCGACGCCCCCGGCGCACGGATGTACCGCACCGGAGACGTGGTCCGCCGCGCCTCGGAGGGCGCCGGCCTGGAGTTCGTCGGGCGCAGCGACCACCAGGTGAAGATCCGCGGGTTCCGCGTCGAGCCGGGCGAGATCGAGGAGGCACTGGCCGCCCACCCGAGCGTGGCCGGCTGCGTGGTGGTCGCCCACGACGGCCGCCTGGCGGCCTACGCCACCGGGACCGTCGGCGCGTCGCCGGAGTACACCGAGGTCAGGGGCTTCCTGGCCGAGCGGCTGCCCGAGCACATGATCCCGGCGAGCCTCACCGTGCTGGACGAGTTCCCGCTGACGGCGGGCGGCAAGATCGACCGCGCGGCGCTGCCGGTGCCCGGTGCCCAGGCGGCCGAGCGCCGCGGCTACCTGCCGCCGCGCACACCGGCGGAGCAGCTGATCGCTGCGGTCTGGTCCGACATCCTGGGCGTTCCGGAGGTCGGCGCCAACGACAACTTCTTCCACCTCGGCGGCGATTCGCTGACGGCCGTCCGGGTGGTGGGCCGGGTCTTCGACGTGTTCGGCATGATCTCGCCCTACACGATCTTCGACGCGCCGACGCTCTCGGAGTTCGCCGCGGCCGTGACCGCCGCGGAGGGCGGCGAGCGCCCGCCGCTGACCCGGGCCGGGCTGCGGGAGGCCCCGCTGTCGAAGTTCCAGCGCGGCCTGTGGACCCTGGAGCAGTGGAACCCCGGTCTGGCCACCTACAACGTGCCGTGGGTGTTCCGGTTCGCCGGTCCGGCCGATCCCGAGCTGCTGCACGCGGCTCTGGAGATCATCACCTCCCGGCACGAGAGCCTGCGGACCACCTTCCTGCTCGGTGAGTCCGGCCCTCAGCAGATCATCCACGACCGGATGCCGGTGCCCTTCGAGGTCACCGACGCCCCGGCGGAGCGGATCGGCGCGCTGGTCGAGGCGACCGCGACCCTTCCGTTCGACCTGGAGACCGGTCCGCTGCTGCGCGCCCACGCCATCCGCACCCCGGACGGCGCGCTCACCCTGGTGCTGGTCGTCCACCACATCACCTGGGACGAGGGGTCGCTGCCGGTCCTGGAGAACGAGCTCCAGGAGATCTACGAGGCGCTGCGCGAGGGGCGGCCGCACATGCTGCCCGAACTCCCGGCGCAGTACGCCGACTACAGCGCCCAGCAGTACGAGGAGCAGGACGACAGCGGCCAACTCGACTACTGGGCCGAGCACCTGCGGGACGCCCCGAAGTCGCCCGTGCTGCCGACCGACCACCCGCGCCCGGAGTTCCCGGAGTTCCGCGGCGCGCACCACTCGTTCGCCATGGCGAGGCCGGTCGCGCGTGCGGTGCGCGAGTTCGCGCGCAGCGAGGACGCCACGCCGTTCATGGTGCTGCTGGCCGGTCTCGCGCTGACGCTGCACCGCCGCTCCGGCGAGGACGACATGGTCCTCGGGGCGCCGGTGAGTGTCCGCAGTCGTACCGAACTGTCCGGCATGATCGGCTACTTCATCAACCTGCTGCCGCTGCGCCTGAAGGTCGAGTCCGGCGCCTCGTTCCGCGAGCTGGTGCGCCATGTGCGCGAGGTCTCGATCGGCGGGTACCGCCACCAGGACGCCCCCTACGACGAGATCACCGGCCTGGTGCTGGCGGACCGTGAGGATCGCGACCCGCTCTGCCAGGTCCTGCTGGAGCTGCACCCGCTGGACACCCGCCCGCTGACCATCGACGGCACCTCCGTCTCCCGGGCGATCCACAGCAACGCCGTGTCGCGGTTCGACCTGTCGATCTCGGTGGACGACCGGGGGACCGACTTCACCGGCCGCTTCGAGTACGACTGCGACCTGTTCGAGGAGGCGACGATGGCGGAGCTCTGCGACAGCTGGATGTCCACCCTCGCCGTCGCGGTCGAGGCGCCGGCGCACAGCCTGTTCGAGGCGCAGGTCGCGCGGACCCCGGCCACCACCGCGCTGGTGTTCGGCGATGCGGGCCTGACCTACGCGGAGCTGAACGCGCGGGCCAACCGGCTGGCGCACTTGCTGGCCGCCCGCGGTGTCGGCCGGGGCTCGGTCGTCGCGATCCTGGTGGAGCGCGGCTTCGACCTGGTCACCGGGCTGCTCGCGGTGCTGAAGACCGGCGCCGGCTACACCCTGCTCGACCCGGACTTCCCGGCCGAGCGGCTCGCCGGGGCGGTGGCCGACTGCGGCTCCGCGCTGGTCCTCACCCACCGGCACCAGGCGCCGCCCTTCCAGGGACCCGAGTTCCTCGACCTGGACGCGGTGGCCGAGGAGGTCGCCCGCTGCTCCGACCAGGACCCGGGGCTGCCGGCCACCGGCGACGACCTGGCCTGCGTCATGTTCACCTCGGGAACCACCGGGCGCCCCAAGGGCGTTGCGGTCCCGCACCGGGCGCTGACCACCACCTACCTCGGCCAGGACTACGCGAGCTTCGGCTCGGACGAGGTGTGGCTGCAGTGCTCCCCGGTCTCCTGGGACGCCTTCGCGCTGGAGCTGTACGGCGCGCTCGTCTTCGGCGGCGTCTGCGTGCTCCAGCCGGGCCAGCGGCCCGACCCGCAGACCATCTCCGAGCTGACCCTGCGCCACGGCGTCACCCAACTCCAGCTGTCGGCAAGCCTGTTCAACTTCCTCCTGGAGGAGTTCCCGGCGACCTTCAGCCACGTCAGGACCGCCTTCACCGCGGGGGAGCGCGCCTCGGTGACCCATGTCGCCAAGGCGCTGGAGACCTACCCGGGGCTGCGGGTGGGCAACGGGTACGGCCCGGTGGAGAGCCTGGGCTTCACCACCTGCCACACGGTCACCGCCGAGGACGTCACCGCGTCGTCCATCCCGATCGGCCGCCCGCTGGCCGGCAAGGACATCCAGGTCCTGGACGCCGAACTGCAGCCGGTCGGCCCCGGCGTGACCGGCGAGCTCTACGCCGCCGGCGGCGGTCTGGCGTACGGGTACGTCGGGCAGCCCGGCCTCACCGCCGGACGCTTCGTCGCTCACCCGCACGGCCGTCCGGGTGAGCGGCTCTACCGCACCGGCGACCTCGGCCACCGGACGGCGGACGGCACGCTGGAGATCACCGGGCGGATCGACGACCAGTTCAAGATCCGCGGGTTCCGCGTCGAGCCGGGCGAGATCGAGGACGTCCTCAACCGCCATGCGGATGTGCGGGAATGCGTGGTCACCGTCTACGAGCCGACCCCCGGCGACCGGCGGCTCGCCGCCTACGTCACGACCGGGCCCGAGCCGGTGGCCGCCGACGTCATCCTCGACTGCCTGTCCCAGCGGCTTCCGGAGTACATGATTCCGGCCACCCTCGACATCCTCGACGCGCTGCCGCTGAACGCCAACGGCAAGGTCGACCGCCGCGCGCTGCCCGCACCGTCGAGCGGCGGCAGGGCGGCCGCCGGTGAGCAGGCGCTGGCCGGGGCGGAACTGCTGGTGGCCGAGGCGATGCGCGAGGTCCTCGGCATCGACGAGGTCGGCCGGGACGACCACTTCTTCCGGATCGGCGGCAACTCCCTGGCCGCCGTGCGGGTCGCGATGCGGCTGTCGCGCGAGACCGGCCACCGGGTCCCGCCGCACCTGGTGTTCAGGGCGAAGACGGTGAGCGCCATCGCCGAGCGGCTGATGGCCATGTAGGGCCGGTACGGACGCGACACCGTGCGACATCGCGCGACACCGAAGGAACCAAGGAAGGCAGAAGGACATTGACCGCATCTGGAGACGTGACCCGCATCGCCCCGCTGTCGGGGCTGCAACGGGGGCTGTGGTTCCTCGACCGATGGAACCCTGAGGCAGCGACCTACAACATCCCGTGGATCTTCGAGTTCGCGGGAGCGCTCGACCTGGCGCTGCTGGAGCAGTCCCTGGCCGCCGTGAGCGCACGGCACGAGGCGCTGCGGACGACCTTCGCCCTGCACACCGAGGGCCCGCGCCAGCTGGTCCACGCGCCGGCGGCCGTCCCCCTCGCCGTCACCGACCTGCGGGAGCTGTCCGAGGACGAGCGCGCGCAGCGGGCGGAGAGCGTCATCGCCGCCGCGGCCGCGGCCCCCTTCGACCTGGAGACGGGACCGCTGATCCGGGCGTCCGCCCTGCTGCGGAGCGACTGCGCGACGACCGTGGTGATCGTCGTCCACCACATCGTGTGGGACGGCTGGTCGGCAGGCGTGTTCGAGCAGGAACTGGCCGAGATCTACACCGCGTTGGTCGAAGGGCGCCGGCCCGAGCTGCCGGAGCTCACCACCCAGTACGCCGACTACGCGGTCGAGGAGGAGAACGCCTCCTTCGAGGAGCACCTGACCCACTGGAAGCGCGAACTGGACGGCGCGCCCGTCCTGTTGGAGCTTCCGGGCGACCGGCCGCGTCCGTCGGCCCAGACCTACCGGGGCCACACCGAGCCGTTCGGGCTGACGCAGGGCACCGCGGCGCGGGTGCGGGAGCTGGCCGAGGCCGAGGGCGTGACGCCGTTCATGGTGCAGCTGGCCGCCTTCGCGGTCCTGCTCAACCGCTACACCGGCGTCGAGGACATGGTCATCGGCACGCCGGTGACCACCCGCAACCGGCCCGAACTCGAGAACCTGGTCGGCTACTTCGTCAACCTGCTGCCGCTGCGGGTCCGGCTCGGCGCGACGATGACCTTCCGCGAGCTGCTCCAGCAGGTCCAGGACAGCGCCTTCGACGCGTACTCCTACCTGGACGTCCCCTTCGACCAGATCGTCGACCAGCTGGCCCTGGACCGCTCGGCCCAGCACCCCCCGCTCGTCCAGGTGGTGTTCGGCGCGCACGCCGAGGACCACGAGCCGCTGAAGTTCGGCCCCGCCGAGGCGCACCGCCAGGTGTTCTCCAACGGCACCACGAAGTTCGACCTGACCTGGTCGGTCTTCGACGACGGCGAGCTGCGCGGCGAGGTCGAGTACAGCACCGACCTGTTCGACGCGCAGACGGTCCGCCGGATGACCGCCGACTGGCAGACCCTGCTGACGGCCGCGCTGGACGACTGCGACGCGACGATCCTGCGCCTCACCACCCCGGAGCGGGAGGCGGCGGCCAGCGCGCCGGTCGCCATCCCCGAGGGCCGCTGCCTGCACGAGCTCTTCGAGGAGGCGGTCGACGCCCACGGCGGCCGCACCGCGCTCAGCGACGCCACCCGCTCGCTGAGCTACACCGAGCTGGACGAGTGCGCCAACCGGCTGTCCCACGCCCTGATCGCGTCCGGCATCGGCGCCGGCGACCGGGTCGGGCTGCTGATGGACCGCACGGCGGACATCCTGGTCTCGGTGCTCGCGGTGCTGAAGGCCGGCGCCGTCTACGTGCCGGTCGACCTGACCGCCCCCGCCGGGCGCGCGGCGATGGTCTTCGGTGACACCGAGGTGTCCCTGGTCCTCACCGACCGGCCCGAGCGGGTGCCGCAGGGCCCCTGGGTCACGTACGAACTCACCGAGCGCGCAGCCGAGATCGCCGCCATGCCGGCCCACCGGCCCGGCGTCGCGGTCCGCCCCGGCGACGTCGCCTACACGATCTTCACCTCGGGCTCCACCGGGCGGCCCAAGGGCGTCGCGGTCGCGCACGAGCACGTGAGCCGCCTGATGGCGGCCGGCGCCGAGCACTTCGCCTTCGGCCCCGAGGAGGTGTGGACGCTCTTCCACAGCTACGCCTTCGACTGGACGGTCTGGGAGATGTGGGGCGCCCTGCACCACGGCGGCCGCCTGGTCGTGGTGCCGTACGTCACGAGCCGCTCGCCCGCCGAGTTCGCCGAGCTGCTGGAGGAGGAGGGCGTCACCAACCTGTGCCTGACGCCTTCCGCGCTGCGGCAGTTGGAGCCGGCCCTGCGCCAGCGCCCGCGTGCGCTGCCGTCGCTGAAGTGGATCATGCTGGGCGGTGAGGCGCTCGACCCCGACGTCGTCCAGCGCTGGTTCGCCCTCGACCCGCTGCCCCCGGCGCGGCTGTGCAACCTGTACGGCATCACCGAGACCACCGTCCACGTCACCACCCACGACGTGGTCGGCACGGCGGACGGCTTCGAGCGCAGCCTGATCGGCGCCCCGATGCCGCACCTGAGCACGATGGTGCTCGACGACTGGCTGCGGCCCTGCCCGGTGGGCGTCCCCGGTGAGCTGTACATCGGCGGCGGCAGCCTGGCCCACGGCTACTGGGGGCGGCCCGAGTTGACGGCCGGACGCTTCGTCGCGGACCCGTTCGGCGGGACGCCGGGCGCCCGGATGTACCGCACCGGCGACGTGGCGCGGCGGCTGCCCGGCGGCGGCCTGGAGTACGTGGGGCGCGCGGACTTCCAGGTGAAGCTGCGCGGCTTCCGGATCGAACTGGGCGAGATCGAGAACGCGTTGAGCGCGCACCCGGACGTGGACGCCTGCGTGGTGACCGTGCACGACCAGCGTCTGGCGGCCTACGTCACCGGCGGATCACCGGACGGCGTACGGGAGTTCCTGTCCCGCTCGCTTCCCGACTACATGATCCCGGCCAGCGTCACCGTGCTGGAGACGCTGCCCCTGACGGTCAACGGCAAGGTCGACCGGGCCGCGCTGCCGGCCCCGGGCGTCCGCACGGTGGCGCAGGGCGAGCACGTCGCGCCCCGCACGCCGGCCGAGGTGCTCTTCGCCGCCGTCTGGTCGCAGGTGCTGGACGTTGCCGACATAGGCGTCCACGACGACTTCTTCCACCTCGGCGGCGACTCGATCCGGGCCGTCCAGATGGCCGGCGCGCTGCACGACCAGGGCTGGGCGGTCTCGCTGCGGGACGTCTTCAACGCCCCGACCATCGCCGCCCTCGTCCCGCTGGCCCGCCCGGTCGCGGGTAGCGCCGGTGACAACGTGCCGTTCGCACTGCTGGACGACGCGATCCGGGCCGAGCTGCCGGAGGGCCTGGCGGACGCCTATCCGATGGTCTCCATGCAGCTCAGCATGATCTTCCACATGGAGATCGCCGGGTCGACCGACAGCTACCACAACGTCAACAGCTACCGGATCGCCTCCGACCTCGACGAGGAAGCGTTCCGCCGGGCGGTCGCCGAGGTCATGACGCGGCACCCCGTGCTGCGCACCGGCCTGGACATCTCCGGCTACGACGAGCCGCTCCAGCTGGTGTACGGCGAACTGCCGCTGCCCGTCGGCTTCGAGGACCTGCGCGGCGCCGACGCGCAGGCCCAGGACGCCGCCGTCCACACCGTCTTCGACCAGCACCGCGGCACGCCGTTCGACCTGATGGAGCCGCCGCTGTTCCGGATCACGGTGCAGCGCCTGGAGGACGCCGTCTTCCAGCTCACCATCTCCGAGCACCACGCCATCCTGGACGGCTGGAGCTTCACCTCCTTCCTCGCCGAGCTGCTGGACCGGCACGCCGCCCTCGCGGCCGACCCGGCCAGCGCGCCCGCCGCGCCCCCCGGCTCCACCTTCCGCGACTTCGTGGCGGTCGAGCGCGAGGCGGCGAAGGACGAGCAGTCGCTGGCGTACTGGCGCCAGAAGCTCGCCGGCGTCAGCGGCGCCCTGTGGACGGGTGCGGGCGACGCGCACGACCTGCCCCGCACCGTCGAGCGCGTGCTGCCCGACGCACCGGAGCAGCTGCGCAAGGTCGCCGACGCCGCCGGCGTCCCGATCAAGTCGGTCGCGCTGGCCGCCCACATGCGGGCCCTCCAGCAGATCACCGGCCTGACCAAGGTCACCACCGGCCTGGCGATGAACGGGCGACTGGAGCGCCGCGGCGGCATCGAGACCTACGGCCTGTTCCTCAACACCGTTCCGCTGGTCTGCGAGCCGTCCGGCGACGACCTGCTGGGCCTGGTGCGCACAGTGCACCAGGAGGAGCTGGACATGATGCCGCACCGCCGGGTGCCGTTCGCCCGGCTGGCCCGGCTGATGTCCGACACCCAGCTGGACAGCCAGTTCGGCTACCTGCGCTTCCACGCCCTCGGGCAGCTGGGCTCGGCGCAGATCGTGGACGGTCGGATCGGCTGCGAGCCGACCCTGCGCCACGAGCCCAACAGCTTCGCCTTTGGCGCCTCGCTGATCCAGGACCCGGTCTCGGACCGCGTGCTGCTGGCCGTGGACCACCAGCGGTCCGTGGTCCCGGACGCCCTCGCCGACCGGTTCATCGACGCCTACGCGGCCGCCCTCCAGGAGATGGCCGCGACCACCGACATGCAGCACACCACCGAGCAGAGGTTCTCGCGATGACCCACACCGACGCACTGACCCGCTTCCTGAAGGCCGCCGAGGCCACCCCCGACCGGGCCGCCGTGCGCGCCGTCGACGGTGAGCTGACCTTCGCCGCGCTGGAGCGCCGTACCGCCGAACTCGCCGGGGCGCTGCAGAGCCGGGGCATCGGGCGCGGCGACCGGGTCGGGGTGCACCTGCCCCGGACCGCGGAGCTCGTCGTGGCGCTGCTCGCGGTGTGGCGGGCGGGGGCGGCGTACGTGCCGCTCGACCCCTCGTACCCGCAGGACCGCCTCGCCTACATGGCCGCGGACTCCGGCATCTCGCTGCTGATCACCGCGGACGCGGCAGCCGTGACGCTGCCGGAGGGCGTCGCGACGCTCCGCACGGCGGCGGCGCATGCCCCGGCCGAGGCTGTGGCGTTCACCGCGCTGGACCCCGCGTACGTCATCTACACCTCCGGGTCCACCGGCCGGCCCAAGGGCGTCGAGGTCAGCCGCGGCAATGTCGCCTCGCTGCTGGCGGGCCTGGAGGAGAACGGCATGTACCGCCCCGAGGCGGGCGTGGTGGGCTGGAACGCGAGCGTCTCCTTCGATGCCTCCGTCCAGCAGTGGGCGCGGATCTGCCGCGGCGACACCCTGGTCGTCATCGACGACGCGCGGCGCACCGACCCGGTCGCGCTGGCCGCCCTGCTGGACGAGCACGGCGTCACCGACCTGGACCTGACCCCCTCGCACTGGGAGCTGCTGCGCGAGCCGCTCACCGGACGCACCCCGCGCCTCTTCATGGGCGGCGAGCCGGTTCCCGCGAGCACCTGGCAGGAGATCGCCACCGGTGGCATCGAGGCGCTCAACCTCTACGGCCCCACCGAGTGCACCGTCGACTCCACGGCCGCCTGGATCACCGGTGAGGGACCGCACATCGGCACCGCCCTGCCCGGCGTGAGCGTGCGGGTGCTGGACGAGGCGCTGCGGCCGGTGGCCGACGGCGTGACCGGCGAGGTCTACATCGCCGGGCCGGGCGTCGCCCACGGCTACGTGAACCGCCCGGGCCTGACCGCCGAGCGCTTCGTCGCGGACCCGGCCGGAGGCGGGGCAAGGATGTACCGCACCGGCGACCGGGCCCGGATCGCCGCCGGCGGCGTCCTGGAGTACGCGGGCCGCGTCGACCGGCAGATCAAGCTGCGCGGCTACCGGATCGAGCTCGGCGAGATCGAGGGCGCCCTGACCCGGCACCCGGAGGTCGCCGAAGGCGTCGTCACGGTGCACGAGAGCGCCCCCGGCGACCAGCGGCTGATCGCCTACGTCACCACTGGCACGGCCTCCCCGACGGCCGCGGGCATCCTGGACCACCTGCGCGCGGTGCTGCCCGCGCACATGATCCCCTCCGGCGTCACCATCCTGGACGCGCTGCCGCTCACCCCCAACGGCAAGGTCGACCACGCCGCCCTGCCGATCCCGGCCGCCGCACCGGCCGCCGCCGCGCCCGCCGCGGACGCCTCTCTGGACGAGCAGGTCGCCGACGTCTGGCGCACCGTCCTCGGCCTGGCCACCGTCGAGCCGACCGATGACTTCCTCGCGCTGGGCGGCCACTCGCTCGCCGCGCTGCGCGTCGTGCACATCCTGCGCCGCAAGCTCAACGCCGAGCTCCAGCTGCGCCACCTGCTGGACTCCCGCGACCTCGCCGACTTCACCGAGTCGGTCCGGACGGCCGCCCGCGCGGGCGTCGCCAAGCGTCCGTCGCTGGTCGGCGCCGGCGGCGGTGTCCGGTGATCACCGGAGCGCGGCCGAGGGCCGAGGGCGACTGGCTGCTCGTGCCGGCGCCGCAGGAGCACCGCCCGTACCGGCTGTTCTGCTTCCCGCACGCCGGCGGTGACGCCACCGCCTACCGCCGACTGGCCCACGCGATCGCCCCGTTCGCCGAGGTCTGGGCGCTGCGGATGCCGGCTCGCGGGGGGCGGCGGCGCGATCCGATGCCCGCCACCTTCGACCTGCTGGTCCGCACCCTGGTCGAGGAGCTGACCCCGCACCTGGGCGGCGACTTCGGCTTCTACGGGCAGAGCTTCGGCGCCCTGCTCGGCTACGAGGTGGCCCGGGCCCTGCCGCAGGAGCTGCGCCCCCAGGTGGTGGTGGCCGCCTCGGCCGCGCCGCCCAGCGCCTGGACCGGCACGATGCCGCAGGGCCGCGCCGCGGCCGACCTGCTGCGGCTTGCGGGCATGGGCGAACTGATCGAGGCGGAACCGGAGTTGCGCGACATGGCGCTGGCCGCCATCCAGAGCGACCTGGACGTGAAGAACACCTACCGCTACCGGCCGTCCCCGCTGCTCGACACCGACCTGTACGCGATCGCGGGCGACGGCGACCCGATGCTCGACCCCGGCCAGCTGGCCGGCTGGGCCCAGCACACCTCCGGCGACTTCGGCCTGTCGGTGGTCCCCGGCGGGCACCTGCTGGCGACCGTGGACGACCGCGGCCCGGTGGACCTGCTGACCTCGATCATCGGGCGCCGCTCGGCGCAGACCTCCCTGAAGGAGCACCAGTGAGCCTCACCATGACCACCACCAGGGTCGATCTGACGGACCCGACGCTGTGGGCCCGGCCCGACATCGCCGAGATCGTCGACGGCCTGCGCGCCGAGGGCGCCGTGCACCGGATGGAGACCGCCGACGACGGTCCCGTCTGGTCGGTGCTCTCCTACGACCTGGCGAGCGAGGTCCTGAAGGACACCGCGACGTACAGCTCGGAGGGCGGCTCGCTGCTCGGCGCCGGAGTCGGCGTCACCCCGGCCGGCGCGGGCCGCATGATGGCGCTGTCCGACCCGCCCCGGCACCGTGAACTCCGCACCCCCGCCGTGCCGTTCTTCTCGCCCAGCGGCGCGCGCAACGCCTCCCGGAGCATCACCGAGCTGGCCGGGGAGATCTTCGACAAGGCGATGGAGCTGGGCGAGGTCGACCTGTCGGACGCCGTCTCCGCGCTCCCGCTGGCGGTGATGTGCGACCTGCTCGACGTCCCCGCCAAGGACCGCGAGATGGTCGTCCGGGTCTGCGACCAGGCGTTCCTGGGACGTACGGCCGAGGAGCGCCGGGCCGGCCACCAGCAGCTGATTCCGTTCCTGCTGCACCAGGTGATGATGCGCCGGGCCAAGCCGGGCGACGACCTGATCAGCAAGATGGCCACCTACCGGGTCGGCGGCCGGCTGCTGCCCGTGGAGGACGTCGTCCTCAACCTGGACAACATCGTCGTCGGCGGCGTCCAGACCGTGCGCCACACGGCGGCCATGGGCCTGCTGACGCTCACTCAGCATCCGGAGCTGTGGCGGAAGTTGCAGTCCGGCGAGGCCGAGATGGGCCCCGCGCTGGACGAGCTGCTGCGCTGGACCTCGGTCGGCCTGCACACGCTGCGCACCGCCAGCCGGGACGTGGTGCTCGGCGGTCACCAGGTCCGCGAAGGGGACCGGGTCGTCGTCTGGACCTGGGCGGCCAACCGCGACCCCGCGGCCTTCGACCGGCCGCACGAGATCATCCTCGACCGGTCGCCCAACCGGCACCTGGCGCTGGGCCTGGGCGCCCACTACTGCATCGGCGCGCCGCTGGCGAAGGCCGAGCTCAGCGCGCTGTTCTCGGCCGCGCTGGAGCGCGTCGCGCAGATCGTGCCGACCGGGCCGCCGGTGCACAACCGCTCGATCATCAACTTCGGGCTCGACCACTTCCCGGTGCGCCTGATCGCCCGCTGAGCCACCGGTTTTCTGCCTGCTCTTCTGCCGGATGTCCGCACCGCGGCGCCCATAGATTCGACTCAACCAAGGAGGTCACCACCATGACGAACCCATTCGAGGACGACAACAGCAAGTACCTGGTGCTGGTGAACGACGAGAACCAGCACTCGCTCTGGCCGGCCTGGATCGAGGTGCCGGAGGGCTGGTTCGCCACCCACCGCGAGGACACCCGCCAGGGCTGCCTCGGCTACATCGAGAAGAACTGGACCGACATCCGTCCGGCCAGCCTCGTCGCGACGCTCGAGCGGCAGTGACCCGGCCATGCTGAACTGGGAGATCAACCCGGGCCGGCCGGCCCTGACGCAGGTGTCCGGCGTGACGGACATGGACGCGGCGTGCGCCTGGCTGGAGACGGCCGCCCCCGACCTGCGGGCGGGCCTGCACGAGTACGGCGTGGTGTTCCTGCGCGGCCTGCCCGTCGCGGACAGTGCGGACGTCGCCAGGATCCGCGAGATCCTGGTCCCCACCCGGACCCCGTACCGCGAGAAGGCCACCCCGCGCAGCGACTTCGGCAACGGCGTCTCCTCGTCCACCGACCTGCCGCCCGCGCAGTCGATCCACATGCACAACGAGAACAGCTACACGCTGACCTTCCCCGGTCTGCTGCTCTTCGCCTGCCTGATCGCCCCGCCGGTGGGCGGCGCCACCCCGACCGCGGACGTCCGCAAGGTGCTCGACGCCCTGCCGCCGCGGCTGGTGGAGCGGATGAAGTCGTCCGGCTGGACGCTCACCCGCAACTACTCCGAGTACGTCTCGCTGGACTGGCGCACCGCGTTCGCCACCGACGACCCGGCGAAGGTCGCCGAGTACTGCGCGGAGAACCACATCGCCATGGAGTGGCGTGAGGACGGCTCGCTGCGCACCAGCCAGCTCCGCCCGGGGACGATCACCCACCCGGTCACCGGCGACGAGGTGTGGTTCAACCACATGGCGTTCTGGAACGAGTGGTCGCTGGAGCCGGACATCCGCGAGGCGATGACCGAGCTGTTCGGCTCCGACGGCCTGCCGTTCAACACCGGCATGGGCGACGGCGAGCCGCTCACCCGCGAGGACGTGGAGACGATCAACGCGGCCTACGCGGCCGCCACCGTGCGGGAGACCTGGCAGCAGGGCGACGTGATGCTCGTGGACAACATCCTCGCCACGCACGGCCGCGACCCCTTCAGCGGTGACCGCAAGATCGCCGTCGTGATGGGCGAGCCCGTCGACGTCCTGGACTGCAAGCCCAGCGTGCTCCCCGCAGCCTCCGCCGTCTGACACCTCCTGCTCAGTGATGTGAAGGAAGAATCGTGATTCCGGTTTCGTTCGCGCAGCAGCGCCTCTGGCTCGTCGACCAGATCGAGGGGCCGAGCCCGCTCTACAATCTGCCGTTCGCCGTCCGTCTGCGCGGCGGGCTGGACATCCCCGCGCTGCGGGACGCGGTGGCCGATGTCGTGGAGCGGCACGAGGCGCTGCGCACGGTGTTCCCGGTTCTCGCGGGTGTTCCCGTGCAGCAGGTCGTGCCGTCCCACGAGGCGCAGCCGCGCTTCGAGGCGGTCGACTGCTCACCGGAGGACTATCCGACACTGCGCGACGCGGCCGCGGCCTGCACCTTCGACCTGCGGACCGAACTGCCCATCCGGGTCACGGTCTTCGGCCTGGGTGCCGAGGAGCACGTGCTGCTGGTGGTGCTCCACCACATCGCGGGCGACGGCTGGTCGCAGGGGCCGTTCCTGCGCGATCTGGCGGCTGCGTACACGGCGCGGTGCGCGGGCGGGGCTCCCAGGTGGGAGCCGCTGCCGGTGCAGTACGCGGACTACGCCGCATGGCAGCGCGAGCTGCTGGGCAGCGACACCGACCCGGACAGCCTGCTGTCCCGTCAACTGGACTACTGGCGCGGGAACCTGGCCGGGATACCCGAGGAGCTGACGCTTCCGACGGACCGCCCCCGGCCGCCGGTGCCGAGCAAGGAGGCCGACGCCTTCGGCTTCCGCTTCGGCCCCGAACTGCACGCTGCCCTGCTCGGCGTTGCGCGCAGCCACCGGGTGACCCTGTTCATGGTGCTGCAGGCGGGTCTGGCGGCGCTGCTCACCCGTCTGGGCGCCGGCACGGACGTGCCGATCGGGTCCGTGGTCGCGGGCCGCTCCGACGACGCGCTGGACGACCTGGTCGGATTCTTCGTCAACACCCTGGTGCTGCGCACGGACACCTCCGGGGACCCGACGTTCGCGGCGCTGCTGGCGCAGGTCCGCGAGACGCACCTGGAGGCCCACGCCAACGAGGACGTTCCGTTCGAGCGGCTGGTGGAGGAGATCAACCCGGTCCGCTCGCTCTCCAGGCACCCGCTGTTCCAGGTGCTGCTGGTCCTGCAGAACAACGACCCCGCGCGGCTCGACCTGGCCGGTCTGGAGACCTCGGCCGAGCCGATCGGGATGAGGGTCGCCAAGTTCGACCTCAACATCGGCATGGAGGAGGTGTTCGGCCCGGACGGCGCCCCCGCCGGGATCACGGGCTCGGTGGAGTACACCGCGGACCTGTTCGACGAGGGAACGGTCGAGGCGATGACCGTCCGCCTCGGCCGGCTGCTGGCGGCGGCCGCCGCCGACCCGCGGACCACCATCGGGCGGATCGACATCCTGGGGGAGGACGAGCGGTCGCGGATCCTCACCGAGTGGAACGCGACCACGGCGCCCGCGGTGGCGGCAGCCTCGCTGGCGCAGCTGTTCCAGGCGCAGGTGGCGCGTACTCCCGCGGCCGTCGCGGTCGCGGGCGAGGTCGACCTCAGCTACGCGGAGCTCAACGCGCGGGCGAACCGGCTCGCGCACCACCTGATCGCCCTGGGCGTCGGGCCCGAGACGCCGGTGGCGATGCTGATGGAGCGCTCGGCGGACGTGGTGGTGGCCACCCTGGCCATCGTCAAGGCCGGCGGCGCCTACGTGCCGATGCACACCAGCTTCCCGCCGGAGCGGATGGCCCTGGTGGTCGCCGACACCCGCGCCGCCGTGCTGCTGACGGACCGGGCCGAGGTCGGGTTCGAGCACACGGCGCACGTGGTGCGCCTGACGGACGCCCTGCCCGAGCTGACGGCCGATCCGCTCGTCACCGTCCACCCGGACCAGCTCGCCTACGTGATGTACACCTCCGGATCGACGGGTCTGCCCAAGGGCGTGGCCGTCCGGCACCGCGACGTGGCCGACCTGGCGGCCGACCACCGCTGGGCGGACGGCTCGCACGACCGGATCCTGCTGCACTCGCCGCACGCGTTCGACGCGGCGACCTACGAGATCTGGGTGCCGCTGCTCTCGGGCGGCGCGGTCGTGGTCGCACCCCCGGGAAGCCTCGACGCGTCGGGGCTGCGCGAGGTGGTCGCGCGTCACCAGGTGACCGGTCTCTTCCTCACCAAGGCGCTCTTCGACCTGGTCGCCGAGGAGAGCCCCGAGTCCTTCGCCGGCCTGCGGACGGTTTCCACCGGCGGGGAGGCCGCGTCGCCCAGCCTGATGCGCCGGGTTCGCGAGGCCTGCCCCGACCTGCTGCTCGCCCACGTCTACGGCCCGACCGAGGCCACCACGTTCGCCACCTTCCAGGAGCTGTCGGGCGCGGATCTGACCGGGGTGCGGGTGCCGATCGGCGGCCCGCTGGACCACATGCGGCTCTACGTCCTGGACGCCGGCTTGCAGCCGGTCCCGGCCGGCGCGCCCGGTGAGCTGTACGTGGCGGGCGCCGGGCTGGCGCGCGGCTACTGGAACCGGTCCGCGCTGACGGCCGAACGCTTCGTGGCCTGCCCGTTCGGCAGCGGCGAGAGGATGTACCGGACCGGTGACCTGGTGAGCTGGCGCGCGGACGGCGTGCTGGAGTTCCAGGGCCGGGTCGACGGCCAGGTCAAGCTGCGCGGCTTCCGCATCGAACTCGGCGAGATCGAGGCGGTGCTGGGACGGCACGAGGGCGTCGGGCAGCTCATGGTGATGGCCCGCGAGGACCGCCCCGGCGATCTGCGGCTGGTCGCCTACTGCACGCCCTCCGGTGAGGTACCCGAACTGGCCCTGGAGCTGCGGCGGTTCGCCGCCGCCTCGCTGCCGGTCTACATGGTCCCGTCCGCGGTGGTGGTGCTGGACGCGCTGCCGCTGAACGCGAACGGGAAGGTCGACCGCAAGGCGCTGCCCGTCCCGGACCTGGCGTCCGGGACGGCGGGCCGGTCCGCCCGCGACCCGCGGGAGGAGATCCTGTGCGGGCTGTTCGCCGAGGTGCTCGGCGTCGGCTCGGTCTCGATCGACGACGACTTCTTCACGCTGGGCGGCCACTCGCTGCTGGCGACCCGGCTGGCCAGCCGGGCGCGCGCGGTCCTCGGCCTGGAGATGGGGATCGCCGACCTGTTCCAGGCGCCGACGGTCGCCGAACTGGGCGAGCGCCTCTCCGGTGACCGGACCCGGCCGGCCCTGCGGCCGCAGCCGCGCCCCGAGGCGCTCGCGCTCTCGTTCGCGCAGCGCCGGCTCTGGTTCGTCGGCCAGGTCGAGGGCCCCAGCGCCTCCTTCAACGTCTCGCTCGCCCTGCGGCTGCGCGGCCGCCTGGACACGGCGGCGCTGGAGGCCGCGCTCGGTGACGTGGTCTCCCGGCACGAGGCGCTGCGCACGGTGTTCCCCGAAACCGGCGGCGTCCCGCGGCAGGAAGTGCTGGCCGGACCCACGGGTCCGCTGCTCACCCGCACCGACCGCTCGGTCTCCGACGTCTTCGGCCACGTCTTCGACACCGCCGTCGACCTGCCGTTCCACGCCTACCTGCGCGCCGACGGCACCGACGAGCACGTGCTGGTCCTGGTCATGCACCACATCGCCAGCGACGGATGGTCCCTGGACCCGCTCTTCCGCGACCTCGCGGCGGCCTACGCGGCGCGCTGCGACGGCGACGCCCCCGGCTGGGAGCCGCTCCCCGTCCAGTACGCGGACTACACCCTCTGGCAGCAGGACCTGCTCGGCTCCGACGAGGACCCCGACAGCCTGCTCGCCGGCCAACTGGCCTTCTGGAAGGGCGCCCTGGCCGGACTGCCGGACGAACTGGCGCTGCCCACCGACCGGCCGAGGCCGCCGGTGCCCAGCTACCGGGGCGAGCTGGTCCCGCTCGAACTCGACGCCGCGCTGCACGCCCAACTCGCCGAGCTGGCAAGGGAAAACGGCGTCACGCTCTTCATGGTGCTACAGGCCGCGCTGGCCGCGCTGCTGAGCCGCTTCGGCGCGGGCGACGACGTGCCGATCGGCGCGCCGGTTGCCGGGCGGATGGACGAGGCCCTGGACGACCTGGTCGGCTTCTTCGCCAACACCATGGTGCTGCGGGTGGACCTCTCGGGCCGCCCGAGCTTCGCCGATCTGCTGGCCCGGGTCCGGGCGACCAACCTGGCCGCCTACGCCCACCAGGACGTCCCGTTCGAGCGGCTGGTGGAGGAGCTCAACCCGGTCCGCTCGCTGGCCAGGCACCCGCTCTTCCAGGTGATGCTCGCGTTCAACAACACCGCTGAGGCGAACCTGGAATTCCCGGGCGTCACGGCGGAGTTCGAGCCCGCCGGGTTCGGCACCGCCAAGTTCGACCTGACCGCGAACCTGACCGAGCACCGCCTGGCCGACGGCTCCCCGGCGGGCATCGCCGGCGCCCTGGAGTACGCGACCGACCTCTTCGACGGGTCCACCGCCGAGCGGCTGGCCGCCGCCTGGGAGCGGCTGCTGCGGGCGGTGGCGGCGGATCCCGCCCAGGAGATCGCCTCGGCGGACGTCCTCACCGGCGAGGAGCGCCACCGGATCCTCACCGAGTGGAACGACACCGCCACCGAGGTGCCCTCGGGCACCGTGCCCGCGCAGTTCGAGGCGCAGGTCGCCCGGACGCCGCAGGGGACGGCCCTCGTCTTCGAGGGCGTCGAGCTGACGTACGCGGAGCTCAACGCCCGCGCCAACCGCCTCGCGCACCTGCTGATCGAGCGGGGTGCGGGCCCGGAGCGGACCGTCGCCCTGGTGCTCGGGCGCTCCGTCGAGATGGTGGTCTCGATGCTCGCCGTCCTCAAGACCGGCGGCGCCTACCTGCCCGTCGACCCGGGGTACCCGACCGCGCGCATCACCCACATGCTGGAGGACTGCGGCCCCGCCCTGCTGGTCGCCACGACGCAGAGCGCCGCGGCGATCCCCGCCGGGAACCCGGCTCCCACCCTGCTGCTCGACACGCTCGACCTGGCCGCCCTCCCCGCGACCGACCCGACCGACGCCGAGCGGCGCGCGCCCCTGCTTCCCGCCCACCGGGCGTACGTGATCTACACCTCGGGTTCGACCGGCCGCCCCAAGGGCGTGATGGTCTCGCACGTGGGTGTGAGCAGCCTGGTCGACTCCCTGGCGGTCCAGTTCCTGATGGGCCCGGGCGACCGGATGCTGCAGTTCGCCTCGCCCAGCTTCGACGCCGCCCTCGCCGAGACGATGATGGCTCTGCTCACCGGCGCGACCCTGGTCCTCGCACCCGCCGAACGGCTGGCCGCCGGCGAGCAGTTGGCCGCACTCATCGCGGAGCACCGGGTCAGTCACGCGATCATCGCGCCCGCCGCGCTGGCCGTGATGTCGCCGCAGCAACTGCCGTCCGTGCGGGTGCTGATGGTCGCCGGTGAGGCGACGCCGGGTGAGCTGGTGGCGAAGTGGTCGGTCGGCCGGCAGCTGATCAACGCGTACGGCCCGACCGAGACCACGGTCTGCGCGACGGTGAGCACCCCGCTGAGCGGCTCGGACAGCCCGCCGATCGGCGGACCGATCTCCAACGCCCGGACCTACGTCCTGGACGAGCGACTCCAGCCGGTTCCGGTCGGTGTGCCGGGCGAGCTGTACGTGGCGGGCATCGGGTTGGCCCGCGGGTACCACAACCGGCCGGGGCTGACGTCCGAACGCTTCGTGGCCTGCCCGTTCGGCAACGGCGAGAGGATGTACCGCACCGGTGACCTGGCGCGCTGGCGGCCGGACGGCACGCTGGACTTCCTGGGCCGGGTGGACGACCAGGTCAAACTGCGCGGCTTCCGCATCGAGTTGGGCGAGGTCGAGGCGGCGCTCGGCCGGCACGAGGGGGTCGGACAGGTCGTCGTGGTGGCCCGCGAGGACCGGGCCGGCGACCGCCGGCTGGTGGCCTACTGCACGGCGGTCACCGAGAACCCCGAACTCCCGTCGGACCTGCGCCTGTTCGCGGCCGAGGAACTGCCCGGCTACATGGTGCCGGCCGCCGTCGTGGTGCTGGACGCGATGCCGCTGAGCGTGAACGGCAAGGTGGACCGCAAGGCGCTTCCGGCGCCGGACTACGCGGCCGTGTCCTCGGGCCGGGCCGCCAGGACCCCGCGCGAGGAGCTCCTGTGCGGGCTGTTCGCCGAGGTGCTCGGGCTCGACTCGGTCGGGATCGACGACAGCTTCTTCGGTCTCGGCGGCCACTCGCTGCTCGCCACCCGGCTGCTCAGCCGGGTGCGTTCGGTGCTCGGCGCCGAGCTGGGTATCCGCGAGCTGTTCGAGTCGCCCACGGTGGCGGAGCTGCTGGAGCAACTGGACGCGGGCGGCTCGGGAGACCCGCTCGACGTACTGCTGCCGCTGCGGCCGGGAGGCACGGGTGCACCGCTGTTCTGCGTGCACCCGGCCGCCGGGATCAGCTGGGTCTACTCCGGCCTGCTGCGGCACGTCGACGCCGCGCACCCGGTCTACGGCCTTCAGGCCAGGGGCCTGAAGGGGGCGCCCCCGGCGAGCGTCGAGGAGATGGCCGACGACTACCTGCGGCAGATCCGCTCGGTGCAGCCGCAGGGCCCCTACCACCTGCTCGGCTGGTCCTTCGGAGGCGTGGTCGCCCACGCGATGGCGGTCCGGCTGCAGGCCGACGGCCAGCAGGTGGCGCTGCTCGCCCTGCTGGACGGCTACCCCGCCGTAGCGGCGGAGGTCCGCCAGGACCTCGCGGACGAGCCCTCGGACAGCCTGGCCGCCCTGCTGACCTCGCTGGGCCACGACCCCGCCGCATCGCGGGGATTCGCCGGCCTGGAGGCCATGCTGGGCGAGGCGGCGCACTCGCTGCCCGGCGTCTTCACCGACAACCACCGACTGCTGAACGAGCACGTCCCCGGGCGCTACCAGGGTGAGGCCGTGTTCTTCGGCGCCACCTCGGACAAGCCCGCCGACTGGCCCTACGAGGAGGCCTGGCGGCCCTACCTCACCGGCCGGATCGAGAGCCACCGACTCGCCTGTGACCACGGCGCGATGACCCAGCCGGACCAGATCGGCCTGATCGGGTCCGTCCTCGCCGAGAAGTTCGGAGCGTAGTGCGATGACACAACTGTCCGTAGCACCGGCCGTGGCGAAACCGGTGGCCGCACGCGGCCGTTGGGGCCTGTGGGCCGAGCACGACTTCCGCAGGCTGTGGATCGGCGAGACGACGAGCGGTCTGGGGACCGCCGTCGGCCATGTCTCGCTCTCCCTGGTGGCCGTGGTCGTCCTGAACGCGAGCCCGGTCATGATGGGAGTCCTGACGGCGGCAGCCTGGATACCGTGGCTGCTCATCGGCCTGCCGGCCGGCGCCTGGGTCGACCGGTGGCCGCGGCGCCGGGTGATGCTGGTCAGCGACCTGGCCCTGATGCTGCTCTTCGCCAGCGTGCCGCTGGCCGCCTGGCTGGGCGTCCTGACGATGACTCAACTGCTGCTCGTGGCGGTGGCGGCCGGTACGGCGAAGGTGTTCTTCACCACCGCCTACGGCGCAGTCGTCCCCTCCCTGGTCGCCGAGTCGGACCTGCTGGAGGCGAACACCAAGCTGCGCAGCGGCGAGTCGGCCGCGGACGTGGCCGGCCCCGGCGTCGCGGGCGTGCTCTCGCAGGTGTTCGGAGCGGTCAGCGGGCTGCTGCTGGACTCCGTCACGTACCTGGTCTCCGCGCTCTGCCTGCGCTCGATCACGGCGGTCGAGGAGCAGCGGGCGCCCGCCGAGCGGCGCGGGATCGGCGGCGAGATCGCCGAGGGCATCCGGTTCGTCGCCCGCGATCCGTACCTGCGCACGCTCACCTGCTTCGCCACGCTGGCGAACCTGGGCCTGAACGGCATCCAGGCCGTGCAGGTGGTGTTCCTGGTCCGCAGCGTCGGCCTGCAACCGAGCGCTGTCGGCGCGGTGTTCGCGGTGGTCAGCGTCGGCGGGCTGGCCGGGGCGATGTTCGCCCGCAAGGTCGCCCGCCGATTCGGCACCGCCCGCGGACTGCTGCTCTGCCAGCTGGTCATCGCGCCCTTCATCGTCCTGCTGCCGTGCGCCGGGCGGGGCCTGCCGCTGCCGCTGAGCGTGCTCGCCTGGGCGGTCGCGGTCGGTGGCGTGGTCTGCGCCAACGTCATCGCCGGGAGCTTCTACCAGAGTTACTGCCCGCCGGAGATGCTCGGCCGGATCCGGGCGAGTGCCTCGACCGTCAACTACGGGTCGATCCCGTTCGGCGCCCTGCTGGGCGGCTATCTGGGAGAGCTCATCGACAGCAGGAACACGATCTGGGTGATGTCCCTGGTCCTGCTGACCGCCGGCCTCGTCCTGCTGGCCGGCCCGATCCGCACCCTGCGGGACTTCCCGCGCCGCACCGAGGCGTGAGTCCTTCTCCATCCGTACCTATCTTGGGAGTTGTTCTATGAGCCAGACCACGCAGGTCCGGACCCCCCGTCCGCGCCGCTACCTGATGTGCCGCCCGACCTACTTCGACGTGACGTACTCGATCAACCCCTGGATGGACCCCGCCAAGCCGGTGGACTCCGGCCTCGCGGTCGCCCAGTGGGAGAGACTCCGGGCGCTGTACCAGGAGTTGGGCTACCAGATCGACCTGATCGACCCGCTGCCCGGCCTGCCCGACATGGTGTACGCGGCGAACGGCGCGACGGTGGTGGACGGCAAGGTGCTCGGCGCCCGGTTCCGCAACCCGGAGCGCGCCGCCGAAGGCCCCGCCTACCTGGAGTGGTTCCGCGAGCAGGGCTACCAGGTGACGCACGACCCGATCCACGTGAACGAGGGCGAGGGTGACTTCCTCACCACCGCGAGCTGGCTGCTGGCCGGCAAGGGCTTCCGCAGCGTTCCCGACGGACACGCCGAGGCCCAGGAGCTGTTCGGGCGCCCGGTGGTCGGGCTGGAGCTGGTGGACCCGCGCTTCTACCACCTCGACACGGCGCTGACCGTGCTGGACGGCGACGAGATCATGTACTACCCGGAGGCGTTCTCGCCGGGCAGCCAGGCCGTTCTGCGCCGGCTCTTCCCCGACGCGATCCTGGTGGCCGAGGAGGACGCCGAGGTGTTCGGGCTCAACGCGGTCAGCGACGGCTTCCACGTGGTGCTGCCCGAGGCCGCCACCGGTGTGATGGAGCAGCTGCGCGAGCGCGGCTTCCAGCCGATCGGGATGGACCTGTCCGAACTGCTCAAGGGCGGCGGCAGCGTGAAGTGCTGCACCCTCGAAATCCGCGACCGCGCCTGAGTGTTGACCCGCACCACCTGACCAGCTCGACCCGTGAACCCGTGTACCGACCGCGAGGCCTGATGTCCACAACGCTCCGGCGAGACCATGCACCAGGACATGGATCGCTCACCCCGCTCACCCCGCTCACCCTCGGCACCGCCCCGCTTCCGGCGGGGCTCGCCGTGCCCAGCGGCGGCCCGCACCTCTGGCAGTTGTGGGCCTCCGAGCACCGCGCGTCGATCGCCGACGGGTACCGGACGCTCGACGCCGCCGAGCGCGCCCGGTACGCCGCGTACCGCAAGACCGCGGACCGGGAGCTCTACGCCAGCGCCCACATCGGCCTGCGGCGGCTGCTCAGCGGGTACCTCGGCACGGACCCGGCAGCCGTCGTCTTCGGCCGGGAGCCCTGCCCGCTCTGCGCCGGACCGCACGGCCGGCCCGCCGTGCCCGGCGCCGACCTGCACTTCTCGCTCGCGCACAGCGGCGACCTCGTGCTCTTCGCCTTCGCCGCGACTCCGGTGGGGGTCGACGTCGAGCGTCTGATCGAGGTCGAGGTGGCCGACGAGATCAGCACCGCCCTGCACCCGCGCGAGCGCCTCGAACTGGCCGCGCTCGCGGACGCCGAGCGGCCCGCGGCCTTCGGCCGGTGCTGGTGCCGCAAGGAGGCCTACCTCAAGGGCACCGGCACGGGACTGGCCGTCCCGGCCGCCGAGGACTACGTCGGAGCCGGACCCTGGCCGGCCTACCTGCCCGGGTGGACGCTGACGGACATCACCGCACCGCCCGGCTACGCGGCGGCCGTCGCCGTCGCCACGTAGGACCGTCGCAGCGCAGCGCCGTCGCCACGTAACGCCGTCGCCACGTAACGCCGTTGCCGCGGCATAGAGCCGGGGGATATCGGGCGTGGATCCCGTGCGTATCCCTTTCCTCTTTCCTTGACCCAGGAGGCTTCTGCCACCCGTCCATGTACTTCCGCCCAGCTGAAACAGGAGCACCGCATGCGTGTGCGGCCGAGTGACGACATCTGCCGGACCGGCGCCGCAGCGACCTGTGCGCAGACCGAGGCCGAGGCCCGTGCCGCCTTCCTGTCGCGCGCCAGCGGCGCCGAGCTGGACGCCGCGGAACTGCTCGACCGCGTCGTGGCGGCGCCGGCCCCCCGCACCGGGCCGCTCGGGCCGCTCGGGCTGCTCGGGCCGCTCGGCTCGCTGGGCGAGGGCGGGCTCGCCCAGTTCCCGCTCCGGGCCTGCCAGGCCACCGTGGCCGACCCCGACCTTCCCGCCGGGGCGCCGACCGCCGCGGTGACCGGCTACGGAGGCGACCGCGACGCGGCCCGCCTGGCGGCGGCGCTCGCGGGTCTCGCCGCGTACGGGACGCTCGCCGCCGACCGCAGCCGGCCGGCGCAGGCCGAGGGCGAGCCCACCGTGTGGGGGATGGACCTGGTCACCGGGGCCCTGCGCCGGGTGCCCGCCCGGGAGGCCTTCCCGGCCCCGGACCGTCGGACGCCGTACCGGGCGCCGATCGGAGCGGCAGCCGGACTGACCTGGGTGGACGCGCTGGAGTCCGCGCTGGCCCAGCACGTCGAAGCGCTGCTCGCGCGGCGGCTCGCCGACCCCGGGACCCGGGTGCCCCGCCTCGACCTGCGGGCCTGCGACGCCGACGACCGCGGCGCCCAGGTCCTGGGGATGCTGCACTCGGCGGGCGAGATGGCCGCCCATGACCTGTCCGGGCTGCTCTCCGTCCCCGCCTGCGCGATCCGGATCGGCCCGCACACGGTCATCGCGACGGGTGCCACCCCCGCCGGGGCCGTCCACACCGCCACCGAGCGGGCGCTGGCCGCCTGGCAGTCCCACACCGCGCTGCCCATCGCGAAGATCACACCGGAGCAGGAGTCCCCGGCGGTCGCGCACCAGGATCCGGCCGACCCGGTCCGCTGGGCGCACCCCCACGAAGCGCTGCGGGGTCAGGGCAGGACACCGGTCGCGGTCCTGCTCGACCATGATCCGCGGGTCGTGCGGATCATGCCGTATCTGGTGCAGGTGGTGCTGATCGACGAATAGGGACGTCTCCAAATCTCCACCACCTTCTCTTCACCCAGCTCGCAGGCCATGTCACAATCGGTTTTCGGTCGCCAAGATGTCGAACAGTGCAGCTGTCTGCGGGCGCCACAACCGGGGCGAAGAGAAAGCAGGGGGCATGAGCGCGGAGATCCGGTTCAGCGTGCTCGGAGCCGTGCGCGTCTATCGGGGCGAGACCGTGCTCCCCACCAGGTCTCCACAGCAGCAGGCGCTGCTCGCCGCGCTGCTGCTGCGCTCCGGCCGGGCGGCGTCCGCCCATGACCTGATCGCCGCGATCTGGGGTGTCGACGCACCGGACTCCGCCCTCGCGAGCCTTCGGACCTACGCGTGGCGGCTGCGCCAGACCATGGAGGAGGACCGCGCCGCTCCCAAGATCCTGGTGTCGCTGCGCGACGGCTACCAACTGCTGGTCCCGCCGCTCTCCGTGGACGTGCACCTCGCCGAGCAGCTGGCCGCCGATGCCGGACGGGCCCGCGCGGCGGGCCAGGACGACGAGTGCGGCCGGCTGCTGACCGAGGCCGTCAACCTCTGGCAGGGCGAACCGCTGGCCGGGGTGCCGGGGCCGTTCGCCGAGCAGCAGCGCTCCCGGCTCACCGAGATGCGTCTCGGGCTGCTGGAGGAGCGCTTCGAGCACGACCTGCGGCGCGGGCGGCACGTGTACGTCATCCCGGACCTCACCGCGTTCACCCAGGAGTACCCGCTTCAGGAGCGGCCCTACGGCTTCCTGATGCGGGCGCTGTACGCCTCGGGCCGGCAGGCCGACGCGCTCGCGGTGTTCACCCGGGCCCGCCACGTGCTGGCCGAGGAGCTGGGCGTCGATCCCGGCCCGGAGCTGACCACGCTGCACGAACGGGTGCTGGCCGGCGACCCGCTGCTGTCCGTCCCGACGCAGCCGCGCGACACCGGTTCGGCGCGGCCGAGCGCTGCGAGCGAGCTCGAGCCGGCTGCTCCCGCCGCCCCGCCCGCTGCTCCTAGACCGGCCCAACTCCCTGCGGACACCGCTGACTTCACGGGCCGGGCGAGCGCCGTGGAGCGACTCTGCGAGGCGCTCACCAGCCCCGGGCGCACCTCACTGCCGGTGGCGTCGGTCACCGGCATGGGCGGAATCGGCAAGACCACGCTGGCCCTGCGGGTCGCCCACCAGGCCAAGCAGGAGTTCTCCGACGGTCAGCTCTACGCCGACCTGCGCGGCAACGGACTGGACCCGGCCGACCCCGGCACCGTGCTGGGCAGCCTGCTCACCGCGCTGGGCGTCCAGGGGCATGCCCTCCCCACCATGACGGAGGACCGCGCACGGCTCTTCCGCTCGATGCTCGACGGCCGCCGCATCCTGCTCCTGCTGGACAACGCCAGGGATCCCGCGCAGGTCAGACCCCTGCTGCCGGGATCCGCCGACTGCGCGGTGATCATCACCAGCCGGGCCAGACTCGTCGGGCTGACCACCTCCGTCCGGGCCGACCTGGACGTCTTCGCCACCGACGAGGCGATCGCCCTGCTCACCGCGATCGTCGGCGAGGCGCGGGTCGCCGAGGAGCCCGAGGCAGCGGTCGAGCTGGTCACCGCCTGCGGGCACCTGCCGCTCGCGGTGCGGATCGTGGCCGCCCGGCTCTCCGCCCGGCCGCAGTGGCGCGTCGAGACCATGACCGGCCGGCTGGCCGACGAACGCCGTCGCATCGGCGAGCTGCGCGCCGGCGACCTGGCGGTGGCCGCCGCGTTCGAACTCGGCTACCACCAGCTGACCGAGGAGCAGGCCCGCGCGTTCCGGCTGCTCGCCCCGGTGACCCAGCCGAGCATCGGGCTGGTCGCCGCGGCGGCGGCGCTCGACCTCAGCGAGGACGACGCCGAGGACCTGCTCGAATCGCTGGTCGACGCCGCCATGCTGGAAGCCCCGATGCCCGGCCGGTACCGGTACCACAACCTGGTCAGGGCCTTCGCGCTCCAGCTCGGCGGGGACGTCGCGGCCGGCACCCGGGCGCTGGGGCGGTTCCTGGACTTCCTGCTGGCCGGCGGGTGTTCGGCCTTCCAGCACATGGTGCCGGGCGATCCGGCCGGCGCCTTCCTCACCGTCAGCCCCGTTCCCGGCCCGCGCCTGATCGACCTGGCCGACGCACGCGCCTGGGTGACCGCGGAGTTCGACTGCGTCGCCAACGCGGTGATGCTGGCCGCCAGGACCCCGATGGCCGGCGACTCCCGGATGCTGCGCGCGGCCACCGACCTGCTCATCGCGCTCAGCCCCTTCGGCAAGGACATCCCGTACGGGCAACTCGCGGCGGCCGCCCGGACGGTGGCCGAGGCGGCGGCGCTGCGCGGCGACGACCACGCGGAGGGGCGGGCCCGCTTCGTCTGCGGCAACGCCGCGCTGCAGAACACCCGGCTGGCGGAGGCCGAGACGCAGTCCAGGCTGGCGGCGCAGGCGTCCCAGCGGGCCGGCGACACCGTCATCCTGCGGCAGACCCTCAACGACCGCGGTCTGATCGCGCAGTTCCAGCACCGCCACGAGGACGCGGTCCGCTACTACGACCAGGCGATCGTGCTGGCCAGGGAGTTGGGCCAGCGGTCCGGTGAGCTGGCGACCATGCTGAACGCCGCGCAGGCCAGGCTCAGGAGCGGGCGCGCCGAAGAGGCGCTGAAGGTCTGCGAGGAGGCGCTCGCGGCACTGCGCGAGATCACCAGCCAGCACGGCATCGCGTACGCGCTCTATGTGCAGGGCCTGGCCCTGCACCAGCTGGATCGCCACGCGGAGGCCCTCACGAGCTATCGGCAGTGCCTGAACATCTGCGCGGCCGCGAACATCCGGGGCCAGGAGGCGCAGGCTCGGATCCGTCTGGCGGAGACACTGCGGGTCATCGGCGAGGCCGATGAGGCACTGGAACAGGCCGGGCTGGCGCTGGTCCTGTGCGAGGAGTTGGGCGCCGAACGGGACCAGGGGTACTCCCTGCTCGCTCTGGGGCGCGCGCTGTCGGATCTGGGCCGCCACGAGGCGGCACTGGGCCGGGCCCGCCAGTCGTACGCGGTCTTCACCCGGCTCGGGCTTCCCGACGCCGCACAGGCGAAGGAACTGATGGCGGTTCTGGAGCCGGCCGAAGAGACCGAGGCCGGCTGAGCCTCGTCTCAGCCGCCCGTGCTGTTCCACTCGTCGAGGCCCTGGGTGCCGCCGCTCGTCTGAGCCGGCGGGAGCACCGTGCCGGACGCCAGCGCACTCACGGTCGTACCGGTCGGCCGGGCCTCGACCTCGGCCGCTGCCACGGTGATGACGCCGGCCAGCGCGGCGGCGCATCCGACGGCGGCCACGGCGGCGGCGGTGCGGACGATCAGGGACTGGAGGGAGAGCTTCATGGGGAGACGCCGTTTCACTCGGTGGGCTCTGTTGAGTGAGACTCTTGCAACCGTCGATCTACGCTCGATAGACAGCCGATCAGTCCGTAGTGGGGCAGTGCGGAAAGCCCAGGCCAGAGAGTCTCTGACCTGGGCTTTTCGCTGCGTGCTACTGCTGGGCTCGGGAGAGGAGCACCCAGAGCGTGACAACCTCCACGCAGGCCAACGCCCACAGGGCGATCTGGGACGGACCGTGGCTGCGGCCCGCGAACGCGCCGGTCGCCAGGATGACGACGGAGAGCAGGGTGAGGTAGGCGGCGTTGCGTTGTGTCATATCTGGTGCGAGGTGGCGATTACCGGGCGCATTGCAGCCCTGTCCGCACCCCGTCCCCCCCTTTGGAATCGGATTGAGTGGTGCCCGGGAAATCGATGCGCGCGGCTGTCCGGCACCCCCGTCCCCCGCATCCCCCGCAGCGTCTCCCGACAGGGTTTCCGCTGCTCAGAACAGGGTGCACCGCCCGGTCGCAGCGCGTCAACCCCGGATCGGCGGACTGTGAAATGGTCCATGAACTGCGTCGGGCGAGGGATTTCCGAAGCCTGTTTTAGATATTTCGACAATGCCGCCGGAATCCCGCCGTCAGGCGTGCGGCTCGGCGTGCAGGGTGCCGGTCAGGACGGTGGTGGCGCGGCCGGTGATGACCACGCGCTCGGGGTGGACGGTGGCGTGGACGAGTCCGGTACGCGCGGAGGCCTGTAGGCCGGTGAGGCTGTCGGTGGCCAGGCGGGCGCCCCAGAAGGGGGCCAGCACGGTGAAGGCGCTGCCGGTGACCGGGTCTTCGGGGATGCCGGCGGCGGGGTCGAAGACCCGGCAGACGAACTGGTGGGGTGCGCCGGGGTCGGCGCCGCGCGCGGTGACGATCGCGCCTCGGGGGGCGGTGCGGGCGATCGCGGGGAGGTCGGGGCGCAGCTCGCGTACGGTCCGCTCGTCCGCCAGCTCCACCAGGAGGTCGCCCAGCGTGCCGGTGTCGTGGACCGAGACGGGGTCGGCCCCGAGCGCCGCGGCGAGGCCGTCGGGCGGCGGGATCTCGGTGAGGCGCGGGCGGGGCAGGTCCAGGCCGATGGTGCCGTCGGGGCGCGCGTCGGCGAGCAGCAGGCCGCTGCGGGAGGAGAACCGGATCGTGCCGGCGGCGGCGGCGCCGGTGGAGCCGAGCAGGTGCGCGGCGGCCAGGGTGGCGTGTCCGCACAGGCCGACCTCGCGCAGCGGGCTGAACCAGCGCAGCGCCCAGTCGGCCGCGACCGGGTCGTCGGCGCGGCGCACGAAGACCGTCTCGGAGAGGTTCAGCTCGGCGGCGACCTGCTGCATCCAGCTCTCGTCGGGCCACCGGTCCCCGGGGACCAGGCAGACGGCGGCCGGGTTGCCGGTGAAGGGCCGGTCGGCAAAGGCGTCGATGATCTGCAGCTGCATGCGGCGAGCCTAGGGGCGGAGGGAAGCAGGCGGGCACCGGTGCGAGGGTACGATCGGGGGTGAACATCCAGGATTCGGCCATCGGTTCCTCCTGATCAAGACCCCCGAACCCGATCGACCACGAGGGAACGCATGTCCGGCTCGCACTACTTCACCAGTGATCCCGACGCCGTCAGCGAGCGCCGCGAGATCACCGTGACCCTGCCCGACATCTCCCTCGAACTGACCACTGACGCCGGTGTCTTCTCGCGCGGCAAGCTGGACCCGGGGACCAGGGTCCTGCTGGAGCACGCGCCGCCGCCGCGGGTGCGCGGGCCGATCCTGGACCTCGGGTGCGGGTACGGCCCGATCGCGCTGACCTGGGCCTCGCGCCGCAAGCGCAGCGCGGTGTGGGGCGTCGACGTGAACAGCCGCGCGCTGGACCTGCTCACCCTGAACGCGCAGAACCTGAAGCTCGGCAACGTGCAGGCGGCGCTGCCCGACGACGTTCCGCAGGACCTGGTCTTCGGCTCGATCTACTCGAACCCGCCGATCCGGGTCGGCAAGGCCGTGATGCACGAGATGATGCACCGCTGGCTCGGGCGCCTGGCGCCGGAGGGCTCGGCCTTCCTGGTCGTGCAGCGCAACCTGGGCGCCGACTCCTTCATGAAGTGGCTGAACGACCAGGGCTACCCGACCACGCGTTTCACGTCGGTCAACGGGTTCCGCATTCTTGAAGCACATCCCCGTCCCGACGGCGCGGGGTCAGACACTGGACGAGGTACATCGTGAAGCAGCTCCGCGGGACCGACCTGAAGCGCCAGCACCGGGTGTGGCGCCGGGCGAACGACTTCCGGCTCGCCATCATCATGGAGAACCTCCAGTCGCCGTTCAACGTGGGGTCGATCGTCCGTACGGCGGCCGCGATGGGGGTGGAGCAGCTCTACCTGACCGGTGACACCCCCTCGATCAGGTCCTCCGGCGCGCAGAAGGCCGCGATGGGCACCGACCGGTACCTCAAGGCGCAGCACTTCGAGACGATCGCCGAGGCGGTCGCCAAGGCCCGGGCCGACGGCTACCGGATCGTGGGGCTGGAGCTGGCGGACGACGCGGTGCCGCTGTTCGGCGCCGAACTGACCCCGGCAGCCTGCCTGATGGTCGGTCACGAGGACCGCGGCATCACGCCCGAGGGCCTGGCGCTCTGCGATGTCGTCGCGTTCGTCCCGCAGTTGGGCCGGGTCGGCTCGCTGAACGTCTCCTCGGCGACGGCGGTCGGCTGCTACGAGGCCCGTCGGCAGGGCTACGCGATCACGGGCCTGCCGGACGGCGTGGACGCCGGAGAGCTGGACGGCGACCTGGGGTTCGACGACGTCGAATAGGTCCGGTATAGAGCGCAGATGATCTTGCGTGGCACACTGCCGCCATGGATGCTAAGAGCGGGATTCTGGCCGACCGGATTGCACTTGTCACAGGCGCGAGCAGCGGTATCGGCGCCGCCGCCGCACGGGTCTTCGCCAAGGAGGGCGCGACGGTCGTCCTGATCGCGCGCCGGGAGGCCGAGTTGGCCGCCCTGGTCGAGGAGATCGAGGCCGCCGGCGGTCAAGCAGCCTACCTGGTAGGCGATGTGTCGAAGCCTCAGGACGCCGCCCGGGCGGTCGACTTCACCGTCGAGCGCTTCGGGCGCCTGGACGCCGCCTTCAACAACGCGGGGATCGGCGGCGACCAGACCCCGATGCACCTGATGGGCGACGACGTCTACGACGCCATCATGGACACCAACGTGCGCGGGGTGTGGAACTGTCTGCGCCACGAGATCCGGGCGATGCTGGAGACCGGGACCGGCGGCGCCATCGTCAACAACGCCAGTGTGGGCGGGCTGGTGGCGATACCGGCGGCCGCGCCGTACATCGCCTCCAAGCACGCGGTGGTCGGGCTGACCCGGGCGGCCGCCGCCGAGTACGCCCGCCAGGGCATCCGCGTCAACGCGGTGGCGCCCGGGACGACGCGCAGCGAGATCACCGTCGACTGGTTCGCGCGCAACCCCGGGCTCGAGGAGATGGTCCACGGGATGACCCCGCAGGGGCGCACCGCCGCGCCCGAGGAGATCGCCGAGGCGGCCGCCTGGCTGTGCAGCGACCGGTCCTCGTTCGTCACCGGGGTCGCGATGCCGGTGGACGGCGGCTTCTGCAACCAGTGACGTCCTCGGCGGGCCGCCATGCGCGCGGGAGCTGCACGGGTCTTCCACCAGTGGTCTGCATCCGACGCGGGAGTGGCAACTACTATGGCCCAAGCGGCGAGGACCATCCGTCTGAGCTGCTCCGACGCGGAGCGGAAGGAGCGAGCGGATGACCGACACGGCCGAGCCGTCGGCACTCTCGGAGAAGATCGACGCGCTGTTCCGGACCGTCCGCCGCCCCAACCGCGAGCAGTACAGCCACGAGGAGGTGGCGAAGGCCTGTCGCGAGGTCACCGGCGAGAGCTTCTCCGCCACCTACCTCTGGCAGCTGCGCACCGGCCGCCGCAACAATCCGACCAAGCGTCACCTCGAAGCCCTGGCCCAGTTCTTCCAGGTGCCGCCGGCCTACTTCTTCGACGAGGAGCAGGGCGGCGAAATCGCCAAGGAGATCGCCCTGTTGGGCGCGCTGCGGGACGCTGGGGTGCGCAGCCTGGCGCTGCGGGCGATCAACCTCTCGCCCGAGGGGCTGGACACCGTGAGCGACCTCATCGACTCCATCGCGCGCCGGGAGGCCTCTCGCGAGGCCTCCCGCGAATCCTCGAAGGGCCGCCGCGAGGAGTCCTAGCGCACTGCGCTCAGACCCCTGCGGCCAGGCCCAGTTCGGCCTCGCCGAGCTCGGCGAAGTGCCGCTCGACCTCGGCGGGGGAGACCTCGGCGAGGGTGGCCGGGGACCAGCGCGGGTTGCGGTCCTTGTCGACGACCTGGGCCCGGACGCCCTCGACCAGGTCGGGCGATTCCAGGCCCGCCCAGGAGACCCGGTACTCCTGGTCCAGCACGGCCTCCAGCGAGGGCAGCCGGCGCGCCCGGCGCAGCGCGGCCAGCGTGACCTTCAGCGCGGTCGGCGACTTCGCGAGGATCTGCTCGGCCGCCTCCTTCGCCTGCGGCAGCCCGCAGTCCAGCAGCCGCTCCAGGATCTCCTCGACGGTGTCGGCGGCGTAGCAGTGGTCGATCCACTCGCGCTCGGCGGCGATCGCGGACTCGGACGGTTCGACCGGCACAGCGAACTCGCCGACGGCGTCGGCCGGTTCGACGGACGCCAGGGCCCGGGTGAAGGCCGCCAGCCGGTCCGAGGGCACCAGGTGGTCGGCGAAGCCGCAGTACACCGCGTCCGCGCCGGTCAGCCGTCCGGCGGTGAGCGCGAGGTGGGTGCCGAGCTCGCCGGGAGCAAGCGCCAGCAGCCGGCTGCCGCCGACGTCCGGCACGAACCCGATGGCGGTCTCCGGCATCCCCAGCGCGGTGCGCTCGGTGACGACCCGCACCGAGCCGTGCGCCGAGACGCCGACCCCGCCGCCCAGCACCAGCCCGTCCATCACGGCGACGTACGGCTTGGGGTAGCGGGCGATCCGGTGGTTGAGCAGGTACTCGTCGCGGAAGAAGGCGCGCGCGCCGGCGCCGCCGAGCTTGGCGTCGTCGTGGAAGAACCGGATGTCCCCGCCCGCACACAGTCCGCGCTCACCGGCACCGGTGACCACCACGGCGGCCACCTCCTGGTCCACCGCCCAGTCGGCCAGCACGGCGTCCAGCCGGCGGACCATGGCGTGGTCGAGCGCGTTGATCGCGCGCGGCCGGTTGAGGGTGAGGCGGCCCACCCGCCCGTCCTTGCGGGCCAGGACGGAGTCGTCGGGCTGCGTGCTCATCGGGTGCTCCTCGCGGGTTGGGCCGTGCCGCTGCCACGGTAACCGTCAGCGGCGCGCCGGGCCGAATCGAGTACAGGAGCCGGATTCTGGGTGAGACTGCACTCATGCTGGGGCTACCGGACCACATCCACGCGTACCTCTTCGATCTCGACGGGGTGCTGACGCAGACCGCCAAAGTCCATGCCGCCGCCTGGAAGTCGATGTTCGACGGCTTCCTGCGCGAGGAAGCGCGGCGCACCGACGAGGAGTTCGTCCCCTTCGACCCGGTCGAGGACTACGACCGCTACGTCGACGGCAAGCCGCGCCTGGACGGCACCCGCTCCTTCCTCGCCGCGCGGGAGATCGAGCTGCCCGAGGGCAGCGCCGCCGACCCGCCCGGCACCCGCAGCGTCTACGGGCTGAGCACCGCCAAGAACGACACCGTGCTGCGGCTGATCCGCGAGCAGGGCGTCCAGCCGTACCCGGGCTCGGTGGAGTACCTGCACCGGCTGCGGGTGCTGGGCCTGCCGCGCGCGGTGGTCTCCTCCAGCGCCAACTGCCGGGACGTGCTGCGCGCGGCCGGCATCGACGGGCTGTTCGACGTGGTGATCGACGGCGAGACGGCCCGCCGGGAGGGGCTGCCCGGCAAGCCGGCGCCGGACACCTACCTGGCCGCCGCCCGGGCGCTGAAGACCGAGCCGAAGCACGCGGCCGTCTTCGAGGACGCCCTCGCGGGGGTGGCCTCCGGCCGGGCCGGCGGCTTCGGCGCGGTGGTCGGCGTCAACCGGACCGGACAGGCCGCCGCGCTGCTGGCCAACGGCGCCGACCTGGTGGTGGACGACCTGTCCGACCTGATCGAGGGGGAGGCCGAATGACCAGCCAGGAGGGATTCGCCGTCGATCCCTGGGGGTTGACCGAGCACCGGGTCGACACGCTCGGCCTGGCCCGGGCCGAGTCGCTCTTCGCGCTCTCCAACGGGCACATCGGCCTGCGCGCCAACCTGGACGAGGGGGAGCCGCACGGCCTGCCGGGGACGTACCTGAACGGCGTCTTCGAGCTGCGCCCGCTGCCCTACCCGGAGGGCGGCTACGGCTTCCCGGAGTCCAGCCAGAGCGTCATCAACGTCACCAACGGCAAGATCATCCGCCTCCTGGTGGACGACGAGCCCTTCGACCTGCGCTACGGCGACGCGCGCGACCACCGCCGCTCGCTGGACTTCCGCGAGGGCGTGCTGCGCCGCGAGGCCGAGTGGACCTCACCGGCCGGGCGGACCGTCAAGGTCCGCTCCAAGCGACTGGTCTCGCTCACCCAGCGGGCGATCGCGGCGATCGAGTACGAGGTCGAGGCGGTCGACGACACGGTCCGCATCGTGCTCCAGTCCGAGCTGGTCGCCAACGAGCAACTCCCGGGCTCGGACGGCGATCCGCGCGCCTCGGCGGTGCTCGAGGCGCCGCTCATCGCGGAGAGCCACCACGCCGCCGGCACCACCGCCTCGCTGGTGCACCGCACCCGGTACAGCGAGTTGCGGGTGGCGGCGGGTATGGACCACCTGATCGAGGGCCCGGCGGGCGTCAGCGTCACCGCCGAGAGTCGCGACGACCAGGCCCGGATCAGCGTGACCACCGTGCTGCACCCCGGCGAGACGTTGCGGCTGGTCAAGTTCATCTCCTACGGCTGGTCGGCGACCCGCTCGCTGCCGGCCGTCCAGGACCAGGTGGAGGCCGCGCTGACCGCCGCCCGGTACTCCGGCTGGGAGGGCCTGGTGGACGAGCAGAAGGCGTACCTGGTCGCCTTCTGGGACACCTGCGACATCGAGATCGACGGCGACGTCGAACTCCAGCAGGCCATCCGCTTCGCCCAGTTCCACGTCCTGCAGTCGGCAGCCCGCAGCGAGGAACGCGCCATCCCCGCCAAGGGGTTGACCGGCCCGGGCTACGACGGGCACAGCTTCTGGGACACCGAGGCCTTCGTGCTGCCGGTGCTCACCTACGCGCTGCCTGCCGCGGTCGCCCAGGCGCTGCGCTGGCGCCACAGCACGCTTCCGCTGGCCCGCGAGCGAGCGGCCCAACTCGGTCTGGCCGGAGCGGTGTTCCCCTGGCGGACGATCCGCGGCGAGGAGTGCTCCGGCTACTGGCCGGCCGGTACCGCGGCCTTCCACATCGGCGCCGACATCGCGGCCGCGGTCGCCCGCTACATCCGCGCCACCAGCGACGTCGAGTTCGAACGGTCCTACGGGGTGGAGCTGTTGGTCGAAACAGCGCGGATGTGGCGCTCGCTGGGCCACCACGACTCGGTCGGCCGGTTCCGGATCGAGGGCGTCACCGGACCGGACGAGTACAGCGCGGTGGCCGACAACAACGTCTACACCAACCTGATGGCGCAGACGAACCTGCGCGAGGCTGCCGAGGCCGCCACCCGGCACCCGCTGGTCGCCGCCGCGCTCGGCGTGGACACCGAGGAGACCGCGGCCTGGCGCGACGCGGCGTCCGCGATGTACATCCCGTACGACGCCAAGCTCGGCGTGCACCCGCAGGCGGACGGCTTCACCGACCACCAGCTCTGGGACTTCGAGGCCACCCCGCCCGAGAAGTACCCGCTGCTGCTGCACTACCCGTACTTCGACCTGTACCGCAAGCAGGTGGTCAAGCAGGCGGACCTGGTGCTGGCGATGCAGTGGCGCGGCGACGCGTTCAGTCACGAGCAGAAGGTCCGCAACTTCTCCTACTACGAGCGGCTGACGGTCCGGGACTCCTCGCTCTCGGCCTGCACCCAGGCGGTGATAGCGGCCGAGGTGGGCCAGTTGGACCTCGCGTACGACTACACCGCCGAGGCCGCCATGATGGATCTGCACGACCTGGGCGGCAACACCCGCGACGGCCTGCACATGGCCTCGCTGGCCGGCTCCTGCCTCGCCCTGGTCGGGGGATTCGGCGGCCTGCGCGACCACGGCGACGTCCTCGCCTTCCAACCCCGGCTGCCCGCCGGGCTGGTGCGCCTCGCCTTCTCGATGAAGGTCCGTCATCAGCAGCTGCTGCGCGTCGAGATCACCCACCAGTCGACCACCTACACGCTGCGCGAGGGCACCCGGCTGCGCCTGTCGCACGACGGCGAGGACCTGACGGTCGCCGTCGGCAAGCCGGTGCAGCGCCCCACCGCCACGCCCGTGGCGGGCGAGCGTCCGAGCCAGCCGCCCGGCCGCGAGCCGGCCCGCCGCCACGCGCAGACCGGTCCGGCCACCGGCTCGGTGATCGGCGGGGCCGCGGACCATCTGACGGCCGAATAGCCCGCTTTTCTCAACGGCGTGTCCGACTTGCCTGGTCAGGCAAGTTTGGGCACGCCGTTGTTGCGTCCGGGTGACCGCGAAGTGACGGTCAGTCGGTTCACAACCCCCTCCAGGTAACGGGCGGATGGAGATCCGACTCAGCTCTTGTTGACCGGGGCATGCCTCACTAGCCTCATCGCAAGCCGGTCGAACCCGACCCAGGGAAGGCCTGGCGCACAGCACTGGCACGCCCCGGCACGTGGACCACGCATGTCCATGTGGCGGTCCCCCACACCCTTTTCCGCCCCCGGTTCACCCCAGACCAAAGGGAGCAGTCCGTTGCGCGTCACCCCGTCCTCCCCCACCACCCGCCGCATCGCCACCGCCCTGGTGGGCTCGGCCTCACTGGCGCTCTCCGCCCTCGCGGTGGCCGCCCCGGCCGGTGCGGCCGCGCCGCAGACCGATCGTCACAACGGCACGTCCTGGGTGCACTCCTGCGACGCCCCGACCGCCGGTCTGATGGCCTGTAACGCACTGCGGGTCACCAGCGTCGCCGAGCACGCCAACGCGCTGACGCCGAACGCGACGCCGTCCGGCTTCGGCCCGAGCGACCTGCTCAGCGCGTACAACCTCCCGGCGAACGGCGGCGCGGGCCAGACCGTGGCCATCGTGGACGCGTACAACGACCCCAACGCCGAGTCCGACCTGGCCGTCTACCGCGCCCAGTACGGCCTGCCGGCCTGCACCACCGCCAACGGCTGCTTCAAGAAGGTCAGCCAGACCGGCAGCACCACCAGCCTGCCGGCCAGCAACTCCGGCTGGGCGGGCGAGATATCGCTCGACGTCGACATGGTCTCGGCGATCGCCCCGAACGCGCACATCATCCTGGTCGAGGCGAAGACCGCGAGCACCGCCAACCTGGGCACCTCGGTCAACGAGGCCGTGAAGCTCGGCGCCAAGTTCGTCTCCAACAGCTACGGCGGCAGCGAGTCCTCCTCGGACCCGAGCTACGACACCTCGTACTACAACCACCCGGGCGTGGCGATCACCGCCAGCTCCGGTGACGGCGGCTACGGCGTGGAGTACCCGGCGGCCTCCCGGTACGTCACCGCCGTCGGCGGCACCGCGCTGACCCGCAACTCCAGCGCCCGTGGCTGGACCGAGTCGGTGTGGTCGACCAGCAGCACCGAGGGCGCCGGCTCCGGCTGCTCGGTGTACGACGCCAAGCCCACCTGGCAGAAGGACACCGGCTGCTCCAAGCGCACCGTCGCGGACGTGTCGGCCGTCGCCGACCCGGCCACCGGTGTCGCGGTCTACCAGACCTACGGCGGCTCGGGCTGGAACGTCTACGGCGGCACCAGCGTCGCCTCGCCGATCATCGCCTCGGTCTACGCCGACGCGGGCACCCCGTCCGCGGCCATCCCGGCCGCCGACCTCTACGCCCACACCAGCTCGCTGAACGACGTCACCACCGGCTCCACCACCACCTGCTCGCCCGCCTACCTCTGCACCGCCGAGGTCGGCTACGACGGCCCGACGGGCCTCGGCACCCCGAACGGCCTGGCCGCCTTCACCGGCTGACCGTGCGCCTGTGACGCTGCCCCGCACCCGGCCAGGGGTGCGGGGCAGCGTCGTCAGTTCCTCTCTCCGGCCGACCGCATCGCGGGCGGGAACAGCTCTGCGATGAGCTGTGCGCGTCGCCGTCCGGTCCCCAAGTCGTAGACGGAGAACGGGAGTCCGGCCGCCCGCACGACCGGCCCGACGGAGTGCAGCGGGCAGCGCATCTCGTGCACGGTGAGGAGACTGTAGCCACTGGCGTCCAGCAGCAGCAGGGCACCGCCGGACCCGTCCTCCCCGGCCCGGGAGGCGAGGACCCACACCGCCTCGCGGGGCTCCAAGGAGCTGTCGCGGTGGCCGCGGTCGGAGTGGCCGAGCACATGCAGCCGGCTTCCGTCCCAGCTCAGCGACCTGTTGCTGACGGACTTGGCCGAGGGCAGACCGCCCGGCTGCCGGGACTGCGGCTTCGGCAGCCCGTGTGCACCGCTGTCCTCGTCGAAGTCCAGCGGCACCCGGGAGAGCCCCCGCGCCTTCGCGATCTCCTGCGCCAACTCCGCGCTGCGGGCCGCCCGCACCACCTGACCGGGCCACGCCCGCCACACCAGCTGCTCGGCCAACCGAGGCAGCGGCGCACACCAGAACAGCCCAACGGCCAACCCCGCACTCGCATCGACAAACGCGAGCACCCCGCCCACAGCCAGCCCGACACTGCCCCACCGCCCGACCACGCGATGCCACTCACGCAACCGCAGCGCATCCGGCAGCCCCTCCTCGGGCACCCGCAACAGGTGCAGGCCGGCGGCTAGGCCGAAGCAGACGATCACGGAGACCACCCGCAGCCCACTACCAGCAGGCCCGGGCGCGCGCACAGCCAGCACCAGCCCCGCCCCGGCGACCACCGCCCGCGCTATCCGCATCCGGTACCGGGCGAGGACCCGCCAGGGCCCTCTCATCAGCGCTGCTGTCATCGTCGCCCCCGAAGTCGTCCCCCGACGATACGGGAGGTACAGGGACGGCAACAGCACTCAGACGCTGCCGAACGCGTCGACGGCCTCCGCCGACTCCGGAAGGCATTCGTGCACGCGCTCGCCGGCCTGGTCCAGCAGACCCGGGAGATCATGCCGGACCACTGGTGGCACCGGTACCGCGAGCAGTTGGCCGCCTGGATCCGCGCGGCAGCCGAGAAGTTGTTGACCTACGTGCAGCCGGGGCGCACCCCGACGCTGCGCCAGTACCTGGCGATCCGCCCGGCCGACGGCGGGATGCTGCTGGCCGCGATGTGGTGCGAGATCGCCGAGCAGTGCGTCACACCCGACTGGAACACGCCGCTCGTGCAGGGCCTGCTGCACTCGTTCAGCGCGTGCGGGTACCTCGCGAACGATCTCGCCGCCGGCCCTGACGAGACCTTCACCGCAGTCGCCGCACTGGTCCGAACTGCCGACCTCTCGCCCCGAGATGCCCGGCAGCGCGCGCAGTCGCTGCTGAGCGCGGAGGAGCAGCGCTTCTGGTGGGCGCACACCGCACTGCGCGACTCCGACGAATCGCGGCCTCACCACCGAACCGGGCTGCTCCGAGCCACTACCCGGTTCGCCCTGCACCTCGACCGGTTCCGGCTCGCCCTGCACGAGTGGACCGGCGCCAGCTCCCGCTACGCGTCGGCAGGTGATCAATCCCCAGGACCGACGTGATCATGCCGACTTCTGCTGCCAGCGCCTGCCCGCGTTGCGCCGCGCCTACCGACGGGAGGCGATGAAGAGCGGCAGCAACTCCGTCAGCGAGGCGATCACCGTGACCCCGGCGTCCGCCTCCGAACGCCCCCCGCTGCGGTTGAGCCAGATCCCCGTCAGGCCGGCGTCCCGCGCGCCCTGCGCGTCGACGTCGTGCCGGTCGCCGACGTACGCGACCTGCTCCGGCGGCAGCCCCAACTCCCCACACGCGGCGTGGAAGATGGACGCGGCGGGCTTGGCCTCGCCGTGTTCCTCCGAGCAGATCAGCGGCCCGTCGGAGAAGAAGTCGGCCAGGCCGATCTCCTGCATCTTGGGCCGCTGGTTCGCCTCGCTGGCGTTGGAGATCAGCCCGAGCCGCAGCCCGTGCGCGGCCAGCGCCTCCAGCGTCGGCGCGGCGTCCGGGAACGGCTGCCATGATGCGCGGTAGTGCCGCCGGTAGCTCTCGAACCACTCGGCCGCCGCCGTGTCGTCCAGCAGCTCGCCGCCCGGATGTACGGCGGCGACGAAGGCCCGGGCGCGGGCCAGTTGCTGTCCCCGGAACGTCAACTCCCCGTCCAGGAACCGCTGGTACGAGGCTGCCATCAGCTCGCTCCAGAGCTGCGCCGCCTCACCCGCCGAGGCCAGCGCACCGAGCCCGCCCTCCTCGCTCACCTGGGCGACGATGGCCGCCCGTTCGGCCCCGGTGTAGTCGAAGAGCGTGTCATCGATGTCGAAGAGAACGGCCCGGACGTGTCTCATGGCTCCCCCAGTGGACGAAGACGAAGTGGATCTCCTGCAACTCTAGGGTCAACTTCTCCGAGCCGTAGGGGGCTTCACGGAGCTGTCCGCCGGCGAGGAGAGTCGGTAGGCCGCGTACAGCAGCACCGCGGTGAGCGCGTCCTTCAGCGCACCGCCCAGGGCGGCTGCCACCTGGACCAGGACAGCGTGGGGCGGCGCCGGAAAGGTTCCCAGCGTGGTGGTCTGCCAGTACTGCAGGCCGCTGGACGCGACGGAGCCGATCAGCACCACGGGCAGTACGCGCAGGACGGTGGACCAGCCACCGTGGGACAGCCGGAAGGCCCGGCGGAAGCCCCGTCCCTCCAGCAGGATCGCCATCGGCAGCAGTGCCGCGGCGAACAGCAGGTACACGGAACCCAGAAGAACCGCCTTCATCATGGGCGAGAAGGCGATATCGACATAGGCGTTGACGTCGATATCGCAGAGCAGCCTCAGCAGGCCGAAGACATCCAGTGCCACCAGCCAGCCCGCCAGTCGCCAGACCCGCCGCAGGTCAGGTCGCAGCGCCGACAGGATCCCGTGGCCGCCGTCCAGGATCCGCAGCACCGCGGACCAGCTCCAGGCAGCCGTGAGGCCGTTGGCGGCCAGCAGGAACAGGTCGCCCGCCATCCGCAGGCCGGAGCCGTCGAGCGCCACGCTCAGCCTCAGCTCGGCCACCACGGCGCCCGCGAACAGCACCTGCACCGCCAGCAGCTGCCACCAGCAGGCTGCCAGCTTTCCCCGTATGAGCGCCCACCAGGTGTTCCCGGCCCGCTCGGTCGATTCGATCACCGAGGGACCATAGCCTGTCACCTGCGCTTTTTGCATGGCCTTTAGGTAGACGCAGATTCAGTCCCGCGGCCTGCCGTCCCACCGCCAGGTCTCCAGACGCTCCCGCCCCGGAAGCGTCCCGCGCCCGGTGGCCCAGAGCAGCGTGGCCCAAGGGTCGCTCCCCTGCGGGGCGTCGGGGAACAGCCGTCGCAGCACCCGCGCGCACAGGTCGGCGGGCGGCGCCCAGGCGAAGCCCAGGCCGCCGGCGATGTCGTGGCCGTGGGCCAGCACCTCCACCACGCCCATGGCGGCGAAGCCCTCGGGGTCCGCGACGCCGAAGATGTGGTGCGCCCGAACGTCCGGTGACGAGGTACGCACGATCGCGGTCAGGAAGGCGCGGCAGGTGTCCAGAACCTGGATCAGCCCGGCCTGCCCGCCCTTCGGGTCGGCGAAGATCGTGCCGGGCGGGCCGCCGACCCGCCGGGCCTGGTACGCGATCGGCACGTGGGTGTCCAACGGCGGCCGCTTCGGGGCGAGTTGGCCCGCGTAGGCGAACAGGTCGTCGCAGATGTGCTCGACGGCCTCCCAGCAGTCCCAGTCCGAGCCGTCCGCCGGGACGTGCCAGTCCTGCGGGAGGGCGGCGGTCAGCGTGTCGATGAGGGCGTCGACGGCGAGATCCACGTCGTCGGCGGTGACCGGTCCTACCGGTGATGAGGTGATCATCCGGCTGAAACTAGCGGGTCAGCCGTGGCCGCGCACCGGCATTTTGCCTCTGAGGCACTTTTCTTGCCTCATGGGCAACGCGGGTGTCCACTGAAGCCATGACCACGAGCCACCCGGACCCCGCCCCCGACGAAGCGAGTGGCCCGGACACCGCCGAGGTGCCCGGCCTCGGCGCCCGGCTGCGCGAGCAGCGGCAGGCGAACCGGCTCACCCTGGAAGCCGCGGCCGCCCGCGTCGGACTCTCGCCAGCCTATCTCTCCCGGCTGGAGACCGGCAGGAGGCAGCCGTCCCTGCCCGTCCTGCTCGGCCTGGCCCGCGCGTACGGCGGCACCGTCGCCGGACTGCTCGGCGAGCAGCCCGGCGAGCCCGATCCGGTGGTCCGGGGCGGCGCGATCGAACCGGGCCGGGCCGGCGGCTGGGGCTACCGCCGCGCGGGCGTGCCGGGGCGGGCGATGCAGGCCCTGCGCGTGCACGTGCCGCCCGGCGTCCAGGACGAGGTGGTCCGGGTCCACCCAGGAGAGGAATGGCTCTACGTCCTCCAGGGGCGGCTGCGGCTCACCCTGGGCGACACCGTCCACCTGCTCGAACCGGGCGACAGCGCGCAGTTCGACTCGCTCACCCCGCACTGCATTGCCGCCGACACCGCCGGCGCCCACGCGGGCGTCGAACTGCTCTTCATGCACACCCTCCTCCAGACCCCGGGCAGCAACCTCTGCCTGGGCTCGTGAACCGGGAAGGACCCGCGATGTCCGCTCACCCCGTACACCCGCCGACGTACGCCCCGACCACCGACGCCGGCAAGCGCACCGACCACCGGGTGCTGATCCGCGTCCTCATCTACATGGCCGCCGCCCACCTCTTCGGCGGCTTCCTCTACCTGCTCTTCTTCCTCGGCGCGCACACCCACCACTGACTCACTTACTCACCGCCCAACAGCCCGCCCAGCACCTCCAACCCCCTCCCGAACGCCCGATCCGGCGGCGTGCCGAAGCCGATCACCAGCGACGGCGGCAGCGCGTCCGGCCCGTCCGGCGCGGTGAGCGGATGGCGGAACGAGTCCAGCGCCTCCAGCCCGAGCCCGCGCCGGTACGCCCGCTCGACCAGCACCTCCTCCGCCGGAAGGCCGCCCGGAAGGCCGTCCGGCAGCCGCAGGACGGCGTGCAGCCCGGCGGAGATCCCGGTCACCCGGACCTCCGGCGCACGCTCGGCGAGCAGCGCGGCCACCCGGTCGCGGCGCCGCCGGTAGTGCAGCCGGGCCCGGCGCACCTGGCGGTCGTAACCGCCGGAGCGGATCAACTCGGCGAGCGCCAGCTGCTCCAGGACCCCCGACTGCCCGTCGGCGGCCGCCTTCCGCGCCCGCATCGGCTCGACGAGCGCGACCGGCAGAGCGAGCCAACCGAGCCGCAGGCCGGGGGCCAGGCTCTTGCTGGCGGAGCCGGCGTACACCACCCGCTCCGGGTCGAGCGCCTGCATCGCGCCGACCGCCTGCCGGTCGTAGCGGAACTCGCCGTCGTAGTCGTCCTCGATCACCAGGCCGCCGGTCTCCCGGGCCCAGTCGACGGCGGCGGCCCGGCGGGCGGGGTGCAGCAGTGCGCCGGTGGGGAACTGGTGGGCAGGGGTGAGCAGGACGGCCCCGGCCCCGCTGCGCGCCAGCAGGTCGGTGCGCGCGCCGTCCTCGTCCACCGGGAGCGGCACGGTGGCCGGCCCGGCGGCGGTGATCACCGCGCGGTGCGGCGCGAGCCCGTACGCCTCGACGGCCAGCGGCCGCCCGCCTCGGGCGCTCCCGTCGCGCGCGTGCAGCTCGGCGCTGAGCAGGCTCAGGCCCTGGGCGTAGCCGGAGGTGAGCAGCAGCCGCTCGGGGTCGGTCCGCACGCCGCGGACCCGGCCCAGGTAGTCGGCCAGCGCCTGGCGCAGCTCGATCCGGCCGCGCGGGTCGGAGTAGCCGAGCGCGTCGCGCGGGGCCGACGCCAGGGCGCGGCGGGTGGCGGCGAGCCACTCCGCGTGCGGGAAGAGGTCGAGGTCGGGGCGGCCGGCCCGCAGGTCGTAGCGCAGCGCCGCGTCGGGCGAACGCGGCGCCGGCGCGCTGCCGCCGCGGCGCACCGCGCGGTCCGCCACCGTCGTCCCGCTGCCCTGACGGGAGGTCAGCCACCCTTCGGCGGCGAGCTGGGCGTACGCCTCGGCGACCGTGTTGCGCGCGATCCCGAGGTCGGCCGCGAGCACCCGGGAGGACGGCAGCCGGGTGCCCGGCGCCAGGCTCGCGCCGGCCGCGGCCTCGCGTAGCGCGTCCTCCAGGGCGGCCCGCAGGCCGAGGCCGCGGGCCCGTCGTTCGGAGAGGTCGAGGTGCAGGTCCTGACCCCAAGTGGCCCAAGAATTCATACTGGAAATGAACCACGAGGGCGGTCCACTTACTCCCTAGGGTTGGCGTCATGACCAAGACCGAAGAACTCGGGACCGTGCCCGCCCCCAAGCTGCGACTGCCGCTTCCGCAGATCGTCCCGGACGTCTACCGCGCCATGGTCGGGCTGAACAAGGCGGCCGAGGCCGGCTTCGACCCGGTGCTCGCCGAGCTGGTGAAGATCCACGCCTCGATGATCAACGGCTGCGCCTTCTGCATCGACATGCACAGCACGGACGCGCTCAAGGGTGGCGAGTCCCAGCACCGGATCTTCGCACTCCCGGCCTGGCGCGAGACGCCGTTCTTCACGGCAAAGGAACAGGCCGCGCTGGCCCTGACCGAGGCGGTCACCCTGGTCACCCAGGGCCATGTTCCGGACGCGGTCTACGAGGAGGCGGCCCGCCACTTCGAGCAGGAGGAGCTCGCGCAGCTCATCTCCCTGATCGTCACCATCAACGCCTGGAACCGCTTCGCCATCACCACCCGGATGAGCCCGGCTCCGCGGGCCGCCGAATGAGCCAGCGCGACAGGGCCCTCGCCTTCGCCCAACTCCACGTAGCCGGGCAGCCGTTGGTACTTGCCAACGTCTGGGACCCGGGCACCGCCCGGGTGGTGGCGAGCGCCGGGGCCGCTGCCCTGGCCACCACCAGCGCCGGCGTCTCCTGGGCGCTCGGCGCGCCGGACGGCGAGGGCCTGGGCCGCGAGCGCACCGTCGAGCTGACCGCCAAGGTGGCCGCCGCCGTCGACCTGCCGGTCACCGCGGACCTGGAGGGCGGCTACGGCGCCACGCCGGACGAGGTGGCACTGACCGTCGAGCAGATCCTCGGCGCGGGCGCGGTCGGGATCAACCTGGAGGACGGCCTGCACGGCGGCGACCCGCTCTACCGGGACGGCACGACGCTGCGCACCGCCGAGGACGCGGCGGCCAGGATCGCCGCCGCCCGCGCGGCCGCCGACGCCGCCGGCATCCCGCTCTTCATCAACGCCCGCACCGACGTCTACCTGCGCCAGGTCGGCGACCCGGACGGCTGGTTGGGGCAGACGCTGGCCCGCGCCGCCGCCTACGCCGAGGCCGGCGCGGACGGCATCTTCGTCCCGCTGGCCCGGCCCCAGGACATCGCGGCGCTCGCCGCCGGCCTCCCGCTGCCGCTGAACGTCATGGTCGGCCCGGGCGCACCGAGCGTCCCGGAGCTGGCCGCGCTCGGCGTCGCCAGGGTCAGCGTCGGAGCGGGCCTCGCACTCGCGGCCTTCGACACGGTCCGACGCGCGGCCGCCGAACTGTTCGGCGCCGGCACGTACCACTCCCTCACCGGCGCCCTGACCTACCCGGAACTGAACACCCTGCTCGCCTGAACCATCGAAGGACGTGTGCCCCGTGGCCACCCTGAGCACCCTGGACTTCCTCACCCGGCTGGCCGTGGGGGTCGGCTGCGGTGCGCTGATCGGCGTCGAACGCCAGTGGCGGGCACGGATGGCGGGCCTGCGCACCAACGCACTGGTCGCCGCCGGGGCCACGCTCTTCGTCCTCTACAGCGAAGCCGTCCTCGACCCCGGTAGCACCACCCGGGTCGCCTCCTACGTGGTCTCCGGCATCGGCTTCCTCGGCGGCGGCGTCATCCTGCGCGACGGCGCCAGCGTGCGCGGGCTCAACACCGCCGCCACGCTGTGGTGTTCGGCCGCCGTCGGCGTGATGGCGGCGTCCGGGCACCTGCTCTTCGCGTTCCTCGGCACGGTGGGCGTCCTGGTGGTCCACCTGGTGCTGCGCCCGGCGGGCCGCCTGATCGACCGGGTACCGCAGGACGACCCGGACATCGAGGGCGTCCGGGCCAGCATCCACCTGCTCTGCGACCGCAAGGCCGAACCCCAGGTCAGAGCCGTCCTGTTGCAGGCCATGGGCACCTCAGGCCTCACCCCCACCGGCCTACGCGCCCGCCGCGAGGACGAACACACCACCAGGATCCGCGCCACCGTCGCCATCACCGGCGACCCGACCCGCGCCCTGGAACAGCTGATCACCCGCCTCTCCCTGGAGCCCGGCATCCGCGACCTCCACTGGCACCTCACCGAAGAACGCCAGGAACCGGAGGCCGAGGCCCTGGCATAGCCGGGAACGACAGTGGGACCAGACCCGAACGGGCCTGGTCCCACTGGTCGTTCAGGGGTGGCGGGTAGATGTCACCGCGTCCCGGTCTACGGGGTGGTGTCCGCGGCGCCCTTGACTGTCAGCCCGGGGTCCGGTGCGGCGAAGAAGGACCCGTACAGGGCCAGGTCGGCGACGACGTCGGCGGTGCCGGCGAAGTTGGAGATGCCGATCAGGCCGTTGGTGCCGACCGGGACGGTGACCAGGTTCGCCACGGTCTGGCCCCCTGGCTGGCCTCCCAGGCCGACCGGCGATCGCTTCCGGGGTCACGCACGCTTCGTGCGGCGGGCCCGGAGCGCGACCAGGGAGACGATCCCGCCGAGCGCGGTGAAGAGCCCGAGGCCGAGGAGCACGCCGCTACCGGCCGAGCCGGAAGGGGAGTTGCTCGCGACCGCGGCGACGGGGGCGAGCTGCACGACGGTCGGCGCGGCCGAGGTCGCCGGAGCAGTCGGCGCAACCGGAGCCGCCGGAGCCGCCTGAACGGGTGCGGCGGTCGTGGGCGCAGCCGAAGGCACGGCGGCCGCCTGGGCCGGGGCCGCAGCCCGGTTGCTCGGCGCGGCCGGGTGCGGCGTGGTCGGCTTGGTCGGCGTGCTGGGTGCGGCCGGCACCGCGACCGCGGCCGGGCGGATGATCTTGACGACCGTCAGCTGGCCCAAGTCCTGCGGGGTGCCGTCCGCGAAGGCGCTGTTGAAGAACTGGAAGGACGTCAGCTTGCTGGTGACGCCGGCGTCGACGGTCACCCGGAAGGTCTGCTTCCAGTGGGCGCCCGCCGGCAGGGCGTGGTCCACCAGGGTGCTGTTGGGCGACAGCGTCGGGTCGCAGCCGGTCTGCATGGGCACGTTCTTCCACCGGCCGTTGACCAGGGTCTGAAGGTGGGTGTTCTGCGTGGTCATCCCGCCCAGGCGCCGGTCGGCGACCTCGGTCCAGCCGAAGAAGCTCGGGGTGACCGCGACATTGCGGTAGTCGGCTCCGGTCCCGTTGTACTCGTCGAGGGTGAACTCCCAGGGCTTGCCGATGGTCAGCGCCATGTTCGAGGTCAGGAGTCCCATGGAGATAGTGCCGTGGTGGGTCGGGGCGTTCGCGACGGGGTGCTCGCCCGGGCGGTCGTAGATCGTCTGCCCGGTGCAGTTGGGCTGGTCGTCGGCCGCCGCGGTGCCGGCCGTGGCACCGGCGACGACGAGCGCGGCGACGGCGACGGTGATGTTCTTCGCGAAACGGGACGAAAGGTGCGTGCGCATGACGGAGTCTCCCCTGGATACGGCTGTGCTGGTGATGAAGGCGGCCCGCGTCTGACACTCCCCGGCCCCGCGGGTCCCTCCCCGCGCCTTCAAACCTAAAGACGTCCATCCCCCCGCGAGGTTGCAGGTGGTTTCGAAGTTCTTCTTCAGAGCGTCCGGTGCAGGAGCAGCAGGGCGACGTCGTCCGGACGGGAGTTGCGCTCGGTCACGCTCAGGGTCAGCAGGTCGGCCAGCCGTTCCAGGGCCGCCGCCGGGCCGACCCGGCTGGGTCCGGTCTGCCGGCTCCACAGCTCCAGCCCGCCGAGCATCCGCTGCACCGACTCGTCGTAGTCCTCGGCGCGGTCCTCGACCAGGCCGTCGGTGTAGCTGAGCAGCGTCTCGCCGAGGCCGAGGCGTTCGACGGCCAGCGGGTAGGCGGCATTCGGGTCCACGCCGAGCGGCGGCCCGCCGGGCAGCTCCAACTCGGCGGCCTTGCCGTCCGAGATCCGCACCGGCGCGGGGTGGCCGGCCCGGGCGCCGTGCAGGGTGCCGTCGGCGAGGTCCAGCGTGAGGTAGAGGCAGGTGGCGAACAGCTCGGTGTCCAGCTCGGCGAGCAGCCGGCCGGCCCGGGCCAGCGTGGCGGCCGGATCGTGCCCGTCCGTCGCGTAGGCCCGTAGGCCGCTGCGGAGTTGGCCCATCACCGCGGTGGCCTCGGCGTTGTGCCCCTGGACGTCGCCGATCACCATGCCGACCTTGCCGGCGGAGAGCTTGAACAGGTCGTACCAGTCGCCGCCGATCTGCATGCCCTCGGTGCTCGGCAGGTAGCGGGCCGCGGAGGTGAGCCCGGGCAGCTGCGGCAGGCTGCGCGGCAGCATCGCGCGTTGCAGCTCGGTGGCGCGGTGGTGGTGGGTGTCGTAGAGCCGCGCTCGTTCCAGGGACTGCGCGAGGATGCCGGCGAAGGCCGAGTAGAGCGTGCGGTCCTCCCGACTGAAGGCCCGCTCGGCCGCGAAGGTGATCAGGCAGGAGCCGACCTGCCGTCCGGAGGCGACCAGCGGCAGCACCGCCCAGGACGCCGGCCGCGCGGGACCCGCTCCCGCGCCCGCCCCCGGGCCCGCTCCCGTCGCTCCGCCCGGCTCGCCCGCCGCTCCCGTCGCTCCGCCCGGCTCGCCCGCCGCTCCCGTCGCTCCGCCCGGCTCGCTGAACAGCGGGGTGGCCCGGGCCGGTGAGTGCTCCATCGCGCCGCTGGACAGCTCGTGCAGCCGGTTCAACTCGCCGCGGCGCGAGCCGCCGTAGACGGAGGGCGAGACCGGCAGCAGCCGCCCCTCGTCCACCAGGTCGAGGACCAGACCGACGGCGCCGAGCGCCGGGCGGGCGATGTCGGTCATCGCCTCGGTGACGTCCCGGACCGTGACGGCCCGCGAGAGCGCCCTGGTCAGCGCGAGCAGCAGCGCCGAACGGGCGTCGGCCTGCGGGGCGTCGGCCGGCTCGGGGCCGGTCGGCGCCGACCCGGCGCGGTGGCGCTCCACGAGCAGCCCGGCGATCCGCACCGGCCGGCTGTGCACGTCGAGCAGCACCTCGCCGTGCTCCTCCACCCGTCCGGTCGAGCCGTCCGGCCGGATCACCCGGTACTCCAGCCGGTACGGTCCGCCGCCGGCCAACGCGTCCACCAGGGCGGCCTGGACCTCGGCGAGATCCTCGGGGTGCACCAGGCTGGACAGGTCGGGCGCGGGGAACGGTCCGCCGTCGGCGGGCGGCACTCGGCCGACCACCCGGTAGGCGCAGGCGTCCCAGGCGGTCTCGCCGGTGACCAGGTCCCGTTCGAAGGCGCCCGCCCCGGCCGCCCGGACAGCCCCGGCGAGCAGCGGTTGGGCGAGCGCGGACTCGGACCGCTCGGCGTGCGTGCGGACCTCGCCGCGCGCGTCGCCGCCGTCCGCGGGCCCGCGGTCGACCAGGTGGGCGAGCCGCTGGGCGCAGGTCTCCGCGATGACCGCCAGCGCGTTCAGGTCGCGGCGCGGCACGGTGCCGCGGTGGGCCAGCGAGAGGGCGAGGACGCCGAGATCCCGGTCGTCCACCACCAGCGGGAGGGCGGCGACGGCGACCAGGCCGGTGCCGAGCCCGGCCACCGTTTCGGGGTAGTCGGCGCTGGTCCGCTCGGGGCTGAGCAGCACCGGCTCCCGGCGGCGCAGGGCGACCGCGGCGGGCAGGTCCCCGGCCGGGTCGATGGTGCCGTAGCGCTCGTGCGCCCACTCGGGCAGCCCGCTGGAGACGGTCAGCCGCAGCAGGCCCGCGTCGTCCAGCAGGTAGATCGCGGAACCCTCGCCGGTGATCCAGCCGGGCCCGTCGGCGAGCACCGTGCCGAGCATCTCGGCGGCGCTGGTGCAGCGAAGCAGGGCCCGCAGGCAGTTCACGGTGGACCGGCCGGCCGACTCCATCGCGAGCCCCCTCACTGAGTCCCGGGGCCCTCCCCGTTCGGGGCGGTCCACTGCCGCACATATCGCTGAATATCCTATTTGGTCCCGTCCGAATTGGCGGGTATTCAGCGTGCGGACGGGTTGGGAGCTACTGCCCGTCGCACTCGCCGTACGAGGCCTGCGGCCGGGCGGGGACGGTGGCGAGCGAGCGCAGGCCGCGGACGATCGCGAAGGCCCGGCGGGCCTCGGCGGCCCAGCCCAGCGACGCGCCGCCGCCGGAGTCCGCGGCGCGGGCGGCTGTCGTCGCGGACCGGAGGGCGGTGCGCTGCGCGGGGATCGGGTCGGAGGCGGTCAGCGGCCCACTGTCGCGGGCGGTGCTGGGCTGTGTCATGGGCCTCGTCCTCTGCTGCTACCTGGGCCTTGGCCCTCTCCAGGTCAGTCTGACCGGAGTCCGGAGACGAATCGATCTCGGTACCCGCCCGAATCGATACCGGTTGGTACTGACTTCCTATCGGATCAACCCATCACCTGGCTAGACCGGACGGGGCGGCGGGCGCTGAGAAAACACTGAGATCTGACGTCTGACGTCTGACGTCTGACGTCTGACGTCTGACGTCTGAAATCTGTCAGCTGTCACCCCTTCGGCCACTGCCGCAGCCCGCCGGTGAGCATCGCGATCAGCCGCTCCTGGGTCACCTCCAGATCCTCCCGGAGCTGGAAGGCACCGGCGATCGTCAGCGAGGCGAAGCCGTGCGAGAGCGAGCGCACGGTGCGCGCCGCGTGGATCGCCTCGGAGTCCTCGATGCCGTAGTCGCGCAGCACCTCGATGATCGCCCCCACCACCCGCGTGCCGGCCTGCACCAGCTCGTCGTCGGCCTCGGTGTACGCCTGCGGCAGCGCCGCGTAGCGCCGCGGGAACTCGGTCGCGTAGCCGTGGTAGGCCCGCAGCAGCGCGGTGACCGCCGCGTCCCCGCTCAGGCCCGCGCTCTCCTCGCCCAGCCGGTCGGCGAGATCGTCCGTCACCCGGATCGCGATCATGCGGCGCAGCGCGCCCACCCCGCCCGGCACGTGCTTGTAGAGGGAGGGAGTGGCGACGCCCGCGCGCGCCGCGACCGCGGCCAGCGTGAGGGTGTCGGGACCCTCCTCGTCGATCAGCGCCAGGGCGTGGTCCACCACGGCGTCGGGGGTCAGTCCGGCCCTGGGCATCAGGCCACCTCGGCGAGGAACGGGAGCAGGGCGTCGGCGGTGGCCTGCGGGAACTCCGCGGCCGGGTAGTGCCCGGCACCCTCGATCATCACCTTGCGGGCCTTCAGCGCGGCGGCCTGGCGGTCGGCCACCACCTCCGGCTTCGGGAAGTCGGGGTCCTTGGAGCCCATCAGGACCAGCGCGGGGCAGCTGACGTGCCGGCTCCACCCGATCGGCGAGGCGTCGCCGTGGACGTGGCCGCGGGTGGCGGTCTTGCGCCCAGGGGTGCGCAGCGCGGCGACCAGGCCGGCCACGTAGGCGTCGAAGTCGGCGGGCTTGGCGGTCGGGTAGGCCATCTTCTTCAGGTACAGGCCCCAGAACGAGGGCACCTGGACCAGCAGTGCGCCGAGGGCCTTCACCAGGGCGCGCTGCACGGCGTTCTGCGGGAGGTTCTCGATGAAGGCGTCCAGCAGGACGATCCCGGCGACCCGCTCGGGCGCGGTGCCGGCCGCCTTCACGACGCTGGCGCCGGTGTAGGAGCAGCCGGCCAGCACGGCCCGCTCGATGCCCAGGTGGTCGAGCAGGGCGAGGGCGTCGGTGGCCATCGCGGCGGGGGAGTAGTCGGACCAGGTGATCGAGGACTCGCCGAAGCCGCGCAGGTCCATGGTGATCACGCGGTGGCCGGCGGCGGTGAGCAGCGGGTGCAGGTGCCGGAAGACCGTCCGGCTGTCGAGCATCCCCGGCAGCAGGAGGACGGGGAGGCCTTCGCCGAGGCTGTCGTCGAAGGCGATCCGGCCGCCGGGGAGTTCGAGGTACTGGGTCTGCGGGGCGTAGGTGCTGGTCATGGCGGCCTCCTTGGCCTGGCTGGCGGTGCGCCGTGCGGCGCTTCCGACATCCACAAAGCTAAGGCTAATAGCCTTAGCCGTCAAGGGGTCCATGTGGTGTGGTCGCTCAGACCCCCTCCACCTTGAAGGGGTCGTGCTCGGCGAGCAGCTTCTCCAGCCGCGCCTGGTCGACCCGGGTGACGATCTCGGTGCTCTCCTGGCGGTCGCGGATCACCTTGGCGAGCGTGAATGCCGAGGTGGTCACGTACAGCAGGCCGAGTGCGAGGAAGGCGCGCATCCACGCACTCACCGGCAGATAGGCGATGCCGATCGCGAGCGAACCGCCGGAGAGCGCGAACGAGGCGATGGCCTGGACGTAGTAGGCGGACGTGGTCCGCGGCTGAACCGAGGTGGTCATACCTGAAGGATCGCCAACTCCCTTTCCCGGCGCCTGAGTACGCGTACTCAGGCGCAGGTCACAAGTGTGCGACCGGCGTCGCGGCGGTAATTTCTCACGCAGCGTGACGGCGAATCGGATATCCACGACAAACCGTCCACCCGGTCTCGGAACCAGGTGACATTCCCGCCCGATCGGCTTGGAATCAGAGCCTCCTAGGATTAACGTTTGATAACGCAGCGCGGTCGGCAACGCCGTACCCGATCGGCACCGTGCGCCGTCGCCAAATCCTCAGGATCCAGCCCCAGGGCCGGGTCCGGGAGCCGGGGAACCACCGTTCCTTGGGGTGAATCGGTTCGGCCCCGGCCGGACCGTAGGAGACCTTCCTGCTCCGAACCCGTCAGCTAACCCGGTAGGCGAGAAGGAAGGAAAGGAGCGCGCCCCCGTGGCGTTGTCGCAGTCCCAGCAGAGCCCTACCCGGCTGCTCGACCACTCCACCGACCCGGCCGCGACCACCGCGCCCGACGCAGCGGCCCGGCACCGCATCCCCAAGCAGTCCCGCAGCGGCGGCCCGGTCCTCGGCGTCACGGCGATGGCCGCCGCGCTCGGCGCCACCGGCCTCTCCGCCGCCACGGCCGCCGCCGCAGCCGCGCCGCCCGCCCCGGCACCGTCCGTCAGCGCTCCTGACGGCGCGTCGGACGCCGTCCACCAGGACGCCGCGCTCAGCTCGCTCGCGTCGCACACGTCGACCGCCGCCGACCCGGGCCTCGCGCTGGCCGCCCGGATCCAGCAGCAGGCCGACAGCCGCCGCACCGCCGCCGAGGAGAGCGCCCGCCTGGAGGCCGCCCAGGAGGCCGCCGCCAAGCGCGCCGCCCAGGCCGAGGCCGCAGCGCACGAGGCCGCGGCTCAGGAGGCCGCAGCTCGGGCCGCCGCCGAGGCCGCCGCCGCGCAGGCCGCCGCCGAAGCCACCGCCCAGGCCGCCGCGCAGCCCGTCGAGCCGTCGGTCCAGCAGCCGCCGGTGCAGGGCGAGTTCACGCTCCCCACCAGCAAGTACACGCTCACCGCGCAGTACGGCCAGTCCACCTCGCACTGGGGTCACCTGCACGCCGGCCTCGACTTCGCCGCCCCCACCGGCACCCCGGTGACCGCCGTCGGCGCCGGCGCCGTCACCTCCGCCGGCTGGTCCGGCGCGTACGGCTACCGGGTGATCCAGACCCTGCCGGACGGTACCGAGGTCTGGTACTGCCACCTCTCCTCGATCGCCGTGGCCTCCGGCCCGGTGGCGACGAGCACCGTGCTCGGCAAGGTCGGCGCCACCGGCAACGCCCCGGCCCTGCTGCCGGGCGGCGCCCCCTCCGGCCCGCACCTGCACCTTGAGATCCGCCCGGGCGGCGCCGCCCCCGTCGACCCGCAGCCCTGGCTCCAGCAGCGCGGCGTCACGGCCTAACCAAAGGTTTCGTCCTCGGGGTCCAGCCCGGCGAGGTACTGGTCCGCGAAGCCCTGCTCGATCAGGTAGCGGTCGATCTCGGTCGAGCCGGGCTCCGGGGCGAGGTCGCGGTACTCCGTGAGCAGCAGCGCCGGCAGCCCCGGGACCGTCCACTCGCCGTACAGCCGCAGGGCCTCCGCCTCCACCGCCGCCTCGAAGGCGGGGAAGTCGCCGGCCAGCTCCTGCGGCATCGGCAGGCCCAGCGCGTTGAGGCCGGCCAGGTTGCGGTAGCTGCGCTGCATCAGCCGGTTCTCCAGCAGCAGCCGCGCGCCGTCCGTGGCCATCCCGACCGAGAGCAGCACGCCGGGACCCCAGCCGTCCACGCCCTCCGGCTGGTCCAGCGCCTCCAGCGCCGCGAAGGCCTCGATCCGCTGCTCCTCGTCCAGCGCGCGGAACTCCTCCAGCCACGCCCGGACGGCGTCCAGGTCGGCGCTGTCCACGCCGTCGGCCCGCAGCAGCAGGGTGTAGAGCCGCGGCCAGGTGACCAGATGCGGCTGGCGCAGCAGCCCGACGAGCAGCTCGCCCTGCCACTCGGCCTCCTCGTGCAGCCGCTGCTGACGCTTGGCGTTCAGCCGTTTGGCCGCTCGCTGATGATCGATCAGCAACCGCACCGCCGCGCCGTAGGCGAGCGGCGACACCTCCTCGGGCGGCTGGACGTAGAGGTGGATCCTTTCGTAGAGCAGCTGCTGGAGCAGCGGGGAGCTGAGCTCGGGAAAGCCGTCGTACACCTGCCCGTCGCCCAGTTCCAGCAACGTCAGCACCGCGTCCACCGCGGCCTCGGCCACTGGTTCCAGGCCCTGCTCCTCGGCCCATCGCAGCAGGTCGGCGGTGCGCGGGCGCGGGGCGAGCTGCAGGTCGTCGTCGTTCATGTCCGTTACGGTAACCGCCCGCGTGGCCGGCCCGGCGCTACGGTACGCAGCATGAATCCCGTACAGCTCACCGGACCGCGGGTCACCATCCGCGAGTTCCACCACGTGCCGCGCGACATCGACGCGCTGCACGCGATCTTCGGCGATGCCGAGACCGCCCGGTACCTGCCGTTCGAGCCGCGTGACCGGGAGGACTGCGCGGACCAGATCGCGCTGTACATCGATGAGGCCGAGAAGCAGCCGCGCGCCGTCTACCGGCTGGCGGTGGTGCTGACCGCCGACGGCGAGGACGCGGTGCCGATCGGCAACGCGGTGCTCGGCACCGAGGGACAGCGCGCGGCCTTCGTCGGGTACGCGCTGCGCAAGGACGTCTGGGGGCTGGGCTACGCCACCGAGATCACCCGGCTGCTCTGCGAGTTCGGCTTCGAGACCCTGGGCCTGCACCGCCTCGCCGCCCGCCTCGACCCGGAGAACCTCGCCTCCGCCCGGGTGCTGCGCAAGCTGGGCTTCCAGCTGGAGGGCCGGATCCGGCACGACCTCTTCCTGCGGGACACCTGGTACGACGCGCTGCAGTACTCGCTGCTGGAGGAGGAGTGGCGCGCGGCTCGGGAGGGCATCGGGGGATAACCCCACCCCGGGTTCGCCGGGTGACCGGATACCGGCGCGGGGCCGCTGTCCGGAACCATGGCGGTATGACGAACAGCACTGCCATCCGGATCACGCGGCTCACGCCGTTCTCGCCCGCGACCTACCGCCTGTACGGCTACGCGCTCGGCGGGTTCCCGGTGGCGGTCGCCGGCTTCGTCTGGAGCGTCACGCTCTTCTCCTTCGGCGTCGGCACGGTGTTCACCGCGCTGGGCGTGCCGGTGCTGGCGCTGCTGCTGACCGGCGCACGCGGCTTCGGCGCGGTCGAGCGCGGCCGGGCGCGCCGGATGCTCGGGGACGAGGTCGCCGGGCCCGGGCCGGTCGTGCCGCGGCGGCCGGGCTGGTGGGGCGCGGTCACCGCGCGGCTGGCCGACCCGGCGGGGTGGAAGGCCGTCGCCTACCTGATGCTGATGTTCCCGTGGCAGCTGCTGACCTTCGTGGTGCTGGTGGTCTGCCTGGCCACCGGCTGGGCGATGGCGCTCTACCCCTGCTACGCCTGGGTCTACCCGCGCTACCTGGGATGGCGCGGGATGCGGCTCTTCGAATACAGCGGCGGCAACGGGGTGCACCACGTCTACGAGCTCGCCTCGCCCTGGCAGATCGGGGCGGCCTCGCTGGTCGGCATCGGACTGCTGCTGCTCACTCCGCACCTGATCAGGGCCCTGACCGCGGTCCCGCGCGCCGCTACCCGCAGCCTCCTGGGCTGAGAACCCGTCCCCCGGATGCGCGGCGCGCGCGGGCGTGGTGCGATGCGGTCATGCTGATCACCTCGCGGCCGCTCGACGAGTACTGCCAGCTGTTCGGCCTCAGCCGGGCCGCGCTGCGGGCCACGCCCGGCCCGGTGCTCGACTGCCCGGGCGGCGCGGCGGGCCTGGTCGCCGAGGCCCGCCGGCTCGGCTGCCGCGTGGTCGCCACCGATCCCGCGTACGCGCTCCCGCTGCCCGCCGTGCTCTCCCGCGCCGAGGCCGCCCGGCGCCGGATGGCCACCGCGATGCCCGCTGCCCCCAACCGCTACCTCGCCCCGCGCTACCGCCCGTACGACAAGTACCTGCGCAGCTGGGACCGCGCCCGCACGCTCTTCGCTGCCGACGCCGTCGCCCACCCCGACGGCTACGTGGCCGCCGCGCTGCCCCGGCTGCCGTTCGCGGACGACACCTTCGCCCTCACCCTCAGCTCCTACCTGCTCTTCGCCTACCCGGACCTCTTCTCCCCGCGCGCCCAGCTCGCCGCGCTGCTGGAGCTGGCCCGGGTCACCGCGCCGGGCGGCGAGGTGCTCGTCCATCCCGTGCACGACAACCACAGCGTCCGCTGCCCGCACCTGGACGAGCTGCGCTTCGCGCTCGGCGCCCGCCGCGTCTCCAGCGAGCTGCGCACCCTGCGCCGTCCCGGCGACGGCCGCCGCCGCTACGTCCTCGCCCTCTCACGGCATCCCCGCTACGGTGCTGCCCCATGGACGAATCCCTGACGGACAGTCGCCTGCTACCGATATCCGGTCTGCGCAACGCCCGTGACGCGGGCGGCTGCGGCGCGGTCCGCACCGGCCTGCTCTACCGCTCGGCCCGGCTCGCCGAGCTGACGCCCGAGGGGGCCCGGGGGCTGGCCGAGCTGGGGCTGCGGACCGTGGTCGACCTGCGCGACCCGATCGAACTCAGCAGCTTCCCCAACCGCACCCACGGCTGGGAAGTCGATCTGGCCAACTTCCCACTCCTACCCCAGGACGGCACCTACCACGGCGCCACCCCGCTGCCCGAGGTGTACCCGCTGATCACGGACACCGCCGGGGCGACCGTGGTGGCCATCCTGCGTCGGCTGCTCGAACCGGGCGCGCTGCCCGCCCTGGTGCACTGCGCCGTAGGCCGCGACCGGACGGGCATCGTGATCGCGCTCGTGCTGGCGCTGCTGGACGTCCCGGACGAGGAGATCGTCGCCGACTACCTGCTCTCCAACGAGGGGCTCGACCTGCTGGAAGGCCCGCAGGAGTACGTGGACGCGCACGGCACGGTCCGGCTCTCGCACCCGGTCACGGCCGAGCTGATCACCGGGGTGCTGGCGCGGGTCCGCGAGCGGTACGGCAGCGTCTCCGGCTATCTGGCCGATCATGGTCTGACTCCCGAGGAGGAGGCGGCGCTGTGCTCTATGCTCCGTGACTGATCGTCAGTCACCCAGTACGGAGGGCACATGAAGGTTCGCCGGATCCTCGTCGCGCTGATATCCGGGGCGGCCCTGCTCACCGCCGCCCCGGTGGCGCAGGCCGCCGCCCCGGCCGGTACGCCGTCCGACCAGTGCTCGGCCGCCTATCAGCAGGGCGACCCCCGGCTCGGCCCGGACCAGCTTCCCCGCAGCGGCCCGGTCGGCCGTGAACTGATCGGCTACCGGCGCACCGGCGGCCGTTCCGAGCAGGACTTCCTGGCCACCTACTACGACTCCACCGCCAAGTCCTGGCGCTACCCGCCGTCCAACGGCTACCTGCTCGGCTTCGACGGGCAGCCGATCGAGCTGAACCAGACGCTCGTCCCCGGCCAGGACATCGACCGCTTCGGCAGCGAGTACGGCTCCTTCCTCGCCCCCGAGGGCCTGCCGTACGCCAGCCGCGCCATCCCGCCGCAGAGCCTGGACGGCAACCCGGCGGCCGGCTGCAACTACCACGACTACCGCGTCCTCAAGGCGTTCACCGTGCACGCGGGCCCGATCGCGCCGTGGTTCGACCAGATCGGCCTCGGCTGGCAGTACCAGCTCGACGCGAGCCTGGTCGCGGGCGCCCCGGCGCAGATCAACGTCGGCTGGCTGGTCAGCAACGGCTACCTGCAGCGCCTCGTCTAGTCGCTCAGACCCCGGACGGCCGCGGGGCCGGCAGTTGGCCGACCGCGTCCAGCGTCGCCAGGATCCGCTCGCCGACCCAGCGGCGGTCCGAGGCCTCCGGAATGCCGTCCGGGGCGAGCAGTTGGCCCACCACCGCGGCGCGCAGCCGGGTCCGCTGGTCGCGGCCGAGCCGGGGGATCAGGCCGTGCGCCGCGAGCAGCGCGTGGTAGTGCTCGAAGGCCGAGCGCGGGTGCTCGACGTACTCCAGCAGGCTCTCGAAGTCGCCCAGCCCGGAGTTGCCCTGGGTCAGTGCCAGCGCCTGGATGCGCAGCCCCGGGTCGTCCGAGGCGAAGAGCCCGCGCACCTCCTCCGGCGTGGCCGCGGAGTTCTTCGCGCCCGCCCGGACGTCGGCGACCTGGCTCGCGGCCGGCTGCTGGGCGCCGGCCGGCGCTGCCGTCGGGGTCAACTGGCCGAGGTGGCCCATCGCCTGGACCCGCGAGTCCTCCGCGCCGACCGTGTCGCCCTCGCGCTGCTGCTGCTGGGCCTGGCTGAACAGCGCCAGCGCGTTCCCGTCGGCCTGGGTCAGTGCGCCGGCCAGCAGCAGGCGGGTGAGCAGCCAGCCGCCGAGGAAGCCGAGCACCACGAAGTAGAGCACCAGCGAGGCGGCGAACGGCTGGCTGTCCGCACGGCCGCCGAGTGCGGGGGCCAGCGCGCGGGCCAGCTGGTGGAAGTGCTGCCAGATGCTGCCGAGCTGGGTGAGGCCGACGCCGAGCAGGATCTTGGTCAGCCAGTCGGAGACCTGTTCGAGATTGGTGTTGGGGGAGTACTCCCCGCCCGAGCCCCCGCCCGAGCCCGAGCCCGTCGCCGCGCTGGACCCCTTGCCCACCAGCTGCGGGATGCCGAACAGGAACCCGAGGGCCCCGCCGGTCACCACCGTCGCACAGGAGATCATCAGCCCGGCGCCGAGCGAACTCACCGGATGCTCGCCGCCGGCGGTGTAGAGCAGCAGCCCGAGCAACCCGAGCCCGAGCAGCGATCCGATCCCGACGGCCTGCCACCGTCGGACCTCCGCGGAGTGCCCGCCTGTCCGTGCCATACCCGCCCCCTACCGCGTCCGGTACGCCCGAGGCCCGCGCCCCGGCGGGAGGAACTGTAGCGGTCCGGACACGCAGACGGCCCGTGGGCGCTCTCCTCGGTGGCGAACCACCGAGGCACCGGGGATGTACCGGTGAGCCCACGGGCCGGGTGACTGCTGGGAATTCGCCTCGGCCGCCGACCATAGGCTGGCTAAGGCTGGGGCGGCTCTAGCGAGCAGCCACCTCACACATCCTGACGGTACTCAACCAGGATCACCTCCTTTCAGTGTGCTGCCACGATAGGCAGGCCACCGGGAGAGAGGCAACGGGATTTTTCGGCGAGCGGCAGGCGAGCGGCATCGGGAACGGCAAAAGGCCCGGCGGAGAGTCTCTGCCGGGCCTTCTGTGCTACTGAGTAGCGGGGACAGGATTTGAACCTGCGACCTCTGGGTTATGAGCCCAGCGAGCTACCGAGCTGCTCCACCCCGCGTCGGTAAACCCCACACTACGGGAAGGCCACCGCGAAGGGAAATCACTTGTCGCTTCACCCCGAGCGAGGCGGGCAGCGCCGGGCCCAGAAGGCCAGCGCGGCGAGGGCGACGAAGCAGGGCACCATCAGCGCGCAGTAGACCAGCAGGAACCCGTGGGTGCCCAGGCCGGCGGCGGCGTTCCAGCCGCCGTGCAGGGCCATCGCCAGCAGCAGCCCGGCCGGTGCCGCCACCCGGGCCAGCCAGCGGCGGCCGGTGGTCAGGGCGACGGCCAGGCCGAGCCCGGTCATCGAGGTGAAGAGCGGGTGGGCGAACGGCGAGAGCAGGGCGCGCAGCACGAAGGTGTGCACGGTGCCGTCGTAGTCGCGCAGGCTGGGGGCGTCGCCCAGGCCGATCGAGTCGAGCCGCTGCTGCTGGTCGTCGGTGAAGGCACGGCCCAGGTAGAGGACGTTCTCGGTGAAGGCGAAGCCGGCGGCGGTGATGCCGGCGAGCACGATCCCGGTGGCGGCCACCCGGTGCCGCGAGCGTGCGCGCAGCCCGGGGTCGGCACGCAGTCGGTGGCGCAGCGGCAGCATGGTCAGCAGCAGCACGGCGCCCTTGGCGGACTCCTCGATCAGCGGGGTGGCGAACTCGGTGCCGAGCGTCTGGCCGCGGGCGCTGCCCTGCGCGGCGATCAGGTACGCGCCGGCCCAGCCGTTGGCCAGCACGGCCACCGCCGTCGCCGCGCAGGAGCCCCAGGCCAGGCAGAGCGCGAGGCGGCGGGTGGGCACCTGGGCGCTCTGGTTGAGCCAGAGCAGCGCGCCCAGCACGAAGGGCATCGGCAGCACGGCGAGCCCGAGTCCGACCAGCAGGCCGACCGTGCCGGTCTGGCGCTGCACCTGCTGGACGACCAGCACTCCGCAACCGGTCAGCAGCAGGGTCGCGGCGGCCGGACCGGCGAGCGGATGGCGCGCGGGCCGCTCCGCACTCGGAACCTCGGGTGCGGGCGGTCCGTGGCTGGACGGACTGCTCACCCGAAAAGACTAGGTGAAGGTCCGGCCGCGCGGGAGTGGAGTGGCACATTCCGTGCCGTTCAGCGCACGGAAAGTGACAGTGGCGTCAAACCTTGCGGAACAGCAGGTCGTGCACCACGTGGCCCTTGGCTATCCCGGCGCGCTCGAACTTGGTGACCGGCCGCCAGTCGGGCCGCGGCGCGTAGCCGGGGATGGTGCCGTCCTCGCGGCCGTCCGTCCACGGGCTGCCGTCGCCCTCCGGGTGCAGGTTGACCAGCTCGGGGCGGGCCGACAGGACGTCCGCCATCTGCTCGGCGTACGGCTCCCAGTCGGTCGCGCAGTGCACCAGGGCGCCGGGCGCGAGCCGCGGCAGCACCAGGTCCAGGAAGGACGGCTGGACGAGCCGGCGCTTGTGGTGCTTGGGCTTGGGCCACGGGTCGGCGAAGTAGACCCGCAGGCCGGCCAGGCTGGAGTCCGGCAGCATGTCGCGCAGCAGGATCACGGCGTCGCCGGCCGCGAGCCGGACGTTCTCGGCGCCGCTGCGCTCCAGCATGCTCAGCAGGTTGCCGTGCCCGGGGGTGTGCACGTCCACCGCGAGGATGCCGGTGGACGGGTCCGCGGCGGCCATCGCGGCGGTGGTCTCGCCCATCCCGAAGCCGATCTCCAGGGTGACCGGGAGCTCGCCGAAGAGCTCCGGCAGCGAGAGCGGGGTGCCGTCGATCGCCAGGCCCCAGCGCTCCCAGTTCCGATCCAGGGCCCCGGCCTGGGCGGGGGTCATCCGGCCGCGGCGCGGCTGGAAGCTGCGGATCCGGCGCTCGTTGTGCTGTTCCTCGGTGGCCCGGTGCGGATACATCGGCGCCGGGTAGCCGGCCGGGGCCGCGGAGAGCCGGGCGGAGGGCGATCCCGGAGGCCGGCTGGTCGGGCGGCCGCCCTGGCCGAGGACCTGCGGGGTCTCGTCCTGCTGAGGGGCGGGGGCCTGCTGGGGGAGGGGGGCAGTCGCAGTCACAATGCCGTCGAGTGTAAAGGAGCTGCCCCCGGGCCATCCCTCGGCTATCCCCCGGCGGCCAGTGCGGCCAGCGCCCGCCGGGCCACCTCGCGGCCGATCGGCAGCGAGGCCGTCGCGGCGGGTGAGGGCGCGTTGAGCACGTGCACCAGGCGGCGGGTGGAACCGGGCTCGGCGGGGTCGAAGCCGGCGAAGGCGAAGTCGTCCAGCAGTGAGCCGTCCTTCCCCACCGCCTGGGCCCGGACCCCGGCGGTGGCCGGGACCAGGTCGTCGGCGGTGACGGCGGGCAGCAGCCGCTGCACGGCCGCGGTGAACGCCCGCTTGGAGAGCGAGCGGTGCAGCTCGCCGCACTCGTAGCGCCAGTGCCGCCGGGCCAGTTGCCAGGTACCGGGGAAGCACAGCGTCTCGGCCAGGTCGCGCGGTCGCACGGTGCGCCAGTCGTAGCCCTCGCGGGCCAGCGCGGGGACGGCGTTGGGGCCCACGTGGACGTCCTGATGGACGCCGCGGGTGAGGTGCACGCCGAGGAACGGGAAGGCCGGGTTCGGCACCGGGTAGACCAGGCCGCGCACCAACCCCCGCCTGGCCGGCACGAGTTCGTAGTACTCCCCGCGGAACGGGACGATCCGCACCCCCGGGTCGTCACCGGCCATCCGGGCCAGCCGGTCGCTGTGCAGGCCGGCGCAGTTGACCAGAACCGAGCAGCGCAGCTCGCCGGCCGCGGTCTGCACCGTGACGCCGTCGGCGCGCCGGTCGACGGCCCGCACCTCGCTGCCGGTGTGCAGCGCGGCGCCCTTGTCCCGGGCGAGTTCGGCGTAGGTCCGGGCCACCGCTGCGAAGTCGCAGATGCCGGTGCTGCCGATCCGCAGGGCCGCCACGCCCGCGACCTCCGGCTCGTAGTCGGCGATCCGGGCAGCCGTCAGCTCCTCGACCGGGATCTCGTTCCGGCGCCCGCGCAGCGCCAGCGCGGCCAGGCCCGGCAGCTCCTCGCGCCGGGTGGCGACGATCAGCTTGCCGGTCACCTCGTACGGCAGCCCGTACTCGCGGCAGAACGCCACCATCGAGGCCGCGCCCTCGGTGGCGTAGCGGGCCTTGAGCGAGCCGGGTCGGTAGTAGACGCCGCTGTGGATCACCCCGCTGTTGCGGCCGGTCTGGTGGGAGGCGAGCGAGCGCTCCTTCTCCAGCACGCCGACCCGCAGCCCAGGGCGGGCGTTGGTCAGGGCGAGGGCGGTGGACAGGCCGACGATGCCGCCGCCCACCACCAGGACGTCGTAGTCGTACGCCACCTGAGCCTCCTGAGCCTCCGGCCCCCCGCCGTCGCATGGTGTCACGGGCCGGCGGGGCGCGTCAGCCCCCTGGCTACGCCGGTGCGGCCAGCACCGCCCGGGCGCGCTCGGTCAACTCCCGGACCCGGCGCTCGCCCTGGAACGGCTCCAGCTGGCGGAGCATCTCCAGCACGTACTCCCGGCTGCGCTGCGAGGAGATCCGGCCGGCCACCTCCACCGCGCGCGAGCCCGCCTCGACGGCGGCGTCCAGGTTGCCCGCCTCCGCCTCGGCCATCGCGGAGACCACCAGCCGCAGGCCGTGCGAGCGGACGAAGCCCTCCGTGGGCCGGGCCAGCGCCTCCCGGGTGAAGTGGCGGACCTTGGCCGGCACGCCGAGGTCGCGGAAGCACTCCGCGGCGTCGGCGGCCAGCCGGTCGTAGGCGTAGAAGTCGATCCAGGCCGGGTCCGGGTCCCCGGCGCGCGAGCGCCCCAGAGCGTTCTCGGCGGCGGTGAGCGCCGTCGAGCAGGCGGCGGCGTTGCCCGCGCGGGCCTGCGCCCGCGCCTCCACGAGGTGGAAGAAGCTCATCGTGCGCGCCGTCGCCAGACCGCGGTTGCGCTCCAGCGCGGCCTGCGCCAGGTCGACCGCCTCCTCGGCGAAGCCGCGGTAGCAGGCCTGAAGGCTCATCGAGGCCAGCACATAGCCGCCGAGCGGCACGTCGGCGGCCGCCCGGGCCAGCCGGAGCGCCTGGATGTAGTAGCGCTGGGCCGCCTCGTGCTGGCCGGTGTCGAAGGCCATCCAGCCGGCCAGCCTGGTCAGTTCGGCCGTGGCACCGAACAGCGCGCGGCCCACCGTGTCGCTGTACGAGGCCAGCAGCAGCGGGGCCGCCTCGACCCGCAGGCACTCCGGCACCATGGACGAGCGCCAGTCCCCGCCGCCGTACTTGGAGTCCCAGCGGCGGGCCTCCTGGGCCGCCTCGCGGAGCTTGGTGGCGTCCGACTGGCCGACCCGGTAGGAGCGTTCGCCGCCGGTCAGCGAGTCCGCCGCCCGGGAGCCGGCCGTCGGCGCCGCGACCCGCGGCTCGGGGACCCGCGGGTCGGCAGCCGGTGGCTCGGGCTTCTCCGGTGGCTCGGGCTTCTCCGAGACCCCCTCGCCGCGCGCCACCGAACCGTCCGCCGGGGTGATCAGCCAGCGCGACACCGGGGTCGCGTACGCGGCCACCGAGAACGTGCCCGACAGGCTGTCGCTCCACCGCCCGCCGCCGGGCGAGCGGCGCAGCTCCAGGTCCACCCGCCACAGGTCGGTCGCCGACCGCACCGCGGCCGCGACCTCGCGCGGGAAGGCCAGCCCCAACTCCGGTGTGGGGTCGGTGTCGCCGAGCCCGATCTCGTCCAGCGGGACGGGCCGGCCCAGCTTGCCGCCGATCGCGGTGGCGATCAGGTGCGGCACCGGGCCCTGCGGCACCATGCCCTTGCTGACCCAGCGGGCCACCGAGGTCTTGTCGTAGCGCAGCGTCAGGCCGCGCTGGGCGCCGAGGTCGTTGACCCGGCGGGCCAGGCCGGCATTGCTGATCTGGGCCAACGACAGCAAGGCACCGAGCCGTTCGTTCGGTCCTCGTGGGCTGATGCTCATGGCGGCGGCGGCACCCCCTGGCGGTGTTCTGCGCGGTGTTCTCACGGTGCGGCGTCCTGCTGTTGGCACCTAGCGTAGTCGTCCGGGTTCCCAGGGTTAAGAGTCGGCATTCCGGTTGGCGGGATCGCGCACTCCCGCGGCGCCCGATCCGGCGGCCCGGCGGCGTGCGAGCGGGTCCCGCGGCGGGGTGGAACGGGGGTGGCGCCACCGCGTGGCGCGGGTCGGGGCGGCCGCCGTCCGCGGTCGGTCCGGCCGCTGGACGGCCGTGCTCCGGTCCAGTGTTGACGTGCGCCCACCTGTGCCCCCTGGCTCCGGGGGCACGGCCGCAGTTCGCTATGGGCTGTGGGTCGGCCCGCCGTCGAGGACCCGGCGGGCCGGGGGATGCCGCTGCCACAGTTCCCCGCGGGTGGCGGCCGGAGTCCGGGAGGGCATGCGGATGCCCTCCCGGTCTTTGCGCCGCTTTTTGGCCATATGGGCATGGCCATGCCGCATGAGGGGCAGGCGGTCGCGGCGGACGAACCGGGTCGTCGCTGGGCCCGGGCGGGTGGTGCCGCGATCGGACGCGCGGCGCCGTCCGTCCGGGCGGCCCGGTCCGCTTCGGCGGGTGCCGTTGGGTGCGGCCCGGCCGCCCACGCCGCGCGGCCCGGGCCATGGAGGGGGAGGCCCGGCCCGCGCGCCCACCCTCCTCACGTGTGTCCTGGTGTCCGAAATCGGCGGAGACCACACGAAATCGCCCGACCCTGCCCGGAATCACCCGACCCCGCGCATGGTCGCCTTCACCGCCTCCGGTGGCACGATGTCCCCGGGAGCCGCCTTTGCCGGGCTCCCGGACGTCCACACCCGGTGGAGGCACGATGCGGTGGCTTGCGGGCTGGAGCGGCGGGGTGGCCGGTTCCCGGAACCTGACGCGCCGTCGATTCGCCCCCGACCCGGCGCGCGCGGCCACGCGCGCCCCCCGGCAGCCTCTCGCGCCGCCCGCAGGCCCCGGCGCGTCCACCGTCCCGAGCGCCCCCACCGCGCACGACGCGCTGGCTGCCCTCGCCGCTGTCCGCCCGCTGGCCGCCACCACCCTCTGGGACGGCCCCGACCCGCTCTGGGCCGTCGGCGACTGGCGCCCGGAGGAGATCCGGCAGGCCGTGCTGCGCCCCGGCGCCGCACCCGAGGTCAGCACCGGGCCCGCCACTCTGGACCTGCGCGAGGACGGCGAGGCCGTGCTGCGCCTCGCGGTCCTGGGTCACTGCGGCGCCGACGACGAGGAGCTCGCCGCCGGCCTCGCCGCAGCTCGCGGCGGCGCGGTGCGGCACCTGACGGCCTGGCCGGGCAGCTACACCGTGCTGCTGCGGATCGGTACCCGCAGCACCCTGCTGCTCGGCGACCTGGCCGGCGCGCAGCCGCTCTTCCACACCCCCTGGTGCGGCGGCACCGCCTACGCCACCGCCGGACTCCCGCTCGCCGACCTGATCGGCGCGCCGGTCGACACCGGCCACCTCGCAGCCCGGCTCGCCTGCCCCGAGTCGCCCGAGGCGCTGGGCACCGGCACCCCGTACGTCGGGGTCCGGCGGGTGCCGCCCGGGCACACCCTGGCGATCCGCGGCGGCCGCCCGCACGTCACCGCGTACGACGACGAGGGCGCGCCCGGCACCGGGCCCGGGGCCGGCGGTGAGGCCCCGGCGGTACGGGAGTTGACGCGCAGTCTGCTGGAGGCGGTGCGCTCCCGGGTGCGCAGCTCGCCGGCCGAGCCGGGGCCGGGGCCGCTCCGTCCGCGGATCGGCGCCGACCTCTCGTACGGCACGGCCTCGACCACGGTCGCGCTGCTCGCCGCCGCCGTCCCGATCGGCCGGGCCGCCGCGTCGGCCGAGCCGCGCACCGCGCCGTCGGGCGGTGCGGCGCTGCCGGCCCCCCGCAACGGCGCGGTGAAGGGCTCCTGGGCCCGCCCGGCCGACGCCGACGTGCCGCCCCCCGAGCCCGAGCTGCTGGCCGCCGTCACCTACCGCGAGGCCGCCCCGGCGGAGCCCGCCACGGTCGTCGGCGCGGTCGCCGCTCGTACCCCGCGGCTGCGGCACACCGTGCTGGCGGCCACGCCGCAGACCCTCCCGTACGCGGACCTGGACGATCCGCTGGCCGGACCGCTCACCGACGAGCCCGGCCGCTCCCTGGTGAGCGCCGCCGCCGTCGCCGCCCGGCTCGCCGCCGGCGGCGCCGACCACCTCACCGGGTACGGCGCGCGGCAGGCCCTGGACGGCCATCCGGCCCGGCTCGCCGACCTGATCCGGGACGGCCGCCCGCGCGAGCTGCTGCCGCCCGTCGCCGCGCTGGCGGGCGCCGACCGCGCCCTGGCCGGGACGCTGACCGGCGCCGTCCGCACCCCCGTCACGGTGCTGCGGGCGGCCCGCCGGCTGGCCAGGGCGGGCTACGCCGAGGCGCTGGACGATGTCGCGGTGCAGCTGTCGGCCCGCAGAGGGCCCCTTCGGCCGGGCGCCCGAACCGGCGCACGCTCCGGCGTGCAGCTCACCGCAGGGGCGTACTCGGCGGCCGACCTCGCCTGGTGCGTCCCCGGCCCGGCCGCCCGCTGGCTCTCCGACGACGCGCTCTCCGCCGTCGCACTGCGCCTGCGGATCGCGGCCCGCGGACCCGAACCCGAGCAACACCCCGGCGTACGCCGCGCACGGCTCGCGCTGCACCACCACGCCGCCGGCTTCCGCACCCTGCTCCAGGCCGCCGAGCAGCACGGCCAGCGCCTGCACGCGCCCTTCCTGGACAACCGGGTCCTGCGGGCCACCCGGCTGCTGCCGATCGACGTACGGCTTCAGCCGGGCGCCCGGCACGCGCTGCTGCGCGCCGTACTGGCGGGGGCCGGCCGCGCCGACCTGCCCGCCGACTGGGGACGGGTCGCCCGCCCGGACCGCGCCGCCGCCGCTCGGGCCGGCCTGCGGCTGGCCGCCGACCCGCTGACCGAGCTGTTCCGTGAGCCGCTGCTCGCCGAGGCAGGCCTGATCGATCTCCCGGCCGTCCGCCAGGCGCTCACCCGCGCAGCCGACCCGCACGCCGAACTCCCGCCGGGCACCCTGGACGGGCTGGCCGACCTGGTCTCCACCGAACTCTGGCTGCGCCGCCTCCAGGCCCGCCGGCACGGCTCCTGCTGGACCGGCCTCCCGCTGCCCGAACGCCGCGCGGTGGCCGCCGCCCGCTTCGCGTAGGGCCTGCCCGTGGCGTTGCCGGGCGGCGGCCACCGCGCGATGGATCATGGCCTGCGGGAGGGTGCGCCCCGGCCGGACCGGACCCGCCGCGCCCGCCTCGCAGACCCACCGGAGGCCTTGGTGACCAGCACCGATCCGCCAGCCGTCCCCCCGTCGGCGCCGGCCGTCCCGCCACTCCCGCCCGCCGTGGTGCCCGCCGGCATCTCCGTCGAGCTGCCGGGCCCGCCGCACCCGCCCGGGATCCTGGCGGCCTGCGACGGCTCGGACGGTTCGCTCTGGGCGCTGGATCGGGCGATGACCGAGGCCGAGCTGTTCGGCCTGCCGCTCTACGTGCTCGCCGTCGTCAACCCGTCCCCCGGCGGCTACCCGCCCGGGATGGCCGAGCTGGTCCAGGAGAGCGTGGAGCGGCTGACATCGAGCATGGCGGACGGCCTGCACCGGGCGGTGGCGGCCGTGGAGCGCGGGCGCGGCCGGCCGTTCGGCGGCGGGATCTCCCTGCACGTGGTGCTCGGCCGGGTGGTGGAGGTGCTGCTCGCCGCCAGCGTCGGCCAGCACACCCTGGTGGTCGGCACCCGCGGCAACGGGGGGTTCAGCCGCCTGCTGCTCGGCTCGGTGAGCACGGCCGCCGTGCACCACGCGGCCTGCCCGGTGCTGGTGGTCCCGGCGCCGCCCGCGCGGCGCTGAGGAGGCGGGCCGGGAATGCGAAGCCGGACATTTCGGTTCACTCTTCCGGCCCACCCCCCCTTTGACAGGAGCCAGCCCCCATGAAGGTCGAGATCTACTCCGACATCGCCTGCCCCTGGTGCTGGATCGGCAAGCGCCGGTTCGACCGGGCCCTGGAGCGTTTCGCCGGGCGCGACGACGTCGAGGTGATCTACCGGCCGTACCAGCTGGTGCCGGACGCCCCGGCGACCGCGAGCCCGCACCGCGCCTGGCTGGCCGAGCGCTACGGGCCGCAGTCCCGCGCGATGGACGACCGGGTGACCGAGCTGGGCCGCGCCGAGGGCCTGACCTACGACTTCGACGCGGCGCTGCACGTCAACACCTTCCTCGGCCACCGGCTGCTGCACCTCGCCGAGACCGAGTACGGCACGGCCGTGCAGGGCGTCCTCAAGGAGCTGCTGCTCAAGGCGCACTTCACCGACGGCGTGGACGTCGGCGACCGCGCCGCGCTCACCGAGATCGCGGTGGCGGCCGGGCTGGAGCGCGGGCGGGTCGCCGAGTACCTGGCCGGCGACGAGGGTGCCGACGAGGTGAGCGCGCTGCTCGCGGAGGCCCGCGACCTGGGCATCAGCGCGGTGCCCACCTTCGTCTTCGAGGGGCAGTGGGCCGTCCAGGGCGGCCAGGAGACGGACACCTTCGTGAAGGTTCTGGAGCAGGTGAGCGCCGACATGGCGGCCGCCGCCGCCCCTGCCGAGTCCTGCGCCGACGGGGCCTGCGCCATCTGAGAAGCCTCACCCGAGAAAGCCTCAGCAGGTGAAGCGGGCGTCGGCCCAGTCCCCGAGATCGGCCGCCCACCAGCGACCGTCGGCCGAGCTCACCATCAGCCGGATCGAGTGCTGTCCGGCCAGCGGCACGTGCACCGCCACCGGCGTCGCCCCGGCCGCCAGCCGCGGTGAACTCCACAGCGTCCGGTCGCCGTCCCCGCGCACCGAGAAGACCACGCCACCCGTGGCCGGGGTGAGGTCGTCCACCCCCGCGACCGCCTCGTAGGCGGTGCACGGCCGGTTGAGGTCGAGCGTTACGGACGACGGGACGACCATCGAGATGCCGCGCCGGTAGTCGGTGCCGCCCATCGTGAGGCCCTGGCGCTGCCAGAGCCAGTCGCTGGCCGCGGCGTCGATGCTCGGTCCGGTCGGCGCGACCCGGTGGGTGCCCTTGCTGAACGGCAGGCTGTCCAGCCAGTAGCTGGTCAGCGGTACGGGCGCGGGCGGCACGGGCACCGTCGGCGTCGGGACGACGGGCGTGGGCACCGGCGGCGGGGTGGGCCTCGGCGGGGGCGTCGGGGTCGGGACCACCGGCGGCGTCGGGGTGGGCGTGGGGGACGGGCTGGGCGTCGGCCTCGCCGAGGGGGTGGGGCTCGGCTTGGGCGCGCGGGGATGGGTCGGGACGGGCTTCGGCGGCGGCGGGGTGGGCGCAGGCGTCGGTACGGGCGCCGGGACCGGGGCGGCCGGGACCGGCGCCGGGGTGGCCGGCGCGCTGCTCATCGGCGGGGCGGCGGCCGGCGGCCGGGCCTCCGGGGTGGCGGTCAGGGCGTAGGCGACGGCCGCTGCCGCGGCCACCGCCACGGCGGCGGCGATCCCGGCCTTGGCCACCGTGCCGAGTCCCTCGCCGGCCGCTGCGGCCGCACCGCCGCCACCCGAGCCGCCGGCCGTGCCACCGGCCCCGGCCGCAGCCCCACCGGCCGCGGCGGTACCGCCTACCGCCGTACTTCCGCCCGCAGCCGCGCCGCTTCCCGCTGCCGCAGCGCCACCAGCCGCAGCGCCGCCGGCCAGCGCACCCGCGCCGAGCGCGGCCGCGGCGGCCGAGAAGGCCCCGGACCCGACCCAGAGCAGTGCGCCGCCGGGCAGCACCACCCGCAGGCCGTGGTTGATGTCGGCCAGCTCCAGATACGCGGTCGTGCACCGGTCGCACTCCTGGAGGTGCCGCCCGACCTCGGTGGACGCCCGCTTGCGCAGCGCCCCCCGGGCGTACAGCCCCAGCCGGTTGGCGTACTCCTCGCACCCCTGCTGCTGGGTCCCCGAGACGTGGGCCTGCAGGAACCCGGCCGCCAGCCGGGAGCGGGCCCGGTGCGCCTGCACCGCCGTGGCGTTGGCGGTCTTGCCGAGCAGCACCGCGACGGTCTTCGGCGACTCCTGCTCGACCTCGGTGTGCCAGAGCAGCACCCGGTCGTCCTCGGGCAGTTCGACGAAGGCGCGCATCACCATCCGCTGGTCGGCCTGCGCGATGGCCCAGGCGTCCGCACCGGGGTCGGCGAGGTCGTACTCCACCGCGCCGCCGGCCGCGGACTGCGCGAAGACGCTGAAGTCGTCGACCAGTTGCTCGCGCCGCTCGCTGCGGGCCCAGGCCGCGGCGACGTTGCGGACGGCGGTCAGCAGGTAGGCCCGGACGGCGAACTCCGGTCCCTTGCCGGCCTTCAGTGCCTGAAGCGTGCGGGCGAAGACCTCGCCCGCCAGGTCCTCGGCGGTGAAGCTGTCCCGACAGCAGGTCCGGGCGTAGCGCCGGACCGGGACAGCGTGCCGCCGGTAGATCTCCTCGTAGGCGCTGTCGTCGCCGGCCCGCACCAGCGCCGTCAACTCGGCGTCGGAGGGCGGCCGGTCGCCGTCCACCGGGTCGGCGGGCGGCGGCACCTTGCCGACCGCCGGCGCCTCCGCGCCGCCGGCCGGGCGGGCGCCGACGAAGGCCGCGGGCGTCACGCCGCCCTGGCCGGCGTTGGCCTGCCCGGGCACCCGACCGGTCGCCGGTCCGACGCCGTACGCGGAGTCGGCGAGCGACTCGCGCGGCGGCGCGCCGCCCTGGCCGGGCACCTGCCCGACGGACGGCTCGCCGTGTTCGGCACCGCGGTCGCCGCCGCGGTCCGTTCCCCGCTCGGTGCCGAAGCCCGCACCGAAGTCGTAGTCGTGCTCGTTCTGCTCCTCTGCGCTCACGAGCCCACTCTGCCGTTCCCGGCACGTCCGTTGACACCCTTGACGACGGTTGGTGCGGCGCACGGCGCCGATTCGCGCCGCGCCGGCGCTCGGCGCGCCGGTCTGCGACAGGCCCGGGCAGCGACCGCAGCACCACGAAGGGTATGCACTGGGACATTGGCTCCAACCACGGCCAAAGAATGGCATAGCGGAGAGGGCTCCGGTAGCCGGACGTCCCTTGACCCACTCTTCCGGGGAAGCCGACCGGTGCCCGTTCGGCTTTCCCGTCCACGCAAGTTGACGCCGGGCCATGTGCCAGCTGCCGGCTGCCGGGCGGACGCCTCCGCCCGTCCGCCCGGCAGCCGGTACCGCTCAGCCCACCCGCAGCCCGTCCAACAGGATGCGCAGCAGCCGTTCGGCGGGCTCCGCGCTGTCCACCCCGGCACCCCGCCCGATCGAGGGCGGTACCGCGGCGGTCAGCACCAGCACGATCTCCGACACCGTCACCCCGGCCCGCAGTTCACCGGCTGCCGCCGCCCGGGCGACCAGTGCGTCCAGCAGCCGCAGCAGTTGCCGCGGATCCGCGTCCGGCTCGGGTTCGCACCCGGGCGTCTGCGCGAGCTCGGCGGCAACTCCGGTGCCCGCGCCGGACTCCGGCGACAGACCCGGTTCGGGCGCCGCCGGGGCGTCGTCCGGGGAGAGCCGCTGCTCGGGCACCCGCGCCAGTTCCTCCGCGTACCGGAACGCCTCGGGCGGCAGCAGCCGTCCGGCCCCGGTGCCGACGGCGGTGGCCAGATAGGCGGCCAGCGCCTCCCACGGACCGGCGAGCCCGTACAGGGCCTCCTTGGCCCGGGCGGTCAGCCAGGCAACCTCCTCGGCGGCGATCCGCTGGACCAGCACCTCCTTGCTGGGGAAGCGCCGGTACACCGTGCCGACACCGACCCCGGCTCGCCGGGCGACCTCCTCCATCGGTGCGTCGTAACCGAGTTCGCCGAAAACCTCGCGCGCCGCCCGCAGCACGCTCTCCAGATTGCGCCGGGCGTCGACCCGCAGCCTGCTCCCGCCCGGGCGCCGCTCCTCGGCCGGGGCGGCGGGCGGTTCGTGCTCCGGTCCGGCCCGGTACGGGACGGACAGCGGGGTGCGTTGTTCGGGCACCGTGTTCGCCCCGATCTGCGGCCCGGTCGGCTCGCCCAGCAGAAGATGCTCCTGTTCCATCATCCCAACCCTCCCCCGCAGGGGCCCTGTTCCAGGCCCCTGTGCGTAGTCGCAGCAGCCGGCCGTGGGGCGCCCGCCGTCCATCCCCACCACTCGGCCCCCATGAGTGCCCGGCCCAGGTGTAGCAGCCGGGCTCCCGGGCCGCCCGGCGATCGTCCGGCGATCGGGGTCGGCGCGCCCGGGCGAGGATCGCCTGCGGACTACCCTTCCCCGTTTCAGCGTGCGCCAGTCGGCCTGGACGGCCAACGGTAAATCAGGCCGTAATGGATTCACCACCCGGGGTGACGAATTGATGCTCCATGATGACCTGGAATCGGCCCCGGGGTGCTCCCGGCCGCCGAAAATCCGTCTCACCGGATCCGGTACGCACTGTGGACAAGAGGCACCCCGGCAGGGCGTCATGGTTGCGTGAACCAGGTCACATCGACAGGGGGTGCCGTCATCCGGATCCTGATCGTGGGTGGCGGCTGCGCCGGACTGACCGCGGCAGCCCGTCTCCAGCAGGGCCTGCGGGCCGAACTGCGTTCCGGCGCGGTGGAGATCACCGTGGTCGAGAACAGGTCCTACCTGACCTACCAGCCTCTGCTGGCCGAGGTCGCGGCGGGCTCGATCGATCCCCGGCACGTGGTCGTGCCGCTGCGCCGGGCGCTGCCCGCGTGCCGCGTGCTCACCGCGCGGATCGCCCGGATCGACCATGCGCGCAGACTGGCCTGGATCGTGCCCGAGACCGGCCCGGAGGTCGAACTCCCGTACGACCAACTGGTACTGACGGCCGGTTCGGTCTCCCGCACGCTGCCGATCCCCGGCCTCGCCGAGCACGGCCTGGGCTTCGGGACGGTCGGCGAGGCCGTCGGCCTGCGCAACCACATCCTGGAGCAGCTCGACATCGCCTCCTCCACCCGCGACCCCGAACTGCGGCAGTCCGCCCTGACCTTCGTCTTCGTCGGCGGCGGCTACGCGGGGGTCGGCGCGCTCGCCGAGCTGGAGGACATGGCCAGGTACGCGCTGCGCGGCTACCCCAACATCCAGCCCAGCGACCTGCGGTGGGTGCTGGTGGAGTCGAGCGACCGGATCCTGGCCGAGGCCGATCCGGTGCTGGCCGGGCACACCCTCGTCCAGCTGCGCGAACGCGGCGTGGACGTCCGGCTGTCCACCGCCCTGGAGTCCGCGCAGGGGCGCGTGACGGTCCTCTCGGACGGCAGTCGGTTCGCGGGCCGGACGCTGGTCTGGACGGCCGGGGTCCGCCCGGCGCCGCTGCTGGGCGCCACCGACCTCCCGTTGGACGACGGCGGCCGGGTGCGCTGCCTGGCGACCCTGCGGGTGGCCGGGCCGGACGGCGGCCCGCTCGCGGACGCCTGGGCGGCCGGCGACTGCGCGGCGGTGCCGGATCCGGGCGCGGACGGCGCGCCGTGCGCACCGAACGCCCAGCACGCGCTGGGGCAGGCGGAGCTACTGGCCGACAATCTGATCGCCTCGCTCGCCGGTGGCAGCGGCGCCGAGGGGGAGTACCGGCCCGAGCGCCCCTGCTCGTCCGCCTCGCTCGGGCTGGGCCGCGGCGTCGCCCACACCCGTCGGCGCAGCCTCACCGGCCGCCGGGCCTGGCTGCTGCACCGCGCCCGCACGCTGCGCGGCCTGCCCAGCCCGGACCGCCGGGTGCGGATCCTCGCGGACTGGATCCTCGCCGGCCTCTTCACCCGCGAGGTCGTATCGCTGGGATCACTGGAACATCCGCGAGCCGAGTTCGAGGCGGCCGTCGACTCCTGCGAGAGCTGATCGCCCCCGGGCGGGCCGTACAACACGACCAACACACGTACGACTTCCGGAATCGCTCCTCCACCTGTCAGGATCTGCCTGACAGCTCGTCACGGCCTGTGCAAACGCATGTACGAAACGTGATGACTCCTGGTGACTTCGAGGAAGCGGAATCGGTTGAACCTCATGCGCTGGAGTGCGCGGCTCGCCGGAGCCCCGTGGCGCGTCGCCCCGCCACCGGACGACGCCGTCGCCGTGCCCGGACCGCGCGACCCGCTCGGGCCGGCCGGCTGCCCGGGCCCACTGCCGCTCGACCTGCATGAGCTGTACGACCTGCGGGACATCCTCGGCCGGCTGCCCGCGCCGGTCGCCGTCACCTACGGCTCCCGCCACCGGCTCGGCTACGCCAACCACGCGTACCGGGAACTGTTCGGCACCCGCACGCCCGGCCTCCCGGCCGACGAGGCGATGCCCGAGCTGGCCGAGCTCGGCCTGCTCCCGCTACTGGACCAGGTGCTGCGCAGCGGTCGCGCACGCAGCGTCAAGGCCCGGTGCATCCAGGACGCCGCCCCCGGCGGCCGGGCGCGGCACTTCAACGTCTCCTGCGTGCCGCTGCACGCGAACGAGCCGGCGCAGGTGCCGGCGCTGACAACCGGCTCGGGCGGCTCGGCCGCCGTCCGCGAGGGACGGGCCCCGGCACCGGTCGGCGTCCTGATCTCGGCGGCCGAGGTGACCGACCAGGTCCAGGCAGCCGTCCGGCTGCGCGAGGCGGAGCGCCGCCAGCGCGAGGCCGCGGTCACCCTGCAGCGCAGCCTGCTCCCGCAGGAACTCGAACAGCCGGCCGATCTGAGCGTCGCCGCCACCTACCAGCCCGGCGGGGCCGAGGCGGCCGTCGGCGGCGACTGGTACGACGTGATCAGCCTGCGCGGCGGACGGACCGCTCTGGTCATCGGCGACGTGATGGGACGGGGACTGCGCGCGGCGGCGGTGATGGGGCAGCTGAGGACGGCGGTGCGCGCGTACGCCCGACTCGACCTCCCGCCGCACCAGGTGCTGGGCCTGCTCGACGGCATCGCCATGGAGATCGACGCCAACCAGATCGCCACCTGCGTCTACGCCGTCTACGACCCTCCGGTCGGCACCCTCACCTACGCCTCGGCCGGCCATCTCCCCCTGATGCTCCGCTCCCCGGACGGCACCGTCCTCCAGGGCGAGCAGCAGAACGGCCCGCCGCTCGGCACCGGCGGCGGCAGCCACAGCTCGCACATCCTGCGCCTGCTGCCCGGTACCACTGGAGTCCTCTACACCGACGGCCTGGTCGAACGCCGCGACCAGGACATCGACGAGGGCCTCGGCCAGCTCGCCCGCACCCTGGCCGGCGCGGTCGGCTCACCGGACGTCGTCTGCGCCCGCCTGCTCCGCGCCATGGGCGTCACCGCCGACCACGACGACGACGTCGCGGTGCTCGCCTTCCAGCTGCCGTCACGCGTGCCGCAGCCGTTCACCGCCCCGGGGGTTGACCCGAGTGCCGAGGAGGTCTAGTGTTCTCCGAGCTGCCTGTCTGGGAGCACCGGACGCGCACTCTGCACGGACGGTCCCGGGGCAGCCACTCCTCTGAAACACCTTTCTCAGCAGTCATTCGCCTTTCTGCGCGTCGTCGCAGGGGGCGTTGTTTTGCTGTGCCGGCATTTCGGTGAGTGGGGCCGGATTCGCTTTTCGGAGCGGGGCTGGGCTAAAGTTCAACACGTCGGACAGGCCGTCAGGTCGGTTACGGCGAAGGCCACTTGAGGCCGAGCGGTGCGGAAGACCTGGTAAGGTTGGAAGCACAGCAGCAGGAAAGCGAGTGAGAAACGCCGAACGGCGGATCTGATAAGCTGAATGCAGAACGAACGAAGCGCCCGGAGATACTGCGAAGGCAGTTCGAAGGAAGTGTCCGTTCCTTGAGAACTCAACA
>NZ_JARZAI010000026.1 GCF_029893355.1 Kitasatospora sp. MAA4
TCGTCCGTCGACGGCTTGACCTGCCCAGGGCGTGGCATCCAGGCACCTCCTGGACAGGCAGCCTACCAGCAAGGATCCTTAAGTCAGTGGTATTGTGTCTAGGGGTGGACATTCCAAGTAGGGCATCGCCAGTCTGGCTGTCTAGGGGTATATGCAACGATCTTGACGAGTCGTCAGGCATGGCGGACGATGATCATCGAATGTGTCATCGAGAGGGCTGATCATGGCAGGTACGGACCCGATGACCGACCGCGAGTTCTTGGCGCTCGTGCGCCGCCGCCCAGGGATGTATACGAGCGGAGGGCCGACCTTCTACACGATGGCAGCCTTCGTCGCCGGCTACGACGCTCATGCCTGGCGCGAGGGCCGTCCGCTGCTGGACGGCCTGGGCGAATGGCTCGCCATGCGACATGGGAAGCCGAGCAACCTGGTGTGGTGGGCGCAGATTCGGCTCATGGCTCTTCCGGACGGATGTCAGAGTGCTGCGGGCCTTCCCGATGAGTCCGAATCGAAGGCCATCGACCTCATGTTCCAGCTGCTGGATGACTTCCTCGCCGAATACGAAGGCGCCGAGCAGGTCGAGTAGAGCCTGACCATCAGAGGCAGCTATGGGGCGGGTCGTTGCAGTGAGCCAGCCCCGGGTGGCACCTCGATCTCGTACGACAGGCGGAATCGGTCGGCGGGCAGCACTACGTCGGCGGTCTCCACCGGCACGTCATCTGCCCAGTGCGTGCGTTCGATGGCTAGCACGGTCGTCCCCAGTGGCACCCCGAGTGAAGTGGCCTCGGCTTCCAGGATCTGACGCGCCGCGACATCCTCGGTGACCCGAGTCGGGGCGAGGCCGACCGACGAGAAGCGCACGACGACGCCCTCGCCAGCGAACGGCCCGAACTCGGGCAGCGCGATCGCGGTGCCGCCGCTCAGACTCAGCGGCTCCCAGCTCGTCGCCAGCTGGGTCGGCGCCCCGTCCGCCCGGAACACGTACTGGGTCTGCATCAGCGGATCGCCCTCGGCCACGCCGAGACGGCCAGCGAGGGTCTTGGTGGCGCGCGTCTTCAGCGAGGTGTGCGTCCAGCTCGGTTCGGCGCCGCGGGCGCGGGTCTCCGCTTCGTACGGACTGCCGGGCGTGCGGTAGCGACCGCGCGCCACCCGGACGAGTGTGGGGCGCTCCCGGACGTATGTCCCGGACCCGGGGCGACCCTCGATCAGCCCCTCGGCGGTCAGTACGCGCAGGGCCTGGCGCACCGGCTGCTCGGAGATGCCGTACTCGCGGTGCAGCTCAGCGATGCTCGGCACGCGCGAGCCAGGCGGCCGCTGACCCGAAAGGATCTCGGCGCGCAGGGCATCCGCCAGCCGCAGATACGCCGGTCGAGTCAACTCCGCCACCCTTCCGTCGATCTCACGATTCCTCAGATCAGCTTGACAACCTCGAACCCTAGCTTTCAAGCTCGTATTCGAGCTTTACTCAAAGTAGTTGATCTGAGCGTCTACTGCGACGAAGGGTGTCAGCCATGCCTTGGATTGCCCAGTTCCCCGGTCGGCCGGAAACGGTAGGGGCGGCCCGCGCGATGGTGCGCGAGGCCCTGGGGGACAACCCGAAGACCGACGACGCGGAGATGATCACCTCCGAACTCGTTACCAACGCCATCCTGCACACCCGTTCGGGGCGTGGTGGCCATGTCTGGGTCGAGATCCTGCGGCGCCGCGACTGGATCCGCATCGCCGTCACGGACGACGGGGCGCAGGAGAGCTCGTTCAACCTCCGCACCGCGGACGAGATGGAGGACTTCGGCCGCGGCCTGTCCATCGTGAACGCTCTCGCGGACTTCTGGGGCGCGCGCAGCGAGGTCGACAACTGCCACACCGTGTGGGCCGAACTAACATGCAGCCAGAACGAAGATCCGAAGCAGTGCGCAGAAAAGCCTGCTTCACGGGGTGTATAGCCCCCTAGACAACAGTCCGCCACGAGCGCCCCAGGAGAACCCGGATGAACGCCCCCGCTCAGCAAACAGCCCGCCACTGCCGTTTGCTGATCCTGTCTATCCCCCTAGACTCAGCCCTGACGGGCCACATCCCAGGAGGAGAGCAGGACATGGCGGGAGAGACAAAGCGGATCGCCGCCATCAAGGACCCCTTCGCGCTGCTGCGAGCCGCGACCCTGCGACTGGCCGAAGCGCAGCAGGAAGTCACCGAACTCTCCAGACTGCGCCAGCGGGTGATCACCGAACTCCACGACCAGGGCATGTCCTACGCCCAGATCGCCGCCGAAGCCGGGCTCACCCGAGGGCGCATCCACCAGCTCAAGCAGTCCGCGCCGTCCGCGGAGGGCGCCTTCCTGGGCAACGCCCGCCTCATCATCGCCACCCCGCTCAAGAAGGAGGCCGGCAACTCCCGGCCGGTGCTGGCGGCGGAGGACTTCGCCGCCGCCCAGCGCCTGGGCGACCTCGCCCGCTCCTACAAGCTGGACCCCAGCTTCGAACACGTCCCCATCGGCGGCGAGATCGACCTCAACCGCGACGACATGATCGTCATCTGCGGCCCCCGCCTCTCCAGCCACGTCGCCGGGGTCCTCGCCCAGGACCCGTCCATCTGCTTCGAGCGCGCCAGCGACGGCCCGTGGACCCTGCGAGACCGCGAGACCGACACCGCCTACCGCTCCGGCATGGACTCCACCCCAGTGGCCAACTCCGACGTCGCTTACCTCGGCCGGCTGCCCCGCCCCGACGGCCAGGGCCTGATCATGGTCCTCACCGGCATCCACCCACAAGGCACCCTCGGCGTCATCCACCTGATCGTCAACGACCTCCCCGACCTCTACGCCCAGGTCGGCACCGGACGCTTCTCCGTCCTGGTGAACGTGGAGTACGACCCGGCGAACAACGAGCCCGTCAACGTGCGCCTGCTGTCCCCGTTCTACCGTCACGGGGCACACTGACCGCGTGCGCATAGAGATTGCTACCGAGCCCGCCCGCCCCGACCGCCCCAACGAGGACTTCGTAGCCGCCAGTCCGAACGCCGTCGTCCTCCTGGACGGCTCCGGCACCCCCGCCGGTTCGGACAGCGGCTGCGTCCACGGCGTGGCCTGGTACGCCTCCCGACTCGGCGTCAACCTGCTGGCCACCATCACCAACCAGCCCGGCCAGCCCCTCGTGGACTGCCTCGCCGACGCGATCACGCAGACTGCCGAACTCCACGCCGACACCTGCGACCTTGCGCATCCCGGAACCCCGTCGGCAACCGTCGTCGCGGTCCGGCTCACCGAGACCGACGTCGAGTACCTCGTCCTCGCCGACTCCACACTCGTCCTCGAACCAGCCGACGGCCAGGGCCCGGTGCCCGTCACCGACGACCGCGAAGCCCAGGTCGGCGCCGCCCTCCGCCAGCTGATGGACGCCCAGCCCACCGGCAGCACCGCGCATACCGACGCCCACCGCGCCTACGTCGAGGCCATGCGCGCCCACCGCAACCAGCCCGGAGGGTTCTGGGTCGCCGCCGCCGACCCGGCAGCCGCACGCGAAGCCCTCACCGGCAGCATCCCCCGCGCCGACCTCACCGGCTTCACACTCCTCAGCGACGGCGCCACCCGCCTGGTCGACCGCTTCGCCCTCGCCGACTGGTCCCAGGCCCTCACGCTCATCCGCGACCACGGCCCAGCCGAACTCATCCGCCAAGTCCGCGCCGCTGAGCACGACGACCCCGACGGCAAGCGCTGGCCCCGCGGCAAGGCCCACGACGACACCGCCGTCGCCACCATCACCCTGTAGAACTCGCAGCCCGGACACCATCACGGATCACTGCCGAATTCAGCTGTACTAGGTCAAGAGCGCGCGCCATGCGCGCGCCATGGCCACCTACCAACGTTGGTAGGTGGGTTGTCCAGAGTGACGGACAAGCACGCGCCATGCGCGTGCTGCTGCCCTGCCCTGGCGGCCGACGCCGGGCGTGCGGGCTGGCGCCCGGTCCCGGCGCGACCGCCAGAACGGGGCAGCGCGTGGCTGGGGCCGGCGGCTCCACGGTTTTACCCACCTGCCAGGACCGGGCCCCGCGCCGAGCAAGACCGGGGGGCCACTCGGCCAAGTTGCAGTCAGGCCCAAAAGCCCTGACCGAGTCGCAACAGCTTACGGCCCCCCGATCATGCTCGGCCCCAGACCAGACAGGACACCGGCCAAAACCGCTCCACCGCCTCGCTGACCAATAAGCCGAGAGCGATTACTGACCTTCAGACCTGCTGACCTGCTGAGCAAGAAGTTCAAGATCAACAACAGGCGCCCGGCGGAGCTCATCGCGAAATAGCGTTCCTGTCAATTTCTTGGCAGTTCCCGCCTCCCCGCTTCGCCTGAATACCCAGCTTCCATCCTCTAGGTCTAGGATGCTCAGTCCACGCTTCAAGCGAATATCCGAATACTCGCTCAAATCAAGGATGTATACCTCGTACTTGACGCCCGGCTTGTGCTGATCGGACAGTGCGGCTTGGATTAGGTGTGCAAAGCGCAAATCGACAAGCCTTGCCAGGAATTCATAGAATGAGTGAGATTTCTGCGACACGTCTACCCGAAAATACGTGTATCCGTCGGCACGAACCTGAGAGGAGAGGGCCTCCTGGGTTGCCAACAGCGTGTCGGCGTCGCCCGATGAGACATCTTGTTCGAGATCTCGCTTCTTGCCCCTCGCGGCCCTGCCAGCCGCTCCCGCAACGTCCTCTTTTCCAATCTCGCGCGCATTCGAACGCGATCTGGCAACGACGATTGATGAAGCAAACAGGTTCAAGTAGTCCCGGGGAACGCCACCAGATGCAAGAACTAGCCTGCCGAGGGCAGCGCTTCGAGCGATACTTGACGGCTTGGCGATACCAACAGTGGTCATGTAGTTGGCCAGCACCGATTCGAGGAATTCCTGCGTAGCAAAAGGATCCTCAAGAGTTACGTCCAAATCAATCTTCGACGCGTCATGCGGGACTTCCAGTCCAACCCTTGAAGATGGCTCAAAAGGCCTGGTTAGACGCTCAATACTTGCGATCTTGATCCATCCATCACAGTCGCGCAGCATTCCCGCAATGCAGTCGAGGAAGTGAGGCTGAAGCTCGACGGGATAGAGGTAGAAGTCATCTACATACAAGTAGAGTCGGATAATTCCGGACCGGAGAATGGAGCGCAAGCATCGATTTAGCTCAGCAATCATCTCGCCAAGCTCGAAATCAGATAGGGATTCCTGCTTCCGCAGGGTTGAGACGCGAACCTCGGCCTCCCTGATCTTGGTGAATGCCTCGCCCTGTGAAGATCCAGCATGGTGAACCAGCGAGCCAAGAACAATCTCCGCTGCGATTAGGAATGCAGCAGCTGTATTCAGGCGCCGCAGAGTGTGGGCGTTGACCCATGCAGTGGCATGCCCTTCCCTCTCTGCAATCCTCTTCGCCTCCAGGAGGAGGGCTGTTTTCCCAACGCCTCGTCGACCGAAAACAAGGTGATGTCGGGATGCGCCAATGGCTGCCAGGCTGGCCCGGGGGTCCTCCATGTATTTCAGGCTCGGTAGTGCGTCAGAGGTGCGCGACCGCGCTTCCAGTAGTTGAATCAGCTGGTCGAGACGGGATTCGGAGAGTGCGTTCTTCGGCGCCATGCGACTTGTTGGCGCTTCTTCGGCTCGATGCGGCCGAAAAGTAACCACCAAGGACTGGCCGTCGGAATTGGAGACGCCATTGAGTTGCTGCTCAATGCTCCCGGCAAGGCTTTGGGCGACTGCGAGTGATCCCTCGTCGACAAGCACCACAAACCACGTCTCGCCGGGAAATGAACGCTCGTCGATGCCGACGAGGGGGATGTTAACTTCCTGAAGCGCCCGGGCGATTAGCCCCTTGTGATCTGATGCCGACATTAGATGTGACCATTCATTGAGGCGAAATCATCGCAGGCCTGGAGGAAGTCGGCGGCTATCACGGCGAGCCCACGAGCATCGTCTTCCCAGTCGGAATCACTGACTGGATAGACATCGTAGTCTGCTTGATTTCTGAGCAGGCGGGCGTCTGTTAGCTCGGACTCACGTGCTGCCGCATTCACGAGGTTTGATGGAAGATTTCTGGGGAGGATGTTATGTCGCTCGTGATCATCGCCGCGGACTTCTGCGAAGACTATCGCACGTGCCGCTTGGTACATCGCATAATAGTAGCGACTAATCGCTGAGCGATATTGGTTCGCAAAAAGGAGCTGATCTCCAGTTCGCAAGTGTCCGCCTGCAAGCAGCAAGCGATCTGCGATGACCTGGCGCATTAGCTGCGGTAATGGAAATGGGTGCCTCCCTCCGCCGCCGGCAGGCAATGCGGAGATGCCAGCACTTTTTGATGTTGAGATGTGGAGCAGGAGCTGGTCAGTGGGTGTTACAGCTGGCATCGTATCTGTGTTGCTCCCTACCTGACGGTGAGACAGCTGAGACTAGCTGACGCAACAAGGCTCGGCCATAGGTCTGTCAGATGATGCAGCACGCCTGCAGTGTGTTGAAGCGCCAGCGGTAACGTCTGCCCTTCGAAGTTGAACTGACCTTGCGTCAGATGATCGCAAGGTGGCAGCCTGCCGCCCTCTGGTGGCGAGTGTCTAACCACGGCGCGCCTCGCAGGCGCCCCAGGTTTCCTCCCGTGGGCGCCTGGCCGCGACTCCAACCGCGCCGGTTGCGATCACAGTCCCCGAGTTTCGCCGGCCTCCCTCCGAGGCGCTGCAGAGAGATTAATCATGGACGCGTCAGGATGCGGGCTGGCCCTCCAGGGTTTGGTGGTCGGGATGCGAGGCGTATGAGCGAGGCTGGTGGCGTCGCAGTGCTGGGTCACTTGTTACGCCCTTGGAGTTCTGTCGGACCTTGATCGGGACCAGTGGCGGACCGGGACAGTTGAGGTAGTCAGGGTAGAGGGGGTCCACGCAGGTCAGGAGCAGTTGGACGCGGTACCGCTAGCGGCCTGTAAATCTGCCGCCTGTTGAGCTGAGCGCGGGATTCTGTCGCTCTTGCCCTGTATCTAAACCGAGGGGCGCCTGGCGGTGGCTGGGGCTCTGCCCCATACCTTGGCCCCCTCGGGGGGACCACCCCGCTTGCGGGAGGGGGCTGCCGGCGGCGCGCGAAATGGGGGCGGATCCGATGGGGGAGCGCTACCGTCCTGCGCAAGGCGGTGCTTCATGCCTGAGCCTGACCTCGGCACGTTCGAAGCCATGTGGACGACCGAGCGGGACCAGTACGTCCTCTGGCGCCTCAGCAGTGGTGGCTTCATGCCGATGCAGAAGGGTGATCCGCCGATGGCTGTGCTGATATGTGATGACGAGCTGTCCAGTCTGGTCCGCGCCAAGATGCTGGAAGCCGGGGTCGAGGTGGTGGACCCATCAGGCGGGACGGCCGCCGAGAGCCGCTGATTGGGCGTCGGAACGGGCAGCTGTTGTACAGCAGTGGAGTGCAGCAACCCTGGTAGCCGTGGCTGACCGCCGGCGGACGCCGTTGCCTGGGTGACCAGGGCGGGAGACCCCAGCGACCGTCCCGCCGGTAGTTCGCATCGAGGGGGTCAGGGGTTCGAATCCCCTCAGCTGTCCCAACGACTGTTCGCGAGTCTGACTCGTGAATGGTCACGAGATCCCGTCCGATCCCTGTGATCGGGCGGGATCTTTGCGTTGCGGGGGTTTGCTCGAGGTGCGGTGGGCATGCCGGGGGCGCCGCTGGGGTGGGTGACCTCGAGGACAGCGCTGGGTGCGTCCGGTGCGTGTGCGACTCGCTAGACTCCGCCTGCTTGGCAACTCCTGTGATTGACGTAGGAGTCGGGCCTGTTTGCATCTGGGGGGAAGTTCATGAAACTGCTGCCGTTCGGCAGAAGAGTGCGACACAGACAGGGCAGAGGTGGCGCGATCGCCTCCGGTGCCCTGCTGCTCACCGTCCTGGCCTCGCTGGTCGGCCAGACCAGCCCTGCCTACGCGGCGGCGCTGCCGCCGGCGGCCACCAGCACGCCGCAGCCAGGCAGCGCGGCGGCGGCCCCGTCGACCGGAGCGGCGAGCGCCGCCCCCGCGGACTCGTCGCCGCAGACCGCGCCGAAGACGAAAGCCGTGCCGAAGCTCGACCCCAAGGCCGAGCACGAGGCCGTGGCACGGGCGCTCCAGCAGGCCGATCCAACCGGCCCATGCCCGGCGGCCCTTGACCCGCAGACCGTGGTCAGCTGCTCGATCGACCCGAACCAGACCGTCTCCTTCGCAGTGACGCTCAAGCAGAAGGACCTGGTGCTCGTCCAGGTCAGCTCGACGGCCTACTGGATCCAACCCTCACTGGTGGCTCCGGACGGAACCGCCGTGACCTGCGACAGGCCCGGCAACAGCTCGAACGGCTGGCTGCGCTGCCCCACCAGCCAGGCCGGCATCTACACCCTGAAGGTGAAGAGCAACGAGAGCCTGCAGACTGCCATCGCGGTCTCGTACGTTCCGCTGCTCTCCACGACCGGCTGCAAGAGTGTCAACGCCGCCGACCGTACCCTCGCGGCCCCGACCGTCTTCCACGGCTCGCTGCCGCTCGGCATGGCGGCCGACTGCTACGACCTGAACATGGCGGCCGGCGAGGTGCTGCGCAGCCACAGCTCCTCGTTCCGGGTCGTCCAGACCGTCTACGACGCGACCGGTGCGAACCTCTGCAACACGCAGTACGACCAGCGCACCAGCTTCGACTGCACGCTCACCGGCACGGCGCCGTTCCGGCTGACCGTTCAGTCGGTCTTCGGCGGGGCCGAGACCTATGACTACACCGCGGCACGGCTCTCCACGCCGGAGGGATGTGTGACGGTGGAGCCGCAGGCGTACGGCGACTCGCCGGACCTCACGGCCACCGCGCGCTGCCGCACCCTGCGGGTGCCGGCGGCCTCCCACTACTCCTTCAACTCGGCGTCGGCCGCCACGGCCCCCTCCGGCGGGCTGTTCAAGACCGACGGCACGCCGCTGACCGCCGGGGGGTGCGCGATCGGATCCTGCGACCTCGCCGCCGGTGACTACATCTGGGCGGTCGATCCGGAGGTTGCCGACGCCGGTGCGTTCGGCATGGCCCTCCACTCGGCCACGGAGACCCGCGGCTGCACCGCGACCGGTGACAACGGTCTGGTGTCCGGCGCGGCCAAGGGCACGTTCGGCGGGCCCGGGCAGCAGCTCTGCCTGACCCTGCCGACCACCGCCGGGAAGGCCCTGTACCTGCTCAACCGGCCGCCGGCCGACGGCACCAGCGCCGCCGTCGAGGTCGACGACGCGAACGGCGCCAAGCAGTGCGACAACGGGGGCTCCTCGTATGCCGTCTGCAAGCTGACCGGTACCGCTCCGTTCCGCGCGGTGCTGAGCGGGACGCCGGCCAAGGCCTATCAGCTGGTGATCAGCCGGACCGGCGAGGCGGCCGGGTGCACCACGTGGCCGCAGTCGACGTTCGGTGGCTCGTGGGGCGCGGAGATCGCGCTGACGGCGGACGTCCAGCAGGCCTGCCTGAGCCTGCCGGCCGACCAGCACTCCACCGCCGAGATGTACGACTACACCAACACCAAGAACCAGGCGTACGCCTCGATCCAGTTCGCCGACGCGGCGGGCGATGGGCCGACCTGCACGAGCATCGGCGGTAGCTCCACCGGCAGCTGTGCGTTCACCGCCGGTGTCCCGTACACCGCGATGCTGGTGGGATCCGGCTGGCAGGCCACGGACACCTACAAGCTGGTGCACCGCGACCTCTCGCCGACGGCGACCTGCCCGACCCCGGCCTCGATGACGGTCGGCGGACCGTCCGTGCCGTTCGACCTGACCTCGGCGCTGGACTCCCGCTGCATCCGGGTCACGGGCGCTGCCACGGACAGGTTCTGGTTCAGTACGCGGACCCTCGGCTCGCGCTACGACCCCTCCACGCTCCTCATGGTCGTCGACGCCAACGGCACGTTCGTCTGTACCCAGTGGGGCATCGCCTGTCGGGTCACCGGATCGACCTCCTACGTGGTGATCGTGCTGGCCTCCGGGTACAACGGCAGCACCATCCACACCAATGTGGACACCTGGAAGGTCGGCACGGCGCAAGGCTGGGCGCCGGAGTGCACGGGGAACAAGATCTCGGTCGACGGCTTCCCGCTGCGCAGCGGGGTGCTGACCGAGTCCTCGACCGCCTACTGCGCCGTGGTCGACATGAAGCCCAACCAGGCCTTCGACGTCGTCGGCACTGCGAGCGTCACCGGCGTCGAGAATCCGTCCCTGACCGTGATCGGAAACTCGGCCTGGGTGGACGACCTCACGTACCAGTGCGGCGGTTCGTCCGGCACGTTCGGCGCCCTGTGCCAGACCACCGGCAATGCCGTGGCAGGCCAGGCAGTCCTGATCCTGAGCGCCGCCAAGGTGGCGACGCCGGTCGAGTACAGCATGCAGGGTGTCTGCGACTCCGGCTGCACTCGTCAGGCGGGCCCGCAGCTGGGCGGTGTCACCCCCGCGACCGGCGCCGCCGGCACGCTGACCCAGGCTGTCGTCCACGGCACCGGCCTCACCCTGGGGACCAAGGTGAAGCTGGCCCGCAGCGACAGCTTGGACAGCAGCAACCAGCCGGTCATGAAGCCGGTCTCGGTCAGCGCCGACGGCACCGCGCTCAACGTGCTGGTCGACACCAACGGTCTGACGGCGGGCATGTACGACGTGGTGCTGGACGGCGTCGGCTACACCCAGGGGACGCCCTCGCCGGGCTACTTCCCGAAGGCGTACACCGTGACGGCTGCGGCTGCCCCGGCCAAGAGTCGGCTCGTCCCGATCACGCCGTCGCGGTTCCTGGACACCCGTGAGGGCCTTGGTGCCCCGAAGGCGCCGGTCGGCCAGGGCGGTGTGGTGTCGTTGCAGGTGGCGGGTGTGAAGGGTATCCCGGCGACCGGGGTGACCGCGGTGGTGATGAACGTGACCGCGGTGAACCCGACGAGCGCCGGTTTCGTCACCGTCTACCCGGACGGTCAGGCGGTGCCGGGGGTCTCGAACCTCAACTTCACGGCCGGCGAGATCGTCCCCAACCTGGTGACCGTGCCGGTCGTGAACGGGAAGGTCGACCTGCGCAACTTTCAGGGTTCGGTCGACCTGGTCGCCGACGTCACCGGCTACTACACCGACGGCAGCACCGGGTCCGCGCTGACCCCGATCACGCCGTCGCGGTTCCTGGACACCCGTGAGGGCCTTGGTGCCCCGAAGGCGCCGGTCGGCCAGGGCGGTGTGGTGTCGTTGCAGGTGGCGGGTGTGAAGGGTATCCCGGCGACCGGGGTGACCGCGGTGGTGATGAACGTGACCGCGGTGAACCCGACGAGCGCCGGTTTCGTCACCGTCTACCCGGACGGCCAGGCGGTGCCGGGGGTCTCGAACCTCAACTTCACGGCCGGCGAGATCGTCCCCAACCTGGTGACCGTGCCGGTCGTGAACGGGAAGGTCGACCTGCGCAACTTTCAGGGTTCGGTCGACCTGGTCGCCGACGTCACCGGGTACTACTCGGCCACCGGGTCGACGTACTCCGCCGCCGGCCCGGTCCGGCTGCTGGACACCCGTGAGGGCATCGGTGCCCGGGCCGGCACGGTCGGCCAGGGCGGCCTGGTCAGCATCCAGCTGTCCGGGGTGGCGGGCGTTCCGGCGACCGGCGTGACCGCCGTCGTGCTGAACGTCACGGTCACCGAGCCGACCGACAGCAGCTACCTGACCGTCTACCCGCACGGAATCGACCGGCCGGGGGTCTCCAACCTCAATTACACAGCCGGCCAGACCGTCGCCAACCTGGTGGTGGTCCCGGTCGTGGACGGCCGGGTGACCTTCGCCAACTTCTGGGGTGACGCCCACGTGGTCGCCGACCTGAACGGCTACTTCGCGTCCTGAGCCCGATCGGCACCGACTGCCGCGCCGCCCGACCCGGGCGGCGCGGCAGCGTGTTTTTCGGGCCTCGCCCGTGATCGGCTACACCAAACAGAGGGACGCCATCTCAGCCGGGGGGTGGGGGAAGTCCGTTGGCCCAGTTGTTCAGTGTTGCGAGGTCTGTCGGTTGGATGCCGAGCAGGGGGTCGATCTTGTGGAGCAGGGCTGGGCCGGGGTGGTGGTCGGTTGTCCAGGCGCGGTCGGCGTCGCCGATTTCGTCGTCCAGCCAGGCGAACGGGCGCCCTTGCGCCCAGGAGGTGATCTGCGTGGTCTTCCAGAACAGCCCGGGGTCCGGCCTGGTTCGGGGTGAGGTCCAGGTGATGAACGGGAGTTCCGGGAGTCCCAGGATCGGTGCGATGAAGGCGTTCGCCTCTGCCTCCCAGGTTGTCGCCCACACCAGGTCGAAGGGCAGGGCCGACAGGGCGGGGCCGTGATCGGGGTTCAGCCAGACCGGCAGCGGAACGGGCGACAGGTTCGGCCTGCCCCACCTGGACAGGCGTTCTCGCTCGGCGGCCACAGTCCCGAGAAGGGACCTGCCGGGGCACCCCGTCCTCGGGGTCGAGGACGGGGTGGGACCGCAGCGGGAGCAGGCCGATGGGGGTCAGTAGTTCTGGTAGAAGCCGAAGGCGTCGACCACGAGGTTGATGGTGCCGGAGCCGGTGTTCCAGAAGTCGATGATGCCGTCCGCGGTGGGGCCGGTGCTGGCCTGGACCAGGTTGGGGACGGTCTGGCCCGGTAGCCAGTTGAGGACGGAGGTGTTGGGGCGGGTGGGGCGTGCGGCGGGTGTTCCGTCGTACTGCGTCAGGGTGTTGGGGTCGGGGGAGACGGTGAGGAAGCCGCCGCCCTTGGTGTCCGTGACGGTGGTGTTGAGGACGACTGCTGTGCTGCTGCTCTGGTCGTCGTTGAACGGCATGTAGATGTAGTTGCCGGGGTCGAGCGGCCCGGGCGTCCACTTGGGGTCGCGGGTGTCGAGCAGGCGGGTGGGCTTGATCGGCAGGTAGGCGCTCTTGCTGTCGGGGCTGTAGTAGCCGACCACGTCGACGACGACGTCGGCGCCCAGGCCGCCGCCGTTGTGGATACGGATCTTGCCGTCGGCGCCGACCGGGACGACCACCGAGTTGGCGATGGTCTGGCCGGAGAGGTAGTTGACGTTGGAGGCGTTCGGCGTGTCCTGGCCGTCGGGGTAGACGGTGAGGAAGCCGTCAGAGCGAGGGTTGGTGACGGTGACGTTGAGGGCGACGGCCGTGACGCCGGAGGGCGGTACGGAGCCGTTGCCGGCGACCTGGGCGGCGATCGAGCCGAGGCCGGGGACTTGGGAGTCGTTGCGGGTGTCGACGATGCGGTTGGGTGGCAGCGAGGTGTAGCCGCTGGCGGCGTCCTGGGTGAAGTAGCCGGTGACGTCGGCGATCAGGTCCACCGAGGCCAGGCCGCTGTTGAACAGGTCGATGTAGCCGTCCGCGCCGACCGGCACGATCGCCATGTTCGGCACGGTCTGACCGGCCGTGAAGTTCACGTTCGACGTGGACGGACGGACCCCGCCGTCCGCGTACGCGGTGATGAAGCCGCTGTCGGTCGGGTTGGTCACCGTGAGGTTGACGACCACGGCACTCACCCGGGACGGGATCGAGCCGTTGCCGGCGATCTGCACCCGGGCCATCTTGTCCGACCCGACCTGCCCCGCGGGCGCGCCGATGCCGTAGCGGGTGTCCAGCAGACGCGTCGGCCCGTACGGGGTGTACTCCGAACCCGCCGTCGTCACCGAGACGTTGTTGGACATCCTGTTACCGGCGTTGTCGCTGACCGTGGCGGTGACGGTGTACGTGCCCGCCTTCGCGTACCGGTGCGGGAACGGGGGGTTGGCGCCACCGCTGAGGGCCGTCGAGGTCGTGGTGCCGTCGCCCCAGTCGAAGCTGCAGACGGCTCCTTGATAGGTGGTCGTCTGCTGCACGGCGAGCTCGATGCCGAACGCGCTGGTGTCCTGCGCGCTCAGGGCTACCGCCAGACCCGCGTCGGTGCTGAGGTACTGGGTCGCGCCTCGGCTGGTGTAGGGGCTGCTGCCGTAGAAGTCCGAGGCCGCCTCGCCGGGTGCGTCGGGGTTCGCCGAGTTGATCGCGGCGGAACCGGTCTGCAGCGCGACGTCGACCTCCAGGCCCCCTTGCGGGGCGAGCAGCACCGGTGCCGCCTCCTTGGAGTCGAGCGTGTCGTGTGCGCCCTGCGCGGTGCCGGTCTGGAACGCGGTGAGCGTCGGGTAGCTCGTGCCCGCCCAGCTGTAGGGCGCGGTGGCATCGCTGCCGTAGACGGCGAAGTCGTTGTAGTCGGCGGTCGTGGCCGTGCCGGACCCGGCCGCCACCACGATGTCCGGAGCCCAGGGCGCGGTGCCCGGGCCGCCGGCGCTGCACTGTGACTGGTAGCCCATCGCGAACGGGGTGCCCGTGTTGGCGTCCTCCAGCAGGTTGTTCTCCAGGTGGACGCCGGACGACGCGCCCTCGATGTCGATGGCCGAGGTGCAGCCGCGCTGGATGGTGTTGCCCGCGACGTCCAGGCCGTTCACGCCGGTGGCGGTGATGCCGGTGTCCGCCAGCACGTTGCTCGCCAGGGTGATGTGGCTCGCGCCGGGGGCGATCGAGATCCCCCGGGTGTCCAGGGACCAGGAGCCCGTGTCCGCGTAGGACCTGCTCACCGTGATGCTGCTGGACGTGCCGTCGATGGCGAGGGCGCTGCCACCCGTTCCGATGCCGGCGAACAGATGCATGTTGTCGGCGTCCAGCGTGATGCCGGACGACTGCGTGATCTGGACGGCGGGCGTCGTGTACCCGGTCGCCATCAGGTTGCTGACGGTGACGCCGGTGACGCCGTCGAGGAGCAGCGCCGGCTTGTCCCTGAGGCCGTCGATTCGGCTGCGCGTGCCGTGGACGCTGTCGCCGACGATCGAGATCCCTGAGGTCTTCACCGTCACCGACTCGGCGAAGAATCCGCCGAACGTCACGGTGTCGCCCGGGGAGGCGGCGTTCACCGCGTTCTGCAGGTCGCAGTACGGGCTGGCCTGGGTGCCCGTGCCGTGGTCGGTCGAGCAGAGCAGGGTCGACTGCGATTCTGCGTAGATCGTCCTGCCGGAGCCGGTGGCACGGCTGCTCGCGACCCCGCCCGCCGGGTTCGGCAGCCGGATCGCGTGGCTCGCTGGGCTGCTGAAGATCCTGAGCTCAGGGATCGCGGCGGTGGGAGCCGTGGCTCGGACCGGGTTGCCGTCGGTGGCGTGCGGCGGGTCGGCCGCCAGGGCCGGACCCGGGATGAAGGCGACACCGGCGGCGAGTACGGCCGCTGTCGCTATGAGACGGCGGTGAGACACCGGTCCCCCAGTCCTTTTGAATGATGGTCATGCCAGAGCCCGCTCAGGCTACAGAGCGGCGCTGACGCGAGTTCTCACAGGTGCAGGGAGAGGGCGCGGTTGGCGGCGCGGTCCAGGAGGAGGTGGATGTCCGCCTGACGGGTGGTCGGGCGGTCGTTGTACTCGTCGGGGGAGGGGGTGGGGCGGCCGGTGGCGTGCAGGACCTCCATCAGTTGGGTGCGGGCGGTCAGGACGGTGGCGGCGGTGCCGTAGCCGTGGGCGAGGACGGCGGCTTGGGCGCCGAGCAGGCAGACCCGGCCGGCGTCGTCCCACAGGGCGCCCTGCAGCCAGCCGGCGCTGAGGAGGTAGCGGGAGGCGAGGCGCAGGTGTTCGGCGGCGGTGACCGGGACCGGGCGGGCGGGGCGGCGGGCGAGCCGGTCCAGCAGGGTCGTCCGGGGGACGGCGTAGCCGGCGTTCCAGAGCTGCACCGTGCTGCCGAGCGGGCAGACGTACGGGACGGGGGTGCGGGCCGGTGCGGGGAGCGAGGCGAGGTAGGCCTCGATCTCCTCGATCAGGATCGACCCGTCCAGGGCGCGGGCGAGTCGCTGGGCGGTGGGGGTGAGCAGGGGCACGGGGAGGCTCCGTTTCCGCTTTGTCCTGATTTGGTGCTCTTCCGTTGATAACCGAAGAGCACCGCAGGACGCGTCATCGACGAGCGGAACGGAGTACGTGTCGGAGGGGGAGGGCAGAGGGCTCAGCCGCCGGCGAGCGCGGCGCGGATCTCGGCGGCGGGGTCACCGGCGTGGTAGCGCTGCTCGCTCGGCTCGATGCCGTCCAGGAACTCCTGGTAGCGGACGGCGTAGCCGAGGTGGACCAGGGGCGCCGCGAGGATCAGCGCCCGCGCCGGGTCACTGCCGGGGACCAGCTCGCGCCAGGTCGCCGTCCAGACGTCGGCCGCCTGGGCCCAGCGCTCGGCGCTGGTGAAGGGGCGCGGGCGCAGGCCGTCCACCGCGGGGTGGCCGAAGTAGCTGTCGGCGAAGTCGACCATCGCGGTGTGCTGCCCGTCCGACCGCCAGTTGCCGGGGTGGAAGTCGCCGTGCAGCACGGTGTTCGGCAGGCCGCAGGACTCCAGGTCGGCGACCAGGGCGGGCAGCCGCTCGGCCGCGCGGTGGGCGCGGGAGAGCTCGTCGGCGGTCAACTCGGCGGCCACCGGGCCGTTCAGCAGGTGCTGCACGCGCTCGATCAGCCGGCGCGGCGAGTGGTCGGGCAGTCCGTCCGGTGCGCCGGGGTGGCGCCGGGCGAGCGCGGCCTGGGCGCGGGCGAGCCGGGGCACCGCGGTGGCGACGACGGCGGCCGACGGTCCCCAGCAGTCCTCGCCGGGGACGTGGTCGAGCAGGACGCGGCGCCGTGCCGGGTCCGCCGCCAGGACGGTGGGCACGAACGGGCGGTCCACCGAGGCGAAGAGGGCGATGGCGGTGGACTCGCAGAGCGCGAAGCGCGGGCCGGTCTTCAGCCAGGCCGGGCCCGCCGCGGTGGGTATCCGGAACAGGCCGGCGAGGTTCCAGGTCTTCACCTGCCGGACCGGCCCGACGGGCGGGCGGCCGGCGGCGCGCAGCTCGCCGTCGGCCCAGTCGAGGGCCTCGCGGACGCCGGTGGGCGTGGCCCAGTCGGCGCGCTTGGCGTGCGGGGACAGCGCCGCCCACGGTGCGTCAGGGTCGGTGCGCAGCGCGTCGGTCCGGCGCGGGCGGACCAGCGCCTCCGCGTGGTACGTGGTGTGGCCGTGCATGCCGTCGGCCCCGCCGTCGACGTCGAGCAGGCGCAGCACCACGGTGGAGGTGCCCAGCACGCTCTCCAGGTGGGCGACGACCGGTGCGGCGTCGTGCCAGCGGGGCGTCTCGACGGCGAACGGGCCGACGGTGCCGAGCGGTTCGCCCTCGCAGGTGAGCAGCACGGTCACTGTGCGGCCGGAGTTCTCGATCATCAGGGCAGTGTGCTGGCCGACCCCTCCCGGCGCGAGTGGTTTTCGCCCACCGACCCCCCTCTTGACAGCCCGAAAGCTGATCACTAGCGTTCTAGATAATCGAGAATTCGACGATTGAACATGCGATCGTCAATCACCCGATCGTCTGAGGGGCTCCGCCATGTCAACAGCCAAGGTCGCCGCCGACCCGCCCGTCCACGCCGCACCGGCCCCGCCTCCCGCGGCGGCGACCGCCGCCCGCGGTCGCTGGTGGACGCTCGGCATCGTCTCGATCGCCACCTTCATGCTGATGCTCGACCTCACCGTGGTGAACGTCGCGCTGCCCGACCTGCGGACCACGCTCGGTGCCGACTTCTCCGCCCTCCAGTGGGTCATGGACGCCTACGCGCTGACCCTCGCCGCGTTCCTGCTCACCGGCGGTTCGCTCGCCGACCGGCTCGGGCGCAAGCGCGTCTACATCGCCGGATTCGCGATCTTCACGGCCGCCTCGCTGGCCTGCGGAGCGGCGCAGGGCATCGTCGCCCTCAATGTGGCGCGCGGTGTGCAGGGGGTCGGCGCGGCGATCCTGTTCGCCGTCGGCCCGGCGCTGATCGGGCAGGAGTTCCGGGGCAAGGACCGGGCGATGGCGTTCGGCGTCTTCGGCGGGGTCTCCGGCCTGGCCATCGCCTTCGGGCCGCTGATCGGCGGGGCGCTGACCGACGGGATCGGCTGGCGCTGGATCTTCCTGGTGAACGTCCCGATCGGCATCGTGGCCATGGTGCTCGGCACGCTGCGGATCACCGAGTCCCGCGACCCGTCCGCCCACCGGGTGGACTGGGCCGGCCTGCTGGTCTTCTCGGCGGCGCTGACGCTGCTGGTGCTGGGCTTCCTGCGCGGTGAGAACCAGGGCTGGGCGAGCGCGATGATCATCGGGACCTTCGCCGCGGCGGCCGCGCTGCTGGTGGTCTTCACGCTGATCGAGCGGCGGTTGGGCGAGGCGGCGATGCTCGACCTCGGGCTCTTCCGCAACGTCACCTTCATCGGGATCTCGGTGACCACCCTGCTGGCCAACGCGGCCGGGATGTCCGCGATCTTCCTCCAGGTCTCCTACATGCAGAACGTCCTGGGCTTCTCGCCGCTCGCCACCGGCGTGCGCTTCCTGCCGATGACGCTGATGCTCTTCGTGGCGGCCGCGGTCACCGGCGGCCTCACCGTCCGGGTCCCGCAGCGGCTGCTGGTGGGGATCGGGACCGGGCTGATCTCGACCGGGCTCTTCCTGGTCACGCTGGTCCACCCGAGTAGCGCGTGGACGGCGCTGCTGCCGAGCATGCTGGTCACCGGGCTCGGGATGGGGATGTTCAACCCGCCGCGCAGCTCGCTGGCCATCGGTGTCGCCGAGCCCGCCAAGGCGGGGATGGCGGCCGGGATCGGCGAGACCTTCCAGCAGGTCGGCATAGCGATCGGGATCGCCGGGTTCGGCGCACTCTTCCAGCACCGGGTGTCGGCGGCCTTCGCGGCGTCGCCGGCCGGTTCGCAGCTCGGGGCGCAGGCCCAGCAGGCCGGCAAGGCCGTCGCGGCCGGCGCCGGGAACGAGCTCGCCACCACGGTGCCCGCCGCGCTGGCCGCCCCGGTCCGGGAGGCGGCCCGGGTGGCCTTCGTGCACGGGCTCGGCGACGTCCTGGTGGGCGGCGGCGCGGTGGCGGCGGTGGGCGCGCTGGTCGCCTTCCTCTTCATCCGCACCCGCGATCTGCACGAGAGCGCGCTGGCGGGAGCGGAGAGCGCTGGGCACTGAGAGCCCGCACCGGGCCGACCGGGCGTATACATCCGGTCGGCCGCTCCATTGAGCATCGAAATCGCCGATGATAGATTTTCGAAGAGTTCATGGGACTGCGGCAGTACCGGCCAGGAGCCCCGGACTCCCGATGGATGGGAGATCCCCGATGGCCCGTAAGAGCACCGCGACCGTCGAGACCGCCGCCGCAGCCACCCCGATGCCGGGCACCCCGCGCCCGGACTTCCCGCTGGCCGACCACACCGGCGTCCTGCTCACCAAGGCCGGCATGGTGATCCAGGAGGACGTCGACCTGGCGCTCTCCGCCAAAGGGTTCCGGCTGCGCACCTTCCTGGTGCTGGCCGCCCTGTCCGGTGGGGCGGAGCTCTCGCAGCAGGACCTTAGCCGGGCCGTCAACCTGGACCCGACGACGATGGTGTCGCTGATCGACGAGTTGGAGCAGGCGGGCCAGGTCGAGCGCCGGCGCAATCCGGCCGACCGCCGCCGCTACATCCTGGGTCTCACCGAGAAGGGCCGGCAGGCGATGGCCGAGGCCGAGGTGGTGGCCAGCGAGGCCGAGCAGGTCTTCTTCGCCCGCCTGCCGCCGGGTCAGCGCGAGCTGCTGCACACGATGCTCGGCACGGTGCTGGAGAACCGCTGGCCGAGCGCCGTCTGCTACTGAACCGGCTGCTGTGGGGCTGACGGCCCGGGTGATCCGCGGATCGCCCGGGCCGTTGGCGATTATTGACATAAAGTCATTGTAAATAGGACATTCAGGTACAATAATCCGCAGCCCGGAGACGTTGACTCGACAGAACGGCCCACCCCGCCCATGGCCACTCCCTCTGCCCTAGCCGCCGCGCCGCGCCTCCCGCCGACGGGTCCGGTCAGATCCGGACGCAACGTCGAACTGGTCCTGGTGCTCGCCGCGGTAGGGATCGCGGTCTTCGGCTACGTCGAGGTGGGCGTCAACATCGACGGCCGCGCGCCGTCCGACGCGGCCTCCTACGGCGCGGCACTGGCCGCCCTCGCCCTGCTGGCGCACGGCGTGATCCGCTGGAAGGCCCGGTACGCCGACCCGCTGCTGCTGCCGCTCGCGATCCTGCTGAACGGGATCGGACTGGTCGTCATCTACCGCCTGGACCGGGCCACTCCGAGCAGCCACGTGGCGCCCACCCAACTGCTCTGGTCCACCCTCGGGGTGGCGCTCTGCCTGGCCGTGATCCTGGTGCTGCGCGACCACCGAATCCTCCAGCGCTACGCCTACATCGGCGCGCTGGCGGCGCTGGTGCTGCTGATCCTGCCGATCTTCTTCCCCCCGGTCTACGGCTCGCGGATCTGGGTCACCGTCGGCCCGCTCTCCTTCCAGCCGGGCGAGTTCGCCAAGATCCTGCTGGCGGTCTTCTTCGCCGCCTACCTCGCCGTGCACCGCGACGCGCTCGCGCTGACGGGCCGGCAGATCTGGCGCTGGCAGCTGCCGCGCGGCCGGGTGATCGGCCCGGTGCTGCTGGTCTGGGCCGCCTTCGTCGGGGTGCTGGTGCTGGAGACCGACCTGGGCACCTCGCTGCTGCTCTTCGGCCTCTTCGTGGTGATGCTGTACGTGGCCACCGCCCGCAGCGGCTGGATCACCATCGGCCTGCTGCTCGCCTCGGTGGGCGCCGTCACGGTGGGCTGGCTCTCGCCGCACGTGCACAGCCGGGTGGTCGACTGGCTGCACCCGCTGGCCAGCATCTCGGCCGGGCAGGGGGCCAACCAGATCGCCCAGTCGCTGTTCGCCTTCGCGGCGGGCGGCATCCTGGGCACCGGCCTGGGTCTCGGGCACTCGATCCTGATCGGGTTCGCCGCCAAGTCCGACTTCATCCTGGCCACCATCGGCGAGGAACTCGGCCTGGTCGGCCTGACCGGCCTCTTCCTGCTCTACGCCCTGCTGGTCTCCCGCGGCGTCAGGACCGGGATCGCGCTGCGCGACCCGTTCGGTCGGCTGCTGGCGATCGGTCTGGCCGCGCTGATCGCCATCCAGGTCTTCGTGGTGGCCGGCGGCGTACTGGACCTGATCCCGCTGACCGGCCTCACGCTGCCGTTCATCGCGCAGGGCGGCTCCTCCGTGGTGACCAACTGGATCATCATCGCCCTGCTGGTCCGGATGAGTGACATCGCCCGCCGCCCGCCGTCCACCGAGGAGGTCTGATGGCCAAGCCCCGCAAGCCCCAGCGACGCCACGGCATCTCGACCACCGGCCGCCGGGCCGGCACGTTCTGCCTGCTGCTGGTCCTCGCGCTGATCGGCCAGGCCACCTGGATCCAGGTGTTCCAGGCCAAGGCGTACGACGACAACGCGGCCAACCAGCGCACCGCGATCCAGCGCTACGCCCAGCCGCGCGGCAACATCCTGGTCGGCGGCACGCCGATCACCGGATCGGCGCCCACCGGCGGCCGGTTCGACTTCAAGCGGACCTACACCGACGGCTCGCAGTACGCCGCCGTCACCGGCTTCTCCTCGCAGATCTACGGCAACACCCAGCTGGAGGGCACCGAGGACAGCCTGCTCTCGGGCACCGACAACCGGCTGGCCGGTTGGGCGCTCTGGGACGAGATCTCGCGCAAACAGAACCCCGGCGGCGACGTCTACACGACCATCAGCAAGGCCGCCCAGCAGGCCGCGATGCAGGGTCTGGGCAACCAGAAGGGCGCGGTGGCCGCGATCGAGCCGAGCACCGGCCGGATCCTTGCGCTGGCCAGCACCCCCAGTTACGACCCCGGCTCGTTCGCCGGCTCCGGCTCCGGCGACCAGAACGCCTGGAACGCGTTGCAGGCCGACACCAACCAGCCGATGCTCAACCGGGCGCTGCGCCAGACCTACCCGCCCGGCTCGACGTTCAAGGTGGTCACCGCCGCGGCCGCGCTGGCGAACGGGACGGTGACCGACATCAACGCGCCCACCGGCGCCCCGTCCCCGTACGTGCTGCCAGGCACCACCACCACGCTGGTCAACGACACCAGCGCCTGCGACCGCTCGGGCCTGACGCTCGACACCGCGATGGTGCTCTCCTGCAACAGCGTGCTGGGCTATCTGGGCGTGCAGACCGGCCTGGACAAGATGACCGCGATGGCCGAGAACTTCGGCTTCAACGACGCCAAGCTCGACATCCCGGTGCGGGCCGCCCGGAGCAACTTCGACACCCGGATGAACCAGTCGCAGGTCGCGCTCTCCTCGATCGGCCAGTTCGACACCGCGGCGACCCCGCTGGTGATGGCGATGGTCGCGGCGGGCGTCGCCAACAACGGCACGGTGATGTATCCACAGCTTGTGGACAAGCTGACCAAGGCCGACGGCACCACGGTCCAGCTGATGAAGCCGAGCACCTACAAGCAGGCGACGAGCCCGGCGGTGGCCGGCCAGGTGCAGCAGCTGATGACCGACGTGGTGGAGAACGGCACCGGGCGCAACGCCCGGATCAGCGGTGCCACCGTCGGCGGGAAGACCGGTACGGCCCAGCACGGGGTGGACAACTCCGGTACGCCGTACGCGTGGTTCATCTCCTGGGCGAAGCCCGCCGGATCCTCCGCCGTGCCGCCGGTCGCGGTGGCCGTGGTGATCGCTGACAGTAACGCCACCGACGTCACCGGCGGTGGGCTGGCCGCGCCGATCGCCAAATCCGTGATGCAGGCCGTGCTCCAAGATCACTGACAGTCGCGGACCGGCCGGGAGGCCCTAGCTGCTTTCGGCCGCTCTTGGCTAGCCCCCGCAGTGTGAGGACAGCGGGTACCCAGCGGCCATAACCTTCCCCCATGGTGACCACCCGTACCTCCGGAGCGCCCCGCCGTCGTGGCCGCTTCGGCCGGCGGCGCAGCGCGCTGCCGCACTCCGGACGGTCCGTACGGCATCCCGGGGCGCACCCGGCAGGCCACCGGCCCGAGGCCTGGACCGAGCGGCACCCGTTGCAGGGGATTCCGCGGCAACGGCCCATCGACGGCACCGACCAGAGGCAGCGTCCGGCGGGGCGGGTGCCGCTGATCGAGCGGCTCGCGGCCCGGGCCGCCGGTCTCGTCGACCGGCGCGCCGTTCACCTGATCGGATGTCTGATCGCCGCGGGTTGGGCGGCGGCCTTCCCGCTGGTCTCCAACTTGCCGAACCAGAAGCTCTGGGGCATGGTCGCGGCCCCCGCCTACCTGCTGGCCGGTCTGGCCGTCTGCACCCTGCCGCGCCGGTTCGCCGGCCGGGCGGCGGCGGGGATCGCGCTGCTCGGCGCCGTCCTGCTACCGCTGGGCGTGCTGGCCGCGCAGGGCCGCCACCAGTCCGAGGTGATGGTGGTCGAGCGCTCCGCCCGGCTGCTGCTGCACACCGGAAGCCCGTACCTGGCGCACCCGGTGCGGGTCACCGACTTCAACCCGTACCTGCCCGCCATGACGCTCTTCGGCATGCCCCGGGCACTGCTCGGCTCGGGCAACCCGGTGGCGCTGGTGCTGGGCGACGCGCGGATCTGGTTCGCCCTCACCTTCCTCGGCTGCCTGGTCGTCAGCTGGCGGCTGCTCAGACCGGCCCGCGGCTACTCGCCGCTGATGCCGCTGGGCGTGCTCACCGGCTCGCCGCTGATCGCGCTGACGCTGGCGGTCGGCGGGGTGGACCTGCCGCTGATCGGCGTCTGCTGCCTGGCGATGGCGCTGGCCGCGCGGGACAGGACGATCGCCGCCGGACTCGTGCTGGCCTTCGCCTGCACCCTGAAGTGGACCGCCTGGCCCGCCCTGCCGGTCGCCGTCCTGCTGGTCTGGCGGCTGTACGGGCGCCGTCCGGCCGCGCGCACCGCGCTGACCGGGCTGCTGGCGAGCGGGGCCGTGATCCTGCCCTTCCTCTTCACCCAGGCCCAGGAGCTCAAGGACCAGGTGATCCGCTTTCCGCTGGGCCTGGCGGCCGTGCAGACCCCGGCCGGCAGCCCGCTGCCCGGCAAGGTGCTGGCCGACCTGGGCCCGGTCGGCCACACGGTCTCGCTGGTCCTGCTGGTGCTGGGCGGCGCGGCGGTGGCGGTCCGGCTGGTGCTGCGGCCGCCGACCTCGGCGGTGGCGGCCGCCGACCTGCTGGCCGCCGGGCTCACGGTGGCGTTCATGCTCGCGCCGGCCGGCCGGTTCGGGTATCTCGCGCTGCCGGCCGTGCTGGCGATCTGGCCCCGGCTGGCCGCCCGCAGCTGGACCGGCCGCCGTCCGCGGGCCGGAGCGGCGGCGGACGAAGGTGCCGGGGTCGCCGTCGTGTCCTAAGTGATGATGGGTTAAGAAGTTCTCGACGTCGAGGTCCGACCCGAGCAGTGACGAGGAGTCCAGCATGGCCGAGCAGCAGTCCTCCGGCGGCAGGCGTCCAGGTCGGCGCCGCTTCCTCGGGCTGGCCGGCGCCGCCGCCGCGGGTGCCGGCCTGGCGGCCTGCGGACCCGGCGGGCGCACGCCCTCCTCGGCGGCGATCGGCGTCGGGGGCGCCCCCGGCACACCCAGCGGATCCGCCTCGGCGAGCCCCACCGGCGAGGCGAGCCGCCCCGGCAACGCCGACTGGCGGATCACCAACGCGGGACCGGACCGGGCCATCGAGGGCTGGGCCGACCGGGTGAGCGTGCTGCCGGGCGACAGCGTCGGACTGCACGTCTCCACCACCGCGCCCGGGTTCACGATCTCCGCCTACCGGATGGGCTGGTACGGCGGCGCCCGGGCCCGCCTGGTCTGGAAGTCCGGCTCGCTGCCCGGCAGCAGGCAGCCGGCCGGCGCCGTCGACAAGAAGACCCGGATGGTCTCCACCGCCTGGCCGAAGACCACCACCGTCGACACCGCGGGCTGGCCCGAGGGCAGCTACCTGCTGCGCCTGGACGCGGACGGCGGCGCGGGTCAGCGCTACGTCCCGCTCACCGTCCGCTCGGCGAGCACCCAGGGCAGGACCGTCATCGTCAACGCGGTCGCCACCTGGCAGGCGTACAACACCTGGGGCGGCTACAACCTCTACAACGGGCCGACCGGCGGCTACCCGACCCGCTCGCTGGTGGCCTCCTTCGACCGCCCGTACGAGGAGTACAGCGGCGCCGGGCTCTTCATGGTCTACGAGACCCCGCTGATCGCCCTGGCCGAGCGGCTCGGCCTGCCGCTCGCGTACACCACCAACATCGACCTGGCCGGCGACCCGAACCTGCTGCACGGCGCCGCCGCGATCCTGTCGCTCGGCCACGACGAGTACTGGTCGCCCGAGCAGCGCGCGAACGTCACCGCCGCCCGCGACGCCGGGACGAACCTGGCCATCCTCGGCGCCAACTGCTGCTTCCGGCGGGTGCGCTACGAGCCCTCGCCGATCGGTCCCGACCGCACGGTGGTCTGCTACAAGACCTCCTACAAGGACGACCCCGGCTTCGCCGCCGGCCACCCACCGACCAACGACTACCGGGTCGCCCCGAGCGCCGACCCGGAGAGCTCGCTGCTCGGCGTGATCTACGACGGCTACCCGGTGGACGAGCCGTACGTGGTGACCAACCCCGGGCACTGGCTCTTCGAGGGCAGTGGCGTGCAGGCCGGCGACAGCTTCCCGCACCTGGTGGGCGTCGAGTACGACCGGGTGAACACCGGCTGGCCCACGCCCAAGCCGATCGAGATCCTGGCGCACTCCCCGGTCACCTGCGAGGGCCGCAAGAGCTTCAGCGACAGCGCGTACTACACCGTCCCCAGCGGCGCCGGCGTCTTCGCCAGCGGCACCATGCGCTGGGTGGAGGCGCTGGACGCGACCGGCGACGGCTCGTCGGGCGAGGACCACTCGATGGACGCCAAGGCCGGGGCGCTCACCCAGAAGGTCACCGAGAACCTGCTGCGGGCCTTCGCCGCCGGCCCGGCGGGCAAGGCCCACCCGGCCCAGGACAACACCGCCGCCGTCTACGGCAAGGCATAAGCCCTTACGGCCTCAGCCCTTGTTGCCGAGCTTGAGCACCTCGGCCGCCGCCGGCGCGGCGGAGTCGGCGCCGAAGCCGCCGCCGATCACCTCGACGGAGACCGCCAGGTTGTCGCGGAACGCGGTGAACCAGCTGTTGGTGGGCTTGCCGGTGACCTCGGCGGTGCCGGTCTTGGCGCCGATGTCGCCGCTCAGCCCGGCCATCGCCTTGACCGCGGTGCCGTCCAGGCTCGCCTGGGTGGTCCCGGCCATCAGGGTGCGCAGCTTGGCCAGCACGTCGGGGCTGAGCTGACGGGCGGCGGCGACCTGCGGGAGCCCGGCGACCAGGATCGGCTGCTTGAAGGTGCCGTTCTGGACGGTCGCCGCGACCGAGGCCATCGCCAGCGGGTTCATCAGGACGTTGCCCTGGCCGATGTACTCGACGGCGGTCTCGTCCTTGCTCTGCCCGGCCGGCGGGACCACGCCGTCGGCGCTGGGGAAGCCGGTCTTCCAGGCCGGGCCGATGCCGAAGACGTCCTGCGCGGTGGAGGCCAGCGTGCCGGACTTGAGGGTCGCCGTCGCCTGCTTGATGAAGGCGGTGTTGCAGGAGATCGCGAAGTCGTGGGCGAAGGTGAAGTCCAGATGGTCGCCGTCGAAGTCGTTCTTGATCGTCTGGCCGGTGGTCACGGTAGCCGGGCACGGCATGGTGGCGTTCGGGTCGATCCCGGCCTCCAGCAGCGCGGTGGCGGTGATCACCTTCATCGTCGAGCCGGGGGCGTTGCGGCCCTGGAAGGCGGTGTTGAAGCCGGTGGCGGGCGCGTTGGCGACGGCCAGGATGTGCCCGGTGCTCGGCTCGACGGCGACCGCCCCGGCCGGGGTGCCCTTGGCGTACTGCTCCTTGACGGCCTGCTCGGCCGCGGCCTGGAGGGTGGCGTCGATGGTCAGCTTCAGCGGCTTGCCGGGCTTGGGGGCGGCGACGGTGAAGAGCGACTGGGCCGCCTTCTTGCCGCTGTCGTCCGTGATCACCACGGCGGTGCCGGCGTCGGCCGGGTCGCCGGTGGGCGCACCCTGCTGGTACTTCGCCAGGATCTGGGAGAGCGAGGGGAAGGCCGCGAGCGACTTGCCGTTGCGGTCGACGACGCTGGTCGGCGGGGCGAAGACCGGCTGGGTGGTGATGGTCTCGCCCGCGCCCAGCTGCGGGTTGATCACCGTCGGCGCCCAGTGCACGGCGGCCGTGCCGTCGCTCATCTTCACCAGGCCCAGGTAGCCGGTGTACTGCCAGACGTTGGTGGTGTTGGCGAACTCGGCCTTGGACCGGTAGCTCAGCAGCACCTGGTTGGCCGGCGCGGCCGAGGCCGAGGCGGCGGCACTGGGCGAGGGGGACGCGGAGGCGCTCGGGGCCGCAGAGGAGGACGGCGCGGCGGTGGCCGAGGCGAACGCGGCGGGCGTGGCCGGGCCGCCGGCGACCAGGGTCAGCGCGCTCGGCTTGACCTTGTCCTGGAAGGCGGTCAGCGCGGTCAGCGCGTTCTGCGGGTCGTCGGTCAGCTGCGAGGCACCGGCCAGGTCGCCCTTGGCCCAGTCGGCCAGGAAGGCGGCTGCCCCGCTGGCCGCGAGGTCCGCGGACGGCGCCTCGGCGACCACCGTGCGGGCCTTGGGGCCCTTGGTGCCGCTCTTGGAGTCCGAGCCGACCAGGGTGTAGGCGCCGTACCCGCCGGCTCCGACCATCGCGACCAGGACGGAGCTGACGATGGCAGTCTTCGCGCCGTTGCGCATGGTGGTGGTCCCCCTGGGGTATCCGGACGGTCGGCCGTCAGGACAGCCTAAACGGGTGATTCCGTGCACCCACGAAAGGGCACGCACTCGTGACAGAGCTGGTACACGGGCCGCGGGGGCGGGATTCAGATCCAGCTGGTGAACCACATCCGGTTGTTCCAGTCCTGCCAGGGGATGGTCTGGCCGGTGTAGAGCGGGAAGAAGTACAGGAAGTTCCACATCACCGCGAGCACCAGCGCCCCGGCGGCCACGCCGCCCACCGTGCGCCGCTCGCGGGTCGCCGTGGCGGGTCCGATCATCGCCCCGATCAGCATGGTCACCGCCAGCACCAGGAACGGCACGAAGGCGACCGCGTAGAAGAGGAAGATGGTCCGCTGCTGGTACTCGAACCACGGCAGGTACCCGGCGCCGAGCCCGCAGAGCACCGCGCCCGCCCGCCAGTCGCGCCGCAGCGCCCAGCGGTAGAGGCAGTAGAGCAGCGCGACGAGCCCGGCCCACCAGAGGATCGGCGTGCCGATCGCGAGCACCTCGGCGGCGCACTGGTTGGCCTTGCAGCCGCTGATCCCGAGCTTGGGGGACTCGTAGTAGAAGGAGACGGGTCGGCCGAGCAGCAGCCAGCTCCACGGGTTGGACTGGTAGATGTGCGGGCTGTGCAGGTTGATATTGAAGTCGTACATCTGGCCGTGGTAGTGCCAGAGCGAGCGCAGTGCGGCCGGCACCCAGGTCATGTCCACCTGGAACGGCATCCGTACCTTGCCCAGCACCGGCAGCGAGACGAACTCCGACGAGAGACCGGCCCGGTGCGCCGCCCAGTCCCTGCCGTACCCGCCCTTGCCGGGCACGTCGCTGCTGGCCAGCCAGCCGGCCCAGGAGGAGATGTAGACGACCACCGCGGCGACCACGATCGAGGCGAAGGCCGGCAGGCCGTCGCGCAGGGCCGCCGACCAGTGCGAGCGCCGGCCGCCGGCCAGTCGCCGCGCCCCCGCGTCCCAGAAGACCGTCAGCAGACCGAAGAAGGCGGCCACGTACATCCCGCTCCACTTGGTGGAGCAGGCCAGGCCGACGCAGACCCCGGCGGCCAGCCGGTACGGCCGCCAGCCCAGCCGCATCGTGTGGGCGAGCAGCGCGTCGGGGCCGTCCGGGAGCAGTCGGGCGATCCTGGCCCGGGTGTGGTCGCGATCGATCAGCAGGAAGCCGAAGGCGGCCAGGATCCAGAACATGACGATCAGGTCGAGCAGCGAGGTCCGGCTCATCACGAAGTGCAGGCCGTCCACCGAGAGCAGCAGCCCGGCCACGCACCCCAGCAGGGTGGAGCGGAACAGCCGGCGGCCGATCCGGGCGATCATCAGGATCGACAGGGTGCCCAGCACGGCGAGCATGAACCGCCAGCCGAACGGGTGCATCCCGAACAGCTGCTCACCCACTCCTATGATCCACTTCCCGACCGGCGGGTGGACGATGAAGGACGGGTCGCTCTGGTACGGGATCGGCTGATGCGGCGTCAGCAGCTGGGAGTTGGCGTTCTCGGGCCAGTTGGTCTCGTAGCCGCCCCGCCAGAGCGCGTAGGCGTCCTTGGCGTAGTACGTCTCGTCGAAGATGACCGCGTTCGGGCCGCCCAGGTTGGTGAACCGCAGCACGCCGCCGAACAGTGCCACCGCCAGCGGGCCCAGCCAGCCCGACCAGCGGCAGAGCCAGCTCCACAGCCCGGCGGGCAGCCGCACGCCGAACCGTGCCAGCAGCAGCGAGGGCGCCACGACGTCGGGCGTCACCCCCGGGCCGTCCGGCATCGGCGGCACCAGCCGCTCGGCGAAGGGGGTCCGGTCGGGCGCGCGGTAGCCGAGGCCGGCCAGCCGACCGGACCAGCCGCCGCGTACCGGCCGTTCTGACGCGCCGTCCGGTCGCGGCGCCGGCACGCCGGATGCCGCCGGGGCCGGAGTGGTCTCCACCACCACCGCTGTCTCTGCTGCCGTCTCGCCACTCACCCGCACATCGTAGGGGCGGGTCCTGAAAGCAGAACCCCGCCCCGGGAAGCTGCCCGGTTCGCGACCTTTCTCCGTGCGCTGCGAGGATGGGCGGGTGACAGGTGTACTGGTGTTGGCAGGAACTCCCATCGGCGACGTCTCGGACGCCCCGCCCCGACTGATCGCCGAACTCGGCTCGGCGGACGTGATCGCGGCCGAGGACACCCGACGGCTGCGCCGGCTCACCCAGGCGCTCGGCGTCACGCCGACCGGACGGGTGCTCTCCTACTTCGAGGGCAACGAGGTCGGCCGCACCCCAGAACTGGTCGAGGCGCTCGTCGGCGGCGCCCGGGTGCTGCTGGTGACGGACGCCGGGATGCCCTCGGTCTCCGACCCCGGCTACCGCCTGGTGGCCGCCGCCGTCGCCGCGGACATCAAGGTCACCGCGGTGCCCGGCCCGTCCGCGGTGCTCACCGCGCTGGCCCTGTCCGGGCTGCCGGTGGACCGCTTCACCTTCGAGGGCTTCCTGCCGCGCAAGGCCGGCGACCGGGCCCGGCAGCTCGCCGAGGTCGCCGCCGAACCGCGCACCATGGTCTTCTTCGAGGCCCCGCACCGGATCGCCGAGGCGCTCGACGCGATGGCGGAGGCGTTCGGCGCGGACCGCCCCGCCGCGGTCTGCCGGGAGCTGACCAAGACCTACGAGGAGATCAAGCGCGGCCCGATCGGCGAGTTGGCCGCCTGGGCCGCCGACGGCGTGCGCGGCGAGATCACCGTGGTGGTCGCCGGCGCTCCGCCGGCCGCTCCGCAGGAGCTGGGCCCGGCCGAGCTGGCCCGCCGGGTCACCGTACGGGAGGAGGCCGGGGAGAGCCGCAAGGAGGCCATCGCGGCGGTCGCCGCCGACCTGGGCCTGCCCAAGCGCGAGGTCTTCGACGCGGTGGTGGCGGCCAAGACCGGCGCGAAGAGCGCCGGCTGAGGCGGTGCCTCTCGCGGCGCACGCGCGTACGGTGGGAGGAAGGCGCCGCCCCGCGTACGCCGGTGACGAGTCGATCCGACGTGCGCCGTGAGCGCCTGCGAAAAGGTAAAGCGAAGCCCCCGTAAACCCCTGCTGAGCTGCGGTTTCGAGGGGTCTTCGTACAGGAATCCCCAACACCGGGCCAAGTCTCGGCAAGCCGGGCATCGCCGCAGACCGCCTGGGCATTCCATCGGATGGAAAGACCCGCACCGGACGAACGTCCGGCGGGCGCTGGGAGACCGCGATGAGCGAGACAATCGGTAGCCCTCTGGGCGGCACGCCGCTGACCGGCCTCAAGGAGGCCGCGGACGAGGACCGTGCCCCCAACCCCGGACCCGGCGGCCCGACGGCCCGGCCCTCCATGGCCGCCATGGCGGAGCGGCCGCGACCGAGGGCCGAGACGGTCCGGGAGGCCTACTCCTTCGCCTGCCTGAGCTGTGCCTACGGCTGGGAGCAGGCGTACGACATCGAGCACTACCGGGCGAGCGACGGCCACACGGTGATCCAGTACCACGCCAACGGCGTCCGGGTGCCCTCGCCGCTGCTCCAGCCGAGCTGTCCGGGGTGCGGCGGTCACACGGTGCGGATCATGCGGGCCGGCCGGGTCGCCTCGGCCGAGCACTCCTCGCACTCCGCCCCCGGCTACGCCGCGCACGGCGAGCCGGCCCCGATCACCGACCAGGCGCCGCCCGCGGTGCGCGGGCACTGGTACCAGTTCTGGCTGCCGAAGCCGTAGCCCCGGCCCTTGTCGGCGCCGCCCTCGCACCCCAGGTGGTCCGAGGGCGGCGCTAGGCTGGGTGACCATGGCTGCCAAGGACGTCGACCGCGCAACCCCGCCCCCGCTGCCCGCTCCGCTCGCGGTGGCGGTGGCCGACTCGCACACCCACCTGGACATGCAGTCCGGCACCCCGGCCGAGAGCCTGGCCAAGGCGGCCTCGGTGGGCGTGAGCACCGTCGTCCAGGTCGGCTGCGACCTGCCCAGCTCGCGCTGGGCCGCGGAGCTGGCCGCCGAGTACGAGCAGGTGCACGCGGCCGTCGCGCTGCACCCCAACGAGGCGCCGCGGCTGGTGCTGGGCGACGGCGACGGCTGGTCCGGGCAGAGCAGGACCGCCGGCGGGTCGTCGGCGCTGGACGAGGCGCTGGCCGAGATCGACCGGCTGGCGGCGCTGCCGCAGGTCCGGGCCGTCGGCGAGACCGGCCTGGACTACTTCCGCACCGGCCCGGAGGGCGTGGACATCCAGAAGGAGTCCTTCCGCCGGCACATCGAGATCGCCAAGCGGCACGGCAAGGCCCTGGTGATCCACGACCGGGACGCCCACGAGGACGTCATCGCGCTGCTGCTCGCCGAGGGCGCTCCCGAGCGGACGATCTTCCACTGCTTCTCCGGCGACGCCGAGATGGCCAAGATCTGCGCCGAGCACGGCTGGTACCTGTCCTTCGCCGGGCCGGTCACCTTCAAGGCCAACCAGCCGCTGCGCGACGCGTTGGCCGTCACCCCGCCGGACCGGGTGCTGGTCGAGACCGACGCGCCGTTCCTCACCCCGCACCCGTACCGCGGCCGCCCCAACGCGCCATACCTGATCCCGGTCACACTGCGGGCGATGGCGCTGTCGCTGGGCCTGGGGGAGGACGAACTCGCCACCGCCGTCGCGGCGAACACCGCGCGTGCCTTCGGGTACGGGCAGGCCTGATCGCCCGGCGCCCGTATCCTTACCCGGTGAGCACCACCGATCCCACCCCCGACACTGTCCTTCTGGGCGCCTCCGACATCCGGGAGCTGGCCGCGACCCTCGGGGTCCGGCCGACCAAGCAGCGCGGACAGAACTTCGTGATCGACGGCAACACGGTGCGCCGCATCGTGCGTGCCGCCGAGGTGACCGCCGAGGACGCCGTGGTCGAGGTCGGCCCCGGGCTCGGCTCGCTGACCCTGGCGCTGCTGGACGTCGCCGCGCACGTCACCGCCGTGGAGATCGACCCGCTGCTCGCCCAGCACCTGCCGACCACCGTCGCCGCCCGGCTGCCCGCGCGCGCCAAGGACTTCGACCTGGTCCTGAGCGACGCGATGGAGGTCACCGAGCTGCCCGGCCCGGCGCCGACCGCGCTGGTCGCCAACCTGCCCTACAACGTCGCCGTCCCGGTGCTGCTGCACATGCTGGCCACCTTCCCCAGCATCGAGCGCTCGCTGGTGATGGTGCAGTCCGAGGTCGCCGACCGGCTCGCCGCCAAGCCCGGCAACAAGGTCTACGGCGTGCCGTCGGTCAAGGCCAACTGGTACGCCCAGGTCAAGCGCGCAGGTGCGATCGGCCGCAACGTCTTCTGGCCCGCGCCGAACGTCGACTCCGGCCTGGTCTCGCTGATCCGCCGCGACCCGCCGGTCACCACCGCCACCCGTCGCGAGGTCTTCGCCGTCGTCGACGCCGCCTTCGCCCAGCGCCGCAAGACGCTGCGTGCGGCGCTGGCCGGCTGGGCAGGCTCGCCGGCCGCCGCCGAGGAGGCCCTGGCGGCCGCCGGCATCGACCACAAGCTGCGCGGCGAGATGCTCACGGTGGAGCAGTTCGCCGCGATCGCCGAGCACAAGCCGAAGGCGCCGGTGCTGTGACTCCTCGTTCGGTGGTCACGGTGCGGGTGCCCGCGAAGGTCAACGTGCAGCTGGCCGTAGGCGGCCGCCGAGCGGACGGGTTCCACGAGCTCGCCAACGTCTTCTTCGCCGTCGCCCTCGGCGACCTGGTGACCGCCTCGCCCGGCAGCCCCGGCAGCGGCGTGATGCTGACCTGCGCCGGGCCGGACGCCGACCTCGTCCCGCTGGACGACAGCAACCTCGCCGCCCGGGCCGCCCACCTGCTGGCCGCCCACCACGGCGTCGAGGCGGACGTCCGGCTGCACATCGCCAAGGAGATCCCGGTGGCCGGCGGGATGGCCGGCGGCAGCGCCGACGGTGCCGCCGCGCTGGTCGCCTGCGACGCGCTCTGGGAGCTCGCCACCCCGCTGCCGGTGCTGCTGGCGCTCGCCGCGGAACTCGGCTCGGACGTCCCGTTCGCGCTGCTCGGCGGCGTTGCCCTGGGCCGCGGCCGGGGCGAGCTGCTCACCCCCGTGCCGGTCGACGGCACCTTCCACTGGGTTTTCGCGGTCGCCGACGGCGGCCTCTCCACGCCCGCCGTCTTCCACGAGTGCGACCGCCTGCGCGACGAGGCCGGGACGGGCTCCGCCGACAGCGACGTCCCCGCGCCCGAGGCCGACCCGGCGCTGCTCGCGGCGCTGGCCGGCGGCGACGCCGTCGCGCTGGCCGCCGCGCTCGGCAACGACCTGCAGGCCGCCGCGCTCTCGCTGCGCCCGGCGCTGGCGGCCACCCTGCGGGCCGGTGCCGAGGCCGGGGCGCTCGGGGTGCTGGTCTCCGGGTCCGGACCGACCTGCGCCTTCCTCGCCAAGGACGCCGAAGCCGCCGAGGCGGTCGCGAGCGCGCTGCGGGCCTCCGGGACCTGCCGGGCGGCGCACGCCACCTACGGGCCGGTCGCGGGCGCGGAGGTTCTGCCGCAGGCGTGAGTCGGGGCGATCCCGGTGCGGCCGGGGAGTCTGTCGGCGCCGACTACTCTTGGGAGATCCAGTCCACCGATCCCAGGAGCGCAGCGCACGTGGCCGTGAACCTCGCCACCATCGAATCCGTGACGAAGGTCTACGGCACCCGAGCCCTTCTCGACGGGGTCAGCCTCGGCGTCAGCGAAGGCGACCGGATCGGCGTCGTCGGCCGCAACGGTGACGGCAAGACCACCCTGATCCGGATGCTCGCCCTGCTGGAGGAGCCCGACAAGGGCCGGATCACGCACTCCGGCGGCCTCCAGCTCGCCGTCCTCACGCAGCACGACTCGCTCGACCCCAAGGCCACCATCCGGCACGAGGTGATCGCCGACCGCGCCGACCACCAGTGGCTGGGCGACGCCCGGATCCGCGACATCATCCAGGGCCTGTTCGGCGGCCTGGACCTGCCCGGCTTCCCGCAGGGCCTGGACACCGTGATCGGCCCGCTCTCCGGTGGCGAGCGCCGCCGGATCGCGCTGGCCAAGTTGCTGCTCGGCGAGCACGACCTGATCGTCCTGGACGAGCCCACCAACCACCTCGACGTCGAGGGCATCGCCTGGCTCGCCCAGCACCTGCAGAACCGGCGCTCCGCGCTGGTCTGCGTCACCCACGACCGGTGGTTCCTGGACCAGGTCTGCACCCGGATGTGGGACGTCCAGCGCGGCGAGGTCCGCGAGTACGAGGGCGGCTACTCCGACTACGTCTTCGCCCGGGCCGAGCGCTCGCGGATCGAGGCGACCGAGGAGAGCAAGCGGCAGAACCTGGCCCGCAAGGAGCTCGCCTGGCTGCGCCGCGGTGCCCCCGCCCGTACCGCCAAGCCGCGCTACCGGATCGAGGCGGCCAACGCGCTGATCGCCGACGTCCCCGAGCCGCGCGACAAGAGCGAGCTGATGAAGTTCGCCAACGCCCGACTGGGCCGCACGGTCTTCGAGTTGGAGGACGTCACCGTCAAGGCCGGCCCCAAGCTCCTGCTGGAGCAGCTGACCTGGAACCTCGGCCCCGGCGACCGGATCGGCCTGCTGGGCGTCAACGGCGCCGGCAAGACCTCGCTGCTGCGGGCCATGCAGGCCGCGTACAACTCGCAGGGCGACGTGCAGCCGGCCTCCGGCGTGATCAAGGTCGGCAAGACCGTGCGGCTCGCCTACCTCTCCCAGGAGATCGCCGAACTCGACCCCGCCGTGCGGGTGTTGCAGGCCGTCGAGCAGGTGCGCGGGCGGGTCGACCTCGGCAAGGGCCGGGAGATGAGCGCCGGCCAGCTCTGCGAGCAGTTCGGCTTCACCAAGGACAAGCAGTGGACGCCGGTCGGCGACCTCTCCGGTGGCGAGCGCCGCCGCCTGCAGCTGCTGCGCCTGCTGATGGACGAGCCCAACGTGCTCTTCCTCGACGAGCCCACCAACGACCTGGACATCGAGACCCTCAACCAGCTGGAGGACCTGCTCGACGGCTGGCCCGGCTCGATGATCGTGATCAGCCACGACCGGTTCTTCATCGAGCGGACCACCGACACCGTGCAGGCGCTGCTCGGCGACGGCCGGATGCGGATGCTGCCCAAGGGCGTTGACGAGTACCTGGAGCGGCGCGCGAAGATCGCCGCAGCTGCCCTGTCGGCCGTCCCCGCGGCTGCCGCGAAGCCGGTCGGGGACACCCGGGCGGCGAAGAAGGAACTGCAGCGGATCGAGCGTCAGATCGTCAAGATCGACCAGCAGGAGCGCAAGCTGCACGACCAACTGGCCGAGCACGCCTCGGACTTCTCCAAGGTTGCGGAGCTGGATGCCCAGCTGCGCAAGGTCAAGGAGGAGAAGGAGGAGCTGGAGCTCGCCTGGATGGAGCTGGCTGAGGACGTCTGAGCTGAGCTGATCTGAGCCTGAGCACAGCCGCCTGTCGGCCGGTCAGTCCGGCAGGCGGCTCAGGGGCTCGGAGTCGGGGTCGGAGTCGGTGTCGGCTGGTCGCTCGACCAGAACGGGTCGTCGTACTTCGGGATGATGTCCGGGTTGCCGTTGGACATGGTCGGCTCGGGGGTGGGCGTGCCGAACGGGTCATGACCGGTGATCACCGGGATCGGGCTGACGGATACCTCGAAGGTGATGTTGTCCGCGGCCCCGATAGTGAAGCCGATACTCGCACCGCCTGGGATGTCGGCGAACATCGCGGGCTGATTCGGGTTGACCTTCGCGATGTGGTAGCCCTTGGCCTTCCAGCTGCGCTCCAGCAGCCCCAGCAGGGCACCGAACTTGGCCTTGGAGACCTTGGTCATGATGTAGCGGGCCTGCGAGGCCGTCGCATAACCGCCGTCCTGCTCGGTGGAGTCCGGCCAGGCGTCCCAGTACCGCAGCGGCGGCTTGATGTCGGAGGTCGCGTCGTCGAGCAGTGCCTGAAGCTTCTGAACGGCCTGGTCGGGGGTCATCAGCGCCTTCTGCTGGTGGGATCCTCCTGCGCTGGAGCTGGAGCTGGAGCTGGAGCTGGAGCAGGAGCTGGCGCCCAGGGTAAGCACCAGCACGACGGCCACGGCACCGAGGCGTCGTGCGGTTCGCCGTGCGTTGATCACCGCTGAGCCTCTCTGGTCACGTTGCTGTACTTGCCCGCGACGATCTGACCGATGTTGTTGATCGAGTCCTTCGTGGCACCGTCGGCGGAGCTGTTCGGATCGGTCATGTAGTTGGAGTGCGAGTCGAAGGAGAACGCCGGCCCGTCCGCGACATCGAACCGGTTGGCGCCGAACTGCGCACTGGCCGGGTCGGTACCGAAGTACAACTGGTGAGGATCCGCCTGATTGTAGAGCCAGTCGGCGCCGGGTACGAGTACGGGGGCAAGGAGGGGACCGGAGCGTGCAACCTGGCCGTCGAAGCTGACCTCGCCGCGCGAAGGCAGGTGGCTGACCGGGTCGTTCTCCGCGTCACCGACCCAAACGTGACCCGGATCGATGTTGAGCTGGGACGCCTTGTCCGCTCCGGTGCCGGGGCTGCCGACGAGGATGACGTCGTCCGCCCCGGTGCCGCCCGGCCGCTGCGCCGCCAGCCCCACCGTCGTGGAGCCGTAGCTGTGGCCCAGCGCCACGAGGTGTGCCGGCGGCCCGTCGTGGGTGGCACGCAACCCGCCGAGGAACTGGTCGTAGGAGGCCGCGCCCTTCTCGGCCCGGTCCGCGCTCATCACGTCCAGCGGCCTGGTGTCCCCGTCCAGCACCTTGTCCAGGCCCGGCGGCGGGTCGTAGCCGAGCCAGACCATCGAAGCGGTCGTCGCGGTCGGATCGGCTCTCATCGCGGCGGTCCAGACGTTGTGCGCGCGGTCGGCGTCCTTCCCTCCGACGCTGGAGAGTGTGGTGCCGAGCCCGGGAACGTAAGCGCTGACGTTCTGCGCGGTGTCCGGGTTGCCGTACGAGAGGATGGCGCGGCCCTGGCCCTCGTCACCGATACCGAGCAGCAGGGCCGGCGGCTGCTTGCCCGCGTTCTCGTTCAACTTGCCCTGGATCGCGAGGAAGCCGTCGAGCTTGGTCTTGTCATCGGCGGACAGGTTCGGCTTGTGCTCGTACTCGTTGGTCAGATTGGTCAGGTTGATCCGGTTGGCCTGGTCACGGACGTCCGACGGTATGCCGTCGCGGTTGCCGATCAGGTCAGGGTGGTTCGTGATCAGTTGCTGCTGCTCATCGGGCGTCAGGCCCTTCCACCAGGAGAGAACCTGGGTGGGTGTCGCGTCCTTGGACGGGAACCCGGCCGCCGTCAGGTCGGTCCCGGCCTGGGTGATCGTGGTCAGGTCCTTCTGAGCCTGTGTGGTGTCGAGGCCCGAGCCGGTACGGGCTCGCTGGGTCAGGTCGTCGAGCAGTTGGGCGATCCGCGCGTCGGCGGTCGTCGCCTCGTTGACGGCGTCGCTGATCCGGGTGGCTATGGCGCTGCCCTGCTGGGGCGCGTCATAGCCCGGGTCATGCCGTTCGGCTGCCGCCGGCGGGGGCCAGGAGACCGTCCCGTCATCCGACACGGTGAAGCCACCGCTCTGCGCGTCCGTCAAGGCTTGCTGCACCTTGGACTGGGCCAGTCGGAAACCGTCGGCTGCCTCTCGCAGCAGGGTGCCCATCGCCGTCATCTCGGTGTGGGCAGCGTCGAGTCGGGTGGTGGTGGTCTGTAGCGAGGCGTTCGCGGCTCCGGCGGCAGTGCCGATCCACCTGCTGTCGAAGAGGTGCTTGACCACTTGGGCGTTCAACTGGTCGACGTGGCCTTGGAAGTTACCGGCGAGCCTGTCGTAGGCGGTGGCTGCCGCGTCCAGCGGGGCGAGGTCGGCTTCTCGCAGTTCGGCGAGGCTGACCATCAGTTGCCTGCCACGGAAGAGCGGCCGGCGCCCGGAACGGGGAAGGCGGTGGCCGCAGTACCGTCGCCAGCACGATAGTTGGCCGCCGTTCTGCTCAACTTGTCACCCACACCGCTCACCTCGGAGCCAAGCGCGCCCAGGCAGTCCTCCCACGCGGCAGTGCAGCTGCTCAGGGAGTCGGCAGTGCGCCAGCCGAGCAGACCGCCGACGGCGGCGTCGGACGGCTGTTGAATGGTCTTCACCTCGGCGGCCACCGCTGCGCCGGTGTCGTGGGCGGTGTTCGCCGCCGCGTCCAGATCGTTCGGATCGACGGAGAAGGACGGCGCCGAGCCTGCTGCGCTCGGGCCACCTCCGCCCACACTCGCGTTTCCCATGTTTCCCCCCAGCGCTCGCGGCCCGTGGATCTCAGTCGTGACTCAGAGCATCAGCCGCTCATCATAACGTAAGATGACAATGCGATAAGTGACCGTTCGGCTCGTGCGCCTGGTCAACTGGGGCCTGAAGCAGCAGACATGATCGGCCGCCCGCAACCGCCCGCAACCGTCGAGGACCGCCCACCTGGTTGGTGAGCCGCCCATGTGGCGCCGTGGCGGCGTGGATCCCGCCGTTGGTCGGGCCCATGCCCGAAGCCCGTCCGGCATCCCCGGCACCTGGCAGAATGGGGATGTCGCGTACAGCCTTCGTGCGTACCCTGCGCGGTCGGTCGAGGACAGGGAACAGAGCCCGGATGCCCGCCCGTGAGCCCTTCCTGCGGGACGTCTCCGGCATCGTCGGCGCTGCTGGTCTCTGCGAGGGACTACTCCTCCAACCTGTCACACCTGCTGCGGATTCCCCTCACCCGTCGTGTCGAATGACAAGTCCGTACCGATAACGCGCCTCTGTACCAAGGCCCCTGCCGTTTCGACAGGGGTGCTCGCTAAGATGGTTATGGCGGATCCTGCTCGGCCTCTGGGCCAGGCGGGCAGGTGTCCGCAGTGCGGGTACGCGGGACTTCGTAGGTGATGACGTGTGACAGCACGGGGGTGAGAGCCGCCTGTGCACGGGGGAGGTGTATTGCCGTGGAGATGATGATTGCCGATGCCGGCGGTCCCGTCGCAAGCGTGGCGTATTACCAGGCGCAGGCGGCGAAGAACGCCAAAGCCCTGAGCGTCGAGGTCGAGACGCTGACCGTGTTCAAGGGGAAGGTCGACGCGATGCTGCAGACCTTGGACGGGTCCGAGGCGTCCCAACCAAAGATCTCTCAGCAGCAGTTGACGTCCGACCATCTCGGCACCGGCTTCGGCGAGTCGACCGCACTGCTGGGCGCCTACGACGTCGTCCACGCCAACCTGGTGACGCTGTCGCAGACGCTCGCCAACCAGATCGAGGCGATGAGCATCGCCATCGACATCTCGAGCAAGGGCTACCAGCACGTCGACGACTCGCAGCGGTTGGCGCTCTGGAAGATCCAGGCGCAGACCGACACGCAGTACAAGACCCCGATCGGCCCGAGCCGCTTGGTGGCGCCGGTGAGTACGGACGTGACCGCGACCGACACCTCGGCGGCCACCAACGCCACCCCGGCCTCGACCACCACGAGCACGAGCACGAGTACGAGCACCAGCGGGACCGGGACCGGCGTCGGATGAGCGCGCAGGGGTACGTAATCGACACGGGGAGCGGATGATGGCTCAGGAACCGGAGCCCGGCGTTTCGGGCTGCACCAACTTCGAAGCCATGAGCCACGAGCAGCTCCTGGCCATGGTGCAGAACGCCCAACCCACGGTGATGACCGGACGGGGCGCGGCGCTCACCGAGGCGTCTGGGACGCTGAAGTCGCTCAGCGACGAACTGCACACCCACGTAGGAAACCTGGACTGGACCGGGGACGCCGGGGACGCCTTCAAGGGCTGGGCCAACCAGGTCTCCGCATCGACCCTCCTGCTCAGCGAGTACGCGGCCACGGCGGGGAGCAACATCTCGGCCGCCGGGAACACCCTGGCCGGGGTCAAGGGGAGCGGGGGGATCCCGCCGCTGCCGACCACCGACATCCAGACGGTCAACAAGCGGAACTCGCAGCCCAACAACTTCATGCCGGACAGCACCCAGCTCAGCAACCCCCACTGGGTCACGTCCCTTCAGGCGTCGGCCGCGCAGACGCGCATCGACAACGCCCACCAGGAGGCCATCCACCAGATGACCATCCTGGGGCAGTCGTACGACCAGTCGACGACGTTGATCAACGCGGCGACGCCACCGCTGTTCCCGCCGACGCCGGTTTCGGTGATGGGGCCTCCGCCGCAGAGCGTTGCCAGCGACGAGAACGTCTCGTTCGGAGGCACGGGATCCGGCGGATCCTCAAGCCGCACTGGCTCCGGGGGCAGCAGCAGCAAGGTGACACCGGGCGCTCCTGGCAAGACGGGCGTGCCTCCCGGTACCCCGCCTCCCAACCGAGTCAACCCCGTCACCCCGGAGCCGGTGCCGGTCCGCCCGGTTGGCCCTCACCCGTCCCCCGGTCCGGTTGAACCGAACCCGGTTGTTCCGACGCCGGTCACACCGACCGCGCCGGGGTCCGCGCCGCCTAGCACTGGGATCGACAGCGGCCCGTCGGCTCCGACGCTTCCCCCGCAGACCGGATCGACCGGCGGTGTTCCCACGACCGGTGCCCCCGGTGGCGGTGGGATCGGCGGCCCTGGCGGCTACGCGGGCGGCGGATACGTCGGTGCTGGTGGTGGACTTGCGGGTGGCGGCTTCGCGGGTGGCGGAACCGTCGGCGGCAAGGGCGCGTACGGGTCCGTCAACTACACGGGAAGCGGCGCTTCCGGGCGTCCGATCGGTGGCACGCTGGCCGGAGACGACGGTATCTCCGGTGGCCTTGGTCGTCCCAGCGCCACGTCCGGACGCAGCCAGCTCGGCGCCAACGCTTTTGGTGCCGACGAGGCCGCCGGTGGCGGCGCAGGCGCAGGCGGTGCCAGTGGCGGCATGGGCGCCGGGGGGATGGGCGGACACGCAGGCGGTGGTGCGGGCGGCTTCGGTGGACGGGGTGCGAGCAGCGGTGGTCGCGGTCGTGGCCTGACGTCCACTGCGGGCGGCGAGGTCGGAGGAAGCCGGAGTCCCGAAGCGGGCGGTGAGTTCACTCCCGGCGGTACTGGTCTGCGGGCTCGGGCCGGTGCTGAAGCCGAGGGTGGCGCGGAGGGTGCCGCGGGCCAGCAGGGCTTCATGCCCGGCGGGAGCCACGGTACGAGTAAGAAGAGCAAGGACCGGCGGAACCGCGCGGCCTACCTCGTCGAGGACGAGGAGACATGGACGGGTGGAACCCCGGAGAGCAATCCGAACGTGATTGAGTAAGGACCAGATCAGCTGCCCGGCCACTGAGTCAGTCTCAGTGGCCGGGCAGATCTGTCCGAGCCGACACGGTGTTCGGGCAGCCACGGCGATGAGGAGTGCGTGATGCGGCGAGCTGGTGTGGCCGTCCAGGTGCGGCGTTCTGCTGCGCTGCTGGCTATGACTGCTGTGATGGCGGGCGGACTCGCTCAGACGGCTGAAGCTGCGGACGCACCTCGGGATGCCGAGTGGCACCTCGACGCGCTTCATATGCCCGAGGTCTGGCAGACGAGCACTGGTGCCGGAATCACCGTTGCGATCATCGACAGTGGGGTCAAAACCGATCTTCCTGATCTGGTCGGTCAAGTACTTCCCGGGAAGGACTTCAGCGGTCTTCCGGGAGGAGTTGACGTAGACCCCGAGGGCCATGGCACCTCCATGGCCGGAATTATCGCGGGCTCCGGCAAGAGCTTCGACGGCAAAGGTGACTACGGGCTGGCTCCCGGGGCAAAAGTGCTGCCCATCAAGATCAATACAAATTCTGATGCCAGTACGGCTATCGGGCCCGCTGCCTCACTCAAGCAGATTGACGAGGCCATCACGTTTGCGGCAGACCAAAACGCTCAGGTTATCAGCATCTCTCAGGCGATCCGTTCTGTCGACATCGGACAGGCCGACATTTCGGCATTGCAGACTGCTGTCAATTATGCGATCGGCAAGGGGAGCCTGATCGTTGCCGGTGCAGGAAACAGCGGCCAGGAAGGGAATCCGGTCATGTACCCGGCTGCCGCTGCCGGAGTGGCTGCAATTGCTGGCTTCGACCACACCGGAGTGGTCACTCCGGAGTCGGAGTCAGGCCCTCAGATTGCTCTGACTGCGCCAGGGCTGGATATCTACAGTGTTTGCACGGGTCCGACGGGTTACTGCAAGGGCCACGGAACCTCCGACGCCACCGCGCTCACCGCTGCGGCAGCTGCGATCGTCTGGTCGGTTCACCCGACGTGGACCGGGAACCAGGTCCTGCGCGTGCTGATCAACACGGCCAACAAGCCCAATGACGGCAGCAATCGCAACAACCACGTCGGCTTCGGTTCGATCAGCCCCCGCACCGCGCTCAACAAGCCAGGCGACCCCGGCCCCGCCGATGTGAACCCGCTCGTCGCCGCAGGCATCGGTATCGCCCCGTTGGGTGCTCCCTCGGGGGCCGCGAGCGCGGCGCCTTCGTCGGCGCCGGCTACTGCGCCGACGACGGCCAACGGCGGTAGCGGCGCGAGCAGCGCGCCCGTGCCGGCGAAGTCCGCAGGTGCGTCCTCGGGTTCCAGCAGCCTGCCGCTTGTCGCCGGTGGGGTGGTCGCGGCGCTGGTTCTCGTCGGCGGTGTGTTCTTCTTCCTCCGCAAGCGCCGCTCCCAGGAGCCGGCTGTGGCCGGTGTGCCGGGGCAGCCGCAGTCGCCGTACGGGCAGCCGCCGTTCGAGCAGTCGTCCTACGGCCAGTCCCCGTACGCGCAGCAGGCGCCGGGCGGGTATCAGCCGCCGGCCGGGTACGGCAGCACGCCTCCGCCGCCCTCGTACGGGCCGGGTCCTGTCGGTGGTGGGGGCCAGAATCAGCAGGGGCCGCCGTCGGTGCCGCCGGTGAATCCGTACAAGTCGTAGGGCCCGGGGGGACTGGGCCGAGAAGAGAGCAGGGGGACTCGTGCCGATTCCGGACGCGGGCGGTGGCTTCCAGGTGAACCCGGACGAGTTGGAGGGTGCGGGGCAGAGCGCCCAGGGGTTAGCCGAGCAGATTCCGGGTGAGACCAAGAACGTTCTTGCGCCGAGCGATCAGGCGTCCAGCGGCTTGGCCGGCTGGACCACCGGCGCCGCGCTGCACGACTGCACGTACGACTGGCAGAAGCTGCTCGACGGGCTCGCCGGTGACATGGACGGCTACGGCGCGAAGCTGATCCAGATGGCGCAGGGGTATCAGCAGAGCGACCAGGGGGCTGCGGCCGATCTGCGGTCCGTGCAGACGTCGAGCAGGTCGGCGGCGTACCAGTCGCCAGCCGGGTCCGCCGGGTCCGCCGATCCGTTCGGGACGATGCTCGCCGGTGAGCCGCGCGGACCGGTGGTGTGAGGGTGGACATCGCGACCCTGAGGAACGCCGACACCATCGGCCTGACGAGCGCCCAGACCGCGTACGACCAGCTGACCACGGCGTTCGCCCAGCACGTCGGCGACTGGCGGAGCAAGGTGACGGACCGCCTGCACGATTCGCAGTGGACCGGCAGCACGGCCGTCCAGGTGCGGGCCGATCTCGCGGCCTTCACCAGCAAGATGCAGGCCGCTCACGACGAACTGAGCCTGGTCGGCGGGACCCTGGGCGACGCGGCCAAGTCGTTCGCGCTGGCCCAGGCGCAGTTGGTGCAGGCGCTGGACGACGCCAGGACCGCGAACATCACCGTCAAGCCGGACGGCAGCATGACCTGGGACAACGATCCGACCTCCGCGACCTACGCGGGCGCCTCGGCCACCGCCAGGGCGACCGACATCGGCGCCAGGATCACCGCCGCCCTCACCGAGGCGGACCAGGCCGACCAGTTGATCTCCGCGCGGCTGAAGCACTTCACCGACAACGCCACCAACGGCACCGGCCTCGACAGCGCGACCGCGGGCGCCGACCAGCGGACCGAGGCGGGCCGCGAGAACATCCCCGCGCAGGGATCCACGCCGGCGCAGGTCAAGGCCTGGTGGGCCGGGCTCACTCCGGCCGAGCAGCAGGACCTGATCAACAACCACCCGGACCAGGTGGGAAACCTGGACGGGGTCCCCTCGGTGGCCCGCGACCAGGCCAACCGGCTGGGTCTGAGCCGGATCCTGACCGACCTCCAGGGGCAGCTCGCCGCGCTCGGCCCGGAGCCGCCGCGATTCGACGGGGTGGTCAGCGGCGGGTTCCCGGTGGAGACCATGGAGCACATGGAGTGGCAGAAGAAGCACGACGCGCTGCAGTCGCAGCTCGACGGCTTCGACAGCATCCAGGACCGGCTCGACATGGACGACAAGCAGCAGGCTGCCGATCCCAGTCGCCATCCCAGGGACTACCTGCTCGGCATCGGGACCCAGGGCCAGGGGCGGGCGATCCTCTCCTTCGGCAACCCGGACACGGCGACGAACGTGAGCACCTATGTGCCCGGTATGACCACCAAGCTGAGCTCACTCGGCATGGATTCGATTAACGATCCCGGTGCGAACGAGGCCACCAATGCGCTGAATGTCTACAACGCCGCGAAGAAGGCGGAGGCTGGAAATGGCTCGACCGCCTCAGTCGTCTGGCTCGGCTACGACGCGCCTCCCATGACGCCTTCCGTCGCCTCGACGGCGCGGGGCCAGGCGGGCGCTCCGGCCTACGCGAACTTCCTGACGGGTCTGCGGGCCACCAACACGGGCGCGCAGCCGCAGCACATCACCTCCATCGGCCACAGCTACGGCTCGTACCTGGTCGGCCAGGCGACCATGCTGTCGACCCATCAGCCCGGCACGTACACCCCGCCCGACGACGTGGTCCTGATCGGCAGTCCCGGCACCGGGGCCAACACTGCCGCTGACCTCGGACTTCCCGGCCATATCTGGGTCGGCGAGGCGATGGTCGACCCGGTCACCTACACACCGTCTCAGCTGTCCCCCAGCCCGAATCAGAGGTGGTTCGGAGAGGACCCGGCCAGTAGCGCCTTCGGCGCGCACCGGTTCTCCGTGGCGGACGGGAGTCCCGTGCACTGGCTCCGCACGCACACCGAGTATCTGACGCCCCAGAACGGCGGGCCGTCGCTGGCCAATATCGCCAACATCGTCGTCGGTCGTCCCGACCAGGTGCAGCCGGAGGCGGACCGGTGGTGAGTCGGGAGTCCGGGACGGGAACCTCGCGCGGTCGGGCCCTTCTGGTGTTCGGCACGGTCCTCGCGCTGCTGGTACTGGCCGGCTGGTGGTTCCTGGGGGACCACAAGCCAGGAATCGCGCCCGAGAGAGCGCGGCAGGAACTCGATGCCGCCGCTGACGGCACCCTCGGCTCGCTCAGACCGGCGATCGTCCCAGCGTTTTTCGGGTACGGATCCGAGCCCGATTACAGCAACTTCCATATCAACTACACACCCACCGGCCGCGCTACGTTCACGCGCGATCAAGGGGTCCTGACGCCCATCGCACAGGGGAAACTTGAGAGCTTCCGGGGAACAGTCAGGGACTACTGGAGGAAGAACGGCTATTCCGCCGTCCATGAGACATTCCTCGATGCCCCTGCCGGTCGGACACGGGAATGGACGACAACTGCTCCCGGTGGCGTTTCGGTCAGGCTTGACATTGCCGAATTCAGTCCGTTTCAAATCGATATGCTGGTCGCCGTCAGCGAAGTGGAGTACGGCGCTTCAGGGGATCCGTTCGAACCGTTGAGTCCGTCAGCCCCTCCGGTCCTGAAGGGCCCAGAGCCGTCCATGTACAGCGGCCCCTGGCCGAATCCCGCGAACGCCGACCCCTACTGGTCGCACTGACGCCGCCGCCCGTCGCACTCCCCGGGGCGTGTACGAACTCTGTGCGCGCCCCCGTCACCCGGGTGGCGGTTCTCCGGGGGTGGGGGTGGGCGGCAGGGTCGGGGTATGGCGATTGACGTGGGGTCGGAGGGCGTGCGGCAGGCGGGGCTGGGGAGGGTGGCAGCCGCCGCCTTCGTCGGGACGGCGATCGAGTACTACGACTTCTTCCTGTACGGGATGGCGGCCGCGCTGGTCTTCGGGCGGGAGTTCTTCCCGGTGCTCGGCGCGGCCAGTGCGCTGCTGGCGGCACTGTCGGTGTACGCGGTGGCGTTCGTCGCCAGGCCGGTGGGGGCGGTGCTGTTCGGGCACTTCGGCGACCGGGTGGGGCGCAAGGCCGTGCTGGTGGTGTCGCTGCTGATGATGGGGCTGTCCACGGCGGCGGTGGGCCTGCTGCCGGGGTACGCGCACTGGGGGATCTGGTCCCCGGTCGCGCTGGTGGTGCTGCGGTTCTGCCAGGGGCTCGGGCTGGGTGGTGAGTGGGGTGGCGCCGCGCTGCTGCTGGCGGAGTACGCGCCGCCCGGGCGGCGCGGGAGGTACGCGGGGTTCCTCCAGCTCGGGCCGAGTGCCGGGTCCGTGCTGGCGACCACGGTCTTCCTGGTGCTGTCCGCCGGCCTGCGTGAGAGTGCGTTCTCGTCCTGGGGGTGGCGGCTGCCGTTCCTGGGCTCGCTACTGCTGGTCGTGGTGGGTCTGTTCGTGCGGCTGCGGATCTCCGAGACGCCGGTGTTCGCGGTGTGCGCCGCCGAGGTGGAGGAGCGGCCGGCGGTGCCGGTGCTGGAGGTGCTGCGCGACCACTGGCGCCCGGTGCTGCTCGGTAGTGGCGCGCTCTCCTTCGGCTACGCGCTCTTCTATCTCAGCAACACCTACGCCCTCGCGTACACCACGGGGGAGTTGGGCGTGGATCGGACGCTGATGCTCTCGCTCCAGCTGCTCGCCGCGCCGTCCGGGGCGCTGGCCGTCTGGCTCTCGGCGGGCTGGTCGGACCGCTGGGGGCGGCGGCGTACGGTCCTGCTGGGCACGGTGCTGGCGGCGGGCTGGTCGCTGGCGGTGTTCCCGCTGCTGGAGAGCCTGCGCGCCTCGCTGATGCTGCTCGCGCTGCTCGGGTCGTCCGCGCTGCTGGGCGTGCTGCTCGGTCCGATGGGGGCGTTCCTGCCGGAGCTCTTCCCCACCCGGGTGCGGTACACCGGGGCTGCTCTGACCTACAACCTCGGGGGTGTGGTGGGCGGCGCCACCGCGCCGCTGCTGGCGACCAGGATCACCGAGACGTACGGCACGGCGACGCCGGTCGGCTGGTACCTGGCGGTGCTCGGGGTGGCCTCGGCGTCCTGCCTGTGCGCGCTGCCGGAGACCTGCGGGGCGGACCTGACGGTGGATCGGCCGGCCGGTGCCGGGCGCCGCGGCGCACCGGTGGTGAGCGGCGATCCCGCCACCTAGCAGGGGAGGCGCGGGCCGGGGCGGGGGGCGTGCGCCGCGCGGTGGACATCGATTTCCCAATCCGGCCGATGACCATGTAATGTCTTCCTCGTTCGGCCAGTTCGCCCCTATAGCTCAGTCGGTAGAGCGTCTCCATGGTAAGGAGAAGGTCTGCGGTTCGATTCCGCATGGGGGCTCCACTGGAAAAGACCCTCGCCATCACGGCGAGGGTCTTTTTTGTTGTGCCCCGGCGGGTCCCAGAGGTAGCGGGGCGGGGGACTGATGCGCTGTGATGGGGCGTCAATACTGCTGTGGTGCAGGGCTGGTACGCGGCGCGCGGTCCGCGGCGCGCGGCGAGGTGCCGCGCCGGGGTACGGGGGAGGACGCCGTGGGCGTGCGGCTCGTGGTGGTCGACGATCACCGGTTGCTGGCTGAGGCGCTGGCCGCCGCGCTGCAGGTGCGCGGCCATCGGGTGCTGGCGGTGGGCAGCCCGGCGGCTGCGGCGGCCGACCTGGTGGTGCAGCGGCGCCCGGAGGTCTGCCTGCTGGGCGTCGCCCGCCCCGGCGCCGCCGGGGTGTTCGCGCCGGTGCGCAGGCTGCGGCAGGAGCGTCCCGAGGTCGCCGTGGTGGTGCTGGGGCCGGTGGACGATCTGCGCGGGGTGGCGAACGCCTTCGCGGCGGGGGCGGCCGGCTACGTGCGCAGTGACGAGCGCATCGAGGTGGTGGACCGGGCGATCGGCCGTGCGCGGGCCGGGGAGGCGGCGGTCGCGGTGGAGGTCCTGCAGGCCGCCTTCGAGCGGTTGCTGCATCCGGTGCGTGAGCCCGACGACGAGGCGCTGCGCCTGCTCGGCGTGCTCACCCGCCGTGAGCTCCAGGTGCTGGCCCGGATCGCGGAGGGGCAGGACACCCAGGAGATCGCCGCCGGCATGGCGATAGCGCCCAGCACGGCCCGTACGCACGTGCAGCGGGTGCTGATGAAGCTGGGCGCGCGGACCAGGCTGGAGGCGGCCGCGGTGGCGGCCCGGACCGGCCTGCTGGCCCGGCTGGCCGGCGAGTAGCCGGAGGGGCGGGGGAGCGAGCGGGGGCAATCGGGCAGGCCCAGGGGGCCGCACGGGCCCGCGGGAGGCCGTCAAGGGCGGGTGCGCACACGCATCCGCCCTTTTTGCTGCCTATTTTCCTGCTCCTGAGCGTGCCAAACTGTTGACTGCTGGTGAGTAATGTTCGATTATGTCGGAAGCTGCCCCCGACGAACACCACGGCGGACGGCGGACGGTTCACCGGAGGCGGAGACTGTGCGGAAGACCACGACCAAGCTGGCGGACGGTCGCGAGCTGATCTACTACGACCGGGACGAGGCCGTCCCGCTGCGGGACGCGCCGGACCGGCGCCCGTTGGAGCCGGCCGCGAGCCTGGCCGAGATCCGCCGCGACCCGGTACTCGGTGACTGGGTCACCGTGGCGGCGCACCGGCAGGGCCGGATCTACCACCCCCCTGCGGACGAGTGCCCGCTCTGCCCCTCCCGGGACGGCAGGCTCAGCGAGATCCCGGCCGCCGACTACGACGTGGTGGTCTTCGAGAACCGCTTCCCGTCGCTGGCCACCGACGCGGCCGCCCATGTCCCGGGCCTGGACGAGCCGTTGCACCTGGGACGGCCGGGGGTGGGCCGCTGCGAGGTGGTCTGCTACACCTCCGAGCACGACGCCTCGTTCGCCGGCCTGACCGAGGCCAAGGCCCGCCTGGTGCTGGACGCCTGGACGGATCGGACGGCCGAGCTCTCGGCCCTGCCGGACGTCCGGCAGGTCTTCTGCTTCGAGAACCGCGGCGTCGAGATCGGGGTGACGCTGGCCCACCCGCACGGCCAGATCTACGCCTTCCCGTTCGTCACCCCGCGCACCGCCAAGATGATCGAGCAGGCGGGACGGCACCGGGCCGAGACCGGGCGCAACCTCTTCGAGGACCTGCTGGCGGCCGAGCTGGCCGACCCCGTACGGGTGGTGGCGGCCGGTGAGTACTGGACGGCGTTCGTGCCGTACGCGGCCCGCTGGCCCTACGAGGTGCACCTCTACCCGAACCGCCGGGTGGCCGACCTGACCGCCCTCACCGAGGCCGAGCGCGCCGAGTTCCCCGGGCTCTACCTCGACCTGCTGGGCCGCTTCGACCGGCTGTTCGGCGAGCAGGCCCCGCCGACCCCGTACATCGCGGCCTGGCACCAGGCTCCCCGGCCGGACGGGGAGGAGCTGGCACTGCATCTGGAGCTGTTCTCGATCCGTCGTACCGTAGGCAAGCTGAAGTTCCTGGCCGGGGTCGAATCCGGCATGGACGCGTTCGTCAACGATGTGTCGCCCGAAGCGGCGGCGCAGCGCCTGCGGGAGGTTGCACCATGAGCAAGTACCTGGTCACCGGCGGTGCCGGTTACGTCGGCAGTGTCGTCGCCGCGCACCTGTTGGAGGCGGGACACCAGGTCACCGTGCTGGACGACCTCTGCACGGGCTTCCGGGAGGGCGTCCCGGCGGGTGCCGAGTTCGTCCGCGGCCGGATCCAGGACGCCGCCGACGTGCTGGACGCGTCCTTCGACGGCGTGCTGCACTTCGCGGCCTCCTCGCAGGTCGGCGAGTCGGTCGCCGACCCGGAGAAGTACTGGCGCAACAACGTGGCCGGCTCGCTGGAGCTGATCAGCGCGATGCGCAAGGCCGGCGTGCGCAAGCTGGTCTTCTCCTCCACCGCCGCCGTCTACGGCGAGCCGGAGTCGGTGCCGATCGCCGAGACCGCGCGCACCTCCCCGACCAACACCTACGGCGCCACCAAGCTGGCCGTCGACCACCTGATCACCAGCGAGGCGATCGCGCACGGCCTGGCCGCAGTCAGCCTGCGCTACTTCAACGTGGCCGGCGCGTACGGCGCCTACGGCGAGCGGCACGACCCCGAGTCGCACCTGATCCCGCTGGTCTTCCAGGCCGCGCTCGGGCAGCGCCCGCACATCTCGGTCTTCGGGGACGACTACCCGACCCCCGACGGCACCTGCATCCGCGACTACATCCACGTCGCCGACCTCGCCGAGGCCCACCTGCTGGCGCTGGACGCGGCGACGTCCGGCGAGCACCTGATCTGCAACCTGGGCAACGGCAGCGGCTTCTCGGTCCGCGAGGTGATCGAGTCGGTCAAGCGGGTGACCGGCCGGGAGATCCCGGTGGTCACCGCCGAGCGCCGTCCGGGCGACCCGGCGGTGCTGGTCGCCTCCGCGGAGCGCGCCCACCAGGCGCTGGGCTGGACGCCCAAGCGCCCCGAACTGGACGCCATCGTGGCGGACGCCTGGGCGTTCGCCACCAGGGCGAAGTAGCCGACGGCCGGGCCGAGTACGGCCCGGCGACTTTGAAGAGGGCCACGTGACAACGGAGTTCGAGCAGGTCTTCGGCGCCGCCCCCACCGGGGTGTGGGCGGCGCCGGGTCGGGTCAACCTGATCGGTGAACACACCGACTACAACGACGGGTTCGTCCTGCCGATCGCCCTTGCGCAGGTGGTGCTGGCCAGCGCCCGGCGCCGCGAGGACGGTCGGCTGCGGCTGTACAGCGCGCAGGGCGACGGGCGGGTCACCGATCTCGTGGTGGCCGACCTCAAGCCCGGCGCGGTGGCCGGCTGGGCGGCGTATCCGGCCGGCGCGGTCTGGGCATTGAACGACTGGGCGTTGAACGAGTCGGGCCACCAAGTGGGCGGCGCCGACCTGTACTTCGACAGCGACGTGCCGAGCGGCGGCGGGCTCTCGTCCTCCGCCGCGCTGGAGTGCTCGGTCATCGCGGCCTACCGCGACCTGTACGAACTCCCGCTGGACCAGCAGCAGTCGGCGCTGATCGCGCAGCGGGCCGAGAACGACTTCGTCGGCGTCCCGTGCGGTGTGATGGACCAGATGGCCTCGGCCTGCTGCACCGAGGGCGCGGCGCTGTTCCTGGACACCCGGGACCTGGCGCAGCGCCAGGTCCCGTTCGACCTGGCGGCGCAGGGGCTGCGGCTGCTGGTGATCGACACCCGGGTCAAGCACGACCTCGGGGACGGCGCCTACGCCGCGCTGCGGGCCGGCTGCGAACGGGCCGCCGCCCTGCTCGACCTGCCCGCCCTGCGCGAGCTGACGGCCGACACCCTGCCCGCCGCGCTGGACCGGCTGCCGGCCGAACTCGGCCCGCTGGTCCGGCACGTGGTGAGCGAGAACGCCCGCGTGCTGCGGGCGGTGGCGCTGCTGGACGCGGGGGACTTCGCCGCGCTCGGCCCGGTGCTGACCGCCGGGCACGCCTCGCTGCGCGACGACTACGGCGTCTCCTGCCCAGAGACCGACCTCGCCGTCGCGGTGGCCGTCGAGGCGGGGGCGCTCGGGGCGCGGATGACCGGCGGCGGCTTCGGCGGCTCGATCATCGCCCTGGTCCCGCAGGAGCGGACCAGTGCGGTGGCGGCGGCGGTGGAGGGCGCCTTCGCGGCGGCCGGATACGTCGCGCCGCGCAGCTTCACCGCGCAGGCCTCCGCCGGATCGCGCCGGGTGGGTTGACGCCGAAACAGGCCGAATTAGGCAAAACCCCCGCCCTGCCACTTGCCCTACCCGTACCCTGAACCGGGTAGCGGTGGGGGCCGGTGCCGGAGCAGGGGGGACACCGCGATGGGACGGATCCGCGTCCTGGTGGTCGACGACCACCGCATCTTCGCCGAGGCGCTCGCCACGGCGCTCTCCGCCGAGCCGGAGATCGACGTCGGAGCGGCCGGGAGCGTGTCCGCCGCCGAGATCGCCCTGGAGCGCGCGCTCGCGGAGGGCCGCCCGTTCGACGTCCTGCTGGTCGACGCGGACCTCGGGGCCGGCGGCCCAGCCGTCGGTCCGGCGCGCAGGCCCCGTCCGGCGGCCGAAGCCGAAGCCGCGCCGTCCGTGCTGCGCCGCACCGCCGGAGTGGTTCCGGCGCCGCGTCGGTCCGGTAGCTTACTTGCGCCTCAACGGGCGCTCGCTCCGGCAGTGGTGACGAGTCATCAGGCCATTCCGGTGCAGGCGGGCAGGGCGTCGAAGTCGGCTGCCGAGCCGCGCGAGCCCGACGGCATCGCCCTGATCGGTCGCGCCTGCCACGCCTACCCGGGCCTGCGCGCGGTGGTGCTCGCGGCCGAGGACGATCCGCGCCGGGCCGTCCGCGCCCTCTACGCGGGCGCGGCGGGCTGGGTGGCCAAGGAGAGCTCGCTGACCCGGCTGCTGGCCGTGCTGCGCGGCGTGCTGCGCGGTGAGACCCATTTGCCACCGGCTCTTCTCACCGGCGTGGTGCGGGAGTTGACCACCGCACGGCGGGACCGGACGGAGAGCGAGCGGCTGATCGAGACGCTCACCCCGCGTGAGAAGCAGGTGCTGCGCTGCATGGTGGCCGGCCTCGGGCGGCAGGCCGTGGCCGAGCGGCTGTACCTGTCGCCGCACACCGTGCGGACCCACATGCAGAACGTCCTGGGGAAGCTGGGCGTGCACTCCACGCTGGCCGCCGTCGCGCTGGCCCGCCGAGCGGGCATCGGCCCGGCCGAGCCGCAGTCGCAGGAGCCGGCGGCCGACCAGAAAAACTAGCCCGGGATGTTGTCGAACGGTGCGACAAGCTGCCGCAGCAGCCCCGCGAGCTCGTTCTGCTGGCCGCCGGTGAGCTGGGAGAGCAGCTCCCGTTCGTGCGCGAGCAGGCCGGCCAGCGCCTGGTCGGCCCGTTCCTGGCCGGTCTCGGTGAGGCGGACCAGCACGCCGCGCCGGTCGTCCGGGTCGGGCAGTCGCTGGACCAGATCCTTGCCGGCCAGCCGGTCGATCCGGTTGGTCATCGTGCCGGAGGTGACCAGGGTCTGGGTGAGCAGCTGCCCGGGGGAGAGCTGATAGGGCTCGCCGGCCCGTCGAAGGGCCGTCAGGACGTCGAACTCCCAGGGCTCCAGACCGTGCTCGGCGAACGCGGCACGGCGGGCCCGGTCCAGGTGGCGGGCGAGCCGGCTGACCCGGCTGAGCACCTGGAGTGGTTGCACGTCGAGGTCGGGGCGCTCACGGCGCCATGCTGCGACCAGGCGGTCGACCTCGTCCTCCATGTCGATCAGTGTATCGGTGGTTCTGTCGATATGAAGCCTCTTGACATCGAGAAAACTCTCGGAGAACGAATGACCGAATGAACGAATGATCAGTTCTTTCGGTCGCCGACCAGCTTCGGGTGCCGTTCCATGCCCTCCAGGCCGTGCCAGGCCAGGTTCACCAGGTGCGCCGCCACCTCGGACTTCTGGGGCTTGCGCACCTCCAGCCACCACTGGCCGGTCAGGGCCACCATGCCGACCAGCATCTGCGAGTACATCGGGGCGAGGCGGGCGTCGAAGCCCCGGGCCTTGAACTCCAGGCCGAGGATGTCCTCGACCTGGGTGGCGATGTCGCTGATCAGCGAGGCGAAGGTGCCGGTGGCCTGGGCGACCGGCGAGTCCCGGACCAGGATCTTGAAGCCGTCGGTCGAGGTGTCGATGTAGTCCATCAGCGCGAAGGCGGCCTGCTCCAGCAGCTCCCGCGAGTGTCCGCCGGTGAGCGCCCCCGTCACCATGTCGAGCAGCAACTGCATCTCGCGGTCGACCACCACCGCGTAGAGCCCCTCCTTGCCGCCGAAGTGCTCGTACACCACCGGCTTGGAGACCCCGGCCCGCTCGGCGATCTCCTCCACCGAGGTGCCGTCGTAGCCCCGCTCGGCGAAGACCGAGCGCCCGATGTCCAGCAACTGCTCGCGGCGCTGCTTGCCGGTCATCCGGACCCGGCCGGTGCGTCCGCGGGCCGGTGCGGCGGGCGCACCGGAGCCGGCGGCGGAGCTCGGACCCGCCCCGGTAGGTGAGGGCGGGCGATGGCCGTCTGCGGTGTCTCCGTTGCTCCCGTTCACCCCTCCATCATGCTGTAGTCGCCGGGTCATGCGGTGCGGCGGGCGTCGATGCGCTCGGCGTCGGGCCAGCGGACGTCCCGCGCCCACCCGGCCTGCTCGAACCAGCGGATCAGCCGGGCCGAGGAGTCCACCTGTCCGCGCAGCACGCCGTGCCGGGCCGAGGTCGGGTCCGCGTGGTGCAGGTTGTGCCAGGACTCGCCGCAGGAGAGCACCGCCAGCCACCACACGTTGCCCGAGCGGTCGCGGGACTTGAAGGGGCGCTCGCCCATCGCGTGGCAGATCGAGTTGATCGACCAGGTCACGTGGTGCAGCAGCGCGACCCGCACCAGCGAGCCCCAGAAGAAGGCGGTCAGCGCACCCTGCCAGGACATGCTGACCAACCCGCCGACCAGCGGCGGCAGCAGCATCGAGATCGTGGTCCAGAGCCAGAACAGCCGGGAGACGGCCCGGATGTCGGGGTCCTTGATCAGGTCGGGCGCGTAGATGTGCTGCGGCGTCTGCTCCTCGTCGAAGAGCCACCCCATGTGCGCCCACCACAGGCCCTTGAGCAGGGCGGGCAGCGTCTCGCCGTAGCGCCAGGGCGAGTGCGGGTCGCCCTCCTTGTCGGAGAACTTGTGGTGCTTGCGGTGGTCGGCCACCCAGCGCACCAGCGGGCCCTCGATGGCCAGGCTGCCGGCCACCGCCAGGGCGATCTTCAGGGCGCGGTTGGTCTTGAAGGAGCGGTGCGTGAAGAAGCGGTGGAAGCCGACGGTGATGCCGTGGCAGGCGGTGAAGTACATGACCGCCGCGATCGCCAGATCGGTCCAGCCGAGACCCCAGCCCCAGGCCACCGGGACGGCGGCGAGCAGGGCCAGGAACGGGACGGCGATGAAGAGGCCGAGGGCGATCCGCTCGGCGGGACCCTGCTTCTCCCCGCCGCGCGTGGCGGAGACCTGCGAGGCGGGTACGGAACCGGCGACGGACTCGGGGACAGGTGTGGCGTCGGGACGCGCTTCGCTGGCCTGCATGGTCATAAGGGTCCCTTGAGGGAGGAATCTGGACAGAGCGGACTGGCCTACGATTGCGTAACTTACGGCATCGTAGGTTCTGTGCAAGCCGAATGGGAAGTGCGGCGCGAAGGCGGCGAGCTGCCGCAGGGGTGGTAGAGGCCTCGCGCGGGGGCGCGGGAGTCAATACCCAGCCGGGGTGCGTCTCCGGTATGGTCTGAGCAGCTGTCCGCCGTGGGGTAATCGGCAGCCCGCAGGCCTTTGAAGCCTTGCAGTGTTGGTTCGAATCCAACCGGCGGAGCGTGTCACGTGGGGCCGGGGCCGTCAGAGCCCCGGCTTTCACCGCTCGGGTTCGGGTCGGCCGGATTCCCGGAGCGGCTTGGTGTCATCGCCCAGGTCCGTCGCGGTTATTCTCTGTGCTGGTCCGAGTGCGGCGTGTGGAGCCGCGCACCTGACCCTCCCCGCCTTTCGGCCATCCCACAAGGAGCCTCCCGAGTGAGTGTCAACTCCCCCGCCGCCGTCGTCGTGCTCGCCGCCGGTGAGGGCTCCCGGATGAAGTCGAAGGCGCTGCCCAAGGTGCTGCACCCGGTCTGCGGGCGGAGCCTGCTGGGCCATGTGGTGAGCGCCGCCGAGGAGCTGGCGCCGCGCCGCCTGGTGGTCGTGGTGGGCCACCAGCGGGAGCTGGTCGTGGAGCACCTGGCGGCGACGAACGCAGGCGTGCTGACCGCCGTGCAGCCGGAGCAGAACGGCACCGGGCACGCCGTGCGCTTCGCGCTGGAGGCACTGGCCGCCGACGGGACGGCGCTGGACGGCACGGTCATCGTCACCTCCGGCGACACCCCGCTGCTCACCGGCGCCACCCTGAGCGCGCTGGCCGAGCGGCACGCCGTCGAGGGCAACGGCGTCACCGTGCTGACCGCCGAGGTGCCGGACCCGACCGGGTACGGCCGGATCCTGCGCGACGCCGCGGGCGGCGCGGTCACCGCGATCGTCGAGCACAAGGACGCCACCGACGCCCAGCGCGCGATCACCGAGATCAACTCGGGCGTCTACGCCTTCGAGGGCAAGCTGCTGGCCGAGGCGCTGGGCCGGCTCGGTACCGACAACGCCCAGGGCGAGGAGTACCTCACCGACACCCTGGAGATCCTGCGCACCTCCGGCCACCGGGTCGGCGCCGTGGTGGCCGCGGACTACCGCGACATCCTGGGCATCAACGACCGGGTCCAGCTGGCCGAGGCCCGCCGGCTGCTGAACGCCCGCCTGGTGGAGCGCGCGATGCGCGCGGGCGTCACCGTGGTGGACCCGGCGACCACCTGGTTCGACGTCGAGGTCGGCTACCGGCCGGACGCGGTGGTGCTGCCGAACACCCAGCTGCACGGCGCCACCCAGCTGGGCGAGGGCTGCGAGGTGGGCCCGAACTGCACCCTCACCGACACCGTGGTGGGCGCCGGGGCGCATGTGACCAACACCACGGCGGACCGCGCGGAGATCGCCGAGGGCGCGACCGTGGGCCCGTACGCCTACCTGCGCGGCGGCGTGAAGGTCGGGGTCAAGGCGAAGGTCGGGACGTTCGTCGAGATCAAGAAGTCGCAGATCGGCGCCGGCGCCAAGGTGCCGCACCTGTCGTACATGGGTGACGCCGAGATCGGCGAGGGCGCGAACATCGGCGCGGCCACCGTCACCGCCAACTGGGACGGTGTGAACAAGAACCGCACGGTGATCGGGGCGCACGCCCGGATCGGCGTGGACAACATGCTGGTGGCACCGGTCACGGTGGGTGACGGCGCTTACACCGCCGGCGGCTCGGTGATCAGCCAGGACGTGCCCGCCGGCGCACTCGGCGTGAGCCGCGCGCCGCAGCGCAACATCGAGGGCTGGGTGGAGCGCAAGCGCCCCGGCACGGTGTCGGCGCAGGCCGCGGCCGATGCGCTCGGTGGGGCCCAGGAGGCCTGAGCCGACCGGCGGGGCACCCGAGCAGCGGTCCCGGGACGGACGCTTTCCGAGCGGGCGCGTAACCTGGTGTACATACGTGCGCCGTGGGGCTGTAGCCCGCGAGACGAGGCGTACCCCAATCCCCGTCGACCACCGGCCCGGGCGGCCTCGCTGCCCGGGTGCGGCGCGCCGGGTCCGTGCGGCAGCAACACGAGGAGACGGTGCAGTGAGCGGGATCACGACGTCGGGTGAGAAGAAACTGAAGCTCTTCTCCGGCCGTGCCCACCCCGAGCTGGCGAAGGAGGTTGCCGCGGCCCTGGGCACCGAACTCGTCCCGACCAAGGCGTACGACTTCGCCAACGGAGAGATCTACGTCCGCTTCCTGGACTCCGCCCGTGGTGCGGACTGCTTCGTGATGCAGAGCCACACGGCTCCCATCAATCAGTGGATCATGGAGCAGTTGATCATGATCGATGCTCTGAAGCGGGCCTCCGCCCGGAGCATCACCGCGATCCTGCCCTTCTACGGGTACGCCCGGCAGGACAAGAAGCACCTCGGCCGCGAGCCCATCTCGGCCCGCCTGGTCGCCGACCTGCTGGCCCAGGCCGGCGCCGACCGGATCATGGCCGTGGACCTGCACACCGCGCAGATCCAGGGCTTCTTCTCCGGCCCGGTGGACCACCTGTTCGCGCTGCCGATGCTCTGCGACTACGTCGGTGAGCGGGTCGACCGCGACAAGCTGACCATCGTCTCGCCGGACGCCGGCCGGGTGAAGGTCGCCGACCAGTGGTGCGACCGCCTGGACGCGCCGCTGGCGATCATCCACAAGCGCCGCGACACCAGCCAGGCCAACACCATCCTCTCCGCCGAGGTGGTCGGTGACGTCAAGGGCCGGGTCTGCGTCCTGGTCGACGACATGATCGACACGGCCGGCACGATCTGCGCCGCCGCCGACGCGCTCTTCGAGAACGGCGCCGCGGACGTCATCGTGGCCGCCACCCACGGTGTGCTCTCCGGCCCCGCCGCGGACCGGCTGAAGAACTCCCGGGTGAGCGAGTTCGTCTTCACCAACACCCTGCCGACCCCCGCCGAGCTGCAGCTCGACAAGGTCACCACGCTCTCCATCGCCCCGTCGATCGCCGCCGCGATCCGCGAGGTCTTCGAGGAGGGCTCGGTCACCAGCCTCTTCGAGGGCGTGCACTGATCGACTGACCCATCGTCAGATCGGCCCCGCTCCTTGCTCCCTGTGGGGGGTACGGAGCGGGGCCGATTTCACGGTTGACGACTGGTGCGGTTAGACTCGTGAGACTGCTCGGCGAGGGAAGCCGTGCGCCCATTCGGGTGCCAGCCTCCGTGATCGACGCGCTGCCGCAGCCGGGACGACCGGTTGTCGGCAGAGTCGTCCGCCGCCGAGCGACCCCCCCAACATTCTTGAGGGTGTGGTCCCGGCGGCTTCTGGCTTTCCGGGCCTCGTATGACCACCGTACGAGTGCTGCACCCCCGCGTCAGTCCCACGAGGAGTGCAGTCGTGTCCGAGATCCGCCTTGCCGCCGAGCCCCGCAACGAGTTCGGCAAGGGTGCCGCCCGTCGTGCACGCCGCGCCGGCTTCGTCCCCGGTGTCGTCTACGGTCACGGCCACGCTCCGGTTCACCTGAACCTGCCGAGCCACGCCCTGATGATGGCGCTCAAGACCCCGAACGCCCTGCTGGTCGTCCCGATCGAGGGCAAGGACGAGTTCGTCCTGCCGAAGGCCGTCCAGCGTGAGGCCATCAAGCGTTCGATCGAGCACGTCGACCTGCTGCTGGTGAAGCGCGGCGAGACCGTCTCGGTCGAGATCCCGGTGCTGACCGAGGGCGAGCTGGCCCCGGGCGGCAACCTGGTCGAGCACGTCCTGAACAACCTCCCGGTCGAGGCCGAGGCCACCCACCTGCCCGAGTCCGTCACGGTCTCGATCCAGGGCCTGGAGGCCGGTGCCTCCATCCTCGCCGGTGACATCGTCCTCCCCAAGGGCACCAAGCTGGGTGTCGAGGCCGACACCGTCGTGCTGCAGGTCATCGGCGCCCAGGCCTCGCAGGCCGACGCGGACGCCGAGGCCGCGGACGAGGCCGCGAGCGCCTGAGTCCCGGTGTGACCTGCCGCTGCCCCGGCTCCCCCCTTGTGGTGGGAGCCGGGGCAGCGGCACGTCCGGGATGATGTCGGTGAGCCGCAGGAGGAGGACGCGTGAGTGACGACGAGTACACAGGGCCCTGGCTGATCGCCGGTCTGGGCAACCCGGGGGAGGGCTACGCCCGCAACCGGCACAACATCGGGTTCATGGTCGTCGACCTGTTGGCCCAGCGGATCGGGGCGAAGTTCAAGACCCACAAGAGCCGGGCCCAGATCGCCGAGGGCCGGTTGGCCGGGCAGCGGGTGGTTCTCACAAAGCCCATGACCTTCATGAACCTCTCGGGCGGCCCGGTGACCGCGCTGCGCGACTTCTACAAGGCGCCCACCAGCGCGATCGTGGCGGTCCACGACGAGCTGGACATCGACTACGCGACCCTGCGGCTCAAGCTCGGCGGCGGCGACAACGGCCACAACGGCCTGAAGTCGATCACCAAGTCGCTCGGCCCCGGCTACTACCGGGTGCGCTGCGGCGTGGGCCGTCCGCCGGGCCGGATGGAGGTCGCGGACTTTGTCCTCAAGGACTTCTCCTCGGCCGAGCGCAAGGAGCTCGACTGGTTCGTGGACCGGTCGGCCGACGCGGTCGAGGCGCTGCTGTCGGAGGGCCTGGAACGGGCCCAGGGCACCTACAACACCTGAGGCTCTGCGTTCCCTGTGACGGGTGTGACAACAGTCGTACAACTCTTCCCCGCAGCCCCTGATCCGATGGCCGGCGGTCCCTGCGGATCGGGTACGGTCAAGCCGGACTTTGGGAGATGGGGGCGCTGGTGGGCGCAGGGCAGTTGCGGTGGCGTACGGCCTGGACGGCCGGGGGTTGGCTGCTGACGATCAGTGGGGCCCTGCTGGCGGGAGCGTCGTTCGCGGCCGCCGACGCGCTCCCCTCGGCGAGCCCCTCGCCCTCCGGCGCGGGCGGCCAGGCCACCGTCACGGCCCCCGCGCCGCCGCCCTCGGCGCCCGGTCCCAGCGATGCACCCGGGGGTCCGGCCGCCGGCGGTTCGCTGCCGGCCGTCCCACCGCCGTCCGCCACGGCCACCGCCTCGCCGTCCTGCCCGCCGGCGCCGAGCGACTCGCCCTCCGAGGCGGCCTCGGCCGCGCGCTCCGGCTCTCCCGTCCCGACGCCGTCCGCCACGGCCGAACCCAGCGGCTGCCCCACCTCGCCGACGCCCTCGCCCTCCGCCTCGGCCAGCACCACCCGGGTCGCGATGGCCGGGACGGGCGGCTCGCGCGGCTCCGGCCGCGGGCACCGGGCGGACCCGGAGGTGAGCGCGGTCAGCGCCCAGCTGGCCGACACCCCGCAGGTCTCGCCCTCGGCCACCGCGCAGGGTGGACCGACCGCCACCGTGCTCGCCGGCAGCTTCATCGGCAACCTGGGCGGCGACGCGGGCCTGTTCGCGGTCGGTGGCGGCCTGCTGGTCGCCGGCGGCGGCGGCGCGCTCTGGCTGAAGCGCCGCCACAAGGGCAAGCCCGCCGCACACTGACGCAGGGTCACTCTTTGCGGGTGAATAGTTGCGTTCTGTGCCCACGGGCCGCTGGGTGTGCTTACGCTCGCTGCAACGAGAGCGGGCAGCAGCGGTTCTGCGGTGCAGAGGAGCCATGCCATGAGCAACGGCGGTGCGGCCAAGGGGTACGGACGGTTCAGGATCGGCTGGGAGTTCTTCGGCACGGAGCTGAAGCGCTGCCGGGAGGCCGTCGGGATGTCGCAGGACGACCTGGGGCGGCGGGTGTTCTGCTCCGGCGCGTACATCGGCCAGATCGAGAACGCCTCGCGCAAGCCGCAACTGGACCTGGCCGAGCGGATCGACCAGGTGTTGGCGACGGGCGGGCTGCTCGGGCGGATGTGCAAGGAGCTGATCAACAAGTCGCCGTTCGCGTCCTACTTCGCCGAGGCTGCGGAGTTGCAGGCGCGGGCGTCGACGATCTGCCAGTTCTCGCCACTGCTCGTGCCGGGCCTGTTGCAGACCGAGGAGTACGCCCGGGCGGTGACCCGCGCGGCGCGGCCGTTCCAGTCGGCGGAGGACACGGAGGACTGGGTACGCAACCGGCTGGAGCGGGCGCGGCTGCTCCAGGGGCCGGACGCGCCGGAGTACTGGACGATCCTGGACGAGGGAGTGCTTCGGCGCCCGGTCGGCGGCAGGGCGGCGATGGCCCGCCAGCTGGACCATCTCGCCGAAGTCGCCGAGCGGGACCGGGTGCTGATCCAGGTGCTGCCGTTCTCCGCCGGGGCGCACGCCCTGATGGACGGCAGCCTGATGCTGATGACCTTCGAGGACGCGCCGCCGGTGGGCTATGCCGAGAGCGTGGACAGCGGCCAACTGCTGGACGAACCGGCGGTGGTGAAGCGCTGTGAAGCGGCCTACGATCTTGCTCGGGCCGCCGCTCTGCCGCCGGAGGCGGCCCTGGCCCTGATTCGCTCGGTGGCGAAGGAGTACAGAGATGGGTGCTGAACAGTACGACCTGAGTGGTGCGCGGTGGCGCAAGTCCAGCTTCAGCGGGGGGAACAACAACGACTGCGTCGAGGTGGCCGACGGCTTCGCCGGGGTGCTGCCGGTGCGCGATTCCAAGGATCCGCACGGGCCGGCGCTGGTGTTCCGCGCCGAGGCGTGGCGGGCGTTCGTGGCGGGCGTCCGCGAGGGCGACTTCTCCGGCTGCTGACCGGCTTCTGACCGGCGGTACGACGGTGGCGGCCCACCCGGGGCCGCCACCGTCGTACCGCCTTCCGGTCAGCCGGTGTTGCGCAGGCCGGCGGCGATGCCGTTGACGGTCAGCAGCAGCGCGCGGGCGCGCAGCGGGTCCTCGGGCAGGCCCGCCGCGACGTCCTCGCGCTGGCGGCGGAGCAGCGCCACCTGGAGGTAGGAGATCGGGTCCAGGTAGGCGTCGCGGACCGTGAAGGTCTGCTTCAACACGTCGTTCGACTCCAGGAGTTCGCTCTCACCGGTGAGGCGGAGCACTTCCTTGAGGGTGAGGTCGTGCTCGGCGGTGATCTGGTCGAACACGTGGCGCAGCTCGTCCGGCACCAGGGTCTCGACGTAGTGCCGGGCGATCCGCAGGTCGGTCTTGGCCAGCGTCATCGCGACGTTGGACAGGAAGTTCCGGAAGAAGTGCCAGCTGCCGTGCATCTCGTCCATCACGTCGCCCAGGCCCGCCTCGCGGGCGGCGGCCAGGCCGGAGCCGACGCCGTACCAGCCGGGGACGATCTGGCGGGACTGGGTCCAGCCGAAGACCCACGGGATGGCCCGCAGGCCGTCCAGGCCCGCGCCGGAGTCCGGGCGGCGGGACGGGCGCGAGCCCAGGTGCAGCGAGGCGAGCTGGTCGACCGGGGTGGCCGCGAAGAAGTACTTCGGCAGGTCCTCCTGCTCGACCAGCGCTCGGTAGGCGGTGTGCGCCGCCTCGGAGACCTGGTCCATCGCGGCGTCCCAGCGGGCCAGCTCCTCGGGGGCCTGGCGCGGCGAGGTGTGCAGCGCGGAGGCAGCCAGCGTGGCGGAGAGGGTCAGCTCCAGGTTCTCCCGGGCGAGCGAGGGGAGCAGGTACTTGTCGGAGATCACCTCGCCCTGCTCGGTCACCTTGATCTCGCCCTCCAGGGTGCCCCAGGGCTGGGCGAGGATCGCCTCGTGCGAGGGGCCGCCGCCGCGGCCGACCGTGCCACCGCGGCCGTGGAAGAGCCGCAGCCGGATGCCGTAGCGGTGGGCCACGTCGCGCAGTCGGCGCTGGGCGCGGTGGATCTCCCACTGGGAGGTGGTGATGCCGCCGAACTTGGAGGAGTCCGAGTAGCCGAGCATGACCTCCTGGACGTCCCCGCGCAGCGAGACCAGCAGGCGGTAGGACGGGTCGGAGAGCATCTCGTCGAGGATCCGGTCGGCCTGCTGGAGCTCGTCGGTGGTCTCCAGCAGCGGCACGATGCCGATGGTGGCGATCCCGGCGTGCAGGTCGATCAGGCCGGCCTCGCGGGCCAGCACGGTGGCGGCGAAGACGTCGTCCGCGCCCTGGCACATCGAGATGATGTAGCTCTCGACGATCTCGTCGCCGAACCGCTCGAAGCCCTCGCGGATGGTGTTGAAGACGCCCAGCGTCTTGGTGCCGGCGGCGTCCAGCGGGGCCGGGGTGGGCGCCAGCGGGCGGCGCGAGCGCAGCTCCTTGGCGAGCAGCTTCTGCCGGTACTCGCGCGGCATGTCGGCGTAGCGCCAGGCCTCCTCGCCGAGCCGGTCGAAGAGCTGGCCGAGCGCGTGGTGGTGCGCCTCGGCGTGCTCGCGGACGTCCATGGTGGCCAGCTGGAGGCCGAACGCCTCGACCGTGCGGATCGCCCGGGCGAGCCGGCCGTCGGCGATCAGCTCGCCGCGGTGGCCGCGCAGCGAGTCCTGGATGAGCTTGAGGTCGGAGATCAGCCCGCGGGTGCCGAGGTAGTCGCGGCCGGGCACGTGCGGGGTGCCGTTGGCGAGGCGCTCGCGGGTGTTCTCCAGCTTGAGCCGGACGCAGGTGGCCTTCAGGCGGTACGGCTCCTCGGCGTTCATCCGCTTGTAGCGCGGGCTGAGTTCGGGCAGCAGCGTGAGGTCGGCGTCCAGCGAGCTGAGCAGCTCGGCCGAGGCGCCGGCCAGGCGGACCGAGGTGGAGAGCGAGTTGCGCAGGTCGTCGACGGCGTCCAGGGCGTCCTTGATGCCGTACTCGTGCTGGAGGTTGAGGACGTCCCAGGTGACCTGCGGGGTGACGTTGGGGTTGCCGTCCCGGTCGCCGCCGATCCAGCTGCCGAAGGTCAGCGGGCGGACGCCGTCGGGCAGCGCCAGGCCGACCCGGGCCAGCTCCTCGTGCAGCTCCTCCAGCACCTCGGGGACGGCCTCGCGGTAGAGCTCGTCCAGGTAGTAGACGGCGTTGCGGGCCTCGTCGGTGGGCTCGGGACGGGCGATCCGCAGCTCGTCGGTCTGCCAGAGCAGGTCGATCACCTCGGCGAGCCGGCGGTCGGCCGAGCGCTTGGCCGAGGAGTGCCGCACCGGGTCGGAGACGGAGAGGCCGGAGGCGACGTGCTCGCGGTGGATGCGCTCCAGCAGCTCGCCGATCCGGCGGAGCTTGTTGAGCACGCTGCGGCGGGCCGCCTCGGTGGGGTGCGCGGTGAAGACCGGGCGGACCGCCAGGTTGGCCAGGGTGTCCGCGAGGTGCTTGGGGTCCGCGTCGGCGAGCTGGTCGGCGGTCTGCGCCAGCAGCGAGCCCTCGCGGGCCCGGCGGGTGGCGAACTCGCGGCCGCGGTGGACCTGTTCGGTGACGTTGGCGAGGTGGAAGTAGGTGGAGAAGGCGCGGACGAGCTTGGCCGCGGTCTCCAGGTCGATCTCCGCGAGCAGCCGCGCGGCGGCCTCGCCGTCCGTGCGGGTCAGCCGGCGTACCTGTTCGACCAGGTCGAGGAGCTCCTGGCCCTCCTGGCGGACCAGCGTCTCGCCGAGCAGGTCGCCGAGTCTGCGGATGTCGGCGCGCAGGGCGGCATTGTCGGCGGCCGGATCGGCACTCGGGTGGTCGGCCGAGGTGGGGACCTGAGCGGTCACGGCTGGCTCCCTGGGAAGGTGGGGTTCGGCAACGACGGACCGCGCTGTCCGACCGGACCAATATAGGTCGGACGGTGGTCTGGACCGTGGCAGTGGCCGGATGCCGGACAGAAGTCGGCCGGGTGGGGTTGCCCCGGTCGGAAGAACTCGGTGGGGCGGGAGGGGCGGCTCGCTTAGGCTGTCCCCCATGAGCATGTCGCCAGGGGAGGGCGCGTCGGCCCGCGGCTTGTGGTGGTGGGAGCGGCGGCGAAGCGCGCTCCTCGACGGAGTCCTGGCCGCGCTGGCCGCACTGGAGTGCGCGGTGGGCGCCTCCTCGTTCTTCGGCGCCCGCCTGCACCTGGGCGCGGCGGCGGTCGTGCCGGCCATGGTGATCGGCGCGCTGGGCGGCGGGTCGCTGCTGGTGCGGCGGCGCTGGCCGGCGGTGCCGGTGCTGGTGTCGATGGCCCTGGTGCCCGGGCTGTTCGGGATCGTGCTGCTGGTGGTCTCGCTCTACACGCTGGCGGCCACCTGGACCTGGCCGTCCCGGCGCGGGCGGGTGCTGGTGCTCTCCTCGGTGGTCTTCGTGGAGACCCTCGGGATGGTGCTCTTCTCGCTGCTCACCATCGAGCCCAAACCCGGCGAGCCGCTGCCGGCGACCTGGGTCTTCGTGCTGATCGCGGTGCTGGTGGCGGTCGGCCTGACCGTGCCGCCGGTGGTCACCGGGCTCTACATCGGGGCCCGGCGCCGACTGGTCGAGTCGCTGAAGGACCGCGCGCACGGGCTGGAGGCCGAGCTGGACCTGCTCGCCGAGCAGGCCCGCGAGCGCGCCCGCCGGGCCCGTCTGGAGGAGCGCACCCGGATCGCCCGGGAGATGCACGACGTGGTGGCGCACCGGGTGAGCCTGATGGTGGTGCACGCCGGCGCGCTGGAGCGGATCGTCGCCAAGGACCCGGAGAAGGCGGCGCAGAGCGCCAAGCTGATGGCCGACACCGGGCGGCAGGCGCTGAACGAGCTGCGCGAGATCCTCGGGGTGCTGCGGATGAACGAGGACCCGGCGGTCGAGGCGCCGTCCGTGCTGGCCGAGCTGCCGCGGCTGGTCGACCAGTCGAAGGCGGCCGGGATGACCGTGTCGCTCACCGTCAGCGGGACCCGGCGTCCGTACCGGGGGGACGCCGAGCAGACCGCGTACCGGGTGGTCCAGGAGGGGCTGACCAACGCGCACAAGCACGCCGGCGGCGCGCGGGTCTCGGTGCTGCTGGCGTACCTGCCCAACGGTTTCCGGGTGGCGGTGCTGAACGACTGCCCGGGCGTCGCCGAGCAGGTGAAGCTGCCCAGCGGCGGCAACGGGCTGGTCGGGATGCGCGAGCGGGTGCTCGCGCTGGGCGGCAGCTTCCTGGCCGGGCCCGAGCAGGACGGCGGCTACCGGGTGGAGGCGCTGCTGCCGTCCCGGCTGGCGGTCTCCACGGATCGGCTGACCTGAAGCGCTCCTTGAGGGGCCGTCAGAGCGGATCGGCGACGGTGCGCAGGCGTTCGGGCAGGGTGCCGAGCAGCAGGGTGCTGACCGCCTGGTCGATGTCGCTGCCGAGGAACCACTCGCCGGTGTGGTCCAGGCTGAAGACCCGTCCCGTCTCGTCGATGGCCAGCAGCGCCTGGCCGTAGAGCTCCTCGCCGAGCGGCGCGACCCGGCAGTCCAGCGCCCGGCCCAGGTCGGCCAGCGTGCGCGGCTGGTGCAGCCCGCAGAGCGGGTCGAGCAGGAACGGCGTCCTGGCCACCTGGCGCCCGGCCCCGGACAGGTCGAAGGAGAGCCCGCCGAACTCGGCCCAGGCCTCCACGGCCGCCGGGAAGACCGCGTGCTGGACGCCTGCCGGGGAGCCGTGCGCGACCAGCTGGTCGGCCCACTCCTCGGCCCGGCGGATCTCCCAGCGGCCCGGGTGCCAGCCGGCCTGCTTGAGCGCGGCCGCCACGTCGGCGGAGAACCGCGGCTGGGAGCGCGGGGGAGCGGTGGTGGCGGTCGGGTTCAGGACGTACTCCGGGCTCGGGGGACGGGACGTGTGCGGGTGCGGTCGGCGCTCGGCCGGTCAGCGGCAGGTCAGGAGCGCTGGGCGACCGCGACGCTCTGCACGGTGAGGTGGTCGAGCAGCGGCAGGCAGGAGCGGCACGGCGGTGCGTGCGTCCCGTGCGCCGGGTCGTCCTCCTCGCGGATCCGCACGGTCGTCAACTTGGCCCCCTTGAGGGCCTTGCGGGCGTCGTGCAGGGACAGCGGCTTCTTGGCGGCGCGCTTGGAGCGCCCGGCGTCCACCTCGGTCAGGTACTTCGACAGCAGCACGGCCTCCGGGCACCGGCCGGTGAAGCGCTCGCGCTGCTCGATCGGCAGCCGGTCCAGGAACTCGCCGATCAGCGGGTGCAACTCGGGCTGCTGGTCGGCCTTGCGGCCGGCCATCGTCTGGACGTCCCCGCCGCGCAGCGAGAGGGCGGCGGCCACCGCCGGCAGCAGGCTGTCCCGGTGATGGCGCAGCAGCGGTGCACCCAGCGGCGGGGGGACGGGAGTGGGAGCGGGGACGGCCGGGGGCGCGGTCGGCTGACGGATGTCCACGGCTGCTCCTTCGGTCTCGGGTTCCGGGGCCAGCCTGCCAAACGACTCGGACAACTGGCGAGCCGGGGTACCCGGGGGTGTACAGCAGGATCGCCGACTCCACGGCTTGTACACAACTCCGGCCGGGAGTTCCTCACTTAGCCCTGCGAACGGGCGTGCGAAGCGGCTTGCGGACGGCGCTGCGCGCGAGGCCCTGCGCGAGGCCCTGCGCGAGGCCCTGTCAACCACCGGGTGGGGGGACCGCGGACGGGCCCGACCACATACCCTGGTGCTAGCAATTCCGCTTCAGCCAGTGGGGGCTCCCAGATGACGACAGGTCGGCCCGGCGCCGCTGCCGCGCCCAACGCGGCCTACGCGGGCCAGGTGGTGCAGTTTCCCGATCCGGTGCGCGCGGCGATGTACCCGGCGGGGGTGCGGGTGGACGAACAGGGCCACCCGGACTTCGGCCCCTACGCCCGTGCCGCGGCCGAGGTCGCCGATCCGCCCGAGGGCTTCGGCGTGGACGAGCTGCGGTTGACCGACTACGTCTCGGCCAATGCCGCGCTGTTCAGCCAGGGCCACGAGCTCTGGGCCGACCTGGAGTCCGCGGTGGCCACCCCGCCCGGCTGGACCTGGCACCACGCGGTCGGCGGCGCGGCCCCCGGCTGGCGCCGGATGGAGCTGGTGCCGGTCGAGGTCAAGGCCCTGCTGCGGCACCACGGCGGCCTGGCCCGCTCCAGCGCCGACCACTCCCGTCGCGGCACCCGCCCGCTGCAGGACCGGCGGGCGGTGCACTTCTCGCTCTCCAAGGAGGGCGCCGAGCAGGTCACCGTCGGCGAGGACCTGCTGCAGGCCGCCGAGGAGCGGCTCGGCTACCGGTTGCCCGGGCAGTACCGCTCCTTCCTCAAGCTGGCCGGCGGCCGCGGACCGGTCGGCGTGGCGCTGGACACCGAGCTCGGACTGCTGCTCGACCAGCCGTTCCTGACGCTCAGCGAGGAGTACGGGGTCGACGACCTCGTCTACGCCAACAAGTGCCTGCGCGACCACCTGACCAAGGACTACCTCGGCATCGCGTACGCGCAGGGCGGCATCGTCGCGCTCAAGGTGCGCGGGGCGGACCTGGGTTCGGTCTGGTTCTGCCTGTACGACGACGCGCGCGACACCGGTGGGGCCGAGGAGCCCGCGGACCGGGTGCAGCGGTTGCTGCTGCGCTGCGGGAACGACTTCGACGACTTCCTGCTCCGGCTGGCCGGCAGCCCGCCGGAGCTGGAGACGGTGGCGGAGCTGATGGTCGACGGCGGGTTCGCCCGTGCGGTGCCGGTGTCGTGATGGGTCCGGCGTGACGGGCATAGAGGACGAGGGCGGCTCAACGGTGGAGGCAGGCCGGGCATGGTGACGTACGCGCAGGCACAGGACCTGGCGACCGACTGGATCAACGGCGGCGTGCCGCCGTTCCAGCAGCGCGAGGTCCGGGTACGGGAGTTCGACCTGGGGTTCGTCTGCTGGGCCGAGGACCGGGCCGGCGGACCGTCCTCGGACGGCGGCGCGGTCAAGCTGGTGATCGCCCGGGACAGCGGGGCCGGCACGCTCTGGCCGGCGCTGCCGGTCAACGAGGTGGTCCGCCGCTACGAGGAGACGTACGGGCGTCCGGCAGAGAGTGCGAAGCCGGCGCCGGCTCCGGCCGAGGCGACCTCGTTCCTGCTCAGCCCGCCGCAGTGGTTGCAGGAGGCGGGTGCCGCGGCGATCGCCGCCGAGGCGGCCCGGCTGGGCGAGCCCGCGCCCGCACCCGCTCCTGCCCCGGCGCCCGTCGAGCCAGTGCAGCTCACCGCGCCGCCGCTCTCCGACCGGCCGGCCGGTGACGGGCCGACCATGCTCGCGCCGCCGCCCTCGCACTGGCCGCCGCAGGCGCCGCCGCCCGCCGCGCCCGCGCCCGCTCCCGCGGTGTTCCCCGAGGGCGCCACGGTGGCGCTGCCCGAGGGCTACCACCTGGCCGACGAGTTCGCCGCGCCCGCGCCGCCGTTCGTGTCGTCGCTCGGGCCGTCGGCCACCCCGCCGCCCGCACCGACGCCCGCACCACCGTCGCCCACACCGCCACCGCCGCCCGCCCCGGTCGGCGGCTACGCGCCGACCATGCTGGCGCCGCCGGACGGCGTGCCCGGCCTGATGGGCCTGCCCGGCGCGCCGGACGCCCCGCTTGCGCCGGCCCCGCCCGCCGAGGCCGCGGCCGCTGCGCCGTCCATCGACTACGCGCCGACCATGATGGCCTCCCCGGACGGCGTCCCCGGCCTGATGGGCCTGCCCGGTGCGCCGCAGGGTCCGGGCGCTCCTGCGGTCGGCCTCGGCCGCAGCGCGGGCAGCGCCCCGCCGCCCCCGCCGCCGGCGGGTCTGCGCGGCGGGCCCGGCCAGCCCCCGCCCGCGCCGGTCGCCGGCGGCCGCGGCGGGTCGGTCGCTCCGCCGCCCCCGCCGGGCGGCCTGCTGCACGCGGGCAACAGCGCCGAGAACGCCCCGCAGCACGGGGTCGGCCTGGGCCGCAGCGCGGGCAGCGTCCCGCCGCCTCCGCCGCCGGCGGGTCTGCGCGGCCCGGCCGCACCGCCGGCCGCACCGGCTCCCGCGCAGGGCGCGGCCGACCTGGCCGACGCCGCCACCAGCCGGGCCGTGATCTCCCGTTCGGGGGCTGCGGCTCCGAGCCCGGCCGCGGCCGGGGTCGCGCAGGCCGCCACCCAGCTCGCGTCCGCCATCCCGCAGGGACCGGGCGCTCCCGGCCAGCCCGTCCCCGGTCAGCCCGCTCCCGGTCTGCCCGGTGCCGCGGCGCCGGTGCCCGGGCTGCCGCCGCAGGGCGCGCCCGTCCCGCCCGGGGTGCCCACCGTCGGCCCGGGCTACCTCGCGGTGCTCAGCTACCGCGCCCCGGACGGCTCCGAGCAGAAGGTGATGCAGCGCAGCGAGCCCGGCACCCCGCACCCGGAGTGGAAGATCCTCCAGGAGCTGCGCCGGCTCGGCGTGCCGCCCGAGCAGGTCCTGGAGCTGCACACCGAGCTGGAGTGCTGCGACCTGCCCGGCGGCTACTGCGCGCGCCTGGTCCGGACCTCCTGGCCGAACGTCCGGGTCACCCACACGGCGCCGTACGGCCGTGAGCACCACGCCCGGCAGACCGGCATGGCCCAGCTGCTGAACCACCTGGACGAGCTGCACCAGCTGGCCGCCGGTCCGCAGCGCCCGCGCCCGGTCCGGGTGCCGCTGCCGCCGCCGGGCGCCGTCCCGCAGCTGCCGGCCGTCCCGCCGCAGCAGCTCGGCGCCGAGCTGGCGCAGTTCTTCGGCCCGGGCGTGTTCCGCTACGAGCAGCGCGCGGTCTCCCGCCAGGGCGTGCCCGAGGTGGTGGCGCAGACCCTGATGTGGGCGGGCCTGCCGATCAGCTTCGGGCCGTTCTTCTGGGCGCAGGCCCAGGAGGGCCGGCCGATCCCGACGCTGGCCGAGCTGGCGGCCGAGCGCGGCCTGCCGGCGGGGCCGGAGGCGGGCGGCTATCTCGTGCTCGGCAACGACTACGGCCGACAGCTCTGTGTGCAGTACGGCACAGCCGCGGTGGTCGCGGTGGAACTCGACGGAACCGGGGAGCAGCCCCGCTTCGTCAACAGTGGTGTGCCGGAGTTCGTCCGGTCGCTCGCCCTGCTCGGTCGGATGTGGCCGCTGCGCTACGGACTGACCCCGGATCAGGCCGGGCGTTGGACCACCGACTTCCAGGCCGAGCTGGCCGCGATCGACCCGGCTGCCCTCCAGGGGCCCGACACCTGGTGGGCGGTCCTCCTGGAACAGTTCTGGGACGGCCTGCTGTAGCCCGCCGTTGATTTCCGGCGGCCCCGCGTCCACCGACGCGGGGCCGCCGGGGGCGTCGGGTGGTGTCGCTTCCTTGGGCTTTCCAGATGATCTGCGCAAAATAGGTCAAGAGGACCAATCCGGGAAACGCCCGCGAGTCCCTGCGACCCGCACCGCCCGAGTCAGCCGCCCAGAGCCACTGAGGGGAAAAAGAGCCCATGAGCGACGCCGTCCCGTCGTACGGCTTCACCGCTGCCCGGCGCGGGTACGCGCCCGAGCAGGTCGACCACGCCCTGCTGTCCCTGACCGCGCAGCGTGACGAGGCCTGGCAGCGGCTGAGCATGCTGGGCGCGCACATCCGCGCGCTGGAGATCCAGCTCGCCGAGACCGTGCAGAGCGCTGCCGACGCGCCCGCGCCCGACTACGCGGTCCTCAGCGAGCAGGCGCTCGCCCTGATGGCGATGGCCGAGAACGAGGCGCAGGCCGTCCGGGACAAGGCGGAGCGCTTCGCCGAGGACACCCGCGACACCGTGTACGAGGCCGGGCAGGCGCTCGGCAAGGCCGCCACCGAGTACGCCGAGACCACCCGCACCGAGGCCGACCTGGCCGCCCGGCGCACCGACGAGCGCACCCGTGCCGAGGCCGAGAAGCTGCGCGGCGAGGCCGACCGCGACTCCCGCGCCCTGCGGGACGCCGCCACCGGCGAGGCCGCCAAGATCCGGGTGGAGGCCGCCGAGGCCGGCGAGCGCGCCGAGGTGCGGCTGGCCGAGCTGCGCCGGGAGGCCGACGAGCGGTTCGCCGTCGAGGAGGCGGCCGCGGTGGCCGAGGAGGCCACGTTCTCGGTGGCCGCCGAGCGCCGGCTGCGCGAGGCCGAGCAGTACCGGGAGAGCGTGTTGGGGCTGATCAAGCAGACCGACACCGACGCGCAGGCCAAGGCCGACCAGCTGCTCGACCAGGCCCGCCGGGAGGTCGAGCGGATCAACGCGGAGATCGCCCGGGACCGCGCCGAGTTCGAGAAGCGCCAGGAGACGGTGCAGACGCACCTGGACCACATCAAGGGGACGCTGGCCTCGCTGACCGGCAAGGCAGTCGGGATGATCGAGCCGGGCATCGACGGCCCGGTCGCCGCGCCTGCGGCGGAGCCCGTCGCCGCGGAGCCCGTTGCCGCGGAGCCCGTCGCGTCGGAGGCCGACACCGGCGAGGTGCCCGTGCCGGTCCGCTCGCAGGACGCGCCGACCACCGTGCTGCGCCTGCCGCAGGGCCTGCTGGACGCCGCGGTGCCGGAGGACGAGCGTCCCGCCGACCCGCGGACCGCGCTGCTGAACCCCGGCCCGGTGGCCGCTACGGCCCCGGCCGCCCCGCAGGTGCCGCCGCGCCCGGTGGCCCCGCCGCCCGCGCCGCCTGCGCCGCCGCAGGACGCCCCGCGTCCGGTGGCGCCCGAGGACGCGACGGCGATCATTCCGAAGATCGTGATCATCGACGACGGCACCGAGCTGGACAGCCTGCCCAACACGGTCGGCCGCCGCCGCACCTGAAGAAGAAGTCTCGGGGCGCAGGACCCGTGGCGCCCTCCGCAAAAGGGCGCCACGACTCCCGACGCTTGGGCGGGCGCCCCCACCCAGGGTCGCCCGGCCTCGCACCCCGACCCCCATCGGAGCGCGATCGGCACACCAGTCCATCCCCCACGGTTGGAGCGGCGTGCACAAGAACCATGGTGCGCGCTGTCCATGGACAGGCAGTGACAGGAGTGTGTCCACTTCTTGACGATCGATCTTCCGGGCTCGGAGCGGGTGGGCGGCACGGACGTGGTTGGCCGCGTGCGGGTGGGTCGCGCGGCGTACGCTGGGACCTTGACCCGGCCCCTCGCACCGCGTGCCGGGCCCATCAAGCTGCCCGGCCGCTGAACGACCCACCGGTGCCGGGGGCTCCGCCTGGAAGCAACGGGACGAAGAAGACTCCATGAGCCTGACCGGACTGCTCGATGTCGTCGCACGGGACGCCGCCCTCGCCGAGGCGATCGAGGCGGCGGCGACCGGCCACCGTCCGCACCTGGACCTGGTCGGCCCGCCCGCGGCCCGGCCGTTCGTCATCGCCGCGCTGGCCCGTTCGCTGGCGGCCGTCGGCGCCGAGCGCGGCCGCCCGGTGCTGGCCGTGACCGCGACCGGGCGGGAGGCCGAGGATCTGGCCGCCTCGCTGCGCTCGCTGCTGCCGCCGGACGCCGTCGCCGAGTACCCCGCCTGGGAGACGCTCCCGCACGAGCGCCTGTCGCCGCGCTCCGACACGGTGGGCCGCCGGCTCGCGGTGCTGCGCCGGATCGTCCACCCCAGGGCCGACGACCCGGCGGCCGGGCCGGTCCAGGTGATCGTGGCGCCGGTCCGCTCGGTGCTCCAGCCGCAGGTCAAGGGGCTCGCCGAGCTGGAGCCGGTGGCGTTGCAGCGCACCGAGACGCACGACCTGGAGTCGGTCGCCCGGCGGCTCGCCGCGGCCGCCTACTCGCGGGTCGAACTGGTCGAGAAGCGCGGCGAGTTCGCGGTGCGCGGCGGCATCCTGGACGTCTTCCCGCCGACCGAGGAGCACCCGCTGCGGGTGGAGTTCTGGGGCGACGAGGTCGAGGAGATCCGCTACTTCAAGGTGGCCGACCAGCGTTCGCTGGAGATCGCCCAGCACGGGCTCTGGGCGCCGCCCTGCCGTGAGCTGCTGCTGACCGACGAGGTGCGCGGCCGGGCCGCCGAACTGGCCGTCCAGCACCCGGAGCTGGCCGAGATCCTGGACAGGATCGCCCAGGGCATCGCGGTCGAGGGCATGGAGTCGCTCGCCCCGGTGCTGGTGGACGACATGGAGCTGCTGCTCGACGTGCTGCCGGCCGGCAGCGTCGCGGTGGTCTGCGACCCCGAGCGGGTCCGCACCCGGGCCGCCGACCTGGTGGCGACCAGTCAGGAGTTCCTGCACGCCTCCTGGGTGGCGGCGGCCTCCGGCGGCGCCCGTCCGATCGATGTCGAGCAGATCGACGTCTCGGCCGCCTCGCTGCGCTCGCTCGCCGACGTGCGCGAGCACGCGCAGGGGATCGGGCTGCCCTGGTGGTCGGTCAGCCCGTTCGCCACCAGCGACTCCGAACTCACCTCGATGCTGGAGTTCGACGCCAACACCCTCACCCTGGGCATGCGCGCGGTCGAGGCCTACCGCGGCGACACCGCACGGGCGATCGCGGACGCCAAGGAGCGGCTGGCCGCCGACTGGCGGGTCGTGATGGTGACGGAGGGCCAGGGGCCCGCGTCCCGGCTCGCCGAGGTGCTCGGCAACGAGGGCATCCCGGCCCGGCTGGTGGCGGACCTGACCGAACCGCCGACCCGGGACGTGGTCTACGTCTCCTGCGGCTCGATCGAGCACGGCTTCGTCGACGAGACGAACCTGCTGACCGTGATCACCGAGACCGACCTGTCCGGCCAGAAGTCCTCCACCAAGGACATGCGCCGGATGCCCTCGCGCCGCCGCAACGCGATCGACCCGCTCGCGCTGGCGGCCGGCGACTTCGTCGTCCACGAGGCGCACGGCGTGGGCCGGTACGTGGAGATGGTGCAGCGCACCGTGCAGGGCGCCACCCGCGAGTACCTGGTGCTGGAGTACGCCCCCGCGAAGAAGGGCCACCCCGGCGACCGGCTCTTCGTGCCGACCGACCAGCTGGACCAGGTGACCAAGTACGTCGGCGGCGAGGCCCCGACGCTGCACCGGCTCGGCGGCGCGGACTGGGCGAAGACCAAGCAGCGCGCCAAGAAGGCGGTGCGCGAGATCGCCGCCGACCTGATCAAGCTTTACTCGGCCCGGATGGCGGCCCCCGGCCACACCTTCGGCGCGGACACCCCGTGGCAGCGCGAGCTCGAGGACGCCTTCCCGTACGCGGAGACGCCCGACCAGCTGACCACCATCGCCGAGGTCAAGGCGGACATGGAGAAGTCGGTCCCGATGGACCGGCTGATCTGCGGCGACGTCGGCTACGGCAAGACCGAGATCGCTGTGCGGGCGGCCTTCAAGGCGGTCCAGGACGGCAAGCAGGTGGCCGTCCTGGTGCCCACCACGCTGCTCGTGCAGCAGCACTTCTCGACCTTCGCCGAGCGCTACGCCAACTTCCCGGTGATCGTGAAGGCGCTGTCGCGGTTCCAGAGCGACAGCGAGGCGAAGGCCGTCCTGGAGGGGCTGCGGGACGGCTCGGTGGACGTGGTGATCGGCACCCACCGGCTCTTCTCCGCCGAGACCAGGTTCAAGGATCTGGGCCTGGTCATCGTGGACGAGGAGCAGCGCTTCGGCGTCGAGCACAAGGAGCAGCTGAAGAAGCTGCGGGCCAACGTGGACGTGCTGACGATGTCCGCGACGCCGATCCCGCGCACCCTGGAGATGGCGGTCACCGGCATCCGGGAGATGTCCACCATCACCACCCCGCCCGAGGAGCGGCACCCGGTGCTGACCTTCGTCGGCCCGTACGACGAGAAGCAGATCTCGGCTGCGATCCGGCGTGAACTCCTGCGCGAGGGCCAGGTGTTCTACATCCACAACCGGGTCGAGTCGATCGACCGGGCGGCCGCCAAGCTCAAGGAGCTGGTCCCCGAGGCCCGCATCGCCACCGCGCACGGGCAGATGGGCGAGACCCTGCTGGAGAAGGTGGTGGTGGACTTCTGGGAGAAGGAGTTCGACGTGCTGGTCTCCACCACCATCGTGGAGTCGGGCATCGACATCTCCAACGCCAACACCCTCATCGTCGAGCGCGGCGACACCTTCGGCCTCTCCCAACTGCACCAGCTGCGCGGCCGGGTGGGCCGTGGCCGGGAGCGCGGCTACGCCTACATGCTGTACCCGCCGGAGAAGCCGCTCACCGAGACCGCCCACGAGCGGCTGGCCACCATCGCCCAGCACACCGAGATGGGTGCGGGCATGTACGTCGCGATGAAGGACCTGGAGATCCGCGGGGCGGGCAACCTGCTCGGCGGTGAGCAGTCCGGGCACATCGCGGGGGTCGGCTTCGACCTCTACATGCGGATGGTCGGTGAGGCGGTGGCCGAGTTCCGGGAGTCGCTCTCCGGTGAGGGGCTGCCGGAGGAGGAGCCGCTGGAGGTCAAGATCGAGCTCCCGGTCGACGCCCACGTACCGCACGACTACGCGCCGGGGGAGCGGCTGCGGTTGCAGGCCTACCGCTCGATCGCGGCGGTCAACTCGGAGTCGGACATCGACCAGGTCCGGGCCGAACTGGCTGACCGCTACGGGAAGTTGCCGGAGCCGGTGGAGAACCTGCTGATGGTCGCGGCGCTGCGTCTCTTCGCCCGCCGCTGCGGGGTCTCGGACATCACCCTGCAGGGCGCCAACGTCCGCTTCGGGCCGGTGGACCTGCGCGAGTCGCAGCAGCTGCGGTTGAACCGGCTCTACCCGCGCAGCCAGGTGAAGGGCAGCACCCAGCAGGTGCTGGTGCCCCGTCCGGCCACCGCGCGGATCGGCGGCAAGCCGGTGGTCGGGCGCGAACTGCTCGCCTGGTGCGGGACGTTCCTCGGGACGATGTTCGAGGAGCTGGCGGGGGCCGGCGCCAGGAAGTAGCTCAGGAGAGCTTCCACTGGCCGGTCTGGTCGGCGAAGCCGCTGTCGAGGGTGAACTGCACCTTGTCGAGCTTGGCGGCCTGCGGGACCTCGAAGGTGATGAAGCCGAGCGCGCTGTCCCCGGCGGCGATGTTGGCGGGGACGGCGAAGCTCTGGCCGGCCGTGGTGTCGGCGACCACCGAGTTGTAGGACTGGCCCTGGTCGTCCAGCACGGTGGTGCCGTTCTCCGGGGCGTCGCTGTAGGCCGCGGTGCCGGTGTCCTTGATCCGGAACTGGATGGCGATCCAGCGCTTGCCGTCGGCCGGCTTGGAGTAGTCGTCCGAGCTCTGGGCGTTGTCGACCACCTTGACCACCGTGACGTCGGCCGATGAGCCGCTCTCCTGCCCCTTGAGGGCGATGGTGTCGCCGACCTTGGCGACGGTCGGGGTCTTGCTGCCGCCACCGGCCGGCTTCGCGCTGCCCGCCGCGCCGGCGGCGGCCGACTGCTTGGGCTGGGTGGAGACCGAGCCGGTGGTGGTCGGGCCGCAGGCCGTGGTGGCCAGGGCGATCAGCACGGCTCCGGCCAGCAGGGTCGCGGAGGTGCGGCGGCGGTTGGTGGTGATGCGCATGGCGGAATCCCTTGCTCTCTGGCGCTCCCCGGGGCGGCGGCTGCTGCCCGGTGCGATGGCTCCATCACATCAGTGACTGTGAACGCTGTCAACAGGAAAATGCGAAACGTCTCTGTTCACGTGTGAACGCTGAACGGCAGGGCGGCTGGCTATGCTGTGCGGTCACAGACCGTTCACAGGAGGAGCCGTCCATGTCGGAGAGTCCCGAGGTGACCGCCGTCGAGATCGCCAGGCTCGCCGGAGTCGGACGGGCGGCGGTCAGCAACTGGCGCCGCCGCCACCCCGACTTCCCGCAGCCGGTCGGCGGCACCGAGGCCAGCCCCACCTTCGCGCTCGACCGGGTCGAGTCCTGGCTGCGCGGACAGGGCAAGATCGTCGAACTCCCGCTGCTGGAACGGGCCTGGCAGCAGCTGGAGGCACTGCGCGACGCCGCCTCGCATCCCGCCGCCCTGCTGCTGCCCGCCGGGGCCTTCCTGCTCCTGCTGCACCGCGCGCCCGAGCGCTGGAGGGAGTTGGCGGACGAGCCCGACACCCGGCTCGCGCTCGCGCTGCCCCGAGCCCTGGCCGAGCTGTCCGCCGCGACCCTTGGCCCGCCCGGCGCGGCCCTGCTCTCGCTGCCCACGCTTTACGGCAGCACCCAGCTGGAGCTGGCCCGGGTGCTCGCTCGGCTGGCCGCCGAGCACGGTGCGGCGGCCGGCTACGAGCAGCTGCTGACCCGCTATGCCGAGGCCAACTCCCGTCAGGTCAGCCCGACTCCACCGGAGGCCGCCGCCCTGCTGGCCGCGCTGGCCGCTGCCGAGCCGCACCTGCACGGCGACCTGCGCAGTGTCCTTGACCCCGCGTGCGGTCTCGGCGCCCTGCTGCTGGCGCTCCCCGCCGACACCGTCCGGTATGGCCAGGAGCTGGACCCGGTGCTGGCCGCGGTGGCCCTGCTCCGGCTGGCCCTGCACACCCCCGCGGCCACCCCGGGACCGCTGGCGCTGGAGTTGGGCACCGGCGACAGCCTGCGCGCCGACGCCCACCCCGGGCTGCTCGCCGACGCAGTGCTCTGCCAGCCCCCGTACAACGAACGCGACTGGGGCCACGACGAGTTGCGCTACGACTCGCGCTGGCTCTTCGACCAGGTGCCGCCCCGCGCAGAGTCCGAACTCGCCTGGCTGCTGCACTGCCTGGCGCACACCCGCCCCGGCGGCCTGACCGCCCTGCTGCTGCCGCCCACGGTGGCCTCCCGGCGGGCCGGGCGGCGGCTGCGCGCCGAGCTGCTGCGCTCGGGCGCGCTGCGCGCGGTGGTCGCGCTGCCGGCCGGCGTCGCGCCGCCGTACGGCGTGCCGCTGCACCTGTGGCTGCTGCGCCGCCCCGACCCGCAGGACCAGGCGGCGGCCCCCCGGCGGCTGCTGCTGCTCGACGCCACCGCCACCCAGCCGGCCGCTGCCCAGAGCGCCACCGCGGCGTCCGGGGGCCGCGACCGGATCGGCTGGCCCGAGCTGCGCCGCACCGTCCTGGAGACCTGGCAGGCCTTCGACGGCGCCGCCCGGACCGGCGGCCCGACCCCGGCCGACCGGCCCGGCGTGCACCGGGTGCTGGACGCCATCGACCTGCTGGACGACGAGACCGACCTCTCCCCGGCCCGCCACCTGCCGCCCGCCACGCCGGTCGGCGGCGCCGCCGCGCTGGAGCACCTGCACGGACGGCTGGCCGAGGTGCTGACCGGGCTGGCCGGCCTGGACGAGGCGCTGCCCCCGGTCGCCGAGCCCGCCGAGCGGACGGCTGCACCCATGATCACCATCGGCGAGCTGGTCCGGGCCGGGGCGCTGGAGGTGCACTCCTCCGGCCAGGGCCCGGCCACCCGGCCGGCCGACGACGGTGCGGCGGGCGGCGTCCCGGTGCTGACGGAGCAGGAGCTGACGGCCGACCGGCCGCCCGCCCAGCTGGCCGATCCCGCCGCGGACCTGGTGCTGACCCGGCCCGGCGACGTGCTGACCCCCGTCCTCGGCGCTGGGGTGGCCGTGGTGGTCCGGCCCGGCGACCGGACCGACGGCGTGGCGCTCGGCCGTCAGCTGCACCTGCTGCGGCCCGATCCCGCCGTGCTCGACCCCGAGTTCGTGGCCGGCCGTCTGCGCTCCACGGCCGGCAGCCGCCGGGCCAGCAGCCACGCCTCCACCACCGCCCGGCTGGACGTGCGCCGGGTGCAGCTGCCCAGGCTGCCGATCGAGCGCCAGCAGGAGCTGGGCGAGGCGTTCCGCCGGGTCGCCGCGTTCGAGACGGAGCTGCGCCGGGCCGGCGAACTGGGCCGCCGACTGGCCCAGGGCCTCACCGACGGACTGGCCGAGGGGGATCTGACGCCTCGTTGACCCGGGCGCGGTACGGTGTCGACTCGTCCACCACCACCCGCACGGGAGCGCGAACCCATGGCAGGCCACTACCCGGAGCAGTTCGGGCCGCCGCCCGGTCAACCGCGGGTGCCGCCGGGCCCGTTCGGCGTCCCGGCCAAGGTGCTGCTCAGTCTGCTCCCGGTAGTGACCGCCGGACTGCTCGGATTCGTCCCCGCGCTGCTGCTCGCCCGGCGGCGCCGCAGGGGCGTGGACGTCGCGGCCGTGGTCGTCTTCGGGTGCCTGCTCGCGCTGATGATGGTCTGCGGGGTGATCGCGGGCCAGGACAAGCGGCAGGTGGTGGCCAACGGCATCGGCATGGGCACGATGGTGGTGCTGATCTTCGTGCCGCCGGTGCACTTCCTGCTGATGGACCGTCGGGCGGTCTGGGGCGCGCCGGTCGTGCCGGTGGCGCCGCCGTACTACCCGATGGCGGGCTACCCGGGCTACCAGCCGCAACAGCCGCAACAGCCGGTCGACGAGCTCCAGCAGCTCGGCGAGCTGCTGCGCCGGCAGGCCGAGGGCGGCGGCGGCCGATGACCGGGGCCCGGGTGATCGACGGGCGCTACCGGCTGGCCGAGAAGATCGGCCACGGCGGCATGGGCCAGGTCTGGGCCGGCTACGACGAGCGGCTCGACCGCCGGGTGGCCGTCAAGCTGCTCCGCACCGACCTGCTGCTTGCCGCCGAAGCCGCGGACGTCCGGGAGGGCCGCGAGGACCTGCGCCGCCGCTTCCTGCGCGAGTGCCGGATCACCGCCGCGATGGACCACCCGGGCCTGGTCACCGTCTTCGACGCGGGCGAGGACGCCGGCGAGCTCTACCTGGTCATGCAGCGGGTCCCCGGGGTCAGCCTCGGCGACCTGATCGCCGAGGAGAGCCCGTTCCCGATCGAGTGGGCGGTCGCGGTGGCCGCCCAGATCTGCGCCGCGCTCTCGGTGGTGCACGCCGTCCCGGTGGTCCACCGCGACCTGAAGCCCAGCAATGTGATGGTCCGTGAGGACGGCCGGGTGGTGGTCCTGGACCTCGGCATCGCGACCGCGCTGGACCGCGAGCACACCCGGCTGACGATGACCGGCGTGCCGATCGGCAGCCCGTCCTACATGGCGCCCGAGCAGGCGCTCTCCGGCGCCGTCGACCCGCGCAGCGACCTGTACGCGCTCGGCTGCCTGCTGCACGAGATGCTCGCCGGCGAGGAGCCGTTCCGGGCGCCCACCGCGCTCGGCGTGCTGCGCCGCCAGGTGGACGAACCGCCGGTGCCGCTGCGGCGGTTGCGGCCCGAAGTGCCGGCCGTACTGGAGGCGCTGGTACTCGACCTGCTGGCCAAGCGGCCCGCGGACCGGCCCGCCGACGCCCAGGCGGTGCACCGGCGGCTGCTCCCGCTGCTGCCCCCGCCGAGCGGCTCCGGCGCGCCGCGACCCGGTCCACTGCCGGACCCGACGGCGCCCTACCGCCACCCGCACCACCCGCTGCCCGCGCCACCGAGCGCGCAGCCGGCGCCGCCGCCGTACGCCGCCGTCCCCGCGCCGGCCATGCCGCCGCTCCCTCCGGCGGCCACCCCGCCGCCCGGCCTCGTACCGCCGCGGCCCGCAGCGACCACCGACCTCGCGGCGGCCTGCGGCGAGGTCTCCGACCTCCTCGCGGCGCACCGCTACGCCGAGGTGATCGACCTGGCCGCCCGGCTGCTTCCGCTCGCCCGGGCCGAGCACGGCGACCGGGCGCCGCTGGTCCGCACACTGCGCACGATCTACGCCCGCACGCTGCTCCAGGAGCGCCAGTACCGCGCCGCGCTGCCGGAGTACCAGCTGCTCGCCACCGTCGCCGCCGCCGAGGGCGGGCCGCACGACCCGCAGGCCCTGGACCACCGGCGCAAGGCCGCCGGCTGCCTGGAGCAGCTCGGCCGCGCCCCGGAGGCGCTGGCCGAGTACCGCGCGCTGCTGGCCGGTCACACCGCCCGGCTGGAGGCGGGCCTGGACACCGACCCGGCCCGCTGCTTCGACCTGCGCGAGCGGATCGGCCTGCTGCTGGCCGGCGCCGGCGACACCGACGGGGCCTGGGAGTGGCTGCTGGCGCTGCTCTTCGACCGCGAACCCCGGCTCGGCCCGCACCACCCCGACGTCAGCCGGCTGCGCCAGCACCTGGACCAGCTCCAGCACCACCGCCGGACCGGCCCGCAGCCGCTGGACCCGCGCACCGGTAGCTGGCCCGATCCCCGGCTGCGCCCGTACGGGTGACCCGTTCGGGTGACCCGTTCGGTCCCGGGTCTGGGCAACGACCCGTCAGCCTCCCTATCCTCAGGTCCGTCAGGAGATACCCAGAGCAACGAGTCGTCACAGCGTTTGCGCCCCCGGGAGGCCCCGCGTGATCCGCAGCAGCTCCGTCCTCCGTCGTACCGTCCCCGCCGTCGGCGCCCTGGTGGCCGCCGTCGTGCTCAGCGCCTGCGGCGGGGTGTCGCATCCGGGCGCCGCTGCCGTGGTCGGCCAGGACAAGATCACCGTCTCCGCGCTGCAGGCCCGGATGGCCGAGGTCCGCAGCGAGGGCGCCGCCCAGCCCGCCGCCTCGTACCAGGAGCCGGCCGACCTGGCCCAGTCCACCGTCACGCAGATGGTGATGGGCCTGGTGGTGGACCACGCGCTCGCCACCCACGGCCAGTCGGTCTCCGCCACCGAGGTCGCCCAGGCCCGCCAGGCGGAGGCCCTGGCCCTGGGCGGGGAGCCCGCGCTCGACCAGACGCTGCTGGTGAAGCAGCAGGTGCCGACCGAGCAGATCGACGCGTTCTACCAGCAGTGGCTCGGCATGCAGAAGCTGGCCGGGCTGACGGGCCAGCAACTCGGCACCCCCCAGGGCAACGCGGCCCTGAGCCAGCTGCTGGCGCAGTCCGCCACCGAGCTGAAGGTCAGCGTCAACCCGCGCTACGGCAGTTGGGACGACCAGCACGCCATGCTGAACGGGCCCAGCGCCGCCTGGCTCCCGCCGACCGCGCCGGCCGCCTGAGAGCCGGTGGGGTCAACTCCACGCTGACGCCAGCAGCGCGAGCCCGAACATCCCGAGCCCGCCGAGTCCGCCGACCGCACCCACCCACCCCGCGCGCCGGGTGGTGCGGGAGGGCACGCCGCCTCGCGGAAACGGGGCGATCGCCAGCACGCCGATCGTGCCGAACGCCACCGATTCGAGCGCCAGCCCCAGCGACAGCGAGTCCACGGTCGGGCTCACCTCGTGGTACGTGCGCGGGGCTTCCCACTGGACGGGGAAGTCCAGCCGCGAGGTCAGCGGGGCGTCCATCGCGGCGTCCTGGTCGACCACGCGCCCGTCGTCCGAGCGGAACGTGCCGTAGCAGGTGGTGGTCCTGCTCTTGCCGCTCCCGACGCTCCGGCAGCCCACCGTGTGGAACTCGCCGGACTTCCCGGCCAGGTGCAGCTCGTACGCCAGGTTGTGCAGGCAGAAGGCCAGCGCGCCGGCCCCCGCGACCAGGAACAGCACACCCATCACCCAGGACCGCCTGGTCCGCTCCCTCGTCCGCATGTCGGCCACCGTACTGTCCGCGGACAGCTCGGCCGAGGCTGCCCCCCGCGCGGTAAATTCGAACCGTGGACACCTCCGGACTCACCCTGCTCACCACCACCCACCGCGTCGCCCCCGGCCTGCTGAGCTGGCCCGCCTGGGAGGCGCTGCGCAGCGCTCCGCTGGTGCTCGCGGCCGACCCCGGGCACCCGCAACTGCCTGCGCTGGCCCGGGCCGGGGTGGCGGTCGAGCTGATCGAGCGCGGCACCGCGCCCGCGCTGGCCCGGCTGCTGGTCGAGCGGGCGCCGCTGCTCTGGCTGGGCAGCCCGGACGGCGACCCGGGGCTGACCGACGCACTGGCCCGCCTCGCGGTCGAGCAGGCCGGCAGCGTCCCCGAGATCGAACTGCTGCCCGGCTCCTACGACCTGCCGGGTGCCCGGCTGCTGGACCTGGTGGCGGTGATGGACCGGCTGCGCTCGCCCGGCGGCTGCCCCTGGGACGCCGAGCAGACCCACGCCACGCTGGTGAAGTACCTGGTGGAGGAGGCGTTCGAGCTGGTCGAGGCGATCGAGGAGGGCGACCGCCAGACGCTGCGTGAGGAGCTCGGCGACGTGCTGCTCCAGGTCTTCTTCCACGCCCGGATCGCCGAGGAGCACGCGGAGGACCCGTTCTCCATCGACGAGGTGGCCGGGGACATCGTGGAGAAGCTGATGTACCGCCACCCGCACGTCTTCGGCGACTCCGAAGCGGACACCACCGCCGAGGTGGAGGCCAACTGGGAGACGCTCAAGGCGGCGGAGAAGCAGGACCGGGACTCCGTGCTCGACGGCGTGCCGGCCGGGCTGCCCGCGCTGGCGTACGCGGCCAAGCTGGTCTCGCGGGTGCGCCGGGCGGGCTTCGACGCCGTCCCGGACGCCCCGTACGCGCTGCCGGCCGAGCTGGACGAGGCCGCCGCGGGCCGGCTGCTGCTGGCCGTCGTGCAGCGCGCGCACGACGCGGGAGTGGACCCGGACGCGGCGCTGCGCGCGGCCGCTCGCGGCTACCGCGACGCCGTCCGCGCGGCGGAGGGCCACGCCTCCTAGGAGGCCCTGCGCTCCACCGCGGCCTGCGAGGAGGCCGTCCGCTGCTGCGGGAGGACCTCGGCGATCGCCTGGCTGAGCGGTTCGAGCAGCTCGGCGAGCCGGTGCAGGTGGCCGGGCAGTTCTGCCAGCGCGACGATCCGCTCGCCGTCCGGGCCGGCCACGCAGAACAGGTCGATCGGTCCGAGGTGCTTCTCGGCGGTGTCCACCAGCGCGGCGATGTCGCTGGGCTGGTGGATGTCACTGCTGACGCCGATCACCGGGCAGCCGGGACGGTCCAGGGCGGTCGCGAGGTCCTCGGCCACCCCCGGGTGCGGATCGGCGACCAGCAGGCCCGCGGCGCCCGCGGCGACGAACCGGCGAGCCGGTCCCGCCCCGTCGCCGCCGGTCAGTACCGCGATGACCACCACTGCCCCGGCTACCCGCATGGCCCGCTCCTCCCTTGGACGCCACCGCACGGCGTCCGCGTATCGGAGGATCGTAGGCGCGCCGCGACCCTCCGCAAACAGGGATTACCCCCCAGGTGACCAGACTCACTCCTCGCGCGGACCGGATACGGTCGGGACATGCCGGACCAGCCCCAGACCACTCACCAGCAGCCTTCCAGGCCCGACCTCTTCACCTGGGAGTTCGCCGCCGATCCCTACCCGGCGTACGCCTGGTTGCGCGAGCACTCCCCGGTGCACCGCACCACGCTCCCGAGCGGGGTCGACGCCTGGTTGGTGACCCGGTACGCCGACGCACGCCAGGCGCTCGCGGACGGCCGGCTCTCCAAGAACCCGTCGCACCACAGCGGGCAGGCGCACCGCACCGGCCGGGTGGGGATCCCGGGCGAGCGCAGCGCCGACCTGATGACGCACCTGCTGAACATCGACCCGCCCGACCACACCCGGCTGCGCCGACTCGTCTCGAAGGCGTTCACCCCGGGCCGGGTGGCCGAGTTCCAGCCCCGGGTGCAGCAGCTGACCGACCGGCTGATCTCCGACTTCGCCGCGCGCGGCTCGGCCGACCTGATCCACGAGTTCGCCTTCCCGCTGCCCATCTACGCGATCTGCGACCTGCTGGGCGTCCCGCCGGAGGACCAGGACGACTTCCGGGACTGGGCGGGCATGATGATCCGCCACGGCGGCGGCCCGCGCGGCGGGGTGGCCCGCGCGGTGAAGCGGATGCGGACGTACCTGGCGGAGCTGATCCACCGCAAGCGGGCTGACCTGGGCGACGACCTGATCTCCGGCCTGATCCGGGCCAGCGACCACGGCGAGCACCTCACCGAGAACGAGGCCGCGGCGATGGCCTTCATCCTGCTCTTCGCCGGCTTCGAGACGACGGTCAACCTGATCGGCAACGGGATGTACGCGCTGCTGCGCCACCCCGAGCAGCGGGCGCTGCTGCAGGACTCCCTCGCCCGCGGCGAGAGCGGCCTGCTGGCCACCGCCGTCGAGGAACTGCTGCGCTACGACGGTCCGGTGGAGCTGGCCACCTGGCGGTTCGCGGTGGCGCCGCTGCGGATCGGCGAGGTGGACATCCCGGTCGGTGATCCGGTGCTGGTGGTGCTGGCCGCGGCCGACCGCGACCCGGCCCGGTTCGCCGCCGAGAACACCCTCGACCTGGCCCGCGCCGACAATCCGCACCTGGGCTTCGGGCACGGGATCCACTACTGCATCGGCGCCCCGCTGGCCCGCCTGGAAGGGCAGGCGGCCCTCGCCACGCTGCTCACCCGGCTGCCGGACATCCAGCTCTCCGCGAGCGCCGGGGAATTGCGCTGGCGCGGTGGTCTGATCATGCGCGGCCTGCGGGAACTCCCGGTCGAGTTCACTCCTGAAAAGGCGTCGGCCACCGCCTGACGGCGTGTCGAGCGTGTCGAATTCAGCTGCTCGGGCGACGGCATGAAAGCGCATCAACTCGGACAAACAGCCTCCGTTGGTAGGCGATCAATGACGGACCGTAATTCTGGTGTGATGTGCGCGATATGAGCTTGTGATTGGTGTGGCTATCTGCCTACCCTCCGTGGAGTTCGCACCTGCGAACCCCGCGCGCGGAACGCCGAATCCTGCCCGCCGTGCACCGGGACACCGAGTCAACCCCTGGGCAGGGGCGGGGGACCCAGGTTTTTCTGCCGTTCCCCACGGCTTGGGGTGAAGCCGCGCCCAGCGCGGCCGGGCCACCTCCCGGTCCGAACCCGACAGCTCACCTCGCAGGCGTGCGGAGAGGGACACCTTCATGCTGTTTGCAGGCACCGGCCGTCATCGCCGTCGCACCCAGACCGAGAAGGCCATCGCCGTCGCCGGCGTGGCCGGTGTCGGACTGGCGCTGCCGCTCCTGACCGCCACCGGCGCGCATGCCGCAGCGGCCTCCACCTGGGACAGGGTTGCCGACTGCGAGAGCTCCGGCAACTGGTCCATCAACACCGGCAACGGCTTCTACGGCGGCCTCCAGTTCACCTCCTCCACCTGGGCCGCGTACGGCGGCACCCAGTACGCGGGGCAGGCCAACCAGGCCACCCGGGCGCAGCAGATCTCCGTCGCCGAGAAGGTGCTGTCCTCTCAGGGCCCGGGCGCCTGGCCGGTCTGCTCGGTCAAGGCCGGGCTGACCTCCGGCGGCGCGCCCGCCTCGGTCGACACCACGAGCTCGGAGGCGGCCCCGGCAGCCCCGGCGGCTCCCGCGGCGAAGCCCTCCAAGCCGGCCAGGCCCGCCAGGCCCGCGAAGCCGGCCAGGCCGGCGAGGCCTCAGGCCGACCAGTACATCGCCCACCCCGCCCCGGCTGCTCCCGCGGCCCCGGTCGGTCCGGCCGCCGTCGGCCAGGCCTACACGGTCCGCACCGGTGACACCCTGTCCACCATCGCCCAGGCCCAGCACGTGGCCGGCGGCTGGCAGTCGGTCTACAGCGGCAACCACTCCACCGTCGGCCAGAACCCGGACCTGATCTTCCCGGGCCAGGTCCTGCACCTCGGCTGACGGACCGCCATCGCGGGTGGGGCGACCCCGGATCGCCCCGCCCGTGGCGCGCCGCAGAAGGTGAACTACCGGCGAGTACGCCGCCACGTGCTGAGACGCGCCCCGGGTCCGGGTGGCCCCGACCCCGGGTGCGGTTAGGCTCTGGTCGTAACGATCCCGTTTCCCACGTCCGCAGGACCGCTTCGCCTAGGAGATGCCTCGTGCCGTCCATTGATGTCGTCGTAGCCCGCGAGATCCTCGACTCCCGTGGCAACCCCACGGTCGAGGTCGAGGTCGGCCTCGACGACGGCAGCACCGGCCGTGCCGCCGTTCCGTCGGGCGCCTCCACCGGTGCCTTCGAGGCGCTGGAGCTTCGCGACGGTGACAAGAGCCGCTACTTCGGCAAGGGCGTGGAGAAGGCCGTCCTCGCCGTCATCGAGCAGATCGGCCCGGAGCTGATCGGCTACGACGCGACCGAGCAGCGCCTGATCGACCAGGCGATGCTGGACCTGGACGCGACCCCGGACAAGTCCTCGCTGGGCGCCAACGCGATCCTGGGCGTCTCGCTCGCCGTCGCGCACGCCGCCTCCGAGGCCAGCGACCTGCCGCTGTTCCGCTACCTCGGCGGCCCGAACGCGCACGTGCTGCCCGTCCCGATGATGAACATCCTCAACGGTGGGTCGCACGCCGACTCCAACGTCGACATCCAGGAGTTCATGATCGCCCCGATCGGCGCGGAGTCCTTCTCCGAGGCCGTCCGCTGCGGCGCCGAGGTCTACCACACGCTCAAGGGCGTGCTGAAGGAGCGCGGCCTCTCCACCGGCCTGGGCGACGAGGGCGGCTTCGCCCCGAACCTGGACAGCAACCGCGAGGCGCTCGACCTCATCGTCGAGGCCATCAAGAAGGCCGGCTACACCCCGGGCAAGGACGTCGCGCTCGCGCTGGACGTCGCCGCCTCGGAGTTCTACAAGGACGGCGCCTACCAGTTCGAGGGCAAGGCGCTCTCCTCGGCCGAGCTGATCGCGTACTACGCCGACCTGGTCGCCTCGTACCCGCTGGTCTCCATCGAGGACCCGCTGGACGAGCAGGACTGGGACGGTTGGAAGGCCATGACGGACGAGCTGGGCGACAAGGTCCAGCTGGTTGGTGACGACCTGTTCGTCACCAACCCGGTCCGCCTCGCCAAGGGCATCGAGACCGGCACCGCCAACGCGCTGCTGGTGAAGGTGAACCAGATCGGTTCGCTGACCGAGACCCTGGACGCCGTCGAGCTGGCCCAGCGCAACGGCTTCCGCTGCATGATGTCGCACCGCTCCGGCGAGACCGAGGACGTCACCATCGCCGACCTCGCCGTCGCCACCAACTGCGGCCAGATCAAGGCCGGCGCGCCGGCCCGCACCGACCGCACCGCCAAGTACAACCAGCTGCTGCGCATCGAGGAGATCCTCGACGACGCCGCCGAGTACGCGGGCCGCGCGGCCTTCCCGCGCTTCCGCCACGAGGGCTGATCCCCTCCCGCGCACGCCTGACCGGTGCCCCGCCGCCCACCCCGTAGGGTGGACGCCGGGGCACCGGCGCACTGCGGCGGACCACGGCCCCGCTCAGCTCGGCCGACCGGAGGGGTACCAGAGACGATGGCAGGCTGGAAGTTCCCGGGTCTGACCGTACGGCCGCGCTTCACCAGTCGGGCCACCGTGCTCGTCCTGGTGCTCTGCTCGCTGGTGGCGATCCTGGCCTACCCGACCCGTCAGTTCCTCTCCCAGCGCTCGGACATCGCCGACCAGCGCGTCAAGGCCGATCAGGCCAGGCAGCAGGTGGAGCAGCTGACCAGGGAACGGGCCCGCTGGCAGGACCCCAGCTACGTCAAGGCGCAGGCCCGCGAGCGCCTGCACTACGCGCTCCCCGGCGAGACCCCGTTCGTCTCCGTCGACCCGTCGCCCTCGGCCGCCGCCAGGCCGCTCGCGGCTCCCGGCGGCTCGCAGGCCGCCAAGGCGTCCAAGCCCTGGTACTCCGTCGTCTGGGACTCCGTCGACGCGGCCGACACCGCGCCCGCTGCCGCGGCCCCTGCTCCCGTCCCCGCCCCCGCCCCCTGAGAAGACAGCACCCTCATGACCACTGACCCCACCCCGCCGGTCGCCGACCGCGACCTCGCCGCCGTCGCGGCCCAGCTCGGCCGCGTCCCGCGCGGCACCCGGGCCGTCGCCCACCGCTGCCCCTGCGGCAACCCGGACGTCGTCGAGACCGCGCCCCGGCTGCCCGACGGCACCCCGTTCCCGACCCTCTACTACCTGACCTGCCCCAAGGCCGCCTCGCTGATCGGCACCCTGGAGGCGGACGGGGTGATGAAGGACCAGACGGCCCGGCTCGCCGAGGACCCCGAGCTGGCCGCCGGCTACCAGCGGGCGCACGAGGACTACATCGCCCGGCGCGACGCCATCGAGGTGCTGGAGGGCTTCCCCTCGGCCGGCGGGATGCCGGACCGGGTGAAGTGCCTGCACGTGCTGGTCGGCCACTCGCTGGCCGCCGGACCCGGCGTCAACCCGCTCGGTGACGAGGCGCTGGCGATGCTGCCGGAGTGGTGGCGCAAGGGGCCGTGCGTGAGCGAGGAGGAGGTCGCCGCGAGCGCCGAGGTGCTGGAGCGGCAGCGGGAGAAGGTCGTGGACCACGACGCCGTGATCGCCGCCAAGCAGCGCAAAGCGCAGGAGCGGGCCGCCAAGCGGCAGGCTGAGCAGGCCGAGCAGGAGGAGGAGAAGTGACGAGCACCCGGGTGGCCGCGATCGACTGCGGGACCAACTCGATCCGCCTGCTGATCGCCGAGCTCGACCCGTCCACCGGTGCCATCACCGACCTGGACCGGCGGATGCTGATCGTCCGGCTCGGCCAGGACGTCGACCGCACCGGCCGGCTGGCCCCCGAGGCGCTGGAGCGCACCTTCGCGGCCTGCCGCGAGTACGCCGCGGTCATCGCCGAGCACGGGATCGGGCCGGAGCGGACCCGCTTCGTCGCCACCAGCGCCTCCCGGGACGCCGAGAACAGCGCGGAGTTCACCCGCGGCGTGAAGGAGATCCTGGGCGTCGAGCCCGAGGTGGTGACCGGGGACGACGAGGCCCGGCTCTCCTTCGCCGGTGCCACCAAGGAGCTGGCCGGCGGTCCCTTCGCCGCGCCGTACCTGGTCTTCGACCTGGGCGGCGGCTCGACCGAGTTCGTGCTGGGCACCGACGAGGTGCAGGCCGCCCGCTCGGTGGACATCGGCTGCGTGCGCCTGACGGAACGGCACTTCGCCGGGACCGAGATCCCCACGCTCGGTCAGATCTCAGCCGCCAAGGCCGACATCAAGGCGGCGCTGAACCAGGCCGCCGAGGTGGTGCCGCTGACCGAGGCCGCCACGCTGGTCGGCCTGGCGGGCACGGCCACCACGGTGGCCGCCATGGCGCTCGAGCTGCCCGCGTACGACTCCGAGGCGGTGCACCACGCCCGGATCACCCTGGAGCAGGTCCGCGAGGTCACCGGTCGGCTGCTCAGCTCCACGCACGACGAGCGCGCGGCCATCCCCGTGATGCACCCCGGGCGGGTCGACGTGATCGCGGCGGGCGCCCTGGTGCTGCTCTCGATCATGGAGCGGACCGGCGCCGCCGAGCTGGTCGTCAGTGAGCACGACATCCTCGACGGCATCGCCTGGAGTACAGCCTCCTGAGGCCACAAGGTGCTTACACGACCGGCCCCGAGAGGCGTTTCGCGCCCTCGGGACCGGTCGCCGCGAGGGGGGCCGCGAGAAAGTTCGTGAATTTCTTCACATGAACTGGCGCGGATTTCTCGCGGTCCGCTGTCCGGTCCGTCCGGATTGCGGGAGTGAAGGTCACCGAGGGAGACCGGTCGATGGATCCCAGGTCAGGCTCCGGATCGGCCGGTGGAATCGAAATGATGCGCGGGAACCCTGATGCCGCATGGATCGTTGCTGCTCAACGGGGGCGCCGGAATCCAAACATCCGCATCGGTCGGTGGTCGACCCGCAGCTGCGTCCGGCTGCCCGGTTTCGGGGCCGCGTAGTGTAGCACGGGGTGTCCAGACGCCTGTGACGGGCCTCACGCAGGGCGCTCCGAGGGGTGCTGGATACTTTCGGATATGAGCACCACGGAGCGTCCTCGCATCCTCATTGTCGGCGGTGGTTACGTCGGCCTGTATGCCGCGATGCGCATCCTCAAGAAGATGCGTTACGGAGAGGCGACCGTCACGGTCGTCGACCCGCGGTCGTACATGACGTACCTGCCCTTCCTTCCCGAGGCGGCCGGCGGCAACGTCGCGCCTCGCAACCTCGTCGCGCCGCTGCGCAGCGCCCTGAAGAAGGCGGAGGTGCTCACCGGTCATGTGACCGGCGTGGACCACGCCCGCAAGGTCGCCACCATCGCGCCGCCGGCCGGCGACTCCTACGAACTGCCCTTCGACTACCTCGTCGTCGCGACCGGTTCGGTCTCCCGCACCTTCCCGATCCCGGGTCTGGCGGAGCACGGCATCGGGATGAAGACCGTGGAAGAGGCGATCAGCCTCCGCAACCACGTTCTCGCCCAGCTGGACAAGGCCGAGTCCACGGCGGACCAGGACGTCCGCCGCAAGGCCCTCACCTTCGTGGTCATCGGCGGCGGCTTCGCCGGCGTCGAGACCATCGCCGAGGTCGAGGACATGGCGCGCGACGCCGCGAAGATCTACAAGACCGTCAGCCGGGATGACATGCGGTTCATCCTGGTCGAGGCGGCCAACCGGATCCTCCCGGAGATGGGCCCGGACCTCGGTCTGTGGACCAAGGAGAAGCTCGAAGAGCGCAACATCGAGATCTACATCGAGACCTCGATGGACTCCTGCGTCGACCAGCACGTCGTGCTGAAGAACGGCGTCGAGGCCGACGCCTCCACCATCGTGTGGACGGCCGGCGTCAAGCCCAACCCGGTGCTGAACCACTTCGGCCTGCCGCTGGGCCCGCGTGGCCACGTCGACACCGCCGCGACCCTCCAGGTCCAGGGCTTCGACTACGTCTGGTCCGCCGGCGACAACGCCCAGGTGCCGGACCTCGCCGTCGGCGAGGGCGCCTGGTGCCCGCCGAACGCCCAGCATGCGGTGCGTCAGGCGGTGCAGCTCGCCGACAACGTGATCTCCGGCATGCGGGGCTTCCCGCAGAAGGAGTACAAGCACAAGAACCTCGGTGCGGTGGCCGGTCTCGGCCTGCACAAGGGTGTGGCGATCCTCTTCGGCAAGTACAAGCTGAAGGGCCGTCCGGCCTGGTGGTTCCACCGCCTGTACCACGGCAGCCGGGTGCCGACCATGAACCGCAAGGTCCGGGTCTTCACCGACTGGACGCTGGCGATGTTCCTCAAGCGCGAGGTCGTCGGCCTCTCGGAGATGGAGAAGCCGTTCGGCGCCTTCCAGGAGGCCGCCGGTCCCGCTCCGAAGCCGGTCGAGGCCAAGCCTGCAGAGGCTGCCGCGGACAAGGAACTCGCCACCAGCAAGTAAGCGACTGACCCCGGTGGTGATCGCCGGGGTGTGAGTCGGAGGCTCTCCGCCCGGCAGCGTCGCCGGACCACGACCTCCGTGGTGCTCAGCCGGCCGTGCGACCGGGCGGAGTACAGCAGCAGGACAGCGGCCCCGGGCCCGATGGGAAGACCATCGGGCCCGGGGCTTTTTCTGGTTCTTGATGGTCCGTCAGCACCGGTCGATCGATCGGTCATGTACTACCGTGGCCGGATCTTTGCGGCAGTGTGGCCAGATCGCAAACTGTTCGTCAGATGGCAAGGAAACATGACAACTTCCATGCCTATGAGCATGCGCAAGGGGGACCGGGACGACTAGGCTCGGGGGTGCCCCGCACAGGGGGTGGAGCGGTTCACGCCCGGATGGTGGAACGCAGACACGGGCAGCTTAAAACTGCTTGGCCTTAGGCCGTGCCGGTTCGAGTCCGGCTCCGGGCACCAAGGTCCCGAGGGGCCGCGTCACCTGAACAGCGCGACGTCACCACACCTGCTGCACGCCGCATTTCACCTTCTCCGATCCGGCGTTTCCTGCTGCCCGAATTCGGCCCGCGCCGGATCATCCTCGCGGCGTACGACCTTTCCTTTGCCAACACATTACTGTTGGACCCCGGGTGGTGACGTGCCGCCCTGGGAGGAAAGAGTCATGAGGAGCAGCAACCCGGTCTTCTCGCGGGACGGGTCCTTCACCCGCGGGACCGGCTACGCCGGCTTCGGCACACCGCGGCAGCAGCCCGCCGGCTACGGCCGGCAGCCCTGGGCGCAGCACCCGTACGGCAGCCGGCTCACCGCCGACCAGCTGGAGCAGCTGTACCAGGCCCCCTCGGCGGGCCCGCTGGACACCGGCCGGATGACGATGGACGACGTGGTCGCCCGGACCGGCCTGACCCTGCTCACGCTGCTGGCCGCCGGCGCCGTCGCCTGGTTCGCCCTGCCGGAGGCCGGCCTCACGGTGGCCCTGGCGGCCGCGCTGGGGGCGTTCGCGGTCGGACTGGTGATCAGCTTCCGCCGCAGCGTCAGCCCGCCGCTGATCCTGCTCTACGCGGCCCTGGAGGGCTTCTTCCTCGGGGCCGTCACCCACGTCTTCAACACCGTCTGGCCGGGCATCGCGATCCAGGCGGTGCTGGGCACCGCCGCGGTCTTCGCGGGGATGCTGATCGCCTACCGCAGCGGCCGGATCCGGGTCACCGCCCGCTACACCCGGATCGGCAGCGCGGTCGCCATCGGGTTCCTGCTGCTGATGCTGCTCAACGTGGTGGCCTCGATGTTCGGTGCCTCGATGGGGCTCAACTCGGGTCCGCTGGGCATCCTGGTCGGCATCGTCGGGGTCGGCCTCGGCGCGTTCTTCCTCTCGCTCGACTTCGCGTCGATCGAGGAGGCGATCCGGGGCGGTGCCCCGCAGCGCGAGTCCTGGCGGGCGGCCTTCGGGCTCACCCTGTCGCTGGTCTGGATCTACCTGGAGATGCTGCGGCTGATCGCGATCCTGCGCGGCGACGACTGACGGTTACCCTCGCGGTATGCCCGAAGACACCACCCTGCTGGAAGCCGTCGACCGCCTGGCGGATCGTTTCCGCTCGATGCCGCAGAGCCGACTGCTCGGCGCCGTCCCCGGACACGCCTCACGGGCCGCCGCCGGCCTGGCGCTGGCCCGTGAACTGGCGGCCGCCGCGCAGCTGCTGGAGGAGGGCGCGGACGCGGCGCCGCGCGAGCTGCCCGCCGCCGGCCCGTTCGCCGTCGGCGACCAGCTCGCGGTGGCCGGCCACGACCTGGCGGCCGCGCTGGCCGCCAGGGCCGGCGGCAACGTGGTCCCGACGACGGACGGCGCCCGGTCCACCGCGGCCGAGCTCCTGGCGGGAGCGGTCGCGGCGGTGGGCGCCGTCGGGGAACTCTGCGGGTAGGGCCGGCCAGGCCCTGTCAGATGCTGGCCACCACGCGGTCGGCCAGTACGTAGACGGCCTCCTCGTCGGTGGAGAAGGTCAGCGAGTACGAGCCGGAGAAGCGCGAGCCGCCCAGCAGCCGGACGTCCTCGCCGGCCCGGACCGCGTCGATCAGCCGGTAGGCGGCCTCCCGGTCGCCGGGGGCCACGCAGAGCGTGGTGCCGTCCGCGAAGGCGTAGACGTCCAGGGTGCCCAGCGGGCCCGGGCGGACGTCGGTGAGCGCGACGCCCTCCTCGGCCAGCGCGGTCAGCTTGGTGTCGGTCCACTCGCGGGACGGGGTCTGGCTGGGCACGAAGTCGGGGTGCGAGGGGTGCCGGCGCGGGTCGGGCGCGACCACCGGCTCGGCCTCCGCGGCCGGCTCCGGGTCGAGCAGCCCGGCGTCCAGGCCGGTGGCCAGCAGGTCGGCCTCGCGGCGGGCGCGCGCCTCGCCGGCGCCGCCCGTCTCGCCGGGCGCCGAGCCGACCGGTGCCCCGCCGCCCATCACCGGGTGGCCGCCGGAGGCGCCCAGCGAGCCGCTGTCGCTGATCAGGTCCTCCAGCGCCGAGCGCAGCGCCTCGCCGAACTCCGGGTCCATGGTGCCGGCGCTGTCCGCGGCGTCCTCCGGGCCGATCGGGCGCGGGAAGAAGACCGGCCAGTTCTCCACCGGGCCGAGCCCGTGCAGGCTGCCGAGGCCGCCCAGGTCGACGCCCGGCTCGACGGGGCCGGCGAACGGCGTGTCGAGCAGCGGCTCGTCCTCGGCCGCGCGGGCCTCCTGCTCCGCCCAGAACGCCCGCGCCTCGACGATCTCGCGCTCGCGGTCGGCGGCGAGCGCCTCGGTGACGGCGCGGCGTATCGCCGCCTCGTCCACGGTGGAGGCGGCGGCGGGGACCGCGGCGGCGGTCCGGATTTCGTCGAACTGGCGGGAGAGACCGCGTACACGGACGAGGACAGCTGACGACACGGCGATCAGGACCAGCAGCAGGGCGATGTACACGGCGCTCACGGAACGTACTCCTTGCGCGGAGTGGAACAGGGGAACATCTCCACCCTGCCGCATGGGGGGCTGTGACTGCAGAGGAAGATGTCCGAATTGTCTGTGACGTCCGTCATTGTCCAAAAATCTAGCGGGTCTCCTGTTGTACGCTGCGCAGTTGGGCGATTGCGCGGCGTGGAGAAAAGCCGCTTTTGGGGACGAGAGGAGGGCCGGATCGCCCAAGCGGTGTGATCCGGCCCTCATTTACCCTCTGTCACGCCGAACGGGTGGTGGGGGGAGGGGAGTTCAACCCACCGTGTCCGCCCGTACCCGCTCTGCTGCGGCTCGGCTGCTGTGACTCAGCTGAGCCGCTCGATGACCATCGCCATGCCCTGGCCGCCGCCGACGCACATCGTCTCCAGGCCGAACTGCTTGTCGTGCCACTGAAGCGAGTTGATCAGTGTGGTGGTGATCCGCGCGCCGGTCATCCCGAAGGGGTGGCCGACCGCGATGGCGCCGCCGTTGACGTTCAGCTTGTCCAGGTCGACGCCCAGGTCGCGGTAGGACGGGATGACCTGGGCCGCGAAGGCCTCGTTGATCTCGACCAGGTCGATGTCGCCGATGGTCAGCCCGGCCCGCTTGAGGGCCTGGCGGGAGGCCTCGACCGGCCCGTAGCCCATGATCTCGGGGGAGAGGCCGGAGACGCCGGTGGAGACCACCCGGGCCAGCGGCGTGATGCCCAGCTCGCGGGCCTTGGTGTCGGACATGATCACCAGGGCGGCCGCGCCGTCGTTCAGCGGGCAGCAGTTGCCCGCGGTCACCGTGCCGTCGGGGCGGAAGACCGGCTTCAGGCCGGAGACGGCCTCCAGGGTCACCCCGGCGCGCGGGCCGTCGTCGGTCGAGACCACCGTGCCGTCCGGCGTGGTCACCGGGGTGATCTCGCGCTCCCAGAAGCCGGACTTGATGGCCGCCTCGGCGAGGTTCTGCGAGCGCACGCCGAACTCGTCCTGGTCGGCCCGGGTGACGCCCTTGAGGGCGGCCAGGTTCTCCGCGGTCTGGCCCATCGCGATGTACGCGTCCGGGACCAGGCCGTCGGCGCGCGGGTCGTGCCACTCCCCGCCACCCTGCTCGGCGCGCTGGGCGGTGCGGGCCACCGCGTCGGCGAAGAACGGGTTCTGGGTGCCCGGCATGCCGTCCGAGGTGCCGTTGATCGAGCGCGACACGGTCTCGACGCCGGCCGAGATGAAGACGTCGCCCTCGCCCGCCTTGATCGCGTGCAGTGCCATCCGCGTGGTCTGCAGCGAGGAGGAGCAGTAGCGGGTGACGGTGCAGCCCGGCAGGTGGTCCATGCCCATCTGCACGGCGACGATGCGGGCCAGGTTGTGCCCCTGCTCGCCGCCGGGCAGGCCGCAGCCCAGCATCAGGTCGTCGATGTCGCGCGGGTCCAGCTGCGGCACCTTGGCGAGCGCGGTGGCGATGATGTGGGCGGTCAGGTCGTCCGGGCGGACGTCCTTCAGCGAGCCCTTGAAGGCCCGGCCGATCGGCGAACGGGCGGCGCTGACGATGACGGCTTCGGGCATGACGGCTCCCTGGATGTCGGATGGGGGTGGTTCGCTACGGAGAGGAAGTTACTCCCAAGTAGCCCGTGCGTCATCCGGCGCCGCGTGTGAGTTCGCCGACGCGGCCGGCCGGGCGGCCTCGGGGCCGGTCCCGGATGCGGGTTCGGGAGTGGGTTCGGGTGCGGGTTCGGTGGTGTCTGCTGCGCTGGTTTCGGTCGACGGCAGCGCGAGCCGCAGCCGGTGCTTGACCAGGGCCCACCGCCCGGTCCCGCCGGGGCCGGCCGCCGCCACCTCGGTGCCGGACTGCCCGGCGGCCCGGGCAGCGGCCATCGCCATCGGCAGCACCGCCTCGCGGCGGGTCGGCTCCTGCTCGGCCGCCTCCGGCCACAGGTCCAGGGCCGCGCAGAGCGAGGGCAGCATGGCCATCGCCGCGGTCGCGTAGCCCTGGGCGGAGGGGTGGAACCGGTCGGAGGCGAACATCTCCGGGCGTGCCGCGAACTCCGGGCCGAGCAGTGAGCCCAGCGACACCGTACGGCCGCCGGCCTCCACCGTCGCGATGGTCTGCGCGGCCGCCAGCTGCCGGCTGACCCGCCGGGCCACCCAGCGCAGCGGCGGCCGCACCGGCTTGATCGTCCCCAGATCCGGGCAGGTGCCGACCACCACCTCGCAGTCGATCGCCCGCAGCTCCTGGACCGCCTCGCGCAGCTGGCGCACCGACTGCGCGGCCGGGCTGTGCCGGGTGACGTCGTTCGCCCCGACCATGATCACGGCCACCGCCGGACGGGCTGCCAGGACGAGCCGCACCTGCCGCTCAAGATCGTCCGAACGAGCGCCCGACACCGCCACGTTGACGAGTCGCACCGGCCGCTCGGCGACCGAGGCCAGCCCGGCGGCGAGCAGCGCCCCCGGCGTCTCGCGGACCCGCCGCACGCCCAGTCCGGCCGCCGTCGAGTCGCCGAGGAAGGCCAGCACCAGGGGCTCCTGCCGCACGGCCGGATCGGCGAAGTCCTCCCCGTACACGCCGTCCGCCCGCGGCGGACTGCCCTCCAGGATGCCGACCGCGCGGATCGCCAGCCGGCTCTCCGTGATCAGCACGCCGGCCAGCCCCACCCCCAGCAGGCCGATCCCACCGCCGCCGTACGCCGCCGCCGTGGCGATCCGCCGGGCGGCCCGCGCCCTCGAATGCTGCGCCCCTGGCATCCGGCAACCCCCTTCGTAGCCGACCGGTCTCCCGCGCCGCGCGGGCCCGTCTCTCTGCGTGCATACCCGCTGACACCTTCACGCTATCGGGATGCATCGGCCATCCGGAGCCATAGGCTTGACTCACCGAAGGCTTGACCCTCTGAAAAGCCCTGCATGGCCACAAACCGGGAGGACCCCCGTGCGGTACCAAGAATCGATCATCGACCTGGTCGGCAACACCCCGCTGGTGAAGCTCAACAAGGTCACCGAAGGGATCACCGCCACGGTGCTGGCCAAGGTGGAGTACTTCAACCCCGGTGGCTCGGCCAAGGACCGCATCGCGATGCGCATGATCGAGGCCGCCGAGGCGTCCGGCGCTCTCAAGCCCGGCGGCACCATCGTCGAGCCGACCTCCGGCAACACGGGCGTGGGGCTGGCGATCGTCGCGCAGCAGAAGGGCTACCACTGCATCTTCGTCTGCCCGGACAAGGTCTCCACTGACAAGATCAACACGCTGCGGGCGTACGGCGCCGAGGTCGTGGTCTGCCCGACCGCGGTCGCCCCCGAGCACCCGGACTCGTACTACAACGTCTCCGACCGCCTGGTGAAGGAGACGCCGAACGCCTGGAAGCCGGACCAGTACTCCAACCCGGAGAACCCCGCCGCGCACTACGCCACCACCGGTCCCGAGCTCTGGGAGCAGACCGACGGCAAGATCACCCACTTCGTCGCGGGCGTCGGCACGGGCGGCACCATCTCCGGCACCGGGCGCTTCCTGAAGGACGCCTCGGGCGGCGCGGTGCAGGTCATCGGCGCGGACCCGGAGGGCTCGGTCTACTCCGGCGGCACCGGCCGCCCGTACCTGGTCGAGGGCGTCGGCGAGGACTTCTGGCCGACCGCGTACGACCGCACGGTGGCCGACGAGATCATCGCGGTCTCCGACAAGGACTCCTTCCAGATGACCCGCCGCCTCGCCCGCGAGGAGGGCCTGCTGGTCGGCGGCTCCTGCGGGATGGCCGTGGTGGCCGCACTGGAGGTCGCCCGCAGGCTCGGCCCGGACGACATCGTCGTGGTGCTGCTCCCGGACGGCGGCCGCGGCTACCTCTCCAAGATCTTCAACGACGACTGGATGGCCGACTACGGCTTCCTGCCCGCCGCCGAGGACGAGGCGACCATCGGCCAGGTGCTGGCCCGCAAGGACGCCATCGCGCACGAGGGCACCCCGCAGTTCGTCCACATGCACCCCAACGAGACGGTCGGCGAGGCCGTGCAGGTGCTGCGCGACTTCGGCGTCTCGCAGATGCCGGTGGTCTCCCCGGGCGCCGGGCATCCGGACATCATGGCGGGCGAGGTGATCGGTGCGGTGGCCGAGCGCGACCTGCTGGCCGGCCTCATCAGCGGCGGCGCCCAGCTGACCGACGCGCTGGAGAAGCACATGTCCAAGCCGCTGCCGGTGGTCGGTTCGGGCGGCTCGGTGACCGGTCTGGTGAGCGTGCTGGAGAAGGCCGACGCCGCGGTAGTGCTGGTCGAGGGCAAGCCGCAGGGCATCGTCACCCGGCAGGACCTGCTCGCCTTCATGGCGGACCGCAGCGCGCACTGAGTCCCCGTCAGGTGGTCGCCAGGTGGTCGCCAGGTGGGAAACGTTCGTCAGCTGACGAACTGGTACACCGGCGTCACCTGTCGGCATCACGTGGTTAACAACGGTCGGGCATCGTAGGGGTCAACGGCAGAAACGCCGAACGTGAGGGTGGCGGTGACCGGGGGCGGCTCCCCGGTTCCGCCCCCCGCGCGGACGCACGGGCGCCGGCCCTGAACCGGCGGACTGTGTTCCCTCCAGGCCTTCGACGCGCTGGAGGGGCCCCTCGTGGGGGTCGTCGTCGTCCCGACCCTGTCGGCTCCGGCCGGGTGCACAGGGTGCGACGACCCGCACGGCACCTCGCGCCGTCATGGCGCGGCTCCGCGGCTCCCGGGTGGGGGAGCTGGGCGGAGCGGGCAGGGCCGGTCCCGGTTCCCGGGACCGGCCCTCGCCGTTGGCCGACGCGCTCCCGGCCGGGTTGGGCCGCGGCGTGGTTCTCCCCTACGCTCGCTCCATGACCAGCACCGAAGCTTCCGATGCCCCCCGCTACGTCCGCCTCAGCATCGAGCTGATCGCCGAGATCACCGACGAGGGTGCGCTCAAGGCGGCCGCGCTCGCCCAGGTCGAGGCCGACGAGTACCTCGACGACGAGGAGCGCGCCCAGTCCGTCGAGGCGATCGAGGTGGACCCCTCGGGTTCGCTCGCCCACTTCATCGACCCGGTGGCGCTGCTCGGCGACGTCCCCGGCATCGAACTGACCCAGGCCACCTGGGAGTCCGCGCAGACCGAGTTCGACCCGGAGGACGACAGCTTCGAGTTCGAGGTCGAGTAGTCTCCGCGCCGTCCTTGTTCGACATACCGCTCCGCCGCTCTGCCGGCTGGGCGGTATGTCCATTTTTGGCGCTATCTCTCATCATCTCGTACGATCTGAACCTCTTTATGGAACCGGTTTCGCACCAGATTGCGTCCCTCTGTCCGTAATGCCCCTTCGCGAGCTACCGGGAGACCACGACGTGACGGCACGGGAACAGCATGGGATGTGGAGCCGGCGCGGTGTGTTGGCCGGACTGCTCGGCGCGCCGGTGCTGTTGCTGGCCGCGTGCAACGACGGTGGCGGCGGTCAGAAGGCCTCCGCCCCGAAGACCTCCGCCGCGAAGATCACCGTCACCCCGGTCGACGGCACCGCGAACGCCGCCTTCACCGCTCCCGTCCAGGTCGCGGTGGAGTCCGGCACGCTCGGCTCGGTCAAGGTCGCCGACGCGGCCGGCCAGGAGATAGCCGGCCGGCTCGCCCCCGACGGGACGAGCTGGGCCTCCACCGCGCCGCTCAGCAGCGGCACCAGGTACACCGTCGCCGCCGTCGCGTCCGACAGGGACAAGCTCCAGGCCGACGCGAACACGAGCTTCACCACCGCCGCCCCCGCCAACACCTTCGTCGGCTACTTCACCCCGGAGGACGGCAGTACGGTCGGCGTCGGGATGCCGGTCTCGATCACCTTCAACACCCCGGTCACCGACCGCAAGGCGGTCCAGCAGGCGATCACCGTCGTGGCGGACCCGGGCGTGGAGGTCGTCGGCCACTGGTACTCCAGCACCCGGCTGGACTTCCGCCCCGAGCAGTACTGGGCAGCGGGTACCAAGGTCACCCTCAAGCTGCGGCTGAAGGACGTCCAGGGGGCGAAGGGCGTCTACGGCACCCAGTCCAAGGACGTGGACTTCACCATCGGCCGCAGCCAGACCAGCGTCGCCGACCTGAGCGCCGACACCCTGACCGTCACCACCGACGGCCAGGTCACCGCGACCTACAAGGTGATCGGCGGAGCGCCCGAACACCGCACCTGGGCCGGGAAGATGGTGATCTCCGAGCAGTACCAGCAGACCAAGATGGACTCCGCCACGGTCGGCCTCGGCGACGAGTACAACATCCCCGACGTCCCGCACGCCCAGCGGCTGACCGCCTCGGGCACGTTCATCCACGGCAACTACTGGTCCGCCGCCTCGGCCTTCGGCAACGCCAACACCAGCCACGGCTGCATAGCCCTGCGCGACGTCAAGGGCGCCGGCGACCCGGGCACCGACGGCGCGAAGTTCTACCGGAGCTCGATGGTCGGCGACGTGGTCGAGGTGCGCAACTCCGGTGACCGCACGGTCGATCCGGCCAACGGCCTGAGCGACTGGAACCTGAGCTGGGCCGACTGGAAGGCCGGCAGCGCGCTGTAGGCGTCGACTCGGTGGGGGTGCGTGCGGGGGCTCTGGCGCGTGGGGGAATACTGCTGCTCGCGCCGCTGAAGCCTCCCGTCCGGGAGCCCGGGCGCGTGAAGTCTGGGGGGACAGTACCGAGATGCGCCTTCGCCCGTTCGCCGTATCCACCGTGGCCTGCGCCACTGTTCTGGGAGTCGGCCTCCCCCTGGTCCCCGCGGCAGCCGCGGACGCGACCACGCTGTACGTCGACAACACCGTCGCCTGCTCCGACACCGGGACGGGTGCGGACGCCCTGCCGTACTGCACGGTCTCCGCGGCGGCCAATGTCGTGATGCCCGGTCAGACCGTCTTCGTCCGCCGCGGCTCCTACAACGAGCGCGTCAGCATCACCCGGTCGGGAACGCCGCAGCAGCCGATCGTCTTCACCAGCGCCTACCCCGGGACCGACCAGTACGGCGCGTCCGTCGATCCCGCGGCCGCGACCATCGCCCACACCGGGCCCGCGGTCACCGTGAGTGGCGCTCACGACGTGGTGATCCGCGATCTGAGCGTCGCGGCGTACGACGGGGGCCTCCAGGTGAGCGACTCCTCGCGGATCACCATCGACCACACCATCATCGTTCAAAGCAGCTCCGGCACGGACCCCGCCGTCCGGCTCAGCGGTGCGACGTCCGGCGTCACGGTGAGCCGCAACATCATCGGAGACAGCGACCTCACCAGCGGGCCGGTGATCCAGGTGGACGCCGGCATCCCGGGCACGGTGATCACCACGAACTTCATCAGCACCCCGCGTCAGGGCGCGGTGCTCGCGACCGACGCGCCCGGCACCATCGTCACCAGCAACAGCGTGCTCAACGGCTGCGACCTCGGGATCAGCCTGCAGGGGGCGTCCACCGGCTCCACCGTCGAGAACAACGTTGCCTCCTCCGACGGTTCAACCGGTGCCTGTACGGCCGGCAGCACCGTTGGCCTGACGGTCTCCGCGGCCTCGGCGGTCGGCACCACCGCCGACTACAACGTCTTCCACCCGCTTGCCGGGGGATCGCCGTACCGCTGGAACAACGCGGTCTACCCGACGCAGGCCGCGTTCCAGCAGGCCACCGGCCAGGGCACGCACGACAGCACCGCGGACCCGCTGATCCTGCCCGGCGGGGATGGGTACGGGGCCGGCTCGCCCGCCATCGACTCCGCCGACGAGTCCGCGCCGGGTGAACTCGCCACGGACATCGACGGCACCCCCGCCGTGGACGACCTCCAGCAGCCGAACACCGGCACCGGGAGCGGATACCGTGACCGCGGCGCGCGCGAGCTGCAGGGCCTGACCGACGTGCAGCTGGCCGTCGACCTGCACCAGGGCGCCTACCCGATGACGGTCAACCTGACGGCGTCCGCCACCAACCAGTGGAAGCCGACGTCGACGTCCTACGCGTTCGACTTCGGGGACGGTACGCCGGTCGTCACCTCGTCCTCGCCGAAGGTCGCTCACGTCTACACGTCGCGCGGCCGTTTCGAGCCGATGGTGACCGTCACGGACAGCCTCGGTAGCCGGATGTCGGCTACAGACCACGGGCCCGTGGTAGTGGGCGACCCCGGCCCGCCGCACGCTGTCCTGTCCGTCACTCCGACGTCCAGCGCCCGTCCGCTGACCTACACCGCCGACCCGTCCAAGTCGGCGGGCTCGTGGCCGATCGTCTCCCAGCGCGTCGACTTCGGTGACGGCAGTGCCCCGGCGACCTGCACCGACCTGACCGGCTCCTGCACCCACACCTATGCCGCTCCCGGCACCTACCAGGTCAGCGCGACCGTGACGGACAGCGCGGGCGGGACCGGCACGGTGACCCAGTCCGTGACCGCCGCCTACCAGCCGAGCTACTACTCCTCGTGGCAGCAGCGCATCCTGGACACCCGAATCGGGCTCGGCGCGCCGGCCAAGCGGCTGGGCCCCGGCGGCGAACTCAGCCTGAACATCTCCGGCGCCGCGCCGAACGGCACGACGCCGGAGATCGAGAGCGATGCCACCGCCGTCGTCCTCAACCTCACCGCAGTGGCCCCGACCGACTCCAGCTTCCTCACCGCCTACCCGTCCGGCCAGTCCCGGCCGACCACCTCGAACAGCAACTTTGTCGCCGGACAGGACGCCGCCCACCTGGTCACCGTCCCGATCGGGGCCGACGGCTCGATCAAGATCTACAACAACAGTGGCACGGTCGACCTGGTCGCCGACGTTGTCGGCTACTACACCCCCGCCCCCGTCTCCTACCCCGTGGTCCCCCGTGACCGCTTCACCTCGGTGACGCCCACCCGGGTCCTGGACACCCGTATCGGGCAGGGCACTGGCACGGCCGCCAAGATCGGCCCGTCCGGATCGGTCCACTTCAAGCTCCCGGCCCAGCTCGGGCTCCCCGCCAACGTCGACGCCGTGGTGCTCAACCTCACCGCGACCGACGCGGACCAGGCGAGCTTTCTCGCCACCAGTGCCGGCGGCTCCAGCCTCAACTTCCGCGCGGGCGAGACTGCGGCCAACCAGGTGATCGTGCCGCTCGAGGGCGGCGAGGTCTGGATCAACAACGCCAACGGGAACACCGACGCGGTGGCCGACCTGGTCGGCTACTACGACCCCACCGCGGACAGCCTGTTCACCCCGATCACCCCCAACCGCCTGGTGGACACCCGCAACGGCGCCGGCACACCGATCGGTACGGACAGCGCGCTGCCCGTGCAGGTGGCCGGCACCGCCGGCATCCCGGCGTCCGCGACGGGTGCAGTCCTGAACGTCACGGCTACCGAGCCCGACCTGCCCGGCTTCCTCGCCGTCTACCCCGACGGCGGCGCCCGCCCCGGCACGTCGAGCGTCAACTTCTCGGCCGGGCAGACGGTTCCGAACCTGGTGACCACGGGCCTGGGCGCCAACGGCCAGGTCGACGTCTACAACCACAGCGGCCACACCCACGCCGTCGTCGACGCCTTCGGCTACTTCGCGAAGCCGTAGTAGCGAGAAACTCGGAAGGGGGCGGCAGCCGTGGGTCGGTTGCCGCCCCCTTTGGCATGCCCTCAGTTTCCGACAAAAGGTCGGAAAGCGGGCGCGTCGTGTTCGAGTAGCATGCGCTCAACATTTCGTCAGATGCCGGGAGTTGGGGAATGCGGACGTTGGTCGTCGGATCGCGGGCCAGTCAACTCGCGAAAGCCCAGGTGAAGGAGTTCTTGGCGCCGCTGCGGGAGCGCTTCCCCGAGGTCACCTTCCGCCATCAGGTGATCCTGGAGGGCGGCGACCGGGACCGGAAGTCGGCCCTGCCGACCGTGTCGGCCAGCAGCGGCGGCAGTGCGTTCTCCAGCGAGCAGGAAGCCGCGTTGGCGCGGGGCGAGGCGGACGTGATCGTCCACTCGCTGAAGGACCTGCCGACCAGTAACCCGTCGGGCCTGGCCCTGCTGCCCCCGCCCGGCCGCGAGGACGTACGGGACGCACTGTGCGGCTCCACGCTCGCCGACCTGCCGCACGGCGCGCGGATCGGCACCTCGGCGGCCCGCCGCATCGCCCAACTCCGCCACGCGCGGCCGGACCTGGTGTTCGTGCCGATCCGCGGCAACGTCCCGCCCCGCCTGAACAAGCTCAGGACGATGAACCTGGACGCCGTGGTGCTGGCTGCGGCCGGTCTCAAGCGGCTCGGCCTGGACGACGCGATCGGCGAGCTGCTGCCGCTCGACCGGTTCCCGCCGAGCCCGGGGCAGGGCGCGCTGGGTATCCAGATCCGTGCGGACAACGAGTCGGCTAGGGAGATCCTGGCCACCGCCGGGGACCTGCTGACGGACGCCGAGGTGCGGGCCGAGCGGGCGATGCTCGCCGAGCTGCACGGCGGGTGCTCGGTGCCGATCGGCGCGTACGCCAAGGCGGTTGACGGGGTGCTCACCCTGCACGCGCAGGTCACTTCGCTGGACGGGTCGAAGCAGGTCGACGCACGCCTCTCGGGCCCGCTGTCCGAGCCGGAGAATCTGGGCGTGCTGGTGGGGGGACGGCTCCTCGACCAGGGAGCGGAAGCGATCCTGGCGGAGATCCGGCCTGCCGCCTAAGGGATGATTGCCGAGGGGAAGTTGGAGGCCGGGCGCCTGGAGGAAGCCGTCCAGTCCTGGCAGCTCGCCCTTGATGATTATCCGCACGTCCAGTCCGGCCGCGCCGGCGACCGCTTCCGTGCGATGCTCTCCGCCGTCCAGCCGCACAGCCGCAACCCCTACGTCCGAGAACTGGCCGAACGCGCCCGCCCACTGGCCACCAGCCGCCTCATCTGACACCAGGCCGCAGGCACTTCCCGGGCTGCGAGGTCGACCCCGGTGGCAACGCTGTTGCGCTGCTCAGCGGCGTCCCCGGCGTCGAACTGACCCAGGCCACCTGGGAGTCCGCGCAGACCCAGTACGACCCGGAGGGCGACAGCTTCGAGTTCGAGGTCGAGTCGACTCCGCGCCGTTTCTCCCACGCTCGTTGCAGAAACGCGGCACCGTCGGATGCCGGCAGCGCGATCTAACGTGATCATGGCGGGGGGTGCGTGCGGGGACTCGAACGCGTTCGGGAATACTGCTGCTCGCGCTGCGGAAGCCTCCCGTCCGGGAGCCCGGGCGCAGTGAAGCCCTGGGGGACAGTACCGAGATGCGCCTTCGTCCATTCGCCGTTTCCACCGTGGCCTGCGCCACCGTTCTGGGAGTCGGCCTCCCCTTGGTCCCCGCGGCAGCCGCGGACGCGACCACCCTGTTCGTCGACAACACCGTCGCCTGCTCCGACACCGGAACGGGCACGGACGCCCTGCCGTACTGCACGGTCTCCGCGGCGGCCAATGTCGTGATGCCCGGTCAGACCGTCTTCATGCGTAACAGCCAGTTCAACGAGCACGTCACCATCACGCGATCGGGGGCACCGCAGCAGCCGATCGTCTTCACCAGCGCCTATCCCGGAACGGACGAGCTTAGCTCGGTCATCCAGCCCTTGTCCGGCAGCGGGCCCGCGATCACCGTGAGCGGTGCCCATGACGTGGTGGTCCGCGACCTGGAGGTCGACGGGCGCGCCGGGGGCATCCAGGTGAGTGACTCCTCGCGGGTCACCATCGACCACGACTCGATCCCTCAGGAGGGCACGGGGCCGGACGTCGCCGTCGGGCTCAGCGGTGCGACGTCCGGCGTCACAGTGAGCCGCAACAACTTCTCCGATGTCGACCCCACCAGCGGTCCGGCGATCCAGGTGGACACCGGCGTCCCGGGCACGGTCATCACCACCAACCAGTTCAGCACCCCGAGTCAGGGTGCGGTGCTCGCCACCGATGCTCCCGGCACCGTGGTCACCAGCAACACCATGTCGAACGGCTGCGACCTCGGGATCAGCCTGCTGGGGGTGTCCACCGGCTCCACCGTCGAGAACAACGTCGCCGCTCCCGACGCCAAGTGTTCCGCTGGCAGCACCGTCGGCCTGACGGTCGCCGCGGCGGCCGTCTCCGGCACCACGGCCGACTACAACATCTTCCACCCGCTCGCCGGGGCAGCCCCCTACCGCTGGAACAACGCGGTCTACCCGACCCAGGCCGCCTTCCAGCAGGCCACCGGCCAGGGCGCGCATGACAGCACCGCGGACCCGCTGTCCCAGTGGGGTGCCTTGATGGCCGGCTCGCCGGCCGTCGACTCCGCCGACGCCAACGCGCCAGGCGAACTCGCCACGGACATCGACGGCACCCCCGCCGTGGACGACCCCCAGACGCCGAACACCGGCACCGGGGGCGGATACCGCGACCGGGGTGCGCACGAGCGGCAGGGCCTGACCGCGGCCGGGCTGACCGGCGACCAGACTCAGGGCGCCTACCCGCTCACAGTCAACCTGACGGCCTCCGCCACCAACCAGTGGACACCGACGTCGACGTCCTACGCGTTCGACTTCGGCGACGGTACGCCGGTTGTGACGTCGTCCTCGCCGAAGGTCTCCCACGTCTACACGTCCCGCGGCAACTTCGAGCCGATGGTGACCGTCACCGACAACCTCGGTAGCCGGATGTCGGCCGTCGACGACGGGACCGTGGTGGTAGGCGACCCCGGCCCGCCGCACGCCGTCCTGTCCGTCGCGCCGACCGATGGTGGCCGTCCGCTGAGCTACACCGCCGATCCGTCCAAGTCGACCGGCTCGTGGCCGATCGTCTCCCGGCAGGTCGACTTCGGTGACGGCAGCGCCCCGGCGGTTTGCAACGGCCAACTCGGCGACTGCTCCCACATCTACGCCGCTCCCGGTACCTACCAGGTCAGCGCGACCGTGAAGGACAGCGCGGGCGGGACGAACACGGTGACCCAGCCGGTGACCGTCGCCTACCAGCCCGGGTACTTCAGCGCGAGCAGCGGGCGCATCCTGGACACCCGGATCGGGCTCGGCGCGCCGGCCAAGCGGCTCGGCCCCGGCGGCGTGCTCAGCCTGAACATCTCCGGTGGCACATCGTCGCCCGCCGTGTGGCAGGCGACGGCCGTCGTCCTCAACCTCACCGCGGTGGACCCGACCGACTCCAGCTTCCTCAGCGCCTACCCGTCGGGCCAGTCCCGGCCGATTACCTCGAACAGCAACTTCGTCGCCGGTCAGAACGCCGCCCACCTGGTCACCGTTCCGATCGGGGCCGACGGGTCGATCAAGATCTACAACAACAGCGGCACGGTCGACCTGGTCGCCGACATCGTCGGCTACTACAGCTCTCTCCCCCGCGACCGCTTCACCTCCGTGACGCCCACCCGGGTCTTGGACACCCGCACCGGGCAGGGGACGGGAACGGCCGCCAAGATCGGCCCGGCCGGATGGGTCCACTTCCCGATCCCGGCCCAGCTCGGTCTGCCCGCCAACGTCGACGCCGTGGTGCTCAACCTCACCGCGACCGACGCGGACCAGCCGAGCTTCCTCACCGCGACCATCAACAACTACAGCCGGGACACCTCCAGCCTCAACTTCGCCGCGGGCGAGACCGCGGCCAACCAGGTGATCGTGCCGATCCATGGTGGCGAGGTCTGGATCAGCAACGCCAACGGGAACACCGACGCGGTGGCCGACGTGGTTGGCTACTACGACCTCACCGCCCAGGGCGCGTTCACCCCGATCGTGCCCAGCCGCCTGGTGGACACCCGCAACGGCGCCGGCACGCCGATCGGTACGGACAGCGTGCTGCCCGTGCAGGTGGCCGGCACGGCCGGTATCCCGGCGTCCGCGACGGGTGCGGTCCTGAACGTGACGGCTACCGAGCCCGACCTGCCCGGCTTCCTCGCCGTCTACCCCGACGGCGGTGCCCGCCCGGGTACGTCGAGCGTCAACTTCGCGGCCGGTCAGACGGTTCCAAACCTGGTGACCACGGGCCTGGGCGCCAACGGCCAGGTCGACGTCTACAACCACAGCGGCCACACCCACGCCGTCGTCGACGCCTTCGGCTACTTCGCGAAGCCGTAGCAGCGAGACACCCCGCAGGGGGCGGCAGCCGATCCACGGCTGCCGCCCCCTGCGGCATGCCCCCCGTCGGCAACCCGTTAGGCGAGGCGGCCGAGGTGTAGGACGACGATGGTGACGGTGTGTTCGGTGATCTCGTACATGACCCGGTACGGGCCGACGTGCATGCGGCGCAGGTCGGGGGAGCCGTAGGGGGCGGAGCCTTCGGGCCTGGGGTCGGTGGCGAGCAGGTCGACGGCGTCCATCAGCAGCCGCAGGCCGGCGCTGTCGTCCTTCAGGAACCGCGCGGCCGAACTGTCCACTGCACGCTTCTTTTCTAGGTCACCCGACAGAAGTGGGCACGGGATGTCGGGTGCGGCAGGGTGGGTCCTTCCTAGATTGGTGATCACAAGGGAAGGAGACCCGGGGTGCTGGAACGGCTGAACCTGGCCATGGACCACATCGAGCGCAACCTCGACCAGCAGATCGAGGCGGCCGAGTTGGCCCGCATCGCCCTCACGTCCGAGTACCACCTGCGGCGGCTGTTCACGGCGCTGGCGGGGGTCCCGCTGTCGGAGTACATCCGGCGCAGGCGGCTGACCGTCGCGGGGGCCGAGGTGCTCGGGAGCGAGCGGACGCTGCTGGAGGTCGCGACGCGGTACGGGTACGGGTCGGGCGAGGCGTTCGCGCGGGCGTTCCGTGCGGTGCACGGGGTCGGGCCGGGTGAGGCCCGGCGGACCGGTGCGGCGTTGCAGTCGCAGCCCCGGATGTCCTTCCGTCTCGTCGTCGAGGGGAGCACCACCATGAGGTACCGGATCGTGGAGAAGGAAGAGTTCCGTGTCGTCGGGAAGGTGGCGCGCGTCCCGCAGGTCCACGAGGGGGTGAACCCGGCCATCGCCGCGCACATCCAGAGCGTCGGACCGGAGACCGTGGGGCGGATCGCGCGGCTGTCCGACCAGGAGCCGGAGGGGATCGTCTCGGCGATCGTGTACGTCACCGACAGCCGTGAGGAGGGGGCCGAACTCGACTACTGGCACGCGGTGGTGAGCAACGCGGACGTCCCCGAGGACCTGGAGTCGGTGACCGTCCCGGCGGGCACCTGGGCGGTCTTCGAGAGCACCGGGCCGTATCCGCGGGCCTTGCAGGAGATGTGGCGGGACGTGTTCACGCAGTGGTTCCCGTCCAACCCGTACGCCACCCGGCCGGGGCCGGAGATCCTGCGCACCCGGCCGTCGAAGGACTGGTCGGAGTCGGACGCGCAGTTGTGGATCCCGGTGGAGCGCACCGGGATCTGACGGGACTGGACGGGACTGTCAGCTGTCCGTCCTCGCGACGCCGATCGGGCAGCTCGCGCCGGTGCCGCCGAGGCCGCAGTAGCCGCCGGGGTTCTTGGCGTCGGACAGGTACTGCTGGTGGTAGGGCTCGGCGGGGAAGAAGGGGCCGGCCGGGGCGACCTCGGTGGTGATCGGGCCGAGGCCCAGCGCGGTGAGGGCGGGCTGGAAGGCGTCGCGGGTGGCTTCGGCGGCGGCCAGCTGGGCAGCGGAGTGGGTGTAGACGGCGGAGCGGTACTGGGTGCCGACGTCGTTGCCCTGGCGGAAGCCCTCGGTGGGGTTGTGCGCCTCCCAGAAGGTCTTCAGCAGGGTCTCGTAGCTGATCAGGGCCGGGTCGTAGACCACCCGGACGGCCTCGGTGTGCCCGGTCCGGCCGCTGCACACCTCCTCGTATGTCGGGTTCGGCGAGTGGCCGCCCTGGTAGCCGACCAGGGTGGTCCAGACGCCGGGGAGCTTCCAGAACGTCCGCTCGGCGCCCCAGAAGCAGCCGAGGCCGAAGTCGGCGATCTCCAGCCCGGCGGGGTACGGCCCGGTGAGCGGGGTGCCGAGCACGGTGTGCGGCTCGGTCAGCGTGAAGGCGGGCGCCGTCCGGCCGGGCAGGGCCTGGTCGGCGGTGACGAGCTCGGTCTTGTGGCGGTTGAACAGCATGGTTTCGTCAACACCGCACGTCGACGGGAGATTCCACGGCTCGCGGGTCGCGTTCCCCGACGACCCGGGCGCCGGAATTCGGTGCTGCCACTACGCTCAGGTGCCATGAGCGAGCACCAGCACCAGTCTCCCCAGGGCTTCGAGACCATCGCCATCCATGCGGGTCAGGAAGCAGACCCCCGGACCGGGGCCGTCGTCCCTCCGATCTACCAGGTATCCACGTACAAGCAGGACGGCGTCGGCGGCCTGCGCGACGGCTACGAGTACAGCCGTTCGGCCAACCCGACCCGCTCGGCGCTGGAGGAGTGCCTCGCGGCACTGGAGGGCGGCCGGCGCGGCCTGGCCTTCGCCTCCGGTCTGGCGGCCGAGGACACCCTGCTGCGTACCGTGCTGCAGCCCGGCGACCACATCGTCATCCCGAACGACGCCTACGGCGGCACCTTCCGGCTCTTCGCCAAGGTGCTGAGCCGGTGGGGCGTGGAGTTCTCGGTCGCCGACACCCAGCACCCGGCCAAGGTGCGCGAGGCGCTGCGCCCGAACACCAAGGCCGTCTGGGTGGAGACCCCGAGCAACCCGCTGCTCGGCATCACCGACATCGCCGCCGTCGCGCAGATCGCGCACGACGCGAACGCGCTGCTGGTGGTGGACAACACCTTCGCCAGCCCGTACCTCCAGCAGCCGCTGGCGCTGGGTGCGGACGTGGTCGTGCACTCCACCACCAAGTACATGGGCGGCCACTCGGACGTGGTCGGCGGCGCCCTGGTGGCGGCCGACGCCGGTCTCGGTGAGGAACTGGCCTACCACCAGAACGCGATGGGCGCGGTCTCCGGCCCGTTCGACGCGTGGCTGGTGATGCGCGGCATCAAGACGCTGGGCGTCCGGATGGACCGTCACACCTCCAACGCCGAGGAGATCGTGGCGCTGCTGACCCGGCACCCGAAGGTCACCCAGGTGTTCTACCCGGGCCTGGCCGAGCACCCGAACCACGAGATCGCCGCCAAGCAGATGAAGGCCTTCGGCGGGATGGTCTCGTTCCGGGTCGCCGGTGGCGAGGAGGCGGCGGTGGAGGTCTGCAACCGCGCCAAGCTGTTCACGCTGGGTGAGTCGCTGGGTGGCGTGGAGTCGCTGATCGAGCACCCGGGCCGGATGACCCACGCCTCGGTGGCGGGCTCGGCGCTGGAGGTGCCGGCCGACCTGGTGCGGGTCTCGGTGGGCATCGAGTCGGCCGCCGACCTGGTCGCCGACCTCGCGCAGGCGCTGGACTAGGCAGGACGGCGGGACGTGGCGGGGGGCCGGGGGGGGGGAACCCCCCGGGCCCCCCCCGAGGGGGGGGCGGTTCCCAGCGGGGCCCAAACCCGGGGCCGCCGGGGCCGGGGCCCCAAAAAGGGCGCCG
>NZ_JARZAI010000027.1 GCF_029893355.1 Kitasatospora sp. MAA4
GGAAGCTAAGCCTCACAGCGCCGATGGTACTGCAGGGGGGACCCTGTGGGAGAGTAGGACGCCGCCGAACAATCATTCCAAAGAACCCCCATCCGCCCAGCGGATGGGGGTTCTTTGCGTTTCCGAGCCTAAACGCCGCCGGCCCGGGGGCAATCCGCAGTTCGGATTGCCCCGGGCCGGTCGACGTCTGGCTCCGGTCAGACCTCCAGGTCGGCCTCGATGCGGGCCAGCTGGTGGCGGGCCATGGCCAGGTTCGCTCGGCGCTTGTCGAGGGCCATGTAGAGGAAGAGCCCCTTTCCGGACCGACCGGTCAGCGGCCTGATCATGTGGTACTGGCTGCTCAGGGTGATCAGGATGTCCTCGATGCCGTCGTTCAGCCCGAGCATCTCCATCGTGCGCATCTTGGCACGTACGACGTCCGTGTTGCCGGCCGCGGCGACCGTCAGGTCCAGCCCGCCCGGTCCGTCCACGGTGCCCAGGGCCATTCCGCTGTTGTAGTCCACCAGCGCGGCGCCGATGGCGCCCTCCACGGTGGTCATCGCCAGTCGGAGCGTCGTGTCCACGTCTGCCATGGTCTGTCAGTCCTCATCTTCTCGGTCGTCGGTCAAACGGTGCGGGGTCGTGCGGGGTCATGCTGATGGGTCGTCATGGGGAAGGGGCGGGCGGGGAGTCGGGCCGGCCAGCAGTGTGCCGATCCGTTGGGCTGAGCGCCGGGACTCCAGGTGCAGGCGCCCGACGTTGACGTCCGGGTGGGCCAGCACGGTGAGTACGCAGACGGGCCCGGCCGCGTAGGTCGCCACATAGCCGTTCTCGCCGCGGACCAGGGACTCCCGGAACTCCCCCTGGCCGGTGGCGTCGGCCAGGCGTTGGGCCAGACCCAGTGACGCGGCGGTCATCGCGGCCAGGCCCTCGGGTTCGGTGTCGTGGGTGTCATGGACGATCAACAGACCGTCCATGCTGGCCACCAGACCACCTGCCAGATGTGGCACCCGGTTCTTGAGAGCTCGGAGCTCGGCCAGCAACTCGGTTTCCAGGGCGATCAGTTGCCTCCTTCCGGTGCGCTGTTTCAGCGCCCGCCTCATGGCCATGAGGAGGTGGCCGCGGACGGAGAGGAAGTCAAAGTCGAGCCTCCAGTGCGGTTCTGACCCGGTACAGCAGAGCGATGTCCGGGTCGTGGGCGGACAGCGGGGGAGACGGGCGTCGCAGCGCGGCACCCGGGGTACGGCGCTGGAGTCCGGCGACGGCGGTCGCGGGGAGCGGAGCGTCGAGCAGCGGGGAGGCGCCGGGCAGCGGGGTGGCGACGAGTCCGGCGGCGGCCAGCCGGCGTACCTCGACCGTCGTGGAGAAGGCGGAGCGGCCCAGCAGGCGGGCGAGGTCCGCCGGGGTTCTTCGGCCGTCGGCGTGGTGCAGCAGCTCGCGCTGGCGCAGGCTGGTCCGGGACCGTCGGCGGGCAGCGGGCGCGGCCGGTACCACCGGGGCGGTGTCGACCTGCGGGCAGGGCCAGATCCGTTCCAGCAGATCCCGTCGCCGTACCGCCTCCCGCCGCAGCAGTCGCGCGCTGACCCCGTTCACCGGGCCGAGCCAGTGCCGCACGCCTGGCTCGAAGGAGGCGCCCGAGGTGGCCGTGGGCCGGGCGCCCAGGGTGAAGAACGCGGCGTCGTGCAGCGCGCCCAGGTGGCAGAGTTCCAGTTCGCCCTGGGTCAGGTGGCCCTGTTCGACCAGCATCCGGCCGACCCGGTGCTCGGCGCCGAAGGCACGGAGCGAAGCCCGCCAGGCGTCCGGCGGTATTCGGCCGCAGCGGGTCAGCAGCGCGTCCAGGCCGGTCGCGAGCTCGTTCTCGGCGTGCACGACGACGCCCGCTTCGAGGTAGACGGAGCCGCTCCCGCAGCGCACCGCACCGGTGGCCCGCCGTTCGGCCAGCCGCTCGACGGCCTCGCCCGGTGGCCCGCCCAGCGGCTCACCGACCGGTTCACCCGGCGTCTCGTTCATCCCAGCACCAGCTCCTCCGCTATGGCCTGCAGGCGGAAGCGCGCGGTGGCCAGGTTCCCGACGGCGCGGTCGAGCCAGAGGTGCAGGGCGAGCCGGCTGTCGAAGACGGTGCCGACGAAGCAGAGCAGGTGGTAGCTGCGGTCGGACGTGACGATGATGTCCCGCACGGGTGTGCCGGCATCGTCCGGATCGGCGAAGGCGGGGCTCTCGGCGGCGGCGCGGACCAGGTCGGTCGCCTCCGCCGCGGTCGCCTCGTGGTCCCCGGTGGGGCTGTCGCCGGACGCCCCGAGCGTCAGGCCACTGCTCCAGTCGATGAGGCTCACGCCTCGCGCACCGGCAATCGTCATCGCCTGGGACAGGCATTCGTCGATACCCGGCACACGGGCTCCTTCGGAGGTCACGGCGGCTGGTCGGAGGGCGTGTGGGGCACGCGGCGACTGCTACACCGCGTCGCAGTCGCACCACGGAAGGCTACCGAGGGAGGTCCGATGAGACGAAAATGTCATTGGCATATTCATGAACAGGTGTGACTTTTCGGCCATGGTCGCAGCATGGAGTCGGACCGAAACCGGCTGTCCGGGCCGATCTGCGATGAGTGCCGGATCGCCCACCTGGGCAAGGACGTTGGCCGATTTGTGCGAGCGCGGCGCGGCCCGGTTGCACAGAAGCCCCGGACGGCGGCTACCGTCCGGGGCTTGTGGTCGAGCGATGAGAACGCGGCGGCGTCAGTTCCGGGCTGCCGCCTCGGCTGCCGCGGCGCGGCGGGCGGCCTTGGCTGCCGCCTCCTGCTCGTCCTCGGCCTCCGCGACCTCCAGCGTGGGCGCGGTGCCGCCGAGGTGGGCCGGCATCCACCAGGTGTCGTCCGGCCCGGTGGGCTTGGTCGGGTACATCTGCTGGGCCCGGTCGAGCATCTCGGTCATCGCGGCGCGCAGGCGACGGGTGACCATCACCGGCTTGTCCCCGGGCTCCAGGTGGATCGGCTCGCCGATCATGATGATCACCGGGACGTGCCGCTTGGTGAGCGTCTTGGGCCGGCCCTTGGTCCAGAGCTGCTGGGTGCCCCAGAGGATGACCGGGAGCAGCGGGGTACCGGAGTCGGCGGCCATCCGGGCCGCGCCGGTCTTGAACTTCTTCAGCGTGAAGGAGCGGGAGATGGTGGCCTCCGGGAAGACACCGACCACCTCGCCCGCCCGCAGCGCGCGCACCGCCGCCTCGTACGCGGGCTGGCCGTCGGTCCGGTCGACCGGGATGTGCTTCATACCGCGCATCAGCGGGCCGGAGATCCGGTGCCGGAAGACCTCCTCCTTGGCCATGAAGCGGGTCTTGCGCTTGGCGCCCTTCACCATGCCGAAGCCGGCGAAGAGGAAATCGAGATAGCTGATGTGATTGCTGACCAGGACGGCACCGCCGGAGGCCGGGACATGCTCCGCGCCGATAATCTTGATCTTGCAGTCGAGCGCACGAAAGACGGTCATCGCGGTTCGGATCACCGGCGGGTACACGAACTCTGCCACGATCAGCCCTACTTCTTCCCACGGGCGCGAGCCCGGTGCGGCGGCACCCGCACGGTCGTGGCGGACCGGGCTCGGGGCGCGGCACGCCGCGGCTGCCACGGGTGATTCTGTGACGATCGTCCCCCGAACGAGTGCCATCTGTCACCTGGGCGGCCCCCGCGGCGAGGAGAGCATCGTCACATCCCGGCCGCTCGGGCTGCGCGAAGTGGCCCGGCGGTGCTAACGGAGGCCGGCGGCATGCGGCGAACCGGCAGGTAGATCTCACACCCCGGGCCGTGCCGCACACTGTCCGTATGGATGACGCCGTGCTGCTGTCCGCCGCCGATCTCGGCGAGGGGGCCGGGTTGGGGGAGCGTGCGACGCTCGTCCAGTTCTCCACCGCCTTCTGCCAGCCCTGCCGGGCGACCCGCCGGATCCTGGCGGACGTCGCGGGGATGGTGGAGGGCGTCGAGCACGTCGAGATAGACGCCGAGCGGCGCCTCGAACTGGTCCGCCGGCTGGACATCCTGCGCACCCCGACGGTGCTGGTGCTGGACGCCTCCGGCAGGGTGGTGCGCCCGGCCTCCGGGCAGCCCCGCCGGGCCGACGTCATCGCCGCCCTGGCGCAGGCATTCTGAGCAGCGGTTTCCCGGTGGGTTGCGGGGCCGGTGGAGCCGAGAGCTTCGTCACAATGATCAGGCGGTAGAGCGCCCTGTTATTGCGGGAAGATGTGGGCGACCGGTATTTAGATACTGACGAGTAACCAGAGCAGGATACTGCCGAGTATGCTGCCGGAAGTGCCGGTCGGGCAGCAGGAATGCGCTGCCCGAAGCGGGTGGCGCTGCGTGCGCTCCCGTACGTTGCACCGCCGCAGCCGCCGGACGAGACCAGTACAGGAGACAGGCCGTGAGCTTGAGGATCGTTGTCTGTGTGAAGTACGTGCCCGACGCGACCGGTGACCGTCGCTTCGCGGACGACACCACCACCGACCGGGAGGCCGTCGACGGCCTGCTGTCGGAGCTGGACGAGTACGGCGTGGAGCAGGCGCTCCGGATCGCCGAGGCCAATGGCGACGCCGAGGTGACCGTCCTCACCGTCGGTCCCGACGACGCCAAGGACGCGCTGAAGAAGGCGCTGTCGATGGGTGCCGACAAGGCGGTCCACGTCAACGACGAGGACATCCACGGCACCGACGTGATCGGGACCTCCGCGATCGTCGCCAAGGCCCTGGAGAAGACCGGGTTCGACCTGGTCATCTGCGGTATGGCCTCCACCGACGGCACCATGGGCGTGCTGCCGGCCCTGCTGGCCGAGCGCCTGGGCCTGCCGCAGGTCACCCTGCTCTCCGAGGTCTCGGTGGAGGACGGCACGGTCAAGGGCCGCCGCGACGGCGACGCCGCGACCGAGCTGGTCGAGGCCGCGCTGCCGGCCGTCGTCTCGGTGACCGACCAGTCGGGCGAGGCCCGCTACCCGTCCTTCAAGGGCATCATGGCCGCCAAGAAGAAGCCGGTTCAGTCCTACGACCTGGACGACCTGGGCATCGAGGCGGACGAGGTCGGCCTGGCCGGTTCCTGGACCGCCGTGGAGACCATCACCGAGCGTCCGGCCCGTACCGCCGGAACGATCGTCAAGGACGAGGGCGAGGGTGGCAAGCAGCTCGCGGGCTACCTCGCCGACCAGAAGTTCATCTGACCCCGCCGTCCGGACCTCACGTTCAATCAGGAGTAACGAATCATGGCTGAAATCCTGGTTCTCGTGGACCACGCCGACGGTGTGGTCCGCAAGCCCGCCCTCGAACTGCTGACCCTGGCCCGCCGCATCGGCGAGCCCTCGGCGGTCGTGCTCGGTGCCGGCGCCGCTGCCGCCGACATCGCCGCCAAGGCCGCCGAGTTCGGCGCGGCCAAGGTGTACGTCGCCGACGGCGCCGAGTTCGCCGACTACCTGGTGGTCCCGAAGGTGGACGCGCTGACCCAGATCGCCAAGGCGGCCGACGCCGCCGCGGTTCTGGTCACCTCGTCCGGCGAGGGCAAGGAGATCGCGGCCCGCGTCGCGCTCCGCCTGGGCTCCGGCATCCTCACCGACGCCGTCGACCTGGAGGCCGGCGACGGCGGTCCGGTCGCCACCCAGTCGGTGTTCGCCGCGTCCTTCCAGGTGAAGTCGAAGGTGTCGCACGGCGCCCCGGTCATCACCGTCAAGCCGAACGCCGTCGCCCCGGAGGCCGCCCCGGCCGCCGGCGCGGTCGAGAACGTCACCGTCGCGTTCACCGGCAACGCCGCCAAGGTCACCTCGCGCACCCCGCGGGTCGCCTCGGGCCGTCCCGAGCTGACCGAGGCCGCGATCGTGGTCTCCGGTGGCCGCGGCGTCGGCGAGGCGTCGGGCTTCCGGGTCGTCGAGGAGCTGGCCGACTCGCTCGGCGCGGCCGTCGGCGCCTCGCGTGCCGCCGTCGACGCCGGCTGGTACCCGCACAGCAACCAGGTCGGCCAGACCGGCAAGCAGGTCTCCCCGCAGCTGTACGTCGCGGCGGGCATCTCCGGCGCGATCCAGCACCGGGCCGGCATGCAGACCTCGAAGACGATCGTCGCGATCAACAAGGACGCCGAGGCGCCGATCTTCGAGCTGGTCGACTACGGCGTGGTCGGCGACCTGTTCCAGGTTCTGCCGCAGCTGACCGCCGAGGTCAAGGCGCGCAAGGGCTGAGCACCGCCTCCTGAGCACCGCCTGCCGTACCGCAGGGCGTGATCCTTCTTACAGAAGGGTCGCGCCCTGCGGCGTTGCGGCGGGTCGTAGAGTGCCCCCGTGGAACTGTTGACGGCACTTCAGGGCCGGTTCGGCGACAGCGCCGACGCACTGCGGATCGACGGACGGACGCTCTCGCGCGAGCAGCTGCTCGGGGCGGCTTCGGTGGTGGCCGGGCGGGCCGCGGGTGCCTCGGCGCTCGCGGTGGTGGCCCGGCCGACGCTGGAGAGCGTGGTGGCGATCGTCGGCGGGCTGCTGGCGGGCGTGCCGGTCGTCCCGCTGGCGCCCGACGCCGGGCCCGTCGAGCGCGACCACATCCTGCGCGACTCCGGCGCCGACCTGCTGGCCGGGGCGCCGGCCGACGCACTCGGGGCCCTCGCGGCGCTGCCGGTGGACCTCGCCGAGACCACCGGCGTCCGACACCCCGAGCCGTCCGGGGACCGCGCGGCCCTGGTGCTCTACACCTCCGGTACCACCGGGCCGCCCAAGGGCGTCCAGCTGTCGCGCGGCGCGCTGACGGCCGGACTGGACGCGCTGGCGGCGGCGTGGGACTGGACCTCCGAGGACACCCTGGTGCACGGCCTGCCGCTGTTCCACGTGCACGGCCTGGTGCTGGGCGTGCTGGGCGCGCTGCGCACCGGCAGCCGACTGGTGCACACCGGCCGGCCGACCCCCGCCGGCTACGCCGAGGCCGGCGGCACGCTGTACTTCGGCGTCCCCACCGTGTGGTCGCGGATCGCCGCCGACGAAGCTTCGGCGCGCGCGCTGGCCGGCGCCCGGCTGCTGGTCTCGGGCAGCGCGCCGCTGCCGGTGCCCGTCTTCGAGCGCCTGGCCGCCGTCACCGGGCACGCGCCGATCGAGCGCTACGGCATGACCGAGACGCTGATCACGCTCAGCACCCGGGTGGACGGCGAGCGCCGGCCCGGCAGCGTCGGGCTGCCGGTGGACGGCGTGCGCACCCGGCTGGTCGGCGAGGACGGCGGCTCGGCCGTCCCCTCGGACGGTGAGAGCCTCGGCGAGCTCCAGGTCGCCGGGCCCACCCTCTTCGACGGCTACCTCGGCCGACCGGAGGCGAACGCCGAGGCCTGGACGCCCGACGGCTGGTTCCGCACCGGCGACGTCGCCATCATCGGCCCCGACGGATTCCACCGGATCGTCGGCCGCGCCTCGGTGGACGTGATCAAGAGCGGCGGCTACAAGATCGGCGCCGGCGAGGTCGAGGCCGCCCTGCGCGACCACCCCGCCGTCGCGGACGCCGCCGTGGTCGGCGCCCCGGACGCGGACCTGGGCCAGCTGGTGGTGGCCTTCGTGATCCCCGACGGCCCGGTGACCGGCGACCAGCTGACGGCCTTCGTGGCCGAGCGGCTCTCCGTCCACAAGCGCCCGCGCCGGGTGGTCCTGGTCGACGAGCTGCCGCGCAACGCGCTGGGCAAGGTGCTGAAGAAGCGCCTGCTGGAGAGCTAAGTCCCAGCGAGGCGGAAGGCGAGGCCGCCGAAGGCGACCTGGTCGCCGGGGTGGACGGGGACGGCGCCGGTCACCCGGTGGCCGTTGACGTGCGTGCCGTTGGTGGAGCCGAGGTCGTAGAGCACCCAGCCGTCCGCCTCGCGGCGCAGCTCGGCGTGCGAGCGCGAGACCGAGGAGTCGGCCAGCCGCAGGTCGCTGCCGGGGGCGCGGCCGATCAGCAGGGCCTGCGGGCCGAGCCGGGGGAGCGTCAGGCCGGGCAGCCGCTCCGCCCGCCAGGCACTGCGCAGCCGGACGGCGAAGGCGGAGAGCCGTCCGACCGTGCGCAGCGCGCGGCGGGCGAGCGGCCCGTCGGCGGGGAGGTCGGCCAGCACGGCCTTGAGTTCGGCCCGGCTGCGGGCGGCGAGCACGAGCTCCATCCGGTGCATGAAGGTGTCGTGCGAGAGGCGGCCGTCCCCGGCGCCGTCGCGGAGCACGGCCAGCGCCTGCTCCCGCTCGGCCTCGGAGGGGCGCGCCGGCCAGGCGGGAGCTGCCGTACTGGTCCGAAACTCGGGAGAGGTCACGGAGCTGATTGTCCGTCCGATCGGCTCGCGGTGTCCAGGCGCTGGTGGAGGCGGGTGCCGACGTAGCGCGGCGGGTAGGGTCGGCGGCCGGGAACGACGTAGCTGGAGGCGGGCGGATGAAGAGCGGTCAGGCGCTGGTGGCGGCGATCGACATCGGCGGGACCAAGATCGCTGGGGCTCTGGTGGGCGCGGACGACGGCGCGCTGCACCACCGCACCGAGCGGCCGACGCCGGCCAAGGCGGACGGCGAGGTGGTCCTCGACGTGGTCGCCGCGGTGCTGGCCGAGCTGGCCGCCTCGGCCGGCGGAGCGCACTGGGCGCGGGTGGCGCTGGTGGGCCTGGGCAGCGCCGGGCCGGTGGACGCGGTCCGCGGGACCGTCAGCCCGGTGAACATCCCCGGCTGGCGCGACTTCCCGCTGGTCGCGCGGGTGCGCGAACTCGCCGACGGCAGACCGGTGGTGCTGACCGGCGACGGTGTGGCGATGACCGCCGCCGAACACTGGCTGGGCGCCGCCCGCGGCTTCGACAACGCGCTCTGCATGGTGGTCTCCACCGGCGTCGGCGGCGGCCTGGTGCTGGGCGGCTCGCTCTACCCGGGGCCCTCCGGCAACGCCGGCCACATCGGCCACATCAGCGTGGACCTGGACGGCGACCCCTGCCCGTGCGGCGGGCGCGGCTGCCTGGAGGGGCTTGCCAGCGGGACGGCGATCGCCCGGCACGCGCGGGCGGCCGGCTGGCGCCCGGATCCGGCCGACGGTCCGGGCGCCGCCGCGGTGGCGGCCTCGGCCCGGGCGGGTGATCCGCGGGCGCTGGCCGCGTTCGCCCGGGCCGGACAGGCGCTGGCGGCGGGTATTGCGGCCACCGCGACCCTGGTCGAGCTGGACGTGGTGGTGATCGGTGGCGGCGTCGCCCAGGCGGGCGAGCTGCTGTTCGGGCCGCTGCGGGCGCAGTTGGCGCAGTACGCGACGCTGAGCTACGTGCGCGGCCTGCGGGTCTGCCCGGCGGAGCTGGCCACCGACGCCGGTCTCGTCGGTGCCGCGGCCGCTGCTCTGCGAGTGGCGGCGAGGTGAAGCTGTCGGTGACGTTGCGTCAGCAGGCTTGAGACGTCGGGCAGAACGGGTACCACCGGGGTGGTGCCGGACCGCCGGTGCGTGGGGGTGACTCGGCCAGGCCGGGCGGTTCCGCGCGCGGGCGGGCCCGCCCACCACCCGGCGCGAACGGTGCCGGGGACGCCCGAGGTCAGGGGAAGTCGTGATCGTCTGGGTCAACGGGACATTCGGTGCGGGCAAGACCAGCGCCTGCCGGGAGCTGGTCGAACTGCTGCCCGGGAGCACACTCTACGATCCGGAGCAGGTCGGCTCCGCGCTGCGCAGACTGCTGCCCCGGGAACGGCTGGACCAGGTCGGCGACTTCCAGGACCTGCCGTCCTGGCGCCGACTGGTGCCGGAGGTGGCGGCGGCGATGCTGGCGGAGGTGCCCGGGCCGCTGGTGGTGCCGATGACCTTGCTGCGGGAGGACTACCGCGACGAGATCTTCGGCAGACTGGCGACCCGCGGACTCAGCGTGCACCACTTCGTGCTGCACGCTGAGGAAACGATCCTGCAGGAGCGCATCGAGCGGAGCGAGGAGTTCCCCGGCGACGGCGAAGCGAGCGAGCGGGTACGCGCCTGGCGCCGGGGCCACCTGCCCGCCTACCGTGCGGCGCAGCCCTGGCTGCACCGGGACGCGCACGTCGTGCGGACCGACCACCTGACGCCCCGCCAGACGGCCGAGGCGCTGGTCGCCCTGGTCAAGGAGGGCGCCGGCCGCTGCCCGATCGTGCGCAGCGCGGCCGGCGCCGGCGACACCGTCGCCGCGGCGGTGCTCTTCTTCGACGAGCAGGACCGGGTGCTGCTGGTCGACCCGGTCTACAAGCCCGCCTGGGAGTTCCCGGGCGGCGTGGTCGAGCAGGGCGAGGCGCCGACCAGCGCCGCCGTCCGGGAGACCGAGGAGGAGCTGGGACTGCGCCTGGACCCCGGCCTGCTGCGGCTGCTCGCGGTGGACTGGGAGCCGCGGATCGGCCAGCGGCGCGGCGGCATGCGGCTGGTCTACGACGGTGGGCGGCTGACCGCGGCCCAGCGCGCGGACCTGCGGCTGCCCCCGGACGAGTTGCGCGCCTGGCGGTTCGTCACCCTGGACGAGGCACGGTCGCTGCTGACGGACGGCCGGTTCCGCCGCCTGAGCGGCGCGCTGCAGGCGCGCGTCCTGGGTGAGCCGCGCTACCTGGAGGCCGGTCGCCCGGCCGCCCTCGGCCCGGCCGCCCACCGTCCCTGAACGAGTACGGCAGGATGGGAGCGTGCCGTTCACCCTCAGCCACCCCGCCGCCGTCCTGCCGCTGCTGCGAGGGGTGCGCGGGCGCGGGCCGCTGATCGCCTCGGCGCTGGTCGCCGGGTCGATGGCGCCCGACGTGCCGTACTTCGCCGCCTCGCTGCGCCCCGGGGCGTACCGGCACGGCGTGCTGACGCACCGCTGGTGGGCGGTGCCCACGGTCGACGTCGCGATCGCGGGGGCGCTGGTGGCGGGCTGGTACGGGGTGCGGGTGCCGCTGCTCGCTCTGCTGCCCGACCGCTGGGCGGCGGCCGCCGACGCGGCCACCGCGCCGTCCGTGCGGTGGCCGAGTCGCGGGGAAGCGGCCGCGTTCGCGCTCTCCGCCGCCGTCGGGGCGGCCACCCACGTGGGCTGCGACGCCTTCACCCACCAGGGCCGGGCGGGTGTGCGGCTGCTGCCGGCGCTGAACCGGGAGGTGGCGGGGGTGCCGCTGTGCACCGTGCTGCAGTACGGGATGTCGGCGCTCGCGCTCGGCGGTCTCGGCCGCTACCTGGCCCGGGAGTTGCCTCCCTCGCAGGGGCTGCCGCCGCGGGCGGTCGGCGGCCGTAGTGCCGGGCGGCGTCTGCTCGGCCTCGCCGCCGCGCTGGGCGCCGCCCACCGGGTCGCCCGTTCGACGCAGGTCCGCGGGCCCGGGCAGCCGCGCAGCCCGATCGAGGACGTCTGCTTCGGCGCCGGCGCCGGGACGGCGGCCGGGGCGGTCCTGCTGGCGGCGGCCCGGCACCTGGCCGACCCGCCCCGGTAGCTACCCCCGCGCGGCCCAGGCCTGCGCGTAGCCCCGCAGGAAGAGCGCCTCGGCGAGCGACATCGACTCCAGCTCCGCCGGGTCCACGCTCTCGTCGACCGCGTGGATCTTGGTGCTCGGCTCCTCCACGCCGATCAGCACGATCTCCGCCTGCGGGTAGAGCGTGCGCAGCGTGTTGCAGAGCGGGATCGATCCGCCCATGCCGGAGACCGCCATCTCGACCCCGTAGGCCTGCTGCATCGCCGCGCCCAGCGCCTCGTACGCCAGACCGCTGGTGTCGGCGCGGAACGCCTCGCCGCTGCCCGTCGGGGTGATGGTGACCTGCGCGCCCCACGGGGTGGCCTCCACCAGGTGGGCGGTCAGCGCCTCCAGCGCCGTGGCGGTGCCGATGCCCGGCGGCACCCGCAGGCTGACCACGGCCTTGGCGCGGGCCTGGACCGAGGAGGTGGCGCCGGACACCGACGGGGCGTCGATCCCGAGCACGGTCGCCGCCGGGCGTGCCCACAGCCGGTCCGCCACGCCGTCGGTGCCGATCAGCCGCACGCCGTCCAGCACCGCGGCGTCGGCCCGGAAGCGCTCGGCCGGGTAGGCGACGCCGGACCAGTTCCGGTCGCACTCCAGGCCCTTGATCGTGGTGGCGCCGTGCTCGTCGTGCAGCGTGCCGAGGATCCGGACCAGCGCGAGGAGCGCGTCGGGCGCCGCGCCGCCGAACTGGCCCGAGTGCAGGTTGCCGGCCAGCGTGGCGACCTCGACCTCGACCTCGACGATCCCGCGCAGCATGGCGGTGGCGGTCGGCAGGCCGGCCGCGAAGTTGCCCACGTCGCCGATCACGATGGCGTCGGCCGTCAGCAGCTCGGGGTGGGCGGTGGCGTACTGCTCCAGACCGCCGGTGCCCTGCTCCTCGGAGCCCTCGACGATCACCTTGAGCCCGACCGGCAGCGCCTCGCCGTAGGTGGCTCGCAGCGCCCGCAGGGCCGTCAGGTGCATCAGGATGTTGCCCTTGCAGTCCGCCGCGCCGCGCCCGTACCAGCGCCCGTCACGTTCCGTCAGCTCGAACGGCGGGGTCTGCCAGGCGGCCTCCTCCAGCGGCGGCTGCACGTCGTAGTGCGAGTAGAGCAGCACGGTCGGCGCGCCCTGCGGACCGGCGAGCTCGCCGTAGACCGACTGGGTGCTGTCCGGGGTGTCCAGCAGCCGAACGCCCGTCAGGCCCTCCGCGGCGAAGGCGTCCGCGACCCAGCGGGCCGCTGCCTGGCACTCCTCGACGGGGAACTGGCGCGGGTCCGCGATCGAGCGGTGGGCCACCAGCTCCGCCAGGTCGGTCTGCGCACGGGGCATCAGGGAGCGGACGGTGGCCGCGAGGTCCTGCGGGGACATGGGTGACTCCTGAGGTGCTTGAGATCTTCACGTCGAGCATAGGCGGGCACGGCGCACTCACAGGTTTGCGAAGCGCACTCACAGGTTTGGTGGCGGGGCGCCGGGTGCGCCGACGCGCCGCATAGGATTGCTTGACGTGACAGATTCCGGAAGCCCACGCGATCCCAGCCTGCCCGTCGAGCCCGGCATGCCCGGCTTGCCTGTCGAGCCGAGCCTGCCCGACGCCGATCCGCTGGACGGTGTTTGGGACGTCGTGGTGGTGGGCGCCGGTCCGGCCGGCTCCTCGGCCGCGCACGCCGCGGCGGCCCACGGCCGTCGGGTCCTGCTGCTCGACAAGGCCGAGCACCCCCGCTACAAGACCTGCGGCGGCGGGATCATCGGTCCGTCCCGGGACAGCCTTCCGCCGGACTTCAAGATCCCCTTCCAGGACCGGGTGCACGCCGTGACCTTCGCGCTGGACGGGCGGTTCACCCGCACCCGGCGCTCCAAGCGGATGCTGTTCGGGCTGGTCAACCGCAACGAGTTCGACCTGCGCCTGGTCGAGGCGGCCCAGAAGGCCGGCGCGGTGCTGGTGACCGGGGTGACCGTCACGGGCGTCGAACAGCAGGGCGGTGAGCAGCGGGACGGCGAGGACCGCCGCCGCGCCGTCGCCGTGACGCTGGCCGACGGGCGCTCGGTGCAGGCCCGCGCGGTGGTCGGCGCGGACGGCAGCGCCAGCCGGATCGGCCGGCACGTCGGGGTGACGTTCGACCAGATCGACCTCGGCCTGGAGGCGGAGATCCCGGTGCCCGAGCGGGTCGCCCGGGACTGGGCGGGCCGGATCCACCTGGACTGGGGACCGCTGCCCGGCAGCTACGGGTGGGTCTTCCCGAAGACCGAGTCCGGCACCCTGACGGTCGGCGTGATCTCCGCGCGGGGCGACGGCGAGCGCACCAAGCAGTACCTGGCCGACTACATCCGCCGGCTCGGCCTGGCCGGCTTCGAGCCGTCCGTGGAGTCCGGCCACCTGACCCGCTGCCGGACCGAGGACTCGCCGCTCTCCCGCGGCCGGGTCCTGGTGGCCGGCGACGCGGCCGGACTGCTGGAGCCGTGGACCCGCGAGGGCATCTCGTACGCGCTGCGCTCGGGCCGGCTGGCGGGCGAGTGGGCCGCCCAGGTGGCGGAGGCCACCAGCCCCACCGAGGTGCGCCGCCAGGCGCTGAACTACGCCTTCGCGATCAAGGCGGGCCTGGGCGTGGAGATGCGGGCCGGACGGGTGATGCTGGAGGCCTTCGAGCGGCGCCCGCACCTCTTCCACGCGGCGGTCTGCCTGGTCGCACCCGCCTGGCGGGCGTTCGCCCGCACCACGCAGGGGCAGACCACCTTCGCGCAGATCATGCGGCAGTACGCGGCCGCGCGCCGGCTCGCCTCGCTGGCCTCGCGCTGACGGTCAGCCGTACTCCGTGGGGAGTACGGGTGACCACCTCCGTGGGGTGACGACCCTCGCTCTCACGGTCGCCTAGCCTTCCGGACATGGACACTGAGAGCGGACGGCGGCGCCCACCCTGGGCCCGGGCGGGCCGGCCGCTGGTCTCCTCGGTGGCGATCGGCGTGCTGCAGGTGGTCGGCAGCACGGTGGCCGGCCGCCACCAGGCGGCCGACCGGGTGCCGCTGGACGCCCTCGGGTACGGGCTGCTCATCGCCGGGCCCGTCCTGCTGCTCCTGCGGCGGAGCAGACCGGTGCCGGTGGTGGCCGGTACCGCCGCGCTGACGCTGGCCTACCTGGCCGGCGGGTACCCGTACGGCCCGGTGTTCGCGAGCTTCGCGGTGGCCTACTGCGCCGCCGTGCGCGGTGGCCACCGCACCGCCGCCTGGCTGAGCCTGGGCCTGCTCTACGTCGGGTACCTGCTGTTCGCCTTCGTGCTGCCGGCCAGTTGGCTGCGCGGCCCGGCGGTGCACAGCGGCTGGTGGCAGGCCCTGGGGGTGACGGCGCTGGCGCTGCTGCTGGCCGCCGTGGCCGAGCTGATGCGCTTTCGCGGCGAGCAGTTCGCGGCGCGCCGGGCCGCCCGCGAGGAGGCGCAGCGCCGCCGGGCCGACGAGGAGCGGCTGCGGATGGCCCGCGAGCTGCACGACATCCTCGCCCACAGCATCTCGCTGATCCACCTCCAGGCCGGCGTCGCGCTGGAGTTGATCGACGAGCAGCCGGAGCAGGCCCGCACCGCGCTGATCACCATCAAGGCGGCCAGCAAGGAGGCGCTCGGCGAGATCCGGCAGGTGCTCGGCACGCTGCGCAACCCGGGCGCGCCGGCCCCGCGCAGCCCCGCGCCCGGGCTGGACCGGCTCGCCGAGCTGACGGCGCAGGCGGCGCACGCCGGGCTCGACGTCGCGGTGCGGGAGGTGGGCGGCACCCGCGAGCTGCCCACCGCTACCGGCCTGGCCGCGTTCCGGATCGTCCAGGAGGCGCTGACCAACGTGATCCGGCACTCGGTCGCCCGGCGCGCCGAGGTGCTGCTCGACTGGACGGCGCCGGACGCACTGACCGTCCAGGTCGAGGACCCGGGACCGGCCGGCGAGGCGGACGCCGGGGGCTCCGGCACCGGCCTGGTCGGCATGCGCGAGCGCGTCACGGCCCTGGGCGGCACGCTGGAGGCCGGGCCGCGTGCGGGCGGCGGCTTCCGGGTGCGGGCCCGGCTGCCCACGGCGGAGGAGGGGCGATGATCAGAGTGCTGCTGGCGGACGACCAGGTGCTGGTCCGGGCCGGCTTCCGGGCCCTGCTGGACGCCCAGCCGGACATCGAGGTGGTCGGCGAGGCCGGCGACGGCGCGACCGCCGTCGCCCTGGCGGCCGAACTGGCACCGGACGTGGTCCTGATGGACATCCGGATGCCCGGCGTGGACGGCCTGGAGGCGACGCGCCGGATCGGCGACCGGGCGGAGCTCGCGGGCGTCCGGGTGGTGGTGCTGACCACCTTCGAGCTGGACGAGTACGTGTTCGAGGCGCTGCGTGCCGGCGCGGCCGGGTTCCTGGTCAAGGACACCGAGCCGGCCGATCTGCTGCGCGCCGTGCGGGTGGTGGCGGCCGGGGACGCGCTGCTCTCGCCCGGGGTGACCCGTCGGCTGATCGGCGAGTTCGCCGCCCGCTCCAGAGCGCCCGGCGAGCGGGCCGGTCCCTCGCTGACGGCCCTGGCGGCCCTGACCGAGCGCGAGCGGGAGGTGCTGGCGCTGGTCGGGATGGGCCTGTCGAACGCCGACATCGCCCGCCGCCTGGTGGTCAGCCCGCTGACGGCCAAGACCCACGTCAGTCGGGCGATGGTGAAACTGGGCGTCCGCGACCGTGCGCAGCTGGTGGTGCTGGCCTACGAGAGCGGGCTGGTGCGGCCCGGCTGGCTCTGACGCCTGCTCAGCGCAGGAGCTCGTTGCCCAGCGGGCTGCGCAGGTAGAGCACCGAGCGGCCGTGCCGGGCGCGGGTGACCAGTCGGGTCTCCAGCAGGACGGTCAGGTGCTGGCTCACCGCCCCGGCCGTCACGCCGAGCCGCAGCGCCAGCTCGGTGGTGGAGACCGGCTCGTGCAGCATCGCCAGCAGCCGGGCCTTCGGGGCGCCCAGCAGGAGTTCCAGGGCCCGGGTGGTCGGTGGCGGGTCGAGTGCGCCCGCCATGGTGCCCTGGCCGCGGGCCGGATAGGTGATGGCCGGCGGCTGGTCGGCGCTGATCGAGGTGACCGCCCCGCGCGCGAAGCAGCTGGGCACGAAGACCAGGCCGCGCCGGTCCACCCGGACGTCCTCGTCCCAGGCGGTCCAGTTCCGGCGGATCGTCAGGACGCCGTCCGCCCACTGCAGGCGCGGGTCCAGCTCGGCGAACATCGTGGCGACCCCGTGCTGGGCCAGCGTGCGGGCGCGGTGCACGATGTCCGCCTCCAGCACGGACCGGGCGCGCGGCCACCAGGCGGGCGCCAGGCAGACGTCCCAGTACTCCTCGATCGAGTCGCAGATCTCCGCCAGCAGCCGCGCGGGATCGGCCAGTCCGGCCGCCAGCGGGGCCGGGAGCGCCCGGTCGTGCGGCAGGAAGGTCTGCTCCAGCTCGGCGCGCAGCCGTTCGGGCGCGCAGGCCCGGACCACCGCGAGCTCGGCCCGGAAGTCGGGGGACGGGCTGGTCGGGCGCGGCGTGAGGAAGTCCGGGACGTACCGGTTGGAGGAGACCAGCGAGCGGAGCAGCTCGGTGTCCAGCCGCTCGAAGTCCGGGCGGATCCGGCGGAACCACGGCATCTGCGCCGGGTAGATCCCCGGGTGCGTCCACATCCGGATGCTCAGCACCGCCTCGTGCAGCGGTGAGCAGGCGAACGAGGCCGAGGCGAGATCGGCGAGGCTGAGGTGGAACCGGTGCATAACCGCCCTTCGATTGAGGTACAGACTAAATCAGTTCTCCCGGGGCGGGTCGACGCGCTGTGATCTCGTCATGACGACGACAACTGACGCGGTGTCGACCGCGCCCTCCGACCTGCCCCCCACCACGCCCTCGTCCCCGCGGGCGTCCCGGCTGCTGCCGCGCGACCCGGTGCTGCGGCTGCTGACCTGGACGACGCTGGTCAACTGCCTGGGCAACGGGCTCTTCCTGACCGTCAGCACGCTCTACTTCACCCGGATCCTGGGCTACGGCGTCGGGACGGTCGGCGTGGTGCTGACCGTCGCCGGCCTGTGCGGAGTGCTGGCCGGCATCCCGGCGGGCCGGGCCGCCGACCGCTGGGGCAGCAAGCCGGTGCTGATCCTGCTGATCGCGCTGGAGGCGCTGGGCACGGTCGGCTACGTCCTGGTGGACGGCTTCGCGGCGTTCGCCGTGCTGACCTGCCTGCTCGCCGCCGTCGACCGCGGCGCGGCCGCCGTGCGCAACGCGCTCTACGCCGAAGTGCTGCCGGCCGACCAGCGGGTGACCGGCCGGGGCTACCTGCGGGCCGTCACCAACGTGGCGATGGGCGCCGGTTCGGTGCTCGCCGCGCTCACCCTGCAGGCCGACAGCCGGCCGGCCTACACCGCGACGATCCTCGCGGACGCGCTCTCCTACGCCCTGGTCGCGCTGCTCCTGCTGCGCCTGCCCGGCACCGAACACGCGCCGGCCGCACGGGAGACGGCCGGAGCCGAACCGGAGAGCCCGCGGGACCGGCGCAACCCGGCGCTGCGCAACCTGCCCTTCCTGGTGGTCACCGGCCTGAACTCGCTCCTCACCCTGCAGTTCGCGATGCTGGAGATCGGCGTGCCGCTGTGGGTCGTCAAGGACACCACCGCACCCCGGGCGCTGGTGGCCGCGACGCTGCTGGTCAACACCGTGCTGGTGGTGTTCCTCCAGGTCCGGGCCACCCGCGGCACCGAGCAGCCGGGCGCGGCCGCTCGCGCCTGCGCCCGCGGCGGCCTGCTGCTGGCCGCCTCCTGCGCCGTGCTCGGGCTGGCCCACGGCCTGCCCGCCGTACTCGCCTCCGTCGTCCTGCTCGCCGGAGTGGCACTGCAGGCGGGCGGCGAGGTGCTCAGCCAGGCCGGCGGCTGGGCGTTGAGCTACGACCTCGCGGGCGAGGGCGCGCACGGCAGCTACCAGGGGGTGTTCAGCACCGGCGCGTCGGTCGCGCTGATGATCGGCCCCGCCCTGATCACCCTCGCCGTGGTCGGCCACGGCCTGGCGGGCTGGCTGCTGCTCGGCGCCCTCTTCGCCGCCTCGGGCGCCGTGATGCGCCCTGCCGTCCGCTGGGCTACGGCCGCCACTGCCTGACGGGCAGGGCTGCTGGTCAGCGCAGCACGGCGGGCAGGTCGCGGCAGTACGGCAGGTCCGCCGCCGCCACGTCCTCGGCCGGGCCGGCAGCGCGCAGCACCACGTCGAGCACCCGGTCCGGGTCACAGGCGTAACCGCCGCTGGCCCAGGCCGGGTTGGCCTCGACGACGGCCCACCCGGCCTCGCCCGCCAGCAGGCCCACGTCCACGACCGTCGCGCTCGGCACCTCGCCCGCCGTGCGCAGCACCTCGCCCGCGAAGCCGAGCACCTGTGCGGCAAGGGCGTCCTCGTCCAGCGGGGCGACGTCGAGCCTGCCGTCCACGGCGTAGCGGGAGGCGGTGTGCACCACACCGTCCAGGACGAAGAGCCGGTACTCGCGGGCGAACGCCACCACGTCGCTGACCAGCACCAGCGTGTCGTCCTCCAGCGCGTCGGGGCCGGGCAGGCCGCTGCCGTCGGGGTAGATCCTGGCCGGGAAGAGCTTGTCCACCGGCGGCTTGAGGAAGGCCGGACGGCGCAGCTGCCGCGCGTCGGCGAGCGTGGTGCACAGGATCCGGCGCCGGGTCAGCTCGAAGGGCAGGGCCGTCAGCCAGTCGGCCGGCGCCTCCAGGGCGGCGAGCGCGAGGTCGCGGCCGACCGCGTCGGCGAACAGCGGGCCGCCGTACAGGTGGGCCGGGCGCAGGCCGCGCAGTTCCTCGGGGACGGCCCAGCCGGTGGCGGTGTGAGCGCGCAATCCGCGGCGGCGGGCGGCGGTGAGCAGCTGCAGCCCGGTCTCGTTGATCCGGGGGGCGAGCAGCAGCAGGCGCGGGGTGGTGGTCATGGCAGCCGAGTCTGCCGGGTGGGGCGGGTGGGGCCCAGTGGATATTTCGGCACTGGTCCCAGCGGGGTCCGGCGTGCCAGAGTCTGCTTGGTCCAGTCCGACCCACCCTCACATCGGATACCGGAAAGCAGGTCCACACCGATGACCAGCGCAGCACCCGCTGAAACCCCTCTCGTCCGCGTCACCACCGCGGGAGTCGTCACCACCCTCGAACTCGACTCCCCGCACAACCGCAACGCGCTCTCCAGCCGGCTGATGGCCGAGTTGGAGCAGGGGCTCGCGGGGGCGGCCAAGGACCCGGCCGTCCGGGTCGTGGTGCTCGGGCACACCGGCAAGGTGTTCTGCGCGGGCGCTGACCTGTCGGAGGCGACCGGTGCGGACCCGACGGTCGGTCCGCGCGGGCTGGTCGACATCCAGCGGGCCATCGTGGAGTGCCCGAAGCCGGTGATCGCCTACGTCAACGGGCACGTGCGGGCCGGCGGGCTCGGGCTGGTCGGTTCGGCCGACCTCGCCGTCGCCGGTCCGGCCGCCACCTTCGCCTTCACCGAGTCGCGGCTCGGGCTGGCTCCCGCAGTCATCTCGCTGCCGCTGCGGCCCAAGCTGGAGCCGCGCGCCGCAGCCCGCTACTACCTGACCGGGGAGACCTTCGACGCGGCGGAGGCGGCCCGGATCGGCCTGATCACGCTGGCCGCGGAGGAGCCCGAGGCCGCCCTGGCCGAGCTGCTGGCCGCCCTGCGACTGGCCTCCCCGCAGGGCCTCGCGGAGTCCAAGCGGCTGGTCAACGCGGACGTGCTGCGCTCCTTCGAGCAGGACGCCGACGCCCGGGTCGAGCAGTCCGCGCGTCTCTTCGGCTCGCCCGAGGCGCAGCAGGGCATGCGCGCGTTCCTGGAGCGCCGCCCGGCGCCGTGGGCGACCACCGAGTAGGGCTGGGCGCTCGGACGGTGCTCGGACCGGTGCTCGGACCGGTGTGAGCTTGCTCGCCCGGCCGGTCACCGGGGGAGCGCGGCGGATACGGTGAACGCATGTCGATCACCGCCGCCGCGCTCGCAGCCGTCCGCTCCCGTGCCCGCCGTGCCGTCGGCCGTGCGGTGCACCAGGGGTGGCGCTGGGTGCAGGAGCGCGGTGCGGTGTCGAACCAGAACCCCGGCCCGTACCGCTTCCACACCCTCGGGGACGGCAGCAAGCTGGCGTTCCCGCTCGGGACGGTCTTCAACGAGCAGTCGATCGCGATCGGCCCGTTCTGCATCATCGGCGAGCGGGTCACCATATCGGCGGGTTTCCTGCCCGGTCTCGACCTCGGTCCCGAGCCGGTGGTCCGGATCGGCGGCGGGTGCGTGATCGGCCGCGGCAGCCACCTGGTGGGCCATCAGTCGATCGTGCTCGGCGACGACGTCTGGACCGGTCCGAACGTCTACATCAGCGACCAGGCGCACGAGTACCGCAACACCGACCTGCCGATCGGCAAGCAGTGGCCGCGCAACGAGCCCGTCGAGATCGGCGCAGGCAGCTGGATCGGCACCGGCGCGGTGATCCTGCCCGGCGCCCGGCTCGGCCGCAACGTGGTGGTCGCGGCCGGCTCGGTGGTCCGCGGCGAGATCCCCGACCACAGCGTGGTGGCGGGCGCCCCGGCCCGGGTGGTCCGCAGCTTCACCGAGGACGACGGCTGGCAGCCGCCGTTCCGCACCGACCCGCCCCGCCCGCTCCCGGAGGGCGTCACTGCCGAACAGCTGCGCGCCCTGGTCGGCTGGGACCTGCACGTGCCGACGGACGAGCCGTCCTGACAGCCGCTGCGCCCGGGACGCGTGGCTGCATGTCACGCGTCCCGGGACGGGCCGGTGGGTTCAGCTGTTCTGGGTGAGCGACTTCCAGCGGGACACCGGGCGGTCCGGCTCGACGATGCGGTCCTCGTGCGCGCTGCCGTCGGCGATCGAGATCATGCGGTACTGGCCGCCGTGGAAGACCCAGTACGCGCTCACGCCGTTGACCCGCTGCTGGTCGGGCACCGGCAGCACGGTGGTGATCCGGGTGATGCCGGAGAAGCAGCTGAACTCGGAGATCCGCGCGTCACCCTGCTCCAGCAGGTCGGTGTGCTGGGTGCCGTCGGCGATCGAGATCACCCGGAACAGCTGGTCGCCGTCGCGGGTGTGGAAGAGCCAGTACCAGCTCTTGCCGTTCTTGCGCTGCATGTCCGGCACCGGCAGGAGGAAGTCGACCTTGGTGACGCCGCGCAGGGACTGCCAGCGGCTGATCGGCCCGTCGGCGCGTTCCAGCACGTCGGTGTGCTGGGTGCCGTCGGCCACCGTGACGACCCGGTAGAGCTGCTGTCCGTCGACGGAGTGGAAGACCCAGTTCCAGCTCTTGCCGCCGACCCGCTGCATGTCCGGGTAGGGCAGGAAGAAGTCGAGCGAGGTGACGCCGGCCAGGGACTGCCAGCGGCTGATCGGTCCGTCGGCGCGTTCCAGCACGTCGGTGTGCTGGCTGCCGTCGGCGATCGAGATCACCCGGTAGACCTGCTTGCCGCCCACCGTGCGGAACGCCCAGTACCAGCTCTTGCCGTTGGCCCGCTGCATGTCCGGGTAGGGCAGGAAGGTGTCGACCGGCTGTCCGGGCTCGGTCTGGTCCTGGTCGGGGAGCCGGCCCTCGCCCAGCGCCCGCAGCGTGGTGACGGAGGGGGCGAAGGCGTAGACGGCGCCCTCGGTCTTCACGAACTGCTGGAAGCTCAGCGGGACCGCGTTGCTGCCGTCCTGGTCCCAGGTGACGGTGCCGGCGGCGCCGACCATCGCGTCGGGGCCGGGCAGCTGCGCCCGGTTCGGCGGGAAGTTCGGGTCGTCGATCCAGGACTTCTGGATGAACTCGAACTGGCTGAACAGGTCGGTCTGGTAGGAGACGAAGAGCAGTCCGCGCGGCGAGTCCGGGCCGCCTGGACCCTCCACCGCGGGGTCGAAGGGGTGCCCGTACGGGCTGCCGCGGCGCATGATCCGGCGGCGGTCCATCACCGGGTCCTCCGGGAACGGCTGGTCGCCGGGCTTCTCCGCCAGGCCGTCGCGCGGGTTGGTCTTGCGCAGGTGGGAGAAGAGCGGGGTGAGTCTGCCGTCGAGGTCGTTGCCGAAGCTGATGTCGTTGTCGTTGGACGCGACGGTGTTGAACGGCGTGTCGGCGGCCGGGCACTTGGCCACCGGCGTACCCGAGCGCCAGCGGCCGACCAGGCGCGCGGCCAGCCACTCGACCGAGACGTCCTCGTCCACCGCCTTCTTGTTCTTCAGGATGGTCAACTGCCGTGATACCTGCGCCCACCAGCCGGGGACGTCCTGGCCCAGGCGCCGCACCACATGGAAGGAGCCGTTGAAGGTCCAGGAGGGCAGCACGGTCGGGCCGCCGATGTCCGCGCGGTCGACCTGCGGGTGGCCGCAGACGAACTCGCCGGCCGGGATCAGCCGGGTGCCGGGGTGCCCCTTGACCCACTCCGGGCGCAGCGGGTCGGGTTCGTCGAAGCCGCGTACGCCCGGCTCGCTGACGCCGTCCTTGAAGCCGAAGTGCTCCTTGCCGCGGCGGGTGCCGGGGAGCGTGGCGCAGTCCTGCTGGAAGATCACCGAGATCTGGAACGCCACCGCCGCCTCGCGCTGCTCGCGCACCGCGGCCTGCAGATCCTCCACGGTGTCGGCGGCGACGGTGAGCACCGCGTGGATCCGGCCCTCCGACCTGTTGTTGCCGAAGATCCACTTGGACGGGGAGTTCTGCCCCTTGTCGCCGAGCCGCTCGGCCCGTGCCACCGGTCCCTGCTGGAACGCCCCGAGTGCGGTCTCCAGGGGCGCCGGGGGATAGGGCGGCCTGCCGGTGAGGGTCTCCAGGCCCTGGTAGGTGAAGCTGATGCCGAGCCAGGTGGCGCGCATGCCGGTCGGGTCGCCGCCGGAGCGCTGGCGCGCCTCGCTGAAGGCCTTGTTGAAGGTGGCCACCTGTCTGGTAGTGGCGATCCGCGGCGTGAGTTGCTGCAGCCAGGTGCGCGCTTTGGCGCCGTCCTCGAACGTGAGGAAGAGCAGGACCATCTGGTCCTTCTTGAAGCCGGCGAGGACGTCGCCCCGGATGTCGTCGCTCTCGCGCAGCGGGAGGTCGGTGCTGCTCGGCCGCTCTGCGGGCGTGCCGGTGGTGCCGGTCGTCGGTGTTGTCTGTGTCGTCATGGGGGCTCCGGGGGTCAGCGCCCCGGCGATTGCGGAGCGTGATCACGACGATACGATGCGTATTCGAACAAAGCGAGTGGGACTCTCCGTGCGCGTCGCGATCCGCGACGCTGCGTCACTCGTCCGCTCGACCTGACGCGACAACAACTCGCCCTGCTCGTGAGACTGGAGAGCATCCGCGGCGGTCCCGGCGCGGCTCCTCGAGTCGGACTGTTGGTACTCCGGGGCGGGCGGGCGGTCGGCGGTGAGCCCGTTCACGCTCCGTGTCGACCGGTCGGCCTCGCACGGGATCCCAGGCCGTCATGCCACCTCTCCGCTGTCCTCTCGTTGAAGGAGATCCATGTCCCGCACCACCCCGCCCGCCGGACGCGCCGGACGCGCCGGACGGTCCGCCGTCCTGTCGGCCTGCGCACTCGTCTCGGCGCTGGCGACCACGACGGTGTTCGCCGCCCCGCTCCCCGCCGGCGCGATGGCCGCGCAGGCCGCCGACACCTTCAGTGCCGATGCCTTCACCGCCGACCAGGTGAAGGCCGAGATCGATCCCGCCGAAGTGGCCGCGCTCGGCCAGGACGAGGCCGCGTACCGGGCCTGGACCCGCCTGGAGTCCCGCGCCGCCCGGCGGGGGACCCGGGTGAGCGCGCCGTACCCGCAGTCGGTCCGCACCGCGCGGTACACCATGCTGACCAACACCCAGTTCAGCCTCAACCAGGCGTTCGACCCCAAGGTCTTCGGCAAGTTCACGGACTACTTCCCCTCGCCCGACTACGGCGACCACATCGCGATGCTGCCCACCGGCAAGGTGCTGGTCTTCCCCTTCGAGCCGATCACGGCCGACCCGACGCAGGAGCCAGCGCCGACCGCGACGATCGGCCAGGACAACGCCGGCCGCGCCTACCTCTGGGACCCGGCCAAGGGCACCGGCTCGGCCGCGTTCAAGGCCGTCCCGCCGCCGGACGTCACCCTGGACGACGGCAGCGGGGCGACCCGGCCGGCGCCGTTCTTCTGTGCCGGGCACGCCTATCTGCCGAATGGGATGCTCGGGGTCTTCGGCGGCAACTTCGGCGGCAACTTCGGTACCGGGGCGAAGCTTTCGCTGATCTTCGACCCCTGGAAGGAGGCCTGGACCCGCAACGCGGACATGTCGGTCGGCCGCTGGTACCCGTCCGTGGTGACCGGGGAGGACGGTCGGCAGCTGATCATGTCCGGGCAGTCCGAGTACGGTTGGGGCTGGCCGACCCCGGTCGTGGAGCGCTTCCCCGCCAAGAACATCAGCGTGCAGAAGGACCCCGGGGTGGTGCCGGTGGCGCCCGTGGACAAGTTCAAGGCCGAGGCGCCGTACACCACCGACTACCCGCAGCTCTTCTCGCTGAACGACGGCAAGATCTACGGCTTCGGCCGCACGGCGAGCGAACAGTGGAAGTTCGACCCGAAGTTGGAGACCCGCACCGACCTGCCGGCGCGTCCCGACCCGATGCAGCGCAACTACGGTTCCGCGGTGGCTCTTCCGGGCGGATACAAGGGGCCGGACTCGATGCTGCTGCTCGGCGGCAACCGGGACGACCCGAACACCTATCTGTTCTCCGGCGGCCAGTGGAGCAAGGAGAAGCCCCGGGCGTTCGGCCGCACCCAGGACGACACGCTGATCCTGCCGGACGGCTCGCTCTTCACCGTCAACGGCGCCTACGACATCCGCAACTACGGCAACGGCGACTACAACCCGAACGGCGACCTCAAGTACCGCCAGACCGAGATGCGCGACGCCCAGGGCAACTGGAAGCTCGGCCCGGTCCAGCGCCTGCCGCGCGGCTACCACTCCAACGCGGTGATCCTGCCGGACGGCCGAATCGCCGTCACCGGTGACGAGTTGCAGCAGATCGCCAACAACCCCGACATCACCTCCGGGATGAACGGCAGCTTCGAGATCTACGAGCCCTGGTACCTCCAGACCGGCAGCCGTCCCGCGCTGGACTCGGCGCCCAGCACCGGGCTGCGCTACAACACGAGCTTCACGGTGGGCACTTCGACTCCCGACAAGGTCACCCGGGCGGTGCTGCTCTCGCCGATCACCTCGACCCACTCGGTGGACACCAGTCAGCGGCATGTGGAGGTGCAGATCACCGGCCGCAGCGGAAACCAACTCACCTTGCAGACACCGCTGTTGGCGGCCGCTGCGCCGCCCGGCTACTACCTGCTCTTCCTGCTGGACGCGACCGGGGTGCCGAGCGTCGCCAAGTGGGTGAAGCTGGAGGCCAATTCGGGCGGTCAGATCGGCTGAGCGTGCTCCTGACCCGGGCCGGCCGGGCCGATGGTCAGCAGGACGGCGTCGTGCGCGTGCGCAGTGTCGGGGTGGGTGACCTGGACGGCGTCGTGGCCGGCGAGGTCGACGGCGAGGACCGTCGCGCCCGGCGCCGGCCGCAGCTCCACCGGTCCGCGGGCGACCGTGACGGTGAGCGACCGGCCGCGCGCCATCAGGTTGAGCGCGGTCACCGGGCCGTCCAGCAGCCGTCCGGTGGTGGGCAGTTCGCCGGAGAAGGCGAACGGGTGCAGCGGTCGTACGGTGGCCGGCTGGGCGTCGCCGACGGTGAGCTCCAGGCCCGGGCCCGTCACGACGGTGAGCACCCGGTCCAGGCCGGGGAAGACCGAGAACGGGCCGTCGGCGGCCACCTCGGCCAGGCTCACCCGCCAGGATCCGTCCGTCGCGGCGGCGACCTCGCGGGTGAGCCCGCCGCCGTTGCGCCAGGGGGTGGCGGTGCGGTCGGCGGCAGGCAGCTGGTGGAGGGTCACGGGCGTCAGGCTACCGTGCGGTCCCGGTCGTCGCTCGGGTCGTCGCTCGGGTCCTCGCGCGGGGCCGGTGCGCCAGCGCGGCCAGTGCCGCCGCGCCCGCGCCCGCCGCGGCGACCGTGGTCAGCGCGATCGGCAGGCTCGCCGCGTCGGCCAGGAAGCCGATCACTGGCGGTCCGATCAGCATGCCCCCGTACCCGAGCATCGAGGCGGTGGCCACCCCGTGCGGCCCGCCCTCCTGCCCGGCCCGGGCGATCGCCAGTGGAAAGAGGTTGGCCAGCCCCAGCCCGACCAGCACGAACCCGGCCAGCACCAGCGGCACCGACGGTGCCAGCGCCGCGACCAGCATCCCGGCGCTCGCGGTCAGACCGCCGGCCGTCATCAGCCGGGCCGGGCCGAACCGCATCGCCAGCCAGGTCCCACCGAGTCGGCCGGCGGTCATCGCGAACGCGTACGCGGCGTAGCCGAAGGCGGCCAGGCCCGCGCTCGCGTGCACGTCGTCCGTCAGGTGCAGGGTGGCCCAGTCGGCGAGCGCGCCCTCGCCGTACGAGCTGAAGAGCGCAGTCAGGCCGAGCAGCAGGACCAGGTAGCGGGCGGGCACCAGCGGGCCGGACGCGGTCGCCGCGGGCGCGACGGCCGCCGTTGCTCGGGGTTCGCGCAGCAGCACCGTGCCGGCCGCCGCCGTGACGGCGAGGCCGAACAGCCCGCTCAGCGCCAGCGCCCACCCGGCCGTCAGCGGGCCGGCCAGCAGCCCGCCGAGCGAGGCGCCGAGCAGTCCGCCGAGGCTGTAGCCGGCGTGGAAGCTCGGCATCACGGGCCGTCGCAGCTCGGCGACCAGCTCGACGGCGGCGCTGTTCATCGCGACGTTGGCCGCCCCGTACCCGGCGCCGAACAGCGCCAGCGCCGCGCCGAGCGAGAGCACCGAGTGGGTGTGCGGCGGCAGCGCCACGGCCACGGTGAGCAGGGCCAGCGCGGCCACGGTGACCCGCCGGCTGCCGAACCGCACACAGAGCCGGCCGATCACCGGCATGACGGCGACCGCCCCGGCCGAGAGGCAGAGCAGCGCGAGGCCGAGCGCGGAGTGCGAGGCGTGCACCTGGGCCCGCACGTCGGGGATGCGCACCACCCAGGAGGCGAAGAGGAAGCCGTCGACGGCGAAGATCGCGGTCAGCGAGATCCGGGCGGCGGACCAGGCGCTGGGGGCGGAGGGGTGGGGGAGGGTTGCCGGGTGGGTCGGGGTTTTGTTTAGGAGCGGCACAAAGTCACAATAGAGGAGTGCCGCACACTCCTTCAAGCCCCGGCCCCGCGTCCGCCGCTCCCGCTGGCCCTGCCGCGTCCGCCGGCGCCGCCGCTCCTGCTGGCCCTGCCGCGTCCGCCGGCCCCGCCCGCCGTCCGATGCCGGACCGCGGTCGCACCCTGCTCGGCCCGGCCCTCGCGCTGGTCCACACCGGCCGGGCGCCCACCCGCTCCGCGCTCACCGCCGCGCTCGACGTCACCCGCGCCACCGCCGGCGCCGTCGCCGCCGAACTGGCGGCCCTCGGCCTGGTCACCGTCGACCCGAACCCCGTCGGCACCGGTCGCGGCCGCCCCTCGCACCGCCTCGGCATCACCCCCGACGGACCGGTCGTGCTCGCCGCCCAACTGCACGCGGACGGCCTGAGCGTCGCGCTCGTCGGTCTCGGCGGCGACCTCGGCGAACCCGTCCACCACCCGCTGCCCGCCGACCGTGCGCCCGAACCGATGTTCCGGGCGATCGCCGAGGCCGGCGCCGCGCTGGTCCGCAGCACCCACCGCCGCTGCCTGGGCGCCGCCCTCGCGCTGCCCAACCCGGTCACCGAACCGGACGGCACCGCGCTCGCCGCCCTGCACTTCGGCTGGCCCAGCGGCACCCCCGTCGCCGCCCTGTTCGCCGAACACTTGAACGCCGCCGACCTCGGCCCGCGCGTCCGCCACCCGCTGCGCACCGCCGTCGCCAACGACGCGAACCTCGCCGCGCTCGCCGAACACCGCCACGGCGCCGGCCGCGACGCCCGCCACCTGCTGCTCGTCACCTCGGGACACCGCGGCGTCGGCGGCGCCCTGGTGGTGGACGGCCGCCTGCACACCGGCAGCACCGGACTCGCCCTGGAGGTCGGCCACCTGACGGTCGACCGCTGCGGCCGCGACTGCCCCTGCGGCAACCGCGGCTGCCTCAACGTCGAGACCGACCCGCAGGCCCTCCTCGCCGCCGCCGGCCGCACCCCGGCGCCCGACCTCCCCCTCCTCGCCCAGGCCAGCACCCTGACCCGCGAAGCCGACCACGACCCGCGCGCCCGCAAGGCCGTGGACGAGGTCGCCAAGCTCCTGGCCATCGGCCTGGCCGGCCTGGCGAACATCCTCAACCCCGACCGCATCGTCCTCAGCGGCCTCCACCGCGACCTCCTCGCCGCCGCCCCCGACCACCTGCGCTCAGTCGTCGCAGACCGCAGCCTCTGGGGCCGCATCTGCCAAGTCAGCATCGTCCCCGCCGACTTGGAATACGCCGAACTGGTCGGCGCCGCCGAACTCGCCTGGCAGCCCTACCTGACCGACCCCCAACTGGCGGCGCGGTGAGGGAGGGGCCGGAGCTGCCCTACTTGAGCAGCGAGTGAGGCGGGCAGGGCCGTGACCTGCTGCTTTATCGCCAAAGCGCCGCTGACCTGCGGACTACCTCCAGCAGTTGGCACTGGTCACCGGCGTCTTAGCCCTATGTGCCCCAAGTGCCCCGAGATCAACCCGGATCGCGCCGTCCTCCATGCGACATCGCGTTCAACCTAGCGCGCCAGTGCACACGACGTGGCTGCCCCAGTCCGTGCCAAAGAGTGACAAGCGCAGTTGCGCGCTGGGTACTCGTTGAACCGCGTGTTCGCCGCACGGCAGGAAGGCCGCCATGCCGTTTTGTTCACCCAGATAGATGATCATTCCCCGGCGGTGCGCATCCCCCAGGTCGGTCCAGGTGGCGTCGGCGAGTGTCGCTCGGACGCCGATGTTCCAGGCGAGGAACGTGATCCTGCCGTGCTCACGCAGATCGAGCGCGTCCGTGTGGGCCTGGTCACCGAGGGCTGGTGCCGTAGCCAGGCAGCCCAAAGCCAGACCCGCCAGACACAGGGAGGTCGTGGAGAAACCCTTGAGAACCAGATGATGGGCCATGGGGCTATAGGCAGCCGCCCCGACAGCCGCGCCGATGACGAGCACCTCGCGTGGGTGATCCATCGGATGCCAGCCCGGTGCGCAGACCAGAACCCCCAGGACACTCCCGAAGGCCAGACTCTTGGCTAGTGGGGACTCGTGCAACACCCTGAGCGGGGTGTGAGGGATCAGACGCTTGGCAAGCAATCCGAGCGAGTACACGGTCGGCAAGCAGATTGCGATGAGGACCGAGGCGATCGCGCCAACCCGGGTGAGCAACGTCTGCTTGTCGATCCCAGCCTGCTCCGGCGTCAGGCCGAGGGCATGGAAGTACTCGTTGGCCGCGAAGTAACTCAGAGCGAACATCAACAGACTCAGCAGTGCGAGCAGGCTCGCGCTGAGTTGGAGGACTTCCTTTGTGAGGACTCGGGTGCGTTGATCAGCGGCTGAATTTGTGGCGGAAGGGGCTAAGGACGGTGTCGACATGCGCATCCTCGGATTGGGTGTGGTGGACAGGGGAGCGCGGGCCCGTCGAGCACCGGAAAGGGAGATCCCGGGCGGCTGCCGAGCGGTCCTGCTGAGGAACCAACGAACAGACCTGGGCCTGGAAGTGCTGCTCTCACGGGTCGCCTCTCAGCGCCAGTGCGGCTGGGTCGGCCGAGGTCGGCTTCCGTCGACCGCCTTACCCACCTATCGCGGCCAGCCGCCCGCGTCCCACGGCCGACTTCGCGGCGCGCAAGGCTGCCCGGGCACGGCCAGCACCGTCACGGGTCGCTTCAGCGCCGCCGCCTCCGACCTTGATCTGCCGGGTATCGAGGCCGGCACACGCCCGGCAGATGCCCGGCTGGGGCACCGGGTCGTGGCACCTGGTGCACTCGGCGTACCGGGCTGCTGAGGGCTGTTCGGGAGCGTGGGCTGGGGGCATCTTTCGCTCCAGGCGGCTGCGGAGCAGTCCGACCGGGGAGTGCAGGGGCCAGGGCAGGCCTGGCAGCAGGGCATGGGCCAGGTCGCCTGTGGTGCTGCCGCGCTCCAGCCACTGGGCGACCAGGGGTGCCAGCTCCGCCGCCTCGGCTTCGCCGATCCGTAGGCGCGGCTCGGCGCGGATCACCCGGAACAGGGCCGCTACCGCCTCGCGGATCTGCTTGTCCGGCATCGCTGAAGGCTGATGGACGAGATCATGGCCCCCCTCCCGCCTTACGGGCGCCTCGGTGGCAGGTTCGCTGGTCGGTGGCTGGTCGGCCAGGTCGGCGGGGAGGGAGGGTTCTTGGTGCCGGTTCTTTACAAGAGGGGCGCCAGCGGTGCCGGGCGTCGCCTGACCGGAGACCGGACGGGGGACACTCGGTATCGCCAGCTGCGGGGTGTCGTAGACGCGGGCCTCGGAGCGGACGGTGCCGTCGGGCATCCGGATGATCTCGACCCGGTAGTACCCGGCTTCGGTCAGCTCCTTGAGGGCCTTGCGGATCGCCCCGCGCCCCTGCGGGCTGGAGTCGGCCATGTGCCGGCCGTCCTCGCGCCAGCCGTCCGGGCGGGAGAGGAGGTCGGCCAGCAGGCCACGGGCGGTGTAGCTCAGCTGCCGGGCCTGAAGCAGGCCATTGGGCAGCACCGTGAAGTTACGCACGTGGGCGTTACGATGTACGCGCATCGGGAGTTCGCGCTCCTGTTGCCGGACCCCGGGGTGTTACCAGCACCGCCGGGGTCGCCTATGTTCGGTTGGGATCACGGGACCTACCACGCGATCTTGTGTAAGACCGACGACTTGTGTCAGCGACCTCGATCACAGTCTATGTGAGGCGTGCTGTGCTTCAACTTCGTTGGAGCGGAAGGAAGTCAGTCGAACACGAGTCCGCGGTACGCGTCGCGGACGTCTGTTAGCGGCTGACGGTCACGGGTGTAGTAGAGCTTGTTGGTCAGCAGGATCGCCCAGCGGTCCTGCTTGGGTGAGATCCACATGCCGGTGCCGGTGAAGCCGTAGTGCACCCAGACATGGTCGGCGGGGTCGGTGCCGGGGGCGGGGTGCCAGAAGAGGCCGCGGACGGGCTCCATGCCGCCGGTGTGGACGGTCAGCGACTCCTCGCTCCAGCCGGGGCCGAAGCCGGGCTGTGCGGGGGCAGTTGCGGGGTCAAGCATGTATCGCAGGAAGCGGGCCAGGTCGTCGGCGGTCGAGAAGGCGCCGGCGATTCCGCACACGCCGCCGAGGAGTCGGGCGGAGAAGTCGTGGGCGGTGCCTCGGAGGTGGGTGGCGGTGTCCTGGTCGAGTTCGGTGGGTGCGCTTCGGGCGGCCTGGTCTGCGGGCAGCGGGCCGAAGCGGGTGGAGTCCATGCCCAGCTGGTTCCAGACCTTGTTGGTGGCGAGCTGGTTGAGCGGTTGGCCGGAGAGGTATTCGGCGAGGTAGCCGAGGATGAGGGCGGCTCGGTCGGTGTACTCGACGGCCTCGCCCGGCGGGCGGTGCAGAGCCTCGTGCAGGACGCCCTCGCGGATGGCGGTCGGGTCGGTGCCATAGAGGTTCTTGAGCTGGGCCCGCAGCGGGACCCCGGCCGTATGTGTCAGCAGGTTCCGTGCGGTGGCCCGGCCGAGCGGGTGTCCGGATACTTCGGGCCAGTAGTCGCTGAGCGGCTTGTCGAGCGGGAGTTGGCCGGCCTCCCAGAGGGAGCCGATGGTGGACCAGACGGCGAGGATCTTGGTAAGGCTGGCGACGTCGAAGATGGTGTCCGGCAGCATGGGCTTGCCCGGCTCCGTGGGGTCGAGGACGCCGACGGCGCCGCTGGCCCGGGTTCCGGCCGCGTCGCCGATGGCCCACACAGCCCCGGGATATGTCAGGTCGCGCACGCCGTCGGCCAGGAGCTGGTGGATGCGGTCGGTGCTGGGTGTCATCGTCTCCCCGATTCGCTGTGGACGTCCCGCCCCGGCCAGCGTAGTGAGCTGGCCGGGGCGGGGTGGGTTTCGGCGCGAAGCCTCGCTCAGGTGAGCTGCTTGCTGAGGTCGGTCAGGGCGGCTGCGGTGGTGCTGAGTGGGTAACGGGCCGCGTTGGCGCGGCCGGCGTTTCGCAGCGCGGTCAGGAGACTGGGTGAGGTCCGCAGTCGGTCGAGGTCGCGGGTGATGGTGGTGGGGTTGGTGAAGTCGGTTGCCAGGGCGGAGCTGCCGAGGGCTTCGCGCAGGCCGGGGACGGGCTGGTAGAGGACGGGGAGGCCGCAGGCTTGGGCTTCGAGGGCGACCAGGCCCATGGCCTCCAGGGTGGTGGAGGGCATGACGAGCGCGTCGTGCTCGGTGAATGCCTTCCACAGCTGGGGGCGGCGGAGCCAGCCGAGGTAGCGGGTGTGGATGCCGGCCCGGCGCATCAGTGGGGTCAGCCCGTGGAACTCGGCGCTCGGGGCGGCGATGCTCAGCTCGATCCCCTTGGCGGCGGCCAGGGCCTTGATGAGGACGTCGCCGCCCTTCTCGGCGGTGAGCCGCCCGGCGTACAGCAGTCGCAGGTGGCTGGTCGTGGTGCGCTTGGGCGGCGTGGGCGGGCGGGTGAGGAGGTGGTCGGGGATGCCCCACGGGATGTGGTGGATCTTGCGTTGGTCGGTCTGAGGTGCGAGGCGGGTCAGGTGGTCGGCCATGGCGGTGGTGGGTGCCACGATCGCGTCGGCCAGGCGGGCGGTCTTGCGCAGGACCTGCAACTGGTCGTGGTGCATCTCGGCGAAGAGCAGGTCGGTGCCGTGGACCAGCGCGATTCGCGGGTGCTGGGGCAGGGGTCGCATCAGGGCCGGGGTGGCGCCGAAGGCCAGGTGCTGAAGGTGCAGCACCCCGATCCGTTCCGGGGCCAGGGAGTGAGTGAGGGCTTGGCCCAGCGCGGCGACGTACCGTCGGAAGGCGGGCCCTTGGAGGGTTTTGCCGGTGACGGCCAGCAGTTCGAGTCCGGCGGGGAGGGTGGGTCGGCCCCCGGGAGGCAGGAGCATAAAGGCCCGCGCGGGGATCAGCGGGTGTTCGCCGGTGTAGAGGTCGCGGAATAGTTCGACGCTGCCGCCGGGGCTGCCGGCGGGCAGGTCGAGGCAGGTGGCGACCAGCGGCCGACTTTCGGGCGTGGTCACCGGGCGCCTCCGGGGATCTCCTCGTAGAGGCGGGAGATGTCGATGCCGTCGGTGTTCGCGTACTTGAGACCGAGCTGCTGGTAGCTGGCCGGGGCACCGAAGGTCTGAAGGAAGATCAGCTTGCCGAAGGTCATGCCGGGGCAGACCCGCACGGGCTTGGCGGCGCGGATCTCCAGTGTCCAGCGGATCGCGTGACCGGCGTGGCCCAGTGGCGCGGAGACGTGGACCCAAATACCGAGCGAGCCGGTGGTGCGGTCGCCATTGAGCATCTGCGCGTACCGCTCGGACCCTGTCCGCTCCAGCGTCACCCCGAGGTACAGCACGCCCGGCTCCAGGACCAGGCCGTGGGCGGGGATGGTGGTTTCGGCGAAGGCGGTGGGTACGGCGGCGTCCAGGTCGCCGTCGCACATCCGTAACGTCTCGCCCAGGCGCCAGTCGTAGGCGTTCGGGGACAGCCGGACCGGGTCGAAGGGGTCGATTTCGATCTCGCCAGCGGTGACGGCGGCGGCGATGGCGGGGCCGGTGAGGATCATCAGGCCACCGCCTCCGTGCCAGTCTGGTCACGCCAGTAACTGGAGGGTTGCGGGCCGAGCGCGGCCTGGTACTTGCCGGAGTACAGGTCGACCGAGCCGACGGAGACGAAGAACATGATCTGACCGATCTTCATGCCCGGGTAGACCCGCAGGGGGCGGGTCGGGGAGAGCATGAGGGTCCACTGGCCGTGGAAGCCGATGTCGCCGATCGGGGCGGTGATCTCGACGAACAGGCCGAGTCGGCCGACGGAGGAGCGGCCGAACAGCAGCGGTACGAAGGTGTCGGAGCCGACCTCCTCCACGGTGTGGCCGAGGTAGAGCTCGCCGGGCTGGAGTACGAACCCGCCTGGTCCGATCTCGATCTCCTGGGTCGGGTTGGGGTGGTGGGCGTCGATGACGTCGCCCGTGTAGGTCAGCAGAATGCGGCCCAGGCGGACGTTGTAACTGTTGGGGTTGACCTGGTCGGGCGCAAACGGGGCGATGCGCACCCGGCCGTCGCGGACGGCGGCGGCGATCTCAGGTCCGGTGAGGATCATTCGGCTTCTCCATCGACGGGGTCGGGCTGGGGCTCGGTGAGGACGTGCCGGACGGCTTGGCCGAGTTGGAGCCCGGCTTGGCGCGCGCGGCCGGCCCGGAAGGTCTCGGCGAGGTAGTCGGTGGTCAGCACGCTGCGAATGCCGGGCGGCAGCGGGGGGGTTACCACGAGCGGCCCGGCCCGATCGGTGAGGCTGGCCAGCAGACCGGCCAAGTCCCCGGAAATGGCTTCGGGCAGGTCTGCGTGGACGAGTTGGTTGCCGAACGGCTCGATGGCCAGCAGCTCGGCCAGGTGCAACACCTCGCCGAGCTGCACGGGCCGCAGAGCGGTCTCGTTGAGGATCACGGACTCGGCGCCGAGACCGGAATGCAGCCGCACTGCGACGGTCTCCAGCAGCTCGCGCCGGTCGGGCACGGTGTGCCGCCAGCGTTCGGCCACCTGTCCGAGTGGCGCGTTCAGCCTCGCGCTGATCGTCTCGATCTCCTCGCCGATCGCCTTCAAGTCTCTGGGGAGGGTGGCTGTGTGGGGGAAGCGGCAGGGGTGGGCGGTCCAGTCGGCGCCGACGGGCTCGGCAAGCGCGTACCCGGCGCCGAGTTCCGTGCCCTTGACCACGAGCGTTTTGCCGACTGGCTCGGGCCCGTAGTGCTCGCTATGGCAGTGCCCGGCGAAAACGACGTCCAGGAACGGGCAGGCGTCGGCCAGCTTCAGGTCCTCTTCGAAGCCGGAGTGCGACAGCAGGATCCACGCGTCCACCTCGTGGTGGTGTGCGAGCAACAGCTCGCGCAGGGCCCGCACCGGGTTGGTGACGTGGTGTCCGGCGCGCTGGTCGAGCGGGATGGCGCCGAACGCCTGCGGGCTGATGACGGCGGTGACTGCCACCTGCCGGCCGCCGATCTCCGCCATGTGCAGCGGGCGGAACAGCTCGCGGCCGGTCGCTTGGTCGACGGCGTTCGCGCACACCGTCAGCTTGCGCAGGCCCGGCTCGAAGTGGTGGCTCCAGCCATGGTTGCCCGGCGCGATCACGTCGTACAGTGACAGCAGGATCTGCCGCTCGATGCTTCCGCCTGCAAGCTGATAGAAGCCGGTGCCCTCAAAAAAGTCCCCGCAGTCCACCACCAGTGACCGCCTGCGCTCGGCATGAAGCTGAGCAAGCATGCCGGTGATCTGGGCGAGGTTGGAGTGGACGTCAGTGGTTGCAACGATCCGCTCAAGTGTGCGCGTGGTCGCGGTCATCGGGTGACCTCGGTGATGTCGGCGCCGAGGGCACGGAGCTTGGCGGGCAGGTCGGCGTGGCCGCGCTTGAGCTGCCCCAGGCCGGTGACTGTAGTGGTGCCGCGCGCGGTCAGCCCGGCGATGAGCAGCGCGGTACCGGTGCGGATGTCGGTCGCCTCGACGGCTGCGCCACTCAGCCGCTGAGGTCCGGTCAGGAGGCACTCGGTGGGCGAGATTTCCTGGATCCGGGCCCCCAGAGCTCGAAGTTGGGGAACGAGGTTGCCGTGTCGACCGGGGTTGATGGCGTCAGCGAACAGGTGGGTGCCCGGCAGTCCCAGAGCGAGCGCCATCAGGGCGGGTTCGAAGTCGGCGTCCAGGCCGCCGGGGAGGAGCGACGCGATGGCGGAGAGAGGTCGGCCGCACCGCGTGCCGCCGCCGGGCAGGATCAAGGCATCGGGCTCGGCCAGAGCGGGGACACCCAGGCGGTTCAGAGCCTCCTGGACGGGGACGGTGTCCTGGCCGCGCACGCCTTCGATCCGACCGCTGCCTCCAGTTGCGGCGATTGCGCAGGCCAGTGTGCCGGCCTCGATCTTGTCGCCCGGCACCGCCCAGGCCACTGTGGCCAAATCATCAGATTGGCAAGGCGGTTCGATGGACAGGTTGGCCTCGCTGAGATCCATCCGCCAGCCGGCCAGCCGCAGGAAGTCCAGCGTGTTGGTGAACTCCGGGGACAGATTGGGATTGAGCAGCAGCAGCCGGTGTCGGCTAACCACAGCGCGGAGTACAGCTGCGACGCTCGCGCCCCGAGAGCGGAACGGCAGATCGATCACCACTTGCCGTGGGCTATCCCCGGAGGAGGTGACCTGGTACCCGGCGCCGTCCGTCTCGACCTTGTCACCGAAGGCCGCATAAACCTTGAAATGCTCGTTTATGCCCCGCTCGCCGATCCGACATCCGCCGGGCCATGGCAGCCTGGCTTGACCGCAGGCTGCCAGCAGCGCGGGTACGAGGTAGTAGGAGGCACGGATGCCGGCGGCATCCGGGAGGTCGGGCACCGGCAGGTGGCCGTCCAGCGGCACGAGGGCTACCGCCTGCGGGTCGGCTACAGAGTGAGCGATATGGCATACCGACCCCTGAAACAGAGTCAGCATCTGTTGCACGTCGGAGCTGTCGGGAACGTTGTCCAGATGGACCGGGCTGCGGATCGCCGCGGCGGCGGCCAACAGCGGCAGCGCGGCGTTCTTGGAGCCATCCACACGTACGAGGCCGGCCAGCGGGGGCCCGGGGCGGATGGTGATGGCCGGGCGCGTTGCGGGGATGGAGAGGAGAGTCATGAAAGCCTCCACGGTGGTAGGAGGGGGACGGTGCTGCAGGTCAGTTACTGAATCGGGATCGATCAGGCCGCCGCGGTCTCCTCGCGCGGCAGCGTGCAGGTGATCCGCTTGCCGACCGGAGTGCGCTGCACGGTCCAGCCCGGAGCGAGAACATCGAGGATCCGCAAGCCGCGACCCGTCTCGGCGTATGCGCTGTCCGGAGGCTCAGCCTGCCGGTCTGGTATCACGGACTGCACCGGGTCATGGACCTCCACCAGAATCTGTTCATCGGTGCTGGTCACCCGGACGACCACCGGGGCCCACGGGCCGCACAGCCGCACCACGTTGCCGACCAGCTCGCTGGCCACCAAACGAGCGGCGTCGGCGATCGGCTCGGCTGCCCCGGCCGTGCAAACGGTCTTGAAGACATGTGAGCGCATCTCGCTGATGTGCTCGGCGCTGGCGCTCATGTGCAGGACGAAGCCGCCCGGGCGGGGCACCAGGAAGAAGCCGCACGTGGCCAGTTCGGGTTCGTAGGGCGAGCGGATGTGGTCTTCGTACACGGCAGGCTTCCCAGTCGACAGAGCAAGCCGCAGCCACAGGCATGGGAGGGCTCGCACACGGGATGAGTAGGAAGGTCGACGTCGGGCGGGCAAAGCTCCCGAAGTCGACGCAAGGCAGGCAGCGACCTGTGCCACGAAGCGCGATCACTCGGTCACGCTTCGCTACCTGTGGTCAGCATGCCGCGCCCTGCCAGAGTTAGGCAATATGCCCAGCCAGAATTCCCTCGAACCGGTTGCTCTCCACCTCGATCGAGGTGGAGACTTGCGCCATGGCGAAGAGGAATCCGGCACCACAGTCCGTGTATCGCCGTCAGCTTGCGTCTCGGCTCAGAGAGTTGAGGGACGCCAAGGAGTTGACGCTCACCGAGGTCGCGGAGATCGTGGAGGTCAACCAGAGTTCGCTCAGCCGGATCGAGAACGGCGAGAGGGGTACCACCCCGGTCCTGGTGAAGGCTCTGCTGGACTGCTATGGGGTCACCGAACCGGTGGACCGGGAGGACATCCTCGACCTGGTCCGCGCTGACCAGGCTCAGCGGCAGCAGTGGTGGAAGAAGTACTCCGCCGTCATCAACACCACGCAGTACGGCGGCTACCTGGCACTGGAGTCCAGCGCGACGAGCTTCCGCTCCTATGAACCGCAGCTGATGCCCGGGCTGCTGCAGACCGCGGACTACGCGCGCCAGGTCATCACCGAGATGCGCGTGGACCTGACTGCAAAACAAGTGGATGCCCTGGTGCAAGTACGGATGGAGCGTCAGGAGAAGGTCCTCGGTCGGGAGGGCGCGCCCAAGCTCTGGGCGGTGATCGACGAGGCGGCCATACGGCGGATCGAGGGCACACCGACAGTCCTGAAGGGTCAGCTCGAACTCCTGCTGGCTGTCGCGCCCCGCACGAACATCACACTCCAGCTCCTTCCGTTCGCCGCCGGCTTCCATCCTGGTCTGTACGGATCGTTCATGCTCATGGGCTTCCCCGAACCCAATCCGGACGTCGTGTGGGTGGAGAATCTGACCAACTCGGTGTACTTCGAGGGATCTGAGGATGTGGAGCGCTACACCGAGGTCTTCGACCACCTGCGGGCCCGTGCCCTCGGCCCACCCGAGACCCGTAGTCAGATCAGCAAGATCCTCAAGGAGCTGTAAGCGTGAGCACCACCAAGCCCAACCCGGCCGAGCTGGACTTCTCCGGCGTCACCTGGGAGAAGTCCCCGTTCAGCGGGGGCAATGACAACTGCGTGGAGTTCGGTGTGACCGGGGCGTTCGTTGCCGTACGCGACTCCAAGCGGCCCGAGCAGACGCCGCTCGTCTACACCCGCGACGAGATCAAGGCCATGATCCTCGGGGCGAAGGCCGGTGCTTTCGATCACCTGATCTGACGGAGGTATGGGCTGCCCGTGCGGTCAGCAGTGAAGTGGCGGTTGACCCCAGCATGGGTTGGGTCAACCGCCGCCGTCATCGTCCCTGTCACGCTGAACTGGTGGGCGGGGGTACGCGACTCAGTGCAGTGGGAAAAGTGCGTGGCGCATCCTGGGGGTGGGCGGTTGAATTCAGGCCGTGGAAGATGACATCTGGGCCTTGCTGCCCGAGGACGTCCGATCCGAGGTGGATGCGCTGGTGCGGCAGGACCGGCGGATGTTTGCCGTGCGGGCGATCAGGAACGCCTTCGACGCCGACAGGCCGGGGATCTACGAGGCCATGGACATCGTGGTTGGGCGGTACGAGGCCATCGGGCGGCCGCTCTTCACGCCGACCGAGCCGCTCGACGTCGGCACGCTGTTCGCTGCGGTGCAGGCGCTGCCCGTCCGTCCGGACGCCGTCGAGGCGGTCTGGGACGGTGACACCGACGGCTGGTTCGTCGTGCTGTTCGCGGTGACGAAGGACCCGCAGCGCGAGTTCTTCCTCGCGCAGAGCCGCCGCGGCACCGATCTGCGCTTCTTCAACGAACGGACGCCCGCCTGGCCGGAGGCCGAGGAGGCCGACACTGTCGGCCGAGCGCTGGCCGAGCGCCTCGGCGTGCCGTTCAGCTTCGCCAGCCCGCAGACGCCGGACGGCGACGCGCCGCGTTGGTGGGACGGCCGGTGGTGAGGGAGTACGGGCGGCGTCGCCGCGTACTCCCGTGGGGGTAGGGCAGGTGTCCCCGGTGGGGGGACGCGCGGTGGGGTGGGGTGGCGGGAGTCTTTGGGGGACGGACCCGGGGTGGTAGGTCGCCGGGGCGTGAGACCGAGGAGATGGAAGAACGATGAACGCGACAACCGTTCTGCTCGCTGACCACGGGTGGCCCCACGGCGCCTGGTTCCTGTTGTTCCCGCTTGGCTGGCTGGTGTTCCTGGTGATCGTCTTCGCGGTGCTGCGGCGGACGGTGTGGCGGCGCCGGGGCTGCTACGGGATGGCCTGGGGTGGCGGGTCGGAGGGGCCGCTGGCCGTGCTGGGGCGCCGCTATGCGCAGGGGGAGATCGATGAGGAGGAGTACCGCGCGCGCCGCAGCGTGCTCATAGAGCGGGGCAAGGACGACAGCTGAGGGGAGGAGAGGGTCGATAAGCGGAGGCTGGATCTGCGGTTAAAGTTACTTATCGTAGTTATCGATTACGATGGGTTCATGGAAACCGTGGATGTGGACCGTACCGATGCCTCCTACCGTGCCTGGCTCAAGGAGGCCGTCCGCAGGGTGCAGGCCGATGCCAACCGCTCGGCCGACACCCACCTGCTGCGCTTCCCGCTCCCCGAGGCGTGGGGGATCGACCTCTACCTCAAGGACGAGTCGACCCACCCCACCGGCAGCCTCAAGCACCGGCTGGCCCGTTCGCTCTTCCTCTACGGGCTGTGCAACGGCTGGATCCGGCCCGGCAAGCCGGTGATCGAGGCGTCCAGCGGCTCCACGGCCGTCTCGGAGGCGTACTTCGCGGCGCTGGTCGGGGTGCCGTTCATCGCGGTGATGGCCAAGTCGACCAGCCGGGCGAAGATCGACCTGATCGAGTTCCACGGCGGCAGCTGTCACCTGGTGGACGATCCCTGCGAGGTGTACGAGGTGTCGATGCGGCTCGCCGCGGAGACCGGCGGGCACTACATGGACCAGTTCACCTATGCCGAGCGGGCCACCGACTGGCGCGGCAACAACAACATCGCCGAGTCGATCTTCGCCCAGCTGCGCCGCGAGCCGCACCCGGAGCCCGCCTGGATCGTCGCGACGGCCGGCACCGGCGGCACCTCGGCCACCATCGCCCGGTACGTCCACTACCAGCAGTTCGACACCCGGATCTGCGTCGCCGACCCGGAGAACTCGGTGTTCTTCGACGGCTGGCTGAACCACGACCCGCAGGCCACCTCCGAGCGCGGCTCGCGGATCGAGGGGATCGGGCGCCAGCGGATGGAGCCGAGCTTCGTGCCCGGCGCGATCGACCGGATGATGAAGGTTCCGGACGCCGCCTCGATCGCCGCGATCCGGGTGCTGGAGAGCGTGCTCGGCAAGAAGGCGGGCGCCTCCAGCGGCACCGGGCTGTGGAGCGCGCTGAAGATCGTCGCGGAGATGCGGGCGGCGGGTGAGCACGGCAGCGTGGTCACGCTGATCTGCGACCCGGGCGACCGCTACCTCGACAAGTACTACTCGGACGCCTGGCTGGCCGAGCAGGGTCTGGACATCGCGCCCTACCAGGCCGCGCTGGAGGCGTTCCTGGCTGGTGGGGCCTGGTCTGCGGAGTAGGCGATGTGATAGTCACTCTGTCATGAATGATCTTCTGACAGAGCGCCTGATCCTGCACCCCCTCACCATCGCCGAGGCGGAGCGGGTGGCGGCGGGCGAGGCCGCCCCGGACGACAACTGGGCCGCCGACTACCCGGCCGAGGGCGAGCGGGTCGGCGCCCGGATGTTCGTCAGGGGCCACGCCGCAGTCGGCGGCGACACCCACCCCTTCGGCGGCTACGAGATCCGCCGCCGCTCCGACGGCCAGGCGATCGGCGGGATCGGCTTCCACGGCGCCCCCGACGCGGACGGCTCGGTCTCGATCGGCTACGGGCTGGCCGAGTCGGCCCGCGGCCAGGGCTACGCGACCGAGGCGGTCCGCGGCATCCTGGCCGCCGCCGGCGGGTGGGGCGTGACCCGGCTGCTGGGCGACACCGAGCACGGCAACGTCCCCTCGCAGCGCGTGATGCTGGCCGCCGGGATGGCCCTGACGCACGAGGACGCGGAACTCAAGTACTACGCGGCGACGCCGGCCTAGGCTGCTCAGCCCAGGACGCGCTGCAGGTAGGCGGTCCGGGCGGCGATGGCCAGTTGGGAGATCGCGGCCTGCGGCGCCGCCGAGCTGAACCCGTGCCAGGCCCCCGGCCACATGTGCAGTTCGACCGGGACGCCGGCCCGGGAGAGCCGGGCCGCGTACTCCAGGGCCTCGTCGCGGAAGGTTTCGACCTGGCCCACGTCGATGAAGGCCGGCGGCAGCCCGCCGAGGTGCTGGGCGCGGGCGGGTGCGGCGTAGGGCGACACGTCCGGGCCACCGCGGGCGTCGCCGAGCAGGCTGCTCCAGCCGGTCAGGTTGGACGTACGGTCCCAGAAGCCCTCGCGGTCCAGTTCGTGGCTGGACGGGGTCTGGTTGCGGTCGTCCAGCATCGGACCCTGGAGGATCTGGTGCGCCAGCGCCGGGCCGCCCCGGTCGCGGGCCAGCAGTGCGATTCCGGCGGCCAGGCCGCCGCCCGCGCTGGAACCCCAGATGATCAACCGGTCCGGGTCGATGTCCAGCTCCTCGGCGTTGCGGGCGGTCCACTCAAGACCGGCGTAGCAGTCCTCCAGCGGGGCCGGGTGCGGGTGTTCGGGCGCGAGGCGGTAGCCGACCGAGACGCCGACCACGCCGAGCAGATCGACCCACCCGGCGAGTGTCTCGGCCATCTCCCACTGGTCGCCGGACACCATCCCGCCGCCGTGGATGTGGTAGATCGCCGGCCACGGCCCGGGGCCCCTGGTCGGACGCATGATCACCACGGGCAGGTCCGGCGCGCCCTGCGGGCCGGGGACGAGGCGTTCCTCGATCGCCACCGCGCCGCCCCGGCGCAGCAGTTCGACCTCCGGGCGCATCGACCGGTTGACCGCCCGGAAGGCGGGGATGTCCTCGGGCCCGATCGACAGCACCGCCTGGATGTCCTCCGGGAAGGAGGCGAGGATCGCCCCCAACTCCGGGTCGAAGGGCGGTCGGCTGCTCTTCGCGGTCGTCATCGTCTGCTCCTTGCCCAGTACTGCTCGGTTCATGGGTCCAGCCTCGCCCGGCCACCCTGCCGTTCCCACCGCCGCCCGGCGGGCGTCGCCACCCGCTGACCGCCGATTGGCGGCGGCCGGGTGGGTAGAGTCACCCGTCGACGAGCGAAGGAGGACGGCGTGGAGGAACTGCTGGAACGCCTCTCGGCGGTCGACCCGGCCGCCGAGAGCGCGGTGCGGGTGATCGCGTACTTCGACGCCCTGGTGGCGGCCCGGGCGGGCTTGGACCCGTTCGTCCGCGCCGCCGCCGTCCTCACCGGCTGCCCGGCCGGCCTGCACGACCCGGACCGCCACGTCCACCTGCGCATCCACCCCGACGGACATCGCCTCGATCCCGGCCCGGCGGACCGGACCTGGCCCTCCGTACGGCTGGCTGACACGGCCGACGGACACGTCTGGATCGAACGTACGGGCGAGTCGGCGCGCGTCGACGCCATCATCCTCGAACGGCTGGCCGCCGGCGTCGGCATCGTGCTGGACCGGACCCGCGGCCGGGCGCCCGCCTGGGATCCGGCCGGGGTCGAGACGCTGCTCACCCCCGGCACCGACCCGGTCGTCCGGGCCCGCGCCGCGCGCCGCCTCACCATCCCCGCCGACCTGCGGGTCCGGGCCGTGGCCGCGCTCGCGCCGCTCGGCGAGGAACCCCGCTCCGACCGGCCGATGGCGTTCGAGAACCCGGTGCTCACCCGCTGGAGCGCCCGGATCGGCCGGGTGACCGCGGCGATCGTGCCCGCCGTCGGCTGCCACGTCCCGTGGCCGGACCTCGCCTTCCGCACCGGCCTCGGCCCTGCCGGCACGGTCGCCGACCTGCCGAGATCCTGGGCCGGAGCGGTCGCCGCACTGCGCCTCACCGCGGACGGGACGCAGCCCCGCCCCGGCCCCCGGCACCTGCGCCACGACGACCTCGGCGGCCTGGCCCTGCTCGCCGAACGGCTGGCGGCCCCCGACGCGTTGATCGACGATGTCCGGGCCCTGCGAGCGGCCGAGGGCGCGGCGCCGGGCTCGCTGGAGACGCTCACCGTCCTGGCCGAGCAGAGCAGCCTGCGCCAGGCGGCCGCCGCCCTGCACGTCCACCACTCGACGCTCCAGGCGCGGCTGCCGTCGCTGGAGGCGGCGCTGGACTACCCGCTGAGCACCGCGCCCGGCCGCTCGCGCCTGGCCCTGGCGCTGGCCCTGCACCGGATCCACCTCAGCGGCCCGCTGCCCTGACCCGCCGGAATGGCTCAGGAGCCGGCCAGCACCAGCTCGCGCACGTACTCGCGAGCGGTCTCGGCGGCCTCGGCCGGGAGCATCGCGTCGGTCACCCAGGTGTCCACCTCGGCCAACTCGGCGAAGGTGGAGAGCCCCACGGTGGCCCACTTGGTGTGGTCGGCCACGACCACCACGCGGCGGGCGGAGGCCACGAAGTTCCGGTTGGTCTCCGCCTCGGCGAGGTTCGGCGTGGAGAGCCCGGCCTCCGGGGAGAGCCCGTGGGTGCCGAGGAAGAGCAGGTCGAAGTGGAGCGAGCGGATCGCCCGGTCCGCGACCGGCCCGACCAGCGAGTCGGACGGCGTCCGGACGCCGCCGGTCAGCACCACGGTGCTGCCGACCCCCTCGCCCTGCTGCTTGGCCCGCTCGAAGACGTCGGCGACCCGCACCGAGTTGGTCACCACGGTCAGCTGCCCCACCTGGGTGAGGTGCTGGGCCAGCGCGAAGGTGGTGGTGCCACCGGAGAGCGCGATCGCGCTGCCGGGCGTCACCAGGGCGGCCGCCGCGCGGGCGATCTCCTCCTTGGCGGACAGCTCCAGCGACGACTTCGCCTCGAACCCGGGCTCGTGCGTGCGGGCCTCTTCGACCGGCACCGCGCCGCCGTGCACCTTCTCGATCGCGCCGATCTTCGCCAGCGCGTCGAGGTCACGGCGGATCGTCATGTCCGACACGTTCAGCCGCCGGGTCAGTTCGTTGACCCGCACGCCACCGCGCCGGCGCACCTCGTCCAGGATCATCGCCCGGCGCTGCTCGGCGAGCAGGTTGCTGTTGTCGGCCACGTACGCCGCCCCGCCTCTCAGTGATCCAACCGTTCAGCCCATCCTGCCACGATCGGACCGGGCACCGGGACACTCGGACGAAGATCAGCCCGGTATCCGGCGCCCGGCGGACCCCGCGGTCCAACGTGGCGGCTCCGGTCAGGAGTTCCTGGGGAGCGGAAGAGGCAGCGGAAGGTCGGCGGGAACCAGCAGCTGGAGGTCCTGCGTGGAGGGGTCGGGCAGCTGGGCCACCCGCATCGCGTGCCGCTCCACCATGGTCTCGAAGACCTGCCGAGCAGTGCGCCCGTTACCGAAGTTGGGCCCCCGGTGCAGCGTGGAGAAGTGGCCGAGCAGCGCCTCCGCGGTCGTCTCGGCGAGCTCGTACTCGTGCTCCAGGCACTGGGTGCGGGCGATCTCCAGCAGCTCGGCGTCCGAGTAGTCGGGGAACGCGACGGTGCGTGAGAAGCGCGAGGAGACACCGGGGTTGGCGGAGAGGAAGCGCTCCATCTCGGCGGTGTAGCCGGCGACGATCACCACCACCTCGTCGCGGTGGTCCTCCATGAGCTTGACCAGGGTGTCGATCGCCTCCCGCCCGAAGTCCCGGGCGCCGTCCTCGGGGGCCAGCGCGTACGCCTCGTCGATGAACAGCACACCGCCTCTGGCCTGGTCGAACGCGGCCTGGGTACGGATCGCGGTGGAGCCGATGTGCTCGCCGACCAGGTCCACCCGGGCCACCTCCACCAGGTGCCCGCGCTGGAGCACCCCCAGTGAGGCGAGGATCTCACCGTAGAGCCGGGCCACCGTGGTCTTGCCGGTGCCGGGGGAGCCGGTGAAGACCAGGTGCCGCCGCAGCGAGGGCGCCTTGAGACCGGCCTGCCGGCGGCGGCGGCCGACCGCGATCAGGTCGATCAGGGTGCGCACCTCCTGCTTCACGGTGGCCAGGCCGATCAGCGCGTCCAGTTCGGCCAGTGCCTCGTCGGCCGGGCGGCAGTCCGGGATCGGCGCGATCTGGGCCAGCGGCGCGAGCGCGGGCGTGCTGGTCAGCTGGGCCGTGCGCGGCGCCGGGAGGGTCTCGGACGCCGGCGCGCTGGGCGCGATGTCGTCCGAGGTGCAGGCCTCCACCACCGGGCCCGGCTCGGAGAACTCGAAGCCCGCCCGGGCGTTCTGTTCGGCCCGGCAGCGGGTCAGCGCGCTGCGGCAGCCGTCGATGATGTGGAACCCGAAGCCGTTGCCCTGGGTCACCCGGCAGTCCTCGAAACTGCCGCGCCCCTGGGCCGAGACGTAGACCGCGGCCTCCGCACTGCCGCGCACCACGCAGTCGCGCAGCACCGGGTCGGCGCCCTTGGTGACGATCACCCCGGTCGCCACGTCGGAGATCTCACAGCCCGTCAGCAGCCCGCCGCTGCCGTGGTCGCGGAACCACATCCCGGTCCCGGCCTGCTGCACCCGGCAGCGCTCCAGCGCGACCGAGGCGCCCGAGCTGACCGAGACCGCCGAGCTGCGGATCCGGCTGAACGAGGTGTCGGTCACGGTGGCCCGGGAGTCCCGGTCCAGCACGAAGAGCGCGTCGGGCAGGTCGTGCAGCGAGCAGTCGGCCAGCGTGAGCTGCGCGCCGTCGCTGACCCAGATCGCCGGGTAGTCCCCGGTGCTGTCCTCGATCTCGCATCCGGTGGCCTCGGCCCGGGTGCCCGGGTCCCAGACCGAGAGCGCGCCCCGGCCGAAGGCCCGGATGTTGGTCTGTTCCAGTGTCAGCAGCGAACGGCCGCGCAGGTCGGCGGCGTTCTCCGGCAGATCGTGCAACCGGCAGCCGACCAGCGTCAGTTCGGCCTCGGTGTCCAATGTCAGGCCGTTGCCGGTGACCCGGTGGATCTCGCACTCCGTCAGCCGGCCGACCGACTTGGACTCGGCCTGCACCCCGCTGCCGCGGATCTCGTAGATCTCACACCCCGTCAGCTCGGCCCGGCTGCCGGCGTCGGTGAGCAGTACGCCGGCGCCGGCAGCGTGGTGCAGCCGGCAGCGGGTCAGCCGCGCGCTCGCGCCCTCCAGGACGGCGAGTCCGGCCTGGCCGGCGGCGGAGACCTCGCACTCCTCGAAGGCGGCGCTCGCCCCGCCGCGCAGGCGCAGGCCGAGGCCCGCCGGGTTGGCCACCGTGCAGCCCGACAGCACGGGGTCGGCCCGGTCGTCCACCTCGATGCCGACGGCGGAGTGGGTGTCCACCCGGCAGCCGGTCAGCCGGGCGGTGGCCTCCGGGCCGGTGACCAGGACGGCGGCGGCCGAACTGTCGTAGCCCTCGATCAGCAGGTCGCGCACGGTGGCGGCCGCGGTGATGGTGAGCGTGACGCCGGAGGGCGGGTCCAGGCGTACGGTGCCGGGGCCTTCGGCGGGCTGCAGGGTGACGGGCTTGTCCAGGACGACGTTCTCCCGGAACACCCCGGGGCGCAGCGTGAGGGTGTCGCCCGGCTCGGCGGCGGCCAGCGCCTCGGCCAGCGTCTCGTACTCCCCGGCGCGACGCCGCCAGCGCGAGCCGCTGTCCTGCGTGACCCGGACTCTGTGCTCACCCATGACGCTCCGTCGCCCTCGCCCTCTGCCGCTCGCCACCCGTAGTCGGCCCACCGTAGCGCGCTCCGCGACGCGCCCGTGCCAGCCGATCTTTCATGCAGCAGGACGTCAGGCGGCGGGCAGCCGTTCCCCGCGCTCCAGTACGGTGACCTGGTCTCCCACCCGGACGGTGCCCAGGATGTCGCCGGTCACCCCGGTGGGGCGTTCGGGGATCAGGTTGACGCCGAACGCGGCCTTCTTGTCCAGGCGGTGGTGCTCGGCCAGCGAGGCGAGCGGTTCGGGGCCCTGGCGCTCGCCGGTCTCCTGGTCGGTGGTGGTGACCACGCAGCGGCCGCAGAGCTTGACGGCCCGGAAGGTGAGCTCGCCTATCGCCACCCGCCGCCAGCCGTCCTCCTCCCACTCCTCGGTGCCGTCGACCACCAGGTTGGGGCGGAACCGCTCCATCGGCAGGGCCGGCGCGCCCTTGGCGGTCATCCAGGTGTTGAGCGCGGCCAGCGAGGCCGTGCTGGTGGCGAGCAGCGGGAACCCGTCGGCCATGCTGACGGTGTCCCCGGGTGCGGAGAAGTTCTCGTTGACCGGCCGGGCCAGCGGGTCGTCCAGGTGCAGCAGGCGGACGTGCGCCAGCCGCTCCGGGAGGCGCTCGGCGAACCAGAGCCGGGCCTTCTCCTCGGCCTCGGCGGCGGCGAACCGGGAGCCGAAGACGTCGCCGACGGCGGGCTGAGCCGCGCCGGAGGGAGCCGGGACGCGCAGCCGGTCGCCCTCGGGGGAGGTCACCAGGAGGGCGCCGTCCTCGTCGAACCCGGTGCGGAACCGGGCCAGCGAGGGTGCGTCGCGCTGGGTGATGGCCTTGCCGTCCTGGCCGGCGAGCATCCAGCGCCGGTCGCCGGTCAGGCCCCAGGGCTCGACGGTGGCGGCGGCGGGGTTCTGCCGGTACATCGACTTGACGGGGTAGCGGTGCAGACCGGTGAGGAGAGGCATACCGTCATCCTGCCAGGCTCCGGCCGGTGCGTCCGGGGTCGGGGGTACGCGCACGGGCCGCCCGGAACACCGTACTGCGGTGCTCCGGACGGCCCGTGGATGACCGATCCCCCCTCGATCCCTTCGGTCAGTAAGCCTGCCCCTGATGGGGCTGCGCCTGCTGGCCGTACTGCTGCTGTTGCTGGTACCCCTGCTGGCCCTGCTGGTTGAACTGGCCCTGCCCGAACTGCCCCTGGCCGAACTGGCTCTGGCCGAACTGCCCCTGCGCGTACTGCTGTTGCGGGGGCTGCTGCTGGGAGGGCTGGCCGGGCTGCTGGAAGAACTGCGGCGGCGGCACCGGGCGGACGGGCGCCACCGGGGCCGGCGGTGAGGGGCGGAACCCGCCCTGGGTGTCCCAGGGTTGCGGCGAGGCGTAGCCCTGCTGCGGCTGCTGGGCGGGCACGCGCGGTCCGGGCAGGTACGGCTGGCCGCCGTAACCGGGCACCGGGGGCTGCGGCGTGGCGTACGAAGGAGCCGGGTACGTACTGCCGGTGCCGGTACCCGGTCCCAGAGCGAGCCGGGCCGGCGGCAGGGCCGGCAGCAGGCTGGTGCTCTCCAGCGCCGAGCCGAAGCCCGGGGCGGGTTGGTAGGGGGCCGGGGGTAGCGCGGCCGGCACGTTGATCGGCGCGATCTGGGGGACTCCGCGCTCTGCGACCAAGCTGTCGTAGATGGGCGTGCCCGACGAAAAGGACGGAGCGTAGTAGCCGACTCCGTCGTAGGAGCGGGGCGAGGTCATGGGGCATACCGTAAGCCCAGAATGTGGCACTTGAGGAGTGTGAGGGGGCTGCAGTTCGAGTGTTTACACAGTCTTCGCTCGCGCAAAGACCCCAAATGTCGAAATATCGGGCATTTCGCGGACGATTTCCGGTCGTTCGGACCCCGAGAACAGCTGAGCCCCCCCGGGTTCCGGGGGGCCCAACGTGGCCTAAGCTGGCCTCATCACCGACCACGGCATCGCTCTGCCGTGTCCCGGCTCACCCGTTTGGATGAATCACCAGGTCAGCTGTTCTGCAGCGCCTGCGCGGGGAACCCCGGCAGCGGGGTCAGCTCGGAGGTGCAGAACGAGCAGCGGACGGCCGCGGCCGGAATGCGACTCAGGCACTGGGGGCAGTCGGCCTTCGGCTGCTCGGCGGGCTTGGTCTCGAAGCGGGCCTGCAGCTTGCCGACCGGCAGGACGACGGCGAAGTAGATCACCGCGGCGATCAGCAGGAAGCTGATCAGCGCGTTGAGGAACGCGCCGTACGGGAAGGCGGTGCCGCCGACCTCGAAGGTCTTCTGGGTGAAGTCGCCGATGGTGCCGGTCGCGACGCCGATCAATGGCGTCAGGAACGCCGTGACGAAGCCGGTGACGACGGCGGTGAAGGCCGCACCGATGACGATACCGACGGCCAGGTCTACTACGTTTCCGCGCAGCAGAAAGCTGCGGAAGCCCTTGAACACGGCGCTGAACTCCAGATGGATCGACGGGGGGTGATGACCTCACCCCCTCGGTCCGCCATCCTGGCCAACCGGAGGCAGCGCGGTCCAACCCGCCTCACCCGCTTCGGCTAACCGGGAAACCGAAGTTGACGATCCATCAGGGGTGGGATCAGAGCGTCCGTGCACGCACCTGTGCCGCCGTTGCCCGCCGGGAGTCGAGCGAGCGCTCGTAGAAGTCCACCATCTGCGCGGTGACCTGGTGCAGCGTGAAGTTGGTCAGAAAGCGTGCCCTGGCCGCCTGCACCCGGCCGGTCGAGCCGCCCGGGTCGGCGAGCACCGCGTTCAGCGCGGCGGCCAGCCGCTCGGGGGACTCGGGCGGCACCAGCACCGCGTAGTCCTCCGAGCGCACGGTCTCGCGCAGCGCGGGAACGTCGGAGCAGACCAGCGGCACGCCGACGCCCATCGCCTCCATCGCGGCGCTGCCCAGGCCCTCCCAGCGGGACGGCACGGTGAACACGTCGGCCGCGGCCATCAGGTCGAAGACGTCGCCGCGCGGCCCGAGGAACCGCACCCGCGCGGGCCCGCCGGCGGCCGCGGCCAGCGCGTGCAGCCGCTCGCTCTCCGGCCCCGGATCCCCGGCCAGCAGCAGCACGGCTCCCGGCGTGCCGCGCAGCACCCGCGGCCAGGCGGTGAGCAGCACGTCGAGCCCCTTCTGGTACACCTGGCGCGCCGCCGCCAGGACGATCGGGGTGTCCGGCGGCAGGTCGAGCCCGGCCCGCACGGCCGCCCGCCGCTCGGCGGTGACGGTGCCCAGCAGTTCCGGGTCGCGCCCGGCCGGTACCACGTCGATCCGGCCGGCCGGGATCCGCAGCCGGCCCGCCATCGCGCCCGCCACGTGCCGGGTCAGCGCGTGGAAGCGGCGGGTGCCCTGCGCGGTCGCGGCGTCCACCGCCTGCGCGGCCCGCACCCGCCACGGGCTCAGCCCGCGCGCGTGCAGGTGCTCGGGCCCGTAGGCGGAGTCGACCAGGCTGGAGACCACCGGCGTGTGGGCGGCCAGCGCCGCGGCCCGGCCCAGCACGTCCGACTCGTACAGGGTGGTGTGCACCAGATCGGGGCGCCGCTCGCGGACCAGCGCGCGCAGCGCGGCGGCGGTCCGGCCCCGGCCGCGGTGGTGCACGCCGAAGACCGTGGCGCCCGCGGCGGTCAGCTCCGGCTGGATCCCGTCCGGGGACGCCGTCAGGTACGCGACGTCCAGCCTGATGCCCGAGCGCACCAACTGCGGTGCCAGCGCCAGCAGTCCCTGCTCGGCGCCGCCCACCCGGTTGAGGCTGTCGATCACGTAGAGCACATGCATCCGACTCATCCCCCTGACGTGGCACGTGGTCGGCCTCCCATGCCGGCCCGTGCCCGGGGCCTAGCATCGCAGCCCGGACGGCTCTCCCGCCAGGGAATCCACGGCGGAAGGTGTCCTGAGGGCAGAGGTCTGGACCTCACTCCGGGCCGCACAGGCGTGCGCCGGCGCGCAACTTCTGTTGCGCCGTTCGGGGGACTTCGCGGCGCGCAACCGGCCCCGGCGGCCACGGAACTGACACGCTGTCCCCATGAGGTCCGTCTTCCGCATCGCAGCCCTGCTCGTCTCCGCCGGTCTGACCCTCGGGGTGGCCTCGACACCGGGGTCGGCGGCTGCGGCGGCGAGCGACCCGTACGTGCGCCTCCAGCACCCGCAACCGGTGGCCGATCCGGCCCACCGCGAGGTGGTCGAGGTCTTCTGGTACGGCTGCGAGCACTCGCGACTGCTGGAGCAGCCGCTGGAGTCCTGGGCCGCGCACCGGCCGAGCGACGTGGTGCTGCACCGGATCCCCGCCGTCTGGTCCGACAACGCCGACCAGGACGTCCAGCGGGCCCACGCCCGCCTCTTCTACACACTCGACCGGCTCGGCGAGGTGGACCGCCTGCAACTCGCCGTCTTCCACGCCGTCCAGGCCGAGGGCCTCGACCTCACCACCGAGGACCTCGCCGCCGGCTGGGCGGCCGGGCAGCAGGTGGACGTGCAGCGGTTCCGCGCCGCCTACGAGTCCGACGTGGTCGGCCGCGAGACCGCGCAGGCGTCGAAGGAGCTGGCGCGCTACGAGGTCACCGAACTGCCCAGCCTGGTCGTCCAGGGCAGCTACCGCACCGGGCCGACCCAGGCCGGCGGCGTGGACAGGATGCCCGCCGTGCTGGACGACCTCCTCCAGCACCACTAGGTGTAGGTGCGCCCCTTCCAGGCCGCGCCGCGACCGCGCCAGTGCTGCACCGCCGAGTCCACCGTCATCAGCAGGTAGAGCAGCGCGGTGAACGGCAGCAGGGCCGCCGCCGGGGCGGGCCGACCGTAGTACCGCACCATCGGCAGGTACGTCCCGGCCATCAGGGCCCAGCCGGCGGCGCCGGCGGCCAGCAGCGGCAGGTCGCCGGCCGCCAGGCCGGTGATCGCCGCGACCGGGGGCACCAGGTAGACCAGCGTCAGCCCGAGCACCGTGCCGACCAGCAGCGGGAGCGAGTGCCGCAGCTGCGCGTACGCGCTGCGCGAGACCATCCGCCAGAGCGGGCCGAGGCCCGGGTAGGGGCGCACGCTGTCCACCCGCAGGGCGGCGGTGTGCTCGGCCAGGCCGAGCCAGGTGCGCCCGCCGCTGCGCTTGACCGCACGGGCGAGTGACACGTCGTCGATCACCGCGCCGCGGATCGCCGCGATCCCGCCCGCACGTTCCAGGGCCTCGCGGCGCACCAGCGAGCAGCCGCCGGCGGCCGCCGCGGTCCGGCTGCCGGGGCGGTTGCTGCGCCGGAAGGGGTACAGCTGGGCGAAGAAGTAGACGAAGGCCGGGACGATCAGGCGCTCCCAGCCGGTCTCGGTGCGCAGCCGGGCCATCTGGGAGACCAGGTCCAGGTGCTGCGTCTCGGCGGCGGCCACCAGCGCGGCCAGCGTCTCGGGTCCGTGCGCGATATCGGCGTCGGTGAGCAGCAGGTAGTCGACGTCCCCGGCCAGTTCGACGCCGTGCCGCACCGCCCAGAGTTTCCCGGTCCACCCCGGCGGCAGCGGAGGGGGCGTGCTGACGGTGAGCGGGAGTGCGCCGGTGGCAGTGCCGGCGCTCAGCTCGCGGGCGACGCGCGCCGTCCCGTCCGTGCTGTGGTCGTCCACCAGGATCACCCGGGCGCTGCCGGGATACCGCTGCGCCAGCAGCCCCGGCAGGCTCAGCGGCAGCACCTCGGCCTCGTCCCGGGCCGGCACCACCAGTGCCACCGACGGCCAGGCCGGCGGCGTGAGCCGCTCGGGCAGCCGGACGTCGGTCCGCCAGAAGAACCCCTGGAAGCAGGCCAGCCACACCCAGCACAGCACCGACAGCAGACTCACCCACAGCAGCACCATCACCCGGGCAGTCTGTCGCAGACCGGCCGCTGCCAGGGCTGCGACGCCCGGATCGACTAAAGTCCACCCTTGTGAAGATCGCACTGCTGGACTCTGGAATCGGACTGCTCCCGGCCGCCGCCGCGCTGCGGGCCCTGCGGCCGGACGTCGATCTCGTGATCACCAACGACCCGGACGGCATGCCCTGGGGCCCCCGGACCCCCGAGGACATCGCCGATCACGCGCTGGCCTGCGCACGCGCCGCGGCCGCCCACCGTCCGGACGCCCTGGTGGTGGCCTGCAACACCGCCTCCGTGCATGCGCTGACGACCCTGCGCGCCGAGCTGGAGCCGGGGCTGCCGGTGATCGGCACCGTCCCGGCGATCAAGCCGGCCGCGGCCGGCGGCGGTTCGGTGGCGATCTGGGCCACCCCGGCGACCACCGGCAGCGCCTACCAGCGCGCACTGATCAACGACTTCGCGAGTGGCGCGGCGGTCACCGAGGTGCCCTGCCCGGGCCTGGCCGACGCCGTGGAGCGGGCCGACGACGCGGCGATCGACGCGGCGATCCGCGAGGCGGCGGCGCTGACCCCGCCCGGCACGGCCGCCCTCGTGCTGGGCTGCACGCACTACGAACTGGTGGCCGAGCGGATCCGGGCGGCCGTCGCCCCCACCGCCGACCCGGCCGTCGTGTTCTTCGGCTCGGCCGAGGCCGTCGCCGCCCAGGCCCTGCGCCGGATCGCCACCGTCACCAGCACGGGCACCGGCAGCCTCACCGTCCTGTCGTCCGGCCGCCCGGGCACCCTCCCGGCGGCCGCCGGGCACTACCTCCAGGGGCGGGCGCTAAGTGCGCCAGCGGCTGAGCGCCGGGTCCAGGCCGGAGAGCACGGTGTCCAGGTGGTGCCGGCCGCCGGCGGCGTCCACGCGTAGCCGGCTGACCAGCAGGGCCTGTTCGGGCAGTCGCCGGTTGAGCCGGTGGTCGCTCAGGAAGCCCAGCCGGTAGCCCAGTTCGCGCAGCACCTCGGCCGTCCGCGGCTCGTAGCCGCCGCCGGGGTAGGCGAAGGCCGTCGGTGCGGTGCCGAGCCAGCCGGTCAGCGCCTGGTGCGCCGAGAGGATCTCGGTGCGCACCGTCGCGTCGTCGCAGCGGCGCAGCTCGGCCGCACCCAGGCTCTGGCTGCCGATGGCGACCCGGCCGGCCGCCAGCTCGCGCAGGTCCTCGGGGGCCAGCCGTTCCTGGCGCGGCGGCCGGGCGGTGCAGCTGACCCGCAGTTCGTGCAGGCTGCGGCGGCGGTCCGGGTCGGGCAGCGAGGCCAGTTGGGCCAGCCGCCGGGCCTGGCCGTCGGCCGTCAGGGCGCGGGCCTGTCCGCCGTGCGCGGTGAGGAAGGCGGCCTCCTGCTGCCAGGACGGCAGATCGGTGCCGACCAGCTCGGTGACGACGAAGGCGACGGCGGGCAGCCCGCGGTCGACGAGCGCGGGCAGGGCGTGTTCCAGCACCCCGCGGTCGGCGTCGTCGAAGGTGATCAGCACGCTGCGCGGCGGCAGCGGCCGCCCCTCCGCCACGGCCTGCTCCAGGGCGCGGAGCGAGATCGGCACGGCCGTCCGGCAGAGCCGGTCCAGCTGGGCGCCAAAGCGTCGGCGGTCGGTCACCCGGCGGTAGGCCAGGACGGCGAACTTGCGCGCCGCCCGGGCGCGGAAGAGCGGCTGGGCGGGGGAGTAGCGCAGCCAGCGGCTCAGCCGCCCGGTGGCGCCGCCCGCCGTCGACGGCAGGTGGGCCCGCGCCGCTCCGATCGACGGCGACAACGGTGACGACGGTGGTGGCGCGTTCGCGGGCGGGGGCGGGGTGGGGGACGCCGATGTGGTGTCCGGTCGCGGCACGGTTCCCTCCAGGCACGGCCGGACTGAACCGGCTTGAGATCGCTCGATGCAGTCAAGACGCGCGCGCCCGACAAATGGTTGTATGCCGCACCGATCGAGTCGCGCACAGATCGTAGCCGAACGGCGACGCAGTGTGGCTGGAATTCGCCGGTGGCCGGAGCCGAGAGGGGTCCTACAGCTTTCCCTGCCGGTACATCTCCTCGGCAGCGTCCAGCACGGCGGCCAGGTCGCCGCCGGCCGTGGCGGTCAGCACCGCCGCCACCGCGCCCTCCACGAACGGCGCGTCGGCGAACCGGACGGGGAACGGCAGTCCGTGCTCGTCCGCCGTCGTGAGCAGGGCCTGCACGGTGTGCACGGCGGCCGGCAGGTCGGCCAGCACCACGACCCCGTGCCCCTGGTCCACCCGGCGGGCCGCGGCGGCGATCAGCAGCGCGCTGGTGCCCGGGCCGTCGCTCGGGTGGCCGCCGGTGGCGGCGACCGGGGCGGGGTCGTCGGTCGCCGCCACCGCCCGGGCGAGGTCGGCGACGTCCTCGGCGAGGTCCCGGCTCTGCGACACCAGCACCACGCCCACCCGCCCCAGCGCGGAGGACCGGACCAGCGCCTGGCTCGGCACGCGCACCGCCGAGGGCGCGTCGAGGATCGGGATGACGTCCGCGTCGGTGCTGTCCCGGTGGCCCATCGGCTGCTCCCGCTCTCTCGGTGGAACGTGGTGGAACATGGTGGAACCCGGCGGAACCGGTCGCGCCAAGGGCCGCCGGTACTGCCCACCGCCCACTCTCGCAAACCGCACGGCCTCCGTCCCGCGCCCGCGCCGGGATCCGCCGCACTTCTGAGCCGGCGTCAGCGGGCCGGGTCCCCCAGGAAGCATGAGTCCTGGCCAAGTGCCCTGCCCAGGGTGCCTGCCCCCGATACCCTGGCCGTCCGGATCGTCGGGAGGAGCAACAACGTGTCAGCCAACATCGGTGCCAGCGAAACCGCTAGCGAGACCGTCAACGAGGCCGCGGGTGCGGCCGTCAGTCAGGCCGTCGAGGGGAGCGTCGAGGGCTCGGAGACCGTGCCCAGCGCCCGGAAGCCCCAACTGGACCTGACCGACGCCACCTGGCTCTCCAGCAGCCAGGGCGACGGCAAGAACGGTGACGTGCAGATCGCCTTCGTGGACGGCTACATCGGGATGCGGGACGGCCGGTTCCCCGACGGGCCGGTGCTGGTCTTCACCCCGGCCGAGTGGCGCGCCTTCGTGCTCGGCGCCCGGGACGGCGAGTTCGACCTCACGTAGGGCCGCACAGGCTCTGAGCGCGTAGAAGCGCGTAGAACAGACAGACGCCGTGCCGACCGCCCCCACGCGGTCGTGCACGGCGTCTGCTGTGTGACCCGGCTCGCGAAGCCGGGCCTCCTCCCGAGGTTGTTCCCCGAAGCCGGCCCGGGAGGGCCGGCAGTCGCCGGGAGGGCGGCAGTGGGACCAGAGGTCCGGGCTGCCTGTGCCCGGGATCCGAACGCCCCCACGCGTCGGTGTCCCGGGCTGGTCCGCGAGCGCGAACGGGTCGGGGAACCCGCGAACCAGGCTTGGGTGAAAGGGTGCTTGAACAGGCGTGTACTGCTGTTGATCTGCAGCTGCTCGGTACCACGAGGTGCGACGGGAGGATGGGCGCACGGGGGTGCGCCACAGCAGACCACCCCCACGTGGAACGTGCCCACAGCAGCTGCCGTACATCCGCGACCGTAGCCCGGACGGTTGCTCAGCGTCAACATTCGTCTCGGAGCGTGGAGCTTGCGGTGCGTGGCGGGGCGCCCGGTGCCGGTGAGCGGACCGGGTGCACGTACGATGGCGGCATGTCTTTTCTCCGCCGACGTTCCGGCACCCCAGCGGGCCCGGACTTCGACGTACTCGCGATGGACCCGGGCGACTGGCCCGGCCACTTCGGCGCAGCGATCATGAGCGGCCCGGACGGAAGCTGCCAGGGGATCTTCCTCCGGTACGACCTGTTCGGCGGCCGCGGACCGGCGATGTTCATCGGCAACCTGCCCGAGGGCTCCCCGGCCCGGGACGCCGAGGACGGCGTGCCGTTCGAGGTCAGACAACTGCTGGCGGCGCTGGAGAACGACGAGCCGGTGGAGCTGGTCTCCGCCGAGGACTTCCCGGTCATGCTCGGCGACGACCTGCTGATCGTGAAGAAGGTCAAGGTCTCCGAGGAGCGGGTGTTCTGCGCCCAGTTCGACCGCAGCGACAGCGTGCAGGTCACCATCGCCTCCTGGGACCGTCCGATCGCGGACGACCTCTACCAGCTGCTGAAGCCGCTCCCGGCGGACCTCTTCCAGCAGGGCTGACCGGAGCCGCTGCGGCGGGACGAGGCGAGGGGCGGTTTCCGGCCCTTTTCGGCGCAGGCCGCCGGTCGGACGGCGCTTGACGGGTTCGATCAACACTTCGTACAGTCACCAGCATGTCGTCCCGCCGCCCGCTGCTGACCAGGCGCAGCTATCTCGACCTGCGGCGCACTGCCAGCGCGGTCTGTCGGTAGACCCTGCCGCGGGTCCAGGACCCGCGTTCCGCGGGGTGGGCGACGGCTCCGGCGCTCGGCGTCCGGTGCGGCCGTGCCTCCTCTTTCGCACGCTCCCCACAGCCGTGCAGCCGACGACGGCTGCCGCGCCCCATGCCGGCCGCCCGGAGGCAGCGCCATGAGCACCGTCACTGACGAAACCTCACCCCTCGACGCCGCGATCGCCGGCCTGCCCAGGGTCGTCGACCTGCTGGCCGCGCGCGCCGAGGAGCACGACCGGGACGCGACCTTCCCCTACCAGGGGATCGAGGCGGTGCACGAGGCCGGCCTGCTCACCCTGACGGTGCATCCGCGCTACGGCGGCCCCGGCGGGACGCTCGCCGACACCGTCCGGGTGCTGGCCGAACTCGGCCGCGGGGACGCCTCGGTGGCGCTGGTCACGGCCTTCACCCTGCTGCTGCACGCCGAGCAGGCGCGGACCTCCGGCTGGCCGGCCGGGCTCTACCGGCGGCTGCTGAACGAGTCCCGGCGCGGTCCGGCGCTGGGCAACACGCTCTGGGCGGACTCGGCCGAGGGGCCGCCGACGCTCGCCCGGCGGGACGGCGACGGCTGGCTTCTGACGGGCCGCAAGACCTGTTGCACCGGCGCCGAGGCGCTGGCCTGGATGGCCGTGCGGGCGAGTACCGACGAGCCGGTGCCGCGGACCGGGACCTTCCTGGTGCGCGGGGAGAGCGCGGGCGTGGAGGTCGACCCGGTCTGGGACCAGCTGGGCCTGCGGGCCAGCGCCGGGCACGACGTGCTCCTGCGGGACGTCCACGTGCCGTCCGAGGCGGTGCTCGACCTGCGTGCCGAGCCGGACCAGGCGGCGGCCGCGCTCTCCGCCGCCTGGCGGGACCTGGCGCTGGCCGCCGTCCAGCTGGGCGTGGGACGGGCGGCCCAGGACTGGCTGGTGCGCTTCCTCAGCCAGCGCACCCCGGCCAACCTGGGCGAACCCCTCGGCACGCTGCCCCGCTATCGCGCCGCCGTGGGCGAGTTGGAGAGCGCGCTGATCGGCGCCGAGGAGCTGCTCGGCGGCCTGGCGGCCCGGATCGACGCCGGCGACCCGTCGGCGGTCGGCCGGACCGGCCCGATCCAGCTGCTGGTCACCAGGGCGGTGATCGAGTCGGTGCAGCAGGCGGTCACCCTCACGGGCAGCCCGGGCCTGAGCCGGCGTCACCCGTTGGAGCGCTATCTGCGGGACGCGCTGAGCGGGCGGATGCACTGCCCCCCGGAGGACGCGGTGCTGCAGGCGGCCGGGCGCGCCGCGCTGGCGCGGGTCCGGCCGCGCGGCGCCTGAGAACCGCGCGGACCCGCTCAGCGGGTCCCCACCGCGGCCCGGACCGCCCGGCGAGCCAGCGCGGCGTCGTCGTAGAGCCGGCGGATCAGGATCCGCTGCTCCTCGCCGGCGCCCGGCACGTCGTACAGCCGCAGCTCGCGCATCAGTACCAGGACCAGGTTGACCAGGAACGCGTCCCGGGCCAGTGTGCCGCCGGCCTGGGCGAGTTGGCTGATCTGGCGGCGCGCCGCGGTGTCGCCGGAGAGCACGCTCCAGAGCACCGCCAGGTCGTAGCCGGGCAGGTACCAGCCGGTCCGCTCCCAGTCGACCAGGACCGGGCCCGAGGGCGCCAGCAGGATGTTGGAGAGCAGCGTGTCGCCGTGGTTCAGCTGCTGCGGGGTGTGGGCCAGGCCGTGCAGCAGCTGGCGCAGGTCGCCGGCGTCCCGGTCGGTGAGCTGGCCGACCGAGTGGTAGCGGCTGGTCTCCAACTGGTAGTCCAGCGGCTGCTGGAAGACGTCGGTGGGCGGGCGCCACAGGTTCAGCGCGCGCACCGCACCGAGGATCGCGCGAACCTCGCCGGGCGTCGGGGCGTTGGCCGGGTGCCGCTCGACGGCGGCCGGGCGGCCGGGGATCCGCTCCATCACCAGCACGCAGCGGTCGTGGTCGGCGGCGACCAGGCGCGGCATCCGGACCGGCGGGCGGTGCCGGACGAACGCCCGGTAGACCGCCACCTCCCGGTGGAACTGCTCGACCAGCAGCGCCCGCCGCTCGCCCTGCACGGCCTGAGGGGTGCGAACCATCGGGGTGAGGCATTTCGCGACCACGGCGGTGCGCCCGATCAGGCCGGTGATCAGGAGGTGTCGCCCGTCCTCGCGCAGCACCTGGCGCGGCGCGAACGCGGGACATATCCGCGTGACGTGGGCGAGTGCCGCCCGCACCGACGGGGTGGCGAGCGCGGCGGGATCGGCCCGCTCGACGACGGGGGCGGTCTGCGGCCCGCGGGGGCGCAGCAGGCGCTCGGCTCCGGCGCGCGGAACGAACCCGGGTGCCTCGATGCGCCCCGCCGGACGTGCGGGGAGTGCGGGCTTCGGCCCGGGCCGGCGGACCGCCGCGGTCGGCGGACGCTGAGCGGGGCCGGTCCGGGGCGCGGTGGGGGAAGTCGCTGTGGGGTACATGGGCTGGTGGAGATCCCTTCCTTGCCGACGGCATATGTCAAACAGTGCGGATGCCACTGTTGCGGCGCGATGCTGCGCCGGTGCTGCGCGGTGCTGGTGCGCGGCTTCCGGGGGGTAACCGGCGCATGGGGGTGTGCCCCGGCGTACAGGAGCGCGAAGACCGCGCACGGTGGGTGGTCCGGCGGTCGTCCGTGCTCTGGATGGAACGGTCCGTCCCGGCCTCACCCGCTCCGGACGGTCCGCGCACCCTGGGGAAATGCGCCGAACCGCCGTGCCGGTGGGGCCGCGCCAGTCGCGCCACCCGCTCGCGCCACCCCCTGGCCCGGGCCGCCGGAGCGGTCGGTGGACGGCCCGGGGGATCAGTCCTGGGCCGCCGTTCCGGGCCCTACGGACCGGGTGGGGTTGGTGCATCTCTACCTGACACCGTGCAGCCGGTAGCTCACCAGCTGGCGAGGCCTGGCGAACCCTGGCGAATGCTCGCGTGGCACATGACAGCGCATTAGTCTCGAACCAGCCGAGGAGCCTGGGGGCTTGACGTGAGCAGGGAACCCAACGCCAGACTCGCCGACCTGTTCGCCCTGACCGGATGGTCCAAGGGCGAGCTGGCTCGGCTGGTCAACCGCCGCGGTGCCGGCATGGGACAGCAGCAGCTGTCCACCGACACCTCGCGGGTGCGGCGCTGGATCGAGCAGGGGGAGATCCCCCGCGATCCGGTGCCGCGGGTGCTGGCAGCCGTGTTCACCGAGCGGCTCGGCCGTGTCGTCTCCATCGAGGACCTCGGTCTGGCACGACATCGGCGAACAGGGGCGGTCAGCACGGAGCGCGGAGCGCCCCCCGAGCCGGCGCGGACGGCTGAGATCCTCACCGAGTTCACGGGAATGGACCTCATGCTCAACCGACGCGGACTGGCTGCCGCGAGCACTGCGCTGCTCGGCGGCTCCGTCATCCCCCTCTCCCTCTACGACTGGCTCTCCGGCAGCAGCGTCGCCCAGGCGGCCGACCGCCCGGGGTCCCGCCAGGTCATCACCGGCTCGATGGCCCGCCCGGTGGTCGACGTCTACGAACCGGGCCCGGTGGGCGCCCAGGAGGTCGACGCGCTGGAGCGCTCGGTCGACGTCTTCCGCTCCTGGGACGCCTCCCGGGGCGGCGGCCTCCAGCGCAAGGCCGTGATCGGCCAGCTGAACGAGGTGGGCGGCCTGCTCACCCACCGGCACCCGGCGGACCTGGAACGGCGGCTGTGGATCGTCGCGGCCAACCTGGCGGTGCTGGCCGGCTGGATGTCGCACGACGTCGGCCTCGAATCGACCGCCCAGCGGTACTTCGTGATCGCCGCCCAGGCGGCCAAGGAGGCCGGCGACCGGCCGCGGGCCGGTGAGGCGGTCTCCCGCGCCGCCCGGCAGCTGCTGCACCACGGACGGGCCGACGAGGCGCTGGACCTGATGCGGCTGGCCCGGGCCGACGGCAAGCAGCGCGGCCTGCCCAGGACCAGAGCGATGCTCAACACCGTGGAGGCCTGGGCGCAGGCCTCACTCGGGCGGGCGCCGGAGGTCGGCAGGCTGCTGGGGGAGGCCGAGGAGCTCTTCGTCCAGGATTCGCCGGAGCCGACGCCGAGCTGGATGCAGCTCTTCGACGAGGCCGAGCTGCACGGCATGCAGTCGCTGGTCTACCGGACGCTGGCCGAGCACGACCCGGGAGCCGCGCGGCTGGCCGAGCAGCACGCGCTGGAGGCGATGCGGCTGCGGGCGGCGCAGGGGAGGGAGCGTTCGGCGGTGCTCGACCTGCTGACCCTGGCCTCGGTGTACTGGATCGCCGGGGAGCCCGAGGAGGCGCTGGTGCAGGCCCGGCTGGCGGTGGGCTCGATCGGCTACACCTCCTCGCACCGCACGGGGGACCGGCTGCGCGAGATGTACCGGCTGACCGGGCGCTACCAGGGGATGGCGGAGGTGGCGCGGCTGCGGGAGGAGATCAGGGCGGCGGTGCCGCCGGCCCGCCGCCCCCCTGAGTGACCGCTGGTGCTCAGACAGCACCGTTCTTGGTGTGCACCTGGTCCCAGGCCTCGCTGACGAAGCGCTCACGCTCGGTCAGGCTGAGGTTGGGGAAGTAGTCCTTCAGGCGCTCGACCACGACCTGCTCGGGCTCGTGGCACTCGTGCAGCAGGAACGCGGCCTTGTGCAGAATCTGGCTGTCCATCGTAGAGGTCCTCCCTCACGCACGCCCGCCCTGTGCCGACGATGCGGCCACAGCATATGTGCGTCACCTTGCAAACATGTGCACGGGGGCTCCGGAGCTGCGGTCGGGCCGCTGCGGTGCCCTCAGCCGGCCTGGAGAACGATCCGCAGCGAGACGACGTGGCCGTCCGGCCCGAGCACCGGGCGGCCCGAGCAGTGCACGGCCGACGCGGCCTCGTCGTCCCGCGGCCCGATCCGGATCACGCCGTCCAGTGAGCGGCCGTGCACCAGGGCCTCGGTGACCATGCGGCACAGGGCCGGACGGTCCTGCGGGACGAGGAGAGAGGGGAGTTGATCGAGGGTCAGCGGACCGAGGGTCGGTTCGCGTTCGAGCATCCGGTAGGCGCCCGGGGACCAGTGCACCGTGTCGGCCGTCAGGTCCCATTCGGCGGCGGCGACCATGACGGGGGAGGTACGACCGCCGGCCGGAGCGGTGGTCGAGGCGTGACTCATCGGCCGTCCCACGGGGTGAGGGTGGTGGGTGGTTGCTGTCCTACGACTCTCGCACAGCCTCACCCGCTGTGAGGGGTCATTGACGGAAAAGTTGGCAAGTTCCCCGTGGCATATGCCAAATCGTGCCCATTCCGTGCCCATGGCACTCGCCGGCGGGCGGCGGGCCTGTTCGAGGCGGATCCATACGGACTGTGTGCGTATGGGACTTTCAGGCGGTAACCTACGGTGATTCCGGCGCCCGGGCGCCCGCCCAGCGTGACCACCAGACCCCCGGCGACGGAAATCCCGTTGCCACTACGACCGCCGCAACGGATGCTGACCTCATGTTCGAGCCCGTGATAGCCCCCAGTGCCAGCCTCCTCGGCCTCCTCCAGCGAGGTCGCGGCGACGGGCAGCTGCATGCGCTTGCCGCGGACCGGGACGAAGCGATCGCCGCTCTTGAGGAGTGCGTCACCAGCGACCCGCGGGCCGACTGGCAGGTCGAGAACCGCTCCCTTTACTACGCACGGGTCTACATGGACCTGGAGGCCCCGCTCGGCGGCCTGGAGCTGCACCTGAACCACCCCGAGGACCTGCTCGACCCGGACGAGAGCCGCACCGGCCTCGCCCTGGCCGTGCTCGGCCACCTCGCCGCCTACGGCCGGCGCGACGCCCTGCTGCTGCTCCGCCAGTACGCCGCCTCCGGCGGCAACTGGGCCTGGGCCCTGGACGAGCTGGCCCTGCGCGACGACGACCAGGCGCTGCTCGCGCTGGCCCCCGCCGTGCTGAACCGCTTCCCGGCCGGCCCCGAGGGCGAGGCCGCGCTGCGGGCCGCCATCCGCGCCGCCTTCGAGCCCCGCCCGTGGCGGCTCTGGGCCGCCCAGCACCCCCGGGTGGCAGCGGCGAGTGAGCAGTCCCCCTTCGACCTCTGGCAGCGCCAGCTGGGCCGCGGCGGCGTGACGCCCGGCTGGAGCGTGGCCGACGTACTGGCCTGGGCCGACAACCGCGAGGCCGGCTCACCGCTGGACCAGGCCGCCGCCGACGACGGCCGGGACCCGGCCGCCGTCGACCGCCGTGCCGCCGCCGCGGCCCGCTGCCTGGCCGCCGTGGCCCGGCCCGAGGACCGCCAGGCGCTGGTGGACGCGGCCCGCCACGGTGCCGAGGGCGCCCGCCGGGCGGCCCTGCGCCACCTGGTCGACCAGGACGACCCGGCCGTCCCCGAGCTGATCGAGGCGGCCGCCGCGGACGCCGACGACCGGATCGTCCGGGCCGCCCTGGAGACCCTGGGCCGGATGCGCGGCCCGCGCGCCCTGGAGCGGGCCCGCCGCTGGGCCGACCCGGCCACCGGCGGCGCCGACAGCGCGCTGGGGGAGGCCGCGGTGCTGCTGCTGGCCGACATCGGCGAGCCGAGCGACGCCGCCGCGGTGGTCGCCGGGCTGCGCCGCTGGATCCTGGTGCACGGCGTGTCCGGCGCCGGGATCGGCACGCTGGTCGACGGTGCGGGGCGGCTGGCCGCCGTCGCCGCCGTCCCCACCCTGCGCCACGTGTACGGCGAGTCCGGCTCCTCCGAGCTGCGCGGCAGAGCCGCTCGGGCGCTCGCCGTCACCGACCGTTACTTCGCCTCGGGTCCCGCCGTCGAGTGCCTGTGGGACTGCGAGGAGAGCACCCGCGAGCTGGCCGCCCGCCATGTGGTGACCACGGGTGACGCCCGGGTGCTGGAGCGCCTGCGCCGGCTCGCCGCGGACCCGGCCGAGGAGGCCGAGGTGCACGCGGCCGTCCGCGGCCGGCTGACCTCGCGGGAGCGCTGAGCGGCGGGGGAGTAGCGCCAGAACGCGGGAGACACCGCGACGACGGCGCCCATCGCCAGCACCGCCAGCACACCGCCCGCGCTGATCGCCCGGCTCGCGCCGAAGGCCGCCCCGGCCACCCCGTGCACCAGGCCGGCCAGCCGGGGCCCGCCGGCGCCGACCACGGTGTCGATCCCCTGGAGGCGCCCGCGCATCGCGTCGGGGGCCGCGCTCTGCAGGATGCTCTTGCGGAACGTGCCGAGCACCACCAGTGCGCCGCCGCTCAGCGCCAGCAGCAGTGCGGCGAGCCAGAGCCGGCGGGTGGTGCCGAGCCCGGCGATCGCCAGCCCCCAGGTGCAGACCGCCGCCGTCACCATCGCACCGTGCCGCCGTACCCGGGTGAACAGCCCGGAACAGCAGCCGGTCAGCAGCGCACCCAGCGAGAGCGCCGCGGAGAGCACGCCGATCGCGGGGCCGCCGCCAGCCGGGTCGCCGAACACCTGGTGGGCGGCCTGCGGGAAGAGCGCCACCGGCAGCCCGAGGACCATCGCCAGGAAGTCCACGAGGTAGGCCGTCAGCAGGACGCGGCTGCTCCTCAGGCAGCGCAGCCCGTCGGCGATCTCGCGCGGTCCCACCCGGCGTGACGCACCGTCGGACGGCGGCAGCGGCGGCAGCAGCCTCACCGCGGGCAGCACCGCCAGCAGGGCGAGCGCGTCCAGCAGGTAGAGCGTGCCGGTGCCCAGAGCCGCCACCAGGGTCCCGGCCAGCAGCGGACCGGCGATCCCGCCGAACCACGCCGCTGTGGACTGCAACGCGTTGGCGGCGGGCAGCAGTTCGGGGTCGACCAGCCGGGGGACCAGCGCGCCCCGGACGGTCGCGTTGGCACCGAAGAACGCCTGCTGCACGGCGACCAGCGCGAGCAGCGTACCCACCGACCGCAGACCGGCGGCGGCCTGCGCCCAGAGCAGCACGGAGACCAGCGCGATGCCGGTGTTGCCGACCAGCAGCAGCCTGCGCCGGTCGGCGGCGTCGGCCACCGCCCCGCCCCAGAGTGCCGCCGCCACCAGCGGGAGGAACCCGGCCAGGCCGGCCAGCCCCACCTGCGCGGAGGAGCCGGTGAGCCGGTAGATCTGCAGCGGCACCGCGACGGCGGTGAGCTGGCTGCCGACGGCGGTGACGGCGGTGGAGACCCACAGTCGGCGGAACGCCGGGACGCGCAGTGGACGGGTGTCGAGAAGCTTCAGGACGATCCGCACCGGTTCAGTCCCGCAGTTCGACCACGTCGGCGACCGCGCAGGCGATGTTGTCAGGACCGCCGGCCCGGTTGGCCAGCGCGATCAGCTGCTGGACGGCCTGCTCGGGCTCGCCGATCGTGCTCAGCGCGGTGTGCAGCCGCTCGACGGGGACCACCGCGGACAGCCCGTCGGAGCAGAGCAGGTAGCGGTCGCCGGCCCGGGCGGCGTGCAGCGAGAGGTCGGGGCGGGCGGCGCCGGAGCCGTCCAGGGTGCGCAGCAGCAGGGAGCGCTGCGGGTGCGCGGCCGCCTCATCGGCGGTGAGCCGGCCCTCGTCCACCAGCGACTGCACCAGCGTGTGGTCGTGGGTGATCTGGAACAGCTCGCCGTCGCGCAGCAGGTACGCCCGCGAGTCGCCGATGTGCACCAGCGCGAGTTGCGAGCCCGAGTGCAGCAGGGCGGTGAGGGTGGTGCCCGGACCGGCCTCCAGGGCGCCGAGTTCGGCCTCGGCCTCCCGGACGGCGCGCTCCAGCGCGTTGAGCAGCTCGCCGGGCGGCAGGCCCTCGGCCGGCAGCTCGGCGTCGATCCGCTTCAGCGAGTCGATCGCCGCGGCGCTGGCCCGGTGGCCGCCGGCGCCGAAGCCGTCCGCGACCGCGAGCAGCCGCGGGCCCGCGTGGGCCGCGTCCTCGTTGCGGGTGCGGACCAGGCCGGTGTCGGAGCGGGCGGCGTAGCGGATGCCCAGGGTGGCGGTGGGGTCGGTCATGGTGGTCTTCCTCTCGGAGAGGTGCTCGACGAGGAAGGTGGCGAGGTCCTGACGGGCCGTGGTCTCGGCCATCACCTGCGCCCAGTAGGCGGCGACCTCCTCGGCGGCCCGTCCGGGCGCCAGGTCGCAGACCAGCCGGATCCGGGCCAGCGGCATGCCGAGCCGGCGCAGCCAGGCGACCAGCCGGGCCCGTTCCAGCTGGTCCGGGTGGTAGAACCGGTAGCCGGAGCTCGGGTCGACCTCGACCGGGCGCAGCAGGCCGAGCTCGTCGTAGAGCCGCAGTGCCTTGGGCGACAGCCGCGATGCGCGGGCGAAGGCCCCGATGGTCAGCAGGCGCACGGGCCCTCTCCCCCTTCTCGTACCGGACGCTTCGTCCGGCACGACCGATGCTGGTCCTTCCCCCGGGGTGAAGGTCAACCAGTCGTCAGCTTCGCCCGCGGACCACCGTGAACCGTACCGGCGTCCCCGGCCTGGCCTGCGCGGCGGCGTCCAGGTCGGCGGCCGGCACCACGCCGAGCACGGGGTAGCCGCCGGTGGTCGGATGGTCCGCCAGGAAGACCACCGGCTGACCGTCCGGCGGGACCTGCACCGCTCCGAGCACCATCCCCTCGCTCTCCAGCTCGCCCCGGCGCGAGCGCGCCAGCGCCGGCCCCTCGGTCCGCAGTGCGACCCGGTTGCTGGCGGCCGCGACGCGGTAGCGGGCCGCGGCCAGCGCGACCGGGACGTCCGGCGCGAACCAGTCCGCCCGCGGGCCGAGCCGCAGCCGCAGCACCAGCTCGGAGGGGGGAGCGGGCAGCGGGACCAGCTCCGGCAGCGGACCGGGCCCCGGCGCGGCGCCGACCGGCAGCCGGTCGCCGCTGCGCAGCGGCGCGGGGCCGAGCCCGGAGAGCAGGTCCGCCGAGCGGCTGCCGAGCACCGGCGGCACCGCGATCCCGCCGCGCACCGCCAGGTAGCCGCGTACCCCCGACTGTGCCGGGCCCACCTCCAGCACCGCCCCGGCCGGGAGCAGCACCGCCGCGCCCCAGGCCGCCGGCTGCCCGGCCACGGTGACGGCGGCCGGCGCCCCGGTCACCGCGACCAGCAGCGGACCGACCAGAGCCCGCAGCGCCACCCCGCCGAGCGTGGTCTCCAGCGTCGCGGCCTCGCCCGGGTTGCCCACCAGGCGGTTGGCGGCCCGGTGCGCTGCGGCGTCCAGCGCCCCGGCGCGCGGCACGCCCAGGTGGGCGACGCCGCGTCGTCCCAGGTCCTGAACGGTCGTCAGCGGCCCCGGCCGCAGCACGATCAGCGCGTTCACTCGACGGCTCCCACTGGTACGAAGCGCACCCGCACGCCGGGCGCGAGCAGTGCGGCCGGGTCGCGCCGCTCGTCCCACAGCGTCAGCTCGGTGCGGCCCAGCAGCTGCCAGCCGCCGGGGGAGGAGCGCGGGTACACCCCGGTGTACGGTCCGGCCAGCGCCACCGCGCCGGCCGGCACCGACGGGCGCGGGGTGGCCCGGCGCGGCACGGCGTAGCGCTCCGGGAGCCCGGTCAGGTAGCCGAAGCCCGGCGCGAACCCGCAGAACGCCACCCGGTACTCCACCCCGCTGTGGATCTCCACCGCCTGCGCCTCGCCGACGCCCCAGAGCGCCGCCACCTCGGCCAGGTCCGCGCCGTCGTACACCGTCGGGACCTCCAGCAGCGGCCCGGACACCGCCTGCGCCGCGGTCAGCGTCCAGCCGGCCACCGCGCGGGCCAGCTCCGCCGGTCGGGCCACCCCGTCCAGCAGCACCGTGCGCGCGGCCGGCACGATCTCCGCCACCTCCCCGAGGCGTCCGGCCGTCCGTTCCGCCAGCAGCCGCGCGTAGAGCGCCGCCACCTGCTCGGCCGAGCCGGCCTCCAGCAGCAGCGCCCGGTCCCCGACCGGACGCACCGTCAGCTCGTCGTCCACGCGGCCCCCGGATCGCTCCCGCTCACGTGAACGCCTCGACCCGGATCCCCGCCGAGGCCAGCGCCCCGCGCACCCGCCAGGCGAGCTGCGCCGCGCCGGGCGTGTCGCCGTGCACGCAGAGCGAACGCGCGTCCACCGCGACCGGCTCGCCGCCGATGGCCGTGACCAGGCCGTCCCTGGCCATCCCGACCGCCCGCGCGATCACCGCCTCGGGGTCGTGCACCACGGCCTCCGGATCCCCGCGCGGCACCAGCGTCCCGGCCCAGGTGTACGCGCGATCGGCGAACGCCTCGGTGACCACCGGCAGTCCGACGCCCTCGGCCACCGTCAGCAGCCGCGAGCCGGGCAGCCCGAGCACCGGCAGCGGCCCGTCGCAGACGGCTCCGGCCCGCAGCACCCCCGCGACCACCGCCTCGGCCTGCTCGCTGTCCGCCACCACCCGGTTGTAGAGCGCGCCGTGCGGTTTGACGTAGCTCACCCGCGAGCCGGCAGCCCGTGCGAAGACCTGCAACGCGCCGATCTGGTAGGCGATCTCGTCGGCCAGCTCCTCCGAGGGCACGTCCATCGCGCGGCGCCCGAAGCCGGCCAGGTCGCGGTAGGAGACCTGGGCGCCGATCCGCACACCGCGCTCCGCCGCCAGCGCGCACACCCGGCGCATCGTCGAGGGGTCCCCGGCGTGGAAGCCGCAGGCCACGTTGGCGCTGGTGACGACGGACAGCAGTGCCTCGTCGTCGGTCAGCGTCCAGCGTCCGAACCCCTCACCGAGGTCCGCATTGAGATCGATCACCGCGCCGGTCACGGCCGTCTGCCTCCCAGAGCTGCTAGGTGCCTGAGGGGATCGTAGGGCTTCACCCGGAGCCCGTTCGCCGGGGACCACCTCCTCGCGGGGCAGAGCCCGGTGTGCCCTCCCCCGTCCGGCCGAACCATCCTGTCCCGGCGGACACCGGAGACCCGTTGACACCAGGCTGGTGGGCTCCTAGCGTGGCGGCCACCATTACCGGCCGGTAGGAAACCATATGCGCGCCGAACGCCCGTACGACCTGGTCCTGTTCGGTGCCACCGGATTCACCGGTGCGCTGACCGCGGAGTACCTCGCCCAGCACGCCCCGCCCGGCTGCCGCTGGGCGCTGGCCGGCCGCAGCCGGAGCAAGCTGGAGGCGCTGCGCGAGCGGCTGGCCGCGCTGGCACCCGGCTGCGCCGAACTGCCGCTGCTGGAGGCGGATGCCGCCGATCCGGCCTCGCTGCGCGCGGTCGCCGAGTCCACCCGGGTGGTGATCACCACGGTGGGTCCCTACCTGCGCTACGGGGAGCCGCTGGTCGCCGCGTGCGCGGAGGCCGGCACCGACTACGTCGACCTGACCGGCGAACCGGAGTTCGTCGACCGGATGTTCGTCCTGCACCACCGGCGTGCCGCCGAGACCGGCGCCCGGCTGGTGCACGCCTGCGGGTTCGACTCCGTCCCGCACGACCTCGGCGTGCTCTTCACCGTCGGCGAGTTGGCGCGCCTCGGTGCGCCGCAGCAGTCGCCGGTCTCCGTCGAGGGCTTCGTCCGGGCCGGCGGCACCTTCTCCGGCGGCACCTTCGCCTCCGCCCTGACCGCGGCCTCGCGTCCGCGCGCCGCCGCCCAGGCGGCCAAGGCCCGGCGGGCGGCCGACCCGCGGCCGTCCGGGCGCCGGGTCAGCACCTCCGGCGGGCGGCCGCGCTTCTCGCGCGAGGCCCGCGCCTGGGTGCTGCCGCTGCCCACCATCGACGCTCAGGTGGTCGGCCGCTCGGCCGTCGCGTTGCCCGCGTACGGCCCGGCGTTCCGCTACGGCCACTACGCAGCCGTCAAGCGGCTCCCGATCGCGGTGGCCGGCACCGCGGGGATCCTGCTGCTCGTCCTGGCGGCCCAACTGCCGGTGCTGCGCCGGGCGATGACGGCGCTGCGCAAGCCGGGCGAGGGGCCGAGCGCCGAGCAGCGCGCGGCCTCCTGGTTCACCGTCCGGTTCGCCGGGGAGCAGGGCGGCAAGCGGGTCTTCACCGAGGTCTCCGGCGGCGATCCCGGCTACACCGAGACCGCCAAGATGCTCGCCGAGTCGGCCCTCTGCCTGGCCTTCGACGACCTCCCCGCCACCGCCGGCCAGGTCACCACCGCCGTGGCGATGGGTCCCGCCCTGATCGACCGCCTCACCGCCGCCGGCCTGCGCTTCACCGTCCTGGACGCCGCGCCGACCGCCGCCCCGCGCCGGGCGCGCTGATCACTCGGTGAGCAACTGGCCGATCACGTAACGGGAGTTGGAGGCAAGGACGGGGCTGCGGGTCTGGTAGTACGGCAGCGCGACCAGGGCGATGGACAGCGCCCAGCCCCGGCCCCGCTCCCAGGTGGCGTCGTCGACCCTCAGGGTCGAACGGAAGACCTCCCGCGCGTCGGCGGGCAGCAGGTTCCAGGCGATCAGCAGGTCGCAGGCGGGATCGCCGGTGCCCAGCGCGCCGAAGTCGATGACCGCGCTGAGCCGGCCGTCGACGGTCAGCAGGTTGCCGGGGGACAGGTCCGCGTGGATCCACACCGGCGGCCCGTCCCAGGCCGGCGCCCGCAGCGCGCGCTCCCAGGCCTCGGTGACCGGCGCGGTGTCGATCAGGCCTGCCGATTCCGCGATGGCCGCGCGGGTCTGGGCGTCGCGCTGCTGCAACGGGATGCCGCGGCTCGCGGACAGGCCGTCCGCCGGATCGATCCGGTGCAGGGCGGTGACGAACGCGGCGAGTTCGGCCGCCAGCGCGAGCGGATCGGCCAGCTGCCCGGGCTGCGGGTTCTCGCCCTCCAGCCAGCGATAGACCGACCAGGGCCAGCCGTAGCCCTCGCCGGGCTTGCCCACCGCCAGCGGTTCGGGGACGGCCACCGGTAGCTGCGGGCCGAGCCTCGGCAGCCAGCGGTGCTCCTTCTCGATGTCGCCGACCGCCCAGTCGACCCGCGGCAGCCGGACCACCAGCTCCTCGCCCAGCCGGTAGAGCGCATTGTCCGTCCCGGCCGAGGCGACCGCCCTGAGCGGCAGCCCGGCCCACTGCGGGAACTGCGCGTCGAGCAGCCGCCGCACCAGCTCGTCGTCGATGTCAGGCTCGTCGTCGTGCATCTTCCGGTTCGCCACGGCGGCAGGCTAGCGGGGGAAAGCGGCCGGACGCCAAGGGATTTCGGCTTCCCTCCTGTGCCGGAGCACCGTAGTTTGCGAGTCCTGGTCAGATCACGATGCGGCCAGTCAGACCGGCTCACGCTGACTGGGCCGACCACCCGGCCTACCGGAACAGGCCGATGCGGCGCAGTTCCCCGTAGGTGCACAAGTGATCCCCAACTGCCGGGTGTCCGAAGTGGTGGGGCCGCAGCGGCCCGGTGTCCCAGCAGTAGAGGGCAGCGGTGGTCTCATCGTCGGCGGGGCGCCCGTAGGCAACAGTGGCGGAATGGGCCACGGCGAGCTGGTCGTCGTTGAAGCAGGCCGGGGTAGCGAAGACAATCGCCGCATAGGCCAGTGCTGCCTGATTCACGGTGGCGCTGTCCTGTTCGACTGCCGTATCGCGGCGCAAGCCAGCCGATTTGATGTCGCCAAGCGCATTCTGGGACGTCTGCCGCTCCAAAGCCTCAAGTTGGGCCGCGTCAACGCGCGTTGGCTGACAGCTCTGTTGATGTTGGACGTAGAGGACGGTGCCGATCGCAGTGGACGGCGTCAGGACAGCGCAGACCTGGACCGCTGCGACGAGTGTGCTCTTCCACCCTTCCAAGGCTTCTTTCGCTGGCATTCCGGAGCGCTCCCGCCGCTGGGCCAGGGCCTTGCCGACCACCTCGACGGCAGCCCCGACCAGCAGCGCAAGCAGGAGCAGCCCCGCGCCGATCCCCACCGTGCTCCACGCGATGCCTGACTCGACGACCCACCAGCCAGCGAGATGCAGTCCCCAGAACACCAGCAGCGCCTTCATTCCGCCCTCGCACACTGACGTCCCGGACTACCGCGTCGGGGGCGAGCGTACCCACCACCCCGCCAGACTGTTGCGGCCACCGTGGGCAGCCCCAACTCGCCCAGGTCAAAGCCGTCGACACAGTCGGTGACCAATACGGCCGCGGACTCGCCCGTTGTCGTGCTCAAGTCGCAAACTGCGGTGCTCCGTCACACTTTCGGTCCGGGGGCGGGTGGAAGAGTACTTCGAGATACCTGCGCAGAAGTGCGCACTACTGTAGAGTTCTGTGCATGGATACCTATCCCATCACCGAGGCTCGCAACAAGCTCGGGGCCCTCTCTCGCCAGGTCAGCGCCGAGCAGAAGCGCGTCGCACTCACCGACCGGGGCCAGGTCATGGCTGTGCTCATCAGCCCGGCCGAGCTAGAAGAACTCGAGTACCACCGGGTCGCCGCGGAGTACCTGGCCAGGAAGCAGCGCGGCGAGACCGGCCCTGGTATCGCGCATGACGAAGCTCGTCGCCAGGTCTTCGGGGACGTCGCGTGAGCTATCGCATTGTCTGGGAGCCCTCGGCCTTGGCCGTTGCGGAGAAGCACGCCGCAGGGGATCGCGAGGGCATCCAGCAGGTCTTCCGGGCCGTCGACCTCCTGGCCGACAACCCCCGCCCGTCCGGCGCCTATACGGTCGGGGCCACCGGTATCTACCGAATCCAGGTCGGCTTCTATCGCGTCCACTACGAGATCGACGACCTGACGGTCACTGTCACCGTCTTCCACCTGGGCCGGGTCTAGGGAGTTCAGGCGGCCACCTGCTGCGCCGCCTCCAGCCGGCGGATGCCGCGCAGCACGATCAGCAGCGGGATCGCCCCGAAGACCCCGAACGACATATCGACAAACCGCCAGTACAGCGGAATCTCCCGCAGCGGCCCGCAGATCAGCGCCAGCGGGATGATCCCGGCGCAGGCGCCCAGTGCCCACTGGATCACCCAGACGTTGCGCACCGGATCCCGCAGCGGCCCCCAGAACGCGCCGGCGATCACCAGGTGCGCGAAGGCCAGCCAGTCGGTGCCGTAGGCGAGGAACGGGTAGCGCTCGTCCGTCTCGGCGACGCCGGTGCGGATCCGCTCGATCCAGTCCAGCAGGGCGGACGGCGTCGGTACGCGCTGCGCGGCGTCGGCCAGCCAGCCGGTCTCGGTCCGCAGCGGGAAGGCCGTCAGCCCGCTCAGCACCAGGCAGACGATGAAGATCCACAGCCAGCGCCGGACCATCCGCAGTGTCGCGGCATCGCTCGTCATCACAGGACCCCCACTCGGTTGTTCACCCCGTCACCGTGGACTCTAGACCCAGAACTGAACACGTTCAAACCACTCCTGCGCGCCCCGGACGAAGCAGGGCGAGCAGGCCCGTTTCGGACCTTGTCGCCCCTGGGCCCTAATCTTGTCCACCGTGACCGTCATCGCTGATCAGCCCGCCGAGCGTGAGCTCAGGCCGCCTGCCGCAGGCGCCCGCCCCGCGCCCGGCCCGGCGGCCGACGAGGGGCTGGCCCGCCGCCTCAAGGCGCTCGCCTGCACCGCCCCACTGCACGACCTCGACAACCGCAAGGTCAACCTGGCCGGCGAGTACGGCGGCTACGCGATGGCCGAGGTCGGCCTGGCCGCGATCGACCTGGTCACGCTGCACATGGACTTCGACACCGGCGCCGACCGCGAGATAGTCCTCGCCCGCCTGCTGCCCCGGGTCGCCGCGCAGAGCCCGCAGCGACCCGGCGCCGAGCACCAGCGGGTCGCCCGCTGGGTGCTGGAGTCGCTGATCAACGTCGGCAGCGTCGACCGCGGCTTCCGCGCGGTCTACGGCACCTTCGGCGCGGACGGCGCGTACGTCCGCCGCGACTACGACTTCAAGCTGATCGAGGAGGTGCCGGGCCCGGACGGCGGCGTCTACCTGCGTACCACCGACGAGGCCGTCAACGTCCTGGTCGGCGCCCTGGACACCGACGTCACCTCGGCCCAGATCGCCGCCGAGGTGAAGCTGGAGGTGCTGATCCGCCGCGGCCGCCTGGCCGACGCCCAGCTCGCCGCCGAGCAGGCCCGCTACCGCACCGTCCAGTACGCCGAGACGCTGCGCCGCGTCCTGGACGCGACCCGGCGCAACGTACGCGCCGTCGACTGGATGCAGGCCGTCCCCGACCTGATCGACGAGGCGCTCGACCACATCGCCGACCGCTACCGGCACGAGAACGCGATCCTCACCAACATCCGCCGCGCCCGCGACGAGGCCGAGGAGCCCTCGCACAAGCGCCAGGCGGCCGAGCTGGTCGACATCGTCAAGGACTGCATCCGCCGGCACACCCAGTTGCAGGCCCGGCTGCTCGAAGCCGGCCCGCTGTTCCGCGCCGAGCAGGACCGCCAGGCCTTCGCCGCCCCCGCCGCCCGCTCCGGCATCGACCTGTACGGGCACCTGCTCGCGCCGGTGCTGCGGCTGCCGATAGAGCAGGCGATCCGGCCCACCGACGCGTTCTTCGCCCACGGCGCCGGCCTGCGCACCCCGACCGCCGTCCGGGTGTCCGACCTGGTGGAGCTGCTGCTCACGCCGCCCGTCGAGCGCGAGCACCTGGGCGCCGAGCTGCCGGACCCGGACCTGGTCGCCACGCCGGACGACAGCCGGTTCTCCGAGGCGCAGCTGGAGGCCGCCCTGGACCTGCTCGACCTCCCGGCGGACGCCCCCCGGCGGCTGTCCGGCCTGCTCGCCGAGGCCCGCCGGCAGGACCCGGAGCTGCCGTACCTGGTCGCGCTGCTCGCCGTGCACGCCGCCAGCCCGCCGGTCGGCACCGCCTACCGCCAGGGCGAGGAGCGCCTGCTCTTCGCGGTGGACGACGGCGCCACGCTCGCCGACCCGGAGTTCGGCGGCGCCGACCTGATCGTCGGCAGCGCCCTGCTGGACGCCGTCGGCATGGCCGCGGACCGCAAGGACGCCCAATGAGCCGGACCCCAGTCACCCGTACCGAGGAGCTCCACCCGTGACGACCCCGCACGACGCGTCCTGGCCCGCCGCCGAGGCCGAGCCCGCCCCGGCGGCGCTCACCCCCGGCGACGTCGCCGACGCCGCCCGGCTGGTCTCCTTCGGCCTGCAGGCCAAGCTGCTGCCCGCCCGCGACGCCGAGTACGCCGAGCTGGTCCGCCGCCACCGCGAGGACCCGGCCTTCGCGCGGCTGGCCGACGCCGTCGCCACCGGCCTGAACCTGGTGGTCCTGGAGGTCTCCCCGCGCGCCGGCATGGCGCTGGCGGCGGCCGAGGAGTCGGTCTTCGCGGTCCGGATGGGCGACTACTCCCGCCGGGCCGCCTCCGAGACCACCGACCGCTTCCTGCACGGCCTGGCCCACCTGGCCGTCGCCGCGATGGCCTTCCCCCGCCCCGAGGACTTGGCCGACGAGGGCTACCTGGGCCGGATCACCGTCAACGGCGTGGACGCCTTCGTCCGGCAGGCCTGCCGCCGTCTGGAGGAGCAGGCCGAGCTGACCGGCGACAACACCGACCCCAGCAGCGACGCCCCCGGCCTGGAGGCGGCCTGGCGGGTCTGGGCCCGGCGCTCCACCACCGGCGCCACCAAGGACGCCCGCCGGCTGTCCGGCTCCACCATCGGCATCACCGGCAAGGCGGTCGCCTTCCTGGTCGACTCCGGCTTCCTGCAGAAGGCCTCCGACGACGCCGGCGGCACCTACCGCACCACCGCCCGCTACCAGCTCCAGGTCCGCGACCTGGCCGGCAGCGCCGCGATGGCCGAGCTGATCGACCTGGGCGTGGTCCCGGTCACCGACGGCAGCGCCACCCTGCTGCCCGCCGACCACAGCGACGAGCTGGTCGCCGACGCCGGCCTGCCCTTCCACTCCCTCTGACCGTCCCCCTCCCGACTCCCACCGACTCCACTGCTGAAGGCGATTCATGTACGAGCTCAACCGGGTCCGCCTCTACTCCATCGGACCGGCCGGCGCCCGCTACGCCGACACGGTGCTGGACCTGCGCGGAGTCGGCGAGCCGGTGGCGAACCCCGCCCCGCAGCAGCCCGGCCTCTTCGGCGAGGAGCCCGAGGGCCCGCAGCGCCGTCCCGCCCCGGCCGGCGTGCTCTTCCTGGAGAACGGCGGCGGCAAGTCCGTCCTGCTCAAGCTGATCTTCTCGGTGATGCTGCCCGGCCACCGCAACACGCTCGGCGGCGCCAGTTCCGGCGTGCTGCGCAAGTTCCTGCTCGCCGACGACTGCGGGCACGTCGCGCTGGAGTGGCAGCACACCCTCACCGGCGAGCTGATCGTGGTCGGCAAGGTCAGCGAGTGGCGGGGACGCCAGGTCTCCTCCGACCCGCGCAAGTTCGCCGAGACCTGGTACTCCTTCCGGCCCGGCCCGGGCCTGACGCTGGACTCCCTGCCGGTCGCCGAGCGGCCCGCGCTCGGCAGCGAGCAGCGCACCCGCGGCCGCCGCCGCACGATGAAGGGCTTCCGCGACTCGCTCACCGAGGCCGGCAAGGCCTACCCGTACCTCGACCTCACCTTCGAGGACATCCACGACCGCTGGAACGAGCACCTGGGCGACCTCGGCCTGGACCCCGAACTCTTCCGCTACCAGCGGGAGATGAACGCCGACGAGGGCGAGGCGGCCGGCCTCTTCGCGGTCAAGCACGACTCCGACTTCACCGACCTGCTGCTGCGCGCGGTCACCGACACCCGCGACACCGACGGCCTGGCCGACCTGGTGCACGGCTTCGCCGCCAAGCTCGGCCGACGCTCCGAACTCACCGCCGAGCGCGACTTCACCGCCGGCTCGCTCGACCTGCTGCAGCGCATCGTGGACGCCACCACCGCCCGCGAGTCCGTCCGCGAGACGCACCGCGGCGCCGAGCGCCGCACCCGCCGGCTCGCCCAGGCGCTGGCCGCCCGGGCCGGCGCCGAGCGCGACCGCGCCCAGGACCTCGCCATCGAGGTGGCCGCCGCCGCGAGCGCGGTGACCGCCGCCGAGGCCGACCGCACCCGGCACTCGCTGATCACCGCCGAACTGACCCACCGGCACGCCACCCTGGGCCTGGCCGCCGCCACCGCCGAGGCGGCCGGCCTGCGCCGCGAGCTGCTGGACGCGCGCACCCTGCACTCCGCCTGGCAGGCCGCCGAGGCGGTGCTGCGCCACCGGGCCGCCACCGACCGCGCGGCCCGGGTCGCCGTCGCCATCCGCGAGGCCGAACTCGACGCCGCCCCCGCGCTGGCCGCCCGCGCCCAGGCCGCCGGCGCCCTCGCGCACGCCCTGGAGACCGCAGCCGGGACGGCCGAGGAGCGCGCCGAGACCGAGGAGGCCCGCGCCGCCGAGATCCAGGAGGACGGCGCCCGCGCGCAGGCCGACTCTCTGGCCGCCGCCACCGCCGCCCAGAAGGCCCGCAGCGAGGCCGACCACCTGCGCCAGCGGTTGGCCGAGGTCGAGCAGGAGACCCAGGCCGCCGTCCAGGCCGGCTGGATCGACGCCACCACCCAGGAGCCGGACCCCGCCCGGGCCGCCCTGCACGCCTCCGACGCTGAGAAGGCCGCCACCGCCGCCCTCGACCAGGCCCGCGCCGCCGCCGAGCAGGCCACCGCCCGTACCCGCGAGGCCGCCGCCGCCGAGGGCCGCGCCGAACTCGCCGCCGCCCGCGCCAGCGACGCCAGGTCGGCCGCCCAGCGCGCGCTCGCCGCCGAGCAGCGCACCGCCGCCCAGCTTGCCGCCGAACCGCGGCTGGCCGAGCTGCTCTCGCTGAGCCCGTACGAGGGCGAGGACGGTCCCGGCGTGCTCACCCCGGTCGTCCTGGACGCCGCCGCCGAGGATCTCGGCGAGCTGCTCGACAGCTCCGTCGCCGCCGCCGAGCGCACCCTGTTCGACCTGCGCACGGCCGCAGCCGACGACTCGCGGATCCTGGCGGCGCTGGGCGACGGCGGCCTGCTGCCGCCCGGCCCCGACGTGCTGGCCACCGTCGAGTACCTCGGCGAGCACGGCGTCCCCGCGCTGCCCGGCTGGCGCTACCTGGCCCAGTCCGTCGACCCCGCCGACCACGAGGCGATCCTGGCCGCCCGCCCCGAGCTGGTGGACGGCGTGGTGGTCACCGACCCCAACTCGCTGGAACGCGCCCGCGAGGCCCTGCAGGCCGCGGCGCTGCTGCCGCGCTCGACCGTCGCGGTCGGCACCGCCGCCTCGCTGATCGCCCCGATCACCGACGAGCCCGCCTTCTTCCTGGTGCCGCCGAACCCGGCCATGCACGACGAGAGCGCCGCCGACGAGGAGCGCCGCGGGCTGCGCAGCCGCGCCACCGCTCGCGAGGAGCACATCCGCGAGCTGGCCGCCCGGCTCGGCGGCGACCGTGCGCTGGCCTCCCGACTCGCCTCCTGGCAGGCCCACTGCCCGCCCGGCACGCTGGCCGAACTCGCCGAGGCCGCCGCCGATGCCGCCGAGCAGGCCGAGACCGCCACCGCCCAACTGGCCGCCGCCCGCGCCGAGCACACCGAGGCCGAGGCCGACCGGGCCGCCGTCGCCGCCGTCCACGAGGACCGCCGGGAGGCCGCCCAGCGCACCCGCCGCCGCGCCGACGCGCTGGCCGGGCTCGCCTTCCGGCTGCGCGAGCGGGCCGGCTGGACCCGCAGCTTGCGCGAACTCGCCGAGGACGCCGCCGAGTGCGAGCGCCGCCAGGCCGGCTGCGCCGAGCGGGCCCGAGCCTGCGACGAGGACCGCCGGGCCGCCCAGCGCGCCGCCGACGACGCCCGCCGCACCGCCCGCACGCTGCGCGCCGAGCGCGCCGAACTGTCCGGCACGGTCGCGGTGGCGGACGAGTTGCCGACCGCCTCGCTACCCGCGCTGCGCGAGGCCTACCGGGCCGCCGCCCAGCTCTACGAGAAGGTCGGCGTCGGCGCCGACCTGCGCGCCGAACAGGCCCGTGCGGAGAGCGACGAGACGGCCGCGCAGGCCGAACTCGACCGTCTCACCAACAAGGTCCGCACCCGCGCCGAGGAGCTGCTCTCCAGCCCCGACGGCGCCGACGGCCCGGCCCGGCAGGCCGCCGCCGCCCGCGCCGAGGAGCTGGTCGCCACCATCGAGGCCCGCGCCGCCACCGCCAGCGAGCAGCTCGGCCGACTGCGCGCCGAGGTCGAGCGCTCGGCCCCCGCCAGCGGCGAGGCGCACACCGAGCTGCCCGAGGAGCTGGTCCCCGCCGACCCCGAGCACGCCCAGCAGCTGCTGCGCGGCGCCACCAGCCGGCTCGCCGAGCGGCGCGAACTGCTGGAGAGCGCCCGGATCGAGCACGCCGAGCTGCTGCGCACCGAGCAGTCCGCGCAGTCCTCCGCCGCCGACTTCGACGAGGCGGCCGCCCAGCTGCGCGACGGCCTGCGCGACCACACCCCCGAGGAGCCCGAGCAGCGCGCCGAGCCGTACCTGGACAGCCTCGCCGAGGCCCGCTCGGTCGCCACCGAGACCCGCCGCACCCTGCGCGCCGCCGCCGCCGAACTGACCGCCGCCGAACTCGCCGTCCGGGACGCCTCGGACGGCCTGGTCCGGCACGCCAACGCGGCCCGCTACGAAGCCGTCCGCACCCCCGCCCGCCAGCAGATCCGCGAGCTGCCCGCCGCCGCCCTGCCCGACCACGCCGCCGCCTGGGCCGACGCCTTCGCGCCGCGCCTGCGGGTGCTCTCCGACGAGCTCGAACAGCTGGAACGCAACCGCGGCTCCATCGTCGACCGCCTGCGCGGCCTGGTGGAGAGCGCGCTCGGCACCCTGCGCGCCGCCCAGCGGCTCTCCCGGCTGCCCGAGGGCCTGGGGGAGTGGTCCGGTCAGGAGTTCCTGCGGATCCGCTTCGAGGACCCCGACCAGACCCTGCTGGTGGAACGCCTGGGCGCGGTGATCGACGAGGCGACCAGCGCCGCCGTCCGCAAGAACAGCGACCTGCGCCGTGACGGCATGTCCCTGCTGCTGCGCGGCGTCGCCGCCGCGATCGGCCCCAAGGGCGTCAGCGTCGAGATCCTCAAGCCCGACGCGGTGCTGCGCGCCGAGCGGGTGAGCGTCGGCCAGATGTCGGACGTCTTCTCCGGCGGCCAGCTGCTCACCGCGGCCATCGCGCTCTACTGCACGATGGCCGCGTTGCGCGCCAACGACCGCGGGCAGTCCCAACTGCGGCACGCCGGAACGCTCTTCCTCGACAACCCGATCGGACGCGCCAACGCCACCTACCTGTTGGAGCTCCAGCGCGCGGTGGCCGACGCACTCGGCGTCCAACTCATTTACACCACCGGTCTGTTCGACACCACCGCGCTCGCGGAGTTCCCGCTCGTGATCCGCCTGCGCAACGACGCCGACCTGCGCGCCGGCCTCAAGTACATCTCCGTCGAGGAACACCTGCGCCCCGGCCTGCCCGCCCCCCAGGACCCCGACGGCCCGGCCATCCACGGCGAGATCACCGCCACCCGCATGTTCAAGCGTCCTTCGGAGGTCCCGGCGACCTGACGGTGCATCATGAGCCCATGACCACCGTGGAGTACATCCGCTACCGGATCCCCGAGCCCGACCGCGACGCGTTCACGGCGGCCTACCGCCAGGCCGCCGTGCCGCTCGCCGCCTCGCCGTACTGCGTGGACTACGAGCTCACCGAGAGCGTCGACGAACCGGGCGCCTACATCCTGCGGATCCGCTGGACGTCCGTCCAGGGCCACCTGGAGGGCTTCCGGCGCTCGGTCGAGTTCGCCGCGTTCTTCGCCGCGATCCAGCCCTACGTCGGCGCGATCGAGGAGATGCGGCACTACGCCGACACCGGCGTGAGCGGCCGCGGCCCGCAGACCGAGCCGCCGAGCCTCTACGAGTACCTCGGCGGCGCACCGGCCCTGGAGCGGCTCACCCGCACCTTCTACGCCCACGTCGCCGAGGACGAGATCCTCGCCCCGGTCTTCGCCGGCATGCACGGCGAACACCCGCAGCACGTCGCCCTCTTCCTCGGCGAGGTCTTCGGCGGCCCGCCCGCCTACTCCGCCGAACGCGGCGGCCACCCGCACATGGTCTCCCGCCACTTCGGCCGCGCCATCACCGAACAGCAGCGCCGCCGCTGGATCGCCCTCCTCCAGGACACCGCCGACGAGGTGGGCCTCCCCGACGACCCCGAGTTCCGCGCCGCCTTCACCGGCTACCTGGAGTGGGGCACCCGGATGGCCAAGATGTTCTCCGCCCCCAACGCCCCCCGCGTCCTCCAGACCCCCATGCCCAAGTGGGGCTGGGGCCTCACCCCGCCCTACCGCCCCGAGCCCTGAGTCCCGACACAGCCAAGAAGCTCGCCTGCCTGCCGAAGGGGTGGATCAAGTGACCGACACGCCGACCACGTACACCGTTGTCGCAAAGCGTTGGCGGCACGGCTGGGAGCTGCACATCGACGGCATCGGTGTCACCCAGTCCCGCAGCCTGCTGGATGCCGAGCCCATGGCGCGTGAGTACATCTCGCTCGAACTGGACGTCTCCGAAGACTCCTTCGGCCTCGTCGTCACTCCCGAGATCGGAGCCGGCGTCGACGGCGAACTCCTCGACCTGCGCCAGGCCGACCGTGAGGCCGAAGCGGCGCAGAAGCGCGCCAGCGCCAAGCGGCGCACCATCGCCGCCCAGCTGAAGGAACTCGGCCTGTCCGGACGCGAGATCGCCGCCGTCCTCGGCATCACCCCCCAGCGCGTCTCGCAGCTGCTCGGACAGCTGGCCGACGCCGCGAAGTCCGCCGGCCGCTCCGCCTCGGGTCGGACTCGGGCCTGAGCAGCGCCGAGCGGACCTTCAGGCTCCCGGACTAGGCCGGCCTGCTCTCCTGGCCGAACCGCAGCCAGCCCGCCCTGGCGCCCGGCAGCGGGGGCAGCTCCGGGCGGTAGAGCCAGGCGTCGAAGAGCTCCGCCAGTGGGCGTGCGGTGTAGCGCTGCGCGTGGGTGGTGAAGTCGGCGGTGGTGACCACGCCGCCGCGTCGGCCGGTCGCCCAGTCGCGCAGCATCCGGTGGAAGGCGTCGTCGCCGAGCGCGGTGCGCAGGGCGTGCACGGTGAGGCCGCCGCGTTCGTACAGGCGGTCGTCGAACATCAGCTTGCGACCGGGATCGGCCAGCTTGAGGTCCTGCGGGAGGCCGGCCAGCAGGCGGTGCGCGTCGGCGGCGTGGGCCTGGGCGCTGCGCCCGCCCGAGCGCTCGGCCCAGAGCCACTCCGAGTACTTCGCCAGGCCCTCGTTGAGCCAGATGTGCCGCCAGTCGGCGACCGTGACGCTGTTGCCGAACCACTGGTGGGCCAGCTCGTGGGCGACCAGCCGCTCGGAGCCGCGCGCGCCGTCCAGGTGGTTGGTGCCGAATGCGGCCATCGCCTGCGCCTCGACCGGGACGTCCAGTTCCTCGTCGGCTATCACCACCGCGTAGCCGTCGAACGGGTACGGGCCGAACAGCTCCTCGAAGAGGCGCATCATCTGCGGCTGGCGGCCGAAGTCGGTGGCGAAGTGCGGAACCATGCCGGTGGGCACGTAGCCGGTCTGCGGCACCGCCCCGGGGTCGGCGTCGACCAGCAGGACCTTCTCGTACGCGCCGATCGCCACGCCCACCAGGTAGCTGGAGGTGGGCGCCGACTGCTCGTAGACCCAGGTGGTGCTGCTGGCCCGGGTGGTCCGGGTGAGCAGCCGCCCGCCGGTCACCACCGTGTAGGGCGACGGTGTGGTGATCGAGAGCTGGTACGAGGCCTTGTCGGCCGGGCGGTCGTTGCACGGGTACCAGGACGGCGCGCCGACCGGCTGGCTGGCCACCAGGGCGCCGTCCGTCAGCTCCTCCCAGCCGAGGCCGCCCCACTGGCTGCGCACCGGCTTCGGGTTGCCGCTGTAGTGCACCTCGACGGTGAACGCCGCGTCCGCCGCCACCGGCCGGGCCGGCCGGATCCGCAGCTTGCCGGCGCGGTGCGTGTAGTGGCCGGCCTTGCCGTCCACCAGGACCCGGCCGATCCGGAAGTCGGCCAGGTCGAGGGCGAACTCGCGCAGCGCCTCGGGGCCGGCCAGTGCGCTGAGCCGGGCGGTGCCGCCGAGCCGGTTGGGGCCGGGACGGTAGTCGAGGGTCAGCTCGTAGCGGTGCACGCGGTAGCGCGGGTCCCCGCTGGCCGGGAAGTAGGGATCGACCTGCTTGGGGGAGCTCAACGCTTGGTCCACTTCCTGTGCCGTACCGACTGCCGTACCGATCATCTGGCTACGCCTGCCAGGCTTCGATCGGGTTGCCCAGCCACCGGGTGTCGGCCGGGACGGACTCCGCGCGCATCACCAGCGAGGCCGGCCCGAGCGTGCTGCGGGCCCCGACGGTGCTGCCGGGCAGCACGATTCCACCCGGGCCCAGGGTGGCGCCCTCGCGGAGGATCACAGTATCCATGCGCATGATCCGGTCGTGGAAGAGGTGGGTCTGCAGAACGCAGCCGCGGTTGACGGTGACGCCGTCCTCCAGGGTGACCAGGTCGGCTTCGGGCAGCCAGTAGCTCTCGCACCACACGCCGCGCCCGATCCGGGCGCCCAGCGCGCGCAGCCAGAGGGTGAGCAGCGGGGTGCCGGGCACCGCGCCGACCAGCCAGGGCACCGCCAGCACCTCGACGAAGGTGTCGGCGAGCTCGTTGCGCCAGACGAAGCCGCTCCACAGCGGGTGCTCGACGGCCCGGAACCGGCCGACCAGCAGCCACTTGGCGGCGACCGAGACCAGGCAGGCGGCCAGGCCGACGACCAGCAGGACCAGGCTGGAGAGCAGCGCAGCGAGCGGCACCGAGTCGGCGGAAGCCAGCGCGCAGAGCGCGCCGAGGGTCAGCACGGCGAGCGCGGCTGAGCAGAACACCGGCAGCAGGCGGCAGACCTCGACCAGTCCGCGGGCCCAGAGCAGCCGGGCCGGCGGGTCGTAGGTGAGGCTCTGGTCGCCGCCGGCGGCGGCGCGCGGCAGCTTCATGGGGGGCATTCCGAGGTAGGAGCTGCCCTTCTTGGCCTTCTTCGGGGTGGCCGAGAGCACGCCGACCAGGCCCCGGTCGGGGACCGAGCGGCCGGGCGCGGTCATCCCGGAGTTGCCGAGGAAGGCCCGGCGGCCGATCTCGGCCCGGCCGATCCGCAGCCAGCCGCCGCCCAGCTCGTAGGGGGCGATCAGGGTGTCGTCGGCCAGGAAGGCGCCCTCGCCGACGGTGGTCAGGCTGGGCAGCGCGAGGACGGTGGAGACCTCGGCGCCAGCGCCGATCTTCATGCCGAGCAGGCGCAGCCAGATCGGCGTGATCAGTCCGGCGTAGAGCGGGAAGAGCACCTCGCGGGAGAGGTCCATCAGCTGGCTGACCGTCCAGGCCTGCCAGCCGATCCGACCGAAGAGCGGGTGGTAGCCGGTGCGCAGGCCCAGGCTGAGCAGCCGAACGGCCGCCAGCACGAGCAGCGCGTACGTGAATCCGTAAGCGAGAGCAGCAGGCGCAACCGAGAGCAGTGCTCCGCGCAGCGCACTGCCCAGGTCGTCGCCGGGCCGCACGAAGCAGCTGGCCACCAGCAGGGCGGGCAGCGCGGACACCACCGGCAGCAGCGACAGGCCCAGGCCCGTCGCGCCGTAGACCGCCGCCCAGCGCGCCGGACGGGCCGGGCGGCGCTTGGGCCACCCGCGTTCGGCCTTGCCGAGCTTCTTGGCGGGCGCGCCGGCCCAGCGCTGACCGGTCGGCACCAGCCCGGTGACGCCCGAACCGGGCGCGACCTCGGCGCCCTTGCCCACCCGTGCGCCGGGGAAGAGCGTGCTGCGGGTGCCGACCACGGCGCCCGGGCCGACCTTGACCGTGCCGATCTCCAGCCGGTCGCCGTCCAGCCAGTAGCCGGACAGGTCCACCTCGGCCTCCACCGCGCAGCCCCGGCCGAGCTTCAGCAGCCCGGTCACCGGCGGCAGCGCGTGCAGGTCGACCTCGGGGCCGATCTTGGCGCCCAGCGCCCGTCCGTAGCGGATCAGCCAGGCGCCGGACAGCGAGGTCGCCCCGCTCGCCTCGACCAGTCGCTCGGCGGCCCACAGCCGCAGGTGCACGCTCCCGCCGCGCGGGTGGCTGCCGGGCTTCAGTCCGCGCAGCAGCAGCCGCGCGCCGCCCGCGCCGATCGCGAGGCGTCCCGGCGGGGTGAACAGCAGCACCGCGCCGGCGCCCACCGCCCACCAGGAGGCGGTCGGCGCCCACGGGTACGAGCCGAACCAGGCCAGCGCGTTGCCCAGCGCCAGCAGCCCGACCGTCCAGCGCAGCCCGACCAGAGTGAACAGCGGCAGCAGCAGGAGCAGCTGCGTGACCTTGGCCCGGGTCGGCGTCTGCGCGATCGTCCGGGACGAGCCGTCGCCCTGGTCGGAGCGGGTCAGCAGCTTGGCCAGCTTGCGCAGGACGGGCTGGTTGTAGATGTCCAGCACGGCGGCGGCGGGGTAGCGGGTGCGCAGCAGCGTGGTCAGCCGGGCGGCGGCCAGGCTGCCGCCGCCGATCGCGAAGAAGTCGGCGTCCGCGCTGGTGACCGGCACGCCGAGGATCTCGCTCCACTGCTCGGCCAGCCAGGCCTCGGTGCCGTAGAGCTGCTCGGCGGGCCCGCTGGTCTGCAGGCCGGGCAGCGGCCAGGGCAGCGCGTCGCGGTCGACCTTGCCGGACGTCCGGGTCGGCAGCTCCTCGACGGGCGCGAGCAGCGGCACCAGGGCGGCGGGCAGTTCGGCGCGCAGCCGCTCCACGGCGGCGGCCTGGTCCCAGCCGTCCTGGGTGACCAGGTAGCCGACCAGTAGCTGGTTGCCGCCGCGGGCGGTGCGCACGGCGGCGGCCGCACCGGCGACGCCGGGCAGCGCTTGGAGCGCCGCGTCCACCTCGCCCAGCTCGATCCGCCGGCCGCCGAGCTTGATCTGCTCGTCGCCGCGCCCCAGGAAGACCAGGCCCGCCGGCTCGGCGCGGACCAGGTCGCCGCTGCGGTAGGCGCGCTCCCAGCCGAGCGAGTCCAGCGGGGCGTACTTCTCGGCGTCCTTGGCCGGGTCCAGGTAGCGGGCCAGCCCGACGCCGCCGATCACCAGCTGACCGCTGTCGCCCATCGCCACCGGCCGTCCGGCCTCGTCGACGACGGCCAGCTCCCAGCCGTCCAGCGGCAGGCCGATCCGCACCGGGCCCTCGCCGGTGAGCAGCGCACCGCAGGCGACCACGGTCGCCTCGGTCGGGCCGTAGGTGTTCCAGACCTCGCGGCCCTCGGTGACCAGCCGCTCGACCAGCTCGGGCGGGCAGGCCTCGCCGCCGAAGATCAGCAGCCGGACGTCGCCCAGCGTCTCGGCGGGCCAGAGCGCGGCCAGCGTGGGGACCGTGGAGACCACGGTGATCTCCTGCTCGGCCAGCCACGGGCCGAGGTCGGCGCCGCTGCGCACCTGCGAGCGGGGGACGGGCACCAGGCAGGCGCCGTAGCGCCAGGCCAGCCACATCTCCTCGCAGGAGGCGTCGAAGGCGACCGAGAGCCCGGCCATCACCCGGTCGCCCGGGCCGATCGGCTCCTCCTGGAGGAACATCGCGGCCTCGGCGTCCACGAAGGCGGCGGCGTTGCGGTGGCTGACGGCGACGCCCTTGGGCTTGCCGGTCGAGCCGGAGGTGAAGATGATCCAGGCGTCCTGCTCCGGCCCGGGGCGGGCGGCGGCCGCGCTACCGGGACGGACGGTGGCGATCGCGCGCCCGGCGCCGAGCACGGCGCTCACCTCGGCCTCGCCGAAGACCAGCTCGGCGCGCTCGTCGGGGTCCTCGGCGTCCACCGGGACGTAGGCGGCGCCGGCGGCCAGCACGGCCAGGATCGAGACGTAGAGGTCGTTGGTGCCGGACGGGACGCGGATGCCGACCCGGTCGCCCAGGCCGATGCCGGCGCCGGCCAGTCGGCGGCGCAGCGCCTCCACCTCGGCGGCCAGCGCCCGGTAGCTGAGCACGGTGCTGCCGTCGTCCAGGGCGGGCTCGTTCGGGTGCTCGCGGACGGTGGCGTCCAGGACGTCCACCAGGGTGCGCGGCGCGGGCGCCGGGCGCCCGCCGAACAGAGCGGGCACGCCGGGTGCGCCGCTCGGTTCCTCCCGGTCACCCGGTGTAGCGATCTGGGTCATGACAGCCATACGGTCCTCGTCCCTCGGTCCCCCCACCACAGCCGGCGTGGACGTTCGATACTACGTCGGGTTATCGCTTGCTGCGAGGCCGCACCTGCCGCCAACTGGGGCTTTCCCAGCCAAAACTGACTGATCATCAGATCGTAGAGGCTGGGCCCTGAAAGGACTCTGACGGACCGTCAGATAAATTGACGATCCGTCAGATCAGAAATTCACGATGTGACTCAGCTAACACCGAATGGGTGTATCGGCCACTCCGTGCGCCGTGCACGGCCTGTCCAGTTCCTGGCCGACCCCTGTTCGGCCCCTAGAACGCGAAGACGGGGGCGGTCTTCGTGCGCAGCTCGCAGCTGTTCCCGAAGGTCTGCTGCCACTGCACCGGCAGCCCCGCCCAGCTGCCCGTGGCGCTCGCGGTGACCGGTTGCGAGAGGTGGTAGCAGAGCGTTCCGGTCGTCCCCGCCAGGCGGTTCAGGTTGCCGCTGGCCGCGTCCAGCGCCTCGCAGGCCGCCTGGACCTGCGGGTGGTCCCCGCCCGTCGGGTGGCAGATCAGCTCGGCCCGGGCGACGGCGCCGGTGCGCTCGTCCTGCACGGCCAGCTTCAGGTCCCAGGGGTGGCCGGCGGGTCGGGCCTGGGCGGGGGAGGGGAAGGCGAGCACGGCGAGGACGGCGGTGGCCACGGCCGCGCGCAGGCGCAGGGAAATCATGGGCCCAGGAGTAGCACCGGCGCGCTCACCACGCCCAAGCCGTCACTCCATCGTGGGCGCGTCGGCCAAGTCGCCCGGCGCGTGGGCTTCTTCGCCCGGCCCGCGGGCTTCCTCCGCCGCCGCGCCGAGCAGCACGCTGTCCAGCAGCGCGGGGAACAGCGCGTCCAGGTCGCTGCGCCGCAGCACGCTCATCCGGGCCGTCCCGCGCCGGTGTTGGCGGATCACCCCGGACTCGCGCAGAACGCGGAAGTGGTGCGTGCTGGTCGACTTGCTGACCGGCAGGCCGAACGCGATGCAGGACATCTCGCAGTGCCCGGCGGCGAGTTCGCGCACGATTCGCAGTCGGATCGGGTCCGCCAGTGCGTGCAGCACGGTCGCCAGTCGGATCTGGGCCGGCGCCGGCTCGGCGAGCGGGGTGCTCAGTGCTTCGGTCGCTGCTGGGGTCACGACCCCATGGTACGGCAGCGCTCGTAGTATGACGCTTCTCGTAGTACGGTGAATCTCGTACTTTCCAGCTGTACCCCTGAGGAGTCACCGTGAGTGCCCTGTTCGAGCCGATCACCCTGCGCGAGCTGACCATCCCCAACCGGGTCTGGATGGCTCCGATGTGCATGTACTCGGCCGCCGCCGAGGGCCCCGACACCGGCGCCGCCACCGACTTCCACCTCACCCACCTCGCCTCCCGGGCGGCCGGCGGCACCGGACTGGTGATGGTCGAGGCCACCGGCGTGCTGCCCGAGGGCCGGATCAGCGCCCACGACCTCGGCCTGTGGAACGAGCGCCAGCAGGACGCGCTGGCCCGGGTCGCCGCCGCGATCCGCAGCTACGGCTCGGTGGCCGCGATCCAGCTGGCCCACGCCGGCCGCAAGGCCTCCACCCTGCCGCCGCGCCTCGGCGGCGCCCCCGTCACCGTCGCGGACGGCGGCTGGCAGGCGGTCGCCCCGAGCCCCGAGCCCTTCGACGGCCACCCGGCCCCGCACGAGCTGACGGTCGAGGAGATCGCCGGCGTCGTCCAGGCGTTCGCCGACGCCGCCCGCCGCGCGCTGGCGGCCGGCTTCCAGGTCGTCGAGGTGCACGGCGCCCACGGCTACCTGGTGCACTCCTTCCTCTCCCCGGTCTCCAACCACCGCACCGACGCGTACGGCGGCTCGTTCGAGAACCGGATCCGCTTCGCCCTGGAGGTCGTCGAGGCGGTCCGCGCGGTCTGGCCGCAGGAGCTGCCGGTCTTCTTCCGCACCTCGGCCACCGACTGGCTGACCGAGAACGCCGAGGACGAGCGCGACGGCTGGACCGGCGAGGACACCGTCCGCCTCGCCAAGGAGCTCCAGGCCGCCGGCGTCGACCTGCTGGACGTCTCCACCGGCGGCCTGGTCGCGACGGCGAAGATCCCGGCGGCCCCCGGCTTCCAGGTCCCCTTCGCGACCGCGGTGCGCCAGGCGACCGGCCTGCCCACCGGTGCCGTCGGCCTGATCACCGACCCCGCCCAGGCCGAGCAGATTCTCACCGACGGCGCCGCCGACGTCGTCCTCCTCGGCCGCGAACTCCTCCGCAACCCGTACTGGGCCCACCAGGCCGCCCGCGCCCTGGACGCCCGGAGCCACTGGCCCACCCAGTACGGCTGGGTCGTCGGCCCCCGCGACTGACCCGCCCCTCTGTGCCCGATCGGGCACATCCGGGAGGGAAGCCTCAGATCTCACTCAAGGCGAGATTCCTCCGAGCCGGACGGTCGTACGCTCACGTCACGCCTGCTCGACAGGTCAACGGCTTCACTCAGGGGGTTGCCATGAGCACGATTCGCGAGGCACTGCAGGCGGTCGGCCGGGCAGTGGTCCAGGTGGCCAAGGTGCGCCCGCAGCACCCCGACGCCCACACCGGCCGCCCGTTCGCCCCCGCGCCGGACATGACGGTCTACCGCGCTCAGGAGGCCCAGCGCATGATGGGCCAGATCGGCGGCCTGGGCGGCGGGGGATTCGGCAGCGGCGGCTTCTAGGACCCGTCGCCACCGTGCCGGCCGCAGCCACTCGCCAGTGGCCGCGGCCGGCAGTCCACCGCTCACCGGCAGAATGATCAGTATGGAACTCACCCAGATACGCCTGTTGGTGTCCGACTTCCCCGCCGTCTACCGCTTCTACCGGGACGTGCTCGGGCTCAAGCCCCAGTTCGAGGCCGAGAGCGGCCCGTACGCCAAGCTCAGCCCCGCCACCGGAAACGCCGCGATCGCGCTGCAGGACCGGGGCCAGATGGCCGATGTGCTGGGCCGGTTGGGAGCAGAGCCGACCGGATACCGCGCGCTGGTGGTGCTACGGGTGGACGACCTGGACGTCACCCATGCCGAACTCGCCTCGCGGGGAGTGGAGTTCACCCGGGCCCCGGGCCCGATGGGCGACCGGATCCGGGTCGCCTACCTGGAGGACCCGGAGGGGAACCTGATCGAACTCCAGGAGTGGCTGGCGCTGCGCGAGCCAAGCTGAGCTCAGGGTCAGACACTTCCGAACTCGCCCGCCTTACCGCCGGTGACGAACGCGGAGGCCTGGCCGCCCTGCCCCGCCACCGCGAGGAGACCACTCAGTACCGCCCCCACATCTCGTAGCGGTATCCGCGCTCGGCCAGGGCGGAGGGGGTCGATGGGTCTCGGATACGCTCGATCGCGTCGGCCACCGCCTCCCGGCAACGCTCGTCCCAACTCCCCCCTGTCGCCGCGGTGTCGTACTCCACCGCTTCGAGGAGTGCCGGGAGCGCCGGCTGAGCGGCGCTCCCCAGGTCGCCCAGGGCCACCGCCGCTGCACCTCGGGGGACCCAGAACTTGTCCGGGTCGCGCAGAACGCCGATCAGAGGCGGCACTGCGGCCGGGTCGCCGATCCGGCCCAGTGCCAGTGCGGCACAGGAACACAGGTAGTTGGAGTCCGTGAGGGCCTCGGCGAGAGCGGGGATCGCGGCCGGGTCGCCCAACCTGCCGAGGGCGTCTGCTGCCGCTGGGGCTTCCTGCTCACCTCCGGACGCCAGCATCCGAATCAGTCCGGGCAACGCAGATGGGGAGCCGCCCGGTCTCGGGCCTCCTGTGACCGCGAGTACCTCCGCCGCGGCGATCCGCACGGATTCGTGTTCGCTGCCCAGTGCCGCAGCCAGCGCAGGCGACGCAACCGCGCCCATCTCAGCCAGCGTCGTCATGGCGGCCTCACGCATGCGTCCGCCCCGGACTTCCAACTCCGCGAGGAGGTAGGGCACCGCGGCGACACCGATTCTGACGAGGGCACGGCTGGCGTGGATACGCGGGTAGTGAGGATGCCCGTCGTCTCCCGTGATGTCGAGAAGCCGGACGACCAGGTCCCGGTTCACCACTCCGATGGCGCCGAGCGCGTCAGCCGCGGCGGCCCGAACCGTCTCGTTGTCGTCCGACAGCAGTTCCACCAGGTCCGGGACCGCGCGTTCCGCCGCACTGCCCATACTCCCGAGACTGTCGGCGGCCCTGATCCGTGCCCGCGCGGAATCCGCGGAGAGCGCCTGGACGAGCTGGTGCACCAGCCCCGCCGGGGGACTGATCACGGACAGCAGGCGCTGGATCCCGTCGTCCCAGTCCTTGTACAGCAGAACGGCCTGGATCGAGCGCAAGGTCTCGCCGGCTCCGATGCTCCGCCCCGGCAAGGCGCACTCATTGAGCAGGACCGGGATGAACCAGGACCGGTCCGCGGGACGTTGCCGCAACTCCTCGATCGCCAGGGTCAGTTCCTCGTTCATGTAGGTCTTGTCGCGCTGGAGGGACTCGGCGGAGAAGCAAGCCACGAAGAACGCACCCTCGGTGATCGCCTCGCGGATGGCGTCGCTCCAGCGGCTACCCGGTTGCAGACGGTCCCGATCCACCCAGACCTCGATGTCGAAGGCCTTCAGAGTGTTCGCAAGCCGGTCCACCAGGTCACTGTTCTCATGCACGTAGGAAATGAAGACATGCACCACTGGAAGCTCCCCTCGACCCCGCGATTATCACTCCCCAGCGCCGAGTTGACGAGAACGCCTCCGGAAACCGACGGCGCCGAGGACGGGCTGGAACACTGGCCGGATGTTCACCGAGAGCACCGTGGCCGTCTCCGTCGAACCCGACGTCGAGCTGTTCGTCGCCCACAGTGATGGTCCACGCGTGGCCTCCGATGCTCCCGGTCCCGCCGGACGCATTCGACGGCTGGCACGAGCGGGACGCACGACTCGCGGTCGGGTCCGCCGTGTGGTCCGATCCCACCCTGTCCGGGTCAGAACTCGTCCGCGCCGCAGCAGTTGCCGAGGCCCCCGCCGACGTCTGGCGCCCGCAGGCTCTGCCCGACTACCAACGGCGGCTGGAGAGCATCCACTTCACCGCCGAATGGCTACGACCCTGGCGGGCCGGCGTCCTACCCAGCGCCCGCCCCGACGCCGCGGCCGAACGGCTCACCGCCTTCGGCATTCCCCTGCTCCTGCTCCACGGCCGCCAGGACATGACCTTCCCGGCACACCTGGCCGAGGACGCCGAGAGGCTCATCCCCTCCGCTCGCGCCGTCGTTCTCGACGACGCCGGTCACATGGCCCACCTCGACCAGCCCGGGCCCTGGCTCGGCGCGATCACCGACTTCCTCCGTGATTTGGGGGCGGTGGCGGGCAGAATGGCGTAGTGCCTCACGACCTTCCGCTGCTGCTACTGGACGTCGACGGAGTGTTGAACCCGTTCGCGGCTGCCTCCTGTCCGCCTGGGTTCCGTGAGTACCGGTTCTTCCCGGGCGAGGATGAGGTCCGACTCAACCGTGACCATGGTCGATGGCTTGTCACACTCGCCGAGAGATACGAGATCGTGTGGGCAACCGGCTGGGAGGAGGAGGCGAATCAGTTCATCTCGCCTGTGCTCGGGCTGCCACGCCTGCCGGTGATCTGCTTTCCGCCGAAGCCCTTTGACCCCTCGGAGAAGGTGCCCGCGGTGGCTGCCTTCGTCGGAGACCGGCCGGCTGCCTGGGTTGACGACGCGTTGACGCCATCAGCCCACGAGTGGGCTGATGGCCGCGAGGCTGCGACGCTGCTCATGGACGCCGACCCGTCGGTGGGTCTCACTCCGGACATGGTGGAGCGACTGATGGCCTGGCACGGCCTTTCCAGGCTATGGCCCGATCAAGTGACCACCCGGCGATAGCGCTGCCGGGAACCACCCTCCGGACCCGCCGGCGCGGCCTCGCCGGGCGTGAAGCCCAGGCGCTCGTAGAACACGCGGGCGCCGCCGGCGACGGCGCCCGGGTGGTCGGGCCCGAAGGTCACGACCTCCAGCACGCCTGGGCCGACCACGAACCTGCGCATCGCGTCCGCCATCAACGCACGGCCGACGCCCGTTCCGCGGGCCCAGTGTCCGCGCGCGATGCACCCTGGGTCCAGATCCGTCCCTCGGTCATCCGACCCCTACCCCTACCCCTGCCCCCGTCCGGTGCGCAGGTCGGGCTGCGTGGGGCGGGAGTCCCGGCTCTGGGCTATCGGGGAGTCGCGGCCCGGTCCGCGGCGGCGCTGCGAGGCGATCTGGCGGGAGATCAGGATGTCGAGCATGCAGTAGGCGATGGCGAACACGCCGACCCCGGTCACCATCAGCGCCGGGGTCAGTACCCAGCTGTGCGCGAACGACGCCAGCGCGGTGAAGACCAGGCTGACCAGCGTCAGCGCGAGGAAGATCACCGCCCGTACGGCGGCTCCGCGCACCTCGTCCGGCATCCGGCGGCGTGCAGCGCGCATCGGCGACCCCCAGGTCCGGCGCGGGGGGCTGTCCACCGCGCGCCGGAGGTCTGCCCGCGTACGGCTAGGCCAAACCGGGCGACTACGGCTCCTCGTGGGAGCCCGGCTGCCCGAGCGTCGCATCGAGTTCCTCCAGGGCGCCGAGCACGATCGTGCGCATCGCCCGCTCGGCGCCCTCGGGGTCGCCCGCGCAGATCGCCTCGGCGACCTCCCGGTGCAACTGGACTGCATACGGCTTTGGTTGATGGGGCATCAGGTCGTGTTCGGTGCGTCCGGTCAGTACCGCGCCGACGGTGTCGCCGAGGTGCGCGAACATCTCGTTGCCGGAGGCCCGCAGCACCGTCGCGTGGAAGGCGATGTCGTGCCGCAGGAAGGCGGAGAGGTCGGACGCCCGTGCGGTGACCGTCAGCTCGACGGCCAGCGCGCTCAGCTCGCGGCAGTGGTCCGGCGTGGCGTGCCGGGCTGCGAGCCCGGCGGCGGCCGGTTCGACGGCGGCCCGCAGCGAGCCGAGCGAACGCAGCTGCGCGGCGCGGTCGGCGCCGGCCAGCCGCCAGCGGATCACCAGCGGATCGAAGACGTCCCAGTCGGCCTTCGGCTGGACGGTGATGCCGACCCGGCGCCGGGACTCCACCAGGCGCATCGACTCGAGCACCCGCACGGCGTCGCGCACGACGGTCCGGGAGACGCCGAAGCGGGCCTCCAGCTCCTCGATCCGCAGGACGGCGCCCTCAGGCAGCTCGCCGGAGGCGATGGCGGGTCCGAGCTCGGCGAGCAGGCGGCCGGGCAGGCCCTGGATGTCCATCCGCTCAGCCTAGGGCCTCAGCGATCACACCTATAAGTATGACGATTTGATGTCGCTGGCTTGAATAGGTCATACCTTTGGGTTGATAGTGGCGTCATCGCAGCACGAAGTGTCAGGAGCAGAGACCCCATGGCTCTCAATGCCGAGAACCAGCCCGCCGACCCGCCCCCGCCGCCCGCCAAACCGCTGATCGTGGTGATGGGCGTCTCGGGCGTCGGAAAGACCACCGTCGCCCGGCTGCTCGCCGACCGCCTCGGCCTCCCCTACGCGGAGGCCGACGACTTCCACCCGGCCGCCAACATCGCCAAGATGACGGCCGGCATCCCGCTGGACGACCAGGACCGCGGACCTTGGCTGGCCGCCCTGGGCGACTGGCTGGGGGAGTGCGGACGGGCCGGCACCGGCGGCGTGGTCACCTGCTCCGCACTCAAGCGCCGCTACCGCGACCAGCTGCGCGCTGCCTGCCCGGACGCGTACTTCCTCCATCTGAGCGGCGGGCACGGCCTGGTCGAACACCGGATTGCGGCCCGCACCGGACACTTCATGCCCGCCTCGCTGCTCGACTCCCAGTACGCGCTCCTCGAACCGCTCCAGCCGGACGAGCGCGGCGCCGTACTGGACGTCGGACCGGCGCCCCACCAACTCGTCGAGAAGGCCGTCGCCCTGCTGCGGCCCGTCAACGGAGACCTCGCGTGACCCTCTACCCCCCTCTCCTCGCGGCCGGCCCGTCGGCGCTCGCGCATCCCGTCGGCGACGGGCGGCTGCTGCTCGCCGTCCTGCTCGCCATCGGCACGATCGTGCTGCTGATCAGCAGGCTGAAGCTGCATCCCTTCCTCGCCCTGACACTGGGGTCGGTGCTGCTCGCGGCCGTCGCCGGTGCGCCGCTGGAGAAGCTCACCGCGAGCTTCGCCACCGGGTTCGGTGCCACCGTCACCAGCGTCGGCCTGCTGATCGGGCTGGGTGCGATGCTCGGGAAGCTGCTCGCCGACTCCGGGGGCGCCGACATCGTCGCGGACACCGTGCTGGCGCGATCCGGACCGCGGACGCTGCCCTGGGCGATGGCGCTGATCGCGGCACTGCTGGGGCTGCCGCTCTTCTTCGAGGTCGGCGTCGTGCTGCTGATCCCGATCGTGCTGCTGGTCGCCCGGCGCGGGAACCTCCCGGTGATCCGGGTCGGCATTCCCGCGCTCGCGGGCCTCTCGGTCCTGCACGGTCTGGTGCCCCCGCACCCGGGACCGCTGGTGGCGGTGGACGCGCTCAAGGCGAACCTCGGCGTCACGCTGGCCCTCGGCCTGCTGATCGCCGTGCCGACGCTGGTCATCGCCGGGCCGCTCTTCGCCCGGGTCGCCGAACGCTGGGTCGGCCCGCTCGCCCTCCCCGAAGCAACCGACCTGCCCCAAAACGAGAGCGCTGCTCCGATTCGAGAGCGCCGCCCTTCTTTCGGAGCAGTGCTCTCGACCATCCTGCTGCCAGTCGCACTGATGCTCGGCAAGGCACTGGCCGACGTCGTCCTGGATGACCCGCACGCGCTCGCCCAACGCATCCTCGACTTCATCGGCTCGCCGCTGATCGCCCTGCTCGCCGCTGTCCTGCTCGGCATGCTGACGCTCGGTCGGGCCGCCGGCTTCACCAAGGCGCGGATCTCCAGCACCGTCGAGAAGTCCCTCGCCCCGATCGCCGGCATCGTCTTCATCGTCGGCGCGGGCGGCGGCTTCAAGCAGACCCTGATCGACGTCGGCGTCGGTGACGCCGTCAGCCACTGGGCCGGCCGCCTGCACGTCTCGGCCCTCCTCCTCGGCTGGTTCGTCGCCGTCCTGATCCGGCTGGCCACCGGCTCCGCCACGGTCGCCACCATCACCGCCGCCGGCATCGTCTCCCCGCTCGCCGCCGGGATGTCCACCTCGCACACCGCACTGCTGGTGCTGGCCGTCGGCGCCGGCTCGCTCTTCTTCTCGCACGTCAACGACGCCGGCTTCTGGCTGGTGAAGGAGTACTTCGGGATGAGCGTGGGCCAGACGCTCAAGTCCTGGTCGGCGATGGAGACGGTGATCTCGGTCGTCGCCATCGCGCTGATCCTGCCGCTGAGCCTGATCATCTGACGGACCGTCGACCAGGACCTCGCCACCTACGTTGCCAACCCGGGCAAGTGCGTCACCCTCAGCCTGACCGGTCAGAGCAACGATCAGGCCAACGACTGGGCCACGTTCTGACGGCAGCCCACCAGCCCGGCCCAACTGAACGGCGGGGGCGGGGACTTCGGTCCCCGCCCCCGCTCCTTCCCCGAACCCGTCTACTCCGCGTTCTCGTACGTCGCCGCGATGCTCGCGCGTCCCACCGCGAGGAAGCCCAGCGTCCCGCTGACCGCGGCCGGCGAGGTCTCCGCGTCCAGGCCGAGCTTCTCCACGCTCACCGCGTGCACGGTGAAGACGTAGCGGTGCGGGCCGTGCCCGGCCGGCGGTGCGGCGCCGCCGAAGTTCTTGGTGCCGTAGTCGTTGCGGGCGTGGATCGCCCCGGCCGGCAGACCGGGGAAGTCGCCGCTGCCCGCGCCGGTCGCCAGCTCGGTGACGTCGGCCGGGATGTCGAAGAGCACCCAGTGCCACCAGCCGCAGCCCGTCGGCGCGTCCGGGTCGAAGCAGGTGACCGCGAAGCTCTTGGTCTCGGCCGGGAACCCCGACCAGCTCAGCTGCGGGGAGACGTCGCCGCCCGCCAGCGCCTGGGCCTGTGGGAGCACCCCGCCGTCCGGCACGTCGGTGCTGATGAGCGTGAACGAGGGGACCGGGCGCAGGAAGTCGTGCGGAAGGGGTGGCCTGGACACGTCGGGAGTCTCCTGTGGAGAGGGATCAAGGTCACCGCCGAGCCTAGGGCACACGCAAAGGGCGGTCACCCCACCCGGGGTGACCGCCCATCAGCGCAGACGCAGACGCAGACGAAGGTCAGCTCTGCTTGCGCTTGGCCAGGAACTCGGCCACCCGCTGCTCGATCTCCGGCGTGTCGAATCCGCGCACGGTCATCGTGGTGCGCCGGCGCAGCACGTCGTCGGCGGTGTAGGCCCACTCGCTGTCGGCGGCGAAGGCCACCTGCGCCCAGACGTCCGGGCCGTCCGGGTGGATCGGCTCGCCGAGCGCCGGGTCGTCGGCGATCATGCGGGCGATCTCGAAGGAGAGCGTGCCGTAGTGGCTGGCCAGGTGCTTGGCCACCAGCGGCTCCATCCGCGAGCCGGGCTCACGGTCGATCAGCAGCCGGTGCGCGACGGCGTTCGGCGCGCCGATGCCGGGCAGCGGGACGGTGGCCGGGATCGGCGACATGTCCTCGGAGAGCCCGGTGCCGCGCACGTGGGCGAGCTTCTCCAGCACGGTGCGCCCGATGTGCCGGTACGTCGTCCACTTGCCGCCGGCCACCGAGAGCATCCCGCCGCGGCCCTCGGTCACCACGGTCTCGCGCTTGGCGGCGGCGGTGTCGCCGGGGCCGCCGGGCAGCACCCGCAGGCCGGCGAAGGAGTAGGTGATCAGGTCGCGGTCGAGGTGCTCGTCCTTGATCGCGTGGCCGGCCTCGTCCATGATCTGGTCGATGTCGGCGTCGGTGGCCCGGACGTCCTTCGGGTCGCCGGTGTACTCCTCGTCCGTCGTCCCGAGCAGGACGTGGTCCTCCCACGGGATGGCGAAGGAGACGCGGTACTTGTCGATCGGGATGGTCAGCGCGGCGCGCCACGGGGTGCGGCGCTTGACGACGACGTGCGCGCCCTTGGAGAGCCGGATGCTGGGCGCGGCGCCCTTGTCCTCCATCGCGCGCAGGTGGTCGACCCACGGGCCGGTCGCGTTGAGCACCAGACGGGCGCTGACGCCGAACTCGCTGCCGTCCAGCCGGTCCTTGAGCTCGGCGCCGGTCACCCGGGTGCCGGTGAAGCGCAGGCCGGTGACCTCGGCGTGGTTGAGCACCACGGCGCCCGCGTCGACAGCGGCGCGCACCGTCATCACGGCCATCCGCGAGTCGTTCATCTGGTGGTCGCCGTAGACCGCGACCGAGCGCAGGCCCTCGGTGCGCAGCGCGGGCACCTGCTGGGCGGCGTGCGCGGCGGTGGAGACCCGGCCCATGCCGTCGCGGAAGGCGGAGAGCGCGGAGTAGAGGAAGACCCCGGCGCCGAGCTTGGGCGCGCTGTGCGGGCCGCCCTTGTAGACCGGGACGAAGAAGGTCAGCGGGTTGACCAGGTGCGGGGCCACATCGGTGGCCAGCGCCCGGCGCTCCTTGTGGTTCTCCGCGACCAGCTTGACCGCGCCGGTCTGCAGGTAGCGCAGACCGCCGTGGACCAGCTTGGACGAGGCGCTGGAGGTGGCGCCCGCGAAGTCACCCGCGTCCACCATGGCGACCTTGAGGCCCGCCTGGGAGGCGGTCCAGGCGACTGCGGTGCCGAGGATGCCGCCCCCGATCACCAGCAGGTCGTAGGTGGCCTTGCCCAGCAGCTCACGGGTCTCGGCGCGGGAGGCGGTGCGGCCGGGGGTGCGCTCGGCGCCCAGGGTCGGGATGGTTGCCATGGTGTGTGTTTACGGCGCTCGGTGCGGGCGGGCGCCGTTTCTCCTCTCGATGTGCGGTGCGGCCTCCGGAGAGGCCGGGGAACACGCCGGCCGGGGTGTTCGAGCAAGGGGTGTTCGAGCGCCCCGGCCGGCGGACGTCTCAGCTCTCGTCGTCCTCCTCGACCCAGCCCATCGTGCGCTCGACGGCCTTGAGCCACTTCTTGTACTCGCGCTCGCGGGTCGCCTCGTCCATCCGGGGCGTCCACTCGGCGGCGCGGTGCCAGTTGGCCCGCAGGGTGTCCAGGTCCGGCCAGAAGCCGACCGCGAGGCCGGCCGCGTAGGCGGCGCCGAGCGCGGTGGTCTCGGCCACGTACGGGCGCTCGACCGGGGCGTTCAGGACGTCGGCGATGTTCTGCATCAGCAGGTTGTTGGAGGTCATGCCGCCGTCGACCTTGAGCGCGGTCAGCTGGACGCCGGAGTCCTTCTCCATGGCGTCCATGACCTCGCGGGTCTGCCAGGCGGTGGCTTCCAGGACGGCGCGGGCCAGGTGGCCCTTGGTCACGTAGCGGGTCAGGCCGGCGATCACACCGCGGGCGTCGGAGCGCCAGTACGGGGCGAACAGGCCGGAGAAGGCCGGCACGAAGTAGGCGCCGCCGTTGTCCTCGACGGTGTTCGCCAGGGTCTCGATCTCGGCCGCGGTGGAGATGATTCCGAGCTGGTCGCGCAGCCACTGCACCAGCGAACCGGTGACCGCGATCGAGCCCTCCAGGGCGTAGACCGGCTTCTGGTCGCCGATCCGGTAACCGACCGTGGTCAGCAGGCCGTTGTAGGAGTGCACCACCGTCTCACCGGTGTTGAGCAGCAGGAAGGTGCCGGTGCCGTAAGTCGACTTGGCCTCGCCCTTGTTGAAGCAGGTCTGGCCGAACAGCGCCGCCTGCTGGTCGCCGAGCGCGGAGGCGACCGGGACGCCCGCCAGGTCGCCGACGGCGTGGCCGTAGACCTCGGCGGAGGAGCGGATCTCCGGCAGCACGTTGAGCGGCACGCCCATCGAGTCGGCGATCTTCTCGTCCCAGGCGAGGGAGTTGAGGTTCATCAGCATGGTGCGGCTGGCGTTGGTGACGTCGGTGACGTGCTTGCCGCCGTTGACGCCGCCGGTGAGGTTCCAGATCACCCAGGTGTCCATGGTGCCGAACAGGATGTCGCCGGCCTCGGCGCGCTCGCGCAGGCCCTCGACGTTGTCCAGCAGCCAGCGGATCTTCGGGCCGGCGAAGTAGCTGGCCAGCGGGAGGCCGGTCTCGCGGCGGAAGCGGTCCTGGCCGACGTTGCGGCCGAGCTCGCGGCACAGGCCCTCGGTGCGGGTGTCCTGCCAGACCAGCGCGTTGTGGACGGGCTGACCGGTGTTCTTGTCCCACAGCACGGTGGTCTCGCGCTGGTTGGTGATGCCGATCGCGCGGATGTCGTCCTTGGTCAGGCCGGCCTTCTCCAGCGCGCCGCGGACCACGGACTGCACGCGGGTCCAGATCTCCGCGGCGTCGTGCTCCACCCAGCCGGGCTGCGGGAAGATCTGGCTGTGCTCCTGCTGGTCGACGGCGACGATCCGGCCGTCGGCGCCGAAGATGATGCAGCGGCTGGAGGTGGTGCCCTGGTCGATCGCGGCGATGTAGTTGCCGGTGAGCTCGCTGTTACCCGTGGTCATGATGTCCTCGGCTCAATGGGGGGAGATAAGGGGGTGGGAGGGGGACCGGTGCGGCTGACGCATTCTCAGTCCCCGGGTGTCGGCAAGGCGCAAACCTTCGAGGCCGCACCTCGCCGACACCTGGGCCTCGCTCGTCGCTCAGAAGCAGAGCTTGTACAGCAGACCGGAGAGCAGGCCGCCGATGATCGGACCGACGACCGGGACCCAGGCGTAGCTCCAGTCCGAGCCGCCCTTGTTCGGGATGGGCAGCAGCGAGTGGACGATCCGCGGGCCGAGGTCGCGGACCGGGTTGATGGCGTAGCCGGTCGGGCCGCCGAGCGAGAGGCCGATGCCGACCACCGTGAAGGCGGTGATCAGGACGCCGATGCCGGACAGGCCGACACCCTTGCTCAGGCCCTGGGTGAGGATGGCCATGCAGAGCACCATGGTGGCGATGATCTCGGTGAGCAGGTTCTGGATCGGGTTCCGGATCTCGGGACCGGTCGAGAAGATGCCGAGCGTGGGCTCCTCGTTGGCCTGGAACTGGCCGAGGTAGACCAGCCAGACCAGGACGGCGCCGATCATCGCGCCGAGCAGCTGGGAGCCGAGGTACAGCGGGACCTGGCTCCAGTCGCCGCTCTTGACGGCGAGGGCCAGCGTGACGGCCGGGTTGAGGTGGGCACCCGACTTCGTCGCGACCATGTACGCGGCGATCATGACCGCGAAGCCCCAGCCGAAGGTGATCGCCAGCCAGCCGGCGTTCTGGGCCTTGGACTTCTTGAGCGTGACGGCGGCGCACACGCCACCGCCGAGGAGTATCAGCGCGGCGGTGCCGAGCGTTTCGCCGACGAAGATGTCGCCGTTCGAGAAGGCGGACACAAAGACTCCTTTGTCCGTATGGCCGATGCCTTGTGGGTCGAGCCCGTGGCAGGCGGGTGGGGGATCGACACGGTGGGGGAGCACCGTGTCGGTGCGGGCGTTCCGTCCTGGGAGGGGTCCCTGCGGTGGTGGTGGCGACCGGCGCGCGGAGGACTCTCCGTGGGGTGAGGTCTCCGCGGCCACCGTTCGACAATGTCGACCGCTATGCGGAAGCTTTCCTGGTACGGGCGCCCACGTCAAGGCAAGTGACCGGCCTGTGACCCTCCCCTCGCACGGGCGGATGCCGCGGACAGGGAAGTTAGCAGTGAAATCGCTGCAAAATCGGGCAAAACGCCGACGGCCGGGCAGTGGACTGCCCGGCCGTCGAAGAAGCTCCCGAAGCGGTGTCAGAACCGCCCGGCGCCCAGGTCGCGGGAGATCGCCCGCGCCGCGCTGCGCACCGAGGCGACCAGCTGGGGACGGACGAAACCGTCCTCGCAGACCCGCTCGACCGCGCCGCTGATGCAGACCGCGCCGACCGGGTTGCGCCGGCGGTCCTGGATCAGCGCGCCGATCGAGGCCACCCCCTCCCAGGTCTCCTCGATCGCGTCGGCCCAGCCGCGCTCGCGGATCAGCGCGCACTCGGCGTCGATGTCGCCCAGGTCGGTCAGCGTCCGCGGGGTGTGCGCCTCCAACGGGCCTTCGCCCAACTCGCCGCGGGCCACCGGGTCGTACGCCAGCAGTACCTTGCCGAGCGCGGTGCTGTGCAGCGGGTGCATGCTGCCGACCTCCAGCACCTGCCGGGTGTCGTCGGGGCGGAACACGTGGTGGACGATCAGCACGCCGCGCTGGTGCAGCACGCCGAGGTAGACCGTCTCGCCGCTGGCCCGCGCCAGGTCGTCGGCCCAGACCAGGGCACGCGCCCGCAACTCGTGGACGTCCAGGTAGCTCTGGCCCAGCCGCAGCAGCTCGGCGCCCAGCTGGTACTTGCCGCTCTCCGGATCCTGCTCGACGAAGCCCTCCTGCTGGAGCGTGCGCAGGATGCCGTGGGCCGTCCCCTTCGCGAGGTCGAGCGAGGTCGCGACCTCGGACAGGCCCAGCCGCCGCTCGCCGCCGGCCAGCAGGCGCATGATCGCGGCGGCCCGGGAGAGCGACTGGATCGGGCCGGGCATGAGGGACCTCCACTGACGGGCGGTCGACAATGTCGCACGAGTAGTGATGATGTCGACCGCGGGGGCATCGTCCCGAGTCTGCCAGGCTCACCCCCGCCCACGCACGTCGCCCGCCGTTTCTCGGAGCTTTTGCCCTCGTTCGGATACCACCGCGCTCAGATAACCGGACTTCTCCCCAGTTCCGCCGCCAGCGCGGAGATCTGTAGCGGACCCACCCGGCAGCACCCGCCCACCAGTCGTGCCCCGTCCGCGACCCACCCCCGGGCCGGCGCCGCCAGCGGGGTCGGCGCACCACGCCAGGCGCGGGCCCGCGCGTCCCAGCCCTCGCCGCTGTTCGGATAGGCCACCACCGGCTTCCCGGTGACCCGCGCCGCGATCCGCACCGCCTCGCCGACCTCTGCCGGCGCGCAGCAGTTCACCCCGACGGCGACCACCTCCGGCGCCTCCGCGGCCACCGCGAACGCCTCCGCCAGTGGCTGACCGGCCCGGGTCCGGCCGCCCGCGACGCTGTACGACAGCCAGGCCGGCACGCCCAGCCCGCGCACGCAGCGCACCAGCGCCTCCGCCTCGTCCGCGTCCGGCACGGTCTCCAGCGCCAGGACGTCCGGCCCGGCGGCGGCCAGCACCTCCAGCCTGGGCCGGTGGAACCGCTCCAACGCGCCCACCGAGAGCCCGTACCGGCCCCGGTACTCCGACCCGTCCGCCAGCACCGCGCCGTACGGGCCGACCGAGGCCGCCACCCAGCGCGGACGATCCGGCGCGCGCTCCCCGTCCCGCGGCTCGGCGGCCTCGCGCGCCAGCGCGACGCTGGACGCCATCAGTCGCGCGGCCTCCGCGCGCTTGAGGCCGCGCCGGGCGAACCCCGCGAAGCTCGCCTGGTAGCTCGCCGTGATCACCACATCCGCGCCCGCCGCGTAGTACGCCCGGTGCACCGCGACCAGCGCCTGCGGCGCGTCCAGCAGCAGGCGAGCAGACCAGAGCGCGTCCGCCAGGTCGTACCCGGCGGCCGCCAACTGGTTCGACAGTCCGCCGTCCAGCACCAGCGGCCCGCTCAGCAGCGCCCGCGCGAACGCACCGTCCGCCCTCGACATCGCGACCCGCCTCCCAGCTGCTCGCCCCTGCACGCAGTTTCCCCCTGCTTGGAACTGTAGAACCCGGGGAGGCGTCGGTCACCGGCCCGACGGGTGCGTAACGTTGCCCCCATGCCCGAGCAGGACGAACACGCCTTCCTGGCCGCCTACGACCCGCGCGCCTTCGCGCCGGTGGCCGTCACGGTCGACGTGGTCGCCCTGACGCTCCGTCAGGGGGCCCTGCACGTCCTGCTGGTGGAGCGCGGCGGTCCGCCGTTCCAGGGCTGCTGGGCGCTGCCCGGCGGCTTCCTGCGCGCGGGCGAGGAGGACCTGGACACCGCCGCCGCCCGCGAGCTGGCCGAGGAGACCGGCCTGGCGGCCACCGGCGCCGACGCGGCCCAAGCCGCGCTTGGCCGCGTCCACCTGGAGCAGCTGGGGACCTACGGCGCCCCCGGGCGCGACCCGCGGATGCACGTGGTCTCGGTCGCCTACCTCGCCTTCGCACCCGACCTGCCGGACCCGCAGGCCGGCAGCGACGCGTCCGCCGCCGCCTGGCACCCGGTCGACCCGCTGGTACGGCCCGAACCCCCGCTCGCACTGGCCTTCGACCACGCCCGGATCCTCGCCGACGCCCTCGACCGGGCCCGCGCCAAGCTGGAGTACAGCCCGCTGGCCACCGCCTTCCTGCCGCCCGTCTTCACCGTCCCCGAACTCCGCGCGGTCTACGAGGCCGTCTGGGACGACAAGCTGCACCCCGGCAACTTCCACCGCAAGGTGCTCTCCGTCCCCGGCTTCGTCGAGAGCACCGGAGCCACCTCCGAACGCGGTGGCACCCGCGGCGGCCCGCGCGCCCGCACCTACCGCGCCGGCCCCGCCCGCCACCTCCACCCCGCCCTGCTACGCCCCGAATCCGCTTAACCCCTGCACCCTCGTCCCGCTACCATCCACCCCATGACCACTCACGAGGCCACCCGGACCCCGTTCGCGCACTGCCACTGGTGCGGCGCCGCCTACCCGGCGGGGACGACGGGCTGGCCCCGGACCTGCACCGGCTGCGACGAGATCAGCTACCGCAACCCGCTGCCCGTCACGGTCGCCCTGCTCCCGGTGAACCGCCCCGACGGCGGCCGGAGCCTCGTGGTGATCCGCCGCACCATCGAGCCCGGCTACGGCGAACTCGCCCTGCCCGGCGGCTACGTGGACTACGGCGAGAGCTGGCAGCAGGCCGCCGTCCGCGAACTGCGCGAGGAGACCGGCATCCTGGCCGACCCGGCGGACGTCACCCTGGTCGCCACCGACTCCGACACCGCCGGCGGCTTCCTCTGCCTCTTCGCCCTGCTGCCGGCCCAGGACCTCGCCGCCCTGCCGCCGTCCCGGCCCACCGACGAGACCGAGGGCTGGCAGCTGATCGACACCCCGATCGAGCTGGCCTTCCGCTTCCACACCCGGGTCGCCCGCGCCTGGTTCGACGGCGAGTTCGCCCGCCTCGGCTGAGCCCCTGGACCCCCCTGGCGCACCCGACGATCACATGGCAGGGTCTTGCACCGTCAGCACATACCGGACGGGCCGCGCCACCAGCGCTCACCCGTCCTCACCCTCGGCCGGGAGACCACCACCGTGAGCACCCCACCCCAGGACCAGAACCCCCTGGACGCGTCGGCCCAGCAAGCCGGAGCCCACGACGCCGTCGCAGCTCCCGCGGCCGACGAGCCGCTCTGGCGCCCGGATCCGACCGCGGCCGCCGCCACCAGGATCGTCGCCTTCCAGGCCTGGGCCGCCGAGCGGTACGGCGCGCCCGCCGCCCCGCTGGCGCCGGTGGCGGACGACGCCACGGCCGCCGCCCGCTACGCCGCCCTGCACGCCTGGTCGACCGAGGACCCGGACCGCTTCTGGACCGCCGTCACCCAGTGGTTCGACGTCCGCTTCTCCGCCCTGCCGCAGACGGCCCTCGCCGACGCCGCGATGCCCGGCGCCCGCTGGTTCCCCGGCGCGCGCCTCAACTACGCCGAGCACGCCCTGCGCTTCGGCGAGGACCCCGCGCACGCCGACCGCCCGGCGATCCTGCACCTCGACGAGACCACCGACGTGCCGCTCACCCTCACCTGGGCCGAGCTGCGCCGCCAGGTCGGCTCGCTCACCGCCGCACTGCGCGCCCAGGGCGTCGGCCCCGGCGACCGGGTCGGCGCCTACCTGCCGAACATCCCGCAGGCCGTCGTCGCGCTACTGGCCACCGCCGCGGTCGGCGCGATCTGGACGTCCTGCGCCCCCGACTTCGGGGCCCGCAGCGTGCTCGACCGCTTCCAGCAGATCGAGCCCGTCGTCCTGTTCGCCGTGGACGGCTACCGCTACGGCGGCAAGGACTTCGACCGCACCGACACGGTCGCCGAGCTGCGCCGCGAACTGCCCACCGTGCGCGCCGTCGTGCACGTCCCGCTGCTCGGCTCCCCGGCCCCCGAGGGCGCCCTGCACTGGGACGACCTCACGGCTGGCGACGAGGCGCCGGTGTTCGAGCAGCTGCCCTTCGACCACCCGCTCTGGGTGCTCTACTCCTCCGGCACCACCGGCCTGCCCAAGGCCATCGTGCAGAGCCAGGGCGGCATCCTGATCGAGCACCTCAAGCAGGCCGGCCTGCACATGGACCTCGGACCCGAGGACCGCTTCCTCTGGTACACGTCCACCGGCTGGATGATGTGGAACTTCCTGGTCGCCGGCCTGCTGGTCGGCGCTGCCGTCGTCACCTACGACGGCAGCCCGGGCCACCCCGACACCGGCGCGCTCTGGCAGGTCGCCGCCCGCAGCCGGGCTACCGTCCTCGGCACCTCCGCCGCCTACGTGGTCGCCAGCCGCAAGGCCGAGCTGCACCCCGGCCGCGACCTCGACCTCAGCGCGGTGCGCTGCATCGGCACCACGGGCTCCCCGCTGCCGCCCGACGGCTTCCGCTGGATCTACGACGAGGTCAAGTCCGACGTCTGGCTCGCCTCGGTCAGCGGCGGCACGGACGTCTGCAGCTGCTTCGTCGGCGGCGTGCCGACCCTGCCGGTCCACCTCGGCGAGATCCAGGGGCCCTGCCTCGGCGCGGCGGTCGAGTCCTGGGACGTCCAGGGCGCGCCGCACACCGACGCGGTGGGCGAGCTGGTGGTCACCAAGCCGCTGCCCTCGATGCCCACCGGCTTCTGGAACGACCCCGACGGCGTCCGCTACCACGACAGCTACTTCGACATGTATCCCGGCATCTGGCGCCACGGCGACTGGATCACCGTCACCTCGCGCGGCACCGTGGTGATCCACGGCCGCTCCGACTCCACGCTCAACCGCCAGGGCGTCCGGATGGGCTCCTCGGACATCTACGAGGTCGTCGAACGGCTCCCCGAGATCGCCGAGTCCCTGGTGATCGGCCTGGAGGAGCCGGAGGGCGGCTACTGGATGCCGCTCTTCGTCGTCCTTGCCCCCGGCGCCTCGCTGGACGACGACCTGCGCTCGCGGATCCGCAACTCGCTGCGCTCGGAGCTCTCCCCGCGCCACGTCCCCGACGAGGTCATCGCCGTCACCGGACTGCCGCACACGCTCACCGGCAAGCGGATCGAGGTCCCGGTCAAGCGCCTGCTCTCCGGCACCCCGCTGGAGCAGGCCGTCAACCCGGGCTCGGTCGACAACCTCGACCACCTGCGCTTCTTCGAGCAGCTCGGCCGCGACCGCCGCGCCTGACCGCAACGCGAAGGGGCGCCCCCGGTGGGGCGCCCCTTCCGTACTTCCCCTCTTAACCCTCTTACACCCTCTTACTCGCCCGACAGCACGTGCTGCGCCGCGGCGCGCGCCTCATCGGCGGTGTCGGTAGCACGGGCCGCCTCGGCCGCCCGCGCACACTGCGCCAGCGTGACCTTGGCCAGCGCCGCGCGCACGTACGGGATCGAGGCCGCGCCCATCGACAGGCTGGTCACGCCCAGGCCCGTCAGCACGCAGGCCAGCAACGGGTCGGACGCGGCCTCGCCGCAGACGCCGCAGCTCTTGCCGGTGGCCTTCGCCGCCTCGGCCGAGAGCGCGATCAGGTCCAGCAGCGCGGGCTGCCACGGGTCCTGCAACCGGGCCAGCGACCCGACCTGGCGGTCCGCCGCGAAGGTGTACTGCGCGAGGTCGTTGGTCCCCAGCGAGAGGAACTCGACCTCCTCCAGGATCGACCGGGCCCGCAGCGCGGCGGACGGGATCTCCACCATCGCCCCGAACTTCGCCTGCAACCCGGCTTTGCGGCACGCGTCCGCGAACGCCTTGGCATCCACCCGGTCGGCCACCATCGGCGCCATCACCTCCAGGTGGACGGGCAGGCCCTCGGCCGCCTTCGCCAGCGCCCGCAGCTGGGTGTCCAGCACCTCCGGGTGCTCCAGCAGCGTCCGCAGTCCGCGCACCCCGAGCGCGGGGTTCGGCTCGTCGGCCGGCGTCAGGAAGTCCAGCGGCTTGTCCGCGCCGGCGTCGAGCGCCCGCACTACCACCCGGCCCTCGGGGAACGCCTCCAACACCTTGCGGTAGGCATCGATCTGCCGCTCCTCGCTCGGTGCCTTCGCCGAGTCGTCGAGGAAGAGGAACTCGGTCCGGAACAGCCCGACCCCCTCGGCCCCCGCCGCGAGCGCGGCCGGCACGTCGGCCGGCCCGCCGACGTTGGCCAGCAGCGGCACCCGGTGCCCGTCCGAGGTCTGCCCCGGACCGGACGAGGAGGCCAGCGCGGCCTTGCGCTCGGCGGCGGCCCTGCGCAGCTCGGCCTGCTTCTCCTCACTCGGGTCGATCAGCACCTCGCCGCTGCTGCCGTCGACGGCGACGACGACACCCTCGGTCACGCTGGTCGCCCCGGGCAGCGCGACGACGGCCGGCACGCCCATCGCACGGGCCAGAATGGCGCTGTGACTGGTCGGTCCACCCTCCTCGGTGACGAAACCGAGCACCAGCGTCGGGTCGAGCAGCGCGGTGTCGGCCGGCGCCAGGTCACGGGCGAATAGCACGTACGGCTCGTCGCTGTCCGGCACCCCCGGCATCGGCACGCCGAGCAGCCGCGCGACGATCCGGTTGCGCACGTCGTCCAGGTCGGCCACCCGGCCGGCCAGGTACTCGCCGGCCGAAGCCAGCAGCGCACGGTAGGCGGCGAACGCGTCGTAGACGCCGCGCTCGGCGCTGCTGCCGACGGTGATCCTGCGCTGCACGTCCGCCATCAGCTCGGGGTCCTGGGCCATCAGCGCCTGGGCCTCCAGCACACCCTGCGCCTCACCGCCGGCCAGGTTGCCGCGGGCGATCAGGTCGGCGGCCACCGCGTCCACGGCCTGCTGGGCCCGGGCCTGCTCGCGCGGCGCGTCCTCGCTCGGGATCTGCGTGGCCGGCGGCTCCAGCACCGCGGTCCCCATGCGCCGCACCTGGCCGATCGCGACCCCGTGGCTGACACCTACGCCGCGCAGCGTCCTGTCCATTGCTTCCATTTCCTCTCGCCTACAGCTTCACGACGACCGTGGGTGGTGCTCAGTTCCAGGTGAAGAGCTCGCCGCCGCTGGCGACGTCACCCGACTCCGCGATCGCGCTGAGCGCCTCGGACGAGGCCTCCAGGGCCACGATCGGCGAGATCGGCGACTTACCCGCCTCCTCGACGGCGGCCGGGTTCCAGTTGATCACCGGCTGGCCGCGCTTCACCTGGTCGCCCTTGTTCACCAGCAGCTCGAAGCCCTCGCCGTTGAGCTGAACGGTGTCGATCCCGAGGTGGGTGAGCACCCCGTGGCCGTCCGCGTCCATGACGACGAACGCGTGCGGGTGCATGGAGACGACAAGACCGTCCACCGGCGCGACGGCGGAGGTGGGCTCGCGGACGGGGTCGATGGCGGTGCCAGGACCCACCATCGCGCCGGAGAAGACGGGGTCGGGCACAGCAGAGAGCCCAACGGCGCGGCCGGTCAGCGGCGACGTCACAGTGGTCATGGAGGAGCCTCCCAGGCGCGGAGTACAGCGAGCTGCCGCAGGCAGCGGCGGAATGATCGTGTGAAGCCTAAATCATGTCAAGGTCGGACATCTCGGGACAGAAGGCCTCGCCTGCCCGGGTGCCCGCGCCCGACACGCCGAAGTCGACGCGCCATAGGTCGCGGACCCGATCCCGGGCCGGTCAGGCACCTTCGGACCCCAAGTGGTCTAGTCCTCTTGCTCGACGCGCCGCACTCTACGGCATACGGGTGAGCGCGACGATCGCCCCGGCGCGCCACCACGCGAGGTGCTGGCCGTCCGCCGCGCAAGGCGCCACCATGCTCGATTAGGCGCACCGGCCTGAACGGGCTATCGTTGCTCAGGTCGCCGCGAGGTGATGGTGAATGCAGCGAGTCAACGAAGTGAAGCTCCGGTGAAACGGAGTGAAACAAGTCTGATACGCTGAGGACACGAAGAACGAAGCGCCCGGAGAGCTTGCGAGAGCAGCTTGAAGGAAGTGTCCGTTCCTTGAGAACTCAACAGCGTGCCAAAAGTCAACGCCAGATATGTTGACATCCCCGGCCTCGATCTCTGATCGGGGTTGG
>NZ_JARZAI010000028.1 GCF_029893355.1 Kitasatospora sp. MAA4
CGTCCCTCGGCGGCCGGCAACGGCTACGACCCGCACGGGTCCTCGCCCTCCAACCTGGGCCCCAACAGCCCGGACCTGCTGAAGGCGGTCAACGATCGCCGTGCCGCGGACGCCGCGTTCGACGGCGTCGACCCGGCCACCGTGCCGGCCGACGCGCTGACCGCCTCGGGCTCGGGCCTGGACCCGCACATCTCCCCGGCGTACGCCAAGGAGCAGACCGCCCGGGTCGCCAAGGCCCGCGGCCTGTCCCTCGAGACGGTCTCGGCACTGGTCGCCAAGTACACCGAGGGCCGCTCGCTGGGCTTCCTCGGCGACCCCGGCGTCAATGTCGTCCTGCTCAACAAGGCACTCAGCGAGACGAAGTGACCGCAGGTCAGGATGGATGAAAGGCTGGCCGGTCCGGGTTGTCACCCGGACCGGTCGGTCCGCGTTTCCGACCCTATTGACGAAGAGGACTGATGGCCCGCGATCTTGGCTCCGACACCCCTGCCCGGCGCGGCCGGCTACGGGTGTACCTCGGCTCGGCCCCCGGAGTAGGAAAGACCTACCGGATGCTGGACGAGGCGCGGCGCAGACAGGAGCGCGGGGCGGACGTGGTGGTCGGCTACATCGAGTGCCACGGCCGCCGGCACACCGAGGGCATGCTGCAGGGGCTGGACGTCATTCCCCGGCTCACCCGCACCTACCGGGAGTCGGAGTTCCGCGAGATGGACGTGGACGCGCTGCTCGCCCGGCGCCCCACCGTGGCGCTGGTGGACGAGCTCGCCCACACCAACATCCCCGGCGGGCGCAACGCCAAGCGCTGGCAGGACATCGAGGAACTGCTGGCGGCCGGCATCGACGTCATCACCACCGTCAACATCCAGCACCTGGAAAGCCTCAACGACGTCGTCCAGAAGATCACCGGCATCCCGCAGCGCGAGACCGTCCCCGACGACGTCGTGCGGCGGGCCGATCAGATCGAACTCGTCGACATGGCCCCGCAGGCTCTGCGCCGGCGGATGGCCCATGGCAACGTCTACAAGGCCGAGAAGGTGGACGCCGCGCTCTCCAACTACTTCCGGGTCGGCAACCTGACCGCCCTGCGGGAACTCGCCCTGCTCTGGGTGGCCGGCCGGGTCGACGAGGGCCTGCGCGACTACCGGGTTCAGCACAACATCGACCGGGTCTGGGAGACCCGGGAGCGCGTCGTGGTCGCGCTCACCGGCGGGCCCGAGGGCGAGACGCTGGTGCGCCGGGCGGCCCGGATCTCGGACCGGACGGCCGGCGGCGAACTGCTGGCCGTGCACGTCACCCGCAGCGACGGCCTGGCGGGCGCCTCGCCCGGCGCGCTCGCCACCCAGCGGCAGCTGGTGGAGAGCCTGGGCGGCAGCTACCACGTGGTGGTCGGCGACGACATCCCCACCGCACTGCTGAGCTTCGCCCGCGCCAACCACGCCACCCAGCTGGTGCTGGGCACCAGCCGGCGCGGCCGGATCGCCCGCTTCCTGACCGGTCCCGGGATCGGCGAGACCACCGTCGACGCCTCCGAGGACATCGACGTCCACATGGTCACCCACGAGTTCACCGGCCGCGGGCGGCTGCCCTCGCTGGGCCGCCGGCACTCCCGGCGCCGGACCGTGGCGGGCTTCACCTCCGGCCTGGTGCTGCCCTGCGGGCTGACCGCCCTGCTCTCCGAGCTGCCGCATTCGCTGAACCTGACCACCGTCGCGCTGCTCTTCCAACTCGGCGTGGTGGCCGTCGCGTTGCTCGGCGGCGCGGCCTCCGCGCTGATGGCCTCGCTGGTCGCCTCGCTGCTGCTGAACTACTACTTCATCCCGCCCGTCCACACCTTCACCATCGGTGAACCGAACAACGTGATCGCGCTGGTGGTCTTCGCCGTCGTCGCGCTCACCGTCTCCACCGTGGTCGACCGGGCCACCCGGCAGACCGGCCGCGCGGCCCGGGCCACTGCCGAGGCCGAGGCGCTCAGCACCCTCGCGGGGAGCGTGCTGCGCGGACACGACGGCAGCCCGGGCGGCGGCTCCGCCATCCCGACCCTGCTGGAGCAGTCCCGGACCACCTTCGGCCTGGACTCGGTCGCCCTGCTCTCCCGGGAGAGCGGCGAGGTGATGGCCCGCAGCGACGCCGGAGGGGAGCGTGCCGTCGACCGGGACATCACCGAAGTCCCGGTCGGCACCGACGCGTTGCTCATCCTCTCGGGCCGCCGGCTGCCCGCCGACGAGCAGCGGGTGCTGACCGCCTTCGCCGCCCATGTCGCGGCCGCCCTGGAGCGCGACCGGCTGGCGGCGGTGGCCGCCGAGATCGAACCGATCAAGGCCGCCGACCGGATGCGCACCGCGCTGCTGGCCGCCGTCAGCCACGACCTCCGTACGCCGCTGGCCGCCGCGCGCGCCTCGGTCGGCTCACTGCGCAGCCCGGACGTCGAGTTCTCCGCGGAGGACCAGGCCGAACTGCTCGCCACCGCCGACGAGTCGCTGGTCAAGCTGACCCGCCTGGTGGACAACCTGCTGGACATGAGCCGCCTCCAGGCCGGCGCGCTCACCCTGCACCTGGCGCCGGTCCACCTGGACGAGGTGCTGCCGCGCGCCCTGGACTCGTTGGAGGATCCCGACGCCCCCGTGCAGCTGGTCGACCTGCCCGCCGTGCCGCCGGTGCTCGCCGACCCGCCGCTGCTGGAACGGGTGCTGGCCAACGTGATCACCAACGCGCTGCGGCACAACGCCCCCGGCGCGCCCGTCCTGGTCACCGCCGGCGCGCACCTGGACCAGGTGGAGATCCGGATCGCCGACCGCGGCCCCGGCATCCCGGCCGCCGACCGCGACCGGGTCTTCCTGCCCTTCCAGCGCCTGGGCGACACCGACAACACCACCGGCGTCGGACTCGGCCTTGCTCTCTCCCGCGGCCTCGCCGAGGCGATGGGCGGCACGCTGGAGGTCGAGGACACCCCGGGCGGCGGCACCACCATGCTGCTCACCCTGCCCGCCGCGGAGGAGGGACCATGACGCACATCCTGGTCGTCGACGACGAACCGCAACTGCTGCGCGCCCTGCGGATCAACCTGCGGGCCCGCAAGTACGAGGTGGCCACCGCCGCCACCGGCACCGACGCACTGGAGTCCGCCGAGCGGACCAGGCCGGACGCCGTCCTGCTGGACCTGGGCCTGCCCGACCTGGACGGCGTCGAGGTGATCCACCGGCTGCGGATCCGCAGCCCCGCGCCGATCATCGTGCTCTCCGGGCGCAGCGGCGCGGACGACAAGATCCAGGCCCTGGACGCGGGGGCCGACGACTACGTCACCAAGCCCTTCCTGATGGACGAGCTGTTCGCCCGGCTGCGGGCGGTGCTGCGCCGCCCGACCGCCTCCGAACCGATCGCCCGGGTGCTGCTCGGCGACCACCTGATCGACCTGGCGGCCTGCACCGTCGTCCCCGCCGACGGCAGCCAGGGGCAGCTGCGGCTGACCCCCACCGAGTGGCGGATCCTCACCATGCTGCTGGCCAACCCGGGCCGGCTGCTGCCCGGCCGGCAGATCCTGCGGGCGGTCTGGGGGCCCGACCACGAGCACCGCGGCAACTATCTGCGGGTCTACTTCGCGGGCCTGCGACGGAAGTTGGAGCGCGACCCGGCCAGGCCCCGGCACCTGATCACCGAGCCCGGGATCGGCTACCGCTACGAGCCCTGAGCGCCCCGCACGCTCAGAAGGCGCTAATGATGCGTCAAGACCGGGCCGAAGATCGCCAAGGGAGCGTCAGGGAGGCGCAGAATGCGATCTCCACGGGCATAGCGTCAGCGGTGCACAGACGGTTCCGCTCCGCTCCGTGGGGGAGCCCGGCCAACGGTCGGGTCAGGAGCAGAACCAGCGCCGGAAGACGGCGGGCCCGACCGGGTCCCGTCCCGACCGGCGGCCAGGTGAGGGGGAGGGGACGCGCGCCATGGCAGCGGGAGTCAGAACAAAGGTCGTACCGGGGAAGCATCCGTCGGCGGAGACGGGTTCGGGTACGACCGGGAGGACTCCCGTGCCGGTGCGCGTCCCCCGCACCGGGCCGGCCGCGGCTCTGCTGCGGCGGCTGCTGCACGGCGCCACCTGGACGACGCCGCGCCGGATCCAGGCGCTCACCCTGTGCTGCCTGGCGGCCCTGCTCGCCTTCGCCGCCGTCGCCGCCACCGTCCTCGGCGGCGCCCGCACCAGCATCGACACCATCGGGCACCAGGCCGCGCCGCAGGCCGTCCGGGCCTCCGACCTGTACTTCGCGCTCAGCGACATGGACGCCCAGGCGGCCAACCTGCTGCTGGTCGGCTCGGACCCGGCCGACGCCGGGCGTCGCAAGAGCACCCAGGCCGTCTACGAGCAGCGCCGGGCGCAGGCCGACGGCGACCTCCAGCAGGCCACCGAGGCCGCCGCGGGGGACCCGGCGGCCGAGCACGCGGTCGGCTCGGTGCTCGGCGCCCTGGGCCAGTACGAGGCCCTGGTCGCCCGCTCCGAGCTGCTGGAGGACCAGGGCAAGGACGCGCCCGGCAAGCCCTCCGCCGACGCACTGGCCGCGTACACCCAGGCCACCGGCCTGCTGCGGCAGCAGCTGCTGCCCGGCGCCGACCAGGTCGCGGGCGCCAGCGAGGCCACCGTGGACGGCAGTTACGCCTCCCAGCGGTCCGACCTGGCGTCCGGCCGGTGGTGGCTGCTGGCCTTCGGCCTGCTCGCCCTGCTCGCGTTGGGCCTGCTCCAGCGCACCATCGCCGTCCGCTACCGCCGACGGGTCAGCCCGCCGGCCGCGCTGGCGACCGTGCTCACCGCGGTCGGCCTGATCTACGGGCTCTCGCTGGTCTCCGCGTCCGAACAGCACCTGCGGGTCGCCAAGAGCAATGCGTACGACTCGGTGATCGCGCTCAGCCGGGCCCGCGCGGTGGCCTACGACAGCAATGCGGACGAGAGCCGCTACCTCAGCGACCCGGCCGGCGCCGACGCCTACCAGCAAAACTTCTTCGACAAGACCCAGTCGATCGCGCAGATCGACGGCGCCGGGCTCTCCACCTACAATGACAAGCTCGCCCCCCTGGTCGCCGCCCACCAGCAGAACCCCTCCCAGGTCGGCTTTGGCGGCTACCTCGGCTCGGAGCTGCGCAACATCACCTTCCCCGGCGAACAGGCCGCCGCCGACCGGGTGTTGACGACCTTCCAGGTCTACCAGGCGGACGACCGCAAGCTCCGCGCGCTCAACACCGCGGGCCGGCTGCAGGACGCCGTCACCTTCGACACCGGCAACGCGCCCGGCCAGTCCAACGCCGACTTCGGCCTCCTCTCGGACGCCTTCGGGGACGTCATCGCGATCAACCAGCAGGCCTTCGACCACGCGGTCGGCCAGTCCGACGGCGACCTGGGCGCCGGGGCGGCCGGCACCGCCGCCGTCCTGCTGCTGGCCGGCCTCGGCCTGACCCTGCTCGCCGTCCGCCCCCGGCTGCGCGAGTACCGCTGAGGGACCTAGTGGGGCCCGCTCTGGCGGGGCAGGGCCAGTGCGACGGTGTCCGCGAACTCGCGGACCGCGCTGGTCCTGCTGACGATCCGTCCGCTGTGCACCACCAGCCGGCTGTGGCCGCCGGACAGTGCGCCGGCCAGGCTGTCGCCGCGCACCGCCAGCAGCTCGGCGGGGAACCCGGCGTCCACCCGGACCGGGGCCAGGCCCATCAGCAGCCGCGCCTGGTTGCTGACCGCCTCGTACGCGGCGGCCGTGCTCAGCGCGCCGCTGCCGGCCAGCAGGTAGGCCGCCTCCAGCGGGTCGGCCCGGCCGACCGGGTTGGCCGCGTCCCGCAGCGCGCCGCTGCCGGCCGCCAGCGGCACCTGGGCCGCCGCCAGCTCCCGTACCAGCGTGGGCCGCAGGCCCTCGGGACGGCCCTCCACGCCGCAGCACGAGCCGCTCTGCGGCAGACAGACCACCCGCATGCCGGCGGCCCGCAGGGCGGCCGCTCCGCCCTCGGCCAGGGCGTCGCAGGGGCCGAGCGTGACCCGCGGCCGCAGCGGGGCCAACGCGGCCACCGTGCGAGCCAGTTTGGCCGGCTCGGCGCCGCGGGTGTGCAGGTCCACCGGGCAGTCGAACTCCAGCGCGGCCTCCACCAGCACCTGCACGTAGCCCGCCGGGTCAGGGTCGAGTTCCGGGCAGCCGCCGACGGCGTCCGCGCCCAGCTTGAGCGCCTCGCGCAGCGCGGCCCGGCCGTCCGCGCCGGCCGCCCCGGTGAGCAGCCGCGGGACGGCCACGGCCTGGAGCTCGGCCAGCCCGCGCAGCGCCTGGCGGGCGGTGAGCACCGCCTCCAGGCGGCGCAGTCCGTGCACGTCGCCGATCCGTACGTGGGTGCGCTGGGCGGTGGCGCCGTAGCCCAGTGAGGTGAGTGAGGCCTCGGTGATCCGGCGGATCAGCTCGGCCGGGCTCTCCTGGGCGGGCGGCCGGACCAGCCGCGGCGGCCCGCTCGGGACGGGGGAGCCGGTCGGTCCGATGCCGGGCAGTGCGGTGGGCGGCGGCAGGGCGGCCGAGAAGGCGGTGTCGTGGTGGGCGTGCGGCTCGGCGGGGGCGGGCAGCAGCAGATAGCCGGCCAGATCGATCCGGGCCCCGGTGGCGACGACGGCTGGTCCACCGGGCGAGGCGGTGGGCGGCAGGGCGGCCTGCGGCAGCGGGCCCAGGCTGCCCACCGTGCCGACGGCCTGGATCCGGTCGCCGCTGATCCGGACGTCCACCACCCGCCCGTCGGCCAACCGGGCGCCGGTCAGCAGGAGGACGGGTCCGTGCCCCAGCGGGTTGCCGCCGAGTGGGCCGGGACCGGGGCTGCCGGGCTGCGGCCCGTCGGTGGGTGCGCTGTCCGCGCTCATCCAGGCTCCTCCCAGCTGTGCCGCGCCGGTCCAGCTGCTGGCCGGTCGCCGAAAGATCACTGGCGGTCGAGCCTATGGTCAGTTCGGGTACGGAGCCGGGAGGCTCGCGCAAGTCATGGCCGACTCGAACGTGCAGCCTTGGCTCGCTGCTCTGTGCAAGCCGTCCACCTGGGATCTTGCGGCCGGCATACGGATTTCACCTCTGGCCCGGAACCGTGTAATCTCTTCCTCGTTCGCCCCTATAGCTCAGTCGGTAGAGCGTCTCCATGGTAAGGAGAAGGTCTGCGGTTCGATTCCGCATGGGGGCTCTGGTGGACAGACCTCCCGCTTCGGCGGGAGGCCGGTCCATCAAAGCGGTGTAGCTCAGTTGGTAGAGCAAGCGGCTCATAATCGCTGTGTCACCGGTTCAAGTCCGGTCACCGCTACCCGCGTAGTCGATCGGGAGTCAGACTCCCGATCGACTACTCTTGTCGTGTCATCATTCATTGTTCAAGGAAGGCACTCCCGTGGCTGCCACCGACGTCCGCCCGAAGATCACGCTGGCCTGCGTGGAGTGCAAGGAGCGGAACTACATCACCAAGAAGAACCGGCGTAACGACCCGGACCGTCTTGAGATGAAGAAGCACTGCCCCCGCTGCAACTCGCACACCGCGCACCGCGAGACCCGCTGACCCCCTAGGGCGTCAACCGGGCCTGTGCAAGCAGGTCATAGGCTTCAGGCCGCATCCCTCTCAGGGGTGCGGCCTGAAGTCGTATCCGCCCCAAAGGAATCCGAGGAGTAGCCATGCCGCTCGACCCCTCCTTCATCGGGCGGACGTATCCGCCCACCGAGCCGTACGAGGTGGGCCGGGAGAAGATCCGCGAGTTCGCCGTCTCGATCGGTGACGCCAACCCGGTGTACACCGACCCGGAGGCGGCCAAGGCGCTCGGGTACCCCGACGTGATCGCTCCGCCGACCTTCCCGTTCGTGCTGAGCTACCGGGCCGCCGGGCAGGTGGTCGGGGATCCCGAACTGGGGCTGGACTTCAGCCGGGTCGTGCACGGGGACCAGCGCTTCGTCTACACCCGTCCGGTCCGGGCCGGCGACCGGCTCACTGTGACGATCGTCATCGACGCCATCAAGTCGCTGGCGGGCAACGAGGTTCTCACGGTGCGCGGCGAGCTGCACGAGGCGAGCGGCGAGCACGTGGTGACCTCCTTCATGACACTGGTGGCCCGGGCCGCCGAAGAGACGGGGGAGTGACGATGGCGATCAGCTTCGACGACGTCGAGGTCGGGACCGAGCTCCCGGCACGGTCCTTCCCGGTGACGCGCGCCGCGCTCGTCCAGTACGCGGGCGCCTCCGGCGACTTCAACCCGATCCACTGGAACGAGAAGTTCGCGCTGGAGGTCGGCCTGCCCGACGTCATCGCGCACGGGATGTTCACGATGGCCGAGGCCGTCCGGGTGGTGACCGACTGGGTCGGCGACCCGGGAGCGGTGATCGAGTACGGCGTGCGCTTCACCAAGCCCGTCCCGGTGCCGAACGACGGTGTGGGGACCAGCATCGAGGTCACCGCCAAGGTCGCCGCCCTGCTGGAGGACCGCCGGGTGCGGGTCGACCTGCTGGTGAAGAACCGCGACCTGAAGGTGCTCGGCATGTCGCGGGCCGTGGTCCAGCTCGGCTGACGCACTGCCCGCGCGAGCGGGTCGGGGGCCGCTGCTCCCGACCCGCCGCGTCCCTTTGACAAGGTAGTAAGTAGTTACTAACTTAGCGCTCATGGCGAAGACCAGCATCCGGATGAGTGCCGAGGAGCGGCGCGAGAGCGTCGTGCGGGCCGCGATCACCGAGTTCGCGAAGCACGGGTACCACGGCACCTCGACCGAGGCGATCGCCCGCCGGGTCGGGGTCTCGCAGCCGTACCTGTTCCGGCTCTTCGGCAGCAAGCAGGCGATCTTCCTGGCGGCCTGCCGCAGTTGCACCGCCGACATCCGGGCGGGCTTCGAGCGGGCCGCCGAGGGCCGCGAGGGGGAGGACGCCCGGGAGGCGATGTCCCGCGAGTACGAGCGCATGATCGTGGACCGCGAGCGCCTGCTGTTCCAGATGCAGATGTACGTCGCGGTCAGCTCCGCCGAGATCGAGGGTGACCACGAGTTCGGCGCGGCCATCCGGGAGTCCTGGTCGGACCTGTACGACCTGGTGCACCTGAAGCTGGGGGCGGACGCGCAGGCGACCGCCGGCTTCATGTCGCACGGGATGCTGATGAACGTCCTGCTGCTGCTCGGCTACCCCCAGCAGCACCGGGTCTGGGACGGACTCCGCGGAGGTCAACCGGAGCCGCAGTGATCGGCGGCGGCCGGGGTTGCCCGGCCTCTCTGTTGCCAGCAGAACTTAGTGACTACTAACTATCTCGCCGTATACGGACAGGACAGGACCGCACCTCATGGCCAAGGTCAGCACCACCGCCGTCGAGCAGGAACCCGCCGGGTCAGCCGGTTTCGGCCGCCCCGCAGTCTGGACCCTGGTGATCACCAGCGTGGCCGGTTTCATGGCCGCCCTCGACAACCTGGTGGTCACCACCGCACTGCCCTCCATCCGCGCCGACCTCGGCGGCCAACTCTCCGACCTGGAGTGGACGGTGAGCGCCTACACGCTCACCTTCGCCGTGCTGCTGATGTTCGGTGCCGCGCTCGGCGACCGGTTCGGCCGCCGCCTGTTCTTCCTCTCCGGGCTCGCCATCTTCACCGCGGGCTCCGCCGCCGCCGCGCTCGCCCCCACCATCAACTGGCTGATCGCCGCCCGGGCACTGCAAGGCGTCGGGGCGGCCGTGATGATGCCGCTCACCCTCACCCTGCTGACCACCGCCGTCCCCGCCGCCCGGCGCGGCATGGCCTTCGGCATCTGGTCCGGCGTCAACGGCCTCGCCGTCGCCACCGGACCGCTGATCGGCGGCGTCCTCACCCAGCACCTCTCCTGGCAGTGGATCTTCTGGCTGAACGTCCCGATCGGCCTGCTCCTGCTGCCGCTGGCCCGGCTGCGCCTGAGCGAGAGCAGGGGCGCCGGGGCCCGACTGGACGCGGTCGGGACGGCGCTGGTCAGCAGCGCGCTGTTCGGCATCGTCTTCGGCCTGATCCGCGCCAACGCCGACGGCTGGACCAGCGGCCCGGTGCTCACCGGACTGATCGCGGGCGCCGTGCTGCTGGTCGGCTTCGTCCGCTACGAACTGCGGGCGGCCCACCCGATGCTCCCGATGCGGCTCTTCCGCAGCCGGGCGTTCTCCGCCGTCAACGCCGCCAGCCTGCTGATGTACCTCGGCATGTTCGGCTCGATCTTCCTGATCAGCCAGTTCCTCCAGGGCAGCGGCGGCTACACCCCGACCGAGGCCGGCATCCGGATGCTGCCCTGGACCGGCATGCCGCTGATCGTCTCGCCGATCGCCGGCGTCCTCTCGGACCGGATCGGCGGCCGCCCGATCGTGGCCACCGGGCTCGCCCTGCAGGCCCTCGGCCTGGCGATGTTCGCCGCGGTCACGCACTCCGGCGGCTCGTACGGCGCCCAGGTGCCCTCGCTGGTGGTCTGCGGCATCGGGATGTCGCTCTACTTCGCTCCCACCGCCAACCTGGTGATGGCCAGTGTCCGCCCGCAGGAGCAGGGCATAGCCTCCGGCGCCAACAACGCGATGCGCGAGGTCGGCGGCGCACTGGGGGTGGCCGCGCTCTCCTCGGTCTTCACCGCCCGCGGCGGCTACGGCTCCACCCAGCGCTTCACCGACGGCCTGGTCCCCGCCCTCTACGTGGGCGCCGCCGCCGTCGCCGCCGCGGCGCTCTGCGCCCTGCTGATCCCCCGCGCCCGCCCCGCCGACCCCGCCGTCACCCCCGCCGACGCCCACACCCTCCAGTCCGCCTGACCACACGCTACGGACGAATCGCCCTCCACGGGACCCGTACGCTGGGGGCGTGCTGGTACTTGAAAACGCTCCTCTCGCCCCTCTGACCACGCTCCGGCTCGGCGGGCCCGCCCGTCGGCTGGTCACCGCGGAGACCGATGCCGAGGTCGTCGCGGTCGTCCGTGAGGCCGATGCCGCCGGTGAGCCGCTGCTGGTGATCGGCGGCGGCAGCAACCTGGTGATCGGGGATGCGGGCTTCGAGGGGACGGTGCTGCGGATCGCCACCACCGGGTTCGCGCTGGAGGGCACCGCGCTGGAGCTGGCGGCCGGCGAGGTCTGGTCCGAGGCGGTGGCCCGGACGGTGGACGCGGGGCTGGCCGGTGTCGAGTTCCTGGCCGGGATCCCGGGTTCGGCCGGTGCCACGCCGGTGCAGAACGTCGGCGCGTACGGCCAGGAGGTGGCCACCGGCATCACCGAGGTGGTCGCCTACGACCGGGTGGCCGGCGAGACGGTCACCCTGGACAACGCCGACTGCGCCTTCTCCTACCGCCACAGCCGCTTCAAGGCGGACCCCGACCGCTACGTGGTGCTGCGGGTCCGCTTCGCGCTGGAGGACGCCGCCGGGCAGTCCTCGCCGGTCCGGTACGCCGAGGTGGCCAGGACCCTGGGCGCCGAGGCCGGGCAGCGGGTGCCGCTGCGCACGGCGTACGAGACGGTGCTGGCGCTGCGGGCCGGCAAGGGCATGGTGCTGGACCCGGCCGACCACGACACCTGGTCGGCGGGCTCCTTCTTCACCAACCCGATCCTGACCCCCGAGGAGCACCAGGCCTTCCTGAGCCGCGTCGAGGGGCTGAACGCGCCGCTCTACCCCGCTGCGGACGGCTGCACCAAGACCTCCGCGGCCTGGCTGATCGACCGGGCCGGCTTCACCAAGGGCTACGGCTCCGGCCCGGCCACCCTCTCCACCAAGCACACCCTGGCGCTGACCAACCGCGGCCGGGCCAGCACCGAGGACCTGCTCGCGCTGGCCCGCGAGATCCGCGACGGCGTGCACGCCTCGTTCGGGGTGGAACTGGTCAACGAGCCGGTGATGGTGGGCGTCGAGCTGTAGGGGTCAGCTGCGCCGGTTGGCCCGTCTGACCAGCAGGATCACCGTGCCGAAGACCAGCGCGATCGCCAGCAGCACGATGGTCAGGACGGTACCGGCGCTGCTGCCGCCGCTCGATCCCCCGTGGGTGCCGTAGCCGCCGCTGTGGTGGGTCGTGTGGCTACTGCTGTGGCTGCTGTGGCTGCTGTGGTGGCTGTGGCTCATGAGGCGGCGGTTCTCTCAGTCAGTGGCGTGGTCAGCCAGGTGTCGATATCGGCCAGCAGCTCCTTCTGCACGCTGTCCGGGGCCCGCGAGCCGCGCACCGACTGCCGGGCCAGCTCGGCGAGTTCGGCGTCCGAGAAGCCGTGCACGTCGCGCGCCAGCCGGTACTGGGCAGCCAGCCGGGAGCCGAAGAGCAGCGGGTCGTCCGCGCCCAGCGCCAGCGGCACCCCGGCGTCGAAGAGCGTCCGCAGCGGTACGGCGGAGGCCTCCTCGTAGACGCCGAGCGAGACGTTCGACGTCGGGCACACCTCGCAGGTGATCTGACGATCGGACAGCCGCTGGAGCAGCCGCGGGTCCTCGGCGGCCCGGACGCCGTGGCCGATCCGGCCGGCCCCCAGGTCGTCCAGGCAGTCCCGCACCGACTCCGGGCCGGCCAGCTCCCCGCCGTGCGGGGCGGCCAGCAGATCACCCTTGCGGGCGATCAGGAAGGCCCGGTCGAAGTCCCGGGCCAGGCCGCGCCGCTCGTCGTTGGAGAGGCCGAAGCCCACCACGCCGTGGTCCGCGTAGCGCACCGCGAGCCGGGCCAGCGTCCGGGCGTCCATCGGTGACTTCATCCGGTTCGCGGCCACCAGTACCCGGATGCCCACGCCGGTGGCGGTGGAGGCCTCCCGGACGGCGTCCAGGATCAGTTCGAGCGCCGGGATCAGGCCGCCGAGCAGCGGCGCGTAGGAGGTCGGGTCGACCTGGATCTCCAGCCAGCGCGAGCCGTCGGCGACCTCGTCCTCGGCGGTCTCCCGGACCAGCCGGCGGATGTCCTGCTCGTCGCGCAGCACCGAGCGCGCGGTGTCGTAGAGGCGCTGGAAGCGGAACCAGCCGCGCTCGTCGGTCGCCCGCAGCTTCGGGGGCGTGCCGCTGCTCAGGGCCTCGGGCAGCCGGACCCGGTGCTTGTCGGCCAGTTCCAGCAGGGTGGCCGGGCGCATCGAACCGGTGAAGTGCAGATGGAGGTGGGCCTTCGGCAGGCCCAGGACGTCTCGGCGCGGCGGCTGGTGTTCCATTCGCCGATCCTGCCGTATCCACCCCCGGAACGGGAACCGCCCCCTGCAAGTCCCTCGGAAGGGTGAAGGGGGCGGTACCGGTCACATGGACGTCAGTCGCGGGCCTCGCCCAGCAGCTTCTGCATCCGGGCCGCCCCCTCGGCCAGGTCGGCGTCACCCAGCGCGTAGGAGAGCCGCAGGTAGCCGGGGGTGCCGAAGGCCTCGCCGGGAACGACCGCGACCTCGGCCTCGTCCAGGATCAGCGCGGCCAGCTCGGCGGAGGTCTGCGGACGGCGCCCGCGGATCTCCTTGCCCAGCAGGCCCTTGACCGACGGGTAGACGTAGAAGGCGCCCTCGGGCTCGGGGCAGACCACGCCGTCGATCTCGTTGAGCATCCGCACGATGGTCTGGCGGCGGCGGTCGAAGGCCTTGCGCATCTCGTCGACCGCGGTGAGGTCGCCGCTGACGGCTGCCAGCGCGGCCTGCTGGGCCACGTTGCTCACGTTGGAGGTGGCGTGCGACTGCAGGTTGGTCGCGGCGGCCACCACGTCCTTGGGGCCGATCAGCCACCCGACCCGCCAGCCGGTCATCGCGTAGGTCTTGGCCACGCCGTTGACCACGATGCACTTGTCGGCCAGCTCGGGCAGCAGGGCGGGCAGCGAGGTGAAGGTCGCGTCGCCGTAGACCAGGTGCTCGTAGATCTCGTCGGTCAGCACCCACAGGCCGTGCTCCAGGGCCCAGCGGCCGATCGCCTCGGCCTCGGACTGCGTGTAGACGGAGCCGGTCGGGTTGGACGGCGAGACGAAGAGCACCACCTTGGTGCGCTGGGTGCGGGCCGCCTCCAGCTGCTCGACGGAGACCTTGTAGTCGGTGGTCTCGTCGGCCACCACCTCGACCGCGACACCGCCGGCGAGCTGGATCGACTCGGGGTAGGTGGTCCAGTAGGGCGCGGGGACGATGACCTCGTCGCCCGGGTCCAGGATGGCGGCGAAGGCCTCGTAGATGGCCTGCTTGCCGCCGTTGGTCACCAGTACCTGCGAGGCCTCCACCTGGTAGCCGGAGTCGCGCAGGGTCTTCGCCGCGATGGCCGCCTTGAGCTCGGGGAGGCCGCCGGCCGGCGTGTACCGGTGGTTCTTCGGCTCCCGGCAGGCCGCGATGGCCGCCTCGACGATGTAGTCCGGAGTGTTGAAGTCCGGTTCGCCCGCGCCGAAGCCGATCACGGGCCGGCCGGCGGCCTTGAGGGCCTTGGCCTTGGCATCGACGGCGAGGGTGGCGGACTCGGCGATGGCGCCGACGCGGGCCGAGACCCGGCGGTCGGTCGGAGTGGTGTTAGCGGAGGTGGAAGCGCTCATACCTGCATCGTCGCAGACACCGCACGACCCGGGCATCGCCGTTTCACCATCCGTACCTCTGGCGTCTCATCAGGTTCACCGGGTGAAGGGGTTCGACCAATCGCCTCCGAACCCGTACACTCACTGATCGATGGCTCCGGCCCGCTGGATCACCGAAAGCGTTCACCACGCAGCCGGTCCGATGCGGTAGGTTAGGGGACATCTCAAGCGCCGCAAGGCGCTGTAGGGCACTAGCTCAATTGGTAGAGTTCCGGTCTCCAAAACCGGCGGTTGGGGGTTCGAGTCCCTCGTGCCCTGCTGCTTGATCCAAGTCCAGCCCGTTCGCTCCGACCGAGCGAGCGGGCTTGATGCGGAGAGGGCCCCACTAGCACTGCCTTTCGCCGGATCGCTCGTGCTCCCCGCGGCACGCCAGTGACACTCGGCAGGACCCGGATTCAGGTGAGGACGAGTGACGGAGACCACGGGCTCCACCGCAACGCCTGAGAGCGGCAACCCCGAGGGTGCCGAGGACGCGGCGCCCATCGAGGATGCCGCGGAAGGCACTGCGAGCTCCGAGAGTGACACGTCGCTCTCGCGGCGTGCTCGCAAGCGTGCCAACAAGGCTGCCGGCGGTGTCGAGAAGACGTCGGGCAAGCGCGCCAAGCGCGGCCTGATCGCTCGGACCGGCCTGTACTACCGCCAGATCATCGCGGAGCTGCGCAAGGTCGTCTGGCCCACCCGCAGCGAGCTGATGAACTACACCAGCGTCGTGGTGGTCTTCGTGGCCGTCATCATCGGTGTGGTCGCCACGCTGGACTGGGGCTTCGCGAAGCTCAGCTTCTGGGTCTTCGGCTGACCCGTACGGGAGCCACTCGCGCACACAGCTTTCCCCGACCCGGATCGGCCCTTCAGAAAACCTGAGGGGACCGGTCCGGGTCGAGCTGTCTGCACCTGCCGGACGAGCCCGCTACCGTTGACTCGGTACTGTTGAGACTTCGAGCCGCACCGCCTCACGCACCGCGCCAGCGGCGCGCAGCCGGAGCGGCACGGAGCCGTACCATCTCCACACCTCCAGGAAAGAAGCAGCCACCGTGTCTGAGTCCCCCCTGTACGACGCCGACGAGACCGTCCGCGAGGCGGATGCGGATGTCGCCGCCGAGCTGGATGCGGCTGAGGCTGCCGACCCCGAGGCCACCGAGTTGTCCGACGAGGCTGGCGACGACGTCGAGGCCGCTGAGTTCACCGAGTCGGCCGACGACTCCCAGGATGAAGAGCAGATCGTCAACGCCGTGGACAGCGACGAGGACGAGGTCGAAGCTGCGGACGAGGCCGAGGTCGGCCTGCCCGCCGAGGAGGCCGCGCTGCACGAGGTGAGCGACGAGGACGCCGAGGCCGCCGAGGCGTTCGACGACTCCGCCGAGGCCGAGCTGGTCGAGGAGGCGGAGGAGGCCGAGGAGGACGTCGACCCGGTCGCCAAGTTCCGCGAGGAGCTGCGCACCGCTCCCGGCGAGTGGTACGTCATCCACACCTACGCCGGCTACGAGAACCGCGTGAAGCAGAACCTCGAGCAGCGCGCCGTCTCGCTGAACGTCGAGGAGTACATCTTCCAGGCCGAGGTGCCGCAGGAAGAGGTCGTCCAGATCAAGAACGGCGACCGCAAGACGATCCGCCAGAACAAGCTCCCCGGCTACGTGCTGGTGCGCCTGGACCTGACCCCGGAGTCCTGGGGCGTCGTGCGCAACACCCCCGGTGTCACCGGCTTCGTCGGCAACGCCTACGACCCGTACCCGCTGACCCTGGACGAGGTCGTCAAGATGCTCGCCCCCGACGTGGAGCGCCAGGCGGCCAAGGACGCCGGCAAGCCCTCGCCGGTCAAGCCGAGCGAGATCCAGGTCCTGGACTTCGAGGTCGGCGACTCGGTCACCGTCACGGACGGCCCGTTCGCGACCCTCCAGGCGACCATCAACGAGATCAACCCCGACTCGAAGAAGGTCAAGGGCCTGGTCGAGATCTTCGGCCGGGAGACCCCGGTCGAGCTCTCCTTCGACCAGATCCAGAAGAACTAGCCCTACCGGGCGGTTCAAAGTCTTCGGGTTCGGGGTGGGGCCGACGGCCTCGCCCCGAACCCGTTTTGGCCTGGCAGCGCATTCGCGTTAGCCTGGTCCGCTGTGTGTACTCTCGTCCGGGTGTCGCCCCGGTCCGTACACACCCACCTAACGGAAGGACCCGGAGAGACATGCCTCCCAAGAAGAAGAAGATCACGGGGCTTATCAAGCTCCAGATCAAGGCCGGCGCGGCCAACCCGGCTCCGCCGGTCGGCCCCGCGCTGGGTCAGCACGGCGTCAACATCATGGAGTTCTGCAAGGCCTACAACGCCGCGACCGAGTCGCAGCGCGGAATGGTCGTGCCGGTGGAGATCACGGTCTACGACGACCGCTCCTTCACCTTCATCACCAAGACTCCGCCGGCCGCTCGCCTCATCCTGAAGGCCGCGGGCGTGGAGAAGGGCTCCGGCGAGCCGCACAAGACCAAGGTCGCGAAGATCAGCAGCGCCCAGGTCCGCGAGATCGCCACCACGAAGCTCCCCGACCTGAACGCCAACGACCTGGACGCGGCGGAGAAGATCATCGCCGGCACCGCCCGGTCGATGGGCATCACGGTCGAGGGCTAAGTAACCCGCTTTTTTCCACTGTGGTAGGGCCAGCGCGGCCCGTAGACACCACGACTCCACAACTCAGGAGCAGAAGTGCAGCGCAGCAAGGCCCTCAAGGCCGCAGACGCCAAGGTCGTAGACCGCCTGTACGCCCCGCTCGAGGCCATCCGCCTCGCCCGCGAGACGTCCACCACCAAGTTCGACGCGACCGTCGAGGTTGCCATGCGTCTGGGTGTCGACCCGCGCAAGGCCGACCAGATGGTCCGCAGCACCGTCAACCTGCCGCACGGCACCGGTAAGACCGCCCGGGTCCTGGTCTTCGCGACCGGCGACCGTGCAGAGGCTGCGCTGGCTGCGGGCGCCGACATCGTGGGCTCCGACGAGCTCATCGACGAGGTCGCCAAGGGCCGTCTGGACTTCGACGCCGTCGTCGCCACCCCGGACCTCATGGGCAAGGTCGGCCGCCTCGGCCGCGTGCTCGGTCCCCGTGGCCTGATGCCGAACCCGAAGACCGGAACGGTCACCCCGGACGTGGCGAAGGCTGTCACGGACATCAAGGGCGGCAAGATCGAGTTCCGCGTGGACAAGCACTCGAACCTGCACTTCATCATCGGGAAGACCTCCTTCACCGACGAGCAGCTGGTCGAGAACTACGCCGCGGCGCTGGACGAGGTCCTCCGGGCCAAGCCGTCCGCCGCCAAGGGCCGCTACATCAAGAAGACCGCGGTCTCCACCACCATGGGCCCCGGCATCCAGGTGGACCCGAACAAGACCCGCAACCTCATGGTCGAGGAGGACCCGGCCTCGATCTGACCTCTCCAGGTCTGACGTGCCGTAGGTCTGACGTACCACCAGGACCCGTACCCCTTCCGGGGGTGCGGGTCCTGCGTCGTTCCGGGGACGGCCCGGGGAACCAAACCCGGTTGCCGGGGTGTCCTCGGTTTCAGTTAGAGTCCGCTGGTCGTTTGATCTGAGAAGTTTTGATCTGAGAAGTAACAAGGGGGAGTTGTCGTGCGAGCAGTGCGGATCGCGTCGGCGGTGGCGGCATCGGCTCTGCTGGTCGGGGCCCTGGCGGCCTGCGGCAGCAGCGCCAAGAAGAGCACGGACGTCCTGCCGACCGCCGTGGCGAGCGCCGCGGGTGCGGGCGCGGGCGGCGGAGCGGCGGGTTCGCTCGGCCCGAAGGCCGACCTGCTGGCCGCGGCCGCGGTCATGCAGAAGGCCGGCAGCGCCAAGCTGGCGGTCAGCTCGGCGGGCGGCAAGGCCGACGAGGGCACCGGCCTGTACTCCTGGGGCGGCGCCCAGCCGGCCATGGACATCTCCGAGCAGCAGTCCGGCCAGGCGATGAAGGTCCGGATGGTCGGCGGCGTGATGTACCTCGGGGTGAGCGACCAGCAGGCGGCCGCCGTCGGTGGCAAGCACTGGATCAAGCTCGACGGCACCGGCCCGGCCGGCAGCATGACCGCCAACTTCCAGGCGCTGGCCATGATGGTGAACCCGGCCGTCCAGCTCACCGCCGCCGCGCAGGGCGGCAAGCTCAGCAAGGTCGGCTCCGAGTCGCTGGACGGGGCGAGCACCGAGCACTACCAGAGCGTGATGCCCACCGCGACCATGGTGGCCTCCGTCCCGAACCTCTCGGACGCCGATCGCAAGACGGTGCTGACCGCGCTGACCCAGGAGGGCTCCACGATCACCTCCGACTTCTGGCTGAACGGCCAGCACCAGCTGGTCCAGCAGAAGGAGGTCGGCACGAACGACGCCTCGGCCGCGCCGTCCGCGGACCAGAGCACCGCCACCACCACGAAGTACTCCGACTTCGGCGTGAAGGTCACCGTGACGGCTCCGCCGGCGAGCGACCAGGTCGCGCCGGCCGACCAGCTCAAGCTGCTCGGCGTGATGATGGGCGGCTGACTGCCGGCCCGGGGCGCGTACCGTGCCCCGGGCCGGCAGTCAGCCGGGGGCTGTCTCAGCGGGACGTGGCAACCTGAAGGGACTGAGTGGACCAGGAGGCAAGGGTGGCGGGACGGCGCACGGCAGCGGCACTGGCGATCGCGATTACGATGATCGGCACGCTAGCGGCCTGCGGCGGGGGAGCGGGCGACCAGCCCGGGTCCTCGGCCTCCCCGTCCGCCAGCGCCTCGCCCTCGGAGGGCTCCAAGTCCGCCGACCGCTCCCCGCACGGCGTCCTGGTCTCGTCCGAGCAGGGGCTGCTGACCACCCGCCGGGCCAAGATCAGCTACCAGCTGAGCAGCACCTCGGCCGGCCGCTCCGACAGTGAGAGCGGCGACGGAGTGCTCTTCTGGGCACCGCGGACGGTGATGCAGCTCCAGCGGACCGTCGACGGCACCAGCAGCCAGCTGATCGTCCTGGACACCGTCTCCTACCAGGGCGGCGACGCCGCCACCGCGGCCCGGCTCGGCGGCCGGCACTGGGAGAAGTCCGCCGAGGTCACCGGACCGGACGGGCGCACCGAGACCCCGTTCGCGCAGCTGATCGACCAGCTCAACCCGCAGGTAGCGGTGGCCGGTGCGGCCGCCGCCGCGGATCTTCAGCTGCTGGGCGAGGAGAAGCTGGGCGAGAGCACCGTCCAGCACTACCGGGCGACCGTCTCGGTGGCCGACTACGTCGCGGCCCAGCAGCCCCTGCTGACCGCCTACCGCCAGCAGCAGCTGGCCACGGCGCTCTCCCAGGGCGGCGTGACCACGCTCGACCTCGACCTCTGGCTCAACGACCACGACCAGCTGGTGAAGCTGGAGCGGTCCGGCCAGGGCGGTCAGGGCGGCTTCGACGAGACCGTGCTCTTCAGCGACTACGGCGGCGCCTTCTCGGTGCAGGCCCCGGCGGAGAGCGACACCCAGGACGCCGGCCAGTAGCGATTTGGCCCGCGAGCCAATCACCCGTACTCTGGTGGAAGCCAAAGACCGCTGGTTGTTGCCGTGTGTCCGCAAGGATGCGTGGTGACCGAAGGATCTGCGCATTGTCGCAGGCAGCCCGCGCAGGAGTGTTTGGAGCTTGGACTTCCGGTCCCGTGGTTCGCCGCGTGACTGTCGAGGTTCTCATGAGCCCCGTGCGCCTGCGCACCGGGGCTCTCAGTGTTTTCGCACCACGGCGCGTCCGTGGCGCGGATCTTCCGAGAGCACTCCTATCCGCGCGGTCCGAGGCGTAGTAGGTCGACTTGTCCAAGGTCGGCCGACCTCGACATCACGGAAGGAGGCGTAAGCCTATGGCAAGGCCCGACAAGGCCGCTGCCGTCGCAGAGATCACGGACAAGTTCCGTACCTCGAACGCGGCAGTGCTGACCGAGTACCGCGGTCTGACGGTGAAGCAGGTCAAGAACCTGCGTCGCTCGCTGGGCGAGAACGCCCAGTACGCCGTGGTGAAGAACACGCTGACCAAGATTGCGGCCAACGAGGCCGGGATCTCTGTGCTGGACGACCTGTTCACGGGTCCGACGGCTGTCGCCTTCGTCACCGGTGACCCGGTGGAGTCGGCGAAGGCTCTGCGTGACTTCGCCAAGGAGAACCCCGCTCTCATCATCAAGGGCGGTGTCCTTGACGGTAAGGCGCTGACCGCCGATGAGATCAAGAAGCTCGCGGACCTCGAGTCCCGCGAGGTGCTGCTCGCCAAGCTGGCCGGCGGCCTGAAGGCGTCCATGGCCAAGGCCGCGGCGACCTTCCAGGCTCCGCTGGTGGAGTTCGCCCGCACTGCCGAGGCACTCCGCGCGAAGGTCGAGCAGGGCGGTGCCGGTACGCCGGCTCCCGCCGAGGCCGAGGACACCACCGAGGCTGCCGAGTAATTCAGGCCCAGGCCTGAAGCGCTCAGCGTCCGGTACCTCCGGTCGCAGCGGGCCCGTACGCCCGCCATCCCGTACATCCGGCACCTGCCGAAATAGTGGAAGGACGCCATCATGGCGAAGCTGTCCCAGGACGAGCTGCTCGCGCAGTTCGAGACCCTGACCCTCATCGAGCTGTCCGAGTTCGTCAAGGCGTTCGAGGAGAAGTTCGACGTCAAGGCTGCCGCCCCGGTCGCCATCGCCGCCGGTGGCGCTGCCGCCGTCGCCGACGAGGTCGAGGAGCAGGACGAGTTCGACGTCATCCTCGAGTCCGCTGGTGACAAGAAGATCCAGGTCATCAAGGAGGTGCGCGCCCTGACCTCCCTCGGCCTGAAGGAGGCCAAGGACCTCGTTGACGGCACCCCGAAGCCGGTCCTGGAGAAGGTTGCCAAGGACGCGGCCGAGAAGGCCAAGGAGCAGCTCGAGGCTGCCGGCGCCAAGGTCACCATCAAGTGACCCAGCGCTCCTGACCGGAGCTCTCGGGCCGGGCCGGCCACCCCTCACGGGGTGGTCGGCCCGGCCTGCTTTCGTTTCCGGGTCCGCCCAGCCGTACGAACAGATGTTCGGCCATAGTCTGGCCGATTGTGCCCTCGGCACTGTCGGTCCGGGCCGGTATCGTGATCGTTGTCGTCAACCGCAGGGCTGTACGGCACGGGCGCAGGGTCCTCACCACGGGTTCTTGTAACGCTGGGGCCGCCGGGAGCGATGAACTGCGCGAGGCTCTCGCCGCAGGCGGGGCCTTGACGAACCGCACGCGGCGCGCGATTCTCAAGGCGCGCGCCGACACCGCGGAGGCAGTCGGCCGTTAGTTTGAGTGTCCCTGGATGCATAACCCGGGGTCATGGCGGGAAATGACTCAACGTGAGTCGCGGTGCCGGCCTCGATGCGAGGTGGGGCACCGCTGTGGTGCGAGGTGCCACCCTTCGGGGTGTGCAGCAGTGGCGACAAGGCAGGGACCACCCTGCGGTTCGGCCCCCGGCAGGGGGTGCGGGGCCGTTCGGGTGGCTACCGGAGGGAGTGTCCGATTCGGTCTCCGAATCAGGACTGGACAGCAGTGTGCCTATTGGCTACACTGTCCCTTTGCGCTGCCTGTTAGCTGCTCCGTGACTCGTCGCCCGGAGTTCGCGCTGCCCTGATGGGGCCTGGCATCGCCTCCGCAAAGCGGCTCTGACCTGGGATTCACCTCCCGGCTGAGACCCACGGCGCCGGAGGCGAGACCTAGCCCGACAAGAGCCGGCCGGTACGCGCGCAGTGAGCTCCGAGCCCTCGGAAGGACCCCCCTCTTGGCCGCGCCGCGCAACGCCTCGAACAACGCTAATTCCACCGCCCCGCTCCGCGTCTCCTTCGCGAAGATCAAGGAGCCCCTCGAGGTCCCGAACCTCCTGGCCCTGCAGACCGAGAGCTTTGACTGGCTGCTCGGCAATGCGGCCTGGAAGTCCCGGGTCGAGGCGGCCCTGGAGAGTGGTCAGGACGTCCCCACGAAGTCCGGTCTGGAGGAGATCTTCGAAGAGATCTCCCCGATCGAGGACTTCAGCGGGTCGATGTCGCTGACCTTCCGCGACCACCGTTTCGAGCCGCCGAAGAACTCCATTGACGAGTGCAAGGACCGCGACTTCACGTTCGCCGCCCCGCTCTTCGTCACCGCCGAGTTCACCAACAACGAGACCGGTGAGATCAAGTCTCAGACGGTCTTCATGGGCGACTTCCCGCTCATGACCCACAAGGGCACGTTCGTGATCAACGGCACCGAGCGTGTCGTCGTCTCGCAGCTGGTCCGTTCCCCGGGTGTGTACTTCGACTCCACCTTGGACAAGGTGTCCGACAAGGACATCTTCTCCTGCAAGGTCATCCCCTCGCGTGGTGCCTGGCTGGAGATGGAGATCGACAAGCGCGACATGGTCGGTGTCCGCATCGACCGCAAGCGCAAGCAGTCGGTCACCGTTCTGCTCAAGGCCCTCGGCTGGACCAACGAGATGATTCTCGAGGAGTTCGGCGAGTACGAGTCGATGCGCGCCACCCTGGAGAAGGACCACACCCAGGGCCAGGACGACGCGCTGCTGGACATCTACCGCAAGCTGCGCCCTGGCGAGCCGCCGACCCGCGAGGCCGCGCAGACGCTGTTGGAGAACCTCTACTTCAACCCGAAGCGCTACGACCTCGCCAAGGTCGGCCGTTACAAGGTCAACCGCAAGCTGGGCAACGCCGAGTCGCTGGACTCCGGCGTGCTCACCGAGCCCGACATCATCGGTGCGATCAAGTACCTGGTGAAGCTGCACGCGGGCGAGACCGAGTGGCGCGACAACGAGGGTCGCGACATCGTCGTCGAGGTCGATGACATCGACCACTTCGGCAACCGTCGCCTCCGCAACGTCGGCGAGCTGATCCAGAACCAGGTCCGTACGGGTCTCGCCCGTATGGAGCGCGTCGTGCGCGAGCGCATGACCACCCAGGACGTCGAGGCGATCACGCCGCAGACCCTGATCAACATCCGGCCGGTCGTCGCCTCCATCAAGGAGTTCTTCGGCACCAGCCAGCTGTCCCAGTTCATGGACCAGACGAACCCGCTGTCGGGCCTGACCCACAAGCGTCGTCTCTCCGCGCTGGGCCCCGGTGGTCTGTCCCGTGAGCGCGCCGGCTTCGAGGTCCGTGACGTTCACCCGTCGCACTACGGCCGCATGTGCCCCATCGAGACCCCTGAAGGCCCGAACATCGGTCTGATCGGCTCGCTGGCCTCGTACGGTCGGGTCAACGCCTTCGGCTTCATCGAGACCCCGTACCGCAAGGTCGTCGAGGGCATCGTCACCGAGCAGGTGGACTACCTGACCGCTGACGAGGAGGACCGCTTCGTCATCGCGCAGGCCAACGCCCCGCTGACGGACGACCTGCACTTCGCCGAGCCGCGTGTCCTGGTCCGTCGCCGTGGCGGGGAGATCGACTACATCCCCGGCTCCGAGATCGACTACATGGACGTCTCGCCGCGCCAGATGGTGTCGGTCGCGACCGCCATGATCCCGTTCCTCGAGCACGACGACGCCAACCGCGCGCTCATGGGCTCCAACATGATGCGTCAGGCGGTGCCGCTGCTGAAGAGCGAGGCTCCGCTGGTCGGCACCGGCATGGAGTACCGCTGTGCGGTCGACGCCGCCGACGTGATCGTGGCCGAGAAGGCCGGTGTCGTCCAGGAGGTCTCGGCCGACTACGTCACCGTGGCCAACGACGACGGCACGTACACCACGTACCGCGCCGCCAAGTTCACCCGCTCGAACCAGGGCACCGCCTTCAACCAGAAGGTGCTCGTGGACGAGGGCGCACGCGTCGAGGTCAGCCAGGTGCTGGCCGACGGCCCGTGCACCGACGAGGGCGAGATGGCGCTGGGCAAGAACCTCCTCGTGGCGTTCATGTCCTGGGAGGGCCACAACTACGAGGACGCGATCATCCTGTCGCAGCGCCTCGTGCAGGACGACGTCCTCTCCTCGATCCACATCGAGGAGCACGAGGTCGACGCCCGTGACACCAAGCTGGGCCCGGAGGAGATCACTCGGGACATCCCGAACGTCTCCGAGGAGGTCCTCGCGGACCTCGACGAGCGCGGCATCATCCGGATCGGCGCGGACGTCGTCACCGGCGACATCCTGGTCGGCAAGGTCACGCCCAAGGGTGAGACCGAGCTGACCCCGGAGGAGCGCCTGCTGCGCGCGATCTTCGGTGAGAAGGCCCGTGAGGTCCGCGACACCTCGCTGAAGGTGCCGCACGGCGAGCAGGGCAAGATCATCGGCGTCCGCGTCTTCGACCGCGAAGAGGGCGACGAGCTTCCCCCGGGCGTCAACCAGCTGGTCCGGGTCTACGTGGCCCAGAAGCGCAAGATCACCAACGGTGACAAGCTGGCCGGCCGTCACGGCAACAAGGGCGTCATCTCCAAGATCCTCCCGGTCGAGGACATGCCGTTCCTCGAGGACGGCACCCCGGTCGACATCATCCTGAACCCGCTGGGTGTCCCGTCCCGAATGAACCCGGGACAGGTACTGGAGATCCACCTCGGGTGGCTCGCCAAACAGGGTTGGGACGTCTCCGGCCTCGCCGACGAGTGGGCCCAGCGCCTGCAGGGCATCGGCGCCGACAAGGTCGAGGGCGGCACCAACCTCGCCACCCCGGTCTTCGACGGCGCCCGTGAGGACGAGATCACCGGCCTGCTGGACCACACCACGCCCACCCGTGACGGTGAGCGCCTGGTGAACTCCACCGGTAAGGCGAACCTGTTCGACGGCCGCTCCGGTGAGCCGTTCCCGATGCCGGTCTCGGTCGGGTACATGTACATCCTCAAGCTGCACCACCTGGTCGACGACAAGCTGCACGCCCGTTCGACCGGTCCGTACTCGATGATCACGCAGCAGCCGCTGGGTGGTAAGGCGCAGTTCGGTGGTCAGCGCTTCGGTGAGATGGAGGTGTGGGCCCTTGAGGCGTACGGCGCGGCCTACGCGCTGCAGGAGCTCCTCACCATCAAGTCCGACGACGTCCTGGGCCGCGTGAAGGTCTACGAGGCGATCGTCAAGGGCGAGAACATCCCCGAGCCGGGCATTCCCGAGTCCTTCAAGGTGCTCATCAAGGAAATGCAGTCGCTCTGCCTCAACGTGGAGGTGCTGTCCTCGGACGGCTCCAACATCGAGCTGCGGGACTCCGACGAGGATGTCTTCCGCGCAGCCGAGGAGCTCGGTATTGACCTGTCCCGGCGCGAGCCGAGCAGCGTCGAAGAGGTCTGACGGAGGCCGGGCCGGCCACCTACCAGGTGGCCGGCCCGCCCCCAGGCCCCCCTCAGACCAGATGAACGACTTTCGACTTACGAAAGAGGGCTTGACGACCAGTGCTTGACGTCAACTTCTTCGACGAGCTCCGCATCGGCCTCGCGACCGCCGACGACATCCGCCAGTGGTCCCACGGCGAGGTCAAGAAGCCGGAGACCATCAACTACCGCACCCTGAAGCCCGAAAAGGACGGACTCTTCTGCGAGAAGATCTTCGGTCCGACCCGGGACTGGGAGTGCTACTGCGGCAAGTACAAGCGCGTCCGCTTCAAGGGCATCATCTGTGAGCGCTGCGGCGTCGAGGTCACTCGCGCCAAGGTGCGTCGTGAGCGGATGGGCCACATCGAGCTGGCCGCGCCGGTCACCCACATCTGGTACTTCAAGGGTGTCCCCAGCCGCCTCGGCTACCTGCTCGACCTGGCGCCGAAGGACCTCGAGAAGGTCATCTACTTCGCCGCCTACATGATCACCTGGGTGGACGACGAGCGTCGCCAGCGCGACCTCCCGTCCCTGGAGGCGCATGTCTCGGTCGAGCGCCAGCAGATCGAGAACCGTCGCGACTCCGACCTGGAGAACCGCGCCAAGAAGGCCGAGACCGACCTCGCCGAGCTCGAGGCCGAGGGTGCCAAGGCCGACGTGCGCCGCAAGGTGCGCGAGGGTGCCGAGCGTGAGATGAAGCAGCTGCGGGACCGCTCGCAGCGCGAGATCGACCGTCTCGACGAGGTCTGGGCGCGCTTCAAGAACCTCAAGGTTCAGGACCTCGAGGGCGACGAGCTGCTCTACCGCGAGCTGCGCGACCGCTTCGGCACGTACTTCTCCGGCTCGATGGGCGCCGCGGCGCTCAAGGACCGCCTGGAGACGTTCGACCTGGCCGAGGAGTCCGAGCGGCTGCGCGAGATCATCCGCAGCGGCAAGGGCCAGAAGAAGACCCGTGCGCTCAAGCGCCTCAAGGTCGTCTCGGCGTTCCTGCAGACCACCAACAAGCCCAACGGCATGGTGCTGGACTGCGTCCCGGTCATCCCGCCGGACCTGCGTCCGATGGTGCAGCTGGACGGTGGCCGCTTCGCGACCTCCGACCTGAACGACCTGTACCGCCGCGTGATCAACCGCAACAACCGCCTGAAGCGCCTCCTCGACCTCGGTGCCCCCGAGATCATCGTGAACAACGAGAAGCGCATGCTTCAGGAGGCCGTCGACGCGCTCTTCGACAACGGCCGTCGTGGTCGCCCGGTCACGGGCCCCGGCAACCGTCCGCTGAAGTCGCTGTCCGACATGCTCAAGGGCAAGCAGGGTCGTTTCCGTCAGAACCTGCTCGGCAAGCGCGTCGACTACTCGGCCCGTTCGGTCATCGTCGTCGGCCCGCAGCTCAAGCTGCACCAGTGCGGTCTGCCGAAGGCCATGGCGCTGGAGCTCTTCAAGCCGTTCGTGATGAAGCGCCTGGTGGACCTGAACCACGCGCAGAACATCAAGTCGGCCAAGCGCATGGTCGAGCGCGCCCGCCCGGTCGTCTGGGACGTCCTCGAAGAGGTCATCGCCGAGCACCCGGTGCTGCTCAACCGTGCACCCACCCTGCACCGACTCGGCATCCAGGCCTTCGAGCCCCAGCTGGTCGAGGGCAAGGCCATCCAGATCCACCCGCTCGTCTGCACCGCGTTCAACGCGGACTTCGACGGTGACCAGATGGCCGTCCACCTGCCGCTCTCCGCGGAGGCGCAGGCCGAGGCCCGCATCCTGATGCTGTCCTCGAACAACATCCTGAAGCCGGCCGACGGTCGTCCCGTCACCATGCCGACCCAGGACATGGTGCTCGGTCTGTTCTTCCTCACCTCGGACCGCGAGAAGGTGAAGGGCGCCGGTCGTTCCTTCTCCTCGACCGCCGAGGCGATCATGGCCTTCGACGCCCGCGAGCTGGACGTCCAGGCCCCGGTCGACATCCGCCTGCCGATCGGCACCGTCCCGCCGCGCGGCTGGACCCCGCCGGTGGACGAGGACGGTCAGTCGACCTGGTTCGAGGGCGAGCCCTTCCGCCTGAGCACCACCCTGGGCCGCGCGCTCTTCAACGAGCTGCTGCCCGAGGACTACCCGTTCGTCGACTACGAGGTGGGCAAGAAGCAGCTCTCCGCGATCGTCAACGACCTGGCGGAGCGCTACCCCAAGGTCACCGTCGCGGCGACCCTGGACAACCTCAAGGCGGCCGGTTTCCACTGGGCCACCCGCTCGGGCGTGACGGTGTCGATCTCCGACGTCGTCGTGCCGCCGAGCAAGCCGCAGATCCTCGAGGGCTACGAGGCGCAGGCCGAGAAGGTCCAGAAGAACTACGAGCGCGGCCTGATCACCAAGGACGAGCGCAGCAGTGAGCTCGTCGGCATCTGGACCAAGGCGACCAACGAGGTTGCCGAGGCCATGAACGCGAACTTCGAGAAGACCAACCCCATCTTCATGATGGTCGACTCGGGTGCTCGTGGAAACATGATGCAGATGCGTCAGATCGCCGGTATGCGTGGTCTGGTGTCGAACGCCAAGAACGAGACGATTCCGCGTCCCATCAAGGCGTCCTTCCGTGAGGGCCTCACCGTTCTCGAGTACTTCATCTCGACCCACGGTGCCCGTAAGGGTCTGGCCGACACCGCGCTTCGTACCGCGGACTCCGGCTACCTCACCCGTCGTCTGGTCGACGTCTCCCAGGACGTCATCATTCGCGAGGAGGACTGCGGGACCGAGCGCGGCCTCAAGCTGGCGATCGGCGTGGTCGAGAACGGCGTCCTGCGCAAGACGGACGACGTCGAGACCAGCGTCTACGCCCGCATGCTGGCCGAGGACATCACGGTCGACGGCAAGCTCATCGCCACCGCGAACACCGACCTCGGTGACGTGCTGATCGACGAGCTGATCCGCCACGGCATCAGCGAGGTCAAGACCCGCTCGATCCTCACCTGCGAGTCCGCGGTCGGCACCTGTGCCTTCTGCTACGGCCGCTCGCTGGCCACCGGCAAGCTGGTCGACATCGGTGAGGCGGTCGGCATCATCGCCGCCCAGTCCATCGGTGAGCCCGGTACCCAGCTGACGATGCGTACCTTCCACACCGGTGGTGTGGCCGGTGACGACATCACGCAGGGTCTGCCCCGTGTCGTCGAGCTCTTCGAGGCCCGTACCCCCAAGGGTCTGGCCCCGATCTCGGAGGCCGACGGCCGGGTCCGCATCGAGGACACCGAGAAGACCCGCAAGCTCGTCGTCACCCCCGACGACGGCACCGAGGAGATCGCCTACCCGATCTCCAAGCGCATCAAGCTGCTGGTCAGCGAGGGCGAGGCGGTCTCGGTCGGCCAGAAGCTGACCCAGGGCACCATGAACCCGCACGACGTCCTGCGGATCATGGGCCAGCGCGCGGTCCAGATCCACCTGGTCGCCGAGGTCCAGAAGGTCTACAACTCGCAGGGTGTGTCGATCCACGACAAGCACATCGAGATCATCATCCGGCAGATGCTCCGCCGCGTGACGATCATCGAGTCGGGCGACGCCGAGCTGCTCCCGGGCGAGCTCGTCGAGCGCGGCCGCTTCGAGACCGAGAACCGTCGCGTGGTGTCGGAGAGCGGCCACCCGGCCTCTGGCCGTCCCCAGCTGATGGGTATCACCAAGGCCTCGCTGGCCACCGAGTCCTGGCTGTCGGCGGCCTCCTTCCAGGAGACCACCCGGGTGCTCACCGACGCGGCGATCCACGCCAAGTCGGACCCGCTGCTGGGCCTCAAGGAGAACGTCATCCTCGGTAAGCTCATCCCGGCCGGTACGGGTCTGCCCCGCTACCGCAACATCCGGGTCGAGCCCACCGAAGAGGCCAAGGCCGCGATGTACTCGGCCGTCGGCTACGACGACTACGACCTGTCGCCCTTCGGCGCCGGCTCCGGCCAGGCGGTCCCGCTGGACGACTACGACTACGGCCCCTACACGGGCTGACGGTCACCGCACCAAGCCGCAGGGCGGCCACCCCACCGGGGTGGCCGCCCTGCGGCGTTTCTCCCCCGTGCGGGGGAGGGCGGCAAACCGCTCGGGCGGGTGATCCGGTGGCGCGGGTGCGGCGGGCAGGCTGTGGTGGTCGGTTCGGAGCGTCCGGATCGCTGCCGAGAGGAACCCGATGCACCCGCGCCTGCTCCGCCTGCTCACCACCACCGGTATCACCGCCTTCGTCGCCGTCGGGATGTCGGGCTGCTTCCTCGGCGACGACCAGAAGCAGGACGTCAGCTACGGGGTGAGCGGCCAGGTCCGCACCCTGGTGATCGAGGGGCACACCGGCGACGTCAAGGTCACCGGCGGCGGCACGGCGGTCGAGGTGACGGAGCACCAGAACTACCGCGACAAGCCACCGGCCACCACCCACGCCGTCGTCGACGGCACGCTCACCCTGACGTACGACTGCTCCGGCTGCGGTGTCGGCTACGACGTCCAGGTGCCGGCCGGCACGGTGGTCAAGGTGCAGGCGGAGACCGGCAACGTGCTGCTGGCCGGCCTCACCGCCGACGTCCAGGCGGCCACCCGGACCGGCGACGTGGGCGCCTCCGGGCTCGGCTCGACCGGCGGCGCCGAGTTGAGCGCCCAGACCGGCAGCGTCACCGCGGCCTTCACCGTCGACCCGCAGCGGGTGGCGGCCAGCACGCAGACCGGCAACGTCCGGGTCTCCGTACCGCTGGGCCCCGGCTACGCGGTCCGCGCCACGACGGACACCGGCAACGTCAAGGTGTCGATCCCGCGGCAGGACGGCGCCGCCCGCACGATCACCGCCACGGCGGGCACCGGCAACGTGACGGTCAACGGTGCGTGACCTGGTGGCCGCCCGCGGCCTGCGCCCGCCCGTACGGCAAGATCATCCCGGCGGGGGCGGGGTGCTCCCGTACGGCGGGGGAGGGGCGGACGTGGAACGGATATCGCGCTGGGAGGCGCGCGGCAAGGAGCTGCTCGACCGGTTGCAGTGGCGCTCGGGCCGGCTGAACCCGTACGTCGCGGACAGCCTGTGGGCGCTGGCGTCCGCGCTGGTCTCGGCCTGGTCGGTGCTGCACGACAACCCGCACTCTGCGTGGTGGGTGTACCTGCTGGCGGTCTCCACCGCGCTGCCGCTGCCCTGGCGCCGCCGGGCGCCGTTCACGGTCTTCCTGGCGACCGGTGTGCCCGCGATCGCGCTGAGCATCGTGGCGCACTCCGCGCAGGCGCAGATCCCGATCTTCGTGGTGCTGATGAGCTACACCATCGGTGACCGCTGCCGCGACTGGCAGCGCTGGCTGCTGGTGGCGATCGTGGTGCCGGCCAACATCCTGGGCACCCACTCGCCGGACGGCGCGCTGTTCAGCCTGATCACCTCGCTGGGCCCGTTCGTCTTCGGTTCGGTGGTGCGCGGCTGGCGGAGGAAGGCCAGGGCCCAGGAGGAGCGCGCGCACCAGGCGGGCGAACGGGCGGCCACCGAGGCGGCCCGCGCGGTGGCCGAGGAGCGCGGCCGGATCGCCCGCGAGATGCACGACATCCTGGCGCACGCCGTCTCGCTGATGGTGATCCAGGCCGAGGCGGGCCCGGTGGTGGTGCACAGCGATCCGGAGCGGGCGATCAAGGCCTTCGACACCATCGCCGACTCCGGCCGCGACGCGATGGTGCAGCTGCGCCGGGTGCTCGGGGTGCTCAAGGAGGAGGGCGCCGGCCCCGAGCTGGCACCGCAGCCGACGCTGGCCGAGCTGCCGGCGGTGGCCGAGCGGGTCCGTCAGGCGGGCCTCCAGGTGGACCTCCAACTCGTCGGGCTGGAGCGTACGATGCCCTCGGACATCGAGGCGGCCGCCTATCGGATCGTCCAGGAGGCCCTCACCAACACCGTCAAGCACGCGGGCGCGGACCACGCCGCCGTGCGGCTCGCGCGGGTCGGCGCGGTGCTGGAGATCGCGGTCTGCGACAACGGGCGCGGCGTGCCGCGGACGGGTGCCGGCGGGGCCGCGGTGAGCGGCTGGTCCGGCGGGCGCGGGCTGGTCGGCATCCGGGAGCGGGCCGCGGCCTGCGGGGGCCGGGCCGAGGCCGGAGCCGGACCGGACGGCGTGGGATTCCTGGTGACCGCCCAACTACCGCTGGGCGCCGAGAGACTGTGAACGGGAGGAACGGCATGGCCGCGATACGGGTGGTGGTCGCCGATGACCAGGAGCTGGTGCGGGCCGGGTTCGGCATGATCCTGGACGCCCAGCCGGACATCGAGGTGGTCGCCGAGGCCTGCAACGGCGCCGAGGCGGTCGAGGCGGTCGCCGCGCACCGCCCCGACGTCCTGCTGCTGGACGTCCGGATGCCGGTGATGGACGGCCTGGAGGCGGCCCGCCGGGTCTGCGCCGAGTACGCCGAGACCAAGGTGATCATGCTGACCACCTTCGACATCGACGACTACGTCTACGACGCGCTGTACGCGGGGGCCAGCGGCTTCCTGCTCAAGGACGTCCGCCGGGACGATCTGGCGCACGGCGTCCGGCTGGTGGCCTCCGGCGAGGCGCTGCTGGCGCCCTCCGTCACCCGACGCCTGATCAGCGAGTTCGCGGCCCGCAGGCCGGCCGCCGCGGCCGGCCCCGGCGCCGGGGTGCGCGCGCCGTCCAAGCTGCTGGAGCAGTTGACGGCCCGTGAGCAGGAGACCCTGCGGCTGCTGGCCCGCGGCTGCTCCAACGCGGAGATCGCCGCCGAGCTGGTGGTCAGCGAGCACACCGTCAAGACGCACGTCAGCAACGTCCTGAGCAAGCTCCACCTGCGCGACCGGGTGCACGCGGTGGTCTTCGCGTACGAGGCGGGCGCGGTGGTGGCCGGCGAGTCCTGAGATCAGGCCTTGGACAGCAGCTTCGCCGCCAGCGCCTCCGGGGTGCCCGGGCCGCTGCCGTAGTAGCTGCGGGCGGCGGTGAGCGAGGGCATCGCGTTCTCGGCCCGCTCGTCCGAGGCGCGTTCCACCACGGTGGTGCCGGTCTCGGCCTCCAGCACCGGGGCGTAGCCGCCCAGCCGGAGCGCGGCCAGCGTGTCGGTCGGCGAGGCGGTGCTGATCAGGACGGTCGGCGCGATCCGGCGCAGCCCGAGCTTGGCCAGCACGCGGGCCTGGGACAGCTCGGTGACCAGCGCCTCGTCGTCCGACCTGATGCAGCAGGCCGAGCGCACCACCCGGATCCGGCCGTGCGTCCGCGCCGCGTCGTTGACCAGGTACGTCAGTGGCTGCGGCAGCGGCCGGCCGCCCTCGGACACCTCGGTCAGCCGGGCCAGCAGCTCCTGCGGGTCCTCGCCGCGGTCCAGTGCGCGGCGCACCGAGGCCGCGCCGATCCGCCAGACCACCGCGTGCCCCTCGGACTCCCGGGTGCCCACCGAGCCGAGCAGTTCGGTCAGTTCGGGGGCGGCCGGGCCGGAGACGACCGCCGTCAGGTCGGCCTGGAAGCGGGCGGTGGTGCGCGGCGGCGGCACCAGCTCCTCCAGCGCCGTGCGCAGTGCCGCGACGGCGGCGGCCAGCGCGGGTCGGCCGGTCAGCGAGGTCCCGGCCCCGGGCACGGCGGGGAAGTAGCGGCCGGCGCCGGCCCGCAGCAGTCCGAGCGCCGCGTGGCCGACGGGGGTGAGCGCGCCGTGCGCGACCACGCCGAGCAGCTCCGCCTCGGCCAGCGTGGCGGCGGCCCGCTCCAGCGTGAAGGGGTCCGGGCCGAGGGCCGGGCGGTGCCAGGAGGCGGCCAGCACGAGTTGGGTCAGCGCCTGCTCGTCCAGCGCGGCGGCCGGTCCGAGGCCGGTGCCGGCGGGCAGCGCGGCGAGGGCTTCGAGCAGCGTGCGGCGCAGCTCGACGGCGCTGCGGTCCTGCGGGGCGACCAGGGCGACCGGGGTCTCGTTCTCGTCCGGCCAGTAGCTGAACACCTCGGGTGTGACGGCCCAGGTGGCGATCAGCGGGACCAGCCGGTGGGCCGGCGAGTCGGCCAGCCAACGGTCGTAGCGTGCGGTCGGCAGGATCCGGGCGGGCGGCAGCGGCGCGGGCTTGCGGCTGCGGGTGGGCGGGGGGACGTCGCGGTGCGGCGCGATCAGGCCGGCGTTCGCGCCGAGGTCCAGCCAGAGCCTGGTCTGCGCCTCGGACGCATCGACGAGCTTGGCCAGCCGGCGGGTGTCCCGCACCGCGATGCCGCCCGCCTTGCGCACGGCGAGCGGCTGCGCGGCGGTGGCGCGCAGCAGCAGCTCGACCCGGGTGGCGGTGGCGGTCGCGACGGTCTGCGCCTCGCCCGCCTGGCGGGCGGGCAGCGGTCCGGCGGCCCGGACGGGCGGCGGCGCGGGGTCGTAGGCCGGCGCCGCGCTCTCCGCGCGCAGCGCGGCGGCCACCTCCTGGGGGAGCTCGGCCAGGTCGGGGCCGACCGGGACCAGCAGGCCGCGGGCGGCCAGCCAGTCGGTGCCCGGATCGCCCGAGCCTCCCTCGCGGAAGCGGAACTTGCTGGTGGCGCTGTAGTACGTGCCGTGCTCGGAGACGAAGCAGTGGGTGCGCAGCAGCGGCGGCCCCGGCACCAGCCGCTCCAGCAGCTCGACGGCCGCCGCCGGGGCCTGCGCCGCCAGCCGTCGGACCGCCTCGCGGTCCGTCAGGTGCTCGACGATCAGCCGCTGGGCGGCGTCCCGGGTGCCGTTCGCTCCCAGGTGCAGTTCGGTGGCCACCCGGTGGATCTCGGCGGCCTTGTACGCCGAGCTCAGCAGGGTGTCCACCGGCCGCCCGTAGCCCTGGAGTTCGCGAGCCTGTCGGTGCAGCAGCGGCGGGACGGTGAGCGCGGCGCCGTGCGGGGGCAGCAGCAGGGCGCGGTCGGCGAGCTGGTCGAGCACCGCATCCAGCTCGTCGGCGGAGCCGGCCAGCGCGGCCCGCAGCCGAGCGCGCGGTACGGACCGCTCGGAGCACTCCAGCGCCGGTTCCGCCGACCGGGCGGCCGGCGCCCAACCCGCGAAACCCGCCGGCGTGGAGCGCTCGACGGATGCCGGCGCGGGCCCGTGCACCTGCTCGGCGAGGACCGCGACGGCTGACAGGACCTGGAGCTGCACCTGGTTGAGGCCGCGCAGAGCCAGCGTCACCGAGGCGTCGCCGAGCAGGTGCTGGGCCAGTCTCGCGGGGGAGTCGAGGCCGGCCCCACCGGCGTACGGGAGTTCGCGTTGCTCCAGCAGTTCGACGAGCTGCTCGGGGGTGCGTCGGGTCAGCCAGGTGGTGAGGTCGGTGGCGCTGTTCACCCGGCCAGGTTAGTCAGATCCGCAGGCCGGCGGAGCGCCGATACTCGGATGCGGTACCCTCCGGCAGCCCCTACTGTCGGCGCATGACCCACCGCACGCTCGTCGCCGTCCTCACCGGTGCCGGTATCTCCACCGACTCCGGCATCCCCGACTACCGTGGCCCGCAAGGCCTTTGGCAGCGCGACCCGCAGGCCCAGCAGTTGGTGACGATCGGCCCCTACCGCGCCGATCCGGACGTCCGCCGCCGGGCCTGGCTGATGCGGCGGGACGCCGGCGCGCTCGCGGCCGAGCCGAACGCCGGGCACCGCGCGCTGGTCGACCTGGCGCGCGTGCTGCCGGTGCGGGTGCTCACCCAGAACGTCGACGGGCTGCACCAGCTGGCCGGCCTGCCGGACCGCAAGGTGCTCGAACTGCACGGCACCGCCCGTGAGGTGCAGTGCCTGCGGTGCCGGCGGCGCAGCACGATGGCCGCTGCGCTCGACCGCGTCGCGGCCGGCGAGCCGGACCCGGCCTGCCTGGACTGCGGCGGCGTGCTCAAGCCCGCCACCGTGATGTTCGGCGAGGCGCTCGACCCGGTCGTCCTGGACCAGGCGCGGACCGTCGCCAAGGCCTGCGACCTGTTCCTCGCCGTCGGCTCCACCCTCCAGGTGCATCCGGCGGCCGGGCTGGTCGAGACGGCGGTGGAGGGCGGCGCGCGGCTGGTCATCGTCAACGCCGAGCCGACGCCGTACGACGAGCTGGCCGACGAGATCCTCCGGGACCCCATCTCGACGGCGCTGCCGGCCCTGGTCAATAGGCTGACCGCATGACGGTTTTCGATCCCTGGTCGGCGCAGTTCATCGCGCACCCGTACGACGCCTACGCCGAGCTGCGCGCCACCGCGCCGGTCTGCCGCTACGAGCCGACCGGCCAGTGGCTGATCTCCCGCTACGAGGACGTCAGCGCGCTGCTCCGCGACCGCCGGCTGGGACGGACGTACACCCACCGGTTCAGCCACGAGGAGTTCGGGCAGCAGCCGCCCGACCCGGCCCACGAGCCGTTTCACACCCTGAACGGCAACGGGCTGCTCGACCTGGAGGCCCCGGACCACACCCGGATCCGCCGCCTGGTCTCCAAGGCCTTCACGCCGCGAATGGTCGAGTCGCTGCGCCCGACGGTGGCCCGGTTGGCCGACGAGCTGGTGGGCGGGCTGCTCGCGGCGGGCGGCGGCGACCTGATCGCCGCCGTCGCCGAGCCGCTGCCGGTCGCGGTGATCGCCGAGATGCTGGGGGTGCCGCAGGCCGACCGCGCGCTGCTGCGGCCCTGGTCGGCGGCGATCACCGGGATGTTCGAGCTGAATCCGACGCCCGAGACGGCCCGGCGCGCGGTGGACGCCAGCGTCGAGTTCTCCGACTTCCTGCGCGAGCTGATCCGGGCCCGCCGCAGCGAGCCGGGCCAGGACCTGATCTCCGCCCTCGTCCAGGCCCAGGACGAGGGGGACGCGCTCAGCGAGCAGGAGATGATCTCGACCTGCGTGCTGCTGCTCAACGCCGGGCACGAGGCGACCGTCAACACCACCGGCAACGGCTGGTGGGCGCTGTTCCGCAACCCCGACCAGCTCGAACTGCTGCGCTCCGACCCGCAGCGCCTGCTCCCGACGGCGATCGAGGAGTTGATGCGCTACGACACGCCGCTGCAGATGTTCGAGCGCTGGGTGCTGGAGGACATCGAGGTGGCCGGGGTGCGGATCCCGCGCGGCTCGGAGGTCGCGCTGCTGTTCGGCTCGGCCAACCGCGACCCGGCCCGCTTCGCCGACCCCGACCGGCTGGACGTCACCCGCACCGACAACCCGCACATCACCTTCGGGGCCGGCATCCACTTCTGCCTCGGCGCGCCGCTGGCCCGCCTCGAACTGACCGAGTCCTACGGCGCCCTGCTGCGCCGCGCACCGCGCCTGACGCTGCTGAGCGAGCCGAACTGGCAGCCCGGCTACGTGATCCGCGGGCTGACCGAACTCCTGGTGAGCACCCAATGACCACCCGCACCCCCGCCACCGGCGCGCTGCTCGGCCTGGCGATCGGCGACGCCCTCGGCCACCCGACCGAGTTCGACGAGATCGAGCACATCGCCGCCTACTGCCCCGACTGGCGCGAACTCGCCCTGCCCGTGCCCGCGCTGGTCACCGACGACACCCAGATGACCCTGGCCCTCGCCCGCGGCCTGCGGATCGCGCTGGAGCGCGGCCCGCTCACCCCGCTGCGCCTGGAGCGCCCGGTCCGCGAGGAGTTCGTCGACTGGTGGCGCTCCCCGGAGAACAACCGCGCCCCCGGCCGGACCTGCCTGGTCGGCTGCCAGCTGCTCAGCAAGCCCGAGCGGCCCTGGCAGCAGGCCAGCCAGATCGACTCCAAGGGCTGCGGCGCCAACATGCGGGTGGCCCCGCTGGGCCTGGTCCGCGAGTTGACCGAGCGCCAGCTCTCCGGCGCGGCCCAGCTGCAGTCCGCGCTGACCCACGGCCACCCCACCGCGCTCGCCGCCAGCGACCTGACCGCGTACGCCGTCCGGCTGCTCGCCCGGGGTGCCGAGCCGGCCGAGCTGCCGGCCGCCCTGAGGGCGTACGCGCTGGCGAACCGCACCCGCTACGACGCGTTCTGGCTCGGCGACCTGGTCGCCCGGGCGCACGACCACTCGGCCGAGGAGTTCATGGCCAGGGGCTGGGACGACTGCCTGGGTGTGCTGGACCGGTTGGACGCCGCGCTCGTGGCGCGCGACCGGGAGGCCGATCCGTGCCTTGCCACCGGCGAGGGCTGGATCGCCGAGGAGGCGCTGGCCACCGGCCTGCTCTGCTTCCTGCTGTTCCCGGACGACCCGGTCGCCGCGGTCCGCCGCGCGGCCTACTCCAGCGGCGACTCCGACTCGATCGCCTGCCTGGCCGGCGCCTTCGCGGGCGCGTACGGCGGTGCGGAGGTCTGGCCGGCCGACTGGGTGCGCCGGATCGAACACCGCGACGAGCTGATCGCGCTCGGCGCGCTCTGGGACTAAAGCTCTGGGACTGACGGGCGGGGCGTCACCCCGCGGGGTAGCGCCCTTCCAGCTCGGTGCCGGCGCCGGCGAACAGGTCCACCAGGTCGTCGGCCACCCGCAGCGCCACGTCCCGTCCCTCGACCGCGGCCACCCACTCGCCCGGCAGCCCGGCCAGGCCGTACGCGGCGCCCAGCAGGTTGCCGCAGACCGCGCCCACCGAGTCGCTGTCGCCCGAGTGGTTGACCGACAGCAGCAGCGCCCGCCGGACCCCCACCCGCTCCGCGACCAGCGCCGCGTACACCGCGATCGCCAGGCACTCCTCGGCGATCCAGCCGAGCCCGACCCGCTCGACGACCTGCTCCGACGGCTCCTCGGCGGCCAGCGCCAGCGCCCGGCGCAGCGCGATCGCCGTCTCCTCGCCCTGCGGCCACTGCGCGACCTGCGCCAGGGTCTGCTCGACGGCCGCGCGCAGCGGCTGACCGGACGTCAGCCGGTCCACCAGCGCGGCGAAGGCGCCGGCCGCCAGGTAGCCGGTCGGGTGGCCGTGGGTGATCTGCGCGCACCGGCCGGCCAGTTCGAAGGACCAGAGCGGGCCCAGCCGCAGCAGCCCGAAGGGCGCCGACCGCATCACCGTCCCGCAGCCCTTGGAGTTGCTGTTGATCGGTCCGGGCTGCCCGAACGGCACCGGCGCCCGGTAGCCGGGGTTGTCCTGCAGGCCGCTCCAGCAGGCCCGTCCGGGCGCCCGGCGGGCGTACAGGAACGGCTGGCGCAGCAGCCACCCGTCGTAGGGCGCGGGGCGCGGGCCGGCGTCGGGGGCGTTCTGCTGCTGCGTCAGGAACCAGCGCTGGTATGCCGCGTGCAGCGCCGGACCGACGCCCTCGGGGCCGCCCGCGAGCCGGGCGCGGATCAGGCCCTCGGCGCTGAACAGGGTCATCTGGGTGTCGTCGGTGACGTCCCCGGGCCGGTCGGCCGGCTTGTCCCGGTAGCCGCGGTGCTCGCTCGGCCTGAAGCCGGTGACGCCCGCCGGGCCGTACTGCTCGTGGATCTGCGGCAGCTGCAGGAACTCCACCGGCCAGCCCAGCGCGTCCCCCACCGCCCCGCCGAGCAGCGTGCCCCGCACCCGCTCCCGATAGCCCTCCACCTGGAACCCCCTCTACTTGCGTCCGCGCGTGACCCTACCCCGTCGCTCGTGGAGCGCGGCCCGGTCGGCGGCGGCGCGGCCGGCGGCCCAGCCCTCGCCGTCGCTCACCCGTACACGCTGGGAGGTGAGCTTGGGGAACATCCGTCCGGTGGCGGAGTCGACCGCCTCGCCGCGCGCGGCCAGGGCCGGCAGCAGCCGCTCGTCGGGCACCAGCTGCTCGTCCGTGCCGTCCGCGCGCTCGCGCCGGCCGGCCGCCGCGGCCCGCACGGCCTTCTCGGTGGCGGCGACCAGCCGCTCGCGGATCCGGGCCGCGTAGGAGACCAGGAAGGAGTGCCGGAACGCCTTGGTGCGGGAGGAGCCGTCCTGGTGGGTGCGGCTGCCGGCCCTGTTCATCGCGGTGGTGGCCTGCACCAGCAGCGAGGTGTAGAGCAGCTCGACCGCGTCCAGGTCGGAGTCGAAGCCGACGACCGTGCAGAAGCCGAACTCCTTCGCCCAGACCACCCGGCAGCGGTTCGCCACCGCGACCGCGTCCAGCAGCATCGCCTTGGGGCCCTCGTACGGGTTCTCCACGCCTATCCGCAGCGCGCCGGGCGCGTCGTCGCCGCGGTGGTCGGCCGAGAGCAGCGCCTCGTCGATGCTGTGCTGCGCCATCAGCTGCTGGGCCTTGGCGGTCAGCAGCTCGGCCTCCTCGGGGAACTCGGTGGACTCGGCCTTCGCCAGCAGCGCGCGGATCCGCCCCAGCATCCGCGGCTCACCCGGCGTCGGGCGCATCGCCCGGTGCTCCAGTTTGCGGGCGCCGGGGGCCGGCCCGACCGGTGCGATCACCGGCAGCCGCCCGAGCAGCCGCAGCAGCTCCAGGGCGGCGGTGGCCAGCGCGAACCGGTCCAGCCGGTGGCGCTCGGCGAAGCCCGGCAGGAAGTCCTCGTCGGCGGGCCACCAGACCTCGGCGGCCAGCTCGCGCAGCTGCTCCTGCCAGCGCCGGTCCAGCACGGCGGGGGAGTAGCGCCGGGTGTCGGCGGCGACCAGGTCGACCAGCAGCGCCAGGTGCACCGCCGCCAGGTCGCGGCGGACCAGCCGGGCCAGGTCGGCCGGGCGCCAGCCGTGCTCCCAGAGCCGCGCCAGCGAGCGGTCGGTCAGCGCCAGCAGCGCCCGGCTCACGTGCGGCCACTGCTCGGCCGAGGCGGCGAGCATCGAGGCGCTGCCGTCCAGGGCGCCGTCCACCTGCCGGTCGGTCGCACCGATCACCGCGCCGACCGCCCGCTCGACCAGCTCACCTGTCTCCGACGCGCCGCTTTCCTGCCTGTCCCTGCTCATCCCGCAATAGTGCAGCACCGCGAGACACGCCCCAGCCCGAGGAGTGTGACGGAAACCATTCGGGGCCCTGGAACGTCCTGTCTGGTGACGCCGCATCCGGCCACCGGAGAGGCGAAGATGTCTGTGAGAATCGGCGTTCCGGGTCGGGAGGAGACCACATGAGCGGCATGCAGCCCTGGCAGGGTTCGCCGCCACCGTGGGACAAGGGGACGGGCAGCTGGCAGCCGCTGGCGACCCCGCAGTCCGCCATGCGCGCCGCCCACACGGATCGCGACCGCACCGTCGACGTGCTCAAGGCCGCCTACGCGGAGGGGCGACTGTCGGCCGAGGAGTACTCCCAGCGCTTCGACGCGGCCCATCGCGCGCAGACCTACGGTCAGTTGTCGCAGCTGGTGGGAGACCTGCCGAGCGGTCCGATGGCGGTTCCGTTCAGCGCCACGGCGCAGTCCGTCCCGATGACCTTCCTGCCGCCGAAGCCGAGAGCGACCAACGCTCTGGCGGTCGCCTCGCTGACGCTGGGCGTGCTGAGCCTGCCCACCATGGGCCTGCTCGGCATCCCGGCCCTGGTGACCGGCCACGTCGCGAAGAGCCAGATCCGCCAGCGCGGCGAGGAGGGCGATCTGATGGCCTCGATCGGCCTCGCGATCGGCTGGGTCGTGACCGCGGGCTGGGTGGCTCTGGTGCTCTTCGGCGTGCTGCTGGCGGCGACGCACAGCTGAGCTGCGGTCCATTTGTTTTGACCGCGCCCGATGCGCTAGGTACGCTCTGACCTTGTGCCTGGGGTGTCCCCGGGTCCTTGTGCGTGCAACCACACCGGCTGCCGCGCCACGCCGAAGCGCCTCCCAGCGCCTCGCGCGCGCGAGCGCCGTCGCTGCACATCAGCACTTCAGGGATTCCGCGATTCCTCCACCGAGTGAGCTGGCTGAGATGCCGGCTCCGACGGTCGGGGGGAGCCCAACACACCCGACCTCGTGGGTCGGCGTGAGCTGGGAACACCACAGGTTAGATCTACTAAGCGATGGCACACAGAAATCGGAGAAACGGTGCCTACGATCCAGCAGCTGGTCCGAAAGGGCCGGCAGGACAAGGTCGAGAAGAACAAGACTCCCGCGCTGAAGGGTTCGCCCCAGCGTCGGGGCGTCTGCACGCGTGTGTACACGACCACCCCGAAGAAGCCGAACTCGGCTCTCCGTAAGGTCGCCCGTGTGCGCCTCACCAGCGGGATCGAGGTCACCGCTTACATTCCGGGCGAGGGCCACAACCTGCAGGAGCACTCCATCGTGCTCGTGCGTGGCGGTCGTGTGAAGGACCTGCCGGGTGTGCGTTACAAGATCATCCGCGGCTCCCTCGACACCCAGGGTGTCAAGAACCGCAAGCAGGCCCGCAGCCGCTACGGCGCCAAGAAGGAGAAGTAAAAAATGCCTCGTAAGGGCCCCGCCCCGAAGCGCCCGGTCATCATCGACCCGGTTTACGGATCCCCCCTGGTGACGTCGCTCGTCAACAAGATCCTCCTGCACGGCAAGCGCTCCACCGCCGAGCGGATCGTCTACGGCGCCCTTGAGGGCGTTCGTGAGAAGACCGGCTCGGACCCCGTCGTGACCCTCAAGCGCGCGCTTGAGAACGTCAAGCCGGCCCTCGAGGTCAAGTCCCGCCGTGTCGGTGGCGCGACCTACCAGGTCCCGGTCGAGGTTCGTCCGGGCCGCGCCGCCACGCTGGCGCTGCGCTGGATGGTCGGTTACTCCCGCGCCCGTCGCGAGAAGACCATGACCGAGCGCCTCATGAACGAGATCCTCGACGCCAGCAACGGCCTGGGCGCTTCCGTGAAGCGTCGCGAGGACACGCACAAGATGGCCGAGTCCAACAAGGCCTTCGCGCACTACCGCTGGTAGTCCTAACCCCGTCACTAGACAGAGAGAGAACGAGCCACCATGGCTGCAACCTCCCTTGACCTTGCCAGGGTCCGCAACATCGGGATCATGGCGCACATCGACGCGGGCAAGACCACCACCACCGAGCGGATCCTGTTCTACACCGGTGTCTCGTACAAGATCGGTGAGGTCCACGATGGCGCTGCCACCATGGACTGGATGGAGCAGGAGCAGGAGCGCGGCATCACGATCACGTCGGCCGCGACGACCTGTCACTGGACGGTCGACGATGTCGACAACACCATCAACATCATCGACACCCCGGGTCACGTCGACTTCACCGTCGAGGTGGAGCGCTCGCTGCGCGTCCTCGACGGTGCCGTCACGGTGTTCGACGGTGTTGCGGGTGTCGAGCCCCAGTCCGAGACCGTGTGGCGGCAGGCTGACCGTTACAAGGTTCCGCGCATCTGCTTCGTCAACAAGCTTGACCGCACCGGCGCGAACTTCTTCTTCTGCGTCGACACCATCGTGGACCGCCTGAAGGCGACCCCGCTGGTCATGCAGCTCCCCATTGGTGCTGAGGGCGACTTCGCCGGCGTTGTGGACCTGGTCCGCATGAAGGCGCTGGTCTGGTCCGCCGAGGCCGCCAAGGGCGAGATGTACGACGTCGTCGACATCCCGGCCGACCTGGTCGACCAGGCGAACGAGTACCGCGAGCAGCTGCTCGACACCGTGTCGAACGTCAGCGACGAGGTGATGGAACTCGCCATGGAGGGCGAGGACGTCCCCGAGGAGCTGCTGGTCGCCGCGATCCGCAAGGGCACCCTGGAGTCGGCGTTCACGCCGATCTTCTGTGGCACCGCCTTCAAGAACAAGGGCGTTCAGCCCCTGCTCGACGCGGTCGTCAAGTACCTGCCGTCGCCGCTGGACATCGAGTCCATCGAGGGCACCAAGCCCGGCGACGACACGGTGAAGATCTCCCGCAAGGCCTCGGACGACGAGCCGCTCGCGGCGCTGGCGTTCAAGATCATGTCGGACCCGCACCTCGGCAAGCTCACCTTCGTCCGGATCTACTCCGGGCGTCTCGAGGCCGGCACCGCCGTCCTCAACGCGGTGAAGGGTCGCAAGGAGCGCATCGGCAAGATCTACCGGATGCACGCGAACAAGCGTGAGGAGATCGACTCGGTGGGCGCCGGCGACATCGTCGCCGTCATGGGTCTCAAGCAGACCACCACCGGCGAGACCCTGTCCGACGAGAAGCACCCGGTCATCCTGGAGTCCATGGACTTCCCGGCCCCGGTTATTCGCGTCGCGATCGAGCCGAAGTCGAAGGGCGACCAGGAGCGTCTGGGCACCGCCATCCAGCGTCTGGCCGAGGAGGACCCGTCCTTCCAGGTCAACACGGATGAGGAGACCGGCCAGACCATCATCGCGGGTATGGGCGAGCTGCACCTCGAGGTGCTGGTCGACCGTATGAAGCGTGAGTTCAAGGTCGAGGCCAACGTCGGCAAGCCGCAGGTCGCCTACCGCGAGACGATCCGCAAGGCCGTCGAGCGCATCGACTACACGCACAAGAAGCAGACCGGTGGTTCCGGCCAGTTCGCGAAGATCCAGATCGCGATCGAGCCGCTCGAGTCCGGCGAGGGCTACGAGTTCGTGAACAAGGTCACCGGTGGCCGCGTGCCGAAGGAGTACATCCCTTCGGTCGACGCCGGTTGCCAGGAGGCCATGGAGTTCGGTGTCCTCGCGGGCTACGCGCTCCAGGGCGTTCGCGTGACGCTGCTCGACGGTGCCTCGCACGACGTCGACTCCTCCGAGCTGGCGTTCAAGATCGCCGGTTCGATGGCCTTCAAGGAGGGCGCTCGCAAGGCGTCCCCGGCTCTCCTCGAGCCGATGATGGCCGTCGAGGTCACCACGCCCGAGGACTACATGGGCGATGTGATCGGCGACATCAACTCCCGCCGTGGCCAGATCCAGGCCATGGAGGAGCGCAGCGGTGCTCGCGTCGTCAAGGCGCTCGTCCCGCTCTCCGAGATGTTCGGCTACGTCGGTGACCTGCGCAGCAAGACCTCTGGTCGCGCGAGCTACTCGATGCAGTTCGACTCGTACGCCGAGGTTCCGCGGAACGTGGCGGACGACATCATCGCCAAGGCCAAGGGAGAGTAAGTCCCGCCATCGGGACTTATCGCAACCTTTAGGCTATTAGGAGGCAAACCCGGCGGGGTCCACCCCGACCCCGCCGGCGTCTCCGCCCCCACCCGCGGGACGGCATGGAGCGCAACCGCGCCCCGTACCCAACCCGATCAAAGACCAACTGACGTCGTACGGCGTACAGAACTGTCCTCAGGAGGACTGCAGTGGCGAAGGCGAAGTTCGAGCGGACGAAGCCCCACGTCAACATCGGCACCATCGGTCACATCGACCACGGTAAGACGACCCTTACCGCGGCGATCACCAAGGTGCTGCACGACGCGTACCCCGACATCAACCCCTTCACGCCGTTCGACCAGATCGACAAGGCGCCGGAGGAGCGGCAGCGCGGTATCACCATCTCGATCGCGCACGTCGAGTACCAGACCGAGGCGCGTCACTACGCCCACGTCGACTGCCCGGGTCACGCGGACTACATCAAGAACATGATCACCGGTGCGGCCCAGATGGACGGTGCGATCCTCGTCGTCGCCGCCACCGACGGCCCGATGCCGCAGACCAAGGAGCACGTGCTCCTGGCCCGCCAGGTCGGCGTCCCCTACATCGTTGTCGCCCTGAACAAGGCCGACATGGTGGACGACGAGGAGATCCTGGAGCTCGTCGAGCTCGAGGTCCGCGAGCTGCTGTCCGAGTACGAGTTCGACGGCGACAACCTGCCGGTCGTGCGCGTCTCGGCGCTCAAGGCGCTTGAGGGCGACAAGGAGTGGGGCGAGAAGCTCCTCGGCCTCATGCACGCGGTCGACGAGGCCATCCCGACCCCGGTCCGCGAGGTCGACCAGCCGTTCCTGATGCCGATCGAGGACGTCTTCACGATCACCGGTCGTGGCACCGTCGTCACCGGTCGTATCGAGCGTGGTGTCCTCAAGGTCAACGAGACCGTCGACATCATCGGCATCAAGACCACCAAGACCACCACCACGGTCACCGGTATCGAGATGTTCCGCAAGCTGCTCGACGAGGGCCAGGCGGGCGAGAACGTCGGTCTGCTCCTCCGTGGCATCAAGCGCGAGGACGTCGAGCGCGGCCAGGTCATCATCAAGCCGGGTTCGGTCACGCCGCACACCGACTTCGAGGCCCAGTCCTACATCCTGTCGAAGGACGAGGGTGGCCGTCACACCCCCTTCTTCAACAACTACCGCCCGCAGTTCTACTTCCGTACCACGGACGTGACCGGCGTCGTGACCCTCCCCGAGGGCACCGAGATGGTCATGCCGGGCGACAACACCGCCATGACCGTCGCGCTGATCCAGCCGATCGCCATGGAGCAGGGCCTGAAGTTCGCCATCCGTGAGGGTGGCCGCACCGTCGGCGCCGGCCGGGTCACCAAGATCATCAAGTAATTGATGCTCTGACCTGCCTGCACGACAGGCTCGCCGCAAGGCAACACAGCGGGCCCGTTCCTCGGAACGGGCCCGCTGTCGTGTGTCCACAGCGTGTGGGAAAGACGATGGGCCCCGCCCCTGCGATGCAGGAGCGGGGCCCGTCGGTGCTTCGTCAGACCGTGCGCAGCGACTCGGTGAAGGCCTGGCAGGCCGCGTAGTCGGGCAGCAGGCCGGTGGCGATCGCCTCGGCCAGCGAGGGGGCGGCCTCGTCGCGGGCGGAGAGCTGCGGCGCGTCGGCCGGCCACTCGATGCCCAGCTCCGGGTCCAGCGGGTGCACCGAGTGCTCCGCGGTCGGGTTGAAGGTGGTCGAGCAGAGGTACGAGAGCGTGGCGTCGTCGCTCAGCGCGCAGAAGCCGTGGCCCAGGCCCTCGGGGATGTAGACGGCCCTGCGGTCGGTCTCGTCCAGCCGGACGCCCTCCCACTGGCCGAAGGTGGGCGAGCCCACCCGCAGGTCGACGATGACGTCCAGCACGGCGCCGCGCACGCAGGTCACGTACTTGGCCTGGCCGGGCGGCACGTCGGCGAAGTGGATGCCGCGGACCACGCCGCGGGCGGAGACCGAGAGGTTGGCCTGCGCCAGGTTCAGCGGGTGGCCGACCACCTCGGCCAGCCGGTCGAAGCGGTACCACTCGGTGAACAGGCCGCGCGGGTCCCCGTGCAGCTGCGGAGTGATCTCGATCGCACCCTCGATACCGAGTTCGCGGAACTTCACCGTGCGTTCTCCTCGTCCAGCAGGGCCAGCAGGTACTGGCCGTACCCGCTCTTCAGCAGCGGCTCGGCGAGCTCGCGCAGCTTGGCGGAGTCGATCAGGCCGGCCCGCCAGACCGCCTCCTCGATGCAGCCGATCTTGAAGCCCTGGCGTTCCTCTATCACCCGGACGAACTCGGTGGCCTGCACCATCGAGACGAAGGTTCCGGTGTCCAGCCAGGCCGTGCCGCGATCAAGGATGGTGACGTGCAGCTCGCCCGCCTGAAGGTAGGCGTCGTTGACCGCGGTGATCTCCAGTTCGCCGCGGGCGCTGGGCTTCAGGCCGCGGGCGATCTCCACCACCCGGTTGTCGTAGAAGTAGAGGCCGGGCACCGCGTAGCGGGACTTCGGCTGCTCGGGCTTCTCCTCGATGGAGATCGCCTGGCCGTGCTCGTCGAACTCGACCACGCCGTAGGCCGTCGGGTCGGCCACCGGGTAGGCGAAGACCCGGCCGCCGGGGGAGTCGGTGTGCTCGGCGAGCCGGGTGCCCAGGCCGCTGCCGTGGAAGATGTTGTCGCCGAGGATCAGCGCCACCGACTCGTCGCCGATGAAGTCGGCGCCCAGCACGAACGCCTGGGCGATGCCCTCCGGGCGCTCCTGGACGGCGTACTCCAGCCGCAGGCCGAACTCCGAGCCGTCGCCGAGCAGCCGCTCGAACTGATCGCGGTCCTGCGGCGTGGTGATGATCAGAATTTCGCTGATCCCCGCCATCACCAGGGTCGACAGCGGGTAGTAGATCATCGGCTTGTCGAAGACCGGCAGCAACTGCTTCGACACCGCACGGGTCAGGGGCCACAGACGAGAGCCGGTACCGCCCGCCAAGAGAATTCCACGCATGCGTGCAGCCTAGGCGATGACACGCTCCGGGCCGCCGGGGCGGGGTCCGTCCGGACACCTGCGCGACGGTAGGATACGCACACTATGCGCATCCTTGTGACCGGCGGCGCCGGCTTCATCGGTTCAGAGTTCGTCCGCCAGTTGCTGGGCGCGGACGCCACGGCCCGGATCACCGTTCTGGACAAGCTGACCTACTCCGGCGTGGAGGCCAACCTCGCGCCGGTGGCGGGCCATCCGGGTTACGCCTTCGTCCAGGGCGACATCTGCGACCCGGTGGTGGTCGATCAGGTGATGGCCGGTCACGACGTGGTGGTGCACTTCGCCGCCGAGTCGCACGTGGACCGTTCGATCGAGGGCGCCGGCCCGTTCGTGCTGACCAACGTGGTGGGCACCCAGGTGCTGCTCGACGCGGCCCGCAAGCACGGCGTCGGCCGCTTCGTCCACGTCTCCACCGACGAGGTCTACGGCTCGATCGCCGAGGGTTCGTGGACCGAGGAGTGGCCGCTGCAGCCCAACTCCCCGTACTCCGCCTCCAAGGCGTCCTCCGACCTGCTCGCGCTGGCCTACCACCGCACGCACGGCATGGACGTGGTGGTGACCCGCTGCTCCAACAACTACGGGCACTACCAGTTCCCGGAGAAGGTCATCCCGCTCTTCACCACCAACCTGATCGACGGCCGCAAGGTCCCGCTGTACGGCAACGGCGGCAACATCCGCGACTGGCTGCATGTCTCGGACCACTGCCGCGGCATCGAGCTCGTGATGCGCGGCGGCCGGGCCGGTGAGGTCTACAACATCGGCGGCGGCACCGAGGTGACCAACAAGGAGCTGACCGGCCTGCTGCTGGACGCGGCCGGCGTCGGCTGGGAGATGGTCGAGTACGTCGAGGACCGCAAGGGGCACGACCTGCGGTACTCGATCGACATCGGCAAGATCCACGAGGAGCTCGGCTACAGCCCGCAGGTCCGCTTCGAGGACGGCCTCGCGGCCACCATCGCCTGGTACCGCGACAACCGCGACTGGTGGGAGCCGCTCAAGGCGAAGGCGGCACTGGCCAAGTGACGACGAACTGGCTGGTGACCGGCGCGGCGGGGATGCTCGGCCGCGACCTGCTGTCGGTGCTCGGCGCCGACCCCGAGGCGAAGGTCACCGCGCTGCGGCGCGCCGACCTCGACATCACCGACCCGGCCGCCGTGCGCGCCGCGGTCGAGGGCCACCAGGTGGTCGTCAACTGCGCCGCGTGGACGGACGTCGACGGCGCCGAGAGCGCCGAGCAGGCCGCCACCGCCGTGAACGGCACCGGGGTGCGCCACCTCGCGCAGGCCTGCGCCGACACCGGCGCGGTGCTGCTGCACGTCTCCACCGACTACGTGCTGCCCGGCGACGCCGAGCAGCCGTACGAGGAGAACGCCCCGACCTCGCCGGTCAACGCCTACGGCCGCAGCAAGCTGGCGGGCGAGCAGGCGGTGGCCGAGCTGCTGCCGCAGACCGGTTACACCGTCCGGACCGCCTGGCTCTACGGCGAGCACGGCCCGAACTTCGTCGCCACCATGCTCAAGCTGGCCGCCCAGCGCGACACCCTGGACGTGGTGGACGACCAGCACGGCCAGCCGACCTGGTCCCGTGCGCTCGCCGAGCGACTGGCCGTGCTCGGCCGGGCCGCCCTGGCCGGCCGCGCGCCGGCCGGCGTCTACCACGGCACCGCGACGGGCCGCACCACCTGGTTCGGGCTGGCGCGCGAGGCCTACCGGCTGAGCGGGCTCGACCCCGAGCGGATCCGCCCGACGACCTCGGCGGCGTTCGCCCGTCCGGCGGTCCGGCCGGCCTTCAGTGTGCTCGCCCACGGACGCTGGGCCGAGGCCGGTCTGGAGCCGCTCGCGCCCTGGCAGGAGATGCTGGCCCAGGCGCTGCGCGAGCCCGGTTTCCTCGAACTGGTACCGCAGGCCGACCGAATGCGCATTCCCCCCTTGCCCTAGGCTGACCCCACCGCGAGGCCCGCCCCTGCGCTCGAAAGGCGCCACCTGCCGTGCAACTCTCCATCCTCACCTCGATCACAGGTCTCCTGGTGCTCGGGTACATCCTCGAGCTGCTCCGCCGGCAGCAGCTGCGCGAGAAGTACGCGGCGATCTGGCTGCTCATCGGCCTGCTCGTGGCGCCGCTGGGGTTCTTCCCCGACCTGCTCGACTCGACGGCGAAGAGGCTGGGCGTCGCTTCCGGTGCGAGCCTGGTGCTGTTCGCCGGATTCCTGCTGATACTGCTGGTGAGCCTGCACCTGAGCTGGGAGGCCAGCCGGCTGGAGGCGGAGACCAGGACGTTGGCCGAGGATGTCGCGCTGATCCGCGCGCATCTGGTGGCCCATGGCGGATACCCCGCTTCAACGCCGCGCGCGGCCGCTGCCGACGCCATCGACTCAGAGGTGCTCTCGTGATCGACGACCGCCGGGTCCTGATCATCCTCCCCGCCTGGAACGAGGAGGAGGGGCTGCCCTCCGTCCTGGCCGAGATCCAGCGCCAGCTGCCGTACGTGGACACCCTGGTGGTGGACGACGGCTCCACCGACAACACCTCCGCCGTGGCGTTGGCGGCCGGCTCCGCGGTGGCCCGGCTCCCGTTCAACCTGGGCGTCGGCGGTGCCATGCGCTGCGGCTACCGGTACGCCAAGCTGCACGGCTACGACATCGCGATCCAGGTCGACGCCGACGGCCAGCACGACCCGTCGTACGTGCCGACCCTGCTGGCCCAGCTGGACGAGGTCGACCTGGTGATCGGCGCCCGCTTCGACGGCGAGGGCGACTACCAGGTCCGCGGGCCGCGCAAGTGGGCGATGAGCCTGCTCTCCGTCGTGCTCTCCCGGATCGCCCGGACCCGGTTGACCGACACCACCTCGGGCTTCCGGGCCTGCAACCGCCCGATGATAGAGTTCTTCGCCCGCTGGTACCCCGTGGAGTACCTGGGCGACACCATCGAGAGCATGGTGGGCGCGGCCCGACTGGGCTTCAAGGTCCGCCAGGTCCCGGTGGCGATGCGCGCGCGCACCACCGGCCGGCCCAGCGCCTCGCCGTTCCGCGCGATGGTCTACCTCGCCCGGGCCGGTCTGGTCCTGCTGCTCGCGATGATCCGCCGGATGCCGGAGGACCTGAAGGCGATAGCCCCGGGCACCCCCGCGTACGCGGCCAGCAAGCAGCGTGCGGCGCAGCAGCTCCCGGTCGAGGCGTAGATGAGCACCCCTGGCCGCTTCGAGATCCTGCTGCCGTACTACGGCGACGTGCCGCTGATGCAGGACGCGGTGCGCAGCGTGCTGGCCCAGGACGGGGACGACTGGCGGCTCACCGTCGTGGACGACGGCCAGGAACCCGGTGTCCCGCAGTGGTTCGCCGACCTCGCCGACGACCGGGTGCGCTACTTCCGCAACGAGCAGAACCTCGGCGTCACCGGCAACTTCAACCACTGCGTCTCGCTCGCCGAGTCCGAGTACCTGGTGCTCATGGGCTGCGACGACATCATGCACCCGAACTACCTCCAGGTGGTCCGGGCCGCGCTCCAGCGCGACCCCGAGGCCACCATGGTGCAGCCGGGCGTCCAGGTGATCGGCAGCGACGGCCTCCCGTACGACACCCTGGGGGACCGGACCAAGCGCAAGCTGTACGCGCCCAAGGGCCCGGACCGGGCGCTGCTGGGCGGCCAGGAGCTCGCACTGAGCCTGCTGCGCGGCAACTGGCTCTACTTCCCCTCGATCTGCTGGCGGACCGACGCGGTCAAGCGCTTCGGCTTCCGTGCGGACCTGGGCGTGATCCAGGACCTCGCGCTGGTGATCGACCTGCTGGTCGACGGTGCGACCCTGGCGATCACCCCCGAGGTCTGCTTCAGCTACCGGCGGCACGCCGAGAGCGAGTCCTCCGCCAAGGCGTTCACCGGCCAGCGCTTCACGGAGGCCAAGCGGTTCTTCCTGGAGACCGCGGACCGCCTGGACGCCTTCGGCTGGCCCACCGCCGCCAAGGCGTCCCGCCTGCACCTCTCCTCCCGTCTGCACGCACTGACGCTGCTTCCGGGCGCGGCCAAGCACGCCGGCCGTCCCGGTGTCGGTGCGATGCTCCGGCACTCCCTCGGGAGTCGCTGACCGAGCTCGGTCACGGCCTGTCTCGCTCCGGACCGCTGGGGGTCGGTGGGAGTGCGACGGACCCCTCACTGTCCGCTGAATCCCTGGAAGCGTGCTTGATGAACCCCCTGGCGAAACTGCTCAAGGCACTGCCGCCCGGCACCCAGGTGGTGGCCGGCGGCACGGTGGTGCTGGGTGCCGCCTCGTACCTGCACATCGCGGCGGCCGGCCACAGCCTGTCCAAGCAGGACATGGCAGGCGTGTCGCTGCTGTGGACCCTGGTGATGTCGGTGGGCATCGGGCTCTTCTTCCCCATCGAGCAGGAGCTCACCCGGATCGTGGCGGCCCGCGCGGTGCGCGGCGAGGGCGCGGCGCCCGTGCTGCGCCGGGCGGCCCTGCTCACCGCCGGCATCCTGGTGGTGGTGCTGGGCCTGATCGGGGCCTTCGCCCGCCTGATCGCCGACCGGCTCTTCAGCGGGGACATGCAGCTCGTGCTGGCCCTCGGCGGCGCCTTCGTCGGGATGGCGCTCTGCTACGTGACGCGCGGCATCCTCGCCGGGCTCGGCCGGTTCACCGCGTACGGCGTCCAGCTGGCCATCGACGGCGGCCTGCGGATCGTGCTCGCGGTCGGCTGCGCGCTGGCCGGTGTGCACTCGGCGCTGGCCTTCAGCCTGATCCTCTCGGTGGCGCCGCTGGTCGCATTGGCCTGCACCCTGCCGGTGACGCTCAAGGCGGCCCTGCCGGGCGCGCCGATCGCCTGGTCGGAGCTGGTCCGCGGGCTCGGCCTGCTGATCTGCTCGACGCTGCTCGCCCAGGTGGTGGTCAACGCCGCGGTGGTGAGCACCAAGCTGCTGGCGCCGACCCAGGTCGCGCTGGTCGCGGCGCTGCTGAGCGCGCTGGTGCTGGCGCGGGTGCCGCTGTTCGTCTTCGGCTCGTTGCAGGCCTCGCTGCTCTCCGGGCTGTCCAGCTCGGCCGCGGCGGGCGACCACCCGGGCTTCGTGAAGATGCTGCGCAAGACCGGGGTGGTCGTGCTGCTGCTCGGGCTGTCCGGGGGAGTGCCGGCGGCGCTGCTGGGCCCCTGGCTGATCCAGGTCCTGTTCAAGTCCGCCAACGTGCTGAGCCACCTCGACTTCCTCTGGCTGGCCGCCGGCACCACCTGCTACATGCTCGCGATGGTCCTGGGCCAGGCGCTGATGGTGCTGCACCGCCACCGCTCGCAGCTGCTGGCCTGGGTGCTGGCCGTGGCCGTGCTGGTCGGGGTGACCCTGCTGCCGGGCGACATCGCCACCCGGGTCTCGGCGGCCTTCGCGGCGGGCTCGCTGGTCGCCGCGGCGGCCATGGTGCTGATGCTGCTGCGCAGCCCGGCGGTGCGCGGCACCGCGGTGCCGGACGCGGTGGCCGGCCCGCAGCCGACGGCGGCCCGCGCGAACTCGGGCTCCGCGTGAGCGGCAGCAGCGGAGCCGCGCTGCGCGAGACCCGCGACCCGTCCGTCCCCGAGCAGTCCGGTCGGCGCGGGCGGGTTCGCGCGGACCGGCGGACGCTGCTGGTGCTGGGCCTCGCCGCGCTGGTCGCGGTGGTGCTGCCGCTGGGGCTGGCGGTCGCCTCGGGCAGCCTCTCGATCCCGCACAACGACGCCTGGGCGTACAGCCGGATCGCGCAGACCTTCGCCCGCACCGGGCACATCCAGCTGCTGAGCTGGAACCGCTCGGCGCTGATCGGCCAGTTCATCGTGCTGGGCCCGCTGGCGGCCTCGCTGACCGTCCAGCAGCTCTACGTCGCACTGCTGGCCCTGGTGGCGCTCTACGCGACGTACGACCTGCTGGTGCCGAGCATCGGCCGCCGGCGCAGTGCGTTCGCCGCGCTGACCATGGCGGTGTGGCCCGGCTTCGGCCTGCTCTCCACCACGTTCATGGCCGACGTCCCGGCGCTGGCCGCGATGACCCTCTCGCTGACCTTCGGCCGCCGGGCGCTGGCGCAGCACTCCACCCGGATGCTGGCCCTCTCGATGGCCTTCGGCGTCTGGGGCGTGACCATCCGCGAGCAGGTGCTGGCCGCCCCGGTGGCGGTGCTGCTGGTGCTCGCGCTGCACGCCCGGCGGCGCGGCACCTTCCGCCGGCGGGTGCTGATCGCCAACGGCGCCGCCTTCGGCCTCGCCGTGCTGGCCTTCGAACTGTGGCGCCGCTCCCTGCCGGACGGCGACCCGCCGCAGATCGAGTCCCCGCACCTGCTGCTGCAGACCCTCGTCCACACCTCGGTGCAGGCCTACTTCACGCTGGCGCTGGCGGTGGTCCCGGCGGTCTTCCTGGTGGCCAGGCCGTGGACCTGGCGGCGCGGGACCTGGCTGGTCGCGCTGGCGGTCGCGGTCGTCGCGGCGCTCACCGTGGCCGACTACGGCCAGCTCGGCTTCTTCCTGCCGAACTACATCGCCCCCGGCGGCCCGTACTGGGGGGCCGGCAACGGGGTCCCCTCGGTCTTCCCGCTGAGCGCCTGGCCGCTGGTGGTCACGCTGGCCTGCGTGTCGGGCGTCCTGATGGCCGGCGTGCTGGTGCGCCGGATCCGCGACCTGGACCCGCTGCTGGGCGTCTTCGCGCTGCTGGTGGTCCTCGGCACGTTCGGCGCCGAGACGACCGGCCAGTCGGTCTTCGACCGCTACTGCCTGATGGTCATGGCGCCGCTGCTCGCGGTGCTGCTCGCCGAGTCGCGCACCCCGGCGCCGGGTCGGCTGCACACCGCGCAGCGCACCGTCGCCGGCCTGCTGACGCTGGTCGTCACGCTGTTCTCGCTGGCCATCACGGCCAGCGGCATGGCGTACGACACGGTGCGCTGGCGGACCGCGCAGCGGCTGGCGGACGCGGGCGCGCCCGTCGAGCACATCGACGCCGGTCTGGAGTGGAACGGCACCCACTCCTCGCAGCGCCTGGCGCTGATCGGCATGATCGAGTTCCCCTCGATGGTGCCCTGCTTCCTGGAGACCGCCACCCCCGAGAAGACCGGCAGCCCCTACCAGGTGGTCCACTACCGGACCTTCGGGCTGTTCGGCTCCTCCGATCTGCTGGTCTACAACCAGGACCTGACGGCGTGCGGGACGCACAACGGCACCACGGCCGTCACCACCGAGACCGGCGTGACCTCCACCGCCCGGATCGATGCCCAGGGCGCCCTGTGGGTGGCCAACCAGGCGGACGCCGGCGGCCCGTTCACCGGTTGGACCAGGATCGGCACGGGCGGCGGCCTGGCCGGCGCCCCGGCGATGCTGGTCTCCGTCGCCGCCAGCGGCACGCAGAGCGTCTTCGTCCGGACGGCCGGCGGTGCGATCGGGTACTACTCGCACACCGTCTCCGGCTGGCAGGACCGCCAGCTGCTCTCCGGCGGCCCGGTGTTCGCCGGCGACCCGGCGGTCGTGCTGACGCCCGCAGGCGGCATGTCGGTCTCTGCGGTGGACACCGCGGGCGACGTCTGGGTCGACACCCAGGTGCTCCCCGGCACGCCGTTCGGCGGCTGGCAGCGGATGAGCACGGGCGGCGGCCTGGCCGGCACCCCGGCGATGCTGGTCTCCCCGGCCGGCGGCGGGACGCAGAACGTCTTCGTCCGCACCGCGCAGGGGGCGATCGGCTACTTCGGCCAGTCCGGCCCGAGCTGGCGCCCCCGGGCCCTGCTGCCCGGCGGCCCGGTCTTCGCGAGCGACCCGGCGGTGACCCTGACCACCAAGGGCGGCATGTCGGTCTCCGCGGTGGACACCGCGGGCGACCTCTGGGTGGACAGCCAGAAGGTGGCCGGCGAGGCCTTCACCGGCTGGCAGCGGGTGAGCACCAGCGGCGGCCAGCAGGGCACGCCGGCGATCGCGCTCTCCTCGGTCCGCGGCGGGACCGAGAACCTCTTCGCCCGGACGGCCGACGGCACGATAGCCCGCTTCGAGCAGAACGGCTCCGGCTGGCACGACCGGCAGCTGCTGGTCGGCGGCCCCGCCTTCGTCCGCGGACCGGCGGTCACGCTGGACGGCAACGGCACGATGACCGTCACCGCGGTGGACGCGACCGGCGCCACCTGGGCGACCGGCGAGCAGGTCCAGGGCGGCCCCTTCAACGGGTGGGTCAAGATCTCCTGAGGCAACGCGAAGGAGCCCGGCTCGCAGACGGTGTCTGCGAGCCGGGCTCCTTCGCGTTGCCCGCGGTGCGGTCAGCTCACGGGCGGACCGGGATCCGGGGCGAGAGCTCCTGGCCGGTGGTCGCGTCCGGGGTGCCCGGCTGCGATCCGGCGGCCGGGACGCCGGGGACGCGCTGGACCGTGCGGCCCAGCAGCGGCCAGACCAGCGCGAAGGCGGCGACCAGGTAGAGCACGGTCCACAACTCCCAGCCGTAGGGCGGGTTCCAGTCCATCTTGGCCATCGCCTGGAGGTTGACGTTGCCGATTCCGTTGCGGCGCAGCGCCCAGTAGAACGCCGCGACGTTCGCCATCGCCAGCGAGACGCCGACCGTGAGCGGCAGCCGCAGCTGGGGCAGGCTGCTCTCGGGCAGCCGACGCGAGATGACCATCGCGGTCAGCAGCGGCAGGCCGACGGCCAGCGGCAGCAGGTAGCGGCCCTGCCAGATCTCGCCGAGCTTGCCGGCCTGCAGCAGCATCGCGACGATCGGGATGATGAACAGGGCGAAGGTGGTGCCGAGCACGGCGAAGATCTCCCGGCCCTTGCCGTACATCAGCGCCAGGGTGCCGATGGCGCAGAGCACCCCGCCCCAGATCAGGTAGGTGAGGAAGGGCGCCGGGGTGTCCAGCCAGCCGAAGTTGCCGATCATGCCGTGGAAGTAGTCCGAGGACTGGATGATCGTGTCGTGCAGGATGCGCTTGTGGCCCAGGTGCGCGTCGATGTACGAGTGGTCCGGGTGGGTGTGGCTCCACAGCAGCGCCAGCGCGGTGGCCAGCACGCCGATCCCCGCGGAGATCCGGACGCCGGTGCTGCGCAGGATCTCGCGCAGCGCCTGCCGGTCGGCGACGATCAGGCCGGTGAGCACGGCCCCGGCGATCCAGATCGGGCCGAGCGGTCTGATCTCCAGCACGATCACCATCGCGACGGTGGCTCGGACGAGCCGGCGCCTGAGCAGTTCGGGCCGGTGCTCCATCAGCATGGACAGGATCGCCGTCCAGGCCAGCAGGCCGGCCGCGGACTCGACGCCGTTGGGGTTCACCGCCCCGCCCAGGAACAGCACCATCGGCGTCGCCGCCGTCAGGACGCCGATCTTGACCACCCGCGCGTTGCGGCGCCACTCCGCGGCGGTCACCAGCGCGCTGGCCAGCAGCGCGGCGGTGAAGGCCGCCGAGGCGAGCCGCATCAGGTAGATCGCGTTGGGGCCCGCCACCAGCAGGCTGGGCCACCCCACGAACACGTAGTAGAAGGGGTTGTAGCGCCCGGCCGCGGTGGTCGCCGGCGCGGTCTCGGTGTTGTTGCTGATCTTCGGCGCGCAGGCGGCCGAGTTGAGGTTGTCCTCGTAGCAGTGGTTGTTGCCCTCGAGTTCGCTGTACCACTCCGGCAGGTCGAACTGGGAGTTGGCGAACACCGTCGGGATCCAGCCGACGCTCGACTTGACCATCACCTCGCGGCCGTTGATCTCACCGCGGGCGACCGCGGCGGCCCGGACGATGTGGGACGGCTCGTCCGGGGACCCCACGATGGGCGTCGCGATCGACCACGCGCCGGCCAGCGTGAAGAACAGCAGGAAGCCCATCACCCACAGTCGCCGACGGGAGGCCGCCGGCCAGCTGACGAAGGCTCGAAGTGGGCGCGCGATTCCAGCAGTTCGGGATTCTCGGGATACGTCCGACATGAAGATTGGGTCTCCGGATGAGAGAGGGCAGCAGATCGGGCCGCCGGTGCGGCTGGTCAGGGCGTCCCTACTGGATCAGCTGCTGCCAGGTCTGGTCGCCATCCTGGCTACAGGTGTGGTTCGGCGCGTAGGTGGGGCACTTGCCGTTGAGCTCGCGGACCGTGTGCGAGACCCAGGGCAGGATCTTGTAGCTGTTCTCCTTGGCCGGCATGTAGCGGTCCGACATCGAGGAGGCCACCGACCCGAAGAGGAAGAGCAGTCCGACGAAGGCCCCGATCACGGCGGTCTGCGGGCTCGGGAACTTCCCGCGGGCGGTGAGCTCGCGCACCACCAGGTGGACGGCCAGGCCGCCCAGAATCAGCGCGCAGTAGAGCAGTTGGTTGTCGGTCCGCAGCCAGAGCTGCACCGTCTGGGTCGAGTACATCTCCGAGGCGAAGTACATCCGCATCACCCAGGCGCTGGCGAACATGCAGACCACGGTGACCACGAAGGGCTTGCGCATGCCGAGCCAGAGGCAGACGCCCAGGCAGACGAAGAGCACGATGGCGAACAGCCCGATGCCGCCGAGCTCACCGGGCACCGGCCACTGGCCGACCTTGCCGGGCATGTCGGTGCGCCACATCAGGAAGTACGCCGGGTCGGTCTTGGTGTCGAACGAGAAGTTCTTGTCCACCGTCGTGGCCGACTGCTGCAGCAGCGTCACGGCGTAGCTGCCGGCGACGACCACGAAGGCGGCGACGGTGGCGCCCAGGAACCCGGCGCCCTTGAGCAGTCCGGTCCGCCAGGGGAAGAAGATGGCGGCAGCCGCTATCACCCCCGCCGCACTCCAGACGAACCAGCCGGAGTAGGTCAGGAACAGCACGCCGAGCACCACCCCGAAGGCGGCGCCCTTGACCAGCACCGGCGTCCAGCGCTGGGTGGCGGACTTGCTCAACTCCCGTACCATCGCGGCCAGTACGGGCACCAGCATGATCAACACGGTGGCGCTGTACGGCTTGTAGGCGTCGATGATGGCGAAGGCCGGCAGCACGCCGAAGGCCAGCGCGCGGACCGGGCTGAGCACCAGGCGCCAGCACAGGTACGCCAGCGGGCCGGTGACGGCCGCGCCGAGGATCTGCAGGTCCTTGAAGGCGTACGCGGTGTTGCCGCCGCGGAACCACTCGGCGTAGTAGCCCAGCGTGTAGAGCGGTCCGGGCGGGTAGACCAGGGCCTCCGGCGGAACCGAGTGCCCGTGGGCGACCAGGCTGGACCACTCGACGATCCGGCCGCTGTCCCCGTTCAGGCCGAACATCGGCCACGGGGTGCCGAGCAGCGAGATCACCGCGCCGCCGGCCACGAACCCGCTCGCCAGGCCCGCCGCGGCGGCGGCGCTGAGGCGCACCACGAGCGGGAAGTGGCGGGAACCGCGGAGCCGGAGTGCTGCCATGAGCATGGCAACGAGTACGATGCCGACCAGAGCGAACCGGAGCTGCAGTGCGGCGAGCCCGCTGACCTGCCCGATCCGGTCCAGCGGGTCCAGTCGCAGGTGCCGTACGGAGATCGGCAGGATCAGCGCCGCGGTGAAGGCGACCAGCGCCTCGACGGCGTACCCTGCTGCCGACCTCGCGGTCGCCTGCTCGCGGATGGCGGCGGTTCGCGCCCGGAGTCCTGAGATCGGGAGCACCGCGGCCGGCGCGGCGACCGGTGACGCAGGGTGGGTCGTCAAGATCGTTCTTCCTCAGAGGTGGGGCCGGGCCGCCTGATGCGGCGTCAGTGGTCTCGCCCGGGAGTGAATGGCGCCAGAGCCCCAAATCATAAGATGCCGACCTGCCGCAACCACGTGCGGGGTCGCGCACCTGTGCGGACATCGCTCCTACGGCCCAGTGGGTTGTCCCGATTGGCGCCGGTGCCTGCTGGTATGGCAGACTACCTGGGTTGCTCGGTTGAGTGCCGATGCTGCGCGCCTCCCACCGGGAGGACCGGAAGCGAGTCCCAAGTACTCGTCGTTCCCGTGATGGCCGTTCATGTGTTCACGTGCTGTATGTGAATGCAGTGGTGTGTAAGCGACACCGCGGCAGCTGCGGGGCGGACGTACGGGAATCTTCCGGGAAGCGTGGGCAGGGCCTCGACCCGGTATCCGATGGGTGCAAGACACTCCAGATCCACTGAAAAAGGTAACTGTTTTACCTTTTTCTTGAGCGTCAGGGCGACACGCCCGAGCGCGTGGACCGGAGGGTAACCACCCAGGGGCACCACCGGACCAGTCCACCCGGATGAATCCGGCAGTAGAAGCAGCAGACGAGACAAAGGACTACTGAGTAGCCATGGCGGGACAGAAGATCCGCATCCGGCTCAAGGCCTACGACCACGAGGTGATTGACTCCTCGGCGAAGAAGATCGTCGAGACCGTCATTCGCACTGGTGCGCAGGTCGCGGGCCCGGTGCCGCTGCCCACTGAGAAGAACGTTTACTGCGTCATCCGCTCGCCGCACAAGTACAAGGACTCGCGCGAGCACTTCGAGATGCGCACCCACAAGCGTCTGATCGACATCCTCGACCCGACCCCGAAGACCGTTGACTCGCTGATGCGCCTCGACCTTCCGGCCGGCGTCGACATCGAGATCAAGCTCTGAGAGGCGCGACGAAGATGGCAAAGCAGATTAAGGGCATCCTGGGCGAGAAGCTCGGCATGACCCAGGTCTGGGACGAGAACAACCGGATCGTTCCGGTGACCGTCGTCAAGGCCGGGCCCAATGTCGTGACCCAGATCCACACCGCTGATGGCACCGGCTACGACGCCGTGCAGATCGGTTTCGGCGAGATCGACCCCCGCAAGGTGAACAAGCCCCTCGCGGGTCACTTCGCCAAGGCCGGTGTCACCCCGCGCCGCCACCTGGTCGAGCTGCGTACCTCGGACGCGTCCGAGTACACGCTGGGCCAGGAGATCACCGCCGAGCTGTTCGAGGCGGGTGTCAAGGTCGACGTGACCGGCACCTCCAAGGGCAAGGGCTTCGCCGGTGTCATGAAGCGTCACAACTTCAAGGGCCTCGGCGCCGGTCACGGCGTGCAGCGCAAGCACCGTTCGCCCGGCTCGATCGGTGGCTGCGCCACCCCGGGTCGCGTGTTCAAGGGCATGAAGATGGCCGGCCGGATGGGCCACGAGCGCGTGACCACCCAGAACCTGACCATCCACGCCGTTGACGCGGAGAAGGGGCTGCTCCTGATCAAGGGCGCAATCCCCGGTCCGAACGGCGGCCTCATCCTCGTCCGCACCGCGGCGAAGGGGCTGTGAGGATATGAGCACCATTGACATCCTGTCGCCCGCGGGCGACAAGACCGGCACCCTTGAGCTGCCGGCTGAGATCTTCGACGCCAAGGTCAGCGTTCCGCTGATGCACCAGGTCGTCGTGGCTCAGCTCGCCGGCGCCCGCCAGGGTACGCACTCGACCAAGCGTCGTGGCGAGGTCCGAGGCGGCGGCCGCAAGCCGTACCGCCAGAAGGGCACCGGCCGCGCCCGTCAGGGCTCGACCCGCGCGCCGCAGTTCGCGGGCGGTGGCATCGTCCACGGCCCCAAGCCGCGTGACTACTCGCAGCGGACCCCGAAGAAGATGATCGCCGCCGCTCTGCGCAGCGCGCTCACCGACCGGGCCCGTTACGACCGCATCCACGTCATCACCGACGTGACCGCGACCGAGGCGCCGTCGACCAAGGCCGCCAAGGGCCTGTTCGGCAAGATCACCGAGCGCAAGAACATCCTCCTCGTCGTCGAGCGTGCCGACGAGCTGGGTCTGAAGAGCGCCCGCAACCTGCCGAACGTCCACATCCTGGACGCCGGTCAGCTGAACACCTACGACGTGCTCGTCTCCGACGACGTGGTCTTCACCCAGGCCGCCTTCGAGCGTTTCGTGGCGGGTCCCGCCGCGTCCGCCAAGGCTGTGGCTGCTGAGGGCGAGCTCGAAGGGAGCGCCGCCTGATGGCTGCAGAGATCACGAGCAAGACGTTCACGGACCCCCGTGACATCTTGGTGAAGCCGGTCATCTCGGAGAAGAGCTACTCGCTCCTCGACGAGAACAAGTACACGTTCGTCGTGTCGCCGGGTGCCAACAAGACCCAGATCAAGCAGGCCATCGAAGCGGTCTTCTCGGTCAAGGTCGAGTCCGTCAACACGCTCAACCGTCAGGGCAAGCGCAAGCGCTCCAAGACGGGCTTTGGCAAGCGCAAGGACACCAAGCGCGCCATCGTGACGCTGGCTGAGGGCAACCGCATCGACATCTTCGGTGGTCCGGTCTCCTAACGGAGATCGTGCCGTCGATAAGGACGAGGACGAGAGAGCCAAATGGGCATCCGCAAGTACAAGCCGACTACGCCGGGCCGTCGTGGCTCCAGCGTGGCCGACTTCGTAGAGATCACGCGGTCCACGCCGGAGAAGTCGCTGGTTCGCCCCCTGCACAGCAAGGGCGGCCGTAACAACGCCGGTCGTATCACCGCTCGCCACCAGGGTGGCGGACACAAGCGCGCCTACCGCGTGATCGACTTCCGTCGTCACGACAAGGACGGCGTGCCGGCCAAGGTCGCGCACATCGAGTACGACCCCAACCGCACCGCGCGCATCGCGCTGCTGCACTACGCGGACGGCGAGAAGCGCTACATCATCGCCCCCGCGAAGCTGTCGCAGGGTGACCGTATTGAGAACGGCCCCGCGGCCGACATCAAGCCGGGCAACAACCTGCCGCTGCGCAACATCCCGGTCGGTACCGTTATCCACGCTGTGGAGCTGCGTCCGGGCGGCGGTGCCAAGATGGCCCGCTCCGCCGGCGCCGGTATCCAGCTGCTGGCCCGCGAGGGGCGCTTCGCGACCCTTCGTATGCCGTCCGGCGAGACCCGCATGGTGGACGCGCGCTGCCGCGCGACCATCGGCGAGGTCGGCAACGCCGAGCAGTCGAACATCAACTGGGGCAAGGCCGGCCGTATGCGCTGGAAGGGCGTTCGCCCGACCGTGCGTGGTGTGGCCATGAACCCGATCGACCACCCGCACGGTGGTGGTGAGGGTAAGACCTCCGGTGGTCGCCACCCGGTTTCGCCGTGGGGCAAGAAGGAGGGTCGTACTCGTAAGCCGAACAAGGCCTCGAACGCCCTCATCGTGCGCCGCCGCAAGACCAACAAGAAGCGCTAGGAGCAGGTCAGATGCCGCGCAGTCTCAAGAAGGGCCCCTTCATCGACGGCCACCTCATCAAGAAGGTGGATGTCCAGAACGAAGCGGGTACCCAGAACGTCATCAAGACCTGGTCCCGTCGCTCCGTGATCAGCCCGAGCATGCTCGGTCACACGATCGCGGTGCACGATGGTCGTAAGCACGTCCCGGTGTTCGTCACCGAGTCGATGGTCGGCCACAAGCTCGGCGAGTTCGCGCCGACGCGTACGTTCCGCGGTCACGTCAAGGACGACCGCAAGTCGAAGCGTCGCTAGTCGCCAAGCGGATAAGCAACGACTCATGACTTACACCAGCAAGGGGACAACCATGGAAGCCAGGGCCCAGGCGCGGTACATCCGCGTCACGCCCATGAAGGCCCGCCGCGTGGTGGACCTCATCCGTGGCCTGAACGCCACGGAGGCCCAGGCGGTCCTGCGTTTCGCTCCGCAGGCCGCGACTGTGCCGGTCGGCAAGGTGCTTGACAGCGCCATTGCCAACGCCGTGCACAACTACAACCACAACAACGTGGACGACCTCGTCATCAGCGAGGCGTACGTTGACGAGGGCCCGACCCTGAAGCGGTTCCGTCCGCGTGCCCAGGGCCGCGCCTACCGGATCCGCAAGCGGACCAGCCACATCACCGTGGTCGTCAGCAGCAAGGAAGGGACCCGGTAATGGGCCAGAAGGTTAACCCGCACGGGTTCCGCCTCGGCATCAGCACGGACTTCAAGTCCCGCTGGTACGCCGACAAGCTGTACTCGGACTACGTCAAGGAAGACGTTGCCATTCGTCGCATGATGACGAAGGGCATGGAGCGTGCCGGTATCTCGAAGGTTGAGATCGAGCGCACCCGCGACCGCGTCCGGGTCGACATCCACACCGCCCGCCCCGGCATCGTGATCGGTCGCCGTGGCACCGAGGCCGACCGCATCCGCGGCGACCTCGAGAAGCTGACCGGCAAGCAGGTCCAGCTGAACATCCTCGAGGTCAAGAACCCCGAGCTGGACGCCCAGCTCGTGGCTCAGGGCGTCGCGGAGCAGCTGTCCTCCCGCGTGTCGTTCCGCCGTGCCATGCGCAAGAGCATGCAGGGCACCATGAAGTCCGGCGCCAAGGGCATCAAGGTCCAGTGCTCCGGTCGTCTCGGCGGCGCCGAGATGAGCCGTTCGGAGTTCTACCGCGAGGGTCGTGTGCCGCTGCACACGCTGCGCGCGAACGTCGACTACGGCTTCTTCGAGGCCAAGACGACCTTCGGCCGTATCGGCGTGAAGGTCTGGATCTACAAGGGTGATGTCAAGAACATCGCCGAGGTCCGCGCTGAGAACGCTGCTGCCCGCTCGGGCAACCGCCCGGCCCGCACCGACGCCCGCCCCGCGCGTGGCGGCGAGCGCGGTGGCCGCGGTGGCGAGCGCGGTGGCGCAGCCCGTGGCGGCCGTCGTCCGGCGAACACCGAGGGCGCTGCCCAGGTGACCGCCGAGGCGCCGGCTGTCGAGAGCACCGGAACGGAGGCCTGACCGACATGCTGATCCCCCGTCGGGTCAAGCACCGCAAGCAGCACCACCCGAAGCGCCGCGGCGCTTCGAAGGGTGGCACCGAACTCGCGTTCGGCGAGTACGGCATCCAGGCCGTCACCCCGGCCTACGTGACGAACCGGCAGATCGAGTCCGCTCGTATCGCCATCACCCGTCACATCAAGCGTGGCGGCAAGGTCTGGATCAACATTTACCCGGACCGTCCCCTCACCAAGAAGCCTGCCGAGACCCGCATGGGTTCCGGTAAGGGTTCGCCGGAGTGGTGGATTGCCAACGTTCACCCGGGACGGATCATGTTTGAACTGTCCTACCCCAATGAGAAGGTTGCTCGTGAGGCGCTCACCCGCGCTGCTCACAAGCTCCCGATGAAGTGCCGGATTGTCCGGCGCGAGGCAGGTGAGAGCTGATGTCGGCCGGCACCAAGGCTGCAGAGCTTCGCGAGCTCGACAACGACGGACTCGTTGGCAAGCTGCGCGAGGCCAAGGAGGAGCTGTTCAACCTCCGCTTCCAGGCGGCGACCGGGCAGCTCGACAACCACGGACGGCTCAAGCTCGTCCGTAAGGACATCGCGCGTATTTACACCCTGATGCGCGAGCGCGAGCTGGGCATCGAGACGGTGGAGAACGCCTGATGACTGAGAACACCACCAACGAGACTGAGGCGCGCGGCTTCCGCAAGACCCGTGAGGGTCTCGTCGTCAGCGACAAGATGGACAAGACCGTCGTCGTCGCCGTCGAGGACCGCGTCAAGCACGCTCTGTACGGCAAGGTCATCCGCCGTACGAACAAGCTGAAGGCGCACGACGAGGCGAACGCCTGCGGCATCGGCGACCGGGTCCTCCTCGCGGAGACCCGCCCGCTGTCCGCGACGAAGCGCTGGCGCGTCGTCGAGATCCTCGAGAAGGCCAAGTAACGAAGTTGTTCGGGTACGGCCGTATGTGCATCGGGTCCCTCGCGGGCGCCGGTGTGAGCAGCGGCCGGCCCGTCAGCTCTCGTTGACGATCAGGAGAAAGCTGTGATCCAGCAGGAGTCGCGACTGCGTGTCGCCGACAACACGGGCGCAAAGGAAATCCTTTGCATCCGCGTTCTCGGTGGTTCCGGTCGCCGCTACGCCGGTATCGGGGACGTCATTGTCGCGACCGTCAAGGACGCGATCCCCGGTGGTTCGGTGAAGAAGGGTGATGTCGTCAAGTGCGTCATCGTCCGCACCGTGAAGTCGCGCCGTCGTCCCGACGGTTCGTACATCCGGTTCGACGAGAACGCCGCGGTTGTTCTGAAGAACACCGATGGTGACCCCCGTGGAACCCGCATCTTCGGCCCGGTGGGCCGCGAGCTGCGCGACAAGAAGTTCATGAAGATCATCTCGCTTGCGCCGGAGGTGCTCTAACCCATGGCGAACAGCATGAAGATCAAGAAGGGTGACCTGGTTCAGGTCATCACCGGCAAGGACCGCGGCAAGCAGGGCAAGGTCATTCAGGCCATGCCCGAGGCCAACAAGGTTCTCGTCGAGGGTGTGAACCGGGTCAAGAAGCACACCAAGCCCGGCCAGGGCACCGCCGGTGGCATCATCACCGTCGAGGCCCCGGTGCACGTTTCCAACGTGCAGCTGGTCGTGGAGAAGGACGGCAAGAAGGTCGTCACTCGCGTTGGTTACCGCTTCGATGACGAGGGCAACAAGATCCGCGTTGCCAAGCGAACCGGTGAGGACATCTGATGTCTGAGACGACCATCGAGAACGTCGAGAAGGTGGCCCCCCGCCTCAAGGAGCGTTACAACTCCGAGATCAAGGGCCAGCTCAAGGAAGAGTTCTCCTACGAGAACGTCATGCTGATCCCCGGCCTGGTCAAGGTCGTGGTCAACATGGGTGTGGGCGAGGCCGCCCGCGACTCCAAGCTGATCGACGGTGCCATCCGCGACCTCACCGCCATCACCGGCCAGAAGCCGGCGGTGACGAAGGCTCGCAAGTCCATCGCGCAGTTCAAGCTGCGTGAGGGCCAGCCGATCGGCACCCACGTCACCCTCCGTGGTGACCGCATGTGGGAGTTCCTGGACCGTCTGGTGTCGCTGGCTCTGCCGCGTATCCGTGACTTCCGTGGTCTCTCCCCGAAGCAGTTCGACGGCCGTGGCAACTACACCTTCGGTCTGACCGAGCAGGTCATGTTCCACGAGATCGACCAGGACAAGGTCGACCGTCAGCGCGGTATGGACATCACCGTCGTGACCACCGCCCAGACCGACGACGAGGGCCGGGCGCTCCTGCGCGCTCTGGGCTTCCCGTTCAAGGAGGCGTAAGCCATGGCGAAGAAGTCCCTTATCGCGAAGGCCGCTCGTAAGCCGAAGTTCGCGGTCCGCGCCTACACGCGCTGCCAGCGCTGCGGCCGTCCGCACTCGGTGTACCGCAAGTTCGGCCTGTGCCGTGTCTGCCTCCGTGAGATGGCGCACCGCGGCGAGCTGCCGGGCGTGACCAAGAGCTCCTGGTAGTCCAGGACCCTCGGCACGCCAACGCGAGACACAGTGGTGTCCGACCCCACAGCACCTCCTTTTGGGCTCCTGTACCGGATCCCGTAAGGTAGTGGGGTCGGGCCCCCTGGCGCGGCAGCTCCGTAGCTGTCGTGACCTTCTTCGGAAGGCTCGCACCCAGTCTTACTAACGCCGCAGGTCCCCTGCGTCTGTGCCCCTGTCGCACTCCTCGGAGTGCGACGGGGGGACCTGGCGCGGAGAAACCACGGCGAGAGAGGCCTGAGGCCATCATGACCATGACCGACCCCATCGCAGACATGCTCACGCGTCTGCGTAACGCGAACTCGGCGTACCACGACACCGTGGCGATGCCGGCTAGCAAGATCAAGTCGCACGTCGCGCAGATCCTGCAGCAGGAGGGTTACATCTCCGGCTGGAAGGTCGAGGAGCCGCAGGAGGGCGAGGTCGGCAAGAAGCTGACCATCGAGCTCAAGTTCGGCCCCAACCGCGAGCGCTCGATCGCTGGTATCAAGCGCATCAGCAAGCCGGGCCTGCGGGTCTACGCAAAGTCCACCAACCTGCCGAAGGTCCTCGGCGGCCTGGGCGTGGCGATCATCTCCACGTCCTCGGGTCTCCTCACGGACAAGCAGGCCGCCAAGAAGGGCGTAGGCGGAGAAGTTCTCGCCTACGTCTGGTAATTCGGGAAACGGAGGTACAGCAATGTCGCGTATTGGACGGCTGCCCATCCCGGTTCCCGCCGGCGTGGACGTCACCATCGATGGCCAGACGGTCGGCGTGAAGGGCCCCAAGGGCTCCCTCTCGCACACCGTTGCCGAGCCGATCGAGATCAGCAAGGACGAGACCGGCACCCTTGTCGTCTCGCGCCCGAACGACGAGCGTCAGTCGAAGGCCCTTCACGGCCTTTCCCGCACGCTGGTGGCGAACATGATCACCGGCGTGACCGCGGGCTACCGCAAGTCGCTGGAGATCAACGGTGTTGGTTACCGTGTCGCGCTGAAGGGCTCCAACCTGGAGTTCCAGCTCGGCTTCAGCCACCCGGTCCTGATCGAGGCCCCGGAGGGCATCACCTTCGCGGTCGAGTCTCCCACCAAGTTCCACGTGGACGGGACCGACAAGCAGCTGGTCGGAGAAATTTCGGCCAAGATCCGCAAGCTGCGTAAGCCCGACCCGTACAAGGGCAAGGGCATCAAGTACGCGGGCGAGGTCATCCGCCGCAAGGTCGGAAAGAGCGGTAAGTAAGCCATGGGCAAGAGTCTTTCTGTCAAGATCGGCAAGGGCAACGCTTACAAGCCCTCTGCCCGCAAGCGCCGTGCCATCCGCGTTCGCAAGCGCGTCACCGGCACCGAGGTTCGTCCTCGTCTGGTCGTGACCCGCTCGAACCGCCACATCTTCGCCCAGGTCATCGACGACGCCAAGGGTCACACCCTCGCGTCGGCGTCCACCCTCGACGTGTCCGTCAAGGGCGTCGAGGGCGACAAGAGCGAGCTGGCCAAGAAGGTCGGCGCCCTGGTCGCTGAGCGCACCAAGGCCGCCGGCATCGAGACGGTCGTCTTCGACCGCGCGGGCAACCGTTACGCGGGGCGCATCGCCGCCCTGGCGGACGCTGCCCGTGAGGCTGGGCTCGACTTCTAAGCCGCTCGTCGGCTCAGTCGACGGACGTAATCGAGAGAGGTAATTCCAATGGCTGGACCCCAGCGCCGCGGTAGCGGCGCCGGCGGCGGCACCGGCGGTGGCGAGCGGCGTGACCGTAAGCGCGACGACCGGGGCAACGCCCCCGCCGTCGAGAAGACCGCTTACGTTGAGCGCGTCGTTGCGATCAACCGTGTCGCCAAGGTTGTCAAGGGTGGTCGTCGTTTCAGCTTCACCGCGCTGGTCGTGGTGGGCGACGGTGACGGCACCGTGGGTGTCGGATACGGCAAGGCGAAGGAGGTTCCGGCCGCCATCGCCAAGGGTGTTGAGGAGGCCAAGAAGAACTTCTTCAAGGTCCCCCGTATCCAGGGCACCATTCCGCACCCGATCCAGGGTGAGAAGGCCGCCGGCGTCGTGCTCCTGAAGCCGGCGTCCCCCGGTACCGGCGTTATCGCCGGTGGCCCGGTGCGTGCCGTCCTGGAGTGCGCCGGCGTTCACGACATCCTGTCGAAGTCGCTCGGCTCGGACAACGCGATCAACATCGTGCACGCCACGGTGGCCGCTCTGAAGGGCCTTGTTCGCCCCGAGGAGATCGCTGCCCGTCGTGGCCTGCCGCTGGAGGACGTGGCCCCGGCCGCCCTGCTGCGCGCTCGCGCGGCCGGCACCGCCGCTGCGGCAGGGGCGGGTGTCTGATGGCTCGCCTGAAGATCACCCAGACCAAGTCCTACATCGGTAGCAAGCAGAACCACCGCGAGACGCTGCGCTCGCTGGGTCTGAAGCGTATGCACGATGTGGTCGTCAAGGAGGACCGTCCCGAGATTCGCGGGATGGCCCAGACCGTGCGTCACCTCGTCACGGTCGAGGAGGTTGACTGACATGGCGGACTCTCCGCTCAAGATCCACAACCTGCGGCCCGCCCCGGGTGCCAAGACCGCCAAGACCCGTGTTGGTCGTGGTGAGGCATCCAAGGGTAAGACCGCTGGTCGTGGCACCAAGGGCACCAAGGCCCGTTACCAGGTTCCGCAGCGCTTCGAGGGTGGGCAGATGCCCCTCCACATGCGTCTGCCGAAGCTCAAGGGCTTCAAGAACCCCTTCAAGATCACCTTCCAGGTGGTCAACCTCGACAAGCTGGCCGAGCTCTACCCGCAGGGTGGAGAGGTCACCGTCGAGGGCCTGGTCGAGAAGGGCGCGGTTCGCAAGAACTCGCTCGTCAAGGTCCTGGGCACCGGCGAGGTCTCCGTCGCGCTGCAGGTTTCGGTTGACGCCGTCTCCGCTTCGGCCGCCACGAAGATCACCGCCGCCGGCGGTACCGTCACCGAGCTGATCTGACTTCAGGTCACGCAAGGCTGACTCAGCTTCACGGGCTGGGCCCCGTCCCTCTTTCGAGAGGGGCGGGGCCCAGCCTTTTGTGTGTTCATCTGCACCCGAATCCGGACTCTGCCGGACGCATCCCCGGCCAAAACCGGGCATCCCGGCCCGGCCGGGCGAAGCGCATGGCGCACGAGCTTCATTCGGGTGGCCACACACTGTTAGAGTCCGTGGAGTTCCCTTGTAGGCTGCGACAGTCTGCCTTGTGGTAGCTGGAACACCCTTACTCCCCCCATCAGGACCGACCCTCCCGCCGACGACGCGCGGGGGGCGCAGGAGGCACCGTGCTCAGTGCGTTCGCGCGGGCGTTCAAGACGCCCGACCTGCGCAAGAAGCTGCTGTTCACGCTGGGCATCATGGTGCTGTTCCGGATGGGTGCGCACGTTCCCGTCCCGGGCGTCAACTTTGTCGCCGTGAACACATGTGTGAAGCAGGCGAACAACGGTCTCTTCGGCCTTGTGAACCTGTTCAGTGGTGGAGCTCTGCTCCAGCTGACGATCTTCGCGCTCGGCATCATGCCCTACATCACCGCCAGCATCATCCTCCAGCTGCTGACCGTCGTGATCCCGCGACTGGAAGCGCTGAAGAAGGAGGGTCAGGCCGGCACCACGAAGATCACGCAGTACACCCGCTACCTGACCATCGCGCTCGCGATCCTCCAGGGCACCGGCATCGTGGCCACCGCGTCCAACGGCGCGCTGTTCTCGACCTGCCCGGTCGGCAACCAGGTCGTCCCGGACACCTCGGTCTTCCGGATCATGGTCATGGTCGTGACGATGACCGCCGGTACCACGATGATCATGTGGCTCGGTGAGCTGATCACCGACCGCGGCATCGGCAACGGCATGTCCATCCTGATCTTCACCTCGATCGCGTCCGGTTTCCCGGGCCAGCTCTGGGCCATCAAGAAGGCCGGCACGCTCGCGAGCGGCTGGATCGACTTCTTCGCGGTCCTCGGTGTGGGCGTCGTGGTGGTGGTCCTGGTCATCTTCGTCGAGCAGGCGCAGCGCCGGATCCCGGTGCAGTACGCCAAGCGCATGATCGGGCGGCGTGCCTTCGGCGGCACCTCGACCTACATCCCGCTGAAGGTCAACCAGGCCGGTGTCATCCCGGTGATCTTCGCCTCGTCGCTGCTGTACATCCCGGCCCTGGTGGCCCAGCTGACGAGCAGCAAGGCGGGCTGGGCGGTCTGGATCCAGAACAACTTCACCAAGGGTGACCACCCGATCTACATGGCGACGTACTTCGTCCTGATCGTGTTCTTCGCCTTCTTCTACGTCGCCATCTCCTTCAACCCCGAAGAAGTTGCCGACAATATGAAGAAGTATGGTGGCTTCATCCCGGGCATCCGGGCCGGCCGCCCGACGGCCGAATACCTGAACTACGTGCTCACCCGCATCACGTGGCCGGGATCGCTCTACCTGGGCCTGATCGCGTTGATCCCGATGATCGGCCTCGTCGCCCTCAAGCAGAGCACAACCATTCCGTTTGGCGGCACCAGCATCCTCATCATCGTCGGCGTCGGACTCGAAACTGTGAAGCAGATCGAGAGCCAGCTCCAGCAGCGTAATTACGAAGGGTTCCTCCGCTGATGCGTATCGTCCTCGTCGGACCTCCCGGGGCCGGGAAGGGTACTCAGGCGCATGTTCTGGCCAAGACCCTGTCCATCCCGCACATCTCCACCGGCGACCTCTTCCGGGCCAACATCAGCCAGGGCACCCCGTTGGGGCTCGAGGCCAAGGGCTACATGGACGCAGGTCGGCTCGTACCGGACGAGGTGACCATCGGGATGGCCAAGGACCGGCTCGCCCAGGAGGACGCCGCCCACGGCTTCCTGCTGGACGGGTTCCCCCGCAACCTCGTGCAGGCCAAGGCCCTGGACGAGATCCTTGCGGAGTCCGGCATCGCCCTCAACGGCGTGCTGGACCTGGAGGTCCCCGAGGACGAGGTCGTCAAGCGCATCGCCGGTCGCCGGCTGTGCCGCAACGACGGCAGCCACGTGTTCCACGTGCACTACAACGCGCCGTCCGTCGAGGGCGTCTGCGACGAGTGCGGTGGCGAGCTGTACCAGCGTGCCGACGACACCGAGTCGACGGTCCGCAACCGCCTCGAGGTCTACCACACCGAGACCGAGCCGATCATCGAGTACTACGCCCAGCAGGGCCTGGTCACCACGATCCCGGCGCTCGGCAAGGTGGACGAGGTCACCCAGCGCGCCGTTGACGCGCTGGAGCAGCGCAAGCAGGCCTGAACAACAGGTTTCTGAGCGACACCCCGCGTGCCCCACGGCCGCGGCGCCCCGGGTCGGGGCGCCGCGGCCGTGCGGCGTCGTACCGTTGTCTCAGCGAAGGGCCGCCCGGCAAGGACCGTGCGGTACACAGACGAAAGGCGTGGCCCAGATGGTGGAGATCAAGACCTCCGAGCAGATCGCGAAGATGCGGGTGGCCGGCCTGGTCGTCGCCGAGGCCCTCAAGGCCTGCCGCGCCGCGGTGGCCCCCGGGATCAGCACCCAGGAGCTGAACGACATCGCGGCCAAGGTCATCGCCGACCACGGCGCCACCTCCAACTTCCGCGCCGACCACGGCGGCCTCTGGTTCCCCGGGGTGATCTGCGCCTCGGTCAACAACGAGGTGGTGCACGGGATCCCCGGTGACCGGGTGCTGCTCGAGGGCGACGTCATCTCCATCGACTGCGGCGCGATCGTGGACGGCTGGCACGGCGACGCCGCCATCACCGTCCCGGTCGGCGAGGTTCGTCCCGAGGTCGAGATGCTCAGCCGGGTGACCGAGGGCTCGATGTGGGCCGGCATCGCCCAGATGAAGAAGGGCAACCGGCTGGCCGACGTGTCCAAGGCGATCGAGGGCTTCATCCGCCGTCAGCCGCTGCCGCCCAAGGGCAAGTGGGGCATCACCGAGGGCTACGGCGGCCACGGCATCGGCACCGCGATGCACATGGAGCCGCACGTGCTGAACTACGTCGAGCGCGGCCGCGGCAAGGGCCCGAAGCTGATCCCCGGCACGGTCCTGGCGATCGAGCCGATGGTCTCGCTGGGCACCCCGCACACCAGCGTGCTGGAGGACGACTGGACGGTCGTCACCAACGACGGGACCTGGGCGGCGCACTGGGAGCACTCGGTCGCCGTCACCGAGCAGGGCCCGCTGGTGCTGACCGCCTTCGACGGCGGAAAGGCGCAGCTCGCGGCGCTGGGCGTGACCGCGGCGCCGGACCCGCTCGGATAGCCGGTATCGTCACTGGTTCGAACACCAGGCGTATCGGACATATAGGGGACAACAGTGCTCAAGGGCTTCCGCGAGTTCATGATGCGCGGCAACGTCGTCGACATGGGCGTCGGCATCGTCATCGGCTCCGCGTTCACGGCCGTGGTCGGCGGTTTCGTCAAGGCCTTCCTCACCCCGCTGGTGGGCGTGGCGACCGGCGCGGCCGGCGACTTCAGCTCGAAGTCGTTCACCCAGGCCGGAGTGACCTTCCCGTACGGGCAGTTCCTGAACGTGCTGATCACCTTCGTGATGACCGCGGCGGTGCTGTACTTCTGCGTGGTGCTGCCGGTGAGCAAGGCGAGCGCCCGCTACCTGCCGAAGAAGCCGAAGGCGGCGAAGCGCCCGTGCCCCGAGTGCCTCACCGAGATACCGGAGGCCGCGAGCCGTTGCGCCGCCTGCACCGCCGTCGTCCAGCCGATCCGGATCGGTGCGCAGCAGCACTCGCAGTACTAGCCCCGGTTTTGGGTTCCGTGCGCCGGTAACGTACGATGGACTGTCGGCTCACTCGTAGCGTGCTCTTGCACGCCCTCTTCCCTAGGGACGGGGTGAACCCAGGTTCGCACGAGCGTGCCGCATACGGTAGCCGGTCCCGGAAGGTGGATCTCGCAGTTCATGGCAAAGAAGCAAGGCGCCATTGAGATCGAGGGCACCGTGATCGAGTCTCTCCCGAACGCCATGTTCAAGGTTGAGCTGCAGAACGGTCACAAGGTCCTCGCGCACATCAGCGGCAAGATGCGTATGCACTACATCCGCATCCTGCCGGACGACCGGGTCGTGGTGGAGCTCAGCCCCTACGACCTGACGCGTGGTCGGATCGTCTACCGCTACAAGTAACGTCAGATCTAGACCCGGAGAACCTGAACCATGAAGGTCAAGCCGAGCGTCAAGAAGATCTGCGACAAGTGCAAGGTGATCCGCCGTCACGGCCGGGTCATGGTGATCTGCGACAACCTGCGCCACAAGCAGCGCCAGGGCTGATCGTCCCCCCGCATTTCTCGTAGTACTTCGCGCGACGCGCACCAACGTCATACACGGGCTGCCCGATCCGTCCACCCTTGGACGGACTGCCACCCCCGGTCAGAGGCCGGGGCTCCCTCAGCGAGAGTTGTAGGAGTAGGCAGTTCGTAAGACCTCTGAAGAATCACAGGAGCCATGAATGGCACGCCTCGCCGGCGTTGATCTCCCCCGCGAAAAGCGGATCGAGATCGCCCTCACGTACGTCTACGGCATCGGCCGTACCCGCGCCCAGCAGTCGCTGGCCGAGACTGGCGTGAACCCCGACATCCGCGTTCGCGACATCAGCGAGGACGACCTCGTCAAGCTCGCGCAGTGGATCGACGCCAACTACACCGTTGAGGGTGACCTCCGCCGTGAGGTGGCCGCCGACATCCGCCGCAAGGTCGAGATCGGCTGCTACGAGGGTCTGCGTCACCGCCGTGGCCTGCCGGTCCGCGGTCAGCGCACCCACACCAACGCGCGTACCCGCAAGGGCCCGCGTCGCGCGATTGCCGGCAAGAAGAAGCCGGGCAAGAAGTAGTCCGCCCCTAAACCGGACTTCCCTCCGGCCCGCGGGTAGCGGACCGATCACCTCAGTAGGAGAAACAGACTTATGCCCCCCAAGGGTCGTCAGGCTGCCGGCGCCAAGAAGGTGCGCCGCAAGGAGAAGAAGAACGTCGCTCATGGGCACGCCCACATCAAGAGCACGTTCAACAACACCATCGTTTCGATCACGGACCCCGCGGGCAACGTGATCTCCTGGGCCTCCGCCGGCCACGTCGGCTTCAAGGGCTCGCGCAAGTCCACCCCGTTCGCCGCGCAGATGGCCGCCGAGGCCGCTGCCCGTCGCGCGCAGGAGCACGGCATGCGCAAGGTCGACGTCTTCGTGAAGGGTCCGGGCTCCGGCCGCGAGACCGCGATCCGCTCGCTCCAGGCCACCGGCCTGGAGGTCGGCTCGATCCAGGACGTCACCCCCACCCCGCACAACGGCTGCCGTCCGCCGAAGCGTCGCCGCGTCTGACGCAGCGCCTTCGGGTACTGGTGCTTTAAACCACGTACGGGGTCCCATGCAGTTCGTTGTTGCTGCGATTGGGACCCCGTACGCTTGGTTCTGTTCGACGTCAAATAGTGGGCGTCGAGAACAACTGGAGGATCCAAAATGCTGATCGCTCAGCGCCCCTCGCTGACCGAAGAGGTCGTCGACGAGTACCGCTCGCGGTTCGTGATCGAGCCGCTCGAGCCGGGCTTCGGCTACACCCTCGGCAACTCCCTGCGCCGCACGCTCCTCTCCTCGATCCCGGGTGCCGCTGTCACCAGCATCCGCGTCGACGGTGTCCTGCACGAGTTCACCACCGTGCCGGGCGTCAAGGAGGACGTCACCGACCTCATCCTCAACATCAAGCAGCTGGTCGTCTCCTCGGAGCACGACGAGCCGGTCGTGATGTACCTGCGCAAGCAGGGCCCCGGTGTGGTCACCGCCGCCGACATCGCCCCCCCGGCCGGTGTCGAGGTGCACAACCCCGAGCTCGTCCTCGCCACGCTCAACGGCAAGGGCAAGCTGGAGATGGAGCTGACCGTCGAGCGCGGTCGCGGCTACGTCTCCGCCGTCCAGAACAAGGCTTCCGGCCAGGAGATCGGCCGTATCCCGGTCGACTCGATCTACAGCCCCGTGCTGAAGGTCACCTACAAGGTCGAGGCCACCCGTGTCGAGCAGCGCACCGACTTCGACAAGCTGATCGTCGACGTCGAGACCAAGCCCGCCATGCGCCCGCGTGACGCCATGGCGTCGGCCGGTAAGACCCTGGTGGAGCTGTTCGGTCTCGCCCGCGAGCTGAACATCGACGCCGAGGGCATCGACATGGGCCCCTCGCCGACGGACGCCGCCCTGGCGGCCGACCTGGCGCTGCCGATCGAGGAGCTCGAGCTCACCGTTCGGTCGTACAACTGCCTCAAGCGCGAGGGCATCCACACCGTGGGTGAGCTCGTGGCCCGCTCCGAGGCCGACCTGCTCGACATCCGCAACTTTGGTGCGAAGTCGATCGACGAGGTCAAGGCGAAGCTGGCCGGCATGGGCCTGGCCCTCAAGGACAGCCCGCCCGGATTCGACCCGACCGCCGCCGCCGACGCCTTCGGCGCCGACGACCTGGACGACGCGGGTTACGCGGAGACTGAGCAGTACTGAGTTTGGCTCGGGGCGGCTCCCACCGGAGCCGCCCCGATTCATGAAGGAAAGCCGCTCGGGCAACAGTGCCCGGACGCCCGTTCCGGTACCTGATACGGCCGGATTCGGAGATACAAGGAGCTACCATGCCCCGTCCCACGAAGGGTGCCCGCCTCGGCGGTGGCCCGCACCACGAGCCGCTGCTGCTCGCCGGCCTGTGCCGCGAGCTGTTCCAGTACGGCCGCATCACCACGACCGAGGCCAAGGCCCGTCGGATGCGCCCGCTGGCCGAGCGCCTGATCACCAAGGCGAAGGTCGGTGACATCCACAACCGTCGTATCGTCCGCAAGACGATCACCGACGTCTCCGTGCTGCACACCCTCTTCACCGAGATTGCGCCGCGCTACGAGAACCGCCCGGGTGGCTACACCCGTATCACCAAGATCGGTCCCCGTCGTGGCGACAACGCCCCGATGGCCGTGATCGAGCTGGTCGAGGCGCTGACCGTCGCGCAGACCGCCGTCGGCGAGGCCGAGGGTGCCACCAAGCGTGCCGCCAAGGACGCCGAGGTTGCCGAGGCTCCTGCTGTCGAGACCTCTGAGGTCGAGACCGCCTGAACACCCTGAGGTGTTGTCCGGGCCCGTTCTCCCAGTGATGGGGGAGCGGGCCCGTTCCTTTCTACCGGGAGTACGGGAGTACTGGCAGTGCTGAAGGATTGCGAGCAGCCCCAGCGGCAGGACGGGCCGGCCGAGGGGACCGTGCGGATCCGGTTGGATCTGGCGTACCAGGGGGCCGAGTTCTCCGGGTGGGCGCGGCAGCCCGGGCGGCGGACGGTGCAGGGCGAGATCGAGAGCGCGCTGCAGATCGTGACGCGCTCCGCCGAGCCCTACGACCTGACCGTGGCCGGGCGCACGGACGCCGGGGTGCACGCGCGCGGGCAGGTCGCGCATGTGGACCTGCCGGTCGAGCTGTGGGCCGAGCACGGTGAGAAGCTGCTGCGCCGGCTCGCCGGGCGGCTGCCGGGCGACGTCCGGATCTACCGGCTGTCCGAGGCGCCGGCCGGCTTCGACGCCCGCTTCGCCGCGATCTGGCGCCGGTACGCCTACCGGGTGGCCGACCACCAGGGCGGCGTGGACCCGCTGCTGCGCGGCCATGTGCTCTGGCACGACCGCCCGCTGGACATCGACCTGATGAACGAGGCGGCCCGGCTGCTGCTCGGCGAGCACGACTTCGCCGCGTACTGCAAGAAGCGCGAGGGTGCCACCACCATCCGCACGCTGCTCGACCTGCACTGGGAGCGGGTCCCGGCGGACAGCCACACCGCCGGTGTGGCCGGGCAGTTGGCGGTGGCCACGGTGCGGGCGGACGCCTTCTGCCACAACATGGTGCGGGCGCTGGTCGGTTCGATGCTGCTGGTGGGCGACGGGCACCGGCCGGTGGAGTTCCCCGGACAGGTGCTGGCCGGGCGGGTGCGCAACAGCGCCGTCAACGTGGTCCGGCCGTACGGGCTGACGCTGGAGGAGGTCGGCTACCCGGCCGACGACAAGCTCGCCGAGCGCAACCGCGAGGCGCGCCGGATGCGCACGCTGCCTGGCCAGGGGTAATCCGTTTGGGCCGGGAGCCCTCGGCATAGCAAAATCGCCCTCATGGGACACGTCGAGATTTCGCACCTTGAGTACTACCTGCCGGACGGGCGGGTGCTGTTCGACGACGCGTCCTTCCGGGTCGGCGAGGGCTCCGCGGTCGCCCTGGTGGGCGCCAACGGCGCCGGCAAGACCACGTTGCTGCGCATGATCGCGGGCGACACGCAGCCGCACGGCGGCACGGTGACGGTCAGCGGCGGGCTCGGCGTGATGCGCCAGTTCGTCGGCACCACCGGCCGCGAGGACCAGCGCGAGACGCCCGGCGCGCTGCCGGCCGACGCCTCCGTCCGCGACCTGCTGGTCTCCGTCGCGCCGCAGCGGATCGCGGTGGCCGCCAGGACGGTGGACGCCGCCGAGCTGGCGATGATGGCGCAGGACGACGAGAAGAGCCAGATGGCCTACGCCCAGGCGCTGGCCGACTGGGCCGACGCGGGCGGCTACGAGTACGAGACCGACTGGGACGTCTGCACCACGGCGGCCCTCGGGATGCCGTTCGACCGGGCCCAGTTCCGCGGCCTCAACACGCTCTCCGGCGGCGAGCAGAAGCGGCTGGTGCTGGAGGCGCTGCTGCGCGGCCCCGAGGAGGTGCTGCTGCTGGACGAGCCGGACAACTACCTGGACGTCCCGGGCAAGCGCTGGCTGGAGGAGGCCATCCGGTCCACCTCCAAGACCGTGCTCTTCATCTCGCACGACCGGGAGCTGCTCTCCCGGGCCGCCGACAAGATCATCAGCGTCGAGTCGGGCTTCGGCGGCGGTGGCAGCAGCGTCTGGGTGCACGGCGGCGGGTTCGAGTCCTTCCACGAGGCCCGCAAGGAGCGCTTCGCCCGCTTCGAGGAGCTCGGGCGGCGTTGGGACGAGGAACACGCCAAGCTCAAGAAGCTGGTGGTCACGCTGCGCCAGGCGGCCTCGGTCAGCCACGCGCTGGCCACCCGCTACGCCGCCGCGCAGACCCGGCTGAAGAAGTTCGAGGACGCCGGCCGCCCGGAGGAGCCCCCGCGCGAGCAGTCCATCAGCATGCGCCTCAAGGGCGGCCGCACCGGTGTGCGGGCGGTCACCCTGGAGAAGCTGGGGCTCACCGGCCTGATGATGCCCTTCGACCTGGAGGTCTATTACGGCGAGCGGGTCGCGGTGCTGGGCTCCAACGGCTCCGGCAAGTCGCACTTCCTGCGGATGCTGGCGGGCGACGAGACGGTGGCCCACACCGGAACCTGGAAGCTCGGCGCCCGGGTGGTGGCCGGGCACTTCCGGCAGACCCATGCGCACCCCGAGCTGTTCGGCCGCACCGTGCGCTCGATCGTCGAGGAGGAGCACGCGCTGGACCGCAAGGCCGCGATGGGCGTGCTGCGCCGCTACGAGCTGGACAAGCAGGAGGAGCAGCGCTTCGAGTCGCTCTCCGGTGGCCAGCAGGCCAGGCTGATGATCCTCAAACTGGAGCTGGACGGCGTCACCGCCCTGCTGCTGGACGAGCCCACGGACAACCTGGACCTGGAGAGCGCCGAGGCCCTCCAGGAGGGGCTGGAGGCCTTCGACGGCACGGTGCTGTGCGTCACGCACGACCGCTGGTTCGCCAAGACCTTCGACCGCTTCCTGGTTTTCGGCTCGGACGGCAAGGTCTACGAGTCGCCGGAGCCGGTCTGGGACGAGGCCCGGGTGCAGCGCGAGCGGTGAGCACGGGCCGGTGATTTGGACCTGCCCAGCCGGGCGGGTAAGGTTGGCCCTTGTTGTGCGTATTGGCTCGCTCCATCTCACGTGAGAGGTCGGTACGCCGGAGATACCAGGCCGATGACCAGCGGCTCCCCCTTGAATTGCGTCCAAGCGGGTCCGGGCTGATCCCTCGTCCAGGTGCTCCTGTCAGGACTCACTCACTGAAAAGCGAAGGCTACGACCGTGCGTACGTACAGCCCCAAGCCCGGCGACGTCCAGCGTCAGTGGCACGTCATCGACGCGCAAGACGTTGTGCTCGGCCGCCTGGCCTCCCAGGCCGCCAACCTCCTCCGGGGCAAGCACAAGGCGATCTACGCGCCGCACGTTGACACTGGTGACTTCGTCATCATCATCAACGCGGACAAGGTGCACCTGTCTGGGAACAAGAAGACCCAGAAGCTGGCCTACCGCCACAGCGGTTTCCCGGGCGGTCTCCGCTCGGTCCGCTACGACGACCTCCTGGACAAGAACCCGGAGAAGGCAGTCGAGAAGGCCATCAAGGGCATGATCCCCAAGAACACCCTGGGCCGCCAGATGCTCTCCAAGCTGAAGGTCTACTCGGGCGACCAGCACCCGCACGCTGCGCAGCAGCCGGTGCCGTTCGAGATCACCCAGGTCGCGCAGTAATTCCGGCCACCAAGCCCCCCATCACTGAAAAGCTGAGGAACACCGTGGCCGAGACTGCCGCTGAGACCACCCTTGAGGTCGACTTCAACGACGAGGTGGAGCTCACCGAGTACACCTCCGAGGAAGAGACCTCCTACTCGACCGAGTCCTCGGTCGGCCGCTTCGCCGAGGCCATCCCGGCCGCCGGCCTGGGCCGTCGCAAGGAGGCGATCGCCCGCGTGCGCATCGTCCCCGGCACCGGCAAGTGGAAGATCAACGGTCGCACCCTGGAGAACTACTTCCCCAACAAGGTGCACCAGCAGACCGTGAACGAGCCCTTCAAGCTCCTTGAGCTGGACGGCCGTTACGACGTCATCGCCCGCATCTCGGGTGGCGGCGTCTCCGGTCAGGCCTACGCGCTGCGCCTCGGCGTGGCCCGTGCCCTGAACGAGGTGGACGTGGACAACAACCGTCCCGCCCTCAAGAAGGCCGGCTTCCTGATGCGTGACGCCCGTGCCGTCGAGCGCAAGAAGGCCGGTCTCAAGAAGGCCCGCAAGGCCCCGCAGTACAGCAAGCGCTAGTCACGCCGCGGGGTGCGTACCAGCCATGGTGCGCACCCCGCAGGTGGGACTTGTACGCCCCGGAGCACTTCATGTGCCCCGGGGCGTCGTGCTCCCTGGACCGGTCAGGCGGCCAGGGGGACTCCTTCCCGCGGGCCGGGTCGGCGCTGGGCGCCCCCGCCGGCGGCCGGCGACAAAGGACGGGACCAGTGGCACGACTCTTCGGTACGGACGGCGTACGTGGTGTGGCCAATGAGGGGCTGACCGCCGAGCTGGCGCTGAGCCTCTCGGTGGCGGCAGCCCATGTACTGGGCGACGCGGGGGCGTTCGCCGGGCACCGCCCGGTCGCGGTGGTCGGCCGCGACCCGCGCGCCTCGGGCGAGTTCCTGGAGGCGGCGGTCATCGCCGGCCTCGCGAGCGCGGGCGTGGACGTCCTGCGGGTCGGCGTGCTGCCCACCCCCGCAGTGGCGTACCTGACCGGCTCGCTCGGCGCGGACTTCGGCGTGATGCTCTCCGCCAGCCACAACGCGATGCCCGACAACGGCATCAAGTTCCTCGCCCGCGGCGGCATCAAGCTGGACGACGCCATCGAGGACGCCATCGAGGCGCACTACCACCGCTACTCGCACGGCACCGAGGAGGACTGGACCCGCCCGACCGGCGAGGCCGTCGGCCGGGTGCGCGAGTACACCGAGGGCTTCGACAAGTACGTCGCCCACCTGGTCGCGGTGCTGCCGAACCGGCTGGACGGCGTCAAGGTCGTCATCGACGGCGCGCACGGCGCGGCCGCCCGGGTCGCCCCCGAGGCCTTCGCCCGGGCCGGCGCGGAGGTGGTCTACACGCTGGGCGCCGAGCCCACCGGTCTGAACATCAACGACGGCGTCGGCTCGACCCACCTGGACCAGCTCCAGGCCGCGATGCGCGAGCACAGGGCCGACTTCGGCATCGCGCTGGACGGCGACGCGGACCGCTGCCTGGCCGCCGACGCGGACGGCAACGTGGTGGACGGCGACCAGATCCTCGCCATCCTCGCCGTCGCCATGCGCGAGGCCGGCACGCTGCGCCGCAACACCGCGGTGGCCACCGTGATGTCCAACCTCGGCTTCAAGCTGGCCATGGAGCGCGAGGGTATCGAGCTGATCCAGACCGCGGTGGGCGACCGCTACGTGCTGGAGGCGATGAAGGCGCACGGCTACGCGCTCGGCGGTGAGCAGTCCGGCCACGTGATCCTGCTGGACCACGCGACCACCGGCGACGGCACGCTCACCGGCCTGATGCTCGGAGCCCGACTGGCCGCCACCAAGCAGCCGTTGGCCGATCTCGCCGCCGTGATGACCCGGCTCCCGCAGCTGCTGATCAACGTCAAGGGCGTGGACCGCACCCGGGTCGGCGACTGCGCCGAGCTGACTGCCGCCGTCGCCGAGGCGGAGGCCGAACTCGGCGGCACCGGACGGGTGTTGCTCCGTCCGTCCGGTACCGAGCCGCTGGTTCGGGTAATGGTGGAGGCGGCCGACCAGGACCAGGCCCGGGCGATCGCCGAGCGGCTCGCCGAGTCGGTCCGCACCCACCTGGGCTGACCTGCGGTCAGAGTTTGCGCAGAAGGGCGCGGCGGACCTTGTGGTCGGCGCCCTTCTGCAGCACCAGCGTCGCCCGGCCGCGGGTGGGCAGCACGTTCTCCAGCAGGTTGGGCTTGTTGATGGTCCGCCAGACCTGCCGGCCGTACTCCAGCGCCTCGCTCTCCGGCACCTCGGTGAAGCGGCGGAAGTAGGAGTTCGGGTCCAGGAAGGCGGTGTCCCGCAGCTTCTTGAAGCGGGACAGGTACCAGCTCTCGATGTCGTCGGTGCGGGCGTCGACGTAGATCGAGAAGTCGAAGTAGTCGGCCACCGCGAGCCGGGTCCGGCCGTCGTGGCCGGGCAGGGCCGGCTGCAGGACGTTCAGTCCCTCGACGATCAGGATGTCCGGGCGCTGCACGGTGAGCCGGCGGTCCGGCACGATGTCGTAGACCAGGTGCGAGTAGACCGGCGCGGTGACCTCCTGCTTGCCCGCCTTCACGTCCGCGACGAAGCGCATCAGCGCCCGGCGGTCGTAGGACTCCGGGAAGCCCTTGCGGGCCATCAGGCCGCGTCGGCGCAGCTCCTCGTTGGGGAGCAGGAAGCCGTCGGTGGTCACCAGTTCGACCCGCGGGTGCTCGGGCCAGCGGGCGAGCAGGGCCTGCAGCAGACGGGCGCTGGTGGACTTGCCCACCGCCACCGACCCGGCCACGCCGATGATGAACGGCGTCCGGGTGCGCTCGGTGTCCCCCATGTCGAGGAAGGTGCCCAGCGCGCCGCGCAGTTCGTGGGTGGCGTGGATGTAGAGGTTGAGCAGCCGGGAGAGCGGCAGGTAGACGTCCCGTACCTCGTCCAGGTCCAGGGCGGTGCCGAGGCCACGCAGCTGTTCCACCTCCTGCGCGGAGAGCGGCAGCGGCGTTCGGTCGCGCAGGGCGCTCCACTCGGCCCGGGAGAGATCGACGTACGGAGACGGCGATGGGCCGGGCGCGGTGGCAGCGCCCCGCGTACACAGTTCGGTCAGCACCCGTCCATTGTGGGCCGTAGTCGGCCGGGCCGGTGCTGTGGTGTCGGTCACGCACCGTTGTCCCGGCCGTGGCCTGGGTGAAATCGAGCGGCCCTTATGCTGACACACATGTGCGGAATTGTTGGTTATGTGGGCTCTCAGCCCGCGCTCGATGTAGTGATCGCAGGGCTGCGGCGGCTGGAGTACCGAGGGTACGACTCAGCCGGCGTGGCCATCCAGACGGCGGACTCCGCAGGGCAGTGGAGCCTCGCCACCGACAAGCGGGCCGGCAAGCTCGTCAATCTTGAGAAGTCGCTCGCCGAGACCCCCCTCCCCGGCGGCACCACCGGTATCGGCCACACCCGTTGGGCCACCCACGGCGGCCCGACCGATGCCAACGCCCACCCTCACCTGGACGACGACCTGCGGGTCGCGGTGGTGCACAACGGCATCATCGAGAACTTCGCCTGGCTGCGGTCCGAGCTGACCGAGCGCGGCCACACGCTGCGTTCGGAGACCGACACCGAGGTGGTCGCCCACCTGCTGGCCGAGGCCTACACCGGTGACCTGGCCGAGGCCATGCGGATCGTCTGCCGCCAGCTGGACGGCGCTTTCACGCTGGTCGCGGTGCACGCGGACGCGCCGGACGTGGTGGTCGGTGCGCGGCGCAACTCGCCGCTGGTGGTCGGGCGCGGCGTCGGCGAGAACTTCCTCGCCTCGGACGTCTCGGCGTTCATCGCGCACACCCGCGAGGCGATCGAGCTGGGCCAGGACCAGGTCGTGGAGCTGCGCGGCGACGCGGTGACCGTCACCAACTTCGACGGCACCCCCGCCGACGTCCGCGAGTACCACGTGGACTGGGACGCCTCGGCCGCCGAGAAGGGCGGCTACGACTACTTCATGCTCAAGGAGATCGCCGAGCAGCCGAAGGCGGTCGCGGACACCCTGCTCGGCCGGATCGGCACCGACGGCCGGCTGACCCTGGACGAGGTGCGCATCCCGGACTCGGTGCTGCGCGAGGTCGACAAGGTCGTCATCGTGGCCTGCGGCACCGCGTTCCACGCCGGCATGATCGCCAAGTACGCCATCGAGCACTGGACCCGCGTCCCGTGCGAGGTCGAGGTGGCCTCGGAGTTCCGCTACCGGGACCCGATCCTGGACGACCGCACGCTGGTCATCGCGATCTCGCAGTCCGGCGAGACCATGGACACCCTGATGGCGCTGCGGCACGCCCGCGAGCAGGGCGCCAAGGTGCTGGCGATCTGCAACACCAACGGGTCGACGATCCCGCGCGAGTCGGACGCCGTGCTCTACACGCACGCCGGCCCCGAGGTCGCGGTCGCCTCCACCAAGGCGTTCCTCACCCAGCTGGTCGCCTGCTACCTGGTCGCCCTGTACCTGGGCCAGGTGCGCGGCACCAAGTGGGGCGACGAGATCCGCGCCGTCATCGAGCAGCTCGCGGACGCGCCGCGCCAGGTCGAGCAGGTGCTGGAGACCATGGAGCCGGTGCGCGAGCTGGCCCGGTCGCTGGCGGACGCCAACTCGGTGCTGTTCCTCGGCCGCCACGTGGGCTTCCCGGTGGCGCTGGAGGGTGCGCTCAAGCTCAAGGAGCTGGCGTACATGCACGCCGAGGGCTTCGCGGCGGGCGAGCTGAAGCACGGACCGATCGCGCTGATCGAGGAGGGGCTGCCGGTCGTGGTCGTCGTCCCCTCGCCGCGCGGGCGCTCGATCCTGCACGACAAGATCGTCTCCAACATCCAGGAGATCCGGGCCCGCGGTGCGCGGACCATCGTGATCGCCGAGGAGGGCGACGAGGCGGTCGTCCCGTACGCCGACCACCTGATCCGCATCCCGGTGACGCCGACCCTGCTCCAGCCGCTGGTGTCGACCGTCCCGCTCCAGGTCTTCGCCTGCGAGCTGGCGACGGCCAAGGGCCACGAGGTGGACCAGCCCCGCAACCTGGCGAAGTCCGTCACGGTGGAGTAGCGAGGCCCCCGGCCCCCTGCGGACTACCGCAGGGGGCCGGTGTCCAGGGTGAAGGAGAACGGGGCGGGCAGGTCGAGGGGCTTGCCGAAGGCGACCTGGTGGCTCGAGGCGTAGTCGCCCCTCTCCGGGTCGGTGAACAGTGTCACCTTGGCCTCGTCGCGGTCGACCAGCAGGTAGCAGGGGATGCCCGCGGCGGCGTAGCCGAGCCGCTTGGCCTCGCGGTCCTTGGCGGGGTGGGTGGAGGTGACCTCGTAGACCAACAGCACGCCGGCGGTCCCCGCCCAGGACTCGGCATGCTCGAAGTGGCCGACCGGCGTGACAGTACCGTCAGGGATGAATCGGCCTCCGGGGGTGATCAGGCCCTTGTTGCCCAGAGCGTCGCACTCGGTGGCGGCCTTGCGCATCAGCTGCCTGACGATCAGCGCGATCGCGGTCTCGTGCGCGCCGTCCGGTGGTGGTGTCACGACGATCTCCCCGTCGATGAGTTCGGCTCGGTAGCCCTCCGGGGTGGAGAGCTCCAGGAACTCCTGAAGGAGATCCCCTTCGGCGCTCACCGGACGCTCGATGGCTGGCATGGCGACCATGGCCCTTCTCCCTCCTGCTGCTCCGGTAACGCCACCGTAGGTGCGCGGACCGGGCAGGGCGGGCTGTCGACGTGATGCTCACTCGAAAGTGTGCCGGGCGACCGGGCTCCCTGTCGCGGGGGCGTCCCGTATCGTCGGCTGGGTGATCATCGGAGTGGGAATCGACGTCGCCTCCATCGAGCGGTTCGAGGCTGCGCTGGAGCGGACGCCGGGGATGGCGGACCGGCTGTTCACCCCGGCGGAGCAGTTGCTTGCGAGTGGCGCGAGGCGGGGGGCGGCCTCGCTGGCGGCGCGGTTCGCCGCGAAGGAGGCGCTGGCCAAGGCGCTCGGTGCGCCGGGTGGGTTGGACTGGCACGACGCGGAGGTGCGGTCCGAGGAGTCGGGCCGGCCGACTCTGCACGTCACGGGGACGATCGAGGCACTGGCCGAGCGGCTGGGTGTCCGCAGCTGGCACCTCTCGCTGAGCCACGATGCCGGCGTGGCGACGGCCGTGGTGATCGCTGAGGGCGCGGGGTAGCGTCGAGCCATGCGCCACGCTCACACCGTCGAACAGGTACGTGCCGCCGAGGCCGCGCTGGCCGGGCAGCCGCTGATGGACCGCGCGGTGGCCGGCCTGGCCGCCACCTGCGCGCGACTGCTGACGGAGCGTCGGGGGCGGGTCTACGGCAGCCGTGTCCTGGTGCTGGCCGGCAGCGGTGACAACGGTGGTGACGCGCTCTTCGCAGGCGCCCGGCTGGCCCGTCGCGGCGCGGCCGTCAGTGCGGTGCTGCTCAGCCCGGACCGCGCCCACGCGGGCGGCCTGGCGGCGCTGCGGGCCGCGGGTGGCCGGGTGAGTGCGGACCCGGACGTCGGCCTGGCCGACTTCCGGCGCGCCGACCTCGTCCTCGACGGCATCGTCGGCATCGGCGGGAGCGGCGGCCTGCGCCCGGCGGCCCAGCCGTACGCGACGGCGCCGCGGACCGGGGTGCTGGTCGCGGTGGACCTGCCGAGTGGGGTCGACGCGGACACCGGCGAGGTCCCGGGCGCGGCGCTGCGCGCCGACGTCACGGTGACCTTCGGGACGTACAAGCCCGGCCTGCTGGTGGACCCGGGCGCCGGCTACGTCGGCGCGCTCCAACTGGTGCCGATCGGCCTGGCGCCCGCCGAGGCCGCCGTCCAGGCTCTTCAGCACGCCGAGCTGGCCGCCCTGCTGCCGCACCCGGCCACCGAGAGCGACAAGTACCGTCGGGGCGTCCTCGGCCTGCTCGCGGGCTCCGAGCGCTACCCGGGCGCCGCCCTGCTGGCCGTGGCCGGAGCGCTGCACGGCGGCGCGGGCGCCGTCCGCTACCAGGGCCGGCCGGCCGAGGAGGTGGTCCGGTGCCACCCCGAGGTGCTGCTGACCCCCGGGCGGGTGCAGGCCTGGGTGGTCGGCCCGGGCTCCGGCGACGACGCCGCCGACGCGTTGGCCGACGCGCTGGCCGCCGAGGTCCCGGCGCTGATCGACGCCGACGCCCTGACCGAACTCGCCCGCCGCGGCCCCACCGAGCTGGCCGGCCGCAGCGCACCGACCCTGCTGACCCCGCACACCGGCGAGGCGGCCCGGCTGCTCGGCGGCGGCGTGACCGCGGACCAGGTCGCCGCGGCCCGGCTGCGGTACGCCCGCGAACTGGCCGTCCGCTTCGGCGCGACCGTGCTGCTCAAGGGCTCGACCACGGTGGTCGCCCGCCCGGACGGCGCCGTCCGGGTCAACCCCACCGGCACCTCCTGGCTGGCCACGGCGGGCAGCGGCGACGTGCTGGCCGGCCTGGCCGGCGCCCTGCTGGCCGCCGGGCTCGACCCCTGGGACGCCGCCCCGGCCGCCGCCTACCTGCACGGCCTGGCCGGCCGGATCGCCGCCGCGGGCGGCGTCCTCGGCGGCGGACCCGGTGCGCCTGTCACCGCCTCGGAGGTCGCCGCCGCCCTGCCGAGCGCCTGGCGCGCGGTGCAGGAGGGACACCGGGGGCCGCAGGGGCGTCGGACGGGAATCTCCGCAGGTCTGGGAGACTGACCCGGATGACAACTGCGACGACGACCGGGACCGCCATGCTCGCTGACGGAGTGCGCGCCGAGGCCGCCATCGATCTGGCGGCCCTGCGCGGCAACCTCGCGGCTCTGCGGGAGCGCGCGCCGAGCGCCGCGCTGATGGCCGTGGTGAAGGCCAACGGCTACGGCCACGGCGCGCTGCCGTGCGCCCTGGAGGCCCTGGCGGCCGGCGTCCGCTGGCTCGGCACCGCGACGCCCGACGAGGCGCTCGCGCTGCGCGCGGGCGGCATCGGACCGGAGCGGGCCCGCATCCTGTGCTGGCTCTGGACCCCCGGCGGCCCGTGGGCCGAGGCACTGCGGGCCTCGGTGGACATCTCGGTGAGCGGCCGGTGGGCGCTGGACGAGCTGCTCGCGGCCGTCCGGCTGACCGGCGTCCCGGGCCGGGTGCATCTCAAGGCCGACACGGGTCTGGGCCGCAACGGCTGCCAGCCGCACGACTGGCCCGACCTGGTGGACGCCGCGCTGCGCGCCCAGGCCGAGGGGCTGATCGAGGTGGTCGGCCTCTGGTCGCACTTCGCCGCCGCCGACGAGCCCGGCCACCCGTCCGTCCGGGCCCAGCTGGACGCCTTCGCGGCGGCCCTCGACCACGCCGAGCGGGCCGGGGTCACGCCCGAGGTGCGGCACCTGGCCAACTCGCCGGCCACCCTGCTGCTGCCCGAGGCCCACTACGACCTGGTCCGCACCGGGCTGGCGATGTACGGACTGTCGCCGGTCCCGGAGGTCGGCCCGCCCGCCGACTTCGGGCTGCGCCCGGTGATGGCGCTGCACGCGCGCCTGGCGCTGGTGAAGACCGTGCCGGGCGGGCACGGCGTCAGCTACGGGCACCTGTACCACACCCCCGGCGAGACCACCCTGGGTCTGGTCCCGCTCGGTTACGCGGACGGCCTGCCCCGGCAGGCCAGCGGCGCGGGACCGGTGCAGATCGGCGGCAAGTGGCGGACCGCGGCCGGGCGGATCGCGATGGACCAGTTCGTGGTGGACCTCGCCGGCGAGACGCCCGAGGTGGGCGAGGAGGTGCTGGTCTTCGGCAACGGCGAGCGCGGCGAGCCGACGGCCGAGGACTGGGCCCGCGCGGCCGGCACCATCGCGTACGAGATCGTCACCCGGATCGGCGCCCGCGTGCCGCGCCGCTATGTCGGTGGCATCGGAACCGTCGGATGACCGAGCCGGCCGGTGGCAGCGGGGTGAGCCGGGCCGGGCTGATCGGCATCTCGGTCGGCGTGGTCGCGGCCGGCGCCGCCGCGGGCGTCGCCATCGAACGGCTGACGGTGGGCCGGGCGACCCGCCGCCGGGCCCGCGAGGAGCTCGACGCGGCCGCGCCGTTCGGCACCCTGCGCGGCCGGTCGCGCACGGTGGCGGCCGCCGACGGCACCGAGCTCTACGTCGAGGTGGACACCCCTGACACCCCGGACGCCCCGGACGCCGGCGGACTCACCGTGGTGCTCTGCCACGGCTACTGCCTCAACCAGGACAGCTGGCACTTCCAGCGGGCCGCGCTGCGCGGCAGCCTGCGGCTGGTGTGCTGGGACCAGCGCAGCCACGGCCGCTCCGAGCGCTCCCGCTCCTACCTGGCCGGCGAGCCCGCGAGCATCGACCAGCTGGGCTCCGACCTCAAGGCCGTGCTGGACGAGGTCGTGCCGACCGGGCCCGTCGTGCTGGTGGGCCACTCGATGGGCGGCATGACGGTGATGGCGCTGGCCGACCAGCACCCGGAGCTGTTCCGGGAGCGGGTGGTCGGCGTCGCGCTGATCGGTACCACGGCCGGCGACTGGGACACCGTCACGCTCGGCCTGCCCGCGATGGGCGCCCGGGTCTGGCGCCGGCTGGGCCCCGGCGTGGTGAGGCTGCTGGGCAGCCAGGTCGGCCTGGTGGAGGCCACCCGGCGGGTCGGCGCGGATCTGGCCGCGGTGCTCTACCGCCGGTTCTCCTTTGGCGCCAAGGACGTCGACCCGGCGGTGGCCCGGTTCGCCGAGCAGCTGCTGGACAGCACGCCGATCGACGTGGTGGCCGAGTTCTACCCGGCGTTCGGGGTGCACGAGAAGGCCACCGCGCTGGCCACCGTCGCGGGGGTGCCGGCGCTGGTGCTGGCCGGCACCAGGGATCTGCTGACGCCGGCGGCGCACAGCGAGGCGATCGCCCGCGCGCTGCCGGACGCCGACCTGGTGCTGCTGCCCGACGCCGGGCACCTGGTGATGCTGGAGCGCCCGGACGAGGTGAACCGCAGCCTCGCGGCGCTGCTCGGCCGCGCCGCCGCCCGCGCCGGTCTGCGACTGCCGCGTGCCGTCCAGGAGTTGGCGGGACCGCAGTAGGCACCGACTGCGTTAGACCGACCGGCGATTGGGGGGTGGGTGAAGGAGGGGGTGCCCCCGGCCGAAGGCTGGGGGAGGGTCGAGGGCCGAGTCTGGGCGGTGCCGACGAAGGAGTCCATGCGGAGCATCAGGGCCCCTCCTGCCCGTTGCCGGGCAAGGAGGGCGACTGAGGAGAAGCCGTCCAAGGGGGCACCTCCCGCCCGAAGGGTGGGGGAGAGAGCCATCGGCCCGCGACGCCGCCCCCCAATCGCCGGTCGGTCTTATGGCACCGTTGGCTTGGACCGACCGACACAGGCAGAGGAATCATGGGCTCGTACACCACTCTCACCGTCCCCACCCCCGAACGGATGAACGGTCTCGGCGAGCGGCTGGCCGGCCTGCTCCGACCCGGGGACCTGGTGCTGCTCTCCGGTGAGCTGGGCGCGGGGAAGACCACGCTGACCCGGGGGCTCGGGGTCGGCCTCGGCGTGCGCGGGGCGGTCACCTCGCCGACCTTCGTGATCGCCCGGGTGCATCCGTCGCTGGTCGGCGGCCCCGCGCTGGTGCACGTGGACGCCTACCGGCTGGGCGGCGGCCTGGACGAGATGGAGGATCTCGACCTGGACGTGTCGCTGCCCGAGTCGGTGGTGGTGGTCGAGTGGGGCGAGGGCAAGGTCGAGGACCTCTCCGAGAGCCGACTGGAGGTGCGGATCGAGCGTGGCGATGCCGAGGTGTCGGTGGACGGACCCGACCCGCGCCGGGTCACCCTGAACGGCCTGGGCAGCCGCTGGGACGGCGTCGACCTGGCGGCCCTGGACGCGCGCTGAGGTTTTCCCGACACGGTGTCGGGAAAGTGTTGCGGGTAGGGCACCGGGCGTGATGGGATGGGTGCGGCAGTTAGGTATGCCTAACTACGGAGGCGCCATGTCGAGCAGCACCCCCGCTCAGAGCACAGTCCCGATGCGCGCCCTGCTGGCCGCGACCGCGGCCGCCGCGGCGGTCTGCACGCCGCCGCGGCCGGGTGACGCCGTGGCAGAGCGAGGGGACGCCGTGGCAGGGAGAGGGGACGCCGTGGCCGGGCGCCGGCGCGCTCAGGCGATCACGATCACCCGGGTGCCGGTCGGGGCGAAGTCCCAGAGCGTCTGACCGTTCTCCCGGCTCTCCCGGATGCCGCCGGTCCTGACCTTGGGGTCGGGCGAGGGGGTCGCGCCGTCGACGGCGGCGCTGAAGCCGAAGACCGTCCCGCTCTGCTCGGCGAACCGGACCACGTGCTCGACCTGCCGGCCGTCCGTGCCGGTGGTCGCCGCCGCCCGGCTGTAGACGGTGAAGCTGCCGGTCTCCGGGCTGACCGAACCGGGCTCCACCGCGAAGGCGGCCTGCACCTGCGGGGTCTTCTTCGGGTCGACCAGCCACACCTGGCGGGCGCTCACCGAGTAGACCACCCGGCGGCCGGTGCCGGAGGCGGCGGGCAGTGCGGCCAGGGCGGCCGAGGGAGAGGCGCTCGGCGAGGGCGAGGCGGACGGGGAGCCGGTGGCGCCGGGCCGCGGGCCGGCGGCCGCGGTGCGCGTCTCGGCGCCGTTCGCCTGGATGGCGAGCAGGCTCACCACCGCCAGGGCGCCCAGGGTCAGACCGGTGACGACGACTCCGGGACCGATCTTTGCCACGAGTGCTCCCACCATCCGTAGTGCTGGTCGGTCTTATGGTGCCAGTTCCACGGCCCCGCTCGGCGACGCCGAGAACGTGTGTTCCGTACCAGGACAAATGGTCGAGCCGCCGACCCTCTAACCTGGAGCCGTGCTGCTGCTCGCGTTCGACACCGCTACCCCCGCCGTCACCGCCGCCGTCCATGACGGAACGGCCGTCCTGGCGCAGACCCACCAGGTCGACGCCCGTCGCCACGGGGAGCTGCTGCTCCCCGCGATCGGCCGGGCGCTCGCCGAGGCCGGCGTCGACAAACACGAGCTCACGGGGCTGGTGGTCGGGGTCGGCCCCGGCCCGTACACCGGCCTGCGGGTCGGCCTGGTCACCGCCGCCGCGCTCGGCCACGCGCTCGGCCTGCCGGTGTACGGCGTCTGCACCCTGGACGCGATCGCCCACCAGGCCCGCGCCGAGGGGCTGACCGGCCCGTTCACGGTCGCCACCGACGCCCGGCGCAAGGAGGTCTACTGGGCCTCCTACGACGCCGACGGCACCCGCGCCGAGGGTCCCTCGGTCGACCGTCCCGCCGAGTTGACGGCCCGTCCGGTCGCGGTCGGCGCCGGCGCGCTGCTCTACCGCGAGGTGTTCACCGACGCCCGTGCCCCCGAGCACGTCTCGGCCGGCGCGATGGCCGACTTCGCCGCCACCGAGCTGGCGGCCGGCCGCGAGCTGCTGCCCCCGCTCCCGCTCTACCTGCGCCGCCCCGACGCCCAGGTGCCCGCAGGCTACAAGGCGGTGCTCCCGGCGTGACCGCTGTGCACACGCGGACCACGCTGCGGCCGATGCGCTGGTGGGACATCGACCCGGTGATGGCGCTGGAGCTGCGGCTCTTCCCCGACGACGCCTGGTCGCCGGCCATGTACTGGTCCGAACTCGCCGAGACCCACCCCGGCGGCAACCGCCACTACACCGTGGCCACCACCGAGGACGGCACGATCGTCGGCTACGCCGGCCTGATGGCCATCGGCACCGAGGGCGACGTCCAGACCATCGCCGTCGACGAGCGCCACCAGGGGGCGGGGCTCGGCGCGGTGCTGCTCACCGACCTGATCGACGAGTCGGTGCGGCGCGGCTGCACCGAACTGCTGCTGGAGGTTCGGGTCGACAACCTGCGCGCCCAGCGGCTCTACGAGCGCTTCGGCTTCGTCCCAGTCGGCATCCGGCGCGGCTACTACCAGCCGATCGACGTGGACGCCCTGGTGATGCGCCTGGACCACCCGAGCGGCGATGCTCACCCGAACGATGATCTGAAGGAATCCCTCCATGGCTGACGAACCGCTCGTCCTCGGCATCGAGACCTCCTGCGACGAGACCGGCGTCGGCATCGTGCGCGGCACCACCCTGCTGGCCGACGCGGTGGCCTCCAGCGTCAACGACCACGCCCGCTTCGGCGGCGTGGTCCCCGAGATCGCCAGCCGCGCGCACCTGGAGGCGATGGTCCCGACCATCCAGCGCGCGCTGGACACCGCCGGCATCAAGGCCTCCGACCTGGACGGCATCGCGGTCACCGCCGGTCCCGGCCTGGCCGGCGCGCTGCTGGTCGGCGTCTCGGCGGCCAAGGCCTACGCCTGGGCGCTGGACAAGCCGCTGTACGGCGTCAACCACCTGGCCTCGCACATCTGCGTGGACCAGCTGGAGCACGGCCGGCTGCCCGAGCCGACGATGGCGCTGCTGGTCTCCGGCGGCCACTCCTCGCTGCTGCTGACCACCGACATCACCAGCGACGTCCGCCCGCTCGGCGCCACCATCGACGACGCGGCCGGCGAGGCCTTCGACAAGGTGGCCCGGGTGCTGGGCCTGGGCTTCCCCGGCGGTCCGGTGGTGGACCGCATGGCTCGCGAGGGCGACCCGAAGGCGATCGCCTTCCCGCGCGGCCTGAGCGGCCCGAAGGACCCCGCCTACGACTTCTCCTTCTCCGGCCTGAAGACCGCCGTCGCCCGCTGGGTGGAGGCCAAGCGGCGGGCCGGCGAGGAGGTGCCGATCGCGGACGTCGCCGCGTCCTTCCAGGAGGCGGTCACCGACGTGCTGACCCGCAAGGCGGTCAAGGCCTGCCGGGAGAACGGCGTGGACCACCTGATGATCGGCGGCGGCGTGGCGGCCAACTCGCGGCTGCGCGAGATGGCCCTGCAGCGCTGCGAGAAGGCGGGCATCCGGCTGCGGGTGCCGCGTCCCGGGCTCTGCACGGACAACGGCGCGATGGTGGCGGCACTCGGCTCGGAGATGGTCTGGCGGGGCCGCGCTGCCTCCGCGCTGGACCTGTCGGCGGACTCCTCGCTGCCGGTCACCGAGGTCTCGGTGCCGCACAACGACGTGCACGGCGAGGCCTACCGCGCCCTGGGCGGCGGTGCGTGAGCACCGTCGCGGCGATGTGGGAGGCCCGGGCGGCGGACGGCCGGGCGCCTGAACTGCTCGCCTGGGCACGGGAGTTCGCGGTGCCCGCGCTCGAAGGCGCGGCCCGGGTCGAGCTGTTCAGCGCGCCGGGGGAGCGCGTGCTGCTGATCGGCTGGTGGGAGGGGACCGAGCCGGCGGCCGTCCCCGAACCGCCGGCCGGGCTGCTGGCGCGGCCCGTGCACCGCTGGTCGTTCAACAGTGAGTACGTCGTGGCACGGTAGCGTTCTCGGTCTAGACCTGACCGAACAGCAGCCCGGGGAGCGCAACGCGGTGAAGACGTACGACTGGAGCCGGACGAGGATCTACCTGGCCGGCTCGCTCGCCCTGGCCGCCGCGATCAGCGGCTGCGGCAGCAGTGGCGGCGCCAGGTCCGCGCCGGGTGCGCTGTCGCCCGCGGCCTCCGCGCAGCCCGTGCAGACGGCGCTGCCGCCAGTGCCCAAGTCCTCGGCTCCGGCAGGCGCCGCCGGCGCCGCGGCCTGGGCCAAGTGGAAGCTCCAGCCGATGCAGCCGGCCCCGCCGGCCCCGGCGGACAAGCCCGTCAAGCTCACCAAGACCGGTGCCGTCCCGGTGATCAGCGCGATCCCGACCACCGACAAGGTGGTCTTCGTGACGATCGACGACGGCGCGGAGAAGGACCCCAAGTTCATCGAGATGATGAACGACCTCAAGGTCCCGATCACGATGTTCCTGATGGACGACGCCATCAAGAACGACTACGGCTACTTCAAGCCACTTCAGGCACAGGGCAACCTGATCCAGAACCACACGCTGCACCACCCGGCGATGAGCACCAAGTCGGCCGAGCAGCAGAAGACCGAGGTCTGCGGCGACCAGCAGGTGCTGACCCAGCAGTACGGCGCCGCGCCCTTCCTGTTCCGCCCGCCCTACGGCGACGGCGCGCACACCCCGACGCTCAACACCGCCGTCCAGCAGTGCGGTCCGCGTGCCGTCGTGCTGTGGCACGAGACCATGCAGATCCACGACATGCAGTACCAGACGGGCGACAAGAAGCTGAAGCCCGGCGACATCATCCTGGCGCACTTCCGCGGTCCCAAGGACCTCAAGGGCGAGACGATGACCGAGATGTTCGGCGAACTGCTCAGCCGTATCCAGGAGCAGGGCTTCTCGGTGGCCCGCCTCGAGGACTACATCCAGCCACCCGCCTAGGCCCTAGCCCGCCGGCTGCCCCAGCAGCATCACCGGGGTGGTGCCGATCCGGGTCATGAAGACGGTCGCCGTGTTCGGGCCCTCGGGCTTGAGCGCGCGGCGCAGCTCCTCCGGGGTCAGGCCGATGCCGCGCTTCTTGATCACCACGGTGCCCACCCCGCGCTTGCGCAGCAGGGACTTGAGCTTCTTGATGTTGAACGGCAGCTGGTCGGTGATCTCGTACGCATGGGCGTAGGGGGTCGGGACCAGCTGGTCGGACGTCAGGTAGGCGATCATCGGGTCGATCAGCGTGCCGCCGACCTGCTCGGCGACCTCGGCGACCAGGTGGGCGCGGATCACCGCGCCGTCCGGCTCGTAGAGGTAGCGCCGGGTCGGGCCCGCCGCCGGGTCGGGCAGTCGGCCGCCGGTCAGCGTGCGGTCGCCGGGGAGCAGGGTGGCCCGGTGCGGTTCGGCGGCCTTGGTGCCGAACCAGAGCACCGCCTCCTTCACGTCCCCGTGGTCGGAGACCCACTCGGCCTCGGCGTCCTCGGGCACCAGGTCGTGCGGGATGCCGGGCGCCACCTTGAGCGCGCCGAACGGGGTCCGGCGACCGGCCTCGACGGCCCAGGAGAGCGGCGGGGAGTAGGCCGAGGGGTCGAAGACCCTGCCCTTGGAGGTGCGCCGGGCGGGGTCGGTGAAGACCGCGTCGAAGCCGGTGACGTCCACCTCGGTGACGTCGGCGCAGCGCACCTCGATCCGGTCGGCGAGGCCGAGCGCCGCGGCGTTGGCGGCGGCGGCCGCGCAGGCCAGCGGGTCGCGGTCGACGGCCAGCACCTCGATCCCGGCCCGGGCCAGCGCGATCGCGTCGCCGCCGATGCCGCCGCACAGGTCTGCCAGCCGCCGTACGCCCAGCGCCGCGAAGCGCTGCGCCCGCCAGTCGGCCACGCTGCGCCGGGTGGACTGCTCGACGCCGTTGGGGGTGAAGTACATCGAGTCGGCGTCCTCGCCGAACTTCGCCCGGGCACGCTGGCGCAGCAGCGCCTGCGCGAGCGCGGCGGAGACCAGCTCGGCGGGGTGCTCGCGGCGCAGCCGGGTGGCCAGCGCCAGCTCCTCGCCGGGGGCGTACTCGCGCAGCTCGGCCAGCAGCTGCCGGCCCGCGTCGGTCAGCAGGGCCTCAAAGATCTCGGTCTCCACCCGCCCATTGTCCCCGGCGGCGACGCGCCCGGGCACACCGGTCACAGCGAAACCATGGGCGCGCCGTTGGCACTCTGGTTGACTGAGTGCTAACCGCGGCCTATGGTCGTTCCTGGCACTCCCCCCAGGGAGAGTGCTAACGCGACAGAGCAGGTCTGACCCCCGCGACGGCAGACCGGCAGACGTCGCCACCTACCTGTAAGACAACCCCGTAATCTCCGAAGGGGAACTCGGACGTGACCACCGCCAGCAGCAAGGTTGCCATCAAGCCGCTTGAGGACCGCATTGTGGTCCAGCCGCTCGACGCCGAGACCACCACGGCCTCCGGCCTGGTTATCCCGGACACCGCCAAGGAGAAGCCCCAGGAGGGCGTTGTCCTGGCCGTCGGCCCGGGCCGCTTCGAGGACGGCCAGCGTCTTCCGCTCGATGTCGCCGTCGGCGACGTCGTCCTGTACTCCAAGTACGGCGGCACCGAGGTGAAGTACGCGGGCGAGGAGTACCTCGTCCTCTCGGCTCGCGACGTTCTCGCCATCATCGAGAAGTAAGCAAGTCCGGCGGGCCAGCCGCCCGCCACCTCGCCTCGCCCCGGATCCGTGTCAGCACTGACAGGGGCCCGGGGCGCGGTTGTTGGCTCACGTAGCGCAGAAACCCAAGGAAACGGAACCATGCCGAAGATCCTGCAGTTCGACGAGGACGCCCGCCGCTCGCTGGAGCGCGGTGTGAACAAGCTGGCCGACACCGTCAAGGTGACCATCGGTCCCAAGGGCCGCAACGTCGTCATCGACAAGAAGTTCGGCGCCCCGACCATCACCAACGACGGCGTCACCATCGCCCGCGAGGTCGAGCTCGACGACCCGTACGAGAACCTTGGCGCGCAGCTCGTCAAGGAGGTCGCCACCAAGACCAACGACGTCGCGGGTGACGGCACCACCACCGCCACCGTGCTGGCCCAGGCCCTGGTCAACGAGGGTCTGCGCAACGTCGCCGCGGGCGCCGGCCCGGCCGCCCTGAAGAAGGGCATCGACAAGGCCGTCGCGGCCGTCACCGAGCACCTGCTCTCGGTCGCCCGTGAGGTCGACGGCAAGGACGACATCGCCGCCGTCGCGTCGCTCTCCGCCCAGGACCCGCAGGTCGGCGAGCTGATCGCCGAGGCGATCGACAAGGTCGGCAAGGACGGCGTCATCACCGTCGAGGAGTCGAACACCTTCGGCGTGGAGCTGGACTTCACCGAGGGCATGCAGTTCGACAAGGGCTACCTCTCGCCGTACTTCGTGACCGACGCGGAGCGTCAGGAAGCGGTCCTGGAGGACCCCTACATCCTGATCAACCAGGGCAAGATCTCCTCGATCCAGGAGCTGCTCCCGCTGCTGGAGAAGATCCTCCAGGGCGGTGCCTCCAAGCCGCTGCTGATCATCGCCGAGGACGTGGACGGCGAGGCGCTCTCCACCCTCGTGGTGAACAAGATCCGCGGCACCTTCAACGCGGTGGCCGTCAAGGCCCCCGGCTTCGGTGACCGCCGCAAGGCCATCCTGGGCGACCTGGCCACCCTGACCGGTGCCACCGTCATCTCCGAGGAGGTCGGCCTCAAGCTCGACCAGGCCGGTCTGGACCTGCTGGGCACCGCCCGCCGGGTGACCATCACCAAGGACGAGACCACGGTCGTCGACGGTGCCGGTGACCACGAGGCCGTCGCCGGCCGAGTGGCCCAGATCAAGGCCGAGATCGCCAACACCGACTCGGACTGGGACCGCGAGAAGCTGCAGGAGCGCCTGGCCAAGCTGGCCGGCGGCGTCTGCGTGATCAAGGTCGGCGCCGCCACCGAGGTGGAGCTCAAGGAGCGCAAGCACCGCCTGGAGGACGCCATCTCGGCGACCCGTGCCGCGGTCGAGGAGGGCATCGTCGCCGGTGGTGGCGCCTCTCTCGTGCACGCCCAGAAGGTGCTCGACGGCGGCCTGGGCCTGACCGGCGACGAGGCGACCGGTGTCGCGGTGGTCCGCAAGGCGCTCGCCGAGCCGCTGCGCTGGATCGCCCAGAACGCCGGCCTCGAGGGCTACGTCATCACCCACAAGGTCGCCGAGATGGAGGCGGGCTTCGGCTTCAACGCCGCCACCGGCGAGTACGGCGACCTGCTGAAGGCCGGCGTCATCGACCCGGTCAAGGTCACCCGCTCGGCGCTGGAGAACGCGGCCTCGATCGCCTCGCTGCTCCTCACCACCGAGACCCTCGTGGTGGAGAAGCCCGCCGCGGAGGAGGCCGACGCCGGCCACTCGCACGGCGGCCACGGCCACTCGCACTAAGTACGTACGTTCGAGGCCCGGCACCCCTGCTCAGCGGGGGTGCCGGGCCTTCGGCGTACCCGGGCCCGCGCGGTACGGGGACGGGCTCTCGGGGGCGTAGCGTGAACGCATGATCGAGGCTCGCCATCTCCGTGTCCTGCGGGCCGTCGCCCGCACCGGCTCCTTCTCCGCCGCCGCTCGCGAACTGGGATGCACCCAGCCGGCGGTCAGCCAGCAGATGAAGGCGCTGGAGAAGTCGGTGCAGCTGCCCCTGGTGGTCCGGGTCGGCCGCGGCATGCAGCTGAGCGAGGCCGGCCAGGTGCTGCTGAAGCACGCCACCGGGATCCTGGCCGGCCTCTCGGCCGCCGAGGAGGAGGTGGCGGCGATCGCCGGCCTGCGGGCCGGACGGGTGCGCCTGGTGTCGTTCCCGACCGCGAGTTCCACTCTTGTGCCGCCCGCTGTCGCCCGGCTGCGGGGCGCCCATCCGGGGGTCCGCGTGTCGCTGGTGGAGGCCGAGCCGCCGGAGTCGCTGGCGATGCTGCGCGGCGGCGAGTGCGAGATCGCGCTGGCCTTCCGCTACCCGGACGCGCTGTCGGCGCCGGCTGTCTCCGTGCCGGGGGCCCTTGCGCACGGGGGCACCCGGGCGGCGCGGGCCGAGGCGACGTTGGGGGCCCGCGCGCCGGGGGGCGCCCCCGCCCCCCGGGGGGGGCCGCCCCGGGGGCACCACCCCCGGGGCTTTTCGCCGCCGCCCCCCCCACCCGCCACGCCGGGGGGGGGGGCCGCCCGCGGCCGCCCCCCCCACCGTGCTTCTCGGCGTACAGGGGCTAG
>NZ_JARZAI010000029.1 GCF_029893355.1 Kitasatospora sp. MAA4
GGCAGCTCCGCGGCGACGGCACCATCTTCAACCCGAACTCCGGCCTGTGCCTCAACGTCAACAACTACGCCACCAGCCCCAGCAGCCCGACCGAGCTCTGGTACTGCCAAGGCCAGCCCTCGGAGCAGTGGGTCACGTTCGACCTGCCCCAACTGCCGGCCGCATAGCCTGCCGGGGGTTTGGAGGAGATGAACGCGAAGTGCGCCAGGGCATGCCCTGGCGCACTTCGCGTTCTTGCCGGTGCCGGAGTCGCCGATCAGGCAGAGCGGTCGGCTCTTCTTGATCCACTCGCATACCTCGCCTGCGCACCCCTGGACGCCACCGTCGCCGAACTCGTCCGCATCGCAGGATGCCGCTGGAGAATCGAGGAGTCCTTCCAAAGCGCGAAGAACGAATGCGGCCTGGACCAGTACGAAGTCCGGCGCTTCGTGGGCTGGTACCGGCACATCACCCTCGCCATGCTCGCCCACGCGTTCCTGGCTGTCATGGCCGCCCAGGAACGCGAAAAGGGGGCGGCGGCACGACACACCCGAACTCGTGGACCCTCACGCCAGCCGAAATCCGCCGTCTGCTGGCAACTGGACCCCGCCACCTGCGTCGCGCGACCACACACTGACCTGGTCCTACTGGCGCCGCCAGCACCAAGCACACGCACGCCGCTGCCACTACAAACGGCGAGGCCACACCTTCGTGCGACCTCCCCGCGAAACCGCCTCCGGCCCCACAGCGGCCCGGCTACACTCACCGCCACCAGGCCGCTGACCAGGACATGCGGAGAACCCTCACTGGAGTACTAACGCGCTGCCAGCGCGAGGGGATGACGCACGTCGTGCTGGACGGCACGCTGATCGAGTCAGACCGCCTCGCAGGCGTCCGCGAAGACGGCAATGACCTCGGGTTCAGCCAGAGACACAAGGCATTCGTTGGCAACGTGCAGTTCCGGTCCGCCCCGGACGGAACACCGCTGTGGGTCTCCGATGTCGAGCCCGGATCCACCCCCGACATCACCGCCGCCCGGATCCACACCCTGCCCGCCCTTTACAAGGCGGCCGCCGACGGCCTGCCCACCCTGGCGGACAAGGGCTACATCGGCGCCGGAATCGGAATCCTCATCCCGGCGCCGCCCGACAGGCCAATCCGAACAGGCACTCCACGTCGATCACCCGCATGCGCAACACGCTGATACGCCACGTCCGCGCCCTCGGCGAACGCGCCGCTGTTGAACTCAAGCAACGATGGCGCGCCCTGCAACACGTCACGCTCAGCCCAGCAGGGTCGGAGGCAGAGCAATTGTCAAGACCTGTGGATGAGGTAGCTGTCTCGGTCCCGTGGGGTGGTGGGCGCAGGAAAGATGACTTGAGTCTCCATTAGGGGGAGACACAAGGGTGGGGGCATGGACGACGACGGACTCTTCACGATCGGGGCTCTGGCCCGCAGGACCGGACTGACGGTCAAGACCATACGGTTCTACTCCGACACCGGGATCGTGCCGTCAACCGACCGCAGCCCGACTGGCTACCGGCTCTACGACATCACCGCGCTCGCACGCCTGGACCTGGTTCGCACTCTTCGCGACCTGGGCCTGGAACTCGCCGTCATCCGGCAGGTTCTGGACCGGGAGATCTCGGTACCCGAGGTCGCAGCGGCCCACGCTGACGCACTGGAGGTGCAGATCCGCACCCTTCGCCTGCGACGCGCGGTGCTGCGGGCGGTGGCCAAACGGGGCTCTACTCCCAAGGAGATGGACCTCATGCACAAGCTCGCCAAACTCTCCGACGACGAACGCCGACGCCTCGTCAACGACTTCATCGACGACACCTTCGGCGGTCTCCAAGCCAACCCCGACTTCGTGGCCCTGATGCGCTCCGCCATGCCCGAACTGCCCGACGACCCCGAACCCGAGCAGGTCGACGCCTGGGTCGAACTCGCCGAACTCACCCAGGACCCGGACTTCCGCGCCTCCGTGCGACGGATGGCCGAGCACCAGGCGAACGAGCGCGCCCAGGGCGACACCACCGGCCTCCACCAAGAGCTCACCGAAGCCGTCCGCGACCGGGTCGGCCACGCCCTCGCCTCCGGCATCGACCCGACCACCGCCGAGGCCGTACCCATCGTCCGCGACCTTACCGCCCGCTATGCCCGGGCCTTCAACCGTGCGGACGACGGCGAGCTACGCGAGTGGTTGTTGACGCGTCTGGAGACGGCCAACGACCCTCGCGCGGAACGCTACTGGCACCTCCTTGCCGTGATCAACGCCTGGCCCGTCCCACCGAGCCTGGCGCCCGTTTTCGCCTGGCTCATCGAGGCCCTGCGCGCCGGGACCAGCAGTCCCACCACCGCGTAGCCCGCTTCTCGGCCCTCGCAGCCCCTGATCAGGCGGCGAGGGCCTCGGCACACTCGACGAGCAGGCCGCGTTCAAAACAGGCACCAGCGCGACCAGGTGGGCGCCGTTGACGGCACGCCAGCGGGCCCGGGCGGAGTCGACCTGGCTGGCCCGGCATTGCTGCTGCCCGGTCGACGCAACCGAGGACGAGAAGGACCGGTGCGGCCGAATTCGCTTCCGCTCCAGCGTCGCGCTGCACAAGCACGGTTGATCCAGCTGGTCACAGTTCGCGCTGCCAGGCCAAAGATCATTCACGCCACTGCGGGAAGAGCCGAAATCAGATCCTCATCAGAGCGGGGGCAGCCGGCGTCCAGGGACTCAGCGATCCACTCCCGCCAATCCGCCCCGCGCGCGGGGCGGATGTCAGCCCCCCCACCTACTACTCGCAGTCCGTGGCTGACTCCCTCGTGCACGCGGAGGCGTGGCAGGCCGGAGCGATGCTGTACGTCACCCTGAGCGCTACGCCGACCGCCGGATCCCGGCCGACGAAACGGCCGTCCAGCTCCAGCAACGGCCGCCCCGCCGCACGGGCCCGATCCGCTTCAAGATCATAGTGTCAGCATCGGAACCCGCTGACGGAAAACCAGTGGGCCGGCGGCGGAGGCTTCGCTAGGGTGCTCGAGCGGGCGGCTCCGCGACGTGCTTCCTTCTCACCTTCCTCCGAAACCCGTAGCGCGCCCCCTCTCCGCCCGCCTCTCATTCTCCCTTTCACCTCTGTGGGGGTCCCTCCGCATGCCCCGAGCCATCACGGCTCCTTTCACCAGCGATGTCGATCTCGACCTCGGTTCGTTCCTGCTCCGCCGACGCGGCGTCGTCTGCGTGGCGCCCGGCGAGCTCCTGCCCGAAGCGGACCCGTGGAGCACCCGGGGTCTGGTGGCCCTGGACGCGGACCTGGCGCGGCGCGGCTACCTGCTCACCAGTCAACTGCGCACCAGTCTGAGCCGGTTGGCACCCACCCGGCTCGCCGAACTCGGCGACGGGCTGCTCGCCCGGATCGACCATCTGCTCGGCGCGGACCGTGAGCATCTGCCGCTGTTCCGCCGGTTCCCGGACGCCGTGCCCGACCACGCGCACCTCTTCCACAGTCGCCAGATCCGGGTGTTCCTGCTCAACCAGCCCCGGCAGCCGTGCGCGCACTGCGGCCGACGCGGCGCCGAGGCCGGCATCGGCGCGCTCGCGCCGTGCGCCCACCTGCTCTGCGCCGGCTGTCTCCAGGGGCTGACGGCCGAGGGCCGGGGTGAACGGTGCCCGACCTGCGGTACGCCACTGAGCACCGGTACCTACCTCCCTGAGGACAGCCCGGTCGGGCAGAAGGCGGCACGGGAGTTCGGACGGGAGCAGGCGCTGCGCCCGCTGCGGCTGGTCACGGCCGACCAGGTCACCGCCGCACTGGCCGAGTTCCACCGCCTGCTCGCCCGGCGGACCCCGCTCTCCCCGCAGGACCGCGAGGACCTCGCAGCCCTGCTGGCCCATGCCCCCGACAACCTGCCGCAGTGGCTTCCCGCGCAGATCCCGTTGCGGGAGACCAAGGCCACCGTGCTCGCGGCCCTGCTGCGACGCAGCGGTGTCGACGCCCTGCCCGCCGTCGCCGAGCGGATCGACACCGCCACCGACGTCCTGCGCCTGCTGTGGGCGTGGTCCGGGGCCGAGCCCGACCTGCTGCGCGGCACGGCCCGGCGACTGCGGCTGCGCAACCTGCCCCGGCCGGTTCGCCGAGGTCTGCTGGAGATCCTGGAGGGACTGGCACCGACCGCTCTCGCCGAGGACCTGCGCCGCCACCGCTCGGCCTGGCTGCGCGCCGGCGAGCTGCTCCACCCGTACGAGCACCGGCGGTACTTCCCGAATGTCACGGCGGCGTTCGTGCTGCTGCGCGGAACGGACCTGCGTACGCACGGGGTGGGTCAGGAGTTCGCCGAGCCATCGGTCGGCCCGCTGCGCGTGGTTGCCGCCGGTCAGCACACCCGACTGGGCTTCACCGGATTCGCCGGGCGGGTCGAGGGCCTGCTCGCCGCCGGGGACGCCGGTGGAGCCGTGCAGGCGCTGGCCGAGCGGCCCGGCGAGCTGGTGCGGCGGCTGCACCACGTGCTGAGGGTGCACGCCACGACCGCACCCGGGAAGCCCCTGTCCCAGGGCCAGCTGGACACCGTCGCCGGAGCACTGGCCAGGGTCGCGCCCGGACCGCTGCTGGGCGCATACGGGCGGCTGCGCGGAACGCGCACGGCGGGCGAACGGCGCCTGTACTTCCCGCGCGGAACGGTCTCACTGGCGCACGCCCGGGAGGACCACGGCACCGTGGTCCACGCTGAACTCGGCGCCCCGGTCTGTGCGTTGATCGAGGACGAGCTGCTGCGGCGGAGCGGTGAGTCCGGTGAGCGGTACGAGGTGGCGCTGCTCGACGAGGCTCTGGTCGACCTGGTTGCACCGTTCGCCGAGCGGGCCGCAGCCCGGAGCCTGGTGTGCGTGCCGCGCGGCAGCCGTCAGCAGCTGCCGCCGGGGGAGCGGCTTCGACTGTTCCTGCACTGGATGCAGCCGGAGCACCTGCGGGTCGACCTCGACCTGTCGGTTGCGCTGTACGACGCGAGGTGGCAGTTCACCGGGCTGTGCGACTACACCAACCTGGTCCACGGCGACCGTGCGGCGGTGCACTCCGGCGACTACGTGTCCGCGCCGCCGCCGAACGGGGCGACCGAGTTCGTCGACCTGGACCTCGCACGGCTGGCCGCCGGCGGGTCGCGGTACGCCGTGGTGATCGTGTTCAGCTACAACGACGTCGCCTTCGAGCAGCTGGACGACGCGTTCACCGGGTTCATGGACCTCGGTGCCACGCCCTCGGGGGGCTCGCACTTCCACCCAAGAGCCGTCCGGCAGCGCTCCGACCTGGTCGGGGACGCCAAGGTGTGCGTGCCGATGATCGTGGATCTGGCAGAGCGCCGGTACACCTGGACCGACCTCAACACCGGCGCGGACGGCGGTTTCCACAGCGTCTACCGGCACCAGGCCGAGGTCGGTGCGCTCAGCCGCGACGTCCTGGCCCACTTCTCCCCGGAGAACCGGGCCACGCTGTGGGACGTCTCCGCTGCCCGGGCAGCTGCCCGCAGCGCCGAGGTGCACGTACGCGGGCGCGACGGCGGCGTCCGGACCTGGCGGCGCGGCACTCACGAGAGCGCCGGCCACTTCGGCGCGCGCCTGCGCGAGCTGCGGGACCGGGACGACTCGGCGGAGACGAGTGCCGCCCTCACCCAACTCCTCGCTGGGCGAAGGGCCTTCGTCTCTCTGGTGAACGGAGATGTGCCGGCGCCGGAGAAGGTGTCCGGAACTCTGTACCGGCTGTACCCGGGACCGGTCGACGCCGCCTCGGAAGAGCTGGAGCGACTGACGGCAGGAGACCTCGTCGCCGGACTGGCACCCCGCCTCCGCCGCTGAAGCGCCGCTGAAGCATCGTCGGGCGACCCGGTCGGCTGCCTCCCGGACGCCGGTCGTGCGCGCCCATCTGTCCGGCGGCAGGGTCTTTGCATCGGCACGCGCCGTGTGATCGGCTGATGCTCCGATCTGCCCGCGTGGGCATGGCCGACGAGGAGAGTGATCCATGGCGGGCTTCGGCTGGAAGCTGCACGGCGACGGAAGGAGCCCCGCGCCCGGCGCGGTCGTCAAGCCGGACGAGCGGCTCAGCTGGGGGCGCACCATCGGGCTCGGCGCTCAGCATGTGGTGGCGATGTTCGGGGCGACCTTCGTGGCACCGGTCCTGATGGGACTCGACCCCAATCTGGCCGTGATGGTCTCCGGCGTCGCGACCGTCTTCTTCCTCTTGGTCACCCGCGGGCGCATCCCCAGCTACCTCGGCAGCAGCCTCTCCTTCGTCGGCGTGGCCGCGGTGATCAGGGCCCAGGGCGGCGACGCCGCGACGTTGACCGGCGCCATGCTGGTGGTCGGCGCGGTGCTCGCGGCCTGCGGCGCGGCGGTCCAGGCGGCAGGCGCGCGGGTGATCCACGCCGTGCTGCCGCCGGTGGTGACCGGCGCGGTGGTGATGCTGATCGGCTTCAACCTGGCACCGGTCACCGCCGGGACGTACTGGCCGCAGGACCAGTGGACGGCACTGCTCACCATGGCGTTCACCGGCCTCGCCCTGGTGGTGCTGCGCGGCTTCTGGTCACGGATCGCGATCTTCCTTGGCCTGGTCTTCGGGTACGCGATCTCCTGGCTCTTCGACCGGATCTTCGGGAAGATCCGCGCCGCGAACGGGGCCGGAGCGGTGACCGACCACTGGCGGCTCGACCTCTCCGGCGTGGGCAGGGCCGAGTGGCTCGGCTTTCCCACCCTGCACGCTCCGAGCTTCTCCACCTCCGCCGTCCTGGTGGCACTGCCCGTCGTGGTCGCACTGATCGCCGAGAACGCCGGACACGTCAAGGCTGTGGGTGAGATGACGGGCGACCCACTGGACGACCGGCTGGGAGCGGCGATCATGGCGGACGGCGCTGCCACCATGATCGCCACCAGCGTCGGCGGCCCGGCCACCACCACCTACGCCGAGAACATCGGCGTGATGGCCGCGACCCGGGTCTACTCCACCGCCGCCTACTGGTGCGCCGCCGGCTTCGCGATCCTCTTCGGCCTCTGCCCCAAGTTCGGCGCCGTGATCGCCGCCATCCCGGGCGGTGTTCTCGGTGGGATCACCGTCGTCCTCTACGGCATGATCGGCCTGCTCGGCGCCCAGATCTGGGTACACAACCGGGTGGACCTGACCAACCCGCTGCACCTCGTCCCGGTGGCGGCCGGCGTCATCATCGGCATCGGCAACGTCTCCCTGAAGTTCACCGCCAACTTCTCGCTCAGTGGCATCGCGCTGGGCACCCTGATCGTCCTGATCGGCTACCACGCGCTGCGGCTGATGGCCCCGGCCCATATGAGGCAGCAACAGTCCCCGCTGCTGGACGCGGGAACCAGCGACTACGACAGCGGTGCATCGGACCTCTGACCAGGGCTGGAAGGCTGGGCCTACCAACAGAAGGGCCGGGTCTGCCTCGCCTACACCCCCGCCGGACGCCCGGTGGCGCTCATGGTGGTGCGCCCGGAGTTCGCCGAGGAGCCCGAGTTCCGTCGCCGGTTCGCCCAGGAGGTGGCCAACGCTCAGCGCATCCACGGCCTGTACACCGCGCAGGTGATCGATACCGGCGCCGAGGCGGAGTCTCCCCGGCTGGTCACCGCGTACGTGGCCGGCCCCGCCTCCAGCAGGTGGTGCGCGAGTACGGCGCGCTGGACCAAGCGCCTGCGCGACCCCGCCCGCCCCGACGTGCTCGTCGTGGACGACTTCGCCATGCGTGAGCCCATCCCCGCCCAGGCCGACGACCTCTACGAACTCATCGGCGAGCGCACCGGCCAGTCCTTCATCCTGACCTCCAACCGGGCCCCGAACGACTGGTATCCCCTGTTCCCGAACCTCGTCGTCGCCGAGTTCCTGCTCGACCGACTGATCAACAACAGCCACCAGCTGTTCATCAACGGACCCAGCTACTGGCCGAACAAGCGACCCGGGACCCGCCCGACCGGCACCAAGACCGAGTCCGGGGCAGCCCAGGAGTGAATCCGGGAACCGTCGGCTCCTGACCTGGCCAGGCCGCCCATACTCCGACAGCGGCGGTGGGTGACAATGACGCCGTGGACCCAACCAGCCAGATCATCGTCGCCCTGGATTTCGACAACCGCCGAGCGGCTGAGGAGATCGTCGACCGCCTGGGTGAGGAGTGCCGCTTCTACAAGGTCGGGCTGGAACTGCTCACGGCGGCCGGCCCCGACCTCGTCGAGCACCTCGTGGCCAAGGGCAAGGACGTGTTCCTGGACCTGAAGCTCTTCGAGATCCCGAACTCCGTCGCCGGTGCGGTCCGCGCCGCCGGAGCCCTGGGCGCCTCCATGGTGACCGTCCACAGCATGGGCGGCACCGGCATCATGGCCGCCGCCGTTGCCGCGGCCCGCGACTTCCCACGCCTTCGCGTCCTGGCCCTGACCGTCGTCACCAGCATGACCAGCACCGATCTCGCCGAAATCGGGGTCAACGCCTCGCCCCAGGAGCAGGTCCTGCGACTGGCGCAACTGGCGCAAGGCGCTGGCTGCCACGGCGTCATCGCATCACCGCAGGAAGCCGCGTCTCTTCGTGGTGTGCTTGGACCGAACGCGCTGGTCGTCACGCCGGGAATCACGCTTCCCGGTGAATCCCCAACCGAGCACGCCCGGCCGGGAACACCCCGCGCCGCTATTGCCGCTGGCGCGTCGCATGTAGTCGTGGGCCGGACGATCACTGGTGCCGCCGACCCGGTGGCCGCACTGCGACTCGTCCGCGCCAACCTTGAGCCGTGAGCGGAGACGATCATCGGGCCGGGCCGTCGCACCGCTGCTGGCGCGGCCACGCCGACTGGCACCAACACCAGACCTGAGCAACCAACAAACCAGGGTCGCACCTGGGGAATAACATAGCTGATCGTCCCGGGCGTGCGCGGGGCGTTCGGTAAGGTTGGGGGTGTCTCAACAACCCACGTGGTCGACACTCTGCGCTTCCTGGTCCCCGGCGAGATCGACCACGTGGACGTCCGCGCCCGGGTCCACCAGGGCCTGGTCGAGCACCTGGTGCTGACGCTCGGCGGTGACGGCTTCACGGCGCTGGGCATCATGAACCGGATGAGCGGCTCGACCGAGGAGGTCCTGGAGGTCTCCGGCGGCGACTCCAAGCGCGTGGTGGTGAACCTCGCGGAGGTCGTCGACCATCGCGGCCAGCCCACTGTTCGCCGGCGCGGCGACTGGGTCCCTGTCGCTCGCCAACGGGGTATCGAGCAGATCGTGGTGAGTTTCCTGGACGCGGTCCGGGCTGGCAAGACCGTGGATGCCCATGATGCGCTGCGTACCCATGAGTTGTGCGAGCTGATCGTGCAGCGGGTGGGGGAGTAGCGGCCACGGGACTGCCCAAGGGCTGTCCCGTAACTGATCTTTGAGAGGGTCGAGGCAGGATCGGTCGGCCGCCGGTCAGTACCGCTACGCGGCCTGGAGGAGGCTGTGGAGGCGAGCGATGCCGAGCATGGCGTCGTGGACGCCGTCGCCCTTGAGGCGGCAGCTGCGAAGGATCTTCCAGTTCTTCATGCGGGCGAAGACGTGCTCGACGCGGGCGCGGACCTTCTTGTGATCGCGGGGATGAAGGTGACGCCGGCCTTCTCGGTTCTCGCCCGGGCACCCACGATCATCTCCTTGAGTCGGCTCGTCGGACTCCCAGATGCTGACGTTGACCAAGGAACCCGTCGGGCGAGGTAGCCCAGAGATAGCTGATCAGGCCGGGCAGTTCAGGACGGGGCGACCGGCGTGCATGGGGGGAGGTCGTCGACCTGGCGCAACCTCACGCCATCTTCCGCAGCGTGCCGAGAACCCAGTCGATCGGCGGCCCTGCGGGCGATCGATCGACGCGCTGTCCCGGCCGGACAGGTCGTCTCAAGCCCGGATGTTCTCCTCGCACGGCCAGGGATCTGTGACGACGGACGGCGAGCCGGGCCGCAGTGTCACTGCCTGGCGAGTGCGGCCTCCTCCCGATCCAGGTCGTGCTGGAGCGTTCGGCGGGTGGTGTCGCTGATCCGGTGCTCGTCATACAGGCGGTGCAGTTCGGTGCTCTGAACGGCTATCACCTCGTGCCGCAGCTCGCGGTAGGTGGCGTCCACGGTGCTGCCGTCAGGGCCGTCGATGCTGTGGTCGAGGCGAGCGGTCAGGGCGCGCCGGACCCGGTCGATGACGGGTTCGGGCATGGCCTCCAGAGCGGCGAGGTCCTCGATATGGGCGAGGGCGGCGCGGTTGAGGGTGTCGCGGGCGTCGGCCTCCTCGCGGGCGGTGTGCTCGGGTTCCAGTGCCAGTCCGGAGTGGTTGACCACGGCCGCCAGGCTCAGGCCCTGGACGACCAGGGTGAACACCACGACCGCGGTGGTCAGCACGAGGAGCAGTGGGCGTCCAGCCAGCGCGGTTCCGTTGTTCGTGGCGAGCGGGATGGACAGTGCGGCGGCCAGCGGCATGACGCCGCGGGTGCCGGCCCAGGTCACCACCCCGGCCACCCGCCACGACAGCCGCCCGCCGCTGGGCTTGACCGCCCGGGTGAGCGGCAGCGTCGACAGCACGCGCACGGCGATCAGCACGGCCGCCAGAGCCAGCGCCTGAAGAGGCCACCAACCGGCGCCCTCGGGCAGCCCCCGCACCAGAGTGGGAAGTTCCAGGCCGACGATGCTGAACACCACGCTCTCCAGAAGGAACACCACGACCGCGTAGACGGCGTGCAGTTGCAGGCGGATCCGGGCGTCGGTGAGGCGGTGTCCGGTCCGGCCGAGCAGGACTCCGGCGAGGACGACCGAGGTGATGCCGGAGGTGTGCGCGGACTCCGCCAGCACGTAGGCCGCGTACGGGGTGACCAGGGCGATCACGGTCTCCAGCACCGGGTCGGTGGTGCGGCGGCGGATCAGCCACACCAGGCCCGCGACGGCGGCCCCTATCAGGCTCCCACCGCCGCCGAGCAGCAGGAACTCCCCGCCGGCCGCGGGCAGGCTCACGGCGCCGCCTGTTGCCACGGCGATGCCGACGGCGACCTTGAACAGCACCAGGGAGGTGGCGTCGTTGAACAGGCTCTCGGCCTGGACAAGGACCTGGACGCGCCCGGGCAGGGCCAGGCGCCGGCCGAGCGCGGTGACCGCCACCGGGTCGGTGCTGGCCAGCACGGCACCGAGGACGAACGCCATGGCGGGCGGGAGGCCGGTCACCGCGACCGCCACGAAGCCGACGGCGGCGGCCGACGCGAAGACCAGCCCGAAGGCGAGGATCGTCACCGGCTTCCAGACCGTGCGCAGGTCGCGCAGCGACAGTTCCTCGGCGGAGGCGTACAGCAGCGGTGGCAGGACCACCAGTGCGATGGTCTGCGGCGGTACGTGCAGCGCGGGCACGCCCGGTATCAGCGCGACCCCGAGGCCCGCCAGGACCAGCAGAGAGGGGGCGGGGATGCGCCAGCGGCGGGCGAAGGTGGCCACGGCGGTGGCCAGGACCACCAGGAAGAGGACGATTCCCACGGCGCGCATCTGCGAAGGACCCCATGACGACGAACGGGGGCGCTGCCGCCGATTGCTGCAGCCGTCCCCCGAGCCGACCAGACTTCCCGGCACACCGTAGGTAATTTTATCGGGACTTTAGCGCGGCCCGACAGACCCCGGCTCGCAGCACCCGTGCCGGTGCCGCCACCGGTGCTGGAGTGGACGGGCGCCGACACACCGACGGCTTCGACCCGGCCTACTTCGACGCCAGGCAAGTCGGCGCCCAGCTGATGGACCCGAACTCCTGAACCGAGGCAGACGCCCGAGCCTCCGGCAGGAGAACGCGTGACCCTCGGAGGATCGACCGACTACCGATCATCGGGGTGGGAGCGGCTGCAGAAGCCTTCGAGACCCGTGGGAAATGGTGGAGGTGCGGGCAGGCCGTAACCTGCCGCCATGAACGATGATCGAGTGACTATCCACGGGGCCGTGGAGACACTGCTGGCCGGTAACGGGCGGTTCACGGCGGCCGCCCCCGCACACCCGAATCAGGACGCCGCGCGCCGCGCCGAGACCGCCCCGGCCCAGAGCCCGTTCGCCGTGTTGTTCGGCTGCTCCGACTCCCGGCTGGCCGCTGAGATCATCTTCGACCGGGGGCTGGGTGACCTGTTCGTGGTCCGCACCGCCGGCCACGTCCTGGGTCCCGAGGTGCTGGGCAGTATCGAGTACGGGGTGAGCGTGCTGGGCTGCCCGCTCGTCGTGGTTCTCGGCCATGATGCCTGCGGCGCGGTCGCTGCGGCCCGGGCGGCCGTGCAGGACGGGACTTCGGCGGACGGGTACGTGCGGGACGTGATCGAGCGGGTGACGCCCAGCGTGCTGGCCGCGCGCGCCGCCGGCTACACCGAGGACTCGGACTTCATCGCCGAGCACATACGGCGCACCGTCGACCTGCTGATGGACCGCTCCCGCGTCCTGGCCGAGGCGGTGACCGCCGGCCGGACCGCCGTGCTTGGCTTGGCCTACCGCCTGGCCGACGGCACCGTGCGCCACGTCACCGCCCGTGGCCTGGACGAATCCGCCGTCCCCGCGCCGTAGGCGTCCACCGCGTCATCCTGCTGACAAGCCGATTACTGCCGTGGGCCCACCAGGCCAACGGTCCTAGCGGCACAGCAGACAGGCTCGTCCGAGCTGGAGGGTGCCTTCAACGGCGAGGGTCGGCTGCCGCCTGGCATGGGATACAGCGAAATGCGGCTTTGGCAGATGCCTTACGGGGCAAAGGAGTTGCGTGGAGACGATCACGGCCGGTGTGACCGGGCAGGCCTGGTCCGAATTCGTGGCTGGTCGCCCCGCCGTGCTCTACCCGAAGGCGGCGGCGCCGGATACGGGAGGGCTGCTCACTGACGGCTGGTCGCAGCAGAACGACTTCCAGAGCTGGGCCCGGCCGAACCCGGACTGGACCGCAGTGCTGGACGAGCATCGACTGCGGGTGACCCGCCTCGGCGAGCTTCGCTTCGAGGGCGAGCTGCCCGTCAGCTGGGAATGGCGCCGGGCGGCACGCACCCACCTCGCCGCCCTGAACACCACCGGGGCGTTCACCTGCCCCGCCGAGTTCAGGACGGCGGTCCGCACCAGGGCGCTGTTCCTGCTGGTCACGCCCCTGAGGCTCACGGGATGCCCGACCGGTGCCTGGCGGCGACAAAAAAACGGCACCACCGTGGCGGCCGCACGCCCCCTGGAAGGCTTCTCGGTACAGCGGGCTTGACCGTCAGTCCCACCTCGGGATTTGGACATAGCCGGAGTCGACGACGGACCGCCCCCGAGATGGGCCGGGGGCGGCTGTGCCGTTGGTCCGGTGTGCGGTGATTCGGTGTTGTGGTGGCCGTTACCAGTAGTGGCGGCGGCCGGCGACCTCGTGGCCGACTGCGCCCATGACCCACAGGATGAGGCCGATGAGGGCCAGGACGATGCCGATGGTCCACAGGATGGAGAGGCCGGTGACGAATCCGATGACGAGGAGGATGACTCCGAGGAGGATCACGATGAACTCCGTTTGTTGCTCCCCCCGTTGATACGGTTCTCCGCCTGTGCGGAGGCGTTGCTGCACCTTCCTGTTCCGTTTCTTCGGCTCTGGGGATGGCGACCTGCCCGTCCGGTCGCGCGTGGTGTCGGTCGCCCGCTGGGCGCGTGCCGGGGCTATGGGGTGGGCGTGAGCGTGGTGTTCAGGCCGGTGAGGAGGATGTCGAGGCCGCGTTCGAGTTCGGCGGCGCCGTCGTAGGACGTGAGGGTGGTGGCGAGGCCGCGCAGGAGGGGGAATTCGTCGGCCGGCAGTCGGTGCAGGCCCAGGCGCAGCAGGTCGTCGTTCTCCTCGGGGTTGTCGGCGTGCTCCCGCAGTTCGTCCAGGACATGGCCGTGGAGCAGTGCGAACAGGGCGCGGTAGACGTGCAGGGCGTCGGCGTCGGTGAAGCCGGCTCGGGTGAGGAGGGTGAGGACGGCTTCGAGTGGGCGCAGGGTGCCGCGGGGGCGCAGTGCGAGCGGGGTGGCCAGCGGGCGGGTGACCAGGAGCGGTACGACGTGGGGGTGGGAGAGTACGAGCCGGCGGTACTGGCGGGCGACGGCGCGTAGTTGGGCGGTCCAGTCGGCGTCGGTGGGGTCTACGGCGAGTTGGTCGAGGACGGTCTCGGCGACGCCGTCGAGCAGGGCCGCCTTGTTCGGTGCGTAGCGGTAGAGGCTCATCGGGTCGTGGTTGAGTGCGCGGGCCAGGCGGCGCATGGTCAGCTTCTCGATGCCGTCGCGGTCGATGATCTCCAGTGCGCACGCGAGCATGCGTTCCCGGCTGAGCTTCCCGCTCGGGGGCGGGTCGCATTCCTGGAGCGCCGGGTCGACCGGGTGCTTGGCCATCTCACACCTTCTCTGCCGGCGGTGGCACCGGCGAAGATGAAGTTCGTAGACCTACGGTGTAGACACGAGTCTAGTCCAGGAGTTGACTGGAGGCATACGACGCAGATCCCCTCTTGGAGTGCGTCATGATCATTATTCTGGGACTCATCCTCCTTGTCGTCGCGGCGGTCGTCGCGGTGGCCGGAATATTCAGCAACACCGGCAGCGCGCACGCGCTCACCAACGCCTTCACGGTGTTCGGGCACCACATGACCGGCTCCACCGGCACGCTGTTCCTCTACGGCATCATCGTCGGTGCCGCGGGCATGCTGGGGCTGGGCCTCCTGCTGACCGGCGCGCGCCGCGGCGCCGTCGCACGCCACGGACTGCGGCACTCCCGCCGTGAGACGGCGGCCGTCCGCGAGCACCGCGACGAGCTGGTCGAACAGCGCGATGGCGCCCGCGCGCAGGCGACATCGGCCGCCGAGGAGCGCGACACGCTCGCCGAACAGCGCGACGACCTGATCGCCCAGCAGGACCGTGCGGGCGAGCAGACGGTCGGCACACCCCTCAGCCCGCCGCCACCGGGAAACAACGCCCCGCACGTCGACGACGAACCGGTGTCCGGCAACGGGCACCGCAGGCCGCACCTGCTCGGGCATCGCTCCGGCTCCCGCTAGGCCGGGTACGGCACGACTCACGAAAGGCAGTCGAACCATGAGCGTCACCAAGAAGGTCGCCCACAAGGCCGAAGCGGTCAAGGGCGGCGTGAAGAAGACCGTCGGCCGCGCCACTGGCGACCGCACCCTCGAAGCGGAAGGCCGGGCCGACCAGATCAAGGGCGACACCAAGCAGGCCGGCGCCAAGGTCAAGGACGCCTTCAAGCATTGACCGACCCGGGACTCACCGACTCACCGAGCGCGGCAGCCCGAGGCGTTACATCGGGGAATCCGAACAGGGAGTACGGCATGACCAGTCGTTCCATTCCACATTTATGTGCTCGCGTCCACCCGCCGCGACATCGGGCTCACGCGGGCCTCCTAGTCACCTGGCCGGATCTCCCTCGCCCGGCGCGAGGCGATCAGCGCTGCGCGCGTCCGCGCCGGGTGAGGCGCGTGCCGAAGAAGGCCACGTCGGCGACGAGCAGGACGGTGCCGATGACCAGCAGGAACAGCAGTCCGTGGGCGACAGCGCCGATGATGCCGAGGGCGACCGCGATGATGATCACGAGCAGGAACAGGGCCATGACGGGGATTCCTCCTCGGTCGGGTGGGGCGCTCACCGGCGGGCGAGTTGCCGTTCGCCGCCGGCGCCGGGCTGGTAGGTCAGGTCGTAGTGCCGGAAGATGGCTTCCTCGTCCTCGGCGGGCAGGATGTCGTCCGTGCCGATCGCGGGGCAGTCCTTCACCAGTGCCTTGTCGTAGACGACCTTGACGTAGGTCGGGCCGACGGTCGCCCCGTCGAGGGGAACGAACACCAGCCGATGGCGGGTCGGCAGCCCGGTCTGCACAGTGGCCATGGCCGGCTCGTCGGTGCTGGTGTCGACGTAGATCGCTTCCAACGTGCCGATCTTGTGGCCGCCCGCGTCGACGACGTCATGGGTGCGCCACTCGCGGATATCGCCTACCTGGATCACCGTGGCTCCCTTCACACCGCCCCGCCAGTCAGGCGGCTCGGCCTGTGGCCTCCACCTTTCATCGTGCCCCCCACAGCGGGTGGACACCAGCCATCGCATCCGTTCCCGCCACCCGAGCAGCAGGAAGTCGTCCTCCCGGCCGGAGGCTGGGTCCGCTCCACGCACCGGCCTGCCGGACGAGCGCTTGCAGCCCGCGAGCGGCTGCGCCCTCTCCCGGCTCGGGCGGCATGAGCGGACGCGCCGCTGCGCACACTGCGCGCCGACCTCGCAGAGCACATCCTGCCGCCGGATCCTGATCCAGTTTCTGGATGGCTACGATCTGCAGTCCGGCCATCCCCAGCCACCGTAACTCTCGGTACGGGCCAACCTTCGCCTGTCGTTGGCGTATCCCACGCGTGGTGACGCGGTCGTCGATCTGCCAGAACACGGATCGTCCCAGGTACGCGAGGAGCAGTTGTCGCCGTCGACGGACAGCCACCTGGTCGCGTTGCTTGTTGTCGGACGCCCGGGGATCGCTCCCCGGGGGTGGCACCGGCGTCAGCCGGCGTCTTCTCGTTTCAACGCCTCCCGCCCAGGGCCCTTGCGGGCTCTGGGACTTACGGCTGCTCGGCGAGCGTTTTGGGTCTCCCCCTATCGGGGGCGACCGTCGTGAGCTGCCTTCGCGCCGCGTGCACGATGTTCGCGGTGCTGTTCTCGTGTCGGTGCACGACCGTGCCGCACGAGGGGCAGTGGAACTTCTCGTGCCGGATCAGCGGGCCGTTCAACGAGGCCGGTGCCTGATGCGGCTCCCACAGCCAGGCGTGGACCAGGTGCGGTCGCAGACCGCGCAGGTGCGCCTCGTCGCCGGCCCAGTCCACGGCTTCCTCCGCGCCGGCTGGGTCGGCGGATCCCCGGGGTCAGACCGGCGTCGGCACGGTGATGACGGGGCATCGGGCATGGTGCAGGACGCCCTGCCCGACGGAGCCGAGAAGCATTCCGGTGAAGCCGCCCAGACCGCGCGTGCCGACCACGAGTGCGAGGGCGTGCGTGGAGGCTTCGGCCAGGACGGCCACCGGGTGGCCGCGCAACACCTCGTGCGTCAGCTCCACGTCGGGGTGGGTCTCCCGGCGTCCGGCCGCAATCTCCGCCAGGACCCGGCGGCTGTCCTGCTCGGCCTGGTGTTCGTCGACCCAATCGGGATGCGAGGGGTGGAGAGCGAGGATCGCGCGCAGCCCGGCGCCGCGCAGGGCCGCGGCGTCGAAGGCGTAGTCCACGGCGGCCTGCGACGCCGGGCTGCCGTCCACCCCGACGACGAAGTACGGCGGTTGCTGGGTGCTGTGCTCCGGGTCCCGGACGACCACCACCGGGCAGCACGCGTGGGCGATCGACGCCACCGCCACCGATCCGGCGGTGAACAGTTCACGGGCCGCGGTGAGTCGTCGGGAACCGAGGACGAGCAGCGTCGCCCCGGTGGACTGCTCATGCAGGACGTCGGCCGGCTCGCCGTCCACCGGCCGGGTGGTGACCGGGAGTGCGGGGTGGCGCTCGGCGACGAACCGGGCGGCTTCCGCAAGGGTCTGCTCGCCGGCGGCGCGCAGGTGGTTGGTCTTCTCCTGTAGTTCGGGCCAGGTCATGGACCAGTTGCCCGCGCGGGTCGCCAGCCTGCAGGCCAGCACCAGGTGCAGAGGCAGGTGGCGGCGGTCGGCCTCGTCGGCGGCCCAGGCGAGGAGAAGCCGGCTGGGCTGGTCGGGGTCGACTCCCGCGACGACCGGGTGCTGTCCGTCGGCCTTCATCATCGAGTCCCATCGCAGGTGGAGGGCCCAACCCAGCCTCCGGCCCGGTGGAGCGGACACGTGCGTGAGCCGGGGAGCGTCGGGGGCAGGAGCATGCGGACGCTGCGGGGGCAGCGGCCTTCTCCTGCCAGCATCCCCCGCCGAGCGCGTTCGAGCCTGGGGGAACGTTCGCCATGACACGAGCCCGTTCCGAGACGATCACCGAGGGGACGTCCGAGTGCCGGATCGCGATCGACTCCTGGGTCGAGCGGGCCGTGGTGAAGGGCGCCGGGTCCAGGGCCGCCGTGCCCGTCAGTTCGGGCCGAAGCTCCGGGGAGCCGTCGGCGATCGCGTTGCGGTAGATCTGGAGGGCGGCCAGTGCCATCGGGCTGCCCGCGTACACCGGCACATGGGCGGGCAGTCGGCCCGAGCGGCGCAGTTCGGCGATTTCGTGCAGCACAACCTCGGTGCGGTCCACCGCGAAGGAGGGGATGAGGACGGAGCCGCCCCTGGCCAGCGCCCGCTCCACGGCCTCGGCGAAGCGCACGCGCGAGCCCCGCTCGTCGTGGTGCCGGTTGCCGTAGGTCGACTCCACCAGCAGCACGTCCGCACCGGTGAACGGCTCGGGCGGGCGCAGCAGCGGGTGGACCGAGCGGCCGAGGTCGCCGCTGGTGGCGACGGTGTGGCCCTCCTCCAGTCACCGACGGTATGGGGCGGTCGATCCATGCGATGCTGGAGGCACGTAGCGCGCTCGGGTCTGTTCGGACTTCGTGCCCTCGCCGGGCGTGACGTGTGCCCGAAGGCGGCGATCTGTATGACGCAGCACCAGGCCCTCGCACCCCGACCCATGACCTTCGCGTGCTGATCGCAGTGCTCCGAGCGGGCCAGGACCACCCGCGGTGAGTGTCTCCGCTCCGGTGCAACAACCCGCGCCCGTGGACGGGGTGGCGGCCGCGGCGACGCTACCGGGGGCCGATGTCCTTCGCGGGCTCGGCGTCACCACCGAGGCAGGATTGAGCGGCGAGGAAGTCGCCCGGCGGCAGGCGCAGTTCGGCCCCAACGCGGTCTCCTCGCACCGGGCCCGGTTCTTCCCCGTGCTCTGGCACCAGCTGCGTTCCCCGTTGCTCGGTCTGTTGCTGGGTGCCGCCGTGGCGTCGTTCCTGGTGGGCGAGCGCAGTGACGCCGTGATCATCGGGGTGATCGTCGCCGTGTCGGTCGGGCTCGGTTTCGTCAACGAGTACCGGGCCGAGAAGGCCGCCGAGGCGCTGCACTCGCAGATCCACCACAAGACGGTGGTGGTGCGCGACGGGCGCGCCACGTCGGTGGACGTCACCGCGCTGGTCCCCGGCGACCTGGTGGAGCTGCACCTCGGGGACGTCATCCCCGCCGATCTGCGGCTGCTGGAGCTCACCGGACTGGAGTGCGACGAATCGGTGCTGACCGGCGAGTCGCTGCCGGTCGACAAGGACACCGCCGCCGTCCCGGCCGGGACCGCGCTGGCCGAGCTGACCGGGTGCGCCCTGATGGGCACCATCGTCCGCACCGGCAGCGCCCGAGGCGTCGTGGTGTCCACCGGCACGGGCACCGAGTTCGGCAAGATCGCCGCCGGTCTCGGCACGCACCAGCTCGACACCGAGTTCCAGGTCGGCCTTCGCCGCTTCTCGCTGCTGCTCGTCTACGTCGCGGGCGCGCTCACCACCTCGATCTTCGTGATCAACGTGGCGCTGCACAAGCCGATCATCGACGCGCTGCTGTTCTCGCTGGCCATCGCGGTCGGCATCACCCCGCAGCTGCTGCCCGCCGTCGTCTCCACCAGTCTGGCCGCCGGCTCGCGGCGGATGAGCCGCCGCAAGGTCCTGGTCAAGCGATTGGTCTGCATCGAGGACCTCGGCGACGTCGACGTCCTGTTCACCGACAAGACCGGCACCCTCACCCTGGGCCGGATCGACTACATGCGCGCCGTGTCCGCCGGCGGCGACGACCCCGGCAGGGTGCTGCGCTGGGGGCTGCTCTGCACCGAGAACGCCGCCCGGGACGAGCAGGACGTCGGCGGAAACCCGCTCGACCAGGCCCTGTGGCGATCACCGGCCGCCGCAGGCGAGCGGACCGCGCTGGCCGACTACACCCAGCTCGCGGTGCTGCCCTTCGACCACGAGCGCCGCATGATCTCCGTCCTGGTGCGCGACGCGTCCGGCGTGTCGACGCTGGTCACCAAGGGCGCGCCGGAGACGGTCCTGGACCGCTGCGCCGACGTGCCGCCGGCTGCCCGAGACGCGCTGGCGGCGGAGTTCGCCGCCGGGAACCGGGTGATCGCCGTCGCCACCCGCCCAGCCGTTGCCGGATCATCGGTCATCAGGGCGGCGGACGAGAGCGGCCTTCGCCTGGCCGGACTGCTGGTCTTCCTGGACCCGCCCAAGCCGGACGCGGCCGCCGCGTTGGGCAGGCTGGCCGGGCTCGGCATCGCGGTGAAGGTGGTCACCGGCGACAACGCCGCGGTCGCCACCAAGGTCTGCCACGACCTCGGCCTGGGCGGGGGCGACGCGATGACCGGGACCGAGGTCGACGCGCTGGACGACGCGCAGCTCGCCGAGGCGATCACCAGGACCACCGTCTTCGCCCGGGTCAGCCCCGAGGCCAAGGCCCGTATCGTGCACGCCCAGCGCAGCAGCGGCGGCGGAGTCGCCTTCCTCGGCGACGGCGTCAACGACGCGCTCGCGCTGCACGCGGCCGACGTGGGCATCTCGGTCGACTCGGCCACCGACGTCGCCAAGGACGCCGCCGACGTGATCCTGCTGGAGAAGGATCTCGACGTGCTCGCCGACGGTGTGGCCGAGGGGCGGCGGATCTTCGCCAACACCATCAAGTACGTGCTGATGGGCACCTCCAGCAACTTCGGCAACATGTTCAGCGCGGCCAGCGCTTCGCTGTTCCTGTCGTTCCTGCCGATGCTGCCCTCCCAGATCCTGCTGAACAACCTGCTCTACGACAGCAGCCAACTCGCCATCCCCACCGACAACGTGGACGAGGAGCAGCTGCGCAAGCCCTCGCACTGGGACATCGCCTTCATCCGCCGATTCATGATCTGCTTCGGCCCGCTCAGCTCGGTGTTCGACTTCGTCACCTTCGGCGTCATGCTCTGGGTGTTCCACTCTGGACCGGCCCAGTTCCGCTCCGGCTGGTTCGTCGAGTCGCTGGCCACCCAGACCCTGGTGATCTTCGCGATCCGCACCCGGCGCATCCCGTTCTTCCGCAGCCACCCCAGCCTGCCGCTGACCCTCTCCGCCCTTGGCGTGGTCGCCGTCGGCACCCTGCTCCCCGCCACACCGCTGGCCCACACGCTCGGCTTCCAACCGCTGCCGGGGGCGTTCTTCGCCGCTCTGGTTGCCATGATCATTGCCTACCTGGTCCTGATCGAGATCGGCAAGCGCCTCTTCTACGGCGCGGCCGCCACCACCTCCCCCACCCCGCCGCGCTACGGACCCCACCGCCACCTGCGCCGCCGCGCCGCCTACTTCAGCACCGCCGACCGCACGCCCGGCTCCGCGCGCGGGCTGAGCGCTGACGGCCTTGCGAGGCGCAGCATGGAGGCATCGGCCGACCAGTGAGGTGCGTCATGGACCGTGTCGTTGTCGGTGGCCACCCGCGATGACCGAGAAGCGTCAGCCGTCCGTCGCCGTCAGCCCCGATGAGCTCCTGCTTCCGGCGCGGGCGCGCCGCCCCGAGGACTTGGTGCGCTTCGCCCTCGGCGCGGTCCTGATCGGGCTGACGCTACTGGCGGCCGACGCCGCCCAGAGCACCGCGGGCGGACTGAACGCCGACGCCGCCCGCGGGGCCGGCCGGGCGCCGCAGGTGCTGCTGAGCGTCGCCGGATCCTTCTCCACCGTCGCGGTGCTGCTGGTGCCGGTGGCGTTCGTCGGCCAGCAGATCCTCCGGCGGGACGTTCGCCGGATCGCTGCCGGCGTGCTCGCGGCGGTGCTCGCCTACGGGACGTCCCTGCTCGTCGACCTGTGGGCCATCCACCTCGCACCGCACGCCGTCCTCGCCGCGCTGACCGGTCCGGTGCCGGGAGGGACCGGTTCGACCGAGCCGGTGCTCAGCTACCTGGCCGCCGTGCTCGCCTGCATGACCGCGGCCGGGGTGGCGCAGCAGCCGCGCTGGGCGGCGGCGCTGGCGGTCCTGCTCGGCTTGAACGCCCTGACGGTCCTGGTCGGCGGCTCCGTCGGCGTGCTGTCGCTGCTCCTTGCTCTGCTGATCGGGTGGACCCTCGCGCACGGAGCGACCTACGCGCTCGGGTCGCCCAACGCGCGCCCCACCGCTGCGGATCTGTTCGTCGGCCTGGGCCAGCTGGAGTTCAGTCCGGTGACGGCCCTTCGCACGCCGGGGACGGGAGCTCACGAGCCGCACCACTACCTGGTGGGCCAGGCGGACGGACGGCCTGATCTGGATGTGGTGGTGCTGGGGCGGGAGTCGTCGGGGTTCGGCTTCCTGCGGAGGGCCTGGCAGCGCGTGCGGCTGCGCACCGCGCCGCAACGTCGCAGCCTGCTGTCGCTGCGCGGCGTCCTGAAGCAGGAGTCCCTGCTCTGCTACGCCGTCCAGGAGGCCGGTGCCCGCTCCCGGCGGCTGCTGGCCGTCGCGGAGCTGGGGCCGGACGCAGCCTTGATCATCTACGAACCGCTCTCCGGCCACACCCTTGACCAGCTCCACGACGCCGAGGTCACCGACGCGCTCCTGAGGGATACCTGGCGGCAGGTGAAGCTTCTGCAGTCCCGGCGAATCGTCCACCGCAACCTGGTCGCCTCCGCCCTGCTCATGGACGACCGCGGCGCCGTCCATCTGGTGGGCCTGGAGGACGGCGACGTCGCAGCCCGCGACCTGGCACTGCGGACGGACGTCGCGCAGTTGCTGACGACCCTCGGCCTGCGGGTGGGTCCCGAACGCGCCGTCGCCGGCGCGTTCGCCGTGCTCGGCCCGGACCGGGTCGGCGCGGTCGTGCCGCTGCTCCAGCCGCTGGCCCTGTCCCGTGAGACGCGGGCCGCGCTCAAGCGGCACGACGGATCCGGCCCGTCGGACCCCGCCGGCGCCGCGCCGGACCTGCTCGCGCAACTGCGCGAGGAGATCCTGCGCACCCGCCCGCAGGCTCCGGTGGAGCCGGCCCGCCTGGAGCGGCTGCGTCCACGCACCCTGGTCACCGTGCTCGGCGGCGCGACCGCCGGCTACTTCGTGCTGCTCCAGCTCCGGCAGCTCCGCCACCAAGCCGCTGCTCGACCACCTTCGCGACCTCGGCCCCGGCTCCGTCCGCCAGATCCTCACCACCGTGGTGCAGCAACTCCAGGCCGCCCAGGGCAGGGCGGGCATCGCGCTGGCCATCGGGATCGTCCTGGCCCTGTGGTCCGCCTCCGGCTACATCGCGGCCTTCATGCGTGCCGCCAACAACGTCTACGGCATTGACGAGGGCCGCCCGCTCTGGAAGATCCTTCCCGCACGGCTCGCCCTGACAGTCGTCTTCGTCGTGCTCCTCGCCCTGACCGCTACCGGTGTCGTCTTCACCGGCACGCTGGCCACCGGGACGGGCAAGATCCTCGGGGTCAGCGACAACGCCGTACAGGTATGGGGCATCGCCAAATGGCCCGTCCTCGTCATCATCGTCATCGCGATGGTGACCCTGCTCTACTGGGTCGCTCCCAACGCCAAACGACCGAAGCTGCGCTGGATACTCCCCGGGAGCCTGGTCGCCGTAGCCCTCTGGATCACCGCCTCCGGCGTGTTCGCCCTCTACGTCGCCAACTTCAGCAGCCTCAACAGCACCTACGGCAGCATCGGAGCCGTGATCCTCTTCCTCCTCTGGCTGTGGGTCTCCAACGTCGCGATCCTGCTGGGCCTGGAGTTCAACTTCGAGCTGGAACGCGGACGTGCCATCGAAGCCGGTCACCCACCCGAGGAAGACCCTCGCCCCGAACGCCGCGACACCCGCAAACCGTCGCCCGACACCCCACAAGATCACGACGGACCCAGTGCCTGACGCTGTAGCGGATCTTGCTCCGGTTCGGCACCACGCAGGGACTCACCCGTCGGCGCGGGTGACAGGCGTGGTGGCGCGGTTGGCGATCTGCCAGAACACGGATCGTCCCAGACACACGAAGGACTGCTGTCGCCGTCGGCGTCAGCGGCTCTGTCGCGTGGGTTGTGGTGCTGTTGTGGGACGCCCGGGGATCGCTCCCCAGGGGTGGCACCGGCGTCAGCCGGTGTCTTCTCGTTTCAACGCCCCCTGCCCGCCGCCCTTGCGGACAGCGGGACTTACAGCGGCTCGGCGAGCGTTTTGGGTCTCCCCCCTATCGGAGGCGACCGTCGTGAGCTGCCTCAGTGCCGCGTCAACGATGTTCGCGGTGCTGTTCTCGTGCCGGTGTACGACCGCGCCGCACGAGGGGCAGTGGAACTTGCTGCGCGAGGAGTCGGAGCTTGGGTTTCGCTCCTTGCACCTCGCGCAGGTGCCGGCGACAGGCTCACCCGGGTCGAGGACGACGAGCCGCGAGCCGTACCAGGCGGTTTTGTATTCGAGCTTCTTACGAAGGCTGCCCAGGCCGGCATCCAGGAGATGCCGGTTGAAGCGGGCCTTGACCTTAACGTTCCTGCCGGGCTTGTCCCGGGTGCCCTTGCCCGAGGCGGTGAGAGCGGTGAGGTCCAGGTGTTCGATCGCGACGTGCGTGAACCCCGTGGCGAGCTTCTTGGACAGGCCGTGCAGGAACGAGGCGCGTCGCACCGTGATCTGCTGGTGGACGCGGGAGACCCTGGCGGCGGCCTTCCTCCACCGGCCCGACCCCTGTTGGCAACGGGACAGTGCGCGCTGGGCCTTGGCGAGCTTGGCCAGGCTGTCGGCGAGCAGGCGGGGGTGCTGCACCAGGGCAGTGGTGGGGTCGGCCAGGTCGAGGGGGCTGGACAGGGCGGCCAGGTAGTGGGAGCGGAGGTCGACGCCGACGAGCCCGCCGGCGCGCTGGCGGGCGGTGGGGCGGCCGATCTGCTCGACGCGTCCGCCGTTCTCGGCGGCCTTCTCAGCCTGGGCGCGGCTCAGATGCGGGGTGCGGGTGCCTTTGTCGTCGACGTGCTCCCACAGCACGGGAACGTCCAGCTGCACCTTCGCCAGCACGGAGGCGTACCAGCGGTGGCCGCCGCGGGTGACGGTCACGGACTGGATGACGGCCTGACCGCGGTCCACGAGCCGCGCCAGGCGCTTGCCGCAGTCGTGGATGCGGATGCTGCCCAGGCCTGGCATCACGAGGCGCCGGTAGCCCTCCAGGCGGATGATCGGCCTCTTCACGTCGTGGAAGAGAGCGAACGATTCTGCTTGGCCCTTCTTCTTGAACCGGGGGTATCCATGGCGGCGGCCGGCGCGGCGGCCGCCGAGCGAGTCTTGCCAGTACTTCCAGGCGACCTGCGCGCGGTCGAAGCCGGAGGTGAAGCAGTACACGTTGACCTCGGTCCACCAGGGGCTGCCGCCCTCCTCCCTGGGCCGGTCCCGCTCCATGCGCCACAGGGCGCTGGTGTCGGTGGCGGTCGGTGTGCGGAATCCGGCGCTGAACGCCTCGGCCTTGAGCGCGTTCACCGTGGCACGGGCCTCGGCCAGAAGCGCGCGCTCGCCGTCCGTGCCGGCAGCGTCAACGCGGACAGCGGCCAGTCGGTGGGCGAGAGCTTCCTGCCCGGCCGGCGGCTGCATCGCAGGCAAGGGCTGCTTGCCGGTGACGGTGAGCGTGAGGCTCTTGCGGTGGTGGTCCCACACCTTGATCCGGTCGGTGAGTTCGGCGCCGTCGGCCTTGATTCGCTCCTTGGCTTCGGCTTCGCTCAGTCCCGCGTCGAGGTAGGCGGTCCGACGGTCCGCCCATGCCTGGTGGGCCTGGGCCTTCTTGGCTAGGGAGTAGTTGTAGGCCCACCGGCAGGCCCCGGCGTAGCGGGACAGGGCGGCGCATTGGGCATCGGAGGGGTTGAGGGCGAACCGGTACGCGCGCAGGACCTCCGTTCCGGGCATGAACGTTCCCTCTCAGCGCATCCGTTACCTCAGGTGATCGAATCGTTCCGTACTGTAGAAGATGGGGAATCTGGGGAGCCAGTCGCCGATCACACAGATGGGCCCTTCCGGCATATGCCGAAAGTCTGTGGCGGCTACTTCGCGCCGGCGCCGTCCACTTGTCCGATTTCGCCTCGGGACGTCACCTTCGTCGTTTCAGCGCACGTGCCAGGCGGGGGAGTTCGTCGCGGAGCAGTCGGCCTGCCAGTGCGCCGCCGTACAGCGGGTGGGCGAGTAGCGGCCCGGGTGCCTCTGGCGGAGGCACCCGGGAGTCAGGAACGGGACGGGGCGGGGATCGGTTGCCGTGTTTCCCGCGGCGCAGCCGAGCTGGCTGTCTCCGCGACTGCCCGTGCTGGTCGGCCGCGGCCAGCCCACCGTCCGCCGCCGCGGCGACTGGGTCCCCGTCGCCCGCCAGCGCGGAATCGAGCAGATCGTGGTCGGCTTCCTCGACGCCGTCCGCGCCGGCAAGACCCTCGACGCCCATGATGCGCTGCGCACCCACGAGTTGTGCGAGCTGATCGTGCAGCGGGTGGGGGAGTAGCGGGTCGCCGGTCGAGCGGACGGCGGCCAGCAGCCGGATCCGCTCGCGCGCGGCCCTCGCGCGTCGGTCAAGCCGCCCCGACCGCCTCGCCGGCGTCGCGGGCCTGGCCCCCCGTCCCGAAGGACTCGGGACGCATCAGCGGCACCATGCGCCGACCCCGCCGCTACTGCCGACGACTCCTGCGGGTCTTCTACAGGTCCGCGCAGCTCGCCTCCCGAGGCTGCCCCACCTCAAAGGCCTACTACGACCGCAAGAGAGCCGAGGACAAAGACCCATAAGCCAGGCCATCATCGCCCTGGGCCGACACGCCCACAGCGAGTCAGCAACCGGGCTTGACGACTTCATGGGAATCAGTAGTCCAAACGATCGAATGTCGGCCATGTCCAGCGGGTTATTCATATGTTCCTGATAGAGGATCTCCCTCACAAGCCGGTCAGAGCGAGCCGGGGCCAGTGTGCGAGGAATGGGGTCAAGTGCGCGGGAGTCCTGTACGTCCCCGAGGGGCATCCGAAAGTGTGTCGTCTGCGGTGAGCCGCCCCGCGGTTGCCTTTGTCGTCGGTACACGGCCCGAAGCCATCAAGCTCGCGCCGGTCGCGGTTTTGCTGGGGCGCTCCGATTGGGCCAAGCCGAACATCATCTCGACGGGGCAGCATGGCGCAACTGTCGCCGAGACCTTGCGTGGGTTCGGGTTGGAGCCGGATGTGGAGTTACGGCCGGTCCGCGACCTGCCGTGTGTCGGCGGGCTGACGTCGTCCCTGTTGCATGTCCTGGCTGCGGAGTTCGGGCATCGCAGGCCCGAGCTCGTGGTCGTCCAGGGCGACACCAGTTCGGCGCTGACCGGTGCTCTGGCAGGGTTCTTCGCCGGGATCCCGGTGGTGCACCTGGAGGCGGGCCTTCGTTCGCGGGACATCACCTCGCCTTTCCCGGAGGAGGGGAATCGTAAGCTGATCGCTCAGATCGCGGCTCTGCACCTGGCTCCGACCACTACCGCACGGGACAACCTGCTGGCCGAGGGGATGGACGCCGCCTCGATTGTGGTCACGGGCAACACGGTCGTGGATGCGCTGCAGAGCTCACTTGGCGCAGCGGCGCCGTACAACGATGGGGTCCTGGAAGCAGCGGACCGCTCGGGGCGCCCCCTCGTCGTCGTCACCGCCCACCGCCGGGAGAACTGGGGCGCCCCGATCGGCCGTATCGCAGCGGCCGCGGCGATGCTGGCGCGGGCGAACCCGCAGCTGCTCGTGGTGGTCGCCGCCCATATGAATCCCGCCGTGCGCGCCACCATCGAGCAGCCGCTACGCGCTGTGGCCAATGTCCATCTGACCGGTCCGATGGGGTACGCGCCGTTTGCGAGACTGCTGGCGCGGGCACGTCTCATCATCACGGATTCGGGCGGCGTCCAGGAAGAGGCCGCCGCGTTGGGCGTCCCGGTGCTGGTCACCAGGGACACCACGGAGCGAACCGAAAGCCTCGATGCGGGTCTGTCCCAGCTGGTGGGAACACGCGAAATCGATATCGTCACGGCGGCCGGCCACCTGCTGGCCGGCGACCAGGCCCCGGCAGGGCGGTTCGACGGCGCCAATCCCTATGGCGACGGCCGCGCGGCGCAGCGCTCCGTTCAGGCGTGCCGGTGGCTGCTCGGAAAGGGGGAGCGACCCCACGACCTCGCACTGACCTCGCTGCACCACTGAACGGCTGACACCTTTCCCAAGTATCAGCAAGCAAGCCGGGCTCCGCGGTCGTGCCCTGTGATTCGCGCCCCGTGAACGCTGCCGGTCCCACGTGGATCTGCGCTCCCGACCGATGCGGTCTTGGCGACGGGTGAAGAGGAATTCAGCGGTCGCTGGTATGAGGCTGTCCTGGGTCGTCGGGCCGACTGGCAGTCCCGGCCGAGAGTCGGCCGGTTTCCCAAGTCCCCTGCTTCTCAGAGAAGGAAGTTGTCTCACATGTATCCAAGGCCGATTTTGACAGGCGGTGGCGCGGCCGGTGTGTTGGCGGCCACAGGTGTGAATATCGGGATCGCCCTCGGCGCAAGTCTGGGCCTTATCGTGGCGGGGGTGTTCGTGGCCCGCCGGGCCGCTTTCGCCCGGAAGTCTGACCGGTGAGGCTGCCCGCACTCCTGCGCACGGGGGTGGAACGGCCTGCGGCGGTTGTCGTCTTCGCCGCGGCGGTGGCGATGTTGGTGTGGTCCGCGGCGTTTCGCGCGGCGGAGTCGGCCCTCGCCGCGGTGATGTTCAGTCCGTTCAGCGACACGAGTGCGGTGGGGTCGCTGGCCATCGTCTACTTCGGGGTCGGGGGGCCCAGGGCGTTCGGGCTGCAGATCACCCCTGAATGCAGTGCCTGCCTGGTCATCGCGCCGTTGGTCATGCTCTGCGCGGTGGTCTTGTGGACGCGCCGGGTACCGGCACGCCGCGTCCTGGAAGGTGTCGCCCTGGCGGCTCTGATCATCGTGGTAAGCAATCTGCTGCGGGTGGGACTGATCGCCGCCCTCATGTCGAGGCTGGGCCTGACGACGGGATACCAGCTCGGGCACCTGGTCCTGGGATCCGTGGTGAGCCTGCTCTTCATCGCGGCCGGCCTCGTGGTGGTGGCCTGGCGCATCAGTGCCGGCTCCACGGAGAAGAGGGCAACGTGCTGAGCGACTACTGGCACTTCTCGGTCGGCCTCGCCCAGGCGCTGGCCCTCCTGATGAGCACCACCTTCCTGTGCTACGTCTTCATCATCCTTCGGCCCTATCTGCGCCACAAGACCCAACCCGAAGGCCGTGCACAGGACTTCGTCTGGCACCTGTTCGTGCCGTGCCGCGACGAGGCGGCCGTGATCGACGCCACGCTGGACAACCTCCTGAGCGCATTCGATGACGCCCACGTCTGGGTGGTCGACGACGCCTCCACCGATGCAACCGCCCAGCTGGTGCGCAGCCGCATGCGGGACTGCGATCGCCTCCACCTGGTCAGCCGCACCTTCCCCGAAGCCCGCCAGGGCAAGGGACCCGCGCTGAACGCCGCCTACGCCGCACTGGACCAGTCACTGGCCCCCGACGCCGACCGCTCCAAGGTGATCGTGGGGGTCATCGACGCCGACGGGCGACTGAGCGCCAACTGCCTGGACGTCTGTGCGGCACCGCACCACTTCGGAGACGAGCAGGTCGGCTCCGTTCAGGTGGCCGTACGCATGATCAACCGGGACGACCCCCGACCACGCCCCGGCGGCCGCATCGCCAACTGGTGGGGCCGCCTCCTGGTGCGCATGCAGGACCTGGAATTCCGCTGTGCGATCTCCGCGCTGCAGATGACCCGCAAGTACACCCGCACGGTGGGACTGGGAGGAAACGGCCAGTTCAGCCGCCTGTCCGCGCTGGACGACGTCCGCCGTGCCTACGGAACCCCCTGGCACGGCGCGCTGCTCGAGGACTATGAGCTCGGCGTCCACCTCATGCTGGTCGGCCATCGCAATGCCTACACCGTCGACGCCCTCGTCGATCAGGAAGGCCTCCCCGATCTGCGCCGCCTGCTGACCCAGCGCACCCGCTGGGGCCAGGGCACCATGCAGTGCGCCACCTACATCCCCCAGCTGTGGAACTCCCGCAAGATCCCCACTATCGGGGTCCTGGAAGCCACTTACTACCTGCTTCAACCGTGGATGCAGATCGTGGGAACCGTGGTGTACCCGGTACCCATGATCATCGTGGCCTGGAACGTGATGGCCGACTGGACCGCGATGAGCGGATGGTTCCTCGGCGGCGGCTGGATGCTCCTGCTCCTGCTCATCGCGATGGGACTGGGCCCCTTCCTCCTATGGGGACCGATCTACACCCGGCGCTGCGAACCGGGCATCGGCCTGCTGCGCGGCCTGGGGTTCGGCCTGGCCTACACCGTGTTCATCGCGACGTTCTACGTGACTTCCTGGCGGGCGCTGCTTCGCATCCTGCAAGGACGAACGGGCTGGTCCAAGACCCGCCGCAACGCAGAAATCGGACACCCTGGCCCCGTGGCCGTTGAGGCCTGACCTCAACAGAAAGGCACCACCATGAACCGCAGACGCAAAATCGCAAGCTCCGCCGCAGTCGCCGGCATCGCCGCGCTCGGCCTCCTGGCCGGCGTCACCCAGGCCAACGCCGAGCACCGCGCCCAGATGCCCCCGGACGCCAACGCCTACGTCCTGCAGGCCGACGTGCTGGGCAACCTCGCCGCCGTACCCCCCACCCCGCTCTCCACCTGCCCGCCCGGAACGGGGTCCACACAGACCCTGCTGGGCCTGAACGCGGGCCCCTTCGCCACTACCTCCCTACTCACCGCGCAGACCGGCTGCGACGTCGCCGCCGGCACCTCCAACTCCTCGGCGACCGTCGCCGACGTGACCGCGAACCTCGCCCCCATCCTCGCCGGAACGTCCCTGCACGTGACGGGCGTCAACTCCACCTGCACCGCCCCCGCGTTGCCCGGCCAGCCCACCGGCAGCGGAACCATCGCCAGCGGAACGGTCGATCTCCTCGGCCTGCCCGCGATCACCCTGGCGGCGAGCGCGTCGCCCAACACCATCGTCACCATCCCCAACGTCGGCACCCTCGTGCTCAACGAGCAGACCCGCAGCGGCAACACCCTCAGCGTCAACGCCGTCCACCTCACCGTGCTGGGAACCGCCGCCAACGTCATCATCGGCCATGCGGACTGCGAGGGCGCCCCGCCCACCCCGCCCGTCCCCATGATGTCCAAGTCCGCCGCCATCGGCGGCGGCGTGACAGCAGCGGCAGCCGCAGCCGGAGGCGCCGTCTTCCTGCGCCGCCGCGAGAGCTCCCTCTCCTGAGCCCGGCTTGACCTCGACCCCGGCGAGGACACCTCGCCGGGGTCCTTCGTGCGCTCGAACAACGCTCTTTCTTGTCCCCGGTGAGATCGAGCACGTGGACGTCCGCGCCCGGATCCACCAGGGCCTGGTGGAGCACCTGGTGCTGACCCTCGGCGGGGACGGCTTCATGGCATTGGGCATCATGAACCGGATGAGCGGCTCGACCGAGGAGGTCCTGGACGCCGTCCGGTCCGGCAAGACCCTCACCGCCCACGACGCCCTGCGCACCCACGAGTTGTGCGAGCTGATCGTGCAGCGGGTGGGGGAGTAGCGGGCTGAAGTTCCACCGTGCGGTTGGACACTCTCCGTCTGTGCAGGGGCCGAGTGGCAGGTCATCGGTGTGCTGACCGTGCCGAACTGGCTGACCGGCGTGTCGCCCTGCACCGACCCCAGGCCCTTACCGTGGCCGCCCCGCAGAGCCATGCGATACCCAAAGGTGACATCCCGTCACTTTGTGTAGGTTTCCATGCGTACGACGCCGGGGGGTTGGGCATGGTCAGCGCCAGGGGCCGTCGCGGTCCCTGCGGTTCGCGTCCACAGCGGGCCGCGAGAATGTGCCGGTCCAGCGAAGAGGAACCTTTATGACAGGCCAGACGCCCGACGCCGCGCAGCAGCAGGTGCAGTTCCCCATCAGCGAGTCGTTCACCGGTACAGCCCCGGCGAATCCGCACTGGCAGCTGCTGGGCAGCGCGCGGCTGAACGAGGGCGCCCTGGAGCTGACGCCGAACACTGCGTCGAAGGCGGGTACGGCGTTCCTGGACCAGCCGTTCTCCTCCTCGCTCGGGGTGAGCATCGACTTCGACTACTCCTGCGAGGGCGGCGGGGCCCAGGGTCTCGGGGACGGGTTCAGCCTCTACCTGATCGACGGGAGCCGCACCACGGAGCCCGGGGCCCGCGGCGGGGCGCTGGGCTACTCCTACATCAAGGACGGCTCGGTCAACCTTCCCGGCGTCACTGCGGGCTATGTGGGTGTCGGCTTCGACAACCACGGGAACTTTGCCGCCCCCTCCTGCGGTACCGGCGGTCCCGGCCGCAGCCCTGACACGCTGGGCGTGCGCGGCTCCGGGGACCTGCTCACGGGCTTCGCCTGGCTGGCCGGTGTCGAGGTGCCGGGCGGGTTCCGGGGCGGCTGGCAGGCGGGGGCTCACCTGCAGGTGACCGTCATCGGCGGGCGCCTGACGGTGCGGCGCTCCAGCGCCTCGGACCCCAACGGCGCGGTGCTGATCGAGGATCTCGACCTGGCCACCGGCCCGGGCCAGGTACAGATGCCCGCGACGTTCAAGCTCGGGTTCGCCGCCGGCACCGGCGGCGCCACCGCAACCCACCGCATCCGCAACCTCGCCGTCGCCCTGCCCGTCGCCATGCCGCTGGAGATGAGCGGCCCGCTGACCGCCAAGGCCGGCCACCGGATCTCCTACACCATCGGCGTCCAGAACCACGGGCCCAACGACGCCCCCGACGCCGTCGTGCGCGGAGAGCTGCCCGTCCAGCTGCTCGACGTGGAGGTGACGTGCCGCGGGGAGAACGGCGCGGTGTGCGGCCCGGGATCCGCCATCGACGGCGATCTTCAGCAGCCGCTCAGCCTGCCCAAGGGCAGCAAGGCGGTGATTACCGTGAGGGGCACCGTCGCCTCCGACTACGAAGGCGACTTCACCGCCACGAGCCGGATCACCTCGGCCACCCGAGCCAACACCGCGGCTCAGCAGTCCGGCCAGGTCACCACCAACGCCGAACTGCCGCTGATCACCGTCGACCAGAAGATCGCCGGGCAGTGGGACCAGACCTGGCCCGAGGACGCCAAGGGCTGGCTCGTCAGCTACAACCTCACCCTGGCCGCCAACGAACACCGCGTGGTGGCCTGGGAGATCGCCTTCGACGTCCCCGCGCGCACGCGCGTCAACCCCGCGCAGACCCAGTGGTACCGGGTCATCAAGGACGGCCTGGAGGGAACGGTCGTCCTGGGCTCCCCCAGCGGCGGCGGCCACACCATCGACCCCGGCACCCCGCTGCCCGTCGACGTCCAGCTCCTCTACCCGTCCCAGTCCGAAGCCGGCGACGGCCGACTCCGCGGCCTGTACGCCGTCGAGGTCGAAAGCCCCTGACCCCGAAGAAGCGGCTATCTCTCGGAGCACACGGCCCGGACGTGGGTAATCGTTCGGGCCGCCCAACCCGTTTGAAGTGATGAAGAGTCGGAGCACCTTGGACTCACGCTTACTGGGGATGGACGGCGTTCACTGCGGCGCGCGCCTGGTCTTGGTCGACGAAAGTTCGTCCGCGAGCTGCTCCGCGCGCGAGGTGCCCTTCCCCGCCAGGACGACGCTCTCGCCCCCGGCGACCAGACGTCGGGCGAGAGCACCCCCGATACTGCCGACGCCGACGATTGCGGTGGTCATCTCCGAGCGTTCCTCTCCGTTGACGTTGCCCCGGGTCAGGCCGGTGGTGACGGGCTGCTTCCTGACGCTACGGCGCCGGGTGGGCCTGACTGGTGCGCCGCGCACTGCGGGGGGACTGGTCCGCTGATTCGGACCAGTTGAGCCGGGCCACTGGTCACCGGTACTGACAACGGCCCTCGGGTCCAACGGTGTGGAGGACGGCAGCGACGGGGGCCGGCGGTCACGGGACCGCGAGCACAGCTTTGCTGCGCAGGGTCCCGGCCTGCAGCTGCGCGTGAACGTCTGCGGCGTCCGCGAGCGGTCTGACGGTTCGGTCGCGCAGTATCAGGTTGCCGTCGGCCAGTTGCTTCATTGCTTCGGTCAGCGCCGCCGGGATGTCAGCCGGGACCGGTCCGGAGAGAGCGGCGCCGAGGTGCTCGGCACTTGGATTGGTGAGCGTGATGACGCGCTGGGGACCGCCGGCAAGTTCGACCGCTGTTTCCAGGTCGCTGGCGCGCGCTGCGTCCATCACCGCGTCGACGCGTCCGACGGCCGAGCGCACGGCGTCGGCCAGGTGCTTGCCGTACTCGACGGGGATCGCACCGAGGTTCTCGGCGATGGCAAAGTCATCGGGTCGGACCGCAGCGACGACTCGGACGCCGCGCGCGACGGCGAGCTGGGTGGCGATGGTGCCGACCGAACCTGTGCCGCCGAGCAGCAGCAGGGTCTCTCCCGGTGCTACGCGCAGCAGGTTGAGCACACGCACCGCGGCTTCACCAGAGGACGGCAATGCCGCCGCGGCGTCCCAGTCGACCGATGGCGGCTTGCGCACCCAGTAGTCGGCCAGCACGAGTTCGGCGTAGCCGCCGAGCCCAGGCAGGAAGACCGCGACCTCGTCACCGGTCGAGACATCGGTGACTGCGCTTCCGACGGCATCGACCACCCCTGCGGCCTCGAAGCCGAGCACCGCGCCCGCAGACGCGGGGTAGACATTGCGCAGGTGCCCGGATCTGATGGCCAGATCCGTGGGCCCGACACCGGCGAAGCGAACGGCCAGGCGGATTTGGGTCGGGCCCGGGTCGCCGATCTTGATGTCGCCGAGCTTGAGTACTTCGGGAGGTCCGAAATCGGTGAGCAGGACTGCCTTTGACATGAGGTCCTCCTTCTGGAAGGTCGTGTCGGTACTGCGTAGGAGTAGTGCGGAGCGCGCGCTGGAGCCCGCGCCCGCGGCTACTGCTGTTCTTCGCCGCCGTCGGCGAAGAGTTCGCTGCCGGTGACGAAGCTGCTCTGGTCGGAGGCGAGAAACAGCACGGCGTTGGCGATCTCGTCGGGGCGGGCGGCTCGCCCCAACGGCACTCCGCTACCCAGTTGGGCGACGAGGCCGTCGGCCTGGGCTGCGTCGCCGGCCAGGCCGCGCAAGCCGGCGGTCTCGGTTGGGCCGGGCACGATCACGTTGACCCGTACGCTTCGACCGGCCAGCTCCACCGCCCACGTCCGTCCGAACGATCGGATGGCGGCCTTGGTCGCGGCGTAGACGCCGAAGGCGGGAGTGCCGCTGGTGGCGGCAGTCGAGCCGGCCAGGATGACCGAGGCGCCCCCGTTCAGCAGCGGTAGAGCCTTTTGCACGGTGAACACCGTGCCCCGGACATTGATGGCGAAGGTCTGGTCGAAGTGCGCGGCGTCCAGTTCTTCGAGCGTCGCGAACGACCCACCACCGGCGTTGGCGAACAGGACGTCCAAGCCGCGACCGCGTTGAGCGATCTCCGCGTAGACCGCATCGAGATCGCCCAGGTCGGACACGTCGCCGCGGACGCCGACCGCGCCGTGGCCGATCGAAGTGAGCGCCTGATCGAGCTCGGCTTGGCGGCGGCCGGTGACGAACACGTGGGCGCCCTCCTCGGCGAAGCGCTGCGCCGTTGCGAGCCCGATCCCGGATGTGCCGCCGGTCACGAGGGCCGTCTTGCCTTCAAGCTGGTTCATCGCTCTCCTCCGCTGCGGATTACGTGACATGTCAAGCATAAGCCTGGGGCGGATCACAATATTCCTGGCGCCACGCGGAGGGTGTGAGAATGGGCAGACGAGCCGATGACGGCTGGACCGAGGAAGGCCTGCACGTGATGCCCCGCAAGCGGCCCGCACCCGAGCCCGCCACAGGATGGCTCGACGAGGAGCAACAACGGGCGTGGCTGGCCTACATCAAGGTCCAGCTGCGGCTGGTCTATGAGATGAACCGACAACTACAGGCCGACAGCCGCATGTCCCTCGCCGACTGGGACGTGCTCACGGCGCTCGGCGCAAGCGAATCTGCGAGCCTGACCGTCACTGCCCTCGCCGCCCAGATCGGCTGGGAGAGAAGCCGGCTGTCCCACCATGCGAAGCGGATGGCGGGCCGAGGGCTGGTCGAACTTGCGACTGCCAACTCCGACCGGCGAGCCACCGAGGTCCGCCTGACCGCCGAGGGCCGCGTCACCCTCGAACGGGCCGCCCCCGGTCATGTCGAGCTGATCAAGCGGCTGTTCTTCGGTGGAGTTCCCCGCGAGCTGCTGGACCCGCTGAGCACCGCACTGGAATCCGTGTACGCGAACCTCCTCGCACACGGATCGCTCCCCCCACCAGACAGCCTCTACGCAGACGGTGCCGCCGTCGATGCTGTGCGCGGCGCCGGTGATGGCGCGGGCGCCGACTAGGGCAGAGCAGTGACATGGCCTGAGCCGCTGCCAGGTCACCCGCTGGCGCGCGTGCTTGGCCCGCTCCCCGAGGAGCCCTTGACGGTCTGCTGCTGCGGATCGCCTACCGACTCGGCCACTGACTGCGCCGCGCTGCCCACCTCGCCCGACACTTTTCCGGCCGCATCCCCTACGTGACGTTCGCCAGCAACCTGCCCGTGTCCACCGAACGTTCCTGCCGGCTATGGCCCCTGCCATCAGCGGCTGGGTCGGTTCAGCCGCCTCAAGGTCGATCGTTTTGCCGGACTGGCCCTACCTTCCGAGGAGCGGCTCAACTGTGCGTGCACCACAGCAGGATCTGGGTGCAGGTGGGTGAGGCGGCCGCGGTCGGGCTGGGCCGGGTGGAGGTCGGCTCTGCCGACGGAGTCGGCGCGGGACTGTGCGAGTCGGTGCGGCCGGGTGCGGGCGCATCGCTCGTCGGGTGGGTCGACGGGCTGGCCGACGCGGAGTGTTCCGCGGCGCGGCTTGCCGAGGCCGTGCGCGAACCGGGCGCAGGGTGCTTGGTAGGCGACGCGCTGGGTGGCGCGCCGGCGGGTGACGGACCGGCGGGTGACGCACCGGCTGTCTCGGCGCCGGCGCCGGCGCCGTCCGTCGGCGCGACCTGACTTGCGGAGGGCGAGGTGGCCGGCGCGACCACGCCGTTCGACCCGGACTGCAGCGCCACCGTGCTGACACCGGCCACCGCCAGGCAGACAGCGACGACACCGAGTGCGGCCTGCCACACCTTCAGCGACCTCCGCTGGGGCTGGGCCGGGGCGTTGTCGACCTCCTCGCCAACCAGTGCCTCGGCATTCGCCACGACGGGTATCGGCACGACGGGTATCGGCACGGTGGGCATCGGGGCGGTAGGCGTCGGGGCGTCGGGCGCAGGCGCCGCAGTTGTGGGGACTGGCGCATCGGGGACGGGCGCGGTGGACTCCTGCGTGGCTGGCTCCGGTTGCTGGGCCTCGACTATGGCGGACTCGGCGTCGGCTATGGCGGACTCGGCCTCGGCGGAGCTGGGGCCGGGCGAACCCGCAGCGGCGGGTCTTGCGGGTGGGGTGTCCATGCGATCTTTCCGTAGCTGGCGCGCCACCACATCTGGCTGGTGGTTTGCTCCGATGGCACACGGATCCGTGTGTTCAGGGAGCCTATTGACCAGGCTGTGGAGAAGGCAGACTCGATTGGTGAGACTGTTGAAAAGATCGCACGCAGCAGATGTGCTGACTGCTAGGGGCTCAGTTGCACCAGAAGAGGAACTGGGTACAGGTGGCCGTTGGTGACGGCGTCGGCTTCGGCTTCGGCGTTGGCGTCGGCTTCGATGTCGGCTTCGACGTCGGCGAAGGTGGGGCCGGCGAGGGCGAAGCGGTACCCGGGTGGGTGCTGGTGCCGCCCAGCCCGGGTGTGGTGGCCGGCGGCTGGGCGGCGGCCGGGTTCGAAGCCCCGGAGCTTGCGGACGCGCTGGCGGAGCCGGACGCGGCGGGGGAGGAACTCGGGCGAGCCCTGCCGGTCCGCTGCGCTCCCGCTGTCGGCTGCCCGACCAGCTGCACGGAGCTGGCACTCGCGCTCGCACCGTCCGTCGCCCCGGGCAGCCCCGTGTCGGGAGCGGAGGCGGGAAGCGCGGGGCCGTCTGATTGGCCCGATGACATCGCCACCGTGCCTAGGCCGCCCCCGGCCACCAGGCCGACCACCGACAGAACCAGCATGCTGCGTCGGCGGCCCGACTTGCGTCGCTTGTCGCGCCGCCGGTCGATCGCCCGACCCGGCGACACCGGGGCACTCGCGAGAGGCTGCTCGACCTGCCACGGCTCCTCGAGCGGCGGCCGGGCAGGCAGCCGGCCATGGGACCGAGTCGGCGGCATGGCTGCCATGGGTGGACCGCTGGCGCCGCATCCAGGGCAGGACAGCGCCCCGTTGAGGTGGCGTCGACAGTACTCGCAGTAGTCCATGCGATCTTTCCGTAGGTGCCGCGTCACCGGATCCAGTGTCATCGCGAGGGCGGCGGTAGATACCGTCGCGTGGAGGAGCGTAAGCAGCACCCTCGCCCGGGCAACAGGCGTGCCCTGTGATGCTTCTGGAGAGATCGCGTGGACCTGCAAAGTGGGAGGTGTTGCGCGGTCCGGATCGCGGGGCTGAGCTCGCCCATGCGGATCAGGGCTTGGAGCGCGTCGCGGAAGAAGTGGAAGCCGTCGCCGCCGTTGGCGATCGGCAGCACGAGGTCGGCGGCGAGCGCGACGACGAACGGCAGGGCGGGGCGTCGTCCTGCTCGTCTTCGGCCGTCATCGTCCAGGAATCCCGGCGTCCTGTCGCGCGAAATTCGCCGCCGGCTCACGAGGCACAGCTCCGTGGGTCAGGCCCATCGGCCCCCGGAGAGCTGCTGGACCTTCTCGTCGAGCGCGTTCGTCACCGTTCTGTTGATCATTCATCAGATTGTGCCAACTCCCGATTGGCACACGGTCGGGCCGAATTACTGCCCATATGCTCATTGGCGTTGCTCGGCAGAGGGTGGCACTCGTCGCGTGTCGCACACGCGCCCCGCTCGTCCCAGCAGTAGTGCGCTGCTCGGGACGCGTGCGGGATATTCAACTGGGAGTGGACATGGCCTCTTTGGGTCGTAAGACCGTCACGGTGATGGCAGCGGCTCTGGTGTCGCTGAGCGTGGGGGGCGGCGCCGTTGCGTCGGCGGCGACCCCGCCGGCCTCGCGGTGCAGCAACGCGGACTGCACCAGCCTCCAGCCGGTCACCATCGTCGCCAGCCAGGGCTCGCTGAACGTCACGCAGATGCAACTGGAAAACATCAGCACGACCGTCGTCGACGCCCTCTCCGGAGAGCCCGTTTGCGGTGTTCAGGTCCAGTTCTACACCACCGGTGGCCGACTGCTGGGGGCGGCCTACACGAACCACAGTGGCGTCGCCGCGATCTCTGCGCCGGAGAACCTCGGCCCTGGCACAGCCCAGGAGTTGCTGGCCGGCTACGACGCTGTGCTGCTCGGTGACGGCGTCCACGCGCCGGCCAGTGCGCATGGGGCGATCACCGTCGGGGACGATGGCAGCCTTCTCTTCAGCGACCGTCGGCTCAAGCAGGACGTCGTCCCGGTCGACTGGAGCCGTTAGAGGTGCGCATTTTCCGCCGCCGCTCCAGGGCGGCTGACCGCAGTGCCCCGGACCGTCGTTCGGTCGGCGCGCGGGTGAGTGGCGCTGTGGCCGCCCAGGACTGGCACGCCGCCTTCGGGTTCAACCGGGACGACACCACCATCCCCGTCGTCGACGGTCTCGGCGTCTCCCTGGTGTGTATCCAGGCCCTCAACCGCCGTATCGACGAGTTGACCGCAGCCGACTTCGTCAGCGAGACGGGAGCATGGCCGGCCCGCCGGTGGGCAGCGGGTTCGGCAGCTCGGGCGCGCGCTGGCTGTAGTCCGGTACGCAGGTCGGGACCGTCCAGTAGACCGCCATCCCGAAGGGGCCCGACCTGGAGTGCCCCGGGGGGACCTCCAGCACCAGCGTCGTCCCTGGCGGCATGGTCTGCGGTGTGAGCCGCACCGCGAAGCTGCCGTCCGAGGAGGTCACCAGACTCTTGCTCAGGATCTCCGGTGGCACCGCACCGCCGTCCGCCGTGCCGTGCTCGGCCAGATAGGTCAGCACCGGATCCGGCACCATCACCCCGTCGGCCCGCGGGCAGCTGCTGGGCGAACTCTCCTGCAGCACCACGAACCGAATCCCCCGGGAGGCCAGGTCCCTCTGCAGGCTGGGGATCCCGTCCCGGTTGAAGAGCTTGACCAGGATCTCGCCGTCGGCCCCCTTGCTGACCGCATAGGCCGCCGATCCCGGCGACGTGTCGTGCCCCAGCACCGGATAGGCGACCAGACCCGCCGTCAGCACCGCCAGAGCGCCTGCGGCCAGCAGCACCCGGGGCCGCCGGGCCCGGGTCGCCCGGACGTCATTGGGCGCGGCGGCGGCTGTGGCGGCGGGTGTGAGCCGATCCGCCGCGAGAAGGGCGAGCTGCTCCCCGAGCCGCTCCTGGAATGCGCTGGGCCTGTCGTTCACTGTGCAACCTCCAACTGCGGAACCGGGACAGGGGTGGGGCCGCTCTGAACAGCCCCCAGCAGCCGGCGCGCCCGGTGCAGCCGGACCCGGACGGTGGCGTGGGTGATGCCCAGCGCCTGGGCGGTCTCCGCCGTGCTCAGGCCGTCCAACGCCACCAGGTCGAGGACGGCGCGCAGCGGCTCGGAGAGCGCGGCGTGGCGGTCGGCGAGCGCGCGGACGGCCTGCTGGGCGTCGATCCGCTCCTCCAGGGCGGCGATGTCCTCGTCGTCCAGCAGCCGGCGCCCGCTGAGCCGCGCGACGGCGCCCTGTTCGCGGATCCGCCCTCGGGCGTGGCCGGCGATGACGTTGCGGGCGATCCCGTACAGCCAGGCGATCGGCGCGCCGCGGTCCGGTCGGTAGCCGTCGGCGGCCTCCAGAGCGGCGACGAAGATGTCTGCCGTCAGATCGGCGGCCAACTGCGGGTCGGCGACCCGGCGGGTGACGAAGCCGAGGATGGCGTCCACATGGTCCCGGTAGAACTCGCCGAACTTCTCCGGTCCGGCGATCCCGGCCGGGGGATGCCCGCGTTCACGTCGGTTGCTGCGCTCTCGTCCGAGCACGGCGGCCTCCTGTCCGAGGGACCCTGGGTGGGTCCCTTCACTCGTACTTGGTCGCCGGACGGAAAAGCGTTTCATCTGATCGGTCGGCTTCCCGTCAGCCGACCAGGTCACCGGTCGCAACTCCGCTGTACTGCGCCCCTCCGGGCGGCTGCACCAGGCGGGTGGAGAGGCGAGCCCCCTCGGCGAGGCGACGCGCCTCTCTCCCGCGCCCGGTAGACGCTGGAGGAGGCAACCGGTTGCCATGCCGCTGAGTCGAGGAGGTTGGGCAATGAGGTTCATTCAGATCATTGAGTTCAAGACGAGTCGCATTGACGAGTTCAATGCTCTGCTGGACAGCTGGGTCGAGAAGAACGAGGGAAATCGGCTGGCGACGCGGGCCGTGCAGACGCGCGACCGTAACAAGGAGAACGTGTATCTGAACATCGTGGAGTTCCCGTCGTACGAGCAGGCGATGGAGAACTCCAAGCGCCCGGAGACGACGGAGTTCGCGGCACAGCTCATGGCTCTGTGCGATGAGCCTCCGCTGTTTCGCAACCTCGACTTGCTGAATGAACGGACCTTCCAGGACTGAGGCCGGTCCCCCTTTTCGCGCCCCGGCGGCGTGTTGGTGGGCTCGCACGACGGTCGAGTCGACCGAAACGAGCCAGTCGATGTCGCCGGCCGCGTCGGCCTTCGCCTGCGCGGCCCGCAGCATCCGGTCGAAGGTTCCGTCCCCGGCCCACCGCCGGAAGCGGGTGTGCGGGGAGGCCCAGGATCCGTACCGCGGCGGCACGTCCCGCCAGGCCACCCCGGTCTTTCCACACGATCCCGTTCAGCACCGTCCGGTCGTCCAACCGCGGACGACCCATGCCGGACCTGGGAAGCAGCGGCTCCACCAGGGCCCACTCGGCATCGGAGAGCTCATGGCGACGTATCGCCGCACCATGATCCACCACCCAAGATCACTTTGACGACACTGCCTAGCGCCCCCGATGCACCGGATAACGCAAATGGAGCACCCCGTCACCTTGGATGACCACCTCGGGATCGTCGAGCATCAGGTGGCCGTTGGCGAGCGCCCCGAAGTACGGCTTCCCCTGGCCGAAGACAACCGGCACGATGTCGATCGCCACGTGGTCGATGAGCCCCAGCGACAGCGCCTGCCCGCCGACCTCTCCCGCGCCCACGGCAATCTCCCCCTCGCCGGCCAACTCCTGTGCTCGCGCGATTCCCTCCTCCACCGAGGTGGCGAAGCGGTACGACGCCTCCGGGTGCCAGCCCGTCGGCCGCTGTCGGTGCGACACGACCACGACGTGTTCGCTCGCCGGCGGGTGGCCCTCCCAGCCGTTGGTCAGGTCGAATTGATGCCGCCCGATGACCAGGACCTTCTGGCGCGACCACATGCCACGCACGTAGTCAGCCGAGGCCGCTGAGACCCGGAATGCCGCACCGTGAACATCGGCGTGGTCTTCGTCGACGAGGGAGTGGGCGCCCTTGAAATACCAGTCGTGGAGCGGCCCCACATCGTCGCGCTCATCGGCAATGTAGCCGTCAAGCGAGGCCACTGCATGCAGGTACGTCGCACCCATGCCTACTCCTCCTTCCGAGAAGAGTCATCACCCAGCCTCCCGCCGAACTGAGGAACTTGCACCACCTGGGCGAGCAGCTCGTTCGTACGGCGCTGCTCGGCGCCGAGCGCGGTAGTCCAGATGCGGGCCGGCGGGGTGGCGCGCACCCTGGTTCCATGAGCGCATACATGCCTGCGACGGTCTTCTTCCACCAGCGGGTCGAGATCGAAAGCACCGTCTACCAAGGCGAGATGGAGAACCTCGAAGTCGCCATGGAGGACCGGTGGTTGCATGTGCGAGTCGGGACAGACGGAGAACGGGTCCACAGCTTCCCCCTGCCCATGATCGCCTCCGTGGCTTGGGACAGGACCGAACCAACGGCGCCGCCGTTTGTCGCCGGCAGGCCTCGCTGAACGTCTACGGCTGGCACTCGATGACTGTGACGGCCCTGTGCTCGCACAGCTTCGGCGAAGTGACAGGTACCTCATTGACGCACAGCACCAACGCCGGTCCCGAGAACAATCTCGGAGACCGGCGCCACTCAAATGCAACTATCAGTCACATTCGCTGGCCGGCGTCTACGGTGCGGTCCGGGGCCCGTGGGGTGCCCTCGTCGGGGCGACGTGGGGGCGGCGTGGCGTCTCAGCTCTGGTCGCCGGTGGCGACTGCGGTGAAGAACTGCACGGACGAGGCTTGGTCGTTGAAGCTGCTTCCGTTCAGGTCCAGAGCCTCGCCGGGGAAGAGCGTGACCGCGGTGTTTTTGTAGTCGTAGTCCTGGAAGACTCGCACGACGGACTTCGTGTTGTTGACGAGGGAACTGGCGACGTCGTCGAAGCAGTAGTAGTCCAGGTGGGGGACGTCGCCGTTCACCACGACGACGCGGGCTGCGGCCGCCGCAGTTGTAGTCGAAGTTGTCGTACAGACAGAAGTAGCCGGCCTTGCAGGCCTCGCGGCCCTGGCTCATCCGTATGTTCACATCCGCCGACGCGGGGTGGCGGCAGTGATCACGGTGGCGAGCACCGACAGCACCGACAGCACCGACCAAGCCAGCCCGACATGCCATATCGGCACTACCGTTCTCGAGTTCGCCGCCTCCGCAGGCCTGGACCGCACCGACTGCGCATCAGCCTCTCGCGGAAGCAGGTGGGCCTGGGGACCGGCGGCGCTGTCGCCCTCCGGAGCCAGAGCGCTGCACTAGCGCCCGCTGAACGGGGACTCAGCAACGGTGACAACCGTGAACTGGGCTATCGCCAGAATGGTCCCGACGATGACAGCAGCGCGGCCGACGCTTTGCTTGGCGGCGATCAGCAGCAGGACGGCGGTTGGACAGAAGAAGGCGCCCAGCGGGAGCAAGATGATCGCGTACGGGCCGGTCAGCAGCACGGTGCAGGCCATCAGACCCGCGACGGTCCAGCACGTCCAGCGGAACACCTTCCATCCCCACGCCGCCAGCGGCAGCAGCGTCACCGCGATGAGCAGGAAGGACAGTATCTGGTCCTCCGTACGGTCCGCCCACAGGTACTTCCAGATCCACGGCACCCACGTCGCCCCGGCCAGCGCGACCAACAGGCGAGCCCGGGTGCGGTCAGACGACGGCCGCGCCTCGGCACGACGTGGACATGGTTCAACGGACATGAGAACGCCCTCCCGAAACCTACATTTGAACTTGTTCAAATGTACTTTCCCCGGCCCCCACGGCGAAAGCCCGGCTGTCGATACCGGCCACCCTGCGCGAGTGGGCCAGGACGCATCGCGAGGCCGCACGGCGCGCCGCGGGGACCGTTCTCGCCGAACACGCCGGGCGACTGTCCGCGCCTACGACCTGCTACAGATGTTCGGGCCCGAGGGCCGCCCGACCCCGCTGGGCCAGGCGTTCACGGAGTACGGGCGGATCGCAAGGACCCTGCACCTGCTCCGTGTGGTCGACCCAGTGGACGACAGCTACCGCCGGCAGATGAACCGCCAGCTCACCGTCCAAGAGTCCCGCCACAAGCTCGCCCGCGACACCTGCCACGGCAAACGCGGGCCGGTCATGCAGGCCTACCGCGACGGCCGGAAGGACCAGCTCGGCGGGCTTGGCCTGGTCCGGCGGGTCGCCGGCCGAGCGGCAGTGCCCGGATGCCTCGGGTCAGGCTCGCGCTAACCCGGTGGCCAGCACTGGAGGACGGAATCAGCTGACTGAGAGTGATCCGTATCATCCGCTCATGTCAGGGGCAACCGTTGATGCTCCCGCTGCGGCACGCCGGGCCGCTGTACGGCTGCGGCGGCTGCGGACTCCTCACGTGGGAGTAGTTACTTGTCGCCACGAGCGTGACCGTCAGGTACAGCGCGGCCAACACCTGCAACCCAGCCGTCCAGGGCGCCCGGCGCCTCGCTGCCAGTGCGGCGCCGACCAGCAGGACGACGATCACCGCGATGGTCCAGTGTGTCTCCCATCCCGCGTAGTCGGGACGCGGTGGGCACCGGGGTGCCGGCGCGCGCCGCGGGCGAGTCGCCCCATGCCCGTAGCTGGATCATGAACAGCCCGACGAAAAAGAGAAAGCCCTCGACCAGCACTACGACCACACCCAGCGCGAAGTCGGCGTAGGGCGATCTCGGTTCGGGGCGGCGCTGCGGACCGTTCGAAAGGAATGCGGGTGCCTCGCTCATGGCCCTCATTGTCCCCGAGCCAGGCCCTGCCCGCCTGAGTATTGCACTCAACTCGACGCCCTGTCCGGCACCTTGAACCGAGGCCCCAGGCACACCACCCGCCCCGAGACCGCCTGACGGCGATCTTCTGCGGACGGCCGGCGTCAGTGGGGCGGCGCGACCGCGGTGCCCCAGGCCCGCTCGATCTCGCGGGCCGGAAAGGGCGTTCGCTTGCTCTCGGTGAGCAGGCGGCGGCTGAACTCGCCCATGAGCAGGGCAGCCTGGGCGTGTCGGTCGATGATCGAGGCGATCTCCTGTGGGACGCCATCGGGCTGCCATCCCGTGATCCACTTGCGCAGGAACGCGTCGTGGTCCATACCGCCGCGCAGGTGATCGGGCAGGTGGTGGCGGAGCAGATGACTCGCAGTGTGGCAGCGGTCGTAGGCGAGGTGGTCGGAGAGGAACTTCGCCTCGGTTGCTGACAGTTCGAAACCAGAGCTCAGGGCGAGTCCGAAGTCCGCGAAGTAGAGCAGTCGACCGTCGGTCAGGACATTGGCGAAGTGGGCGTCGAAGTGGACGAGTCCGTGCGAGCTCATGAAGGCAGTGCCGCGCGTCAGAGCCTCCTCCACCCACGGGTATGGTGCGCCCGCTTGACCGTCCGGCGCGGCGGTCCGGTGGTCGTGCAGCCAGTTGCCGAGCGTCTGCGGGATGTGTTCCAAGAAGAGCACCAGGCTGGACGAAGACCGGCCGATGGCCTCCAACCGCTCGCGCACAGCCGATGAGCCCTCCCAGTGCGCGACCGCCCCGTCGATGCCCCCGAAGTCGTCAGCGAACCCCTCGGGAGGGGAGTCCGGCAGGATGCGCCAGTGGTACATCAACGGAAAACCCTCGTACGCGTTACCGAGGACCCAGTTCGTGGTCATCACGTGCACGGCCAGCTCTCGCCAGGCCCCGAACCCGGCTGATCCCACCCCATACTGGTAGAACAGCGGCAATCCGAACAGGTTCGCCGTCGACAGCACGTTCTCCGGCCGCAACTCGGTGTCCGTCAGGGGGACCCGCTTGACGAACACCCGCGTGCCATCGATGTCCAGCTCCGCCGACCTGCCGCCGATGCCGGACCCGAGCGGGGCCGCGGCGGCCACGACCTCGCCGAGCCGACGGTTGCTCAGCAGGGACAGGCGCGTGGCCACGGTCCCATAAGCGGCGAGCCGCGCGGCATACCGGAGGTCCGGGTGGTGCATCGACGACTCTTCGGTGCCTTGAACCAAGACTTCGGTGATCTCGTGCACGTGGTCGAGCCTATCCGCCACGCCTGCAGAAGGGGCAGGTACTCGATGGGTCCGCGTGTGCCCAGCTGGTGGCTGCGGCGGCCGGTGGTGACGAACAAGGCCCTGGCCGGCTCTCCGCAGCGGGTGCACCCGCCCGTCCGGCATCGTCCGCGATCGTCCAGGATCGTCCGGGATCGCTCGGAGCTCTGTTGGACCGCCTCGTGGACCGTCAGCCTGCGTGTCAGGTGTTGCGCACCCCCAATCGGTCCCTCAGCAACTTCGAAGGAGCTCCATGCGACTCAAGGCCATAGCAGCCGCCTCGGTGGCGGTCGCGTCCCTCGTCCTCGGAATCGCCGGCACCTCGACCGCGGCGACCCAGTCGACCCTGACCGCCCACGCCACCACCACGGCGCCCAAGGGAGCGCCGACGGCGATCCTCCCCGGCCACTGGACCGCCAAGGCCCCCCAGCTCGCGCTCGGCTGCGGCTGGCTCGACATCGGCTCGCCCGGCAACTACGGCACCCCCGATGGGTATGCCGGGCAGGTGGAGCAGATGTACAACTCCTGCAACGGCGACGTCTACGCGCACTGGCAGTGGGACTCGGGCTTCATGGCCCGGTTCCCGGGTCGCCAGCTCAAGCTGGCCGTCGGCTCGCCCTACTACAACGGCGGCCAGGCGTTCTGGACCGGCGACGTGTCGGCCTCGAACGGCCAGGACGAGTGGTTCGAGTACTCCGACGGCTCCGGGATCCCGCACGGCTGGGCGAGCCCGGACGCCTGGCGCGTGGGCGCGGAGCTGGACGACTCCACCTGCGTCGCGTGGGGCACCTTGCACTGGTACGGCGGCCAGGACTGGACCGGCCCGGTCGGCGGCTGCGGCGACGAGATCACGCCGTCCTGACTTGGGCATCGCGACGAGTCGGCGGGAAGTGGATTGGGGGACGAACTTGTCCCTGGGAGGAGGCGATGGGGGCCCGAGCTCCATAGCATCTCGCCATGGAGCTCGAATTTCGGCATCTGCGGATCATCTGCAGCATCGCGGACAGCGGCAGTCTGACGCGGGCCGCCGCGTCGTTGCGGCTGACCCAGCCCGGCCTCAGTGCCCAGTTGACGCGGATCGAGCGGGTGCTCGGTGGCGAGCTGTTCAGCCGTGCGCAGTCGGGTGTGGTCCCGACTGCGTTCGGGGAGGTGGTCCTCAGCCGGGCGCGAGCGGTGCTGCCGACCGTCGATGAGCTGCTGGAGGTCTCCGCTCTCGCCGCGCAGCAGGGCTGTTCGCCGCACCGGTTCCGGCTCGGCTCGGTCAACGCTCCGCTGCTCGGCGGGTTGATCACGGCGATCAGGTTGCATCATCCGGAGGCCGAGATCAGTTCGCGGGGACAGGGATGCCCGGTCCCGCTGGTCGACGACATCGTGGGCGGGCGTCTCGAAGCGGCTGTGGTCGGCGACGGTCCCGGCTACGAGCTCGCGTTCCCCCCGGGAGTCGCCGCCGCGCCGATCGCCACCGAGCCGCTCTTCGTGGCACTGCCGGCGGCCCATCCGCTGGCGGCGCTGGAGGAGGTCGGGCTGGGGGACCTCGAGGACGAGGACTGGGCCGCTCCTCGTCCGGACAACGACCGGATCCGTGAGTACTGGTCCAGGACCCTGCACGTCCTGGGGCATCGCATGCGCGTCGTCCACGAGGCGGAGGGCCGGCTGCTCCTGGACGTCGTCCGCAACGGCCATGCGGTGAGTTTCTGCCAGGCCACGTTCGAGGAGGTGCCGGGCATCGCCGTACGTCCGATTGCCGGGAATCCGCTCTGGTACCGGCATGTGCTCGCCTGGCAATGAGGAGGGGGCGCTGGAACCGCTGGGCCCCTCGCTCGTGCAGAACGTCATCGAGGCGTACCGGGCGGCGTGCGCCCGCAGCACGGTCTACCAGGGCTGGCTCGAAAGGCACGACAGCGCCGCCGCACCGCCGCAGCTACGTGGTCACTACTTGTACAGGTCGGGCAGGCCGAAGGTGTGGGAGGTCTCGTGGTCGGCGACCCTGTAGCCCCAGGTCCACATGTCCTGGCCGAAGGTGATCGCCCACTTGATCCGCGTGCCGTTGACGGTGATCCCGGCGGTGGTCGGGTCGTAGAGGTAGGTGGGCGAGAAGCTGATCGCGGAGGCGGACCTGGTGGGGACGATGTAGAGCATGTCGTACTTCGAGAAGTCCGTGTACGGCGCGGCGGCCTGGACGGCCTGCTTCACATACAGCTCCTGCTCGTCGAACGTGATGCCGCGCTGGAATCCGTAGGAGGCGGAGGTCTGCGGCATGGTGATCCAGCGCTTCAGCGGATCGATCTCCAGGTGGAGTCTGCCGTAGGAGTCCTGCTTCATCCAGTCCTGCGCGGGGGCGAGTTCGCGGTAGTAGTCGTCGAGGGAGCCGGTGGCCGGTGCGTCGGGGAAGTCGACGAACAGCATCAGCACGTGCTTGGTGCCGAGCGGCTGCTGGAACTGCGTGTAGTCGGTGTTGTGGCCCTCGTCGGTCCAGCCGGTCCTCCCCGGCAGGGCGCAGTCGGAGGCCGGCGCGGTGGTGCTGGGGTGGCCGGTGTCGGCCAGGGCCGGGGTGGCGGTGGCGGTGGCCAGCATGACGGTCATCGCGAACGCGGCGGTGAGCGGGCGGAGTTTCATCGGTTTGCCTCAGAAGATCCCAGTACCCCATCACACCGTGTTATGCAGGCCCAAACGCCTGAGCGGTGCGCGTGCCCCGTCGGCGGAGGTGGTGCGGTCACCCGAAAGGGTTGTCCGTCAGGATTCGCCGGACCCCGTCCGCTCGGCGGTCTAGCCTACGAACATGCCGCCTGCCGTGGGCGGTTGAGGAGGACTCCCGTGTCGTCTGCGTCGTCGCCCTGTGACCCCGAATACGCTCCCGTCGGCGATGTGAGCGCTGCTGTCATGGTGATCGACTCCCGGCTCAAAGCGATCTACGACGGTAGGACCGAGGCGGACCTCGAACAGCAGCGGATGGTCGACCAGCTCGTCTCGTCCTTGGGCCCCGAGGGGGCCGATGCGCTGCTGGACGGCGCGTGCACCCTCATCTACATGTTCATGACCTGGCTGCGGGCGGCCTGCGAGGAGCACGACAAGGACGTCATCGAGTACGTGGTGCCCACCGTGGTGACCACGATGCGGATGATGCCCAAGACCTTCCGTCCCGAGGTCATCCCGACCATGGCCGGCCTGCTCGTCGCCGCGGGCACCGGCCTGAGCCCCAACTTGTGGCGCGCGCAGTACGGTTACTGGACCAAGGACGAGATGAATCCGCTGGAAGCCACGGCCGTCCTGCTCGCGGATCAGGTCAACCGGATGTCCGGTGACGACCACGACTTCGCCACCCGCTTGATCACCGACGCGCTGTCCGTCTCTGACGAGGACTGAGGGAGCACCTGGTGAACCGGCCCGTCATCGCTCGCCGGCTTCCTGGGGCGGGTCGGGGAAGTCGACCGGGTAGTCCTGGCCGAGGTCGGCGGAGCGGCTGACCGGCTCCCGGGCCGTCCGTTCTCGTCGGTCTCGGCCGCCAACTCGGCCAGGTACTGGTTGACTTCAGCCTCCAGCGCGGCAGCCAGCATCCGACGGGCGCCCTCGCGGACGATCTCGTCGATCAGGGAACCGGGCTGGGTGGAGCCGTCATCGGTGACCACGCTGAGCACGGGCGGACGTACTCGGGAAGGTGGGCCCTCCGCGTCCCTCCCCGCACGGATCCACAAGTCCTGAACACTGCCCGGCGGTTGGGCCGACTGCTGCCGCAGCTGGATGAGCTGCCAGGCCAACTGCCAGCGTGCGAGTTCCTCGGCGGACGCGCCGAAAGCAGTCACCAGCGCCAACACCCGCTCCAGGGGCGGGAGACGACTCCGCTGATGACTCAGGTCTCCCGAAAGGGTGCTGCGTGGAAGGCTGGTGCGGCGCTCGAGTTCGCGCAGCGATGGGCTGCCCGACCACACCCTGAACGCCTGGAGTCGGCGAACGAACTCCTGCGGTGTGGTCGCTTCGCCCGGATCGGGCATTGTGGCTGAAATCTGCTGCGATAACCGGTCGGGATCCCCGCCGATGTGTTGCCCGGTCATATGTCCCCCTTTTGGGGATCGGCCCCGATCGACCGATCCGGCGTGTGCAGGGGACCATCCTGGCCAACACCAACTGAGCAACTCCATGGCGTTCGCTTGGCGTTCTATGATGCTCTGCTGTCAGGGACCCGCCAGGGCTTGCAGGCTGGGAGCAGAGTGACCACCGTTCGGAGGCGATCATGTTGGGGGATTTCGGAACGCTGCTGCGACAGTTCCGGTTCTCGGCCGGGTTGACGCAGGAGGAGCTCGCGGATCAGTCAGGTGTCTCAACGCATGCGATCAGTGTGCTGGAGTCGGGGCGGCGGCGGCCTCGCCTGTCGTCGGTGACGCGGCTGGCCACGGCCCTGGGCCTGAACCCGGCCGACCGCGACCGACTGCTGGCCGCGGTACGCGGAGAACCGCAGCCGCAGTCGGGCACGGCGCCGGCCGAACGCGTGGTGCCTCGATTACTGCCCTACGCCGTACCGGACTTCACCGGGCGGCGCAGCGAGGTGGACCGGCTGCTGGAGCTGGCCGCCGGAGTGGGCGGGGCTCGCCCGCTGGTGATCTCGGCCATCGACGGCATGGCCGGCGTCGGCAAGACCGCCTTGGCCGTTCACGCCGGGCACACCCTCGCCGGTCGGTTCCCCGACGGGCAGCTCTTCGTGGACCTGCACGGTTTCACTCCGGGCCAGCGGCCACTCGAACCGGACGTGGCGCTGGCGAGTCTGCTCCGGGCGGTCGGTGTCAGCGAGAGTGCGCTGCCGTCGCGCACCGAGGAACGCGCCCAGCTGTGGCGCACCCGGGCGGCCGGCAGGCGGTACCTGATCGTGCTGGACAACGCGGTCGACGCCGAGCAGGTCCGCCCGTTGATCCCCGGCGACCCGCGCTGCCTCACACTGGTGACGTCCCGCCGGCGAATGCCCGCACTGGACGGGGCGGTCAGCGTGCCGCTGGACGTGCTGAGCCATGACGAGGCCGTCGAGCTGTTCGCCCGGATCGTCGGCCCGGACCGGGTCGCCGGCCATGCCTCCACCGTGGACGAGATCGTCGTACTGTGCGGCAGGCTGCCCCTGGCGCTGCGGATCGCCGGCGCCAGACTGGCCCACCATCCCGCCTGGACGCCCGTCGAGTTGTTGCAGCGGATCCGGCGTCCGCAGAAGTTATTGACCGAGCTCTCCCACCACGACCAGGGCGTTGCGGCGGCCTTCGTGGACTCTTACCACGCCCTCACCCCGGCACAGCAGCGTGCGTTCCGGCTGGCCGCGCTGCACCCCGGCGAGGACTTCGCGCCGCACGCCCTCGCCGCCCTGGTCGACGCACCGCCGGCCGAGACCGAGGAACTCCTGGAGTCGCTGCACAACCACCACCTGCTGATCGAGCACACGGCCTTTCGGTACACCTTCCACGACCTGCTCCGTACCTTCGCCGGCGAACTGCTCGCCCGCGAGGAACCCGAACCCGGCCAGCGGGCTGCGCTCATACGGCTGTTCGACCACTACAGTCACACCGCGGCCTCGGCGATGGACCAGCTGGCCCCGCTGGAACGCCACCACCGGCCGCAGCCCCCCGCGCCCGGCGGCACACCCGTGGAGTTCGCCGACCAGACGGACGCGGCGCAGTGGCTGGCCCGGGAACAGGCCAACCTGCTGGCCGTCGCCCACCACGCCACCGACGCCGGTCTGCCCCGGTACGCGGCGGACCTGCCGGCCATCCTCTGGCGCCACCTCAAACGCCACATGCCCGCCCAGGAGGCGCTGGTGCTGGGCGCCCGCGCCCTACGAGCCACCCGGCAGCTGGGCGATCCGGCCGGCGAGGCGGCCGCGCTGCGGCATCTCGGCGGCGTCCAGTACCAGCTCGGCGACTTCCCGCAGGCACTCGACCTGCTCGGCCGGGCCCTGGAGATCCAGCAAGGGATCGGCAACCGTGCCGGTGAGGCCCACGTGTTGGCCAACCTGGGCCTCACCCAGACCCGGATGGGGCGCCTGGAGGAGGCACTCGACCACCTGCAACGGGCGCTGCGGCTCAGCCGGGACATCTCCGAGCCGGCCGTCGAGGCGATCGCCCTGATCAACCTGGGGCCCGCGCTGACCAGGCTCGGACGCCTGCCGGAGGCATTGAAGTACCACCGTGCGGCGCTGAAGTTCCAGCGGCGCAGCGGAAACCGCCTCGGCCAGGCCATCGCGCTCAACCAGTTCGGCGAGTACCAGCAGAGGTTGAACCACCATCCGGAAGCGCTCGACCTGTACCAGGAGGCGCTCGATCTGCACCGCGGCCTCGGTGACACCTTCGGCCAGGCCGAGTCGCACACCCTGCTCGGCGACGCCCTGCTGGCCATGGACGCTCCGGCGAGCGCCCTCCAGCACTACCGGGCCGCGATCGAGTACCTCCCGCACACCGGCGAGCGGTACAACCTCGGCCGCATCCACTTCGGGCTGGCACGCACTCACCAGCGCCTGGGAGACCTCGACACCGCTCGGGAGCACGCCGAACAGGCCGTCGAGATCCACACCTCGCTGAACATCCCCGAGGCGGACGAGGCCCGGGCCCTGCTCGACTCACTCGTGCTCAGTTGAGCGGGTCGCACACCGTGGCACCGGTCAGGTCCGAGATCAGGCAGCCGGACAGCTTCGTGCCCGGGGCCACGTTGAGCAGGAGGACCCAGACCCCGTGGGGGTTGACGGGCGCCGGTCCCAGGACGAGCCAACTCCCGCCGGTCGAGTCGCGGACGCCGAAGTAGCAACCGCCGTTGTCGCCGAGCGCCTGAACCGACAGCAAGCCGTTGGTGTCATACACCGCCACTGAGCAGCTGCCGTTGGTGATGGTCGTGGGGCCGCCTATCGTTACGGCCTGGGCCGAGGTTGTGGCGCCCAGGCCGAGCGTGGCCGCCGCGAGCGCGACGGCCGCTGTGCGTCGGGCAGTTGTGGTGAATCGCACGGTACTCCTCCAGTGACGAGGTCCGGGAGTCGAGCGGGGCGGACCCGCGAGGGCCCGCGCCCGCCTCACTCACCGCACCTTGCTCAGTTGATCGGGCCGCATGCCCAGGTGTTGTTGTTGGCCGTGTCGATCAGACACGCCTCCAGGCTCTGGCCCGGACCGTCGTAGAACCACCCCTGCGCGTTCGAGCTGCCGCTCGCGCCGCCGCCCATCCAGCTCCAGGTGTTCCGGTTGAAGACACCGAAAAGACAGTGGCCGGGGTTCTGGGTCGGGAGGATCTCCATGTAGTCGTGGTAGTCGCTCCCGAGGGTGATGTCCTCCACCGCCGCACAGCCACCGGTACTGAACGTCCAGCTGCCCTCGGCGGCCTGGGCCGAGGTCGCGGTCCCTATCCCGATCCCGGCCACCGCCACAGCGGCGAACACGGCAGCAGCGGCGCGCTTCCTGGTCCTGGTGAATCGCATGGAACTCCTCCAGTGAATCGGTTCCGCCCCGGAGTCGGCACCGGGGCAACACCCCGAATCTCAGCAACCGGTGGACCGCGGAACAACTGGTCGAGCACCGTCCCGGACGCACCCGGACGCACCCGGACGGCGTCGGACACACCCCCCCGGGGCCCGGTCAGCGGCGGCTGAGCCGCCATCGAGGCCTTCCGGCTGGCCTTCGGCACCACGCCGGGGCGCTACCAGCGCGCGGCCTGAGGACCGAGAGTTTGAGGTGACGGTCGGCCGCCTTGCCTCGCCCCGCGCTCGCGGGCGGGCAGCAGCGGAAACGGATTCGCGAAAGTCGGGCCGTGATCACTAAGGTTCGCCCGTGGCAGATCACGAGACCGACGACGAGCTGTGGAACGAGTTCCGCCGTGAGTTCGACAAGAGCAACGCGATACACGAGCCCAGCGCCGCCGAGCGGGCGGCGGCGGGAGCAGCAAGGGCCAGCGGCGGGCCCGGCTCCGCCGGTCCCCGGCCGACCGGGCGGCGCCGCAGGGCAGCGGCGGTGCTCGCCTGCGCCGTGGTGGCGGTCGGCGCGGCGGGGTACTGGGCCTGGGCTCATCCCCTCGCCGTGCACGCGGCCGGCAAGCCGGTCGCGGCCACGCCGTCGGCAGCCGTGAGCACGGCCACCGCGAGCGGAAGTGCCAACCCCGCCGGGGTCGTCCCGCTCAGCGTGTTCCCGGCTCAGGCCGCGGGCGGCTTCACGCTGGTGGGGGAGCGCACCGACACCAGCTGCACCGGGACCGACACGGTCGCTCCCACTCTGGCGGGCATGATCACCCAGAGCCACGGCTGCCTCGGCGTCGACCTGGCGCTCTACAAGGACGCGGGCGGCAACCAGTACAACCTGACGCTCTTCACCTTGAAGGACCCGGTGGACGCCGTCGAGATCGTCAGCACGCTGGGCATGCACCCCGACGACTACGAAGTCGCCGTGCAGGTCCCGCCGATCGGGTCGGGCCTCAAGGAACTGCCGGCCGACAGCGGTCTCGTCCAGGCGTTCGGCAGCGCGGGGAACGCGGCACTGGTCGGGATGGCGCAGTGGTCCGACGGGCACACCGGTGACTTCCAGAAGCTGGAGGACCAGCTCGCGCCGTTGGACGACCAGATCCTCCACCGCCTCCCCGGCGGGGCTGCCATGCCCCACCCGTCCACCGGACAGCCCTCCGGACAACCCACCGCCAAGCCCTCGTCGGCCGCCGTGGCGCTCTGAGCCCCTCAGCACGGTGTGCGGCACGGTTAGGATCCCGGGATGGTAGCTACTGGATCCGATCGGCACAGTACCAGGACGTACTACGTCTCGACCCCCATCTACTACGTGAACGATGCTCCCCACCTGGGACATGCCTACACAACCGTCGCAGGCGACGTGCTCACTCGCTGGCACCGTCAGCGCGGCGAGAACGTCTGGTTCCTGACCGGCACGGACGAGCACGGTCAGAAGATCATGCGCACCGCCGCCGCGAACGGGGTCACCCCGAAGGAGTGGTGCGACAAGCTTGTCGAGGAGGCGTGGCGGCCTCTCTGGGCGCATCTGAACATCGCCAACGACGACTTCATCCGCACGACCGAGAGCCGGCACACGGCGCGGGTCCAGGAGTTCATCCAGGATCTGCACGACAAGGGCGAGATCTACAAAGGCGGTTACCAGGGCCCTTACTGCGTGGGCTGCGAAGAGTACAAGCTCCCGGGCGAGTTGGCGGAGGGCGATGACGGCGCGCAGCTGTGCCCAATCCACAGGAAGCCGGTGGAGATCCTCAAGGAGGAGAACTACTTCTTCAAACTCTCCGAGTACGGGCCCAAGTTGCTCGAGCACTACGAGAACCATCCGGACTTCATCCACCCCGCGTCCGCTCGCAACGAGGTCGTGAACTTCGTCAAGCAGGGGCTGCAGGACCTCTCGGTGTCACGGTCGACCTTCGACTGGGGCATCAAGGTGCCGTGGGACGACAAGCACGTCATCTACGTGTGGATCGATGCGCTTCTCAACTACGCGACGGCGGTGGGCTACGGCTCGGACTCCGCGATGTTCGAGGAGACCTTCCCGGCCGATGTCCACCTGGTCGGCAAGGACATCCTGCGCTTCCACGCGATCATCTGGCCCGCGATGCTGATGGCGAACAACCTGCCGCTGCCCGGCCGGATCGCGGCCAACGGCTGGCTGCTGGTGGGTGGTGAGAAGATGAGCAAGTCCAACCTGACCGGCATCAAACCGCAGGGCCTGACGGAACACTTCGGTGTCGACGCCTACCGCTGGTACTTCCTCCGGGCGATCGCCTTCGGCCAGGACGGCTCCTTCTCCTGGGAGGACTTCACCGCCCGCTACACCTCCGAACTCGCCAACGACTACGGCAACCTGGCCTCGCGCCTGGCAGCGATGGTGATCAAGTACTTTGCGGGTGTGCTGCCGAAGGCCACGGCCGCGGGCGAGGCCGAGCGGGTGGTCCAGGAGGGGCTGGCGAACGCGGTGGCTGCTGCCGATCGGAAGATCGGTGAGGAGTTGGACTTCGCCGGCGGAATTGCCGTGGTCTTCGACTTCATCAAGCAGGTCAACGGCTACCTGACCGAGCAGGAACCGTGGAAGGTCGCCAAGGACGACTCCGAAGAGGGACGCGCGCGCCTCGCCACGATCCTCTACACGGCGGCCGATGCCCTGCGAGGCTGTGCCGTGCTGCTGAACCCGTTGATGCCGCAGAGCTCGCAGGAGCTGTGGAACTCTCTGGGAGCCGATGCCTCACTCGGCGTCCTGGCCGGCCAGCGCATTCAGGATGCCGGCGACTGGGGTCGGCTCCCCGCGGGCTCGGAGGTGACCAAGGGTCAGGCGCTCTTCCCCCGGCTGGAGGACCGTACGAGAGCGTAGCCACTCCTCCCGAAGCAGGCGCGCCCTTGACGGGGTTGTGTGTTGAGCGTTGTGTGTACGGCATGAGGAGTTCGGGCGTCGGGGGACAGGGATGACCGGATCGGCCTCCGGGGCGTCCGCCGGCCTCACCCGGGTGCCCGGGCTGCTCTACGGCGGCGACTACAACGCCGAGCAGTGGGGCGAGCACGTCTGGGACGAGGACGCCCGGCTGATGCGGCAGGCCGGGGTCACCATGGCCACGGTCGGCGTCTTCGCCTGGGCACGGCTGCAACCCGCCTCGGACAGTTGGGACTTCGGCTGGCTGGACCGGTTGCTGGACCTGCTGCACGGCCACGGCGTCGCCGTGGACCTGGCCACCGCGACCGCCTCGCCGCCGGCCTGGCTGGTGCGCGCCCATCCCGAGATGCTTCCCGTCACCGCCGACGGCGTGCGACTGGAGTTCGGCTCCCGGCAGCACTACTGCCCGTCCTCGGCCGTCTACCGGGCCGCCGCCGTTCGCCTGACCCGAGCGCTCGCCGAGCGGTACCGCGACCACCCCGCGTTGGCGCTCTGGCACATCCACAACGAGTACGGCGACCACGTCACCGAGTGCTTCTGCGCCGATTCCGCCGCCGACTTCCGCCGCTGGCTGTCCGAGCGCTACCACGACGTCGAGACGCTCAACCACGCCTGGGGCACCGCCTTCTGGTCGCAGCGCTACGCCGGCTTCGAGGAGGTCGAGCCGCCGCGCGCCGCGCCGGGACCGGGCAACCCGACGCAGCTCCTGGACTGGCGCCGGTTCTGCTCCGACGCCCTGCTGGCCTGCCACCGCGCGGAGAAGGCCGTGCTGGACGAGATCTGCCCGCAGGTGCCGGCCACCACCAACTTCATGTCGATGTTCAAGGCGCTGGACTACTGGGAGTGGGCCCGGCACGAGGACTTCGTCTCCGACGACGCCTACCCCGACCCGGCCGACCCCCGGGCCCACGTCACGGCCGCGATGAACTACGACCTGATGCGCTCGCTGAAGGACGGCCGGCCGTGGCTGCTGATGGAGCAGGCCCCCTCGGCCGTCAGCTGGCGCACCGTCAACCTCCCCAAGCGGCCGGGGCTGCAGCGCCTCTGGTCGCTCCAGGCGCTGGCCAGGGGAGCGGACGGCATCATGTACTTCCAGTGGCGCGCCTCGGCGGCCGGGGCGGAGAAGTTCCACAGCGCCATGCTGCCGCACCGCGGCACCGCCTCGCGCGGGTGGCAGGAGACCGTGCGCTTCGGCGCCGAGCTGCGTCGCCTCGCGGAGGTGGCCGGCAGCCGGCTGCGCGGGCAGGTCGCCGTCGTCCTGGACTGGGACAGCTGGTGGGCACTGGAGCTGGACGAGCACCCCAGCGCCCGGATGCGCTGGCTCGACCTGCTCCGCCCCTGGTACGCGGCTCTGTTCGAGCGGGGCGTGACGATCGACTTCGTCCGCCCCGGCGCGTCGCTCGACGGCTACCGGGCGGTGTTGGCCCCCAACCTCTACCTGCTCACCGAGGAGGGCGCCCACTGGCTCGCCCGCTACGTCCACGGGGGCGGGACGCTGGTCTGCGGTCCCTTCAGCGGGATCAGCGACCGCGACGACCACGTCCACGCGGGCGGGCCGCCGGGCCCGCTGCGCCCACTGCTGGGCGTGGTGGTCGACGAGCCGTGGCCGATCGCCGACGGCGCCTGGACCACGGTGCGGTCGCCCTCGGGCGAGCTGCGGGCCACCCTGTGGAGCGAGTGGCTGGAGACCGAGGGCGCCGAGACGCTGGCCCGCTACGTCTGCGGCGACCTGGCCGGACGTCCCGCCGTCACCCGCAACGTCCATGGCGCGGGCGCGGCCTGGTACGTCGGCTGCCACCTCGGCACGGACATCGCCGCGCTGCTCGACCTGGCTCTGGGGCCAACCGTCACAGCTCTGCCGCTGCCGCCCGGTGTCGAGGCCACCCGTCGCCGTGCCGGGGACGGCACCGACTACCTCTTCCTGCTCAACCACGGCCCGGACAGCGTCCAGCTGACCCTGGACGCCGCCGGGACCGACCTGCTGACCGGGGCCGCCGTCGCCGGTCGGCTCACGCTCGGAGCGCTCGACGCCGCCGTTGTCCGCACCCACCCCACCGAGGTCCTGCCATGAGCCCGCTGGATCGACGTCACTTCCTGGTCGCCGCTACTACCGCCACCGCACTCGCCGCGCTGCCCGCAGCCGCACAGGCGGCACCGGCCGTCCCGGCTCCGACGACCGCCGAGGACTACGCAGACGTCCTGGACCTGCACGGCGTCCCCGCCGTCGCCTACCCCGGGGACGCCGACGACAACAACCCCGTCACCGTCTTCGCCGACCTGGGCGCCTGGCACGCCTACGCCCTGCCCACCGTCGAGGACACCGCCGCTCACGGCGGATTCACCGGCCCGCTCTACATCGCCCAGGAGTACCCCTGGTGGCTGAGCAGCGGGTTCAGCCGGATCGAGGTCAGCGAGCACGGACAGCCGCTCGACCTGTCCGCCGGCGCGCCCCCGCGGCTGAACGCCCTGCCCGGCCGGCTGCGCCAGTCCTACGACCTGGGCGCCGGGCTGACGCTGCGTCTGGACCTCTGCTTCGCCGGCAACCGCAGCGCCCTCGTCCGCGCGAACCTGACCAACACCGCCAGCACGCCGCGCACCCTCGCGGTCTCCTGGACCGGCACGCTGCTGCGCCCCGCCGAGCAGCCCCAGCACGCCGCACTCGCGCTCGGCGCGACCGGCACCGGCGTCGCCGTGGACTTCGCGCGGGTCAGGGAGGTCTGGGACTTCCTGACCGACGGCACGGAACGCTTCGAGATCACCCACGCGAGCGCCGTCCGGACCACCGTGGACGGCGACTCCTACCGCACCGTGCTCAGCGCGCCGCTCACCCTCGCGCCGGGCCGGGCCCGAAGCCTGGACTGGGTCGAGTCCTACACGTTCACCGCCGCCGAGCGCACCCGCGAGGCCGCCACCGTCGACCGCGCACTGACCGCCCCCGACGAGGTCCGGGCGGCCAACGCCGCCCGCTGGCACGGCTACCTCGACGGCGCGACCGAGGGCGTCCCCGCCGACCGGCGCCGGACCGCCGTCAAGTGCGTGCAGACGCTGGTCACCAACTGGCGCAGCCCGGCCGGCCGGATCCGCCACGACGCGGTCACCCCCTCCCTCTCCAACAAGTGGTTCAACGGAGTCTGGGCCTGGGACACCTGGAAGCAGGCCGTGGGCACGGCCCGCTTCGCGCCCGAGCTCGCCGCCGCGCAGATCCGCGCCATGTTCGACCACCAGATCCAGCCCGACTCGCCGACCCGCCCGCAGGACGCCGGGATGATCCCCGACTGCATCTTCTACAACGACCCGAGTACCGGAGGCGGCAACTGGAACGAGCGCAACTCCAAGCCGCCGCTGGCCGCCTGGGCGGTCTGGGAGGTCTACCGGCACGGCGGGGACAGCGCCTTCCTGCGCGAGCTCTACCCGCAGCTGACCGCCTACCAGGCCTGGTGGTACCGCAACCGGGACCACGCCCACGACGGCCTGGCCGAGTACGGCGCCACCGTGGACCCCGGCAACGCCGCCGCCGAGGACTGCCGACAGGCCGCCGCCTGGGAGAGCGGGATGGACAACGCCCCGCGTTTCGACGCCGCGCTCGGCGCGGCCGTGGTCCAGAACCGCGCCGCGGACGGCACCCTGCTTGGCTACTCGCTCACCCAGCACTCCGTCGACCTCAACGCCTACCTCGCCGCCGACAAGCGCCACCTCGCCACCATCGCGCAGACACTCGGCGACCGGACGGCCGCGACGCGGTTGCGCGCCGAGGCGGACGCGGTGGACGCGGCCGTGCGCGCGAGCATGTACGACCCGGCCACCGGCTGGTTCCACGACACCGACCTGGCGACCGGCGCCCGGCTGACCGCTCGGGGGCGCGGAATCGAGGGCGCCGTTCCGCTCTGGTCCGGTACCGCGACCCGCGCCCAGGCCGCCACCGTGCGCGCCCGCCTGCTGGACCCCGCCGAGTTCGGCACCCGGCTGCCCTTCCCGACCGTCTCCAGGAGCTCCCCGTACTTCGACCCGGAGGGCTACTGGCGCGGTCTGGTCTGGCTGGACCAGGCGTACTTCGCGCTGGAGGGCCTGCGCCGCTACGGCTTCACCGCCGACGCCGGCGACCTGACCGCCCGTCTGCTCGCCGTCGCGGGCGGGCTCACCCAGGACGCTCCTCTGTCGGAGAACTACAATGCGCTGACCGGAGCCGCCCGGAACTCCCCGAACTTCAGTTGGTCCGCCGCGCTGCTTCTTCCGCTACTACGGGGCTGACCTGGGCGATCGACTCGTTACCGCAGCAGTGATGGATCAGTGATGGAGCAGTGATGGAACAGCTGGAGCTTCGTCACCTGCGCATCGTGTGTGCGATAGCCGACGCCGGTGGCCTGCGCCGCGCGGCGGTGCTGCTGGGCTACTCGCAGCCGGCCGTGAGCACCCAACTCCAGCGGATCGAGAGCTATTTCGGCGGGGAGCTGTTCATCCGCAGCCGGGCGGGCGTGGTCCCGACGCCGTTCGGTGTGAAGGTCGTCGCGCAGGCCCGTGACGTGCTCGCCCAGGTGGACGGCATCGGCCGCAGCCCGGTCGGGGACACCACCGGGGCCGGCCGGACCCTGCGGCTGGCCGCGACCAACACCCCGATCCTGTCCGGTCTGGTCGTGCGGATCCGCAAGGCGCTGCCGGCGATGGCACTGACCGTCAGTTCCGTCTACTCCTCGGCGGAGATCGTCGAGCTCCTGGAGAGCGGTGAGTTGGACGCCGCGATCGGCACCGACTATCCCGGGATGGAGCTGCGGCACTCCGGCGCCGTCGCGCTGCGCGGGATCGTCACCGAACCGTCGTTCGTCGCGCTGCCGGCGGACCACCGGCTGGCCGACAGGATCGAGGTCTCGCTGTCCGAACTGGCCGAGGACGCCTGGTTCGTGACACCCGACGACGGCGCGGGCTGGCCCGGGGTCTTCTACGTCGCGTGCCAGGTGGCCGGATTCCACCCGGCCACCGTGCACCAGTTCCTCGGCGACCGGGGCCAGTTGCAGGACATGATCGCCGCAGGGCTGGGCGTCGCGGTCGTGCAGGCGACCTTCCGCCCGTCCGTCGGCGTGCTGGTCAAACCCCTGACCGGCAGGCCGGTCTGGTGCCGCTACCTGCTGGCCTGGCAGCCGGGCGGCGTCGCCGACGAGGTCGTCGAGACCGTGTACCGGTCCGCGTCCGCGGCCTACCGCGACCTCTCCGGGCACGTGCCGCACCTCCAGCCGTGGTCCCCGCGGACGTTCGGCGCGCCCCGCCCCTGACCGGCGACTGTGCCCACGGTGTTATCACCGCTGGGGCGATGTCCTATCACCCAGCGCGTTGTCAGTGGGCCTGACGCAGTGGGATGTTACATGTCACGTCTCACTACCCCCACCCGAGGCGCACCCCCACGTTCACTCAGGAGCATTGATGCGCCATCGATTTGCCCTGCCCAGATTCCTGGCCGCCACTCTGGCGGCCGGCATCGCGACCGCCGGTCTGCTGGCTCCGCCGTCGTTCGCCGCAACCGCCCCGAAGCCCTCGACCAGCGCTCCCGCCCCCACAGCGGGCGCGCCCCGGTCGCCGGCGCCGCTCGGCGCCAACACCGGCCGGTCCACGCAGGCCGACGTGCGAAGCCAGCGGGTCAACGCCGCTCAACAGCCCCCGGTCAGCCCGGTGTTGCCGGCCGCACCGTCGAAGCCCGCCGCCCGCTCCAAGGCTGCCGCTCTCGCCGCAGCGCAGTCCTGCACGGCCGCCGACTTCGGCAGTCGGTCCGGATCCGCGCTGGTCTCCTACATCCAGTCCTCGACCACGGACTGTGTGAACACGCTGTTCAAGCTCACCGGCTCCGACGCGCACAGCGTCTTCAACGAGGCGCAGATGGTCACCGTGGCCAACGCCTTTCGGAGCGCCTCGTCCAACTACCCCGGTGACGACACCACTTCGGTGTGGCAGCTGGAGCTCTTCCTGCGCGCCGGCTACTACGTGCAGTACTACCACCCCGCGGACGTCGGGACGTACGGCCCGACCCTGGCGGCCGCCATCGAGGGCGCACTGGACGCCTTCGTGGCGTCCCCGCACTTCATGGACGTCACCGCGGCCAACGGCGACGTCACGGGCGACGCCATCGTCCTGACGGACAGCGCCAACGAGCAGGCCCGCTACCTGAACACCTACAAGAAGGTGCTCAACGCCTACACCAGCTCCTACGACGCCTATGCCAGCATGGACGCGGCCGTCAACGACGTCTTCACCCCGATCTTCCGCGGCCACCAGAACCCCGCGTTCATCACCGCGGTCACCGCGGACCCGAGCATCATCGACACGCTCGACGCGTTCGCGCTGAACCACGAGTCCGCGCTGAGCGGGGACAACTCCTACCTGGACTCCAACGCCGGCACCGAGCTCGCACGCTTCCTGGACACCGCGGCGCTCCAGGCCAAGGTCCGCCCGCTGGCGAAGGGCCTGCTGGGCGCATCGGCGATCACCGGCACGTCGGCGCCGCTGTGGGTCGGTGTCGCCGGGATGACCTCCACCGACGACCAGGCCCAGTGCTCGTACTACGGCACCTGCAACCTCGTCGCCCAGCTCACCGCGGCCTCGCTGCCGACCACGACGGCCTGCGGTTCGACGATCACCCTGCTGACGCAGGCGCTGACCGCCGCTGACCTGACGGCCGTCTGCGCGAGCCTGCAGAGCGAGATACCGTACTTCCAGAACCTGGACAAGATAACCAGCCCGATACCCGGCCAGTACGAGACGAAGGTCCGGCTCGCCATCTACGCGAGCTCCAAGGACTACCAGACGTACTCCAGCTGGATCTTCGGCAACAGCACCAACAACGGCGGCGAGACGCTGTCCGGGAACATCACCGACCCCACCAACCAGCCCGTCTCCATCCAGTACCAGTGGCCCGCCGACAACGGCTTCCCGGCCCGGGTCTGGAACCTCAACCACGAGTTCACGCACCTCATGCAGGGCGCCTACGACATGCAGGGCACCTTCGCCACCGAGATCACGGTGCCGGACATCTGGTGGATCGAGGGCCAGGCCGAGTACGTCTCCTACAGCTACCGCAACGTCCCGGACACCGGGGCGATCGCCGACGCCAGCCAGCACACCTACGCGCTGAGCACGCTGTTCCAGAGCACGTACGACAACTCCGACCAGACCCGCACCTACCCGTGGGGCTACCTCGCGGTGCGGTACATGTTCGAGAAGCACCCCGCGGACATCGCCAACATGCTCACCCACTTCCGCACCGGTGACTACACGGGCGGCTACGCCGTCTACAACAGCATCGGCACCGGCTACGACGCCGACTTCAACGCCTGGCTCGACGCACTCGCCAACGCCGGCGCGAACGGCCCCGCGACCCCCTGCACGGACCCCGACGTCCGCGCCATGGGCCAGAACTGCTACCGCACCAATGAGTCGGCCGCCGCCGGCAACGACGAGGGCATGTTCGTCTACCTGCCGGCCGGCACCTCGACGCTGACCATCACGACCAGTGGCGGCACCGGCAACGCGGACCTCTACTACAACCCCGACACCTGGGCCTCGCCCACCGCGTACACGGCTTCGTCGACCAACCCCGGCAACAACGACAGCATCACCGTCACCAGCACCAACGCCGACCCCGGGTACCGCTACATCGACCTGCACGCCACCACCGCCTTCAGCGGGGTCACCATCACCACGCGTTACGTGTTCGGTAACGGCGGAAGCGGGACGCTGCCGGCCTGCACGGCCACCGACACCCGCGTCATGGGCCAGAACTGCTCGCGCACCAACGAGTCGGCCACCGCGGGCAACAGCGACTACTTCTACCTCTACCTGCCGGCCGGCACCTCGACGCTGACCGTCACCACCGGTGGCGGCACCGGCAACGCGGACCTCTACTACAACCCCAACACCTGGGCCTCGCCCACCGCGTACACGGCCGAGTCGACCAACTCCGGCAACGCCGAGAGCATCACGGTCACCAACACCACCGCCGGATACCGCTACATCACCCTGTACGCGGCGACCGACTTCAGCGGAGTCACGCTGTCCACCCAGTACTGACGCGCGCAAGCCGGGTGGGGAGGCGACCTCGCCTCCCCACCCGGCTTCGCCATGACGCGCTACAGGGTGCGCCTTACGACGACGCTGTTGACCGACTTGTCGTGGAGGCATTGCCGGTAGGGCGCATCCCAGCAGCACCACAGCACGTTGAGTAGCGACAGGAACGGGACGACGCTCATCGCGAGTCCGGCCGCCCAGCGTCCGAAGGCCCGGCCACCGGAAAGGTTCTGTCCGTCATCGAGGCGGGCGACGCGCAGCCCGAGCAGACGCTTGCCAAGGGTGGCACCGTACTTCCAGGTCAGCACCGGCTCGGAGAGCAAGACCGCGACCATGCCGATCACACAGAGCACTGCGATGACGATCTGGTAGACGGTGTTCTGCGGTCCCACGTACTGAAGCAGCCCGGAGACCCCCATCACGACGATCAGAGCCACCAGGACGATGACCGCATCCACGAGACGAGCGCCAAGACGGGCACCACGGCTTGCCAGCGCTTGCTCGGGCGGCCCGCTCATCGGCGGCGGGCTGTACTGGAGGGACGGCTGCGCCGGGGCGTAGCCGTACGGACTTGCTGGTGGAGGGTATTGGCTCACATGCGTGATCCAATCGGATGCATCGCAGGTGAGGCAAACCAGCGGGGTGCAGATCGTCTGAGGGGTGGCCACAGGTCTGTGACCAGCAGGTCCGTCACTGGTTCCTGATCGAGGAGGGGTCGCGTCGTGTCACTTCGATGCGGGACCTTCGAGCTGCGGTGACGAGTCGCGCCGACCAGCACGGACGGCGCGTGCACGCCAGCGTGAGCTGCGCTCGCGGGCTGACCGGGCAGAGCCTCAGGCTGTCGGAAGGAGAAGCCGGCGGGTGTCAGTGGATGTGCGGGCCGCTCGGCTGGAGTTCCTCGTCGCGCGTCGACTCCCGTTGTCGCCAGGCGCCGGGTGGTTCGCCGTGGTGGCGGCGGAACGCGGCTGCGAAGGCGTAGGGCGAGCTGTAGCCGACGCTGCGGGCGATACCCGCCATGCCGAGTTCGCCCGTGCGCAGGTGGTCTCTCGCCAGCGTCATGCGCCAGTCGGTCAGGTACTGCATGGGGGTCTGGCCCAGCACGTCATGGAAGGTACGGGCGAAAGCGGCTCGGGACAGGCCGCTGATCGCGGCGAGTTCGGGGACGGACCATGGCCGGCCGGCGTCCTCGTGCATCGCCTGGAGCGCGGCACTCAGACGGGGGTCGACGGAGGCCCGGTACCAGCGGGGCGCGTTGGGGCTGCGGCGGAAGTCGGTGCGGATGGCGAGCACCAGGAGGACGTCGAGGAGCCGGTCGAGCACGGTGGCCTGGCCCGGTTCGGGGTTGGCCAGCTCGTGGGAGAGCAGGGTGATCACGTCCCTCAGCGGATCGCCGACGGCCGCTTGCAGGGTCAGCACCTGCGGAAGTGCCTCCAGCAGTCCGTTGCCGATGTCGCCGGAGAACCGGTAGGCGCCGCAGAGGAACACCGTCGCCCCGGGCGTGTCAGACTCCCCGTCGTGGGCGTGCCGGGCCCGGAACTCCGCCGGTTCGAGGCAGTCGGTGCCGGGCACGTGGCCGATGTAGTGGTCCGTGCCGCCGCGTACGAGGGTTACCGCAGCCTCTACCTCGTCACGCCCGTCATGTGCCCACGCCTGGACCGCGACGGCGGGTGCGTGACCATGTCCATCGGGAACCCTGAGGACTTCGCGGCGCTGGACCCGTTCTTCCGGATCATCCAGGAAGGCCTCGCGGGCCTGGTCGACGGTGACCACTTCTTCGACCTCCTGGCCGAGGGCGTCGTCGTCGAATACGTGATCACCGTCCCCGGCTACCCAAGCCGAGTCCAGGGCCGCCAAGCGGTCGCCGATCTGTACCGCGACTACGGCGACGCGATCGTCCTGGCCACCGCCGACCAGCTGGCCGTCCACCGGGACCCCGACACGTCCGTGGTCGTCCTCGAGTACGCCGTGCACGGGCATGCCGTCCACACCGGGCTCCCGTACGACAACCACTTCGTCTCAGTGATCACCATCAAGGACCGCCAGGTAACGCACTGGCGCGACTACCTCGACCCCCTCGCAGTCTTCCGCGCCCTGGGCTGGCCGGCCGACCGGTTTGCTTAGCACTCGTCTGCTGGCGTTGCCGTCGACTGCTGCCCAGAGGCCCCGCCGGAACACGATTCCGGCGGGGGGCGTTTTTCTACATCCAGGCTCAGTCTGCGGGAACATCTGAGCTCCGATCAAAAGGAAGCTCGATAACGTCCCATCCAGCCTTCCGGGCCAGATGAACCCACACCTCAAATGCCCTGTCGGCATCCATGAAGCGGTACGCCACCCCACCAACCCGAGCAAAGATCTGAACGGGATCTACGCGCTCACCTTCCACTATTGCTCTCCCTTCGAAGATGACATGACGCCCGGCCGCTACGACAGGAGCCCTACCGAGGATATCCTCGGTAGGGCTCCTGCTCGACTCGCTAGCGGTGTTTTATGGTCGCCTATTTTGCGCGAGCTCTTCCGCTTCTTTCAGGTTATGGTCGATCATCGCCCGAAAGAATGTTGAGAATGTACTGAATCGTTCCACTTCAAGGCCGGCAATCCAAATTACTGGGGCTGGTCCACCTGTTCCCTTGAGTGGCATTGCAAGGATATCGATATCAGTTCTTGATGCGCCGATCGGGAAGAGATCGACCCCGGAGGTCTCATCGCCTGCAAGAGCCTCGGGTTCGAGCAAATTCAAAAGCTCTCGGGCTTCAGAAAAACCTCCCGATCTGAAATCCTCCGTGCCGAATAGGTCAATATCCTGCAGAATTGCAGGCCAGCCATTTGCGCAAAGGAGGAAATCTGCATATTCCGAGTCAAGTTCGCAGTCGATCAAACTCTGTGCGGCCGCTATGATACTTGGCGAAGCAGGCGGCTGAGGTGCCTCATGCCGCCACAGGCGATCGACGTCGCTGATCGCAAGATCACGCTTAGCCGCCTCCATGTCCGCTAGGAGCGGAGACCAGTCAGTCATCTTCACCCTCTGTTGTCTACCAGCACGAACTTAGTCGGTTTACATCCGATAGCACAGCGTTGGCCTTGTCCTGAAAGGCTACTGTTGACCCTCTTTGCCATGTCGATCCAGGTCGGCGGCTTTCCCTGTCCCAGCCACATCGCATCGGGCGCATGTCCTGCCACTCCGACATATGGAGTTCCCGCAGCCGCTGCCCGCCTGCGTTCGGCGGCTGCCTCACGTGCGGCCTCCCGCCGAATATCACCTGCGGTCGATACTCGGCCAGAAGCCGAGAGGTGCCCGTCGGCAATCGCCTGGTTCGTCGCGTCAACGTAGTCCGAGAACTGCTGAACTTCCTCATCCGTGGCCCAACTCGGCACTCGAACCTCTGCCTCGCCGTTCGCGTTGCAATTGTGGACGAGTACCGGTATGTCCCCGGCCTCCACATAGTACGTGTGGAGGCCGCCGATGGTCAGGTCGTAGGTGGTGGTGTTCGCGTGGTAGCGGCGGACGGTGGTGACGGTGGCTGTGCTGGTGGGGGTTTGGAGGGTGTCGCCGGGGTTGAGGTACTGGGCCTCGACGAAGGCGTGCTGGGTCTCGTCGTAGAAGGGGTGGTGGTAGGTGGTGGTGAGGGTCGAGCCGTTGGTCTGGACGTCGTCGGCCGGGGCGGGTGCCTGGGCCGGGGTCGCAGGGGCGGTGGTCGACGTGGCGGCCGTGGGTTCGGCGGCCGAGGCGGGCTGGGCAGGGGCGGCCCAGAGGGTGAGGGCGGCGACGCCGGCGGCGAGGCCGAGGAGGGCCTTGCCGGCCTTGGCGGTGGTGTTGGTGGAGTTGGTCTTGGTGGGGGTGATGGTCAGGTTGACGAAGTCGTGGTCGGTGGTGGTGACGATGACGTTGGTGACGGTGTGGGTCTCGGTGCCGTCCTTGCCGGGCACGGAGTTGGCGATCTGGTCGCCGGTCTTGATCTGGTCGATGGGCTTGGTGGTCTGGTCAGCCATCAGGACGGGGGTGGAGCCGGTGAAGCTGTGCGGCCCGCCCGCGCAGGGCGACTTGAGCGCCCCGCCGAGGGCCCCTCCGATCGCGCCGCCGATCGCGCCGCCGATGGCACCGGATGCGGCGCCGTCGGCCCCGGCGCCGAGAGCGCCGGACACGGAGCAGTTGCTGCCGCACGAGAGGCCGTAGTTGGCGGCACCGGTTATCGCGCCGGTGGCAGCGCCGGTTACGGCACCGGTGGCGGCGCCGTCGAGGGCGCCGTTGAGGGCGTTGACGGCGAAGCTCGGCAGGATCTCGCTCGTCAGGGTGGGAAGGAGCTTTCCGCCGAGGGCGCCACCGAGGAACCCGCTGGCGGCGCCGACGACTCCGCCGATGACGGTCGCGCCGACGAACGAGCCGGCGGAGCAGGCTCCTGCCTCGCCCTTCTGGCATTTCTGGCCCTGGTCGAGGGCTCCGCCGACCGCACCGGCGAGAGCGCCGCAGGCCACAGCGCCGGCGACGGCCCCGACGCCCATCGTGGTGCCGCCGAGAACGGCCTCGCATCCCATGAAGACGGTCGTGGTGACGAGGAACGTGGTGATCGCGGCCGCGTGGGCCTTGACGAACGAGGCAGTGGCCGAGGCAGTCTTGACGAGGGCGCCACCGAGGGCCTTGGCCCCCGAGACGGCTCCCTTGACCACCACGCTGGCTACGTGTTTCGCCTTGGCCACACCGGCGTTGTAGGCGGTTTTGAGGCCGCTGTAGCCTGATTTGGCTGCCTTCACGACCTTGGGCGCGGCCCAGTTGTAGAACCGCCGTGTTTGCTGGTAGGCCGCCCTGCCCACGTCCACGATGAAGTTCACGCCAGTGGTGACGAGGTGCACCCCCTCGCTGGCGATCTGCCCGGCGATCTTTCCGGCGTAGTGGTAGACCTGCACGGTCTTCTGCGATGCCCAGTTGAACGCGCTGGAGACACCGGAGGCGATCGCGCCGCCGACCTTCTCGGCGCCGCAGACGGCGTCGTACCAGGCGCAGTGACCGGTGGGGTCGGTGCCGGCGAGGGGGTTGTCGTTGACGTAGGCGAACGGGTTGGCGGAGACGGAGGTCGGCGCCGGGTTGAGGCTGACGGTGTCCTTGTTGAGGAACTGGCCGTTGGCCGGGTTGTACCAGCGCGACCCCATGTTGACCTTGCTGTTGACCGAGTCGGTCCAGCCGGACTGGTAGCCGAGCTGGCCGATCATGCTGCTGGTCGAGGTGACGGTGCCCAGCGGGTCGTAGGTCTGCGAGCCGGTCAGCGTGGTGGAGCCGGCGGCGAACTGGCCGACGACGTCCTGGTGCTGGTCGGTCATCGCCAGGCGGCCGGTGGAGGCGGCGCCGCCGGGGGTGTTGGTGCCGATCAGGCCGCCTGTGGAGTCCCAGGTGTAGGTGTTGGAGCCGTCCGAGGCGACCTGGTTGGACGCGCCGGTGTACTGGAAGGTCCGGGTTCCGGCCGCCGTGGTGGCGGCGGTGATGACGCGGCCGGAGGCGTCCAGGTTGTAGGTCTGCTGGCCGGCCAGGATCTGCTGGCCGTAGGCGTCGGAGGCGTAGACGGCGGGGGTGGCGCCGGTCCGGTCCTCGGTCATGGTGCCGCGGGCGGAGTAGCGGTAGGTCTGCGTGCCGTCGGAGGTCAGTTCGTCGCGTTCGTCGTAGGTGTAGACGTTGGAGCCGACCTGGATGCGGTTGCCGGAGGCGTCGTAGGAGTAGGCGGTGTTGGTGGTCCCGTTGTTCCAGGAGGACAGCCGGTTGGCGAAGTCGTAGGTGTAGGTGTTGGCCGAGGCGCCGGTGACGCCGGTGGTGGTCTTGGAGGTGAGGTTGCTGTTGCGGTCGTAGCCGTAGGCGATCGAGGCGAGTGTGGAGCTGCCCGAGGTCAGGGTGTCGGAGGTGACCCGGTGCAGGAGGTCGTAGGTGAAGGCCCGACTCTGGCCGCTGGCACCGTAGTTGACGGTGGTGGGCTCGGAGGCCGAGTTGTAGGAGTAGGTCAGGGTGTTGCCGGTGGCCGGGTCGGCGAGGGTGGAGAGTCGGCCGGCGTTGTCGTAGGTGTAGGAGGTGGTGCCGGCCGCGTCGGTGCGGTTGGCGAGCAGTCCGTCCTTGGTGTAGCCGAACGAGCTGGTTCCGGCCGAGCCGCTCGCGGAGAGCAGGTCACCGCGGTCGTCGTAGCCGAACGACTCGCTGGTGGCGGGCTGGTAGCCGGCCTGTCCGGTGGTGCCGGCCGCCTGGGTCTGCGCGGTCAGCAGCTGGCCGAGCGGGTCGTAGGTGAAGGTGCGGGTGGCGGTTGCCGCTTCGGCTCCGCTGCCCGACTGCGAGAGGAGGTTGCCTGCCAGGTCGTAGGACATCGAGTTGACGACGCCGCCGGGCTGGGTGACCTGGGTGAGCCGGCCCAGGTTGTCGTAGGAGTAGCCGGTGGTGGAGTCCGAGGCCGCCGAGTAGGTCGAGGTGGTCGGGGCGATGGTGCTTTCCGGCTTGCCCCAGGAGTTGTAGGTGTACTTCCAGGAGTTGCCGCGGCCGTCGGTGAAGCGGGTCCGCTGACCGGTCGCGTCGTAGCCGAAGGAGGTGGTGATGGAGGAGGTGGCCGAGACCGGCTGGACCTCGTTGGTCACCATGCCGGTGGCGTCGTAGGTGAAGGTGGAGGTGTTGCCCATCGCGTCGGTGCTGGAGAGGAGGTTGCCGACCCCGTCGTAGGCCTGTGTCCGTTGCGCGAGGACGAAACCCCAGTTGTTGGTGCGCTGCGTGCTGGTCTGCGGCAGGCCCTGGGCGTTGTAACTGACGGTGGAGAGGGTGCCGTCGGGCGCGGTGGTCCTGTTCCGGTTGCCACTGAAGTCGTAGCCGTATGTGGTGGCGTTGCCGACCGGGTCGGTGGTGGAGGTCAACTCGCCCACGTTGTCGTAACCGTAGGAGGTGGTGCGCCCGTCCGGGGAGGTCTGTGCGGCGAGGAACGCGCCGCCGGGGTTGCCGGTGCCCGCCGCGTAGGAGGAGGTGCTGGTCAGGGTCTGCGCGGTGGGGTAGCGCTCCAGGGTCGTGGCGGTGAGCTGGCGGCCCATGTAGTCGTAGGTGGCCTGGCGGACGGCGCCGGAGGCGTCGGTGACCGAGAGCTTGTCGCCGTTGGCGTCGTAGCCGTAGTGGCTCTTGGTGCCGTCCGGTGCGGTCTCCTGCGCCAACTCGCCGCGCTGGTCGAAGACGTAGCCGGCGGACTTGCCGTCGGGCCGGGTCTGGGTGATCACGTTGCCCAGCGCGTCGTACGTCTGCGTGGTGGTCGGGGTGATCGGGGTGCTGGAGCCCGGCGGGGTGTACGACGGGTCGGTGGTGGAGGTCTCCTCGCCGTTGGCGTCGTAGGTGTGGGTGGTCTCGTTGCCGTTCGGGTCGAGCTGCTCGACCTCTTCGCCGAAGCTGTTGAAGCCGCTGGTGGTGGTGGGGTGGGCCTGCGCCGGGGCGCTGGTGGCGGTCTCCACCGAGACGCTCGGGGCGGAGCTGATGACGCGGTTGCCGGCCTCGTCGTAGACGTAGCTGGTGGTGTTGCCGTCGGCGTCGGTGGCCGAGGTGGCCAGGCCGCGCTGGTCGTAGGTGTAGCTGGTGGTCTGCTGGTTGGAGGAGCCAACCGTGCCGCCGCCCCGCCCGGAGGTGTAGAGCGCCGCGGCCTCGGTACCGCTCAGCGCACGCTGGTAGAGCTGGACGTTGGAGATCGCGCCGTTCTGCGAGGTGCCCCACAGGCGGTTGCCGCCGACGAGCATCGCGTTGCCGATGGTGAGCGGACCGGTGGCGTTCCAGGCCGAGGTGTTGCTGGTGCTCGCGGCGAGTGTGCCGTTGACGTAGAGCGTCATGGTGCCGGCGATGCTGTCGTACGTGCCGACCAGGTGGGTCCACGTTCCCGCGGTGGCCGGGCTGGTGGCGGCGGCCTCCGGGTAGGTGATGCCGGAGGTGGCGTCGGCGCTGGGCGCCACGAAGGCCCAGGTGCCCAGGGCCTTGGAGTACTGCAGCAGGAACGCGGCGGTGTTGGTGCCGCCCTGGGCCACGATGGTGTGGTCCGAGGCGGTGTCCGCGAGGTTGGCCCAGGCGGAGACGGTGTAGGAGGAGGCCGTGTTCACCACCGGTCCGTTGGTGGAGATCCAGCTGCTGCCGTTGAGGTTGGCGGCGCCGCCGGACCAGGTCACCGGGCCGGTCGCCGAGCCGGTGTTGCCGGTGCCGGTGGCGTCGCTGACGGTCGTGCCCGAGTTCTGGTTGAGCTGCCACCAGCCGTTGGGGTGGCCCGAGGCGTCCCCGTAGAGGGTCTGGGTCAGGGCGCGGCCGGCTGTGTCGTAGCTGGCGGAGGTGGTGCGGTCGTTCCCGGTGGAGTCGTGCTCGTTGGTGGTGGCGACCAGGTCGTCGGGGGTGTAGGAGACGCTGGTGACCCGGTCGACGCCGCTCGGGTCGAGGGTGGTGTTGGTGGTGCGCGAGGCGGCGTCCACCTGGTACTGCGTCACGGTGGCGCCGTTGGCGCTGGTGCGCTGGGTGAGGTTGCCGGCCGCGTCGTACTGGTTGGACTGCAGGACGAAGCTGTTCGCGCCGGCGGCGTCGGTCTTGGTGATGGTGGCGGTCAGGCCGTCGTCGGTGTAGGTGTACGCGGTGGTGTTGCCCATGGCGTCGGTGATCGAGGCCAGGCGCCCGGCCGGGTCGTAGGCCCGGGAGGACTCCACCAGGGTGGTCGGCGCCGAGGGGCTGGTCGGGTCACCGGTGTAGTTGGACATGCTCTGGGTGAGCAGCTGCCCGTTGGGGTCGTAGGTGTAGGTGGTGGCGGTCCCGGCCGGGTCGGTCTCCTGGACCAGGTTGCCCTCGTTGTCGTAACTCATCTGGGTGGTGGCGCCGTTGGCGGCTCCGGCGTTGCCGTTGGCGTCGGTGTTGCTGGCCACCTGGTCGTACTGGTTGTAGGTGCTGCTGCGGGTGCGCGGTGCATCGCCGCCGGTGGAGTCGGTGACCGTCTGCGAGGTGGTGTCGCCGTCGGCGTCGTAGACCGTGCCGGTCACCGAGGTGTGGACGGCGCCGGTCACCCGGTCGGTGAGGGGCGGGTTGCTCTCCGAGACGACCCGGCCCGCGCTGTCGTAGCCGTACCTGGTGGTCAGGCCGGCCGGGTAGGCGTCCGAGACCACGGTCTGCGCGGTCGCGCGGCCCAGTGCGTCGTAGGTGTAGGTGGTCTTCAGCCCGGAGGCCATGGTGGTCGAGGCGACGTCGCCGTTGTGCAGGTAGGCGATCGAACTGACCGCGCCGCCCGGGGAGGTGACCGTGACGGGCAGCCCGGCGGGGACGTTGCCGGTGTCGGCGGCCGGGTAGGTCGCGCTGCCGTCGCTGTAGGTGGTGGTGGCGGTGCGACCGCTGGGGAAGCCGGCCACGGGAGGACTGGTGACGGTGGTCCGGTTGCCGCGCGTGTCGTAGCCGTAGCTGGTCAGGTAGGTGGTGTCGGTGGCCGAGGACGACCGGCCGTCGCGGGTCGTCAGCAGCACGTCGTTGCGCGGGTCGGCGGTGGTCAGCGTCGCGGTGGTGGCGTCGGGGAAGTACGTGAAGTACCTGGTGGCGCAGATCCCGGTGGCCTGGTTCTGGCAGGCCGTGGTGGAGACGGTGTTGCCGCGCACGTCGTGCCCGGTGGTGGTGACGTCCCCGTCGGGGTCGGTGGTGGTGTGCAGGAACCCGCCGGTGTCGTAGCCGTACGAGGTCTTGTTGCCGCCTCCGTCGACCTCGGCGATCTGCCGGTAGCCGGCGTTGGGATCGTACTGGTGGACGACGGTCTTGCCGCTGGGCTGGGTGACCGTCACGGTCTCCAGCGGCTGGAGGCCGGTGGAGTTGCGGGCGGCCTGGAAGTGCGCGGCGGCGTCGGTTGCGGAGAGCTGGCTGCGGTAGAAGGCGACATCGGCGATCGAGCCGGGGAAGTAGCCCTGCGCGTTGGTCGGCGCGTACGGCCAGTTGGCCGCCTCGCCGGCGCCGATGTACATGTACTGGGAGTTGCTGGCGCTGAACGTGCCGGCCGAGGTGCCGGCCGAGGTGCCGTCCAGGTACATCGCCTCGGAGCTCTGCGAGGCGGAGAGCACCACGTGGTGCCACTGGCCGTCAGCGACCGGGGCGGCGCTGGTCACGTAGCCGAAGCCCCAGAAGCGGCCGCGCAGGAATCCGTCGCTGCCCACGTACAGGGCCGGGACGTAGCTGTTGGAGGCCGGACTGCCGCCGGTCAGGGACGCACCCGCGTAGTCGAAGAGCACGCCGCCGGCGGTACTACCGGCCGGCATGTTGAACCACAGCTCGACGGAGTTGGGCCCGGTGCCGATACTGTCCGTGCTGGGCAGCTGGACGGCGGAGGAGCTTCCGTTGAACCTGGCGGCGGTGGCGTCCGCGAACGGACCGGTCGAGCCGAGCGTGACCCCGTTGTACGCGCCGGTGCCGTACTTGACCTCGTCGTACGCCTTGGTGGCGCCCGCGGTGTCGCCCAGTCGCCAGTAGCCGGCCGGGGCCGAGCCGAGCACGGCCGAGCGGTAGACCTGGCTGGAGCCGGACACCGAGGGCTTGCCCACCGCCCAGACTCCGCCGTTCTCGTCGGTGACCTGGGTGACCTGGGCGGTGTTGGTGTCGTAGGTGGCTGCGGAGAACTGCTTGCCGGAGGGCCGTGTCATGGAGGTCAGCAGGCCGGCCGTGTGGGTGCCCGCCGAGTAGAGCGAGGCGACCTGGTCCGCCGTCAGCGCCTTGCCGAACGTGGCGGCGTCGGCGATCGTCCCGTTGAAGTACGTCGCGTAGCCCGTGTTGCCGTTCTTGCCGGCGTTGGGCTCGTCGGGCCAGCCTCCGCCGAGGAACCCGGCGCCGATGTAGGTGTGTCCCTGGAGCGCGGTGGAGAGGCCGCCGCCTCGGGAGATCACGCCGGAGGCCGAGCCGACCTGTGCTCCGTCGAGGTAGAGCTTCTGTGTCGAGCCGGCGCCGGCCAGGACCACCTGGTGCCACTTGCCGTCGTTCACCGCGGCCGAGCTGACCATGGGGGTGACGCCGCTCGCGTACCAGTACTCGGCATTGAGCTTGCCGTCGCTGCCGACGTACATCGACGGGGTGTACTCGCCCGAGGTGGTGCCGGCGTTGAGGCCGGAGAGCGAGTAGGTGAAGAGGGGCTGGGCAGTGGCGCTGCTGGTCCTGAACCACATCGACACGCTCAGCGCGGTGGCGTTGGCCGCCAGGTTCTTGGGCAGTTCCACGGAGGAGGAGGTGCCGTTGAAGCCGCCGCCGGTGGCGGTGCTGCCGGCCAGCGGGCCGGGCTGGCCGAGGGTGACGGAGCTGTAGGTCGCGTTGTCCGAGCCCTCGTTGGCGAGCATTGCGCTGTTGGCGACGGTGCCGGAGGACTCGCCGAGCGTCCAGAGCGAGGCCGCCCCGGCGTCCAGGGTCTGGGTCTGGAACTGCGAGCCGGTGGCGTAGCCGTACTGGCTGCAGCCGGTGGTGTCACCGGGCGAGCAGACCTTGGTCAACTGGTCGTTCGAGTAGGTGTAGTTCCAGGTCAGTGCGGTGCTCCAGTCGGAGCCCTGCACCGGGTCGGTGAAGACCGAGGCCACATGGGGGTTGGCGGCACCCGCCGGCGTGGACCAGGTGAGGTGCAGGCTCCGGCCGGACACGGCGGAGGCGACACCGGTGACCTGGCCGGACGTCCAGTAGAAGTAGATCGCGCGGGTGTTGGCGTCGGCGACCGAGCTGATGCCGTAGGTGCCGGTGCCCAGGGCCTGCGTGAAGGTGTAGACCGTGTCGTTCTTGTCGGTCAGCGTGTAGCCGCCGGTGACCGCGCGCAGTGAGGCGAACCGGCCCAGGGGCGGCGAGAAGCTGCCGTCGGCGTTCTTGCCGAAGCCGACCTGGGAGCCGTCCGGGTAGGTGACCACGACCCCGGTCAGCGCACCGTTGGCGTCGTAGCGCTCGGTTGCCCTGGTGTCGAAGATGGTGGACCAGCCGGCACCGAAAGCACCGGTGGTGCGGTAGTCGCGCGAGTTGTAGTCGCGCACCACCTGGAGGGCCGGTCCGGCGCCGGCGATCTCGGCGTCGGTCACCGACTTGGTCAGGTTGCCGATGCCGGGGTCGAAGCCGTGGGCGTCGGCGTTCTGCGAGAGCGAGGAGGTGATCGCGGGTTGCGGAACCTGGATGGCTATCGCGGACTTGGGCGAGGGCGGGGACCAGAGCGCGCCGTCGAAGGCCTTCACGGACCAGGAGTAGTTCTGGCCCCACTTCAGCGACCCCGCGCTCACGTTCCAGTCGCCGCCGGCGATCTGTCCCGAGTCGACGACCACGGCGCCGGTGGAGTCGTAGACCGTGAAGTCGTACTTGAGGCCCGCGCTGCCGCCGTCGTCATCGGCGGCCGCCTGGAGCTCGGGGGTCAGGGTGTCGGCGACGAAGCCGTTGCCGGGGTACTCGCTGGCCAGCTGCGGGGGGATGTTGCCGGTGTAGGTGTAGGTGATGGAGGGCTCGTAGCCGGGGTCGGCCGCGGAGCCGAACTGCTTCCAGTGCAGGTTGTCGGTCTCGTTCGCGCCGATCGCCAGGCCGTAGTCCGGGGTGGTGCCGTTGGCCCAGCCCTGGATCGCCGAGGCGGTCAGCGGCACGCTGACCCAGTCGCCCACCGTCCGGTCGGCGGCGGTGTTCTTGCAGGCGGTGGGGACGTTGGGGCTGGCCGCGCCGATGACGTTGCCGAAGGCCGGGCCCGGGAACGTGGTGACGTACGGCGGCAGCCACGCCTGCGTCACCTGGGCGACGTCGATCTCCTCGGGCGTGCAGATCGAGGCCCAGGAGTCGAAGAGGTTGAGCGAGGCGGAGCTGACCGTGACGTGCGAGGCGTCGAAGGTGTGGTACCAGTCCTGGAGGAAGGAGAGCGCCGAGTGCGGGCCCGCGTCCCACGAGCCGATCTTGATCGACAGCTCCATGGAGTGGTCGACCTGCGGGACGTCCGAGCCGCTCTCGGCGTACGTGGTCGCCGGGCCGTCGGTGATCGTCGGGTCGACGGTCACCGGGAAGACCCGGGCAGCGTCGTGCAGCCAGGCCGCGTCCAGGGTCACCTTCAGCGTGGGCTTGCCGGCGTCGGTGACCAGCTCGTACGCCACCGCATGGGTGGTGGCCGAGTCGCCCGAGCGCGGATCGACCTTGGAGTCGTACGCGTAGGCGGCCGGGATGGTCTCCCGTACGGTGCCCGCGGAGTCCTTCAGGTCCACCCCGCCCGCGCCGTTCATGCTCGGCGTCAGGCCCTTGAGGTCGAGCGGGAAGAGCCAGGAGTTGCCGGCCTGCGCCGAGTGCAGGACCACCGACTCCTTGAGCCCGGAGGCGATCGGCGCGACCTTGAGGTCGGTCTGCGGAAGCGCGCCCTGGTACGTCACCGTGGAGCCGGCCACCGAACCGGCCACCGGGGCGGCGCCCTTGAGGCCGTACGCCAGGCCGTGCGCGGAGTCGACGCCCACCGACGCCAGCGCGCTGTCCGCCGCGGTGGGAGCGAAGTCGACGCTGAGGGAGTTGGCGGCCTCGTGCCAGCGGCCGTCCGTTCCCTTGGCCACCTTGGTGTCCACCGGCTGCCAGGCGCCTGAATCGTCCTGGTAGTTCAGCCTGCCCTGGGAGACCTTGCGGGTGACCGAGCCGTCCGGGTTGTCGAAGTAGTCGGAGTTCGCACTGGACCGGGCCGCGTTGAACTTGCTGGCCTTGGCGTCGAACTGGCCACCGGTACCGCTGGGACCGGTCTTGAAGTCACGCGCGAACGGCTTGGCGGCGTCCAGCTCGCCCTTGCCCTTGCCCACCGAGCCCCCCGCGCCGCCACCGGCCCGGGTCCGGCTCGCCGGGACGGTGTGGCCGCGACCGGCGGCCGAACCCGACACCTGGTGGGGGATGTTCTTCCACGACGGAGCGTCACCGGTCGCCCAGTTCAGGAAGTCCCGGAACGGTGCCAACGACAGCGCCGGCAGCGTCGCACCCTCTGCCATCGCCTGTTCCGTCGTCAGGACAAGCGCCATCGCGGTGACCGCCAGGAGCGCGACCGCTCTCAGCAGGCGGCGGCGCAGCTCCCGCCTTCGGCGTGGAGAGCGGGCAGGACGAACAGGCATGGGTATCCCCAGATCAAGATCAGCAAGTAGAACCACCGGATCACACTGGATCTACATACAAACTGACAAGATGAGAGGAGAAGTCTTTGCCTGATCGGTTGAAATCGTTACTTATTTATCTCTGACATGCAGTCATATGCTCGTCTTGGGGACGGAATGGTCCACTTGGTTAGCTTTAGTGTTATTCCTCATGATTTTCATCACAGATGAAGAATATCTGACATTCCGTCAGTATTCACGGAATTGACGCGGCGAGCAGTGGCCCTGGGCGCCTTCATGCTGCGGAGATCCGCAGTTCACACCCGGTGGCTAGCGTCGGGACCCGTCGGGAGCACGGCTCTGCGAGCAGCAGAGGAACAGACTCAGCTTCGGGTTTCAGGAGAAGGATCATCATGCGCAGGAAGACTTGGGCCGCACGGGTGCTGGCCGTGACGGCGACCGCGGTGCTCGCCGGCGGGCTGCCGGTGGCCGATGCCACAGCGGCGACGGCGGGGGCGACGGCGGGGAGCCTGCCGCTGCCGCCGGTGAACGTGCTGACCGACCGGGCGGGGACCGGCGGCGGGGACCTCTTCCTCGCGCCGTCGTCCAGTGCGGGCGGCTACGCGAGTGGAGTGGAGATCCTCAGCCAGGACGGCAGGAAGGTCGTCTGGTCGCACGCCGTGCCGGCCGGCCAGGAGGCCGCCGACTTCCGCAAGCAGACCTACCGGGGCAAGCCGGTGCTGACCTGGTGGCAGGGGACCGGGCTCGGTGGCCTGTCCAACGGCGTCGACTACATCTACGACGACCACTACCGGAAGATCGGCGAGGTCAGGGCCGGCAACGGCTACTCGGCCGATGGTCACGAGTTCGTGATCACCGCTCAGAACACGGCGCTGGTCGTCTCCTACGCCGTGGCCACCGCCGACCTCACGTCCATCGGCGGTCCCGCCGACCAGAAGGTGATCAACGGGATCGTCCAGGAGGTCGACATCCGCACCGGCAAGGTGCTGTTCCAGTGGAACAGTGCCGACCACGTGCCGTACGCGCAGAGCGAGCAGCCGCTGCCGGCGTCGGCGAGCACACCGTGGGACTGGTTCCACCTGAACGCCGTCAAGGTGGACACCGACGGGAACCTGCTGGTCGACGCGCGGGACACCTGGACCACCTACAAGGTGGCCCGGCACTCCGGCGCGGTCCTGTGGCAACTCGGCGGCAAGGACAGCTCGTTCAAGCTGACGGCGGCGCCCGGCCAGGTGCTGGACGGTGCCGGGAGGATCTTCGCCTGGCAGCACGACCCGGAGCCGCTCGGAAACGGCCTGTACACCTTCTTCGACAACGAGTCGGCAGGCACGGCCAACACCGGGTCCGGAGCGGTCACGGAGCTGCCGTACAGCCGGGTGGTCACCGTCCGGCTGGACACCCGGACGCACGAGGCGACGCTGGTGCGGTCCGCCGACCAGCCCGAGCAGCTCGGCGCCCCGTCGCAGGGGAACGGGCAGACGCTGCGCAACGGTGACCTCCTCGTCGGGTGGGGATCGCTGCCGTACGTCTCGGAGTTCAGCCGGTCCGGTGCACTGCTGTTCAACGCGCAGTTCCCGCCCGGGGTGAACACCTACCGGGCGTACCGGTTCGCCTGGAAGTAGGGCAAAGGGAGACTGCCGGGTCCGGGACGCAGTGCCGGACCCGGCAGTCGGGAGGGGTCAGGACAGGACGGTCCAGCTCTGGCCGGCCGCGGCCGAGTTGGCGGGGTTGGTCATCCCGGTCGAGCCGGCGGCGGTGCCGGCGACGTCCAGGACCAGGCCGTTGCCGACGTTGGTGAGGGTCAGTGCACCCGAGCTGTTCTGGGTGACCTTCCACTTCTGCCAGGGGTTGTTGGCCGACGGGTTGAGCAGGTAGGCGCTGCCGACTCCGCCGCCGGCGGCGAGGACGGTGTGCGTCTGGGCGGAGGTGTAGCAGTTGTCGGTGATCGTCACGGTGCCGTCCGCGTTGGGCGTGAACAGCCACTGCTGGGCGGCGTTGCCGCTCTGGTAGGCGTTGATGTCGGAGTTGGCGCCGACTGCGGCGTAGCAGCCGCCCTGGACCTCCAGCGCCTGGCCGCCGGTGCCGCCCGCGCTGATCGCGTGGTACTTGCCGTCGCCGACGATGCTCGGCCCGCCGGTGCCGGTGCCGCCGCCCATGCCGATGGCTCCGCCGGCGATGCGCAGCAGCGTGACGCCGTGCGCGGGGATCCAGCTGCCGCCGATGGTGCCGGTGGTGGTGCCGTTCGCGCCGGTCCACAGGTCGCGGTAGGAGTAGCTGGAGCCGGTCAGGCCGAGGTCCGCGAAACTGGCGCTGGGCATGGCCCAGTTGTTCGGGTCCTGGTTGATCAGTGCGACGGCCAGGTCACCGTTGGCGAGCTGGCGCTTGAGGATCACGGGGGCCGTCGGGGAGGTGGGCGGGCTGCCGACCAGGGTGGCGGGCTTGGCGAGGCTGTCCTGGTCGACGGCGATCATGTCGGGGTTCTTCAGCAGCCCCAGGGCCGAGGAGGTGATGCCGGTGGACCAGGTGTAGCCGTTCGCGGTGCGCTGCGAGTCGGCGGTGGTGCGCAGGTCGGCGCCGGAGATGAGCGGGGCGGCCATCATCGACAGGACCGACAGCTCGGTGCGCGACTCGTCGTCGGTGAAGGGCTTGTTGCCCTTGTACGTGTCGGTGACGCCCCAGATGCCGCTGGTGTCCTGCCAGCCGGCGAACATCATGTCCATGTCGTTCCAGCTGCCGGGGTGCACGTTGCCCGGGTACGCCAGTGCGGTCTGCAACTGGCCGTCGTAGAGCACGCCGTCGAGCTCGCTGTCCCGGTCGCCGCCGATCCGGCACAGGTTGGCGACCTGGCCGCACCAGACTCCGGTGGGGTAGTACCCGGCGGCGTGGTTCGGCAGGACGCCGGCGGCCGTGATCAGCGGGTCGGTGCGGGCCGGGTCGTTGGCGTTGAGCAGCGAGGGGATGCCGGTGTGCGCGGGCTGCGCGGACAGGCTGAGGGTGACCTTCGGCCGGCCGGCGGCGGCGGTCGCCGCGTCGAGGGCGCGCTGGAAGGTCTGGGTCCGGGCGTAGATGGACTCGGTGAGCTCCTTGCCCTCGCCCTGCGGGTAGTAGCTGTAGTTGTTGATGGTGATGGTGGGGCCGTAGGGGCAGTCGTCGTACTTGACGTAGTCGACGCCCCAGGAGACGAAGTCGGTGGCGTCGGTGGCCTCGTGGCCCAGGCTGCCGGGGTGGCCCTGGCAGGTGGTGTAGGTGTCGGTGGCGTATAGGCCGAACTTCATGCCCTTGCTGTGCGCGTACCAGGCCAGGTACTGGATGCCGTTCAGGGTCTGCCCGTTGACGGTCTGCGAGGGGAACGAGCCGGCGTCGGGGACCAGGTGGCCGCTGGTGGGGTCGTTGCCGGTGCCGTCGGTGCCGGAGACCGGGTTGCCGTTGTTGTCGTACAGCTGCATGCCGTTGTCGGCGTTCTTCGCGAAGTCCGTGGTCTGGCCGCTGCGGTGGCGCATCGACCAGCCGTCGTCGATGGTGACGGTGTTGTAGCCGGCCTGCACCAGGCCGTTGCCCGACATGAAGTCGATGGTCTGCTTGACCTCGGACTCGTTGACGGACGGGCCCATGCTGTTCCACGAGTTCCAACCCATGGGCGGGGTCAGGGCATTGCCGTTGCCGAGGGCGGCGGCCGGAGCGGCGGTGACGAGGGAGGTGGCACCGAGGCCGGAGACGGCCAGGGCCATGGCGGCGAGCATGCCGCCGATGCGATGTGACGATGTGCGCATAAGGGGGCTTCCCGAGTGGGTGGGGTGGGAGGTGCCATACGATATTGCACCCATCAACAACCCACAAGAGTAAACACAAAACCCCATCCGGAGCGGCGGGCACGGTCAGCTGGTGTCCGGCGGAGGCAGCCCGAGTTGACTGCGGATTGTCTGCACCTGCTGCTCGACGGCATGGTTGGCGCCCGTCAACAGCTCCTGGTAGTGCCGCAGTTGCGGCCTCTTGCTCCGTCACGGCCCTGCTCCCTGCTCACCTCGACGCCCTCGTGCCGTGACGTTGTCGCGGTTCTGTCACCGGTTGGCCAGAGAGTCGCCGGGAGGGTAGGCCCCGCGGGTGAGGGCCGGGACGATGGAGCGGTCGGATCCTTGGGGGAGGGGGCAGACGTGGAGCGCAGGCCTGCTGTTCGGTGGAGCACCTTCCACCGGTGCTGTTTCGCGGTCGTCGACGTGGCCGTGGCAGTCCTGGCGGTCGCGGCGACGCCGGTGGTCTGGGCGGGGTCGCAGGACGCGCCGGGCGATCGGCACGGGTGGCTGCTGGTCTGCGAGGTCGCCCTGCTGACGGCCGTCGTGGCCTCGCTCCCGCTCAGCCGGGAGGTCTCCGTCGCCGGATACGTCGCCTCCTGCATCGCCGTCGCGGGGACCCTGGCCATCGTCCTGGGCACCGTCTTCGCCACGGCTCAGGCCGCCCACGACATCCGGATCAGGTCCCACGGCTTGCGCAGCGTGTCGGCCACCGTGACCGACTGCCATGTCACCGGCCGGGAGCTGGGCGAGGACGACGACCAGGTCAGCTACACCTACAGCTGCACCTACCACTGGACCGTCGACGGCCGCGCGTTCAGCGAGGAGCAGTCGGACGCCGACGCGTCTGACGAGGGCCGGCAGGTCAAGGTCTGGCTCGACGGCGGGAGAATGATCACCCAGCGGCCGGGTGGCTTCGCGATCCTGATCTGGATCGTCTGCGCACTGGCCGGGCTGCTGGCCGTGTTCCGCATCGGGGTGAATGCGTTCGACACGGTCCACAGGGCGGTCGTGCCGCGGCGACGGGCTGAAGATCGGGGCTGGACCCCCGGCCAGTAGAGTGAGCGGATGGCTAATCTTCGGGAGCGGATTGTCGCCGAACTCGGCGTCAGGACGACTATTGCGCCCACCACCGAAATCCGGCAACGGGTCGACTTCCTCAAGGACTACCTGCGGTCGACTCCGGCCAAGGGGTTCGTGCTCGGGATCAGTGGCGGCCAGGACAGCACACTGGCCGGCCGGCTGTGCCAGCTTGCGAGCGAGGAGCTGCGGGCGGAGGGCCACGAGGCCCTCTTCGTCGCCGCGCGGCTGCCGTACGGTGTGCAGGCCGACGAGCACGACGCGCAGATCGCGCTGGAGTTCATCCAGCCCGACCGGTCGATCGAGGTGAACGTCAAGCCGAGCGCGGACGCCGTCGCCGGTGAGGCGGCGCTCGGGTTGCGGGAGCTGCTGGGCGAGGAGCCCAAGCTGCGGGACTTCGTGCGCGGCAACATCAAGGCCCGCGAGCGGATGGTGATCCAGTACTCGATCGCCGGGCAGCTGGGCCTGCTCGTCGTGGGCACCGACCACGCGGCCGAGGCGGTCACCGGCTTCTTCACCAAGTTCGGCGACGGCGGTGCCGACGTCACCCCGTTGACCGGGCTGACCAAGCGCCAGGGCGCGGCACTGCTGCGGGAGCTGGGAGCGCCGCCGAGCGTCTGGGAGAAGGTGCCGACCGCCGACCTGGAGGACGACCGGCCCGCGCTGCCCGACGAGGTGGCGCTCGGCCTGACGTACACGCAGATCGACGACTATCTGGAAGGCGCCGACGTCGCCCCGGAGGTGGCGGCGAAGCTGGAGTCCGTCTTCCTCGCGACCCGGCACAAGCGGACCGTTCCGGTCACCCCGCTGGACGAGTGGTGGCGGAGCTGAACGTCCAGCCCGCAGCTACGGCCGGCCTGGCCCTCCCCTCGTGCGGCCAGGCCGGCCGTAGCTGCGGCGGCTGATCACCATGGTGGCGTTCCGGCTGGTCAGCGCACCAGGCCAGGCACCGGCCAGATATGGCCGGTCACCCCAGTAGAGTGATCCGCAGCCAGTCCCGGCCAGGCGGACGAGCTGTACGAACGGTGATCGGAGCGAGGGCGTCGAAGTGACCAGCACGTTGGGTCCCACGCTCCGCGGGTTGCGGCTCGAGGCGGGGCTGACGCAGGAGCAGTTGGCCGAACGCTCCCGGCTGGGGGTGCGGACCATCCATCGCCTGGAGACCGGCAAGCCCACCGACGCCCGGATGGGAACGGTGAAGCAGGCCGCCCACGCGCTGGCCGATGCCCTGCGGCGCGATCGCGACGACGTCTGGCAGCAGCTGCTGGCCGTGCACCGCGACAAGGAGCCGGCGGCCGGGGACGTGCCGGCCGAAGCCCCTGACCCCGTCAGGCCCGCCGTCCCACCCTCCGCCGTCCTACCGGCTGCGGGAGTGCTGGCCGAGGTCGCGGAGTCGTTGGCGCGGGACGTGCACAGCCGCTGGATCCGCGAGGAGGAGCAGCGCCGGATCCACGACCCGTTCCCGCTGCCGGTGCGCTGGCGGGCGGCGCCCGAGGGCCTGTTGGACCACTGGGACAACATCGGCGGTGCCGCTCCGGGGGCGAGCGCCGGCCCGCTGTCCCTGGACGGCGGCCTGGCGGAGGTGGCCGACGTCTACCGGCGCGTGCGGTCCGGGCGGCTGGTGGTGCTCGGCCGGGCCGGGTCGGGCAAGACCGTCCTGATGCTGCGGTTCGTCCTCGACTACCTGGCCACGCGCTCCGGCGGCGAGCCCGTGCCGGTGGTCTTCAGCATCGGCTCGTGGGACCCGACCGTCACCGCGCTGCGCGACTGGCTGATCGACCGGCTGCTGCGCGACCACCCGAACCTCGCCGCCCGCGCTCCCGGCCGCCTGACGCTGGCGGCCGCGCTGGTCGACGCCGGCTGGATCCTGCCGGTGCTCGACGGCTTCGACGAGATGGCCACCGGGCTGCACGGGCCGGCGCTGCGCGAGCTCAACGCGATATCCCTGCCGATGCTGCTGACCAGCCGTACCGAGCAGTTCGCCGAGGCCGCCGCGATCGACGTGCTCAGGAAGGCCGCCGGCATCGAGCTGGTCGACCTGACCACGGACGACCTGCTCCACTACCTGCCGCGCACCGCGCGCCCCACCGGGCCGTGCGAACAGGCCGCCATGGCCGCGACCGTCTGGGATCCCGTGTTGGACGGGCTGCGCAACGCACCGGACAGCCGCTCCAGCGCCAACCTCGCCGCCGTGCTGAGCACCCCGCTGATGGTCCTGCTCGCCCGGACCGTCTACAGCGACGGCCCGGGGCAGGACCCGTCCGTCCTGCTGGACACCGACCGCTTCCCGACGCCGGAAGCCCTTGAAGAGCACCTGCTGGCCGGCTTCGTCCCGACCGTCTACCGCCGGCGCCCCGCGACCCCGACCGGCGCCGGCCGCCCGTGCCGCGTCTGGGACCCGCACCGCGCCCGGCACTACCTGGGCTACCTCGCCGGGCACCTCGACCGGCCCGAGCAGCGCGACCGCCAGGACCTGGCCTGGTGGCAGTTGTCCGGCTCGCTGAGCCTGCCCTCGCGCATCCTCGCCATCGTCCTCGCCTGCACCCTGGTCACGGTCGTGGCCGAGGTCCTGGTGGGCGGGACCTCGCTCCTGATCAGCGGTCACAGCGCGGCGTACGCGCTGGGCGACAGTCTGCTGACCGGATTGGTGACCGGCCCGACGGTCGGCTTCGGCTACGGGCTGGTCTACGGGATCACGGTCACGTTCGGCGAAAGGGCGTTCGAGCCGTCCCGCGTCCATCTGCGCCTGCCGGGCCGCGGCCGACGGACCGGCGGCACGTCCGCCCGCGGACTCCCCACCGCCTACTGCGCCGGACTCCTGGCCGGCCTGGCGGTGGGGGCCTGCGCCGGACCCACGCTCGGGCTGGAGCAGGAACTGCTCTACGGGAGGCTGCTCGGCAACGCACCGGTCGAGTGGATGCTGGTCGACTCGCTGCTCTACGGGGTCATCTACGGGTCGGCGGGAGCGCTGGCGTTCGGGCTCATGGCCGCGCTGGAGACACCCCTCGACCTCGGCTCCGCCGCCACTCCGGCCGACCTGTTGGCCATCAACCGCAGCACCGTGATCCGCCAGGCCCTGCTCATCACACCGGTGATCACCATCGCGATCACCCTCATCGGCCGACTTCAGGGAGACCTCCTCCAGGGCTGGGTCGGTCACCTCCACTGGGCCTGGTTCGGCGGACTCGTGATCGGGGCCATCGGCGGTCTCACCGGGACCGTCAGCTACGTCCTCACCTTCACCGCCTGGGGCCAGTGGCTGCTGTTCACCCGGATCTGGCTGCCGCTGACCGGACGGCTTCCCTGGGCGACCGTCGCCTTCCTCGACGACGCCTACCACCGCGGGGTGTTGCGCCAGGTCGGCGCCGTCTACCAGTTCCGCCACGCGCGGCTGCAGAGCCACCTCAGCCCCGCTCCCTGAATCCGCTTGTCTCCGGGCCCGCCGGTGGGACAGCATGCGAACATGCCAGCCCTTCAACGTACCGAAGCCGCCGCCCGGGCCCGCCTGCTCGACGTGGGTTCCTACCGCGTCGCTCTGGACCTCACCCGCGGCGACCGGACCTTCCGCAGCACCGCCGTGATCCGCTTCGACTGCGCGCAGCCCGGCGCCGGATCCTTCATCGAGGTCGAGCCGCAGGCCCTGCTGCGCGCCGAGCTGAACGGCGTCCCGCTCGATCCCGCCACCCTCGACGGCAACCGCCTGCCGCTGCCCGCCCTGGCCGCGGAGAACGAGTTGCTGGTCGAGGCCGACATGGCCTACTCGCGTACCGCCGAGGGTCTGCACCACTTCACCGATCCGGCGGACGGCGCCGGCTACGTCTACGCCAGCTGCGGCCCGGACCTCGCCCCGAAGGTCTTCGCCTGCTTCGACCAGCCCGACCTCAAGGCGCCGTTCACCTTCACCGTCACGGCTCCCGAGGACTGGACGGTGGTCGGCAACGGCGCCTCCACCCGCCTCGCCGACGGCCGTTGGGAGGTCTCCCCGGTCGGCCCGATCTCCAGCTACCTGATCACCGTGGTCGGCGGCCCGTTGCACGCGGTGCACGCCGAGCACGACGGCATCCCGCTGGGCCTGTACGCCCGCCGCTCGCTCGCCGCGGAACTCGACCGCGAGGCCGATGAGTTGTTCGAGGTGACCCGGGCCTCCTTCGACCGGCTGCACGAACTGTTCGACGAGCGCTACCCGTTCGGCGGCTACGACCAGGTCTTCGTCCCCGAGTTCAACTGGGGCGCGATGGAGAACCCGGGCTGCGTGGTCTTCCGGGACGAGCTGCTCTTCCGGTCGGCGCCCACCGACGCGCAGCGCGCGATGCGGGCCATGGTGGTCTGCCACGAGATGGCCCACATGTGGTTCGGCGACCTGGTCACGCTGGCCTGGTGGGACGACGTCTGGCTGAACGAGTCCTTCGCCGAGATGCTCGGCTACCGGATCGCGGCCGAGGCCACCCGGTACACCGGAGCCTGGACGTCCTTCGCGGTGCGCCGCAAGAGCTGGGGCTACGACGCCGACCAGCGGCCCAGCACCCACCCGATCGCCGCCGCCCCGACCGCCACGGCCGCCGAGGCGATCACCAACTTCGACGGCATCTCGTACGCCAAGGGTGCCGCCACGCTGCGTCAGCTGGTGCACTGGCTCGGCGACGACGCGTTCTTCGCCGGGCTCAACGCCTACTTCGCCGAACACCGCTGGGGCAACGCGGAGTTGAGCGACTTCCTGGCGGCGCTGAGCCCCGCTTCCGAGCGCGACGTCCCCGGCTGGGCCGAGGTGTGGCTGCGGACCACCGGCGTGGACACCCTGCGGATCGAGGTCCAGGCGGACGAGGGTGAGCGGATCGTCCAGGCCGCCCTGGTCAACGAGGGAACCCGCCCGCACCGCGTGCGGATCGGCGTGTTCGAGCGCGACGGCGAGGCCGTCGTGGCGCGCGAGCGGCTGGACGTCGACGTCGCCCCCGGCGGCCGCACCCCGCTGCCCGAGCTGGTCGGCACCGCCCGCCCGGCCCTGCTGCTGCCCAACGAGGGCGACCTGAGCTGGGCGCGCATCCGCCTCGACGCGCACTCCGCGGCCACCGTGGCCGCCTCGCTCTCGGCCGTCACGGACGAACTGGCCCGGTCCGTCCTGTGGGAGCACACCCGCGACCTGGTCCGCAGCGCCGAGCTGTCGGCCGCCGACTACCTGCAGCTGGTCGCGGCCCACCTGCCGACCGAGCGGATCGACGCCATCGTGGAGGCGGTGCTGACCTTCGCCACCGATCACGTGCTCGCCCGCTACCTGGATCCGGACGACCAGGACGCGGCGCGGCGCCTGCTCGGCGACACCGCACGAGCTGTGCTGGCCCAGCCGGACGCGCCGCAGGGGCTGCGGATCGCGGCGCTGCGCGCAGTCGTCGCCACCGCCTGCGGCGCCGAGCAACTCGCCCAGCTCACCGGCTGGTTGGCCGAGCGCGACGTTCCGCAGGGGATGTCCTTCGACGCCGACCTGCGGTGGGCCGCACTGGCCCGGCTGGCCGCGGCCGGTGCCGCCGGAGAGGAGCAGATCGCCGCCGAGCTGGCCGCCGACCCCAGCGACATCGGCGAGAAGGGCGCGGCCCGCGCCCGCGCCGCGCTACCGGACGACGCGGCGAAGGAGCACGCCTGGCAGCAGCTGTTCACCCCCGGCGCGCTCTCCAACCGCCAACTGGCGGCGACCGCCGAGGGCTTCTGGCGCTCCGGCTCGCCCAAGCTGCGCCAGGAGTACGTCCAGCGGTACTTCGAGCAGATCGCCGGTGCCGGCGACCGCGGCGAAGCGGTGGCAGGGGTGCTCGCCTTCGGGCTCTTCCCGGTGGGCGCGGCCACGGCCGATACCGTCCGCGCGGCCGAGGAGTGCCTGGCGCGCACCGACCTCACCGCGCCCCTGCGCCGCTACCTCGGGGACGCCCTGGACGACCTGCGCCGAGCGGTGGCGCACCGGTCCTCTTCGCCGTCCTGAGGCGAGCTCCGTCCGGCCCGCTCCTGGCGACGGGCCGGACGGGCTCTCAGGCCCAGGGCAGCGCGGCGCGGGTGCGCCAGTACTCCTGCGCGGGCTCGGCCATCGAGGCGAGCGCGGCCAACTGCGGCTGAGTGAGGTCGAGTTCGGCGGCCGCGAGGTTGGAGGACAGCTGCCCGGGGGTGGCCGCTCCGGAGAGCACGACGTCCGCCCAGGGCTGGGCGGCGGCCGCGGCCAGCGCGAGCGCGTCGCAGGACGTGCCGATCCGGGTGGCCAGCTCGCGCAGCGCGGCCGTGTCGGGGCCGGTGGCGTTGCGGTCGGCCAGCCGGCCGTTGGCCATGCCCTCCTTCACCACCACGAGCCAACCGGCCGCGTGCGCCTGCGCCAGCGCTGGTGCGGCAGACGTCTCCAACGGGTTCCAGGTGGCCTGGACGGCGGCGAACAGCGGCCGTCCGTCCGCCGTCACCTCCAGCGCCGCCCGGACGGTCTCGGCCTGGGCCGGCCCGCTGGTGGACAGGCCGACCCGGACGCCCTCGGCGGCCAGCGCCGCCAGCCGGTCGTGCAGCGCGCGGTCGGTCAGCGCCGGGCTGTCGGGGGTGACCGAGTGCACCAGGTACACGTGCAGGCGCGAGCCCAGCACCGCCCTGGTCTCCTTGATCTGACGGTCGAACACCGCCGCGGAGTGCTCCTTGACCTCGTGCACCGGCACCCCGGAGGCCTGCCAGTCGGCGGTGTAGGTGTAGCCCCACTTGCTGCCCACCACCACGTCGGCCGCGGCCTGCGGATGGGCGTCGAGCCAGCCGCCAAGGAACTCCTCGGCGCGGCCGTAGGACCGGGCCGTGTCGAAGTACCGCACCCCGGCGGCGTACGCGGCGTCGAGCAGGGCGTGGGTCCGCTGCCGCAGCGCCTCGACGGTGCGCTCGGCCGGCAGGTCGACGTCGCGCCCGAGCGTGATGTAGCCGGGCCGCCCGACGGCGGCCGTGCCCAGGCCGAACCGCGCGAGCGAGGGGCCGTCGGCGGGTGCGGTCGGCATGGCGGGGGTCCCTTCGACGGTTCCGGTGGCCGGCGGCGGCGCGCCCACCTGCGTCGAACCCTATCCGCCGTTCAGGGCAGCCGTGCAAAGACGCGGGGGCGGCCTGCTCTGTCGAGCAGGCCGCCCCCGCGTCAGTGAGCGCCCGGCAGGCCTCGCTGGTGCGCCTCGTCGCGCGCGAGACCGTGCCCTCGTCCGGCTGGTTTACAGCTGGTTTACAGCTGCTTCACCGCTGCTTTCGGCTGCGGCGGTCGGGATCAGGCCCCGGCGCTGGCGCTGGGGCTGTCCGTCGCGCCGGCGGCAGGCTGGGGGCTGCGGGCCGGAAGCAGCGGCGCGCAGGTCTTGTACGCGGCGGCCGTCGCCGGGTCGGCGGTGTTCAGCGCGCCCAGGCCACCGGTGGCGGGGATGGTCACGCCGTGGTCCTTCATGCAGCCGGTGAAGGCCTGCATCGCGGTGCTGTTGAGCCCGCCGCCGTTGCCGCGACCCTGGCCGCCCTGCGGGCGCAGCGAGGCGCAGGCCTGCATCGCGGCCTTCATCTCCGGGCTGGCCGAGGCGCCGAAGCCGCCGCCGTAACCGCCACCGCCGTAGCCGCCGCTGGGCCGGTCACTCGGGTTGCCGCTGGGGTGGCCGCTGGGACGCCCGCTCGGACGGCTGGGCAGCGTCACGCCGTGCTGCGACAGGCAGGTGGTGTACGCCTCCATCGCCTGACCGCGGCCACCCGAGGCAGACGCGGCGGCGGAGGGGGACGGGGAGCTGGACGCCGTCGTCGCCGTCGACGAGGACGAACAGCCGGTGAGCAGCAGCACGCCCGAGACGAGCAGGGCGCCGGCGCCGGCGGAACGGATGGTGGTCCGGGACAAGGCCGGTGCCTCCTAGGTGCGGGGAAAGCGGATGGACCGCCGGCGCTTTGCGGGGACGCAGCGCCGGCGGCCCTCTGACTGAACCGCACCGTCGTTTAGGAAGCCTGGGCCTTGCTGGGAACTTCCGGTGACCGCCGGAGTTGGCGGAGGGCGATCTTGTGTACGAATGCAGCATCTCTGTGCCGTTATGTCCGATTCCGACCGGACATGATCGACTCGCACTCTCACCGAACTCCCAGCTTCTTGTCGGTCGACAGAGGTGGAAGCTTTGCGCCGGCATGGGTCATCCAAGGGGATCTTGCTCCCGTACGGTGACCCCGGACTCAGTGCGCGCGCAGGGTCAGGGCCGCGCCCGAGGCGTCGGTGAAGCCGAGTTCGCGGTAGAGGCTCTCGCCGGACGGGCTGGCGTGCAGGTCGATCCGGTGGACCCCGCGGTCGGCGTACCAGCCCAGCAGCGCGCGCATCGCGGCGCGCGAGAACCCGCGCCGGCGCCAGCGCGGGTCCGTCGAGACGCCGTACACATAACCGGTCACGCCCGAGGGGTTGCGGGCGTGCGGCAGCCGTTCGTCGATCGTCCCGATGGCGGTGGCGGCCAGGCTGGCACCGTCGGGGGCGTCGACGACGAACACGGCGGTCGGCGCATCGGGGTCGCCCAGCCAGCGCTCCAGCCTGGCCAGCGTCACGGCGTCCCACGGACCCTCCTGCGACCGGCCGAACAGCGCGGCCGTCATGACGGCGCGCAGCCGCACGATCTCCGCCGCGTCGCCCACCGCTGCCCGACGGGCCGTCATTTCACTCTCCATGGACCGAGATCCTCGCACCCGCCCCACCAGCTCTTGCTGGACACCCTGCGCATCGAGGGTGACGGTGCCACCCTGGAGAACCTGCTGAGCCGGCCCGACCTGGGCTGGCACCCCATCCGGCTAGGCTGGAGCCGTGAACGACACCACACTTGGCATACGGATCAGGCCGGGCAGCCTGGCCGACGCACCGGCCGTGCTGGACATGCTCGACGCCGCGGTGGCCTGGATGAACGCCCGCGGCAACACCGAGCAGTGGGGCACCACGCCCTATTCCCAGAAGCCCGGCGGGGTGGCGCGGGTCGAGCGCTACACGACCGAGAACACTCCGTACATCGCGGAGTTGGACGGAACGCCCGTCGGGGCCCTGGTGTTGGACTCCGGACCCAGCCCGGCGATGCCGATCGCGCCGGCCGGGGAACCCGAGCGGTACGTCCGGCTGCTGGTCTCCGACCGACGGTACGCCGGCCTGGGAGTCGGCGCGGCGCTGCTGGCCCACGCCGCCGAGGAGACCCGGCGGGCGGGTGTGGAGCTGCTGCGGGTGGACTGCTGGGCGGGCGGCGGCGGTGAGTTGGTCGCCTTCTACGAGCGCAACGGCTTCACCCCCACCGAGCGCTTCCTCTCCGACGCCTGGCCAGGACAGGTGCTCGCCCGCCGGATCGGCGTCAGCCCTTGATGAGCGGGGCGTCCCGCGAGAGCTCCCGGAACCCGAGGCCGTAGTACAGCCCGCGCGCCCGGGGACGCCCCGGCGCACCCAGGCAGACAACCGTCGCGTGCGTGGCCCCGGCCGCCCGCGCCAGGCGCATCCCGTACAGCATCATCGACCGTGCCAGCCCGAGCCGCCGGTAGTCCGGATGCGTGGCGACCGGCTCGAACTCGACGGTCCTGTTCGCCCTGTCGAGCCACATGATCGTCGAGGCCGCCATGGTGCCGTCCGCTGCCTCCACCAGGACGTGCAGGTCACCGCGGTAGGCCGCCGTCCGTCGGACGTCCTCGTAGCTCCGGGCCGTGTACGCGGAGGAAGGCCAGGCGTCCACATGGGCCCGGACCGCGGCCTCAGGTCCGGCCTCGTCGGCGGTGCGGAACCGGAACCCGTCCGGCAGCACCGGCTGCTCCACATCGGTCAGGTCCCGCTCGTTGAGCTGGGTCCAGTCGCCGGTGTCGCCGAGCGACTCCACGTCGATCTCATAGCCGTGCGCCGCCCACCGCTTCAGCGCGAACTCCTCGGCGGTCGTCGGCAACACCGTGCGCACGAGGCCGGCCGCCACACCGTCGAACCACTCGATCACCTCGTCGACCAGTTCGGCGTGGTCGGGATGGACCTGATAACTCAACGAGGCACCGGTGACGTCCGTGACCGACCCGTCATTGCGCCTGACCTGGTGCGGAAGGAACGCCCAGCCCCACGCCACCAGTTCGCCACCCGAGAACCACAGCCGGCGCGGCCAACTCGCGCCGTAGCGGGCCCGCCCCAGGCCCCAGACCCAAGCCAGCTCCCCGTACGAGGCGTCGGCGCTGATCAGGTCCGGGCGGATGGCCGTGACGCGCTGTGCCAGACCTGGCATGAGGGGTATGTCCGCAGCAGTCAGGAGCTCGAAGTCCGTCATGGTGCGCCACTGTGCCAGGACTCCGCAAAGCCGTCGAACGATTATTGGCCCAGTGGAGAACATCCCACGCCGCGCGCATGCTGGGAGAAGAGGGCCGCTTGACGTCTGTGCCTCCCGTCAGTCGGCCCGAGAACTAGTGGACAGGCGAGAAAATGACATCCATTGGTGGCAATGCCGTTCCCACCGAGATGAGGGTGGCGGTGGTCCACGGTCGCAATGACGCTGCCCGGAGTGCCTTGTTTACAAAGCTCAGGGACTTCCAGCTGCGGCCTGTGGAATGGGATGAGGCAGTGGCAGAAGCGGGCGTGGCAACGCCGTTTACATTCACGGTCGTTCAACAACTCTTCGAAAGAGTGCAAGCAGTTGTGGTGTTAATGACGCCCGATGACGAGGCGCGCCTGAGGGCGCATCTCCGGAAGCCGAGCGACAAGCAGAGTGAGAAACAACTGACGGGCCAGCCGCGACCGAATGTTCTCATCGAAGCAGGGATGGCATTCGCGCACTACCCCGACAGAACCGTCCTCGTGGAGATCGGCGCGATGGAGCTGCCGAGCGATTTTCAGGGAATGAATACCGTGAGAATCGACGGTACTGCGGAGTCGGTTCACAGGCTTGCAAGTCGTCTCAGGGACTCGGCACGCTGTGCTGTGGTCACCGGCCCAGGCGTCCAATGGCTCGATACACGAGAATTCAAGACGGTCCTTGAAGCCATGCGCCGCGATGACGAAGCCCAGGTTGACCCTCTGCTCGAGAAGAACGCGCGGGGCGTGACCCTTTATGATGCACTGGCCGGGGCAGGGATTGTCGATATCGAGCTCAGGACCGAAGCAGGTGCACCCACCTTGCCGCCCACGCAGTTCTACAACCGTGCTCAGCGGGAGATAGCCATTTCGTGTGTCAGTTGCCACAGTACTCTCGTGCAGCATGTCGATGTCATCGAAGACGTCTTGGCCGCCGGGCGGGAATTCTACGTACTTCTGCTGAGTCCGGACTCGGAAGAGCTCCCTCGCATCAACCAGCGCGAGGCACACAGCGTGCGTGGTGACATACAGACAGTTATTGACACTGTCAAGATTCACGGCCTCCATAAAAGGCCTGGATTCAGCATGAGGTTTGCACCCAGGCTGCCGCCGTTCACGGCGGTGATGATCGATGGCGACCTGTCTCCGACCGGCGATCGGCCTGCTGATGCGGGAGCTGAGATACGCGTTCAGCCAGGAGTCGTTCATGGAACCCAGCATCAGGGCCCTGTGCTGCAACTCGTCAAATCCAAGAAGGGCGCCTTCGACTACTTTGCCGCGGACTTCAGGAAGCAATGGGAGTCGGCAGCTGTCCGCCGTGATCTGTTCGAGGGCTCCTAAGCGGTGCCGCCATGAAGGCGGTTCAGGACAACCTCCAGGTCCGCCGCTCCGCATACCGGAACGGCAAGACTCGAAGAGCTGGGGAGGCTGCGGTCGCTGTAGAAGACGACGCTCAGTCGTTCGGCATCCATCGTGACCAATGCAGGACGGATCTCCGCGAGGAGCTTCCTTGTATTCCGTTCAAAAGATTGGACGCGCTGGGCGTCAGATCGGCCCTCGTGCCTCGCCAGGCGCCCGAGAACCATGTAGAGGTCCGGGTCGACCGTGTTGGATCCGTGGTATTTGTGCCTGAATCCGAATCGCTGGCACTGGGCGCGAACGCCGTCGAGGACGTCCGATGGGTCAGCTCCTGCGGCCGGCTCTCTCAGGGGCCATCCGATGATGACCAGGGCATCGTCGTCGATGACCAAGGATCTTTCGTGCAGACTACGCCCCCGACTTCGGAGTGCATGGCTGTCGTTCTTGAATCCCCCGAACTGCGCCGTGATCTGGTGATTCGAAAAGAAGGAACAGATGTACGCAACAAGGTCGACCGGGCGTCTCTCTGACGGCGTGCCTTTTCCGTTCGGGGTCTTGAGGATATCGCCCAGGCCGATCAGTGTCGCATGCACTTCATCGGCCGTTCGGGGAGTGAAGTCGGCGCCGAACTCCTCGCCGGCTGCACGCTGAATTTCGAGAATAATTGAGAGAAGGGCGTCGTCCTTCGCGCCGTAGAACGCAACTACCGTTGCCTGGTTCATGGCACCTATTTTATCTTGGATCGCCTGCCGGTAGCCGCGAACGGCGCCGGTCCGGTCGGATCACGCCGGCCGGCCGGCCGACGCCGGGGCGCTCCAACGCAGTCCGCTGATCCGGCGTGATCCGAACAGAAGACCTAGTACTCCAGTGCGACTTCGTGATCTAGGTGGGCGAGAAGGCGGCCCCGGACAACAGTCCCAGAACGAACGCCCTTGCCGTCGCCCGGGGTTCAACGTGCTGGAACCGGCCCACGATGCGGGCCATGGCCTGGTCGAACATCGCCCGCCAGCGGGCAGGGTCTACGCTATGGCCCGCGGCCACCGCACCATCCTCAGGAGTCCACACAACCTCTGATGATCATGCGGTGGCCGTACCTATTTCCAGCCCTGCTCCTGCGTCGCTTCTGACGTGATGCGACGCCGTGTCCTATGCGGTGCCGGGGCCATCGAGGAAGCGATGCAGTACGGCGGCCTCCGTGCGGAGCCGCTCGGCTCGGTCAGCGTGCGCGGGCGCAGTCAACTGCGCTGCAACCTCCAGTCGCTCGGCGGCCTCGGCGCGCACGATATCCACCACACTGCGCTCGCTCAGCTCACGCCGCGCTGCTTCGGTGGTACCGACACCAACCGGCGAATGCTCAAGGGCCACGCCGCGAAGCTCAGCTTCGTCGACGGGCACCGCCTCAGCGTTGTCCAGCGCAGCAAGTGTTGCGCGCAGGGCACTCACCGCGGCCTTGTCACGGGCGCGCATCGCTTCCGGCAGTGCTTGACGCATACGAAGACGTAGAGACATGCCGGTGACCTTATGGCGGCACTGCCGAACCCACAACGCGATATACGTGCGCCATCAGACTTCCCGCCATGTGAGGGGCTACGCCCGCCGACAAGATCGCGAAGTCAGACTGGAGTACTAGTACTCCAGTGAGACTTCTCCATTTGCCCTGGTCAAGAGCCTAGTGGCGGGGAGTTTAGCGGGGCTGGCGCGTGGGTGGGACGGGTTTGAGG
>NZ_JARZAI010000030.1 GCF_029893355.1 Kitasatospora sp. MAA4
TCGCCCAGGAACTCAACGGCCGCCCACGCAAGACGCTCGACTGGGATACCCCAGCCGAGCGTCTACGTGATCTACTCACCACCTAGAACCAGTGGTGTTGCGACGACCCCTGGAACCCAAGACGTGGCCAAACACAGCAAGGCCCACCGGTGCGCCATCGGAATGCGCCACGGCGAGGGAATCCTGCGGGTCTGGGTGACGGACGACGGCGTGGGCGGCGCGGCTGTGGCCAAGGGACACGGCCTGCGGGGCCTGGACGACAGACTGCACGCGGTCGGCGGCCGGCTGCGGGTCGCCAGCCCCGACGGTGGCCCGACGACGGTCACCGGGGAACTGCCATGCCACTGACCCCGGCCGAAACGGCTCCCGAAACGGCTCCCGGAACAGCTGCCGCAGCACCGCAGGACCGCGCGGCCCGCAGTCCGCTGCGGATCGTCGTGGCCGATGACGCGGTGCTGCTGCGTGAAGGCCTGGTCCGCCTGCTCACCGAGGACGGTCACCAGGTGGTGGCGGCGGTCGGTGACGGCCCTGCCCTGGTCGAAGCAGTGCTCGCACACCGCCCGGACGTGTCGGTCGTCGATGTGCGGATGCCGCCGACCCATACGGACGAGGGCCTGCGTGCGGCGATCAGCGTCCGCGCACAGCTGCCCGGCGCCCCCGTGCTGGTGCTCAGCCAGTATGTGGAGGTGTCCTACGCCGCCGAGCTGCTCGCGGACGGCTCCGGCGCGGTCGGCTACCTGCTGAAGGACCGGGTCGCCAGAGTCGAGGAGTTCCTGGACGCCCTGGACCGGGTCGCCCGTGGCGCGACGGTGCTCGACCCCCAGGTCGTCTCCCAACTGCTGGCCGGGAAGCGCCGGGACGACCCGCTGGGGGCACTGACCGCGCGTGAGCGGCAGCTTCTGGCGCTGATGGCCGAAGGCCATTCCAACACCGCCATCGCCCGGCAACTGGCGCTCTCCAACAGTGCGGTGGAGAAACACATCGGCAACGTCTTCGCCAAGCTCAGCCTGCCGCCGGACGACGCCCAGCACCGTCGGGTACTCGCCGTCCTCGCCTACCTCGGCGCCTGAGGTGCCTGAGGTGCCTGCGCCTGATCCGGCTGATCCGCCACCAGGTGCGTCACCAGCCGCCCTCGAAGAAGCCCAGGAGGGCCGGCGCCGGGTCTGCCGCAGTGCCCGTGTTCACCACCACGAGGACGATCACGGCCAGTGCCAGCAAGGCCGAGAGCACACCGAACGATCCCAGCGTGCGCCGCCTGCGCCGCCTGCGCCCGTCGGACGCGCCGCTGCCGGACCCGCCTGTTGCGGCAAACCCCCTCCACGACACCACGCTCAGGCCGATGAGGACGACTGCCACGATCGAAGCCATCACGGCAACCACCGCGTGGTACCGGCCGAAGTCGTTGACCATCGTCTGGAGGGCAGCCGCGTTCTGGCCGCTCGTGCTCGGGTAGTGGGCCAGGCCCTGCCTGATCTGATCGATCGCACCGGTGAGTTGTCCGCCGGGTGCGCCGAGCGGCAGCATCGAGATCACCGAGGAGAACGGGTCCATCGCACCCTGGACATTCGCCATCACCGCCGCCACCGACACCAGTGCGAGCAGGCTGACGAAAATCCCGGCCGAAGCGAGAGCGACCCTGCCTCCGGCTCCGGCTCCGGCTCCGGGACCGCTGGACCTCAGGAACGCCTTCCAGAGCAGGACGCCGAGCGCGACGAGCACGATCAGCAGGGCCGCGGCGAGCACGGCCTTGGCCACGTGGTAGCGGAACCAGTAGTCGACGACCCGCTCCAGGTCCGGGGGAAATCCCCGGTCGCCGGACCTCCAGTACTCGATGAACGCCGGGCGGAGGGCGTCGACGAGGTTGTGCCGTTCGGCGAAGCCGCCCTCCGAGCCGTTCGCCGCCAGCGTGCTCGGGGCGAGGACGAAGGCGGCGCCGAGTGCCACGGAGAGGGCGACGAGCACAGCCAGTGCTCGACCGGGCATATCAGCTGATCGCGACAGGGCTTTGTGAGTGCGCATCATGCCGATCACCATGTCGCACCGTCGATCACCCGGTCACTGAGGTACGCCATCCACCTGGGGTGTGGCCTGCCACACCCCAAGTGGATGGCGTACACCTACGTCACTCGGCGATGCGCAGCAGCAGCTTGCCCGTGGTGCCGCGGCTCTCCAACAGGCGGTGGGCTGCGGCGGCTTCGGCGAGTGGGAACTCGGCGGTGACGGGGAGTTCGACCGAACCGTCGGCGACCAGGGCGAAGGCGCGGGCGGCGAGGTCGCGCAGGACGTCGGGTTCGGTCTTGGCGAGGGTCAGGACCGAGAACCCGGCCACCGAGCGGCCGGGGTAGAGCTGGGTCTGGCCGGCCTGCCAGGGGGCCGCGCCGCTCGCGTTGCCGAAGGAGACCAGTCGGCCGAACGGGGCGAGCGCCTCCAGGCTGCGGCGGAAGGTGTCGCCGCCCACGGAGTCCAGCGCCAGGTCCACGCCGAGTCCGCCGGTGGCGTGGTAGACGTCCTCGTCGAAGTCGTCGCCGATGAAGACCTCGTCGTAGCCGAACTTGAGGGCGTGGTCGGCCTTGGCCGCGCTGGAGACGACGCCGTAGACGGCCTCGGCCCCGGCGAGGTGGGCGAGTTGGCCGACGACGGTGCCCACGCCGCCCGCCGCGCCCTGGACCAGGACGGTGTCACCGGCGCGCAGCCGGCCGACCTCGTGCACCAGCGCGTGCGCGGTCGGCAGGACGGTCGGCAGGGTGGCGCCGGTGCGCAGCGAGATGCTCTCGGGCAGGGCGAAGACGGTTCTCGCGGGGGCGACGGCCACCTCGGCGTAACCGCCGGCGGTGGTCAGCGCGGCGACCTGCTGGCCGGGTTGGAAGTTCTGCACGCCGTCGCCGACGGCGCGGATCCGGCCGGACACCTCCAGGCCGGGGAGGAAGGGCAGCGAGGCCACCCGGTAGCCGTTGCTGCGGGCCTTCAACTCGGCGAAGTTGACGCCGGCGTAGGCGACATCGATGCTGACCTCGCCGGGACCGGGCTCCGGTGCGGCGAGGTCGGTCAGGGTGAGGACCTCGGGTCCGCCGAACTTCTCCACCAGGACTGCGCGCATGACTGCCACCCGTCGTCAAGTGTTCAATGAAATGTGAACACCATGAGTGTATGGATTTGACCGAACACCCTGCAAGTGTTTCGGGGGAGGTGATCGTCGGGCGCGGCCGGTGCTTAACCGGTTGATCGCCGGACGGCATCCCGATAGGAACGTCGCATGCTGACTGGCCAGAAGATCGGGCTGCGAGCCCGGCACGAGAGCGATGTCCCCGTCCTGCACGCTGAGCTCTACGAGGACGTGGCCACCCGGTCGCGCTCCGGCTCCCGCCCCTGGGTGCCCATCGCCTCGGGGTCGGCTGCCTCGCCGTACGCCGTCACCGACCCCTCCGACGCGGTCGCGCACTTCTCGGTGCTGGAGCTGGCCTCGGGCGAGCTGGCCGGCGAGTGCGTGCTGTGGGGCATCGACGCCCACAACCGGATGGCGCACCTGGGCATGACGATGCGCCCCTCCTTCCGCGGCCGGGGGCTGGGGGCCGACGTCGTGCGGGTGCTCTGCGACTACGCCTTCGCGGTCCGCGGGCTGCAGCGCGTGCAGCTGGAGACGCTCACCGACAACGCCGCGATGAGCCGGGCGGCGCTCGCGGCCGGCTTCACGCAGGAGGGCGTGCTGCGCCGCGCGGCCTGGGTCAACGGCGCGTTCGCCGACGAGGTGATCTTCGGCCTGCTCGCTGACGAGTGGAGGTCTGGACAGATACCTCTTATTAAGAGCTAAAATAACAACATGACGGAAGTGGAGCTCACCAGCGAGCTCGCCAGCGAGGTCACCAGCGATCTGGCCGGCCTGCTGGCCGGGATCCAGCGGCTGGTACGGCGGCGGCTGCGGCGCGGGCTGACGGTGCCGCGCCTGCGCGGCGCGGAGGTCGAGCTGCTGCGCCTGGTCGAGGCGAGCCCGGGCATCCGGGTCTCGGCCGCGGCCAAGGAGCTCGGCCTGGCCGGCAACTCGGTCTCCACGCTGGTCAACCAGCTGGTGAAGACCGGTCTGCTGCGCCGCGAGACCGATCCGCAGGACCGCCGGGCGGCCCTGCTGCTGCCCACGCCGGAGGCGGCCGAGCGGCTGGCGGCCTGGGCCGCCAAGCGCGACGCCCTGATCGGCGAGCAGGTCGCCCAGCTGTCGGCGGACGACCGCGCGGCACTGGCCGCCGCACTGCCCGCCCTGCGGCGACTGGCCGCCGGGCTGCGCGACCGGGAGGAGGAAGGGTGAAGAAGCAGAGCGAGCCCACCGGCACGACAGCGGATCCGGCCGACCAGGAGGAGGCCATGGACGCCGCGGAGGCCGTGGAGGCCGTGGTCTGTACGGGTCTGGAGTACTCCTTCGGCCGCACCAAGGCCGTCGACGGCCTCGACCTGACCGTGCGCAGCGGCGAGGTGTTCGGCCTGCTCGGGCCGAACGGCGCAGGCAAGACCACCGCGATCCGCTCGATCACCACCCTGCTGCCGGTCCCGCCCGGCATGGTCCGGGTCTTCGGCCACGACCCGGCGCGGCGGCAGATGCAGGTGCGCCGGATGCTCGGCTACGTCCCCCAGCAGCTCTCCGCCGACGGCGGGCTGACCGGCCGGGAGAACGTCTCGCTGTTCGCCCGGGTCTTCGACGTGTCGCGCCGCGAACGGGCCGCCCGGGTGGCCCAGGCGATCGCCGCGGTCGACCTGACGGAGGCCGCGGACCGGCTGGCCAAGACCTACTCCGGCGGCATGGTCCGCCGCCTCGAACTGGCCCAGGCGCTGGTCAGCGCACCGCGCCTGCTGGTCCTGGACGAGCCGACCATCGGCCTGGACCCGATCGCCCGCACCAGCGTCTGGGAGTGCATCGACGAGGTGCGGGCGGCCACCGGTATGACCGTCCTGGTCACCACGCACTACATGGACGAGGCGGACCAGTACTGCGACCGCGTCGCCCTGATGCACCGCGGCAGGATCCGCGCGCTCGGCACCCCCGAGCAGCTGCGGACCGAGGTGGGGGAGCAGCTCGACCTGGCCGAGCCGCCGACCCTGGACGACGTGTTCCGGCACTTCGCCGGCAGTGGCCTCGCCAACGCGACCGAGAACGAAGGGGAGTTCAAGGATGTCCGTCGTACCCGTCGCACCGCCTCCCGGGTCGGCTGAGCCGGCCGCCGCCCAGTCCCCGGTCGCCGCGCCCCGCCGCGACCTCGGTCTGCTGCTGGTCCCGCCGCCGGCCCGGTCCGGCTGGCGGGTGGTCCTCGCCCGGATCCTGGCGATGTGCGTCGTGGAGCTGCAGAAGCTGCGCCACGACCGCACCGAGCTCTACACCCGTGCCGTCCAGCCGGCCCTGTGGCTGCTGATCTTCGGCGAGACCTTCACCCGGATCAAGGCGATACCGACCAACGGGATCCCGTACCTGGACTACCTGGCCCCGGGGATCATCGCCCAGTCCGCGATGTTCATCGCGATCTTCTACGGCATCATGATCATCTGGGAGCGCGACTCGGGGGTGCTCACCAAGCTGCTGGTCACCCCGACCCCGCGGGCCGCGCTGGTGGCCGGCAAGGCCTTCGCCGCGGGGGTGAAGGCGGTCATCCAGGCCCTGGTGGTGGTGGTGATCGCCGCGCTGCTCGGGGTGGCCCTGACCTGGAACCCGGCCAAGCTGCTGGGCGTGGCCGTGGTGGTCCTGCTCGGCTCGGCCTTCTTCTCCTGCCTCTCGATGTCGATCGCCGGGATCGTGCTCACCCGGGACCGGCTGATGGGTATCGGGCAGGCCATCACCATGCCGCTCTTCTTCGGCTCCAACGCCCTCTATCCGGTCAGCCTGATGCCGGGCTGGCTCCAGGCGGTCAGCAAGGCGAACCCGCTGAGCTACGAGGTGGACGCGCTGCGCGGACTGCTGATCGGCACGCCGGCCCACCTCGGCAGCGACTTCGCCGTCCTGACGCTCTCCGCCGGGCTCGGCATCGCCTGCGCCTCCGCCCTGCTCGGACGGCTGGCGAGGTAGCGGGAAGCCGCCTCCGACCGCTGACGGTCAGTCAGTTCCGGTGTAGCAGCGCGGAACTGGCTGACCGTCAGCTTTTTCGGTCGGGAGTGGTGAACCAGAACGCCGAGGCCACCGCGAGCGCCGCGACGGCTACACCGAGGGCGGCCGGCAGTCGGGCCCAACTGCTCGCCGCGCTCGGCACGAAGGCGGCGAGCAGCACCAGGGCGGCCGCGGCGTACGCGGCCACCGCGGGCAGCGGGCCGGTGGGCCGCCGGCCGTAGGACGCGGCGTCGACGAACAGCAGGTAGCCGAGCAGCAGCACGGTGAGCGCGGCCGCCGACCAGCCCGGCGGGCCGCTGATCGCCGCGAGGATCACGGTGGCGACGGCCAGCGCGGTGTTGCGGTGCCGGGCCAGCTGGGCGGTCCAGCGGCTGGAGCCGCGCACCGGACGGCCGGTGACCGGCGGACCGGCCCACCAGCCGAACAGGGCGGCGATCAGCAGCAGCGCCAGGTCCGCGCCCGACCGGATGCCGTGCGTCCAGCTCGGGCAGGCCGAGACGGCCAGCGCCAGGCCCAGGCAGCGGGCGGGCACCGCCCGTCGGCCGCCCACCGGCGGGTTCGGCACCGGGTTCGGCACCGCGTTCGGCACCGCGTTCGGCACATCGGGTCCGCTCATCGCGTCCTCGGGTCCACTCATCGCGTCCTCCCCTGGATCCGGCTGCGCAGCAGCGGGGCGAGTGTCAGGTCGAGCGACTCGTCGGGAACGTGGGTGACCACCGGGATGCCGCGGTTCTGCAGGGCGAAGTGCATGGCCCGGCGGTCCGCCCGCCACAGCCGCAGAGCGTGCTGCCCGATCCGGTCGTCCGCCTCGACGTGCGGGTCGCCGGCCGGGATCTCCACCACCACCAGCGGGTTCCCGCGGTCCGACAGGTCGCGCAGCACGTCCAGGATGCGCTGGTCGGCGAGCGGCGTGAACGCGTAGACCAGCGCGCCCGCGGGCAGTGCGGGCGGCGGCAGCCGGTGCAGGTCGGGGTTGCGGTAGCCGAGGTCCTTGCGGACCTCCAGCACGCTCTCCACGATCCGGTAGAAGTGCCGGTCGCCGGTGCCGGGCCGGAGCCAGCGGATCGCGCCGCCGATCGAGACCACCCCGACCCGGTCGTGCTTGCGCAGGTAGGCGCGGGTCAGCCCGCTCGCCGCGCGCAGCGTCTCGTCCAGGGTGGAGCGCCCGGTGACCGGGTCGCGCAGGTCGCTCAGCGCGTCCAGCAGGACGACGGCGTCGGCCGTGCGCTCGGCGGCGAACTGGTTGATCTGGATCGACCCGCGCCGGGTGGTGGAGGGCCAGTGGATGCGCCGCTGGCGCTCGCCCCAGATGTGCGGGCGCACGCCGACGACCTCCACGCCCTCGCCGCTCTGCCGGGTGGTGTGCTCGCCGAGCCGCTCGGGCAGTCGGACCGGGATCGGGGTCAGCCGGGCCTGCGAGGGGATCGGGTAGATGTCGGCTTCGCCGAGGTCGGCCCGTACGGTGCGCCGGGCCAGCCCGCCGGTGTCGTACAGGTCCAGGTCCACCGTGCCCAGCGACCAGCGCCCCCAACGGGTGGCGGCCAGGCGGAGGTTGACCGTCGAACCGGTGATCCGCAGCTCGGTCAGTCCGACCCCGGGGCCGAGCGTGATGGCCGGGTCGATCAGGCCGGCCTCGCCGTCGTGGTGCAGCTCGATGCGGACCGTGATGGTGTCGCCCTCGAAGCAGCGGCGCGGGTCGGCGGTCACGGTGGTGTCCAGCCGGGTGGGCCGGTGCCGGGTCGGCGCGGCCAGGGCCAGCAGCACGGCCGGACCCGCCGCCAGTGCGAGCAGCCAGGGTCGTCCGGTGACCAGCGCGGCCGCGGCCGCGACGGCCGCCACGGTGGCCAGCCGCAGGGCGCGTTCGCCGGCGCGCCAGCCGAGCGGGCGCTCCGGCGGCGGCTCGCTGGGTGCCTCGCCGTCGGCGACGGTGAGCGCCCGCTCCAGCACCCGCCGATCGGTGGTCACGACTCCGCTGCCGGCCGCGGAAGGGTCTGCGGGGTCGGCACGGAGGCGACCAACTTGGCCAGCACGTCGTCGGCTTCGACCTGGCGGACCCACAACTCCGGCTTCAGGGTGACCCGGTGGGCCAGTGCCGGCACCGCGACGGACTTGACGTCCTCCGGGGTGAGGTAGTCGCGGCCGTCCAGCACCGCGCGGGCGCGGGCGAGTTGGACCAGCGCCAGACCGCCGCGCGGTGAGGCGCCGACCTGGATCTGCGGGTCCACCCGGGTGGCGCTGATCAGCGCGACGATGTAGTCCACCAGGTCGTCCTCGACCTCGACCTGCTCCAGCGCGGCACGCATGGCCAGCACCTCGGCCGGGTTGCTGAGCGCCTGCACCTGCGCCTCCGGGGCGGCCCGGTCGAGTCGGGCACGCAGCATCGAGCCCTCCAACTCGGGGGTGAGGTAGCCCATCCGCACCCGCAGCAGGAACCGGTCCAGCTGCGCCTCGGGCAGGCTGTACGTCCCCTCGTACTCGATCGGGTTGGCGGTGGCGATCACCACGAACGGGTCGGGCAGCCGCCGGGTCGTCCCGTCGACGGTGACCTGCGACTCGGCCATCGCCTCCAGCAGCGCCGCCTGGGTCTTGGGCGGCGTCCGGTTGATCTCGTCGGCCAGCAGCAGGTGGGTGAAGAGCGGGCCCGGGCGGAACACCATCTCGCCGCTCTGCTGGTCGTAGAACGGCGCGCCGGAGACGTCCGAGGGCAGCAGGTCGGGGGTGAACTGGATGCGCCGGAAGTCCAGGCCCAGCGTGCCGGCGAAGGAGCGGGCCAGCAGCGTCTTGCCCAGGCCCGGCAGGTCCTCGATCAGGATGTGGCCGCCGGCCAGCACACCGAGCATGACCAGCTCCAGTGCCTCGGGCTTGCCGACCACGGCCCGCCCGATCTCCTCCAACACCTGGCGGGCCCGTTGGCCGGCCTGCTGCGGCGTGAGCGAGATGTCGTGCGAGAGCTTCATGATTCTCCTGGGACTACAGGGTTTCGAGGCGGTCGACCAGTGCCCGTAGTAGCGGCTCGGGCAGCGTGCTGCCGGGCGGGGGCTGCTCGGGGTCGAGCCAGGGCCAGAGGTCAGGGCCGACCAGGGCGGCGGCCCGGGCCGGATCGGTGAAGAGCGAGACGGCGTGCAGCTCGGAGAGCCGGGAGGCGTACAGGCGCTGGAGCCGGGGGCGCAGCACGTGCGTGAACCCGTCGTCGTCCAGGCCGTTGCGCACCGTCCAGTGCCAGTCCTGGATGCTGGGAGAGTGACTGCCCATCAACCGCAGGTTCTTGCGGTAGCCGCTGTCCTCGGACTCGGCGCCGGTCACGTAGCGGGCGACCAGCACGGCGAGGGCGGTCAGCAGGGCCGCGCCGAGCGCGGCGCCGGTCAGGCCGCCGACCAGGGTCAACGCGAGCTCGGCACCGGCGGCGGCGACGCCGAGCACGGTCAGCGAGTCGCGGACCGACCCGGGGGTGACCTCGGGTTCCTGCGGTGCGTTCACAGGTGCGTACCTTCCGCAGCCAGTTGGGCCGAGACGGCATCCAACGCCGCTCCGGCGCGCCGCAGTTCGTCCGGTCCCATCGGGTGGGTGGAGTAACGGGCCTCGCGGAACAGGCCGGTGAGCTCGGCGGCCTCGGCGGCCCGCAGCGTGCCGCTCGCGACCACCCGGTCCAGCAGGTCGGTCGGGCTGTCGGCGGCGCGGCGGCCGGCGCCGGACTCGGCCAGTGAACTCTCCATCGCCGCGTAGCAGGCGATCACGGCGGTGCGGACGTCGTCGCCGCGCAGCGCCCGGCGGGCGGAGTCGACGGCATCGGCGAGCGCCTGCGCGTCGTCCGCGTCCGGCGCCAGAGCCGGCGGCTGCGCGGGGTCGCCCCACAGGCTGTGCCGTCGGCGCCACAGGGCGACCAGCCCGAGCACCAGACCCAGCAGGATCAGGGCGACGACCACGGCCTCGACGACGGCGCCGAGGCCGTGCAACAGGAAACCGCCGTTCGCGGAGCCGCCGGACCGGGAGTGCTCGTTGCCGCTGCGCAACGGCTGATTGGTTCGGAGCAGGCTGACGCCCTGGTCTTTGGGTGCGACCTGCTCGGGCGAGGCGAGGAGCATCATCAGCGGGGGCAGCCCGACCGCCAGCGCGGGCAGCAGGATCCGGGTCGCGTCCTTGAGCCGCTCGGCCCTGGGCGACAGCCCCTGCACACCGCGGACCGAGCTGCGGTAGCGCGCGGTCAGAGCCGTCATGGCCAGCAGCCAGCAGAAGCCGAGGAACATGACGAGGGAGAAGTTCCCGCCGAGCGGCCCGCGGGCGACGGACCAGCCCGCGTCGTCGGTGCGCAGCAGCAGGGCGGCCAGCAGCAGCGCGGCGACGGTCACACCGGCCGCCGCGAGGCGTCCGATGCCGGGCCCTGGCGGGCTCCCGGCGGGTGGTGCGTCGCGGACCGCCGGGTCCTGTCGAGCTGTCATCCGGGTGTTCCCCCCGTGCGTTCTGTGCAGCACTCGTGCGGCGCAGAGCCGCAGCTTCGCACAGCGACCGCGGATTGTCAGCATCCGGACGGTCGAGTGCTGCCGCACCCCCGCGAAAAGTGCCCGAACGGGCCGAAGGGGGGCCGGGCGGCACGCCCGACCCCCCTTCGGCCCGCCTGTCAGGCGGCCTTGATGCTGTCCAGGATGTCCAGCCGGGCGGCCCGGCGGGCCGGCCAGAGGGCGGCCAGCAGGCCGATCACCGCGGCGGCGAGCAGGAACCCGGCCAGTTGCAGCGGCGGCACCACCAGCTCGAGGCCGGGGAGGCTGCTGCGCAGCAGGCCGTTGGCGGCCCAGGCGATCAGTACGCCGAGGCCGATCCCCAGCACCCCGCCCAGCAGCGAGATCAGCAGCGACTCCAACCGGACGGTCCGCCGTACCCCGCGCCGGTCCAGGCCGATCGCCCGCAGCATGCCGATCTCCCGGCGCCGCTCGAAGACCGACATCGCCATGGTGTTGACCACGCCGAGGACCGCGACCACCACGGACATGCCGAGCAGCCCGTACATGATGTTGAGCATCGAGGTGATCATCTGGCGCGACTCGTCCCTGAGGTCCTGCTGGCTCTTGACGGTGATCAGCGGGTTGCCGCCGGTGGCGTCGGTCAGCGCCTGCTTGAGCTGCGCGCTGGGGCCGTGCTCGCCCTTGACCAGCACCTTGTCCAGCCCGGCCATCGCTCCGGCGGCTCCGACCGCTCCGGCGGCGGGCTTGCTGTGCGGGGCGATCAGCGCGTCGGGGGCGAGCGTCCCGGTGAGCCCGCTGTCGGACGCCAGCACTCCGCCGACCGTCAGCCGTCCGGCGGTCCCGTCCGGGTAGGTCACCGCCAGGGTGTCGCCGAGCTTCAGGTCCTGGGTGCCCGGGTCGCCGCCCTGGCTGACCAGCAGCTGACCGTGCTTCAGCGCATCGGCGGAGCCCTCCTGCATCTTCAGCTTGACCAGCGAGCCGATGGTGTCGGCGTTCACGCCCGTCAGCCACTTCGTGTCGTCGCCGACCCGCACCGAGACGCTGCGCTGCACGCTGCTGGCGCTGACCCCGGGGGCCTTGGCGATCTGGGTGCCCACGTCCGAGGAGAGCACCGAGAAGTTGGCCATCGCGACCGTGTAGTCGGCTGTCAGATCGGTCGCCGAGGCCTTGTCGACGGCCTGGTTGACGGAGGCGCCGATCACGGTCAGCCCGGTGATCAGGGTGACGCCGATGGTGAGCGCGGAGGCGGTGGCCGCGGTGCGGCGCGGGTTGCGCAGCGCGTTCTCCCGGGCCAGCTTGCCGGGCATGCCGTAGAGGCGGCGCAGCAGCGGAGTGAACAGGGCGATCAGCGGCCGGGAGAGCAGCGGGGTGAGCACGAAGACCCCGAGCAGCACGACGCCCGCACCCGCGGCGACCAGTCCGGTCGCCTTGCTCGCCGACCCGGCCGCCAGCGCGCCGAGGCCCGCCAGCGCGAGGACGGCGCCGATCGCGTTGCGCAGCAGCAGGCTCTTCTGGGTGGCCGGTTGGTCACCGCTGCTCATGGCGGCCACCGGGGAGATCCGCGAGGCGCGCCGGGCGGGCAGCCAGGCGGCCAGCACAGTCACCAGCACGCCGGTGCCGACGGCGGTCAGCACGGTGGCGGGGGCGATCACCAGCGGACCATCCGGCAGGCCGGTGTCCATCGCACTGATCAGCAGCCACTGCAGCCCGGCCGCGATGCCGGTGCCGGCCAGCAGGCCCGCCACCGAGGCGATCGCGCCGATCAGCACGGCCTCGGCCAGCACGGACCGGGTGATCTGCTTGCGGGAGGCGCCCACCGCGCGCAGCAGGGCCAGCTCCCTGGTGCGCTGGGCGACCAGCATGGTGAAGGTGTTGGCGATGATGAAGATGCCGACGAAGAGCGAGATGCCGGCGAAGACCAGCAGCGCCTGGCTCATCCCCTTGGTCGCCTCGGCGATCATCTTGTCCTGGTCCTGGGCGAGTTGCCTGCCGGTCTGCGCGCTGAAGTCGTTGCCGGCGGGCAGCGCGCCCTTCACCTGGGTCAGCAGCGCGGCGTCGTCGGTGCCCGGGCGGCTCCGGATGTCGACCTCGCTGAAACGGCCGGGGGAGAGGTAGAGCGACTGCGCGGTGGCGGTGTCGAAGGCGGCCAGCGAGCCGCCGGCCGAGACCCGGGGGTCGTTGGTGTGCACGATGCCGGTCAGCTTCAGCTGCATCACCGGGCCGTTGACGGCCACCCGTACGGTGTCGCCGACCTTGAAACCACCCTTCTGGGCGGTCCGGCTGTCGAGGGCGACCTCGCCGGAGCCGGTCGGGCCGCGGCCCTCGACCAGCGGGTAGCGGGCGTCGCTGCCGTCCGGGCCCGGCACGTAGTTGGTGCCGGTGGTGGAGAAGCCGTCGCCGATCAACCGGCCGTGCTGGTCGGCGATTCCGGCGAAGCCGCTGACCACGCCGCGCGCGTCGGCCGCGCCCGGCAGTGCGGCGATCTTGCGCCGGACATCCTCGGTGAGGACGGGGGCCGAGCTGTCGGTGCCGCCGCTGCCGTAGATGCTGCGCGCCGACTCGGGGTCGCTGACGGTGACGGCTATGTCGGTGTAGCTCTTGGCGTTCTGGGACTTCATGGCGCTGCCGAGGGTGTCGGTGAACACCAGGGTGCCGGCCACGAAGGCGGTGCCGAGCAGGACGGCGAGCGTCGTCATCAGCAGCCGGGCCTTGTGGGCCAGGACGTTGCGCAGTGCGGTGCGGTACATGGGTCTCAGTTCTGGGAGATCGCTGAACGCTGGACGGGCCGGTGGACGTGGTGCCGCGTCAGCTCGTGCGGCCCTTGGCGTCGAACCGGCGCATCCGGTCGAGCACGCTGTCGGCGGTCGGCATGGTCAGCTCGTCCACCAGCCGGCCGTCGGCCAGGAAGATCACCCGGTCCGCGTAGGAGGCGGCGACCGGGTCGTGGGTGACCATCACCACGGTCTGGCCGAGCTCACGCACCGAGTTGCGCAGGAACGAGAGGATCTCGCCGCCCGACCGCGAGTCCAGGTTCCCGGTCGGCTCGTCGGCGAAGACGATCTCCGGCCGGCTCGCCAGCGCGCGGGCGCAGGCCACCCGCTGCTGCTGGCCGCCGGAGAGCTGGGACGGGCGGTGCGTCAGGCGCCCGGAGAGGCCGACGGTGTCCACCACCCGGTCCAGCCAGGCCTGGTCCACCTTGCGCCCGGCGATGTCCATCGGGAGCGTGATGTTCTCCAGCGCATTGAGCGTGGGCAGCAGGTTGAACGCCTGGAAGACGAAGCCGATCTGGTCGCGCCGCAGCTTGGTGAGCGCCTTGTCCGGCAGGCCCACCAGCTCCGTCCCGCCGATCCGGGTGGAGCCGGAGGTGGCGGTGTCCAGACCGGCCATGCAGTGCATCAGGGTCGACTTGCCCGAGCCGGACGGCCCCATGATCGCGGTGAACTCGCCGCGCCGGAACTCCACGGTCACCTGGTCCAGCGCCACCACCCGGGTCTCGCCCTCCCCGTAGACCTTGCTCAGGCCGGTGGCTCCGGCGGCGGCGTGGACGGCGGTCGCTGTCATGGTCATCAGAGGTCTCCCTGGGTGGCGGTGATCGGCTCTTTTACAGTCTCTTTGCCGTCATCGCCCGATCCGTCGCTCCGACGGACGGTTACCCATACCCCGCCCGGAGGGTCGGCGGGGGTTCTTCTCCTCCGCTGGTATGACCCCGATCTCAGGGGCGGGTCATGGGGCTCAGCCCACCGTGACGTCCCAGCGCCGGGCCAGGCCCAGCAGGCCGCCGGGGACGGTGGCGCCGGACGGGTCGAAGTGCCAGCCGGCCGGGCCGCGGCGGAAGGACCCGAGGACCATCGCGCTCTGCGGGACGCCGGCGGTGTCGCCCTGCCAGCGGACCGGCTCGCCGCCCCGGGCCGTCAGCGTCAGGCCGCGGACGGAGCCCAGCGGCAGCGGGGGCGGGGACTGCTCGTCGGTGGCGACGGCCAGCGCCACCTCGTCCACGCCGGAGGCCAGCCGGTCGAGGGTGAGGGACAGGCGGACGGACCGGGTGCCGCCGGGCGCCGCCGTGCCGTCCGGCGACAGGGAGACGGCACCGGAGGGGTCGGTGAGGTTGTTGAAGAAGACGAAGTGCTCGTCGTCGACCAGTCGGCCGCCCGCGCAGAGGAAGGCGCAGACGTCCAGCTCTACCCGGGCGCCGCCCGGGCCGTGCTCCTGCCAGCCGATCTCGACCTCCAGGGCGGGCGTCGTGGCGGGCGGGCCGCCGAGCCGCCCGGGCAGTCCGTGTTCGGCGAGTATCCGCACCAGCTCCGGTCCGGTCACCAGCGAGAGCGGCTTGCCCTGGATGTAGCTGTACGAGCCGCGGCCGAAGCCGGCCGTGGTCACCAGGATCCCCTGGCGCGCGCCGTGGTGGCGGACGGTGCTGTCCAGGTCCCGGACAGCGGTGGGCGGGACGGTGTGCCGGTACCGCTTGGCCTGGATGACGATCTTTCCGCCGGTCAGCGGGTCGAGATCCTCGGCCAGCACGTCGACGCCCTGGTCCCCGCTGCGGGCGGTGGTCATCACCCTGAAGCCCCGGCGCTTGAAGAGTTCGGCGATCAGCTCCTCGAAGGCGATCGGATCCATTGCGAAGAGGTCCGGACCCTCGGGATCGTCAGGGTACGCCGCAGCTGCGGGCTCGACGGGCTCCGGCAGCCGTTCGGCCCGTACCTCCTCCAGCCGGTCGGGCCGCGCCGACAGACGTCCGCCCAGGCCCTCCAGGCAGTCCACGGGCGCCACCCGGTTCAGTTCCACCACCGAGAAGTCGGCCCGTCCGACGTTCACCGCCAGCAGTACCCGCTCGGCCTGCCGCCCGGTGGCCGGGTCGACACCGTCCACGAAGCCGCTCAGCGCGACCGAGGCGAGCTGCTGCTCCTCGCGGTCGGCCCGGAACAGCTCGTGCAGCACCCGCAGCGCGCTCTGCGCCAGCACCTCGCGGTACAGCCGCCGGCGTTCGGCGGCCGGGCGGGCGATCTCGTTCTCGCGGTCGTCGCTCTTCACATACCGCACCCGGGTGGTGGCCGGCACCACCTCCAACGGCGGGAGCTCCCAACTGACCGCCAGCTGACGGGTGCTGGGATCCCAGGCGGCCGTCAGCCGGCGCGGGAAGTCCTCCGGCCAACCGGTCGAGCCGTACAGCGCGGCAGTGAAGTACTCCTGGACGGCCTCGGGTTCGCCCGCGCGCAGCCGCCGCAGCTGCTCCCGCACCTGCGCGATCCGGTCGAAGGCGGGCAACCGGACGGGCGCCAGCAGCGCATCCGCCCGGAACCCGGGCTGCGCCAGCCCTGCCACCAGCAGCCCCTGCAACTCCCGGACCTGTTCGTCCAGTTCAGTCGTCCGCCGGGCCGCCTCGGCCTCCCGCCCCAGCTGGTACGCCTTCAGCGCCTCGCGCTCCCCGCGCACCGCCGCCCGCTCGGCCTCCCGCGCCTGGCGCTCCAGCTGCCGCTGCGCCGCGACCTCGGCCCGCCGCTGCGCGTCCCGCCGCCGCTGCTCCTGCCGCTGCGCCTCGGCCCAGACCGCGAGCACGCCGTTGTTCCGCCGCCCTGCCACAGCCACCCCTTCACCGCACCACCGTCCCTGCGCGAACAGGAGACAGTATCCGCGATGATCAAGCTCTGCGGAGGAAGTCGCGGTTGAGGAGGGAGATGCCGGAGAGCGGGATGCCCTTGGGGCAGGCGGTGGCGCACTCGCCGGTGTTGGTGCAGCCGCCGAAGCCTTCGGCGTCCATGGTGGCGACCATCGAGCGGGTGCGGGTGGCGCGTTCGGGGGCGCCCTGGGGGAGGGCATTGAGATGGACCACCTTGGCGGCGGTGAAGAGCATCGCGGAGCCGTTCGGGCAGGCGGCCACGCAGGCGCCGCAGCCGATGCACTCGGCGTGCTCGAAGGCCAGGTCGGCGGCCTCCTTGGGGACGGGGGTGGCGTGGGCCTCGGGGGCGCTGCCGGTGGGGGCGGTGATGTAGCCGCCGGAGCCGATGATCCGGTCGAAGGCGGAGCGGTCCACCACCAGGTCCTTCACCACGGGGAAGGCCGCCGCGCGCCACGGTTCGACGTCGATGGTGTCGCCGTCCCTGAAGTGCCGCATGTGCAGCTGGCAGGTGGTGGTGCGTTCCGGCCCGTGCGCCTGGCCGTTGATCACCATCCCGCAGGCGCCGCAGATGCCCTCGCGGCAGTCGTGGTCGAAGGCGATCGGCTGCTCGCCGGTGAGGATCAGTTCCTCGTTGAGGGTGTCCAGCATCTCCAGGAAGGACATCTCCGGGCTGATACCGCTGACCTGGTAGCGGGTCAGTGCTCCGGGGGCGTCCGGTCCGGTCTGCCGCCAGATCCGCAGGGTGAGGTTCACGCGTAGCTCCGCTGGGTGGGGTGGACGTGGTCGAAGACGAGCTGCTCGCGGTGCAGGACGGGTGCGCTGCCCGGGCCGGTGAACTCCCAGGCGGCGGCGTAGCTGAACTCCTCGTCCCGGCGGGCCGCCTCGCCGTCCGGCGTGCGGCTCTCGGTGCGGAAGTGGCCGCCGCAGGACTCGGTGCGGTGCAGGGCGTCCAGGCACATCAGCTCGGCGAGTTCGAGGTGGTCGACCAGCCGGTTGGCCTTCTCCAGCGACTGGTTGAGCTCCTCGCCGGTGCCCGGCACCCTGATCCGCTGCCAGAACTCCGCGCGCAGCTCCGGGATCCGCGCCAGCGCCTTGCGCAGCCCGGCGTCGCTGCGGGCCATCCCGCAGTGGTCCCAGAGCAGTTCGCCCAGTTCGCGGTGGAAGGAGTCGGGGGTGCGGTCGCCGTCGACGGCCAGCAGTCTGGCCAGACGGTCCGTCACCTCCCCTTCCACCCGGGCGATTTCGGGATGGTCGGCGGGGACGGGAGCGGTCGGGAGTCGGGCCAGGTAGTCGTTCAGGGTGGCCGGCAGCACGAAGTAGCCGTCGGCCAGCCCCTGCATCAGCGCGCTCGCGCCGAGCCGGTTGGCGCCGTGGTCCGAGAAGTTGGCCTCGCCGATCGCGAACAGGCCCGGAAGCGTGGTCTGCAGGTCGTAGTCGACCCACAGGCCGCCCATCGTGTAGTGGATCGCCGGGTAGATCCGCATCGGCACCCGGTAGGGGTCCTCGGCGGTGATCCGCTGGTACATCTCGAAGAGGTTGCCGTACTTGGCCTCCACCGCCGCGCGGCCCAACCGCTGGATGGCATCGGCGAAGTCGAGATAGACGCCCTGTCCGCCGGGTCCCACCCCGCGCCCCTCGTCGCAGACGGTCTTGGCCGCCCGCGAGGCGATGTCGCGCGGCACCAGGTTGCCGAAGGCGGGGTAGGTCCGCTCCAGGTAGTAGTCCCGCTCGGCCTCGGGGATCTCGGCGGGCGGACGGGTGTCGCCGGGCGCGCTCGGCACCCAGATCCGGCCGTCGTTGCGCAGCGACTCGCTCATCAGCGTCAGCTTCGACTGGTGGTCGCCCGAGCGCGGGATGCAGGTCGGATGGATCTGCGTGAAGCAGGGGTTGGCGAAGTACGCGCCGCGCCGGTGGGCCCGCCAGATCGCGGTGGTGTTGGAGTTCTTGGCGTTGGTGGAGAGGTAGAAGACGTTGCCGTAGCCGCCGGTGGCGAGCACCACGGCGTCCGCGAGGTGGGTGCTGATCCGCCCGGTGACCAGGTCGCGGGCGACGATCCCGCGCGCCCGCCCGTCGATCACGACCAGGTCGAGCATCTCGGTGCGGGCGTGCATCTGCACGCTGCCGGCGGCGATCTGGCGCGACAGCGCCTGGTAGGCGCCGAGCAGCAGCTGCTGTCCGGTCTGGCCGCGGGCGTAGAAGGTGCGGGAGACCTGGACGCCGCCGAACGAGCGGGTGTCCAGCAGCCCGCCGTACTCCCGGGCGAACGGCACGCCCTGCGCGACGCACTGGTCGATGATCTCCACCGAGATCTGCGCCAGCCGGTGCACGTTGGACTCCCGGGAGCGGAAGTCGCCGCCCTTGACGGTGTCGTAGAAGAGCCGGCGCACCGAGTCGCCGTCGTTGCGGTAGTTCTTGGCGGCGTTGATGCCGCCCTGGGCGGCGATCGAGTGCGCCCGGCGCGGCGAGTCCTGGAAGCAGAACTGCACGACGTGGTAGCCCTGTTCGGCGAGCGTGGCGCCGGCCGCACCGCCCGCGAGCCCGGTGCCGACCACGATCACGGTACGCCCGCGCCGGTTCGCCGGGTTGACCAGTTTGGCGTCGAACCGCCGCTGGTCCCAACGGCCTTCGATCGGTCCGGCGGGCGCCCTGGTGTCGGCGAGGTCGGCGCCGAGGCGGTAGTCGAGGTAGTTGCTCAATGCACGACTCCGATCATCACGGCCACCGGGACGGACAGGAACCCGATGGTCAGCACGAGCGCGAGCAGGTTCGCGCAGATCTTCAACGTCCGGTCGCGGCGCGGGTTGTTGACGCCGAGCGTCTGTGCGGCACTCCAGAACCCGTGGCGTACGTGCAGCCCGAGTGCGAGCATCGCCACGCAGTAGATGCCGCCGCCGTACCAGGTGGAGAACGAGGCCACGATGTTCTGGTACGGGTGGCCCGGCTCGCCGCGCGGGTTCACGGTCAGCGTGGTCAGGTCCAGGATGTGCCAGACGATGAAGAGCGCCAGGATCACCCCGCCCCAGCGCATCGTCCGGGTTGCGTAACTCGCCTGCCGGCGCTGGTGCAGGTACTTCTGCGGGCGGGCGCGCAGGTCGCGCCGGCTCAGCTGGTACGCGGCGACGCCGTGCACCACCACGGCGGCCAGCAGCGCGCAGCGGGCGATCCACAGGAACCACCCGTACCGCAGGAACGGCTCGCCGACCGTCCGCAGCCAGGCCGCGTAGCCGTTCAGCTCGCCCGGGCCGAAGAAGACCTTGAGATTGCCGAGCATGTGGAAGACCAGGTACAGCAGCATGACCACGCCGCTGACCGCCATCGCCGCCTTCTTGCCGACGGTCGACCGCCAGAGGGTCGTCAGGGTGGACGGACGACGTCCCGTTCCAGTCGCGAGTGCCATGCCGAACACGCTAGGCAGCGGCCCCATGGTGCGTCCAAGACATGGAACAGCTCACGACGATAGGCGTGTCCTATGATGGAGGCTGTGCAGCTCCAACAGCTCCGCTACTTCACCGCCGTCGCCGAGACCCGCCACTTCACCCGAGCGGCGGACCGCGAGCATGTCGCCCAGCCCTCGCTGTCCCAGCAGATCCGTTCACTGGAACGGGAGTTGGGCGCCGAGCTGTTCCACCGCGAGCGCGGCAACATCGCGCTGACCGACGCCGGTCAGGCCCTGCTGCCGCTGGCCCGGCGGATCCTGGCGGACGCCGAGAGCGCCCGCTCGGCGGTGCAGGAGACGGTCCAGCTGCGTCGCGGCCGGGTGCGGCTCGGCGCCCCGCCCAGCCTCTGCACCAGCCTGGTCCCGGACGTGCTGCGCGCCTACCGCGCCCGCCACCCCGGCGTCGAACTGCTGGTGCGCGAGGACGGCTCGCGCGACCTGGTGCGCACCCTGGCGGCCGGCGAGCTGGACCTCGCGCTGATCATCACCTCGCAGGCGGGGGAGGTGCCGGCGCTGGCGGTCACCGAGCTGCTGCACGAGGACCTGGTGCTGGTCTCCGCCACCGCGCCCCGGCGCCGCCGGGCCCGGATCGAGGACCTGCGCGACCAGCTGCTGGTGATGTTCCGCGAGGGCTACGACCTGCGCGAGGCCACCCTGGCGGCCTGCCGCGCGGCCGGCTTCGAGCCGGAGTTCGCGGTGCAGGGCGGCGAGATGGACGCGGTGCTCGGCTTCGTCCGGGCGGGCCTGGGCCCCGCCGTCCTGCCGGGCATGGTCGCGGCCCGCTCGGGCCTGGCCGTCACGCCGTTCGCCGATCCGGGCCTGGGCCGCACCATCGCCGTCGCGCACGGGCGCGAGCTGCCGCCCACCCGCGCGGCCGCCGCCCTGCGCGCCGTCCTGCTCACCCACCTCACCGAGGCCGCCCGGATCGGCGCGCTACCCACCGGCACCCGGCTGCTGCTGCCCCTGGAGGACTGACGTCGGGCCGCCCGGCAGGCTGAGCACCGCCGTGCTGCCCGGCCCGGGTTCGGCGGCGGCCAGCGACACCCGCCCGCCCGCGTCGTGGACCGTCTGCGCCACGATCGCCAGGCCGAGCCCCGACCCCGGCAGCTGCCGGGCCGCCGGCGAGCGCCAGAACCGCTCGAAGACGTGCGGCAGATCCTCGGCGGGTATGCCGGGACCGTGGTCCCGCACGGTCAGCGTCCCGGCCCGCAGCCGCACCTCGACAGCGCCGCCCGGCGGGCTGAACTTCACCGCGTTGTCGAGCAGGTTGATCACCGCGCGCTCCATGGCGTGCACGTCCACCCGGGCGTACCAGGGCGACAGCTCCACGGTGAAGTCCAGCCCGGGGCCGCGCAGCCGGGCGCGGTCCAGCGCGCGCGAGACGATGTCGTGCAGCGCCGTCACCTGCGGTGCGCCCGCCCCCTCGGCCCTGGCTGGACGGGACAGCTCCAGCAGGTCGCCGATGAGCGTGGACAGCTCGGCCATCTGCGCCTTCAGGGTGCGCAGCAGCTTGCTGCGGGTCTGCTCCGGCAGCGGGCGGCCGCTCTCCTCGCTGCGCACCAGCAGATCCACGTTGGTGCGCAGCGCGGTCAGCGGCGTCCGCAGCTCGTGCCCGGCGTCGGCGATCAGCTGCGACTGACGCTCCCGGGAGCTGGCGAGCGCGGTGCTCATGGCGTTGAACGAGCGGCCCAGGCGCGCGATCGCGTCCGTCCCGACGACGGCGACCGTGGTGCCGGGCTTCTGGGTGCGGGCGATCTCCTCGACCGCCTCGGTGAGCCGCGCCACCGGGCGCAGCGCGCCGTGCGCGACCCAGAACGCGCCCGCCGTGGACCCGGCGATCACCAGCACGGACAGCCCCGCCAGCAGCAGCGCGAGCCGGTCCAGGGCGTCCTGCACCGGGTCGAAGGGCTGGGAGACCAGCAGTGCCATCGGGAGTTCGGCGCCGTGGCCCAGCGGGACCGGCACGCTCACCACGTACACCTCCACCGGCGTGCCGCCCTTGGTCCGGCCGGCCCGGAAGCCGCTCTGCGCCCCCGGCCCGGCGGTCCGACTGGCCGCGATCCGCACGTCGGCGGGGGTCACCAGGACGGCACGGCGGTCGTCCGGCGGGCAGGCCCGGCCGTTGGCGAAGACGACGGTGGGGACGGCGAGACCGGTGTCGTACGGGGTCGCGTCCGTGCACAGGGCGGCGAGGTGGCGCATCGTGTCGTCGCTGATCGGCCCGACGGACTGCTTGAGCGTCTGGTTGACCTGACTCATCATCTGGTCCCGCGCGAAGAACCAGCTGGCCGTGGCGCAGAGCAGTACCGCGAGCGACACCGCCACCGCGGTCAGCAGCGCCAGCCGCCGGCGCAGCGACATCCGGGCGTACCAGCCCCCGCCGCCGGGCGGCGGCTGCTCCTCCGGTCCCATGATCATTCCCATCCCCCCAGGTATCGACTGTGTGCCAACGTCCACGTCGGCGATGAGAAATGGCTGAGACTCAGCTCAACGCCGGGAGATAATCGCCGCAGCCCGCTAACCTGCCCCTTCTGCCCGAGCGGCGACCGCGCCCGGGCCGCGCGATGGGCTTCAATGGCCCGGTGAGCTGTGTCTTCTGCGCGATCGTGGCCGGCACCGAACCGTCCCACCGGGTGCTGGACGACGAGGTGGCGGTGGCCTTCCTGGACCGCCGGCCGCTCTTCCCCGGGCACGTCCTGGTGGTGCCGCGCCGGCACCTGGAGACGGTCACCGACCTGCCGCCCGCCGACGTCGGGCCGTTCTTCTCACGGGTGCAGCGCGTGACCGCCGCCGTCGAGCACGGCATGGACGCGGTCGGCAGCTTCGTCGCGGCCAACAACCGGATCAGCCAGTCGGTGCCGCATCTGCACGTCCACGTGGTGCCGCGCAACCCGAGGGACGGCCTGCGCGGCTTCTTCTGGCCGCGCACCTTCTACCCGGACGAGGCGCGGGCCGCCGAGGTCGCCTCGCTGGTGCGCGCGGCGCTGGACCGGCCCGGACCTGGGTCGATCCCGCCCGGATCCGTTCCGTAGGCTGGTCGGCATGCGGACCACCACCCCTGAGCAGCCGTCAGCGCCCACCCCGGCCGATCTGATCGCCGACCCCCACGGCAGCTACGCGCGGTTGCGCGAGGCCGGCCCGGTGCACTCGATCACCGGCCCCGACGGCCTGCCGATCTGGCTGGTCACCCGGTACGCCGACGTCCGCCAGGCGCTCGCCGACCCCCGGCTCTCGCTGGACAAGCGCCACGCGAAGCCCGGCAACTACCGTGGTCTGGCGCTGCCGCCCGCGCTGGACGCCAACCTGCTGAACATGGACCCGCCGGACCACACCCGGATCCGCCGGCTGGTCTCGCAGGCGTTCACGCCCCGCCGGATCGAGCAGCTGCGCGAGCCCGTCCAGCGGATCGCCGACGAGCTGCTGGACGCCGTCGCCCCGCTCGGCGCCACCGACCTGATCACCGCCTACGCCGCGCCGCTGCCGATCGCCGTCATCTGCGACCTGCTCGGCGTGGCCCCGCAGGACCGCCGGGACTTCCGCTCCTGGACCGACGCCCTGATCGCGCCGGACCCGGCCAGGCCCGAGGCGGCCCGCGCCGCGGTCGGTGCGATGATCGGGTTCTTCACCGGGCTGATCGCCCGCAAGCGCACCGAGCCCGGCGACGACGTGCTCTCCGCCCTGATCGCGGTCCGCGACCAGGAGGACCGGCTCAGCGAGGACGAACTCACCTCGCTCGCCTTCCTGATCCTCTTCGCCGGCTACGAGAACACCGTCCACCTGATCGGCAACGCCGTCCTCGCGCTGCTCCAACACCCCGACCAGCTCGCCGCACTGCGCGCCGACCCGGCCCTGCTGGGCCCCGCCGTCGAGGAGTTCGCCCGCTACGACGGCCCGGCGCCACTGGCGATCCGCCGCTTCCCGCTGGAGGACCTGGTGATCGGCGGCGTCACCGTGCCGGCCGGCGAGACCGTCCTGCTCTCGCTCGCCGCCGCCAACCGCGACCCCGGCCACTTCGCCGACCCGGACCGCCTCGACCTCGCCCGCCGCGAGAACGGCCACCTGGCCCTGGGCCTGGGCATCCACTACTGCCTGGGCGCCCCACTGGCCCGCCTGGAGACCGAGATCGCCCTGGCCACCCTGCTACGCCGCTTCCCCACCCTGACCCTGGACACCCCACCCGACACCCTGCACCACCGCCCCTCCCTGCGCGCCCGCGGCCTGCTCGCCCTCCCGGTCCGCTTCTGACCCGGCCGCCGCTCACCCCGGGGCAGCGTGAGATCTCACGCTGCCCCGCGGCCCGGCTGGGCTCAGCCACCGGATTTCTGGAATAGGACTCCAGAGTGTCTCAGGAGAATATTTGAGAATCGGGGCTCGCTTTGCGGCGCTTCCACGGCATCCTGATTCAGCCTGTCCGACGGTGAGGGGAGCGGCCGTGAGCCGACGACTGCGGTACATCGGAAGCAACTCGGGAAACAACGGATGCCCGACGCTCTACGAAGACGTGGAGACCGGGGAAGTGCTGGTGCAGGGGGAGGCAGTGACCGCCCCCGACGAAGTGGCCCAACTCCGCAATATCAAGCCCGGCGAAGGGTTCGTGATCGTGCCGCGCGTGCTGCTCGCCGACTTCTCGCCGCGCGACGTGGACCGGGAGCCGGTCCTGATCGGCTTCGATGAGTTCGACGGCATGTTTGAGAGCTTCCAGCACACGGCCTTCCGGCTGGAAACCCGTCGCCGGTACCACTCCGACGAGCAGACGGAGACCTACCGCCGGTTCGCCGCCGGGCAGGCAGCCGGATGGGACTTGGAAGATCCCTGGTGCCGTTCGCGCCGCGAGCAGGTGGCCAGGGGCAAGCGGTTCGAGCGGGTGAGGATCATGGACAACCCGCCCACCCCGGGGCAGCGGTATCTGCTTGACAATGCCGAGCGAAACAGCGCCGTCGGCGAGGACATTCGGTACCTCTGGCGTGCTGACGCCGACCGCCTGAGCCTTCCGAACGAGGACGCCTGGCTGTCCGACTCACGCGTGATCGCACTACTGCACTTTGACCCTGACGACGATCTGACCGGTGTGGAGCTCATCACCGACCCGGTGCAGGTGGCCCGTGCCTGCCAGGTACGGGACGCTGCTTGGCACTTCGCCACACCGCACCAGGCATTCAGCACTGAGGTACCGTCCGGCATGTGAGCACCGACTTCCAACAGGCCCGAATCGCCTTCGGTCTGCGGCTTCGTGAGCTGCGCACCGAGGGCGGTCTCACGGGTCGGCAACTGGCCGGCCGTCTGGGCTGGACACAGTCCAAGGTCAGCAAGCTGGAGACTGGTCGGCAGACGGCCACCCACGACGACCTTGAAGCGTGGGCGGAGGGCGTCGGACAGCCGCATGTAGCCCCGGAGTTGGCGGCCAGGCTACGGGTGTTCGAGTCGCACTCCCGTTCTTGGCGACGGCAGCTCGCCGCTGGGCACAGACCGGTGCAGGACACGCTGACGGTCGAGTACGAGCGTTCTGGCGTCATGCGTGCCTGGGAAGGCTCCATGATCGTCGGCATGCTCCAGACGGCCGACTACGCCCGGCACGTGTTCAGCGCGTACGTCGACCTTCACCAGTCGCCGCGTGATGTCGAGGATGCCGTACGGGCCCGTATCCGACGGCAGGAAAGCCTGTACCAGCCGGGCAAGCGGTACCACGTCATCATGTGGGAAGCCGCCCTGCGGGCTCTGGTCTGCCCACCGGCCGTGCTGGCTGCGCAGCTTGACCGGCTCAGCGGCGTGATCGGGCTGGACACCGTGTCCCTGGGCATCGTTCCGTTCGATGGTTTGCTCAAGTTGCCTCCTGCTAACGGGTTTTGGATCTATGACGAACGGCTTGTCATCGTTGAGGACTGGCACGCCGAGCTGTGGCTGGACCAGGCGGACAACGTGGCGCTGTACCTGCGCGCTTGGGAGACGCTAGCCAGCGCAGCCGTCTACGGCCCAGGTGCCCACCGGGTCATCACGCGGTGCCGCAGGGCCCTCGGAACTACCTGAGAATCCCCACGAACCTCCGCTGCTGGCTCTGGAATATTCGAGAATCACGCACTCGTCGGCGATTCTCCTGCGCTTAGCGTGTTGGCCGATGACTTCGATCGGCGTGGGAGTTGAGCGATGACCACCAGTTCACGGCAGTCGGGCGGCGGGCACTCGGGGTCGCCCGACACCACCCCGCACGACGGGCACCGGGACGCCCCGCCCACCAACCTGCCCAAGCCCGGGAAGTAGGCGGCTGCGATGACGTGGGACGAACTCGCCGACAGGCTCCGGGAGTCCGGGGCTCTGTCGGCCGACTGGGAAGAGACCTTCCGGGCCCTCCCAAGGGACCGCTTCACCCCGGCCCGGATCCACCACGGGGGCGAGTGGATCGACTTCGAGACGAGCCCGGCCCGGTGGTCGGAACTGGCCGCCTCGGACCTGCCGTTGGCCACTCAGCTGTACGAGGGGACCGAGACCCCGTCCTCGTCCAGCTCCATGCCCACGGTGGTGGCGACGATGCTCCGCCACCTGGACGTGGCCGACGGCATGCGCGTCCTGGACGTGGGCACCGGTACGGGATGGACGGCGGGCCTGCTGTCCCACCGGCTCGGCCCTGACAACGTCGTCACTATCGAGGTGGACCCCAAGCTCCGTGCGACAACAAGGTCCCCGACAGCCACTGATCGGGCGCCAGGGTGCCTCTGCCCCCTGGGGGCAGAGGCACCACCTCTCCAACTCTCGCCCAAGGGAAGTCCGTTGCCTGCACAGCACAACATCGAATCGGAGCGCGAGCTCTGGGACACGTACGCTTCCGGTATCAAGGACAACGTATTCGACGCCGGGCCAGTATTCCGCTGGACCCAGTACGCCGACCACGGGCCCGGCCCGGAACTGCTCGGGGCACCGACCAGCGCACTGGAGATCGGATGCGGTACCGGCCGCGCGATGGCCACACTGGCGGAGCAGGGCGTAAAGGTCACGGGCGTAGACCTGTCACCTGTCATGGTTGACAAGGTCGCTGAGCGTTGGGGGCCGTCCGGCGTACAGATCCACTGCGCCGAGGTGCTGGACTACCTCAGCGGCACTGACGAGACATGGGACGCGATCTACTCGATGTTCGGGGCCGTCTGGTTCACGGACCCGCTGAAACTGTTCCCCCTGATCGCTGCTCGGCTGAACCCCGGTGGCGTCCTGGTCTTCTCGCAACCCCCCGCCATCCCTGGTGCCTACGGCCCACAGGGCATGTACAAGGGCGGTTTCGCCGGGAGGGCGCTCTACACCTACCGCTACTCGTACACGCCCCGCAGGTGGGCAAGTCTGCTCCTGCGGAGCGGATTCGAGTCGGCGGAAGCTGGTGTTCTCGACGCCCCGACTGAAGGGCACATCGGAACTCTGATCGTTGCGGCCAGGACTTCGACGGCCTGATGCTCGTCCCCGTACCGCCCCGCCCAGCGCTCCGCCGTCAGGCCGGCAGGAGTGCCTCGATGGCGGCGACGAGTTCCGGGGCCTCCGGCTCGGTGCGCGGACGGATCCGGGCGGCCACCGTGCCCTCGGGGGTGATCAGGAACTTCTCGAAGTTCCAGGTCACGTCGCCGGCCTCGCCCGTCTCGTCGGCGGCCTTGGTCAGCTCGGTGTAGAGCGGGTGCCGGCCCTCGCCGTTCACCTCCAGCTTCTCGAACATCGGGAAGGTGACGCCGTAGCTGGTGGAGCAGAAGGTCTGGATCTCCTCGGCGCTGCCCGGCTCCTGGCCGCCGAACTGGTTGCACGGGAAGCCCAGCACGGTGAAACCGCGCTCGGCGTACCGCTCCTGCAGTCGCTCCAGGCCCGCGTACTGCGGCGTCAGGCCGCACTTGGAGGCCACGTTGACGAGCAGCAGCGCGCGGCCCTTGTAGTCGCCCAGCGAGGCCTTCTCGCCGGCCAGGGTGTGCAGCGGGATGTCGTACAGGCTCATGGTGCGGGTCCCCTTCGAACGATGTGGCTTGCACCTGCCACGGTAGCCCCCGGCTCGCGCTCAGTTCACCGCGCCGGGGACGTCCTGGCCGGTCAGCGCGAACCGGACGGCGCGTACGGCCTCCTGGCCCGCCCGCTCCTGCGCCTCGGGGGTGCCGGCCCCGATGTGCGGGGTGGCGATCACCGAGTCGATGCCCAGCAGGGGGGAGGACTCCGGCGGCTCCACCTCGAAGACGTCCAGAGCGGCGCCCGCCAGGCGGTTCTCCTTGAGCGCCTGGGCGAGTGCGAACTCGTCGACGATGCCGCCGCGCGCGGTGTTCAGCAGTCGCAACGACGACTTGGCCAGGGCGAGTTCGGCCTCGCCGACGATCCCGCGGGTCTGCGCCGTCAGCGGGAGGTGGATGGTCAGGAAGTCGCTCTCGCGCATCAGCTCCGCCAGCTCCACCGGCAGCACGCCGACCTGCGCCATCGCGTCCGCCGGGACGAACGGGTCGTGCGCGACGATCCGCATGTCGAGCGCCTGCAGCCGGGTCGCGACCAGGCGGCCGACCTTGCCGAACCCGAGGATGCCGGCCGTCTTGCCGGCCAGCTCGACACCCTGGAACGCCGCGCGCTTCCACTGCCCGGCGTGCACCGAGGCCGAGGCCGCCGGAATGGTGCGGGCCATCGAGATCATCAGGCCCACGGTGAGCTCCGCCACGCTCACCACGTTCGACTGCGGTGCGTTGGCGACCCGTACCCCGGCCCGGGTGGCCGCGGTGATGTCGACGTTGTCCAGGCCGACGCCCGCACGGGCGACGACGCGCAGCAGGGGCGCGGCGTCCAGGACCTCCTGGTCGACCTTGGTCGCGCTGCGGATCAGCAGGGCGGCGGCGGTGGGGACCGCGGCCAGCAGCGCCACCCGGTCGGCGCCCTCGCAGTGCCGCAGGTCGAAGTCCGGTTCGAGGTCTGCGAGGACGTGGGCGGGGAGCGGGTCTGCGACGAGGACGATGGGCTTGGGCACGAACGGTCCTTCCAGCGGGGCGGGTTTCGGTTCGGATCTGCTGACGGTGATGGTCCAGTGGTGCCCTATACGACGTCCAGCAGCCGCTCGATGCATACGACCCATGGCCCTCGAACCAGCCCCGTCGGCCCCGACCAGCACGCCGCCGCCCGGCCTGGGCGACCTGCGGCAGCCAGGGCACGACCAGAGGCCTCCGACGGGAAATCATGGAGGTTCGGAGTTACGTTTGTGGGCGAACGGAAGTCCGCGCGCAGCAGAAGAGGCAGACTTTCCGTGCTTCCGGCGCCGGCATCGGAGATCTCGGCTCCCCTGCCGCGCCATGGTTTCATGCATGCACCCGGCAGCAGTGATCCGATGGAGGATCAACCATGGCAATCAGCGATGAATTTGGTTTTCCGACCTTCGCCAAGTTCATGGACGCCGTCAACGCGGCCCGGTACGACGAATTCTCGCGCAGGTTATCTGCGACGACCGTCGGCGCGGAGGAATTCGCTGCCATGACGCAGTACATCAGGGACCTCTATGCGGGGATCGAGGTCGCCCACAGCTTCGTCGACGACAATGGACAGGTATTCGACTGCATCCCCATTGCGAGCCAGCCCGCGCTCAGGGGCGTCTCCGAGGGCCCTGCCGCCCCACCTGATGCGCCACCCGGCGCCGAATCCGGAGGCGACAGCGTCGGCGAGCTGATCCAGCCCCAGTTGCGGTCCGACCGGCTGGACAAGTTCGGCCACCCGATGTCCTGCCCGCCGGGCACGATAGCCATGCGCCGAATCACGCTCGAAGAACTGGCCAGACACGGCTCGCTCCGGAACTTCTTCCAGAAGTCCCCTGGGGGAGGACGCCACCCGCGGCTGAGCCCTCTTGACTCGGCCGCGAGCGTCCACAAGTACGCGCACGCCCATCAGACGGTCAACAATCTCGGTGGCAGCAGCTTCGTCAACGTGTGGGCTCCCAAGGTCGGGTCCCAGGTGTTCTCGCTCACTCAGCAGTGGTTCGCCGGAGGGTCACCGGAGCAGACCGTCGAGTGCGGCGCCCAGGTCTACCCGGCGAAGTACGGAACCATCCAACCGGTCCTCTTCATCTACTGGACGGCCGACGGCTACAAGAACACCGGCTGCTACAACCTGGAGTGCTCCGCATTCGTTCAGACAAGTTCCGCCTGGGCCATCGGTGGAACCCTGAGCCCGGTCAGCATCCCGCACGGGGCGCAGCGAGAGATCGAGGTGACCTGGTACCTCAACTCGGGGAAGTGGTGGCTCTATCTCGACGGCACCAACTTGAGCAACGCAGTGGGGTACTACCCGACCTCGCTGTTCCGTGGCGGCCAGCTCGCCAGTAGTGCGCTGGACATCGACTTCGGCGGTGAGGTCGACGATGTCACGGCGTGGCCACCGATGGGAAGCGGCGAATTCGCGAAAGAGGGCTTGCAGATTGCCGCCTATCAGCGCAATGTCGGCTACTTCCCCACCGGTGGGGGCTACCAACTGGCATCGCTCACCGCTTCCCAGCCGTCGCCGAACTGCTTCACCACGGCGCTCGGCAAGGGGCCCATGCCATGGAACGTGTACTTCTTCTTCGGCGGTCCGGGCGGCACAGCCTGCACCTGAGCATGCGCTCCGCCGGAGGAGATCGGGCAGTTCGTCTCCGTGCGGCAGGCTCGCCAGCAGCGCCTCGTCTCGGAGGAGCCGCTCACCGTTTGGGCTGTCCTGGCTGAGGCCGCGCTGCGTCAGGAGGTTGGTGGCGCGGCGGTGATGCGGAACCAGCTCGGTCATCTGGAGCAGATGACCGAGCTGTCGAACGTGACGGTCCAGGGCATACCGTTTCGTGCGGGTGCTCACGCAAGCACGGCCGGACCGTACGTGATTCTGAGCTTTCCGTCGGCGAGTGCGCTGGATGTCGTGCTCCTGGACAATCCGTCCGGCTCGCGCTGGTTTGAGGGATCGCAGGACGTGCAGACCTACCACGGGCTCTGGAACGACGCGCGCACCAAGGCGTTGTCGCCTGTGGAGTCACGGAACCTGATTGCATTGATCAAGGAGTGCGGACCATGAGTGACACGCCCATCGCTGCCGCTTGGCGGAAGTCCACCTACAGCGGTGGCGGCGGTGACCAGGAGTGCATCGAGGTCGCCGACGGCTTCCCCGGCCTCATGCCCGTTCGCGACTCCAAGGATCCGGCCGGTCCCGCGCTGGTCTTCCCCGCCGCCGCCTGGCGGGCGTTCGTCGACGGCGTGCGTGCCGGGGAGTTCTCGCTCCACGACTGCTGACCGTTCCCCAACTCAGGGCGAGTGGGGTCCGTTTCTCTTGACGGGTCCCGCTCGCCCTGTCATGTTCCCTCCCATGGGCGTGGAATCGTCACCGACCGTCTGCCTCCCGGATCTCTCACGTCCTCCTCCTGACGGCACCATGTCCCGGGCTCCGGTGGCACATTGCACCGAGTCGCATGGCACCACCTCCCTCAGCTGCGCCGTCGAGAGGTCTCACCCATGTCCCACTCCAGCTCAAGGCGCCGGCGCTCGCGCGTGCCCGCGCTCGCCGCCGTGCTCTCCTGTCTGATCGCCCTGCTCACCGGTCTGACGGCTGCCCAGGCTGCGCCGGCGGGGGCGCTGGCCGCCGCCAGCGGGCCGATCACCGGGCTCGCGGGCAAGTGCCTGGACGACTCCGGTGCCGGTACCGCCGACGGCAACCAGATCGTCCTGTGGCCGTGCTCCGGCGCCGCGAACCAGACCTGGACGCTGCCCGGCGACGGCACCGTCCGCACCCTGGGCAAGTGCCTCGACGCCACCGCCGCCGGTACCTCCGCCGGCACCTACGCGGACCTGTACACCTGTGACGGCCAGGCCCGCCAGCAGTGGGCCGGTGCGAACGGCACCCTGGTCAACCCGGTGTCGGGCCTGTGCCTGGACGTCTTCGGCGGCGGCTCGGCCAACGGGACCAGGATCGACCTGTGGACCTGCGGCAACGCCCAGCCCAACCAGCTCTGGACCGTGCCCGCCCCCAGCGGCGCCACCAGCGGCAACCTGATCGTCGACCCGGGCGCCGAGTCGGCCGCCATCTGCTCGCCCAACGGCCTGGACGGCATGACGGTCCCCGGCTGGACGGTCACCAGCGGCGAGCCGAACGTCGTCTGCTACGGCGCGGCGGGCGGCTACCCCACCGCGAGCACCCCCGGCTCGCCGACCCGCGGCACCGGCTTCTTCGCGGGCGGCGCGACCGGCAACTCCGGGCTCTCGCAGACCGCTGACGTGTCCTCGGCCGCCACGGCCATCGACACCGGCGGGGTCGGCTACAACCTCTCCGGCTGGCTCGGCGGCTACGGCTCGCAGAACGACCGGGTCGGCCTGACCGCGACCTTCCAGAGCGCCTCCGGTGCCGCCCTGGGCACGGCCCAGATCGCCCCGGTGACCAACACCGACCGCGGCAGCACCACCGAGTTCCTCCAGCGCACCGCGACCGGCAAGCTGCCGGCCGGCACCCGGTCGATCAGGGTGGACCTGGCCTTCACCTGGACGGCCGGATCCACCACCGACGGCTACGCCGACGACCTCGCGCTCACCCTGTCGACCCCGATCGCGGCTCCGGCGCTGACCGTTCCGGCCTCCTCCGTGCCCGGCTACGACCACGTGTTCCTGGTCTACATGGAGAACCAGAACTACGAGAACATCATCGGCAACACCGCCCAGGCCCCGTACCTCAACAGCCTGCTCCCCAGCGCCACTTCGCTCACCCAGTCGTACGCGACCACGCACCCCAGCGACCCCAACTACGTCGCCCTGGCGGCCGGCGGCCTGTACGGGCTGACCGGCAACAGCGTCTCCACCACCACCATCAACGCCCCGCACCTGGGCAACTCGGTGGAGAACGCGGGGAAGACCTGGAAGGAGTACCTGCAGACCGCCAACGGCAACTGCGACACCACGAGCCACGGCTACTACGCCCCCGACGACGCGCCGTTCTACTACTTCGCGGACATGAAGAACAACCCGGCGTACTGCCAGGCCCACATGCAGCCGCTCACCCAGATGGCCACCGACCTGCAGTCCACCGCGACCACGCCCAACTTCGCCTGGTTCGCCGCCGACGACTGCTACGACATGGAGGCCTGCGGCATCACCTCCGGTGACACCTGGCTGCAGCAGACCCTGCCGACCATCCTCAACTCGCCCGCCTGGACCACCCAGCGCTCGCTGCTGGTGATCACCTGGGACGAGGCGGCCGTGAAGTCCTTCGGCCCCGGGTACCCCAACCAGGTCCCGACTCTCCTTCTCGGCTCGCAGAACAGCGTCAAGCCCGGCTACCAGAGCAGCGGCCGGGTCAACCAGTACGGCCTGCTGCGCACCGTCGACGACGCGCTCGGCCTGGCCCCGCTGACCAACAACGACAAGTACGCCGCCCCGGTCAACGACGCCTGGAAGTAAGCCGGCCATCCGCCGGGTGCGGCGGACGGGTCCACCGTCCGCCGCACCCGCGAGGCGGTGGGCCGAGCGGGCTCGCAGAATGGCAGTCCCGGCCGCCCCCGCCGATCCCGGGGGCCCGCCGCCCAGGAAGGCCCGCGCATGCCCAGGAACGTGCCCAGGAAAGCCGCTGCCGCCGCCGTACGCCGCCGCGCCGAAGAGCCGCAGCCGCCCCGCCACCACCCGGAGGTCGTGCGGCGGACCCCGGCGGAGCGGGTGGCGCTCGGCCGGGCGGCCCGGTCCCGGGCACCGCGCAGCAGCCACGCCGAGTACGAGCCCGCGGCCGACCGGCCCGACCCGGTGGCGGTGATCGAGCGCCAGTCGGCGGCCCGGCTGCCCGAGCTGGTCCCGATCCGCTACGGGCGGATGACGGAGTCGCCGTTCCGCTTCTACCGCGGCGCCGCCGCGATCATGGCGGGCGACCTCGCCGCGACACCCGACTCGGGCATCACCGCCCAGCTCTGCGGCGACGCCCATCTGCTCAACTTCCGTCTGCTGGCCTCCCCGGAGCGCCGGCTGATGTTCGACATCAACGACTTCGACGAGACGCTGCCCGGCCCGTGGGAGTGGGACGTCAAGCGGCTCGCCGCCAGCCTGGTGATCGCCGGCCGGGAGAACGGCTTCACCGCCCGGCAGCGCTCCGCGATCGTCCGGGCCACCGTCCGGGCCTACCGCGAGCGGATGCGCGGCTACGCCGGCCTGCGCAACCTGGAGGTCTGGTACGACAGCATCGACATCGGGCTGCTCCAGGCGCAGGCCGCCCGGCTGCTGGACAAGCGCGGGCAGCGCAAGTTGGCCTCGGGGGTCTCCAAGGCCCGCTCCCGGGACAACCTGCAGGCGTTCTCCAAGCTCACCCGCGAGGTCGACGGTGAGCACCGGATCGCCGCCGCGCCGCCGCTGATCGTCCCGATCGGCGACCTGCTCCCGGACGTCGAGCGCGGGGCGCTGATGGCCGAGCTCGGCGACCTGCTCGACCGGTACGGCCGGACCCTCGCCTCGGACCGCCGCTGCCTGCTGGAGAGCTTCCGGCTGGTCGACATGGCCCGCAAGGTGGTCGGGGTCGGCAGCGTCGGCACCCGCTGCTGGATCGCCCTGCTGCTCGGCCGGGACGGCCGCGACCCGCTGATCCTGCAGGTCAAGGAGGCGGACGAGTCGGTGCTGGCGGCGCACACCGGCCCCAGCGAGTACGGCAACCAGGGCGAGCGGGTAGTCGGCGGTCAGCGGCTGATGCAGGCCGCCAGCGACATCTTCCTCGGCTGGGAGCGGGCCGACGGCGTCGACGGCCGCACCCGCGACTTCTACGTCCGCCAACTGCGCGACTGGAAGGGCATCGCCGAGCCCGCGGAGATGGTCCCGCGCGGCATGCAGGCCTTCGGCGAGCTCTGCGGGGTCACGCTGGCCCGCGCGCACGCCAGGTCGGGCGACCGGATCGCGATCGCCGCCTACCTCGGCGGCGGCGACACCTTCGACCAGGCGCTGGCCCGCTTCGCCGAGCGGTACGCCGACCAGAACGAGCGCGACCACGCCTCCCTGCTGGACGCCGTCGCAACCGGCCGGGTCAGCGCGCAGTCGGCCTGAGGCAGCACGCAGAAAGTCGCGCTTTGCTCTCTCCGCCCCTGCCTGGAAGGATTCCTGACGGCTCGTCATGCCGGGAGCCGAGGGGCGGGAGTGGCAGATGGGTCGATTCGAGCCGCAGGGCGGCGAGCACGGTGGCGAGCACAGCGGCGGCCGGCAGGTGACGCGGCAGGAGGTGGAGGCGTTCACCGCGCACCTGTGCGCACTGCTCGGCACCGACCGGAGCAGGACCGCGGCCCGCGAACTGGCCGACTGGCTCGGCAGCACCGGCCTCCCGGGCACCCTGCTGCTGGCCTGCCACACCGCCACGGCCGTCGCAGCGGCAACGGTCGCCCGGTCCGTCCCGATGGCCGAACTGGGCGGTGCCATGCCGATCGCCGACGCGCCGCTGCTGCTGCTCCTGGACGGCGCCGCGGACGCCGAGTCCCTCGTCCAGGCGGCACTGCGAGCGCGCGACGCGAAGCCGTCGCCGGACGACCTGGCGTTCCTCCAGGACACCGAGCGGGCCGTGTTCAGCCTGCTCTACCTGCTGCAGTGCCTGGCCGCGGTGCGCGCGGCCGTCGGGGAGACACCCTGACGAGTCCCTCCGGTGGCCCAGCGGTGCGTGTCACGGGGCGGGCGGCACGGCCGGGGGCGGCACAGTTACCCGCGGGGCGGCCGGTGCGTGCAAGGGTCGAACGCTCACCCGTATTCTGACCTACCGCAAGCACCTCGTTCCACCCTGCCGCAGTCTTCCCCGCCACGAACCGGACGTCCCATGACAGTGCTTCATGTGCAGAACGCTGATGTACCGCCCCAGGACCGCTCGACCGGTCCCGCTCCCGACCACGGACCGGACGTCCGTGAGGACCTGCTCAGGTTCGCCGAGTTGGGCGGATTCACCCTCGCCGCCGACACCCACGCCTGGTACGCCGCAATCGACACGGTCACCGGCCCCGAGGAGGCCCGGGCCGCGTCGACCGTCCTCGCCGAGGTGCGCGGCGGCGGCCTGAGCGGTGCGCAGGACGCCGCGACCCGGCTCGTCGCCGGGTCGGACCTGCGCGAACCGGCCACCCTCACCGAGGCGAACGCCCTGATCGGCCTCGGACGCCGACTCCAGGACACCGCCGTGACGCTCGGCTCCGGCGCGTACGTGGAGGACCTCGACGCCCTGGCGGCGGCGACCGCGAGCAGCGCCTGGCGCAAGGAGCGCGGGCTGAAGCTCTCCTGGGGACGCCGCCGCAAGCTGCGCTCCCAGGCCCGCCTCCTGGCCGTCGCGGACCGCCCGCGCCGCGACGCGCTGCACGCGGCGCTGGTCGCGGCCGCGGCCGAGCGCACCGACTGGGCGGCACTGGCCATGTCCGGCGCGGCCTCGGTCGTCCGGCCGCTCGACGGCACGCAGCTGGAGGCCACCGCGCAGTCGGTCGAGGCGCTGGCCGGCGCGCTGCGCGAACTCGGCCGCCTGCTGCCCGACCACGACCTGACGGCGCTGCCGTTCGCGGACCTCGCGGACCTGGTGGACCGGCTGGCCGCGGACGAGGGGACGCTCTACCGGCTCTCCGAACTCCGCACCCTGCGCGCGAGCCTGGAGGCCGCCGGCCTGGCCGACCTGCTCGCCGACCTCACCACCGCCCACGCCGACCGCACCGCGACGGAGGCGGCCTACCGCCGCCACACGGGCGAGGCCGAGGCGGCGGAGCCGGCGGAGGAGGTTGTCGCTGCGGTCGAGGCCGAGGCTGCGGTCGAGCCCGAGGTTGAGGCTGCGGTCGAGGCCGAGGCCGAGATCGAGGTTGAGGCTGAGGCCGGCACCGAGGCGGAGACCGCGTGGCAGGCCCTGGCCGCCGGCCCGCGCGAGGCACTCGACAACGAGCCGACGCCGGAGCCGGAGCCCGCGCCCGAGCTCGAGCCCGTCGCCGTGGTTGAGCCCGAGCCCGAGCCCGAGCCCGTCGCGGAGCCCGAGCCCGAGCCCGTCGCCGTCGCCGTAGTCGAGCCTGCCCCCGAGGCGGCGGCCCCCGCCCCCGAGGCCCCCGCCCCCGCCCCCGCCAAGCGTTCGCGTCGTCCGCGCAAGCCCGACCTCACCCCGGGCCGTCCGGTCACCGCCTACACGCCCGCCGAACTCCTCGCCCTGGTCCGCTGGATCGACGGCGACGCCGTCGAGCGCACCGACGACGAGCTGCTCCGCGCCGCGATGAAGGAGCTCGGCTTCGCCCGCATGGGCCCGAGGATCAAGGACGCCCTCGGCGCGGCCGTCACCGAGGCCCGCCTGTAGAGCAGCAACCGCACAACCCAGCAGACGCCGGGGCCCGGACCCGAGGAGAGCATCCTCAGGTCCGGGCCCCGGCGTCTCAAGGCTCCACTCCGGCGGCCGGCTACGGCAGCGGCACCGAGGTCAGCGGGCTCGGCGGGGTGCCCTTGAGCAGGCCACTGATCGCGTCACGCCAGATCGGGCCGGCGAGGGTCCCGCCGAAGGCCTGGTCGACGCGCTGGCCGCCGATCCGCTGGCCGTCCAGCGAGCTCGTCCCGTCGGTGTTGCCGACCACCGTGGCGCCGGCGGCCTCGGGCGTGTAGCCGATGAACCAGACCTGGTTGCCGTTGTTGGTGGTACCGGTCTTGCCGGCGCTGTCGCGGTCGGTCAGGCCGGCCGTGCTGCCGGTGCCGTCCTGGACCACGCCCATCAGCATGGTGGTGATCTCGTCCGCGGTGGTCGTCGACATCGCCTGGGTGCAGCCGGCCTGCGGGACGGCGATCGGCTTGCCGTCCGAGGTGGTCACCGAGTCGATCGCGGTCGGCGCGCAGTAGGTGCCGTGCGCCGCGAAGGTGGCGTAGACGTTGGCCATCTCCAGCGGGGTCAGGTCGTTGCTGCCGAGGGTCATCGACTGCACGACCGACAGCGGCTCGCCGCCCGCCTGCTGGGTGATGCCGAGCTTGTTGGTCATCTGCGCGACGTTGCACAGTCCGGCGTCCGCCTCCAGCGAGGCGAAGTAGGTGTTCACCGACTGCGCCATCGCCGGGGCCATGCTGAACGGGCCGACCAGCGAGGTCGAGTCGTTGTGCACGGTGTCGGTCGAGGTGACCTTCTGGCCGGAGCAGCTCCGCATGGCCGGCCACGGCATGCTGTACGGCGAGGGGTACGTCTGGGACGGCGTGATGCCGTTCTCCAGCGCCGCCGCCGCCACGATCGGCTTGAACGTCGAGCCGGTCGGGAAGCCGAGGCCGCCGCCCATCGACTTGCCGACGTTCAGGTTGATCTGGGTCTGGTTGGCGTTGACCCCGTACGGCCGGCTCTGGCCCATCGCGAGGATCTTGCCGGTGCCCGGCTGCACCACGCTCATCGCGGTGGCGGCCTTGTCGCTCGCGTAGACGTGCTTGGTCACCGAGGTCTGGAGCGCGGCCTGCGCCTTGGGGTCGAGCGTGGTGTGGATCTGCAGGCCGCCGCGCGACCACAGCGCCTGGCGCTCGGCGGTGCTGGCGCCGAAGGCGGGGTCGCTGGTCACCACGTTCTTCACGTAGTCGCAGAAGAAGCCCTCGCCCTGCTGCGCGGTGATGCAGCCCTGCTGCGGGCGGCTGACGTTGAGCGTGACGGGGGTGGCGATCGCCTGGTCGGCCTGGGCCTGGGTGACGGTCCCGTACTGGGCCATCTTCTTCAGCACGGTGTCGCGCCGCTCCTTGGCGGCCTTCGGGTTGGCGATCGGGTCGTAGCCGCTCGGCGACTGCACCAGGCCGGCCAGCAGGGCGGCCTGCGGCAGCGAGAGGTCCTTGGCGTGGACGCTGAAGTAGCGCTCGGAGGCCGCCTCGACCCCGTAGGCCTGCTCGCCCATGAACGTGATGTTCAGGTAGTTCGTGATGATCTGGTCCTTGGTGAGCGTCTGCTCGACCTGGATCGCGTACTTCATTTCCTTGATCTTGCGGCCGACCGTCTGGGCCTGGGCCGCGAGCACCGCCGCCTGGTCGTCGCCGGCCTGGTCGACGAAGACGTTCTTCACGTACTGCTGGGTCAGCGTCGAGGCGCCCTGGGTGCCGCTGCCGGAGGCGTTGTTGCCGATCGCCCGCGCGATGCCCTTGGGGTCGATCGCGCCGTGCTGGTAGAAGCGGTTGTCCTCGATGTCCACCAGGGCGGACTTCATGATCGGCGCTATCTGGTCGCTCGGCACGACGGTGCGGTCGCGGTCGTAGACCGTGGCGATCACGCCGCCGTCGGCGTCGTAGATGGTCGAGGCCTGCGAGAGCGGCGGGGCGGTGAAGTCGTCCGGCAGGCTGTTGAAGTCCTCGACGGCGCCCTTCGCGCCCAGACCTATGCCGGCCACAGCGGGCAGTGCGAGGCCCGCGGTGAGCACGCCGGCGACCGTGGTGATGCTGATGAACAGCGCGGTCAGCCTGGTCTTGTGTACGAAGGATCCGGTGTTCGACGTAGGCATGCCTTAGACCATAAGCATGCAAGATGAGTAAATCGGACCAATCGCCGCCCTTCTTCTGTCACAGAAGTGCGACAAAGTGCGTCCACGTACCGATCGGGCATGCCGATGCCCGCGCGGAGCCCCCTCGCGCGGGTGACCGGGTCGCCGGTTACGGCAGCACGCGCTCGACGGCCACGGCGCCGTCCCGCTCCAGCGCCTTGCGGGCCTTCTCCACGCGTTCCGGGGTGACGTCCCGGCCGGAGGCCATCACGAGGTCCTCGGGGTCGATCGGGTGCTCCGACCCGGTGTGCAGCAGACGGTCGGGGGTGGGCAACGACTCACTGTCGACGGACTCGCTCATGGGATGCCTCCATTGTCGTGGGGCTGCCGGCCGGACGGCCCTGCTCCCACGAGTGTGGAGCCGAAGGGGTGGCCCGCGCACCTGGAGGGTTCCCCGGATTGGCCGTCCGGGAGCGCCCCGGACGGCCCTACGTGCTTAACCTGCGGTCATGACCAGCCACGATGTGACGTCCCGGGTCGGGGCGCGTTCCCGGGAGCAGGTTGAGAGCGCGCTCGCGCGCCTGGAGTACATCGGCGACCCCCCGTTCGAGCCGTCGCGCTTCCAACGGGGTTCGCTGGACGGCTACCTGTGGGCGCTGGGCCGCAGCTCGCTCGCGCCGGTGACCGACAGCCTGGCCACCGGGCCCGAGGGCCCCTGCCCGGCGCAGCTCGGCGCCGAGCAGCAGGCGGCCCAGGTCCGCCGGCAGGACGAGGCCGCGGACCTGGCCGACCGCGACTACGCCCGCGGCGTCCACGACGCGCTCGCCTGGGTCTCCGGCCGCAGCGACGTCCAGCCCTGAACCGTCAGACCGAGGGGAGCGAGCGCCGGAGGAAGTCCAGCTGGTGTTCGAGCATGCGCTCGACGTCCGCGCCGGACGGGCCCGCGTGGCTCACCCCGCTGAGTGGCAGCACCTCGTGGGGTCGGCCCGCCGCCAGCAGGGCGGTGGAGAGGCGCAGCGTGTGCGCGGGGAAGACGTTGTCGTCCGCGAAGCCGTGCATCAGCAGCAGCGGCCTGGTCAGCAGCGGCGCCGCCGCCACCAGCGAGTCGCGCTCGTAGCGCTCGGGGTACTGGTCGGGGTGGCCCAGGTAGCGTTCGCGCCAGTGGGTGTCGTACATGAGCGGCTCGGTGGCCGGGGCGCCGGCGACGGCGGCGTGGAAGACGTCGGGGCGGTGCAGGACGGCGGTGATCGCCAGCGAGGCGCCGAAGGACCAGCCGCGGACGGCGACCCGGGCGAGGTCGAGCTCGGGGTGGCGCTCGGCGGTCGCGTGCAGCGCGGCCACCTGGTCGTCCAGCACCGGGCGCAGGATGTCGCCGTGGATCTCGCGCTCCCAGCGCGGCCCGCGCCCGGGGGTGCCGGCGCCGTCCGTCACCAGGACCGCGAAGCCCTGCTCGGCGAACCACTGCGAGACGTGGCCCCAGGAACCCTGCTCGGCGGTGACCTTCTGCCCGCCGGGCCCGCCGTACGGGTCGAGCAGGACGGGCAGCGGGGCGTCGCCGGCTCGGTGCCAGGACGGCAGGAAGAGCATCGAGCGCAGCTCGCGCGGGCCGGCGCTGAACCGGGTGACCCGCAGGTCGAGCACGGGCCGCTCGGCGTGCGAGAGCGGCTGGACGGCGGGGCGCCCCGGGCGCAGCACGTCGACCCGGCGGCCGGGCCGGTCCGGCGTGCGCGCCACGTGCACCAGCGTGCCCGCGCGCCGCACTCCGGTGTGCATGCCCGGCTCGGTGCTCAGAGCGCGCACGCCCTCCTCGGGGTGGTAGCTCCACAGGTGGGATTCGGTCTGCTCCTCGGAGGCGGTGAAGAGCACGCCCTGGTCGTCGACACCGAGCACCGCGCGCAGCTGGAGGCCGGGCGGGGTGACCGGGACGCCGTCGACGGTCAGCCGGCGGGTGTCCTCGCGGTCGGCGCTGCCGAGCAGCGCGCCGGCGGCGGTGCGGGCGGGCAGGCCGGGCACCAGCTTGACCCAGTGCTCGTCGCGGGCCTCGCTCAGCTGCGCGGTCGAGCCGTCGGCCGGGTCGACGGCCAGTACCCGGACGGTGCGCTGGTCGCGGCTCTGCACGGCGGCGAACGGGCCGTGGGCGTCCCAGCCGGCCGCGGTCAGGTACTCGAAGGCCGAGGGGTCCCAGGCCACCGGCGTCCGCGCGCCGTCCAGGTCGGCGATCCAGAGCGAGACGTCGGCGTTGGCGCCGCCGGCGGCCGGGTAGCGCATGGCGCGCGGCGGCCGGGCCGGGTTGGCCGGGTCCGCGATGTACCAGAGCGTGACGGGGGACTCGTCGACCCGGGCGACCAGCAGGCGGCTGCCGTCCGGCGCCCACCAGTAGCCGCGGTGGCGGTCCATCGACTCGCCCGCGACGTGCTCGGGCAGTCCGAAGGCGACGTGCGGGCCGTCCGGGGCGGCGACCGCGCGGTCGCCCGTGCCGTCCGCCTCGATCACCCGCAGGGCGCCGGCGCTGACGTAGGCGATCCGGCTGCCGGTGGGGTCGGGGCGCGGATCGAGCACCGGGCTCTCGGCGGGCAGCCGGCGGGCCGCGCCGGTGGCGGTGTCGACGCTCCAGAGGTTGCCGGAGAGTGCGAAGACCGCCAGGCGGGCCGCCGCGTCGGTGGCGTACCCGACGATGCCGCTGGAGCGCTCCCGGCTGCGTTCGCGCCGGGTCCGCTCCTCATCGGAGAGCTGTTCCGCACCGCCGCTGAGCAGTTCCGCGGGGTCGACCAGCAGCCGTTCGGCCTCGGCGCCGGGGGCGGCGTCCAGGTCCAGCGCCCACAGGCAGCTCAGCGGATCGTCGCCGGCCCGGCTGCGCAGGAAGAGCACGGTGGCGCCGTCCGGCGCGATCGTGAAGTGGTCGGGTGCACCGAGAGTGAAGCGGCGGGTGCGGGCCAGCTGCTGGGGCAGGGTGATCGTCGACATGCCTGACACCCTGTCATCTGGCTGTTCGCGGTTCGTCGGCGGGTTCGATCATCGCGCGGGGGCGCGAGGCTCGGAGTATGAAAAGGTGACCGGAAGGGTGGCAATCTGGCGGTCCGGGGTGCGGGCGGGCCGCGGCAGGGCCAGGCTGAGCGCATGGGCGGAGTCGAGCGGGCGCACAGGGTGACCGGTCCCGGGTCCGCCCGAGACCCTGGAGACCTCCCCCTGGAGCTGACCCGATGACCTCAGATCTGACGTCCCACCAGCTCACCGCCGCCCGGCCGCCGATCCCGATCGACTACCACCCGATCGAGGGCCCGGCCCAGCGGCTGCTGGTCAGTGGCGAGCAGCTGCACGCCAACGCCTGCCTGCACTGCGGCAGCGACCAGCAGCAGCTGCTCACCGCCGGACACGCCTACACCCACGCGGGCGGCCTGGCCTGGGTGGTGGTGGCCTGCGCCGCGCACCTGGCCCGCAGCCATGAGCACTCCCCGTCCGAGGCGCCGCCGCCCTCGGTCTGAGCACCCGCCCGGCCGGTACCCCCTTTCGTGGGGCAGCGGCCGGGCAGCTGCCCGCCTCAGAGCTGCTCGGGGGCGGCCATCCCGAGCAGGCCGAGCCCGAGTGCGAGGGTCCGGGCGGTGAGCCGGCAGAGCAGCAGCCGGTTCTCCCGGGTCGCCGCGTCGGGGGCCTTCAGCACCGGGGCATGCTCGTAGAAGGCGCTGAACGAGACGGCCAGCTGATAGAGGTAGGTGCAGAGCCGGTGCGGTTCCCGGCTCTCCGCGACGGCCGCGAGCGCCGCCCCGCACTCGTCCAGCAGCAGCGCCAGCGAGCGCTCGGCGGGGGTGAGCGCGACCTCGGGGTGGGCCAGGTACCCCGCGTCGGCGGGGGCCTTGCGCAGGATGGAGTGGATCCGGGCGTGCGCGTACTGGAGGTAGACCCCGGTGTCGCCGGTCAGCGAGACCATCCGCGCGAGGTCGAAGACGTAGTCCCTGGTCCGCGCGTTGGACAGGTCCGCGTACTTGAGCGCGCCGATGCCCACCTGCGCCGCACGCTCGGCCAGTTGCTCGGGCGCCAGGTCCGGTGACTTCTCGGCGATCACCGCCGCGGCCCGATCGACGGCCTCGTCCAGCAGGTCGACCAGCCGGACCGTGCCGCCGGCCCGGGTCTTGAACGGCCTGCCGTCGGGGCCCAGCACCATGCCGAACGGCACATGGGCGGCGGTCACCTCGGGCGGCAGCCAACCGGCCCGCCGGGCGGTCTCGAAGACCATCCGGAAGTGCAGCGCCTGCCGGCTGTCCACGACGTAGAGCAGCCGGTCGGCGCCGAGCGTGGCGACCCGCTCCCGGACGGCGGCCAGGTCGGAGGCGGCGTAGCCGTAGCCGCCGTCCTTCTTGCGGACGATCAGCGGTACCGGGTCGCCGTCGGGGTTCAGGATCCCGTCGAAGAAGACGCAGAGCGCACCCTGCGACCGCACGGCGACGCCGGACGCCTCCAACTCGGCGCAGACATCGGCGAGCATCGGGTTGTAGTGGCTCTCGCCGACCGCGTCGGCGTCCTCCAGCAGGACGTCGAGCCGCTGGTAGACGGCCTCGAAGTACCGCTTGGACTCGTCGACGATCTGCTGCCAGGCCGCCACCGTCGGCGGGTCGCCGGCCTGCAGCGCGACCACCCGCCGCCGGGCCCGCTCGGCGAACTCCGGGTCGGCCTCGAAGTGCCTGCGGGAGGTCTTGTAGAGCGCGTCGAGCGAGGCGACGTCGGCGCCGTCGGCCCCGAACTCGTCCCGGTACTCGATGAGCATGCCGAACTGGGTTCCCCAGTCGCCGAGATGGTTGCGCCGCACCACCCGCTCGCCGCCGAAGGAGAGGATCCGGGCGAGCGCGTCGCCGATCACGGTGGACCGGAGGTGGCCCACGTGCATCTCCTTGGCGATGTTCGGCTGGCTGTAGTCGAGCACCGTCACGCCGGCGCCGGGCAGTTGGCCGATGCCCAGCCGGTCGTCCGCGAGCCGGGCCTCGGCCTGGGCGAGCAGGGCGCTGTCGGCGAGCGTCAGGTTGAGGAAGCCGGGGCCGGAGACCTCCCAGCCGGCCAACTCGGCCGACCGGGAGGACAGTTCGGCGCAGACCCGTTCGGCCAGCTCCCGCGGGTTGGCCCCGAGTGCCTTGGCCGCCGCGAGCAGGCCGTTGACCTGGAAGTCCGCGCGGTCGCTGCGGCGCAGCTGCGGGTCGCAGTCCGGTGCGTCGGGCAGTGCGGCGCCGATGGCCTGCTGGAGGCCGGCGTGCACGGTGGCAGCGAGGGAGGGGACCGCGGGCATTGGGGGACCAACCGTTCTGTGCGGGTCTGCAAGGTCGGGTCAGTCTGCTGGAACGACCATGCGCTTGTCGCGGCTATTTCCGCCGGATCGGGCGCTGGTGAGCTCCTCCCACTGCTCGCGGCTCGGCCCGCCGGCCGCGGGTGCGAAGCCGGGGTTGGCGGCCATCCAGGCGGCCACCCTGGAGCGGATCTCCGGTGTGCCGTAGGCCAGTTCGGGGGGCAGCACCATGTGGCGCGCCTGCGCGCGGGCCCGCATCACCACCGGGTCCTCCATGGCGCAGCAGGCCCGTGCGGCGGCGTACGTATCGGAGAGGGGCGCGGCCCGGCCGGCCAGCCGGTCCTGCTCGGCGCGGTCGGACACCACCTGGCGGTCGAACCACGGCTTGAGGGTGTCGACCGCCCAGCGGTGGTAGGCGGTGACGAGTTCGGCGCCGTGGTGGGCGTCCGCGTGCCGGGCCACCCACTGGACGGACCGCAGGGTCAGCGGCACGCCCTGACCGTGCGTCGGGTTGGTGTGCACCAGGGTGTCGCCGACCCCGAGCAGCCCGGTCGCCAGCGGACCGTGCTCGTCCACCAGGGACGTCCAGCGGTTGTCCAGACCGGCCATCGCGTGCACCGGGCCGACCGGGTCGTGCGGCAGCGCCAGCCAGTCCGCGCAGCCGGCGAAGGTCCGGGCGACCGCCTCGAAGACCGCCGGATCGCGCAGTGCGCCGCGGGTGGGGTCGGAGGTGGAGACGGTGAGGGCGACCGCGAAGATCCGGTTGTCGGACGGGAACACCCCGCCGGTGGCGAAGGCGGTGCCCGCCCCGGCACGGACCCGGCCCGGATCCTCCGGTGCCTCGGGGCGCAGCCGGTACCAGCGGCAGAAGTAGGCGATGCCGGTCCGGTGCCGTTCCACCACCGGGGCCCGGCCGACGGCCTCGGCCAGCCAGCCGGGGACCGGCGAGCGGCGGCCGCCGGCGTCGATCACCAGGTCGGCGTTGAGCGGCCCGGCGCTGCTGCGCACGCCGGTGACCTGCGGGAGTGGCGCGGCGTGGTCGACCAACAGGCCGGTTGCAGCAGTTCCTTGACGTAGCGTCACTTCGCTTTGCCGGTGGGCTGCTTCGCGCAGTGCGCTCTCCAGCACGATCCGCCGGGCCCGGACGGTGACCAGCTCCTCGTCCCCGGGCCGGTGGGGCGGGTGGGCGTCGAACCAGTCGAACTCGTGGCGCTCGCCGGCCCCCAGGCGCAGCATCGCGCCGTAGACGTCCGGTGCCTCGGCGAGGAGGAGGCTGCGCACGGGGGCGAGTAGCCCGTGCGGCTGGATCGCCTGCGGGACGCCGGGCCGGTGCCAGTCGAAGAAGTCGGCGTCCAGATCGGCGCCCGCCTGCCGGATGTCCCGTTCCAGGACGGTGACTTGATGTCCGCGGCGGCCCAGGAGGAGCGCGGCCGTCAGGCCGCCGATCCCGCCGCCAAGCACGGTGATGTGCACCTTGGTTCCCCTTGCTCTCGGTGCGCTTTCACCGTATCGCAGGTCCGGGCACGGACTCTAAGCAGGGGTGCCGAAGTCCTGGGTCCACCAGGGGCCGCCGGGGCCCTGGTGGACGCCGACGCCGAGCTCCTTGAAGTCGCAGTTGAGGATGTTCGCCCGGTGGCCGGGGCTTTGCATCCAACTGTCCATCACCGAGGCCGGGGTGGGCTGGCCCTGGGCGATGTTCTCGCCCCAGGTGCTCCACTGGTAGCCGGCCGCTTCGATCCGCTGCTGCGGTCCGGCGCCGTCCGGGTTGGTGTGGTCGAAGAAGTGCCGGGCCGCCATGTCGTCGGACTGGCCCTGAGCGGCGGCCTGCAACTTGGAGTTGGCGGTCAGTGGACCGCAGCCGTTCTGCGAGCGCTGGATGTTGACCAGGGCCAGCACCTGCTGCTGGAACGTGCCGGCGGCGTTGGCGGAGGGGCGCGCCGCGGATATCGAGTGGGACGGCGAGGGCGAGGGCGTGGGGGAGTGCGAGGGCGTGGGAGTTATCGACGGCGACGGCGGGGCCGAGGTGGGGGCGGGCGCCGCCGAGGCGCCCTGCATCGCCAGCGCGTCCACCAGCTCCGGCTGCGCCACCACACCGCCGGACGCCCGAACGGGCGTGCCCTGGCCGGGCGCCAGGCTGTGCCAGCCCAGTCCCGCCGCCGTCAGCGCCGCCAGCAGGCCGAGTGCGGTGGCGGCCCGTCGCCGCCCGCTCGGACGGCTGCGGCGGCGCCGCCCGCCCGCCGGACGTCGGCGCGAGGAACCGCCCGCGCGGTGGCCGGCCGAGCGGGACCGGGGCACGGGTGTCCCAGGTGTCCCGGTGGCGGCCGTCAGCTGCCCGGCGAAGTGCCGCGGCAGCGGCAGCAGGGCCAGCCCGGCCAGCAGCCCCTCGGCCGGGACGAGGTCGCGGGCGTGCCCGCCGCAGGCCCCGCAGTCCCGGGCGTGGCGGGCGATCCGCTTGCGCCACAGCGCCTCCGGCACGCCGTCCCAGGCAGCCGTCACGGCCGCCAGCTCCGGGCAGGGCGGGTTGCCCGCCAGCGCCCTGACCACCACCCGCGCCGTGTCCAGACGCTCCTTCATCCGCTGCACGCGCACCCCGGTGTGGGCTGGCGACAGGTCCAGCGCAGCGGCCAGCTCGGCCCGGCTGAGCTCGCCCGCCGCCTCCTGCCACCACAGGGCCAGCAGCTCGCGGTCCTCCGGATCCAGCCAGCGGGTCGCCTCGGCGACCTCGCGCCGCTGCCCGGCCAGGCCCAGGCGCACGATGGTCAGCCCGACGAAGTCGGCGTCCGGGTCGGCCAGGCCGTGCACCTCGTCCAGCGGGCCGGCGCCCGCGTGGGCCTGCCGGTCCCGGTAGCGGCGCCGGATCTGGTTCATCGCGATGGCCACCAGCCAGGAGCGGAAGGCGGTCGGCTCGCGCAGTCCGTCCAGGCCGTCCACGGCGCGCAGCATGGTCTCCTGCACCACGTCGTCGGTGTCGGGGTGGCCGTTCAGCGCCCGGCCGACGATGTTGTAGACCAGCTGGAGATGGCCTGCGATCAGTGCGTCCCGATCGCCGACCCGCACCCCGGCCGCCCCTGCGCGGTGACTGTCCGTGCCCACCCGTGTCCACCTTCTCCGTCAGCTGACCTGTCCACTGAGGGAGATCCGAGCGGGCGGGCCGGATAACGGAAATTCAGCTGGTGACTTCGGGGAGTGGGATGCGGGCGACCAGGCGGGCGCCGCGCTCGGCGTCGCGGGCGCGCAGGGTGCCGCCGTGGTGGGCGGCCAGGTCGCGGGCGATGGCCAGGCCGAGGCCGGCCCCGCCATCGTCGCGGCTGCGGGCGTCGTCGAGGCGGGCGAACCGTTCGAAGACCCGTTCGCGGTCCTCGGCCGGGATGCCGGGCCCGTCGTCGGCGACCTCCAGGACGGCGCAGGGGCCGTCCGGGCCGTCCGGAACGGTACGCAGCGAGACCTCGATCCGCTGCTCGGCGAAGCGCTGCGCGTTGTCCAGCAGGTTGGTCACCAGCCGGGTGAGCAGCAGCCCGTTGCCGTTCAGCTCGACCTCGGGCGCCAGCTCCAGGCGCACCGGGACGCGGTCCCCGCGCCGCGAGTCGACGGCCTCGCGCACCAGCTCGCCGAGGTCCAGACGCTGGGCCGAGACCGGCTCGGCCGCGTCGATCCGGGCCAGCAGCAGCAGGTCGGCGGCGAGCCGCTCGAGGCGCGCGGTGTCCTCCAGGGCCCCGCTGATCAGCTCGGGGCGCAGCTCCGGGTCCGGGACGGCCAGCGCCACCTCCAGCTGGGTGCGCAGCACCGCGATCGGGCTGCGCAGCTCGTGCGAGGCGTCGGCGATGAACCGGCGCTGGCGCACGCCGGAGGACTCCAGCCGGTCCAGGGTGGCGTTCATGGTGGTGGCCAGCCGGGCGATCTCGTCCTGGGTCGGCGGGACCGGGACCCTGCGGTGCAGGTCGCGGTCGCTGATCGCGGCCACCTCCGCGCGGATCGCCTCCACCGGCCGCAGTGCCCGCCCGGTGACCCACCAGGTGACCGCCCCGACGGTGAGCAGCAGCAGCGGCCCGCCGACGGCCAGCGCCGCCGTGGTGGTCGCGTCGGCCGCGTCGGCGTCCCGCAGCGAGGTGCCCGCGTAGACGGTGACCAGGCCGTCGGGGGTCTCGGTGGTGACCTGGACGACCTGCTGGCGGTGCTCCCCGCCCAGTCCCGCGACATCCCAGGTGTTGCGCACGGTGCCGGGGGCGATGGGGCGGGTGGCGGAGACGGCCGGTTGGCCGCTGAGATTCGGGCTGGAGGTGAGCACCTTGCCGCGGGCGTCCACCACCTGAAGGAAGTCGGCGCCGTGGGTCGGCTGGAGCAGCGGGTCGAGCCGCCCGGCGACCGCCAACTGCGCGACGGAGTCCGCCTGCTGCTCGGCGTCGGCCTCGGCGTTGTGCAGCAGGTTGGCGTCCAGCAGCCCGACCAGTGCGAACGACGCGGCGGCCAGCGCCACCGCCACCACCGAGCAGGCGCCCAGGGTGGCCTGGGCGCGTACGGTCATCGGCCTCAGCGGGCGCGGCACCAGGCGGGACAGCCGGCGCCGCGGCACGTCAGCCACCGTCGACCGCGAGTCGGTAGCCGGCTCCGCGCACGGTCTCCAGGGCGGCCCGGCCGAACGGCGCGTCGATCTTGCGGCGGACCGCGCTGACGTGCACCTCGACGACGTTGGGATCGCCCTCGAACGCGGTGTCCCAGATCTGCTCCAGGATCTCCCGCTTGGGCACCACCTCGCCGGCCCGCCGGGCCAGGTACTCCAGCACCGCGAACTCGCGCGCGGTCAGCCGCACCTCGGTGCCGCCGCGGGTGCAGACGTGCCGGGCGGGGTCGATCCGCAGGTCGCCGAACTCCAGCGACTGCGGCCGGCGGCGGCCGGTGCGCCGGGCCAGCGCGCGCAGCCGGGCCAGCAGCACCACATAGGAGAAGGGCTTGGAGAGGAAGTCGTCGGCGCCGGTGTCCAGCGCCTCCGCCTCGTCGTACTCGCCGTCCTTGGCGGTCAGCATCAGGATGCCCGCCTCGCAGCCGGCCGCCCGCAGCCGGGCGCAGATCCGGTAGCCGTTGACACCCGGCAGCATGATGTCGAGCAGGATCACGTCGTAGTCGTGCTCGCCCGCCAGCCACAGGCCCTGCGGCCCGTCATGGGCCACATCCACGGAGATGCCCTCGGCCTGCAGACCCCGCTGCAGGGCAGCGGCCAGCCGCCGTTCGTCCTCGACCACCAGTACGCGCATACGGTCCAGGATCGCAGGCCGTCCCGAGCGTTGGCTGAAGATCGCTTCAGCTTCCTTCAGCCAGGCTTCAGCAACGGCCCACCATGCTGTGCGTGCGCCGGAGCGGCCCAGGGGGCCGCGCCGCGCAGGTGGAACGGCTATCGGAGACTGCGGGGGAACGGAAGTGACGGAACGTCAGGCCGGTCGTTGGTCACCAGTCCGTCGGTGTCCGGACACCCGCCGTCCTGGCGGAGTCCATCCAGCCTCTCGGTCGACGGCCTACCGTCGCGAGCCGGGCGGGCTGTGACGCTCGCGACACAGGTGCCGGGCCCTGGGGCCTCCTCGCCAGGCACAGCGCTCGTTGTGTCGAAGCCACCACCACACCCATGACGTAAGGCCCAGTGGGCAGCGGCCGCCAGCGCGGCCAGTCCGCCGGCCGCCCTGGAAGGAGCCTGATGCGGTCGAGAAAGTCGAACCGGATCACCGTCGTGTCCGCGAGCGTGGGAGCCGGCCACGACGGTGCGGCACGTGAGCTGGTCCGCCGCCTCCAGGCGGCCGGGTTCGAGGCCGAGTGCCACGACTTCCTCGACCTGCTGCCGCGCGGCTGCGGTCGGCTGCTGCGCGGCAGCTACGCGCTGGAGCTGAAGGTGGCGCCGTGGGCCTGGGGCTGGCTGCTGCGCGCGCTGGAGAAGCACCACCTCTCCGCCGCGCTGGTGGGCTGGCTGTCCGCGGTCGCCGGCGCCCGGCGGACCAGGGCCGTGGTCGGACCCGACGTCGCCGCGGTGGTCTCCACCTACCCGCTGGCCAGCCAGGCGCTCGGCCGGCTGCGGCGGCGCGGCGGGCTGAACGTGCCGGTGGTGACCTTCCTCACCGACATGTCGGTGCACCCGCTCTGGGTCGCGCCCGGCGTCGACCTGCACCTCGCGCTGCACCCCGTGGCGGCCGCCCAGGCCGAGCGGCACGGCGCCGAGGACGTCCAGGTCTGCGGACCGCTGGTCGGCCCGGCCTGCCGTCCGGTCCGCTCGGCCGCCGAGCGGCTGCGCGAGCGCGCCCGCTTCGGGCTGCCCGCCGATGGGCCGGTGGCCCTGGTGGTGGCCGGCTCCTGGGGCGTGGGCGAGGTCGAGCAGGCGGCGCGCGAGATCGCGGCCACCGGCCTTGCCGTCCCGGTCACCGTCTGCGGCCTCAACGAAGGGCTGCGCGAGCGGCTGGCCGCCTCCGGCACCGGCGTGGCGCTGGGCTGGGTGGACGACATGCCGGCGCTGCTGCGGGCGGCCGACGTGGTGGTGCAGAACGCCGGCGGCCTGACCTCGCTGGAGGCGATGGCCAGCGGCGTCCCCGTGCTCAGCTACCGTTGCCTTCCCGGGCACGGCATCACCAACGCGGCCGCGTTGGACGAGGCCGGGCTCGCGGTCTGGATCCGCGAGGAGAGCCGGCTGGCGCCGGTGCTGGCCGCGACACTGGCCAACGCCACCGTGCCGCTCCCGCCGCCCGCCCAGGCGGCCGACCTGACGATAGCCGCGCTGGCCGGCGGCGCCCCGAGCGCACCGGTCGCGGCCCTGGAGGTGGTGGCCTGATGGCCCGCTCGACCACACTCGTCCGCACCGGCGCCCTCGTCGCCGGCGGCCTCGCGGTGGCCCACAGCCTGCCCGCGCTGACCTCGCTCGCGCCGCTGCGCCCGCTGCTCGCCCCCAGGCTCAGCGGCCCCGGCGACCCCACGCACGTGGCGCTGACCTTCGACGACGGCCCCGACCCGGACTCCACCCCGCTCTTCCTGAAGGAGCTGGAAAAGGCCGACGTCCGGGCGACCTTCTTCGTGCTGGGCCGGATGCTGGTGCGCGCGCCCGACCTCGGCCGGCAGCTGGTGGACGCCGGGCACGAGGTGGCCGTGCACGGCTGGCGGCACAAGCCGCTGCTGATCCGCACGCCGCGGGCCACCCGCGACGACGTGGCGCGCACCCGCGACCTGGTGGCCGACATCACCGGGCAGCAGCCGCGCTGGTACCGCCCGCCGTACGGCGTGCTGACCGCCTCCGCGCTCTACGCCGCCCGGGAGTGCGGGCTCACCCCGGTGCTCTGGACGCACTGGGGCCAGGACTGGACCTCGCGCGCCACGCCCGACTCGGTCATGAGCACGCTGACCCGCGCGCCGCTGGCCGGCGGCACCGTCCTGCTGCACGACTCGGACGTCACCTCCGCGCCCGGTGCCTGGCGCTCGGCGCTCGGCGCGCTGCCCCGGCTGCTCGACCTCTGCGCCGAGCAGGGGCTGCGGGTCGGGCCGCTGGGGGAGCACGGCCTCTAGCCGGCGTTGACGGGCCCCGGCAGGATCTGCCGGGGCTGCGGCGGGCGTTCGCCCCAGCGGCGCCACTCGCGCGGGTAGCCGACCGAGACCTCCTGGAAGCGCACGCCGTCGTAGTGGGTGGTGCGCGGGATGTGCAGGTGGCCGTAGACCATCGCGGCCGTACGGTACTTGGTGTGCCAGTCGGCGGTCAGCTCGGTGCCGCACCACTGCGCGAACTCCGGGTGGTGCAGGACGTCCATCGGGGTGCGCACCAGCGGGTAGTGGTTGACGAACACCACCGGCAGGCTGCCGTCCAGCTCGGTGGCCAGCCGCCGTTCGGTCAGCTCCACCCGGGCCCGGCACCAGGCGTCCCGGCTCGGATACGGGTCGGGGTGCAGGAGTTGCTCGTCCGCGCAGACCACGCCGGCGGCGTAGGCGATCTCCAGCGCCTCCTCCTTGGTGGTGGCGCCGGCCGGGCGGAAGGTGTAGTCGTACAGCAGGAAGAGCGGGACGATCACCGCCGGGCCGCCCGCGCCGCGGAAGACCGGGTACGGGTCCTCGGGCGTGACCACGCCCAACTCCCGGCAGATCTCCACCAGATGACGGTAGCGCTGCTCGCCGCGCAGCTGCACCGGGTCGTTCCCCGGCGTCCACAGTTCGTGGTTTCCGGGGACCCAGACCACCTTCGCGAAGCGCCCGGAGAGCACCCGCAGCACGTCCTCGATGTCGGCCACCTGCTCGCCGATGTCGCCGGCCACCAGCAGCCAGTCCTGCGGTGAGGTGGGGCGCAGCTGGTCGGCGTGCTCCCGGTTGGCCTCGTACGCGACGTGCAGGTCGCTGATGGCGAGCAGCCGTCCCGTCCCGTCCTGCTGCTGGTCCATCGCCGTCCTCCGTCGGTCGGTCCTCAGAGCCTCTGCCACCGGCCAGCGTAAGTCCGACCGGGGGCAGGGCCCTTGTCGGGGGGTCAGCCGGCGGTCGGGTGGAGCACCGCGGGCAGCGTCAGGTGGCCGTTGGAGATGAACGACTCGACGTGCCCGAGGTCGCCCTCGACCAGGCTGAGCTGCGGGAACCGCTCGAAGAGCGCCGGCAGGGCGATCGCCGCCTCCAGCCGGGCCAGCGGTGCGCCCGGGCAGAGGTGCACGCCGTGCCCGAAGGAGAGGTGCTTCTTGTCGGCGCGCAGCAGGTCGAACTCGGCGGGGCGGTCCGGGTGGACCTGCGCGTCGCGGCCGGCGGCGGCGTAGCCGATCAGGATCGCCTCGCCCTTGCGGATCAGCACCTCGCCGACCTGGATGTCCTCCACCGCGTAGCGCAGCGGCAGGCTGGCCACCGGCGCCTGCACCCGCAGGGTCTCCTCGATCACGTCGTTCCAACTGGCCTGCCCCGACCGGACCAGGGCCAGCTGCTCGGGGTGGGTGAGCAGCAGGTGGATGGCGTTGTCGAGCAGGTTGACGGTGGTCTCGTGGCCGGCGCTGATCATCAGCATCAGGGTGTCCACCAGCTCGGACTCGGTGAGCTGCGCGCCGTCCTCGCCGTCCTCGCCGTCCTCCTGGTCGGCCCGGGCGGCGATCAGCATGCTGGTCAGGTCGTCGGCCGGCTCCTTGCGCCTGAGCGCGACCAGTTCGCCCAGGATGCGGTACATCTCCACCACGTTGGCCTGGGCGGCCTCCGGGGTGATCGTGGTGGTGAAGAACGCGTCCACGCAGTGCCGCATGCCCTCGCGCAGCGACTCGGGGACGCCGAACAGCTCGCAGATCACCTGGATCGGGATCGGGTAGGCGTACCCCTCGCGCAGGTCCGCGGCGGTGCCGGGCGCGGTGGCCGCCAGTCCGTCCAGCAGCTCGGTGACGATCTGCTCGATCCGCGGGCGCATCGCCTCGCTGCGCCGGGCGGTGAACGCGCCGGAGACCAGCGTGCGCAGGCGGCGGTGCTCGCTGCCGTAGGCGGTGAACATGTTCTCCACCGCGACCCAGACGTACAGCGGCCACTCGGGGCCTATCGCGCCCTCGGTGAAGGTGGTCCAGTGCTGCCGGGCGCTCTTGGAGACCCGGGGATCGGTCAGCAGCTGCTTGATCAGCGCCTGGTCACCCACCGACCAGGCCACCACACCGCCGGGCAGCTCCACCTGGGCCACCGGGCCGTCCTGGTGGATCCGGCGTGCCTCGCCGTGGATGTCGCGGCCGGTGAGGTCGATGGCGAAAGGGCAGCGGGCGGGTTCCACGGACGGTTCCATCGGGGGGCCTCCTGCGGGGCGGTGCGGCGCTGGATCCGGCCAGCTAAGCAGATTGACCACGGGTTGTCAGGAGTCCGTGTCTCATGGTGATCTGACGCACAGTCCGGATCGTCAGCCGGCGGCCAGCCGGCGCAGCGTGCTCGCACAGCGCCGGGCGTACGCGCGCTGGAACAGCGGGACCGCCGGTCCGGCCAGCCGGGTGTACCAGCGGCCGGGGCGGCTGAAGGCGGTGACGGTGAACCAGACCGAGCCGTCGGCCCGCAGATCGACGATGAACGACTCCTCGCCGCACTCGGGGTGGCCCGGCCGGGTGCCGTACGAGAAGCCGAACCGGTTCGGCCCGTAGCCGGCCCAGAGCACCCGGCAGGGTGCGTCCAGGCGCAGCGGTCCGAAGCCGAGCGCGCAGACCACCTCGGTGCCGGGCGCCACACGGGGGGTGTCCGGGCGGAGGTCGGTGCGGACCCGGACCCCGGCGGCGCGGTGCATCCGCAGGGTGGTGACGGCTTCGCCGGCGGCCTCCAGGACGTCCCGGCCGTACCCGATCAGCTCCTGGTGGTGCAGGTGGTGGTAGCCGGCGGGCAGCGGTCCGGATCGGGTGACGGCGCCGACTTCCAGGTAGCTGAAGGCCGGTGAGGCGGTGAGTCGCATGGTGTGCACTCTCCTCGGCAATCTTGAACGTGTTCAATTGGCTCGTTCCGTCGACTCTACGCAGCAGACTGAACATGTTCAAGATGATGATTCGCTCCCTGACCGAGCGATCGCCAGTAGCATCCCGAGCTATGACACAGGCAGGACGGGGGGAGTCGGTGGTCAACGAGGCCGGCCCACCGGTCGCTTTCAGCGACCACTTCATCGTCTGCGGCGGCAACGCCCTGGCCCATCGGCTGATCGTCGAGCTGGTCGAGCACTACGAGGTCCCGGTGCTGGCGATCGTCCCCGACCGCAACCGGGACCACGCTCCGCGGATCGAGCGGCTCGATGGTGTCACCGCCGTTCTGGAGTACAGCGGCGTCACCGAGGAGGCGCTGCGCGAGGCCTGCACCGGCACCGCGCGCGGGATCGCCCTGGTCGACGGCGACGACCAGGCCAACATCCACTGCGCGCTCAACGCCCAGGGCCTGAACCCGGAGATCCGCATCGTGCTGCGGATGTTCAACCAGCGGCTCGGCGACCAGATCCAGAAGCTGCTGAAGAACTGCGCCGCGCTCTCCGGCTCCGCCACCGCCGCGCCCGCCTTCGCCAACGGCGCACTGGCGCGCCCGAACTCCGTCCAGGTCGGCGACCGCTTCCTCTACGTCGCCTACGACGACGACATCGCCGCCGGCCACCTCTGCGTGGCTGCGGACCGGATAGACCGTCAGGACCTCACCCGGCTGCGCCTGCTGCCGGACACCGGGCCCGCCTCCAGCGCCTTCATCCGGCTCGCCAACGCCTTCGGCGAGGGCGGCCCGATCGCGGTGGGCGCGCGACCTGCGGGCCGGGAGGCCGACGAGGACGGCAGCGTCGCCGTGCTGCAGACCCTGGCGACCGAACCGCCGCTGCGGGTCTCCTGGCCGTCCCGGCTGAGATATCGGCTGCTCGACACGCTGCGCTACTTCACCAGTGCCCGGATCCGGCTGGTGCTGTTCACCGCGTTCGCGGCCATCGCCGCCTCCTTCGGCGTCGTCTGGTACTTCAACCGGGACTTCGGCTGGACGGTCTACGTCACGCTGCTCGACATGGCCGGCGCCGCTCAGCCGGACCAGTACGGCGACCCGACCGGCGGGACCGGCGGTGGCTGGCAGCGGGTGGCGCAGGTGGTCATCACCTTCTGCGGCATCACGTTCGTCCCGGTCGCCACCGCGATCATGGTCGAGATCCTCGCCTCCGGGCGGCGCGGGCTGCCGAAGGGCCCGAGCGCGGGGCTGCGCCAGCACGTGGTGGTGGTCGGGCTCGGTAACCTCGGGACCAGGGTGGCCACCCTGATGCGGGAGTTCGGGGTCCCGGTGGCCTGCGTGGAGCGCGATCCGCAGGCGCGCGGGATCGCGGCGGTGCGGGCGCTCGGGATACCGGTCCTGGTCGGCGAGGGCCCGTTGGAGGACCAGTTGCGCCGGGCCCGGGTGCAGCACAGCCGGGCCGTGGTCGCCGTGACCAACGACGACGCGGTCAACCTGGAGGCGGCGCTGGAGGCCCGGGCGCTGCGCGACAGCGTGCGGATCGTGGTGCGGCTCTTCGACGACGACTTCGCTCAACACGTCTACGCGACGCTGGGCAACGTCGCCTCGCGCTCGGTCTCCTACCTGGCCGCGCCGGCCTTCGCGGCGGCGCTGATGGGGCGTGAGGTGCTGGGCACGCTGTCGGTCTACCGGCACGTGCTGCTGATCGCCGAGCTGACGGCGGAGGAGGGCGGTGCGCTGGCCGGCATGAGCCGTAACGACATCGAGGCGCTGGGCGGGCTGCGGGTGCTCGCGGTACGGCTGGCCCGGCAGCCGGACAGCTACCAGTGGGGGTATGCCGACCGCAGCCGCGGGCTCGCGCCGGGCGACCGGGTGGTGCTGGCCGCCACCCGCAGCGGCCTGGGCCGGTTGAACACGGCGGCTCCGGAGGCGGTGGGCGCCTCGGGCGAGTTCGCGCGGATTCCCGGGCCCGCGGGGCCGACCGGGGGCTGAGTCCTGCCTTGGGGGGAGACGAAGGTCGGGGGTGGGCTACGACCTCGGGGGGAGGACGGGCGCGCTCTGCCGTCCTAGCCTGGGCGAGTGAAAGGGAACACAGGGTGCCGGGCGGGCTGGTACGCGAGGTTGCAGCCCCGGTTGCCCAGGATGCGCGACGCACTGGCCGTCCTGATCGGCCTGTTCGCCGCCGTGGTGGAGGAGATACAGAGTCACCAGGCCGTTCCGGCCTGGTTGGTGGCCGGCCTGCTGGCGGTCGGCTCGGCGGCGTTGTGGTGGCGCCGCTCCCGGCCGGTCCACGTCGCGGTGATGGCCGTCGCACTGGCGGCGATCCCCGGCGTGGACTGGCCACTCGTCGTCGCGCTGCCCACCCTGACCCTGCGCCGCCGGGACCGGCTGAGCTGGATCCTGGTCGCCCTCGCGCTGCTCGCCGAAGGGGTGCGCGGGGTCGGCGCCCGACCGCTGGTCGCGATCCCCGACGCGATCCTCGCGGCCGCCCCCTGGGTTCTGCTGGTCGCCTTCGTCGGCGCCTACCTGGGCACCCGCCGCGACCTGCTGGCCGGCCTTCGAGCGCGGGCCGAACAAGCCGAGGCCGAGAAGGAGTTCCGCGCCGACCAGAGCCGCCTGGCTGAACGGACCAGGATCGCCCGGGAGATGCACGACGTGCTCGCCCACCGGGTCTCGCTGATCGCCCTGCACGCCGGCGGGCTCGCGATGACCGCCCGGCCGGAGGCGGAACAGGTGCACCGCACGGCCGAGTTGATCCGCGGCACGGCGCGCCAGGCGATGGAGGAGCTGCGCGAGGTGCTCGGGGTGCTGCGCGATCCGCACGTCGCCGCCGGCGCAGGCGGCGAACTGCTCTCCCCGCAACCCCGGTTGGCCGACCTCGCAGAGCTGGTCCAGTCCTCTCGGGAGGCCGGACTTCCGGTCTCCCTCACCGGGCCGCTGGATCCGTCCGCGCAGGTGCCCGAGGCGATGGGTCGGGCTGCCTACCGGGTCGCCCAGGAGGCGCTGACGAACATCCACAAGCACGCCCCGGGCGCCGCGGCCGAGGTGCGACTGTCCGGCGGACCGGGCCGGCGGCTGACCGTCGAGGTGGTCAACTCTCCGTCCCGGTCCGCCGCCCCGATCCTGCCCGGCTCCGGCGCCGGACTGGTCGGGCTGCGCGAGCGGGTGCTGCTGGCGGACGGGGACTTCGCGGCCGGACCGGTCGCCGGCGGCGGCTTCCGGGTCTGCGCCGGCTTCCCCTGGCCGGCCGGACCTGTCTCGCAACTGAGCCTGGCGGAGGGTGCGGCGTGATCGACGTGCTGATCGTGGACGACGAGTCGCTGGTCCGGGCCGGGCTGCGGATGATCCTGGAGACGGCCGAGGACATCCGGGTGGTCGGCGAGGCCGAGGACGGCGAGGGCGCGGTCCGGGCCGTCCTGCTGCACCGGCCCGACGTCGTCCTGCTGGACGTCCGGATGCCCCGCACCGACGGCCTGGAGGCGGCCCGCCGGATCCGCGCACTGCCCGAACCGCCGCAGGTCATCGTGCTGACGACCTTCGGGCTGGACGACTACATCGCCGAAGCCCTGCAGGCCGGCGCGGCCGGCTTCCTCCTCAAGGACCTCCCGCCGCCCGAACTGCTGCGCGGCGTACGGGTGGTGGCGGCCGGCGAGGCGATGCTCTCGCCGACCGTCACGCGGCGGCTGCTCAGCGGGATCGCCCCTCCTGCGACACCCCGCCAGCAGGCGGCCCGCCGGCTGCTGGCCGACCTGACCGGACGCGAGTCCGAGGTGCTGTCGCTGCTCGGCCGGGGGTTGCCCAACGCCGAGATCGCCCGCTCGCTCGGCCTGCGCGAGGCCACTGTGAAGGCGCACGTGACCCGGCTGATGGTCAAACTGGGCGCCACCAACCGGGTCCAGGCGGCGATCACCGCCCACACGGCGGGGCTGCTGGACCTCTGAAGAGGTTGTGTGGTCAGAGCACGGCGGCGCGGCGCCACATCGCCTGGGAGCGGTGGTCGATGATGCCGATGTCGGTGAAGAAGGTGATCGCCTTGCGGGCCCAGTCGGCCTTGGTGGCCTGCCAGTTCGGGTTCTGGGCGGCGACCGCGCGGGCCTCGCGCGGGTCGAGGCCGGCCAGGGCGTAGACCCGCGGGTTGATCACCTCGTTCACCGCCTCGTACGCCAGCACGCCCAGCACCTGGCGGAACACCGCCCGCCGGACCGGGCTCATCCGGGCCCAGCGGCGCTCCAACTCCGGCTTGGCGTAGCCGATGTGGCGGGCCTCCTCGATCACGTGGATCCGGGCCACCGAGCGGGCCAGCGGTTGCAGGCTCTCGTCGCGGATCATCTCGCGCTGCATCGCGTCGGTGAACTCCTCGACGAAGATGGCGCCGGCGAAGGTCAACGTGGTGTCGTTGAGCAGCAGATGGAGCTTGCCGCGGCGGTGCGCCCGGCGGCTGGGACGGGCCGACGGGTAGCCGGTCGTGGTGATGTACTTGGCGAACATCGTGGAGTGCCGGCACTCGTCGGCGACTTCGGTCAGCGCGTACTGGGCGTGCTGGGTGGTGAGGTCGCTGTCGTAGACGTGCCGGACCAGGCCGTTCATCAGGATCAGCTCGAACCAGATCCCCGCCGCGGTGACGCTGGCCAGCTCGTGCACGCTCAACTGCGCCTGCTGGCGCGGCGTCAGGCGCTCCCACAGGTGTGTCCCGTAGAGCGAGACCCGGTGGGCGGGTATCGCGAAGTGGTCGGGGTCGATGGGGGCGTCCCAGTCGATCTCGGTCAGTGGGTCGTGGATGTGCTTGGCCGAGATTCGCAGCAGGCGTTCGGCGTTCTGCTCGCGGGCTCTCAGGGCGACGGCGAGTTCGGGTGAGGGGGCGATGTCTCGCACGGTGCTGCTCCTACGGGTGGGACGGGGGTCAGCTGGAGGAGGAGGCGGGGGAGCCGCCCAGGGCGCGCAGGGAGAAGGAGACCAGGGCGGGGATCAGGTCGGCGGGGGCCCGGCCGTCCGCCAGCGGTCCGACCAGGGCCTCGCCGACGCCGCCGACCAGCAGGGCGGCGGTCAGCTCCGGGTCCTGCGCGGGCAGTCGGCCGGCGGCCACGCCCTCGGCGATCCGGGCGGCGATCACATCGCGGAACGCCCGGCGGAAGACCAGGCGTTCGGCCTCCACCTCGGCGTCCACCGGCTCGGCGAGCAGCGCGTACGCCAGCCGTGGCGCGCCGAGCGCCCGTCCGGCGAAGGTGCCGATCACCGAGGCGACCTGGGCGTGCAGGTCGCCCTCGAAGGCGGCCGCGTCGCGCACGGCCGCGACCTCCCGGCCGACCACCGACCGGAACAGCTCGGCGACCAGCTCGGCCTTGCTGCGGAAGGACCGGTACACGCTGCCGGTGGCGATCCCGGCCCGCTCCGCGACGGCGGCCACCGAGCAGGCGGCGTAGCCGCGTTCGGCGAGCAGTTCGATCGCGGCAGTGAGCACGGTCTCGCGCTGCGCGTCGAGCCGGGCTTGTACGGCAGGCGTTTTCCGGTAGGCCACGGCAAGAAGTGAAGCAGTCATTCAGAGCTTCAGCAAGACTCTGTGTCAATAAGACCGCCCCCCAATTGCCGGCCGGTCTCTGGATTCGTCGGACACAGCAGCGGCGCCTGTGCACCGAGGTGCGCAGGCGCCGCCTGTCAGGAGGGGAGGATCAGCCGATCGGCTGGGCCAGCGAGAGGCCGAACCGTCCCTCGGGGTCGGTCCACCAGTGGGTCAGTGCGAAACCGGCCGCGGCCAGCTCCCGTTCGACCCGCTCGCGGCGGAACTTCGCCGAGATCTCGGTGCGCAACTCCTCGCCCGCGGCGAAGTGCACCGCCAGGTCCAGCGCCGGGATCTTCACGGTCTGGTCCTCGCGGGAGCGCAGCCGCATCTCGATCCACTCCTGCTCGGCGTCCCAGTGGGAGACGTGCTCGAAGGCCTCCGGGTCGAAGGTGGCGTCCAGTTCGCGGTTCACCACGTTGAGCACGTTCTTGTTGAACTCCGCCGTCACCCCGGCCGCGTCGTCGTAGGCGGCGACCAGCACGGCCGGGTCCTTCACCAGGTCGGTGCCGAGCAGCAGTGCGTCGCCGGGTGCCAGTTCGGCCCGCAGCGCGGACAGGAAGACGGCGCGCTCGGCGGGCAGCAGGTTGCCCAGCGTGCCGCCGAGGAAGGCCACCAGCTTGGGGGAGTTCACCGCATGCGGCAGGTCGAGGCTGGCGGTGAAGTCCGAGACCACCCCATGGACGGCCAACTCAGGGTATTCCTTGACCAGTTGCTCGCCGGCCTCCTGGAGGGCGCTCTCGCTGACGTCCACCGGGACGTAGCTCTCCAGGGTGCCCAGCGCGTGCAGCCCGTCCAGCAGCAGTCTGGTCTTCTCCGAGGAGCCCGATCCCAGTTCGACGACGGTGCGGGCCTTGGTGATCGCGGCGATCTCCTCGGCCCGGGCGGTCAGGATGGCCCGCTCGGCACGGGTCGGGTAGTACTCGGGCAGCCGGGTGATCTCCTCGAAGAGCTCACTGCCCCGGCTGTCGTAGAACCACTTCGGTGGCAGCCACTTCGGGTCGGCGGTCAGTCCGTGGCGGACGTCCTCGCGCAGCGCGCGGGCGAAGTGGTCGGCGGGCAGTAGCCGGGTGAACTCGAAGGCGGTCATCAGGAGTTGTCCTCTCGAATCGGGTCAGCACGGTCCAGCGGGCGGATGCTCACCGCGTCCGGGGTGGCCAGCAGCAGCGAGTGGTCGGGCACCGGGACCCAGCCGGGCCCGTCGTCGCTCGGCTCGGAGGCGACCAGCACCGAGCGGCCGCGCTCCAGGCGGTGGAACAGGGTGTCGCCCCAGGTGGTCGCGGCGATCACATGGCCGTTGGTGATCAGCAGGTTGAGGCGCGCGTCGGTGTGCCGGGCGACGTCCTGGACCGTGCCGGCCAGCGCCTCGGCCGGCTGCTGTCCGGTGCGCAGCCGGTGTGTGAGCAGCGCCCAGACCAGCGCGGAGTCGCAGCGCGCGGCCAGCGAGAGCAGGTCGGCCGGCGGCAGCAGCGCGGCCAGCGGGCCGAGCGCGTCCGGCCAGCCGCTCAGCGCGCCGTTGTGGCTGAAGAGCCAACTGCCGTCCGCGTACGGCGCGGCGGCGGCCTCGCCCGCCGCGGTGCCGGCCGTCGCGGAGCGGACGGCGGCCAGCAGGGCCCGGGTGTGCACCACCCGGGCCAGCTCCGGCAGGTTCTCGTCGGCCCAGATCGGCCCGGCGCGGCGGTAGCGGGCGGGGACGGGGTCGCCGTCGGCGTACCAGCCCAGGCCGAAGCCGTCGGCGTTGACCGTCCCGTACCGCTGCATTCGGGGTGCCCAGGACTGCCGGTACAGCCCGAACTGCGGTTCGAGCACCAGTTCGGCTATGGGCACGGGGGCGCCCAGGTAAGCGAGATGACGGCACATCAGGCATCGGCTCCGAGGCTGCGGGCGGTGCGGAAGCCGGAGAATATCTGCCGCCGCACCGGGTGGTCCCAGTTGCGGAAGGTGCCGCGGCAGGCCACCGGGGCGACCGCGAAGCTGCCGCCGCGCAGCACCTTGTACGGCGCCGGCTTGCCGGGCTCGGCGAAGAACACCTCGGAGTACTCCCGGTACGGCCAGGCCCTGAAGCCCGGGTAGGGCGCGAAGTCGCTCGACGTCCACTCCCAGACGTCACCGATCAACTGCCGTGCCCCGTACGGGGACGCGCCCTGCGGGTAGCTGCCGACCGGGGCCGGCTGGAGGTGGCGCTGGCCGAGGTTGGCGTGCTCGGGCCCCGGCGCCGCGTCGCCCCAGGGGAAGCGGCGGGTGCGGCCGGTGGCCGGGTCGTGCCGGGCGGCCTTCTCCCACTCCGCCTCGGTGGGCAGCCGGCGGCCGGCCCAGCGCGCGTAGGCGTCCGCCTCGTACCAGGTGACGTGCAGGACGGGCTCGTCGGGCGGCACCGGCTCGGTGCGGCCGAAGCGGCGGCGCAGCCACTGGCCGTCCTCGCGCGACCAGAACAGCGGTGCGGTGAGCCCGGCGTCCATCCGGTGCTGCCAGCCGGCCGGGGTCCACCAGCGCGGGTTGTGGTAGCCGCCGTCGTCGATGAACAGCTGGTAGGCCGCGTTGCTCACCGGCGTGGTGTCCAGCGCGAAGGCGGGCAGGTACACCTCGTGCGCCGGGCGCTCGTTGTCCAGCGCCCACGGCTCGGTGTCCGTTCCCATGGTGAACGGCCCTGCGGGCACCACGACTTCGGACGGCCAGTCGGCGTGGGTCGGGGCCGGCGGGGTGGGCGCGGCGAGCGCGGCGGCGCCGGAGCGCAGCTGATGGGTGATCAGCATGGTCTCGTCGTGCTGCTGTTCGTGCTGGGCGATCAGGCCGAAGGCGAATCCGGCCTGAAGCAGCGGCGGGCCGGCCAGTTCGACCCCGGCCAGCAGGTCGAGCACCCGGCCGCGGACCTCGTGCGCGTAGGCCCGGGCCTCGGTGGGCGGCAGCAGCGGAAGCCTCGGCCGCTCGGCGCGCGGGTGCTCGAAGGCGTCGTAGAGCTGGTCGATCTCGGGGTGCATCGGGTCGCGGCCGCCCACGTTGCGCAGCAGCCAGAGCTCCTCCTGGTTGCCGATGTGCGCCAGGTCCCAGACCAGCGGCGACATCAACAGGGAGTGCTGGGCGGTGAGTTCACCGTCGTCCACGCAGTCGGTCAGGCCGCTGGTGCGCTCCCGGGCGGCCAGCAGCTCGGTGGCGATGGCCTCCCGCAGCTGCTCGTCGGTGAGTTCCGTTATCGGGGTGTGTTCGGTCATGGTGGTGGGGTCGGGGTTCAGCACGGCGTTGCCTCCTGAGGCGCGGGGCGCCGGTCCGCGCCGGACGGATCGAGCAGGTCGTCGGCCGGACATCGGCCGCGGGCGGTGTAGCGGTCCACGAAGTCGGCGACCTTGTTGCGCAGTTGCTCGCTGGCGCCGAGCCCGGGCAGCGCGGCGTCGGCGGCGGCGAAGCAGGCCAGCGCGGCACGCCGCAGCACCGGATCGTCCACTGCCCGGGTGGCCGCCCGGCTCCAGGCGGCGCCGCGCGGTCCGGGCTCCTCGGCGGTCCGGGCGAGCGGCTCCAGCGCCTCGTGGGCGGCGTCGGCGGCACGCGGGTCCTCGAAGAGCGCGGTGGTGAGCGCGGTCGTCACCATCCAGCCGTCGCCGGGCTGGGCGTCGATCATGCGCAGTTCGAGGTAGCCGTGCGGGCGCACCGGGGGGAACAGGGTGGTGATGTGGTAGTCGAGATCGGCCACCGTCGGACGCTGCCCGGCGGGCCGGCGCAGCCAGTCCCGGAAGGTCAGGCCGGCCGGCGCGTTCCACGGCAGACCGTCGGCCCGGCGCATGCAGAGCACGTCGGCGTCCAGCACGTAGCGGGCCCAGGAGGCCCGCGGGTCGCCGTCCGGCACGATCGGTGCCAGCGTGCGGCTGGGGTCCATCCGGGACCAGACGGCCTGCCGGGTGGACCGGTAGCCGGTCGGTCTGCCGTCCAGCAGCGGGGAGTTGGCGAAGGCGGCGACGAGCACCGGGCCCAGCCGGTGGGCGAGCAGCCAGCGCTCGCGGAACCCGTGCGCCCCGCCCTGGTCGGTGCCCGCGTCGAGGCAGACCTGGGTGGACGCGGTGCTGGTCATCATGATCTTGCCCCATGGCCCGGCCCGGTCGAAGAACTCCTCCATGGCCAGGTAGCGGGGGTGGCGCAGCAGGACCCGCCGCTCCCGCTCATGCGGCTCGGTGCCGTAGCCGGTCAGGGTCAGACCCTGGGCGGCGAAGGCGGCCCGTAGCGTGGAGAGGTCGCGAGAGGTGGTGTCGAGGCACTCGCTCAGGCTGTCGGCGGGCGGGGAGCTGAGCTCGACCTGGCCGCCCGGCTCCCTGGTGATCCGGGAGCCGTGGGGGAGAGACGGGTCTTCCTGCGGCAGTCGCAGGGCTGCGAGGGCGGCGAGTGTGCGGTCGTGCGCGGGAGCGGCGTCGGGGCGGCTGGAGTCGTGGACCAGCCACTCCAGCTCGACGCCGACCCGGCGCGGTGGGCCGATCTTGAAGCAGACGCTTGCCACGTACGTCTCCGCGGCGGACTGGGTCAACTCAGTCACCGTCGGTGGCGCTTTCGGCACGACGTCCATGGGCGGGGTAGCGGGCCGTGCGGGTTTCACGTGATCCACCATCTTCCATCCGGGAAGCAACCCGGTCTTCCTGCCCAGTTTGCGACGGGCCACACGGCGATGCCGGATACCGGTGAGTACGGAATGGATCTTCGCTGGTCAGCGGTGGCAACCGGGTGATGTGACTCCCCTCACAGCACCCGGGGAAATATCCGGGGAGCTTTTCCCCGTTTGCCGTACAGTAGGACGAAGTGGGGAACCAGTCCCCGGAAATCTGCCCCTGGAGGGAGTGTCGTGGTGAGTGCCATCAAGGCTGTACGCAGTGTGTTGGCCGGGTGTGCCGTCAAGGCCGAGCAGGCCGAACCGGCCGCCAAGCCCGCGACACCCCGACTGCGGGCGGACGCCAGCCGCAACCGGGAGCGCATCCTCACCGCCGCCCGGGAGATCCTCTCCGAGAGCGGCGCCGAGGCACCGCTGGACGAGATCGCCAAGCGGGCCGGTGTGGGTAACGCCACGCTGTACCGCAACTTCCCGGATCGCTCGTCGCTGGTGCGCGCCGTCGCCCGCTCGGTGATGGAGCGCATCCTCGTCCAGGCGGAACAGGGACTGGTGGACGGTTCCGAGCCGTTCGACGCGCTCCGGCGCTTCGTCCACGTCGCCGCCGAGGAGCGGATCGGCGCGCTCTGCTCCATGCTCACCGCGGGCGTGGACCTCGCGCAGGACGAGCAGCTCTTCGCGATCCGCGCCCAGCTGGAGGGGGTCGTCGAGCAGCTGATGCAGCGTGCCCGCGAGGCCGGCCAGCTGCGTACGGACGTCGGCCCGGGTGACGTGTTCGTCGCGGTCGCCCAGCTCACCCGTCCGCTGCCGGGCACCGACTGCCTCGATGTCGACGTCAGCGCCTTCGTCCACCGCCACCTGCACCTGTTCCTGGACGGTCTGCGGACCCCCTTGCCGTCCCAACTCCCGGGCCGTGCCGCTACCTTGGAAGACCTGCGGCGCCGCATCACGACCCTGCCCGCCCGATCGACCTCGCACGCCTGATCGACCCCTCACGCTGATCGACCCCTCACGCTGATCAACCCGCCGCACCGTGCCGTTGCCCGGCTCGACGTCCGCGGACGCGCTTTCACGTTCTTTTTGCATGCACCAGCACGCCTCGCACCAGCAGCACCGTTAGGTGAGTAAACCCATGTCTGAAACCGTTCCACACCCCGACCCCAGGCGCTGGAAGGCGCTGGCCTTCATCGGCCTCGCCCAGCTGATGGTGGTACTGGACGCGACCATCGTCAACATCGCCCTGCCGTCCGCGCAGCGCGACCTCGCCTTCTCCGACACCAGCCGCCAGTGGGTCATCACCGCCTACGCGCTGGCCTTCGGCGGCCTGCTGCTGTTCGGCGGGCGGCTCTCCGACCTGCTGGGCCGCCGCCGGATGTTCATCATCGGCCTGACCGGCTTCGCCGCCGCGTCCGCGCTCGGTGGCGCCGCCGGCAACATCAGCATGCTGATAGGTTCCCGCGCCCTGCAGGGCGTGTTCGGCGCGATGCTCGCGCCCGCCGCACTCTCGCTGCTCTCGGTGATGTTCACCGAGGCCAACGAGCGCGCCAAGGCGTTCGGCATCTACGGCGCCATCGCCGGTGGTGGCGGTGCGATCGGCCTGATCCTCGGCGGACTGCTCACCGAGTACCTCAACTGGCGCTGGACCCTCTTCGTCAACGTCCCGTTCGCCGTGATCGCCGTCATCGGCGCGGTGATGGTGATCCGCGAGCCGGGCGGTGCCCGCAACCGCAACCCCCTGGACATCCCCGGCGTGCTGCTGGTCTCCAGCGGCCTGGTCTCCCTGGTCTACGGCTTCACCAAGGCCCAGGAGGACAGCTGGACCTCCAGCACCACCATCGGCCTGTTCGCCGCCGCCGCCGTGCTGCTGGCGTCCTTCGTCGTGGTCGAGAGCCGGGTCAAGAGCCCGCTGCTGCCGCTGCGCGTGCTGCTCAACCGCAACCGCGGTGGCGTCTACCTCTCGCTGGGCCTCGCGGTCATCGGGATGTTCGGGCTGTTCCTCTTCCTGACGTACTACCTGCAGAACGTGCTCGGCTACTCGCCGGTCAAGACCGGCGTGGCGTTCCTGCCGATGGTGGCCGGCATGATCACCGGCTCCACCCAGATCGGCGCCCGCCTGATGAACCGGGTGCCGGCCCGCTGGCTGATGGGCCCCGGCTTCCTGGTCGCGGCGTCCGGCCTGGTGATCCTCACCCAGATCAAGGTCGACTCGTCCTACTTGCTGATCCTGCCCGGCCTGGTCCTGATGGGCCTCGGCATGGGTACCTCGTTCATGCCGGCGATGAGCCTGGCGACCTTCAAGGTGCAGCCGCAGGACGCCGGCGTCGCCTCCGCGATGGTCAACACCTCGCAGCAGGTCGGCGGCGCCATCGGCACCGCGCTGCTCAGCACGGTGGTGGCCAGCTCGATGAAGGCCTTCCACCCCGCGCACGTCACCAGCAAGACCAACGCCCTGCTGCAGATCGAGGTGCACGGCTTCGCCACCGCGATCTGGTGGTCGGCCGGCATCCTGGCGCTCGCCTCGCTGATCGCCTTCACCTTCCTGAACGCCGGCCACATGGGCCACCGCCCGGCCGAGTCCAGTGAGGCGAAGGAGGACTTCATCCCGGTCATGGCGCACTGACGCCCTGCCCGTCCGTCATGAACGGTGCTGCCCCTTCCGCGCGTGCGGAGGGGGCAGCACCGTTTCATAGGATCGACCTATGACGACTCCCCCCGTGTACCCGCCCAAGCCGCGCCCCGGTGACCAGGTCGCGGTCATCTCCCCGTCGGCGGGCAGCCCCGGCCAGTTCCCGCTGCCGTACGAGTTGGGGCTGCGGCGGCTGCGCGAGGAGTTCGGGCTGGTGCCGGTGGAGTACCCGGCCACCCGGTTGTTCGGCTCCACCCCGCAGCAGCGCGCCGCGGACATCCACGCCGCGTTCGCCGACCCGCAGATCAAGGCGGTCATCGCCACCATCGGCGGTGAGGACCAGATCACCGTACTGCCGCTGCTGGACAAGGAGTTGATCCGGGCCAACCCGAAGCCGTTCTTCGGTTACAGCGACAACACCAACCTGCTGCTCTTCCTGCGCAACCTGGGCATCGTCAGCTACCACGGTGCTTCGGTGATGGTGGAGTTGGGACGCCCCGGCGCACTGCACCCGCTGACCGCGCAGTCCGTGCGGGCGGCGCTGTTCGACTCGGGCGCCTACGAGTTGCGGGAGTCGCCGGAATCCGGCGACGTCGGGAAGGACTGGGGTGACCCGGCGACCTTCGCGTCGGAGCCCCTGATGGAGCCCGCCGAGGGCTGGATCTGGCACAACGCCGACCGGGTCGTCGAGGGCCTCGGCTGGGGCGGCAACCTGGAGATCCTCGCTTGGATGCTGATGGCCGACCGCGAGATCCGGCCGGTCGGGGAGTACGCGGGCCAGGTGCTCTACCTGGAGACCTCCGAGGAGCTGCCGAGCGCCGACGAGGTCTACCGGATCCTGCGCAACATGGGCGAACGCGGCCTGCTGCGCCAGTTCCCCGCACTCCTGATGGCCCGCGCGAAGAGCTGGAGCTTCGCCCAGCCGCTGGCCGTGGAGCAGAAGGCCGCCTACCGCAAGGCCCAACGCGAGGCCGTCCTACGTGCATTGGCCACCTACGCCCCGGACACCGTCGCCGTCTTCGACGTCGACTTCGGCCACACCGACCCGCAGCTCGTCATCCCCTGCGGCGGCCGCATCCGCGTGGACGGCCCGGCCCGCCGGATCACCGTGGAGTACTGACGACCGGGCCGACCCTCTTGTGCACGTTCGATCTTCGTGGCAGGGTTGGCGCCGTTGTGCAGCACGCACACGCACCAGACAAAGGATTGAAGTCCATGGTTCCGGCGCCCTTCAGCGGCCGCCGTAGGTACTGAGCGGTTCGCCCTTCGCGGCGTCCGTCTTGCAGTACCTGGTCCGTCTCTACACACGGCGGCCCCACGTGCAGTGCCTCGACGCACTGCGGCCCTCGGCCATCGGCCGGGCCTGACAAGCATGCGCAGCTCCGAGAGCGCGCACCACCATGTCTTCAACGTGAGGTCAACATCATCGTGGACACCAACGTCCAGCGCTTTGCCGTCGCCAACCTCCGCCGCCGTCCCTCGGTCGTCGAGACCGCCGGCTTCGTCGCGGGGTTCGACCCCGGTACCACCAGCCCGTACATCAACTACGCGACGCCGCTGCCCGGCGCCGAGCCGACCGCTGCCGATGTCGCCGCCCTGGTCGCGGCCTTCCGCGAGCGCGGGCTCAAGCCGCGCCTGGAGTTCGCCCCTGACGCCGCACCCGCCGTGGAGCCCGCGCTGCGCGAGGCCGGCTTCACTCGCGAGGCGGTGCACGAGTACCTGCTCTGCACGCCTGCCACCCTGGTCGTGCCGAAGGCCGGTCCGGGGCGCCCGGTCGTGGAGATCCCGGCCACCGACGAGGAGTTCACGGCGATCGACGGTGCCCTGGCGGAGGCCTTCTCGGGCGAGTTCGCCTCCTCTCCGGAGGGCGCGGCCCGGCTGCGCCGTACTCACGAGTCGGGCGGCGCCGTCCGCTTCGTCCGTGCCCCCGACGGTAGTTGCGCGGGTGGGGCGCTGACCTCCGCACCGGCCGTCGGGACCTCGGAGCTGGCCGGGGTCGGGACGCGCCCGGCCTTCCGCGGCCGGGGTGTCGCCGCCGCCGTCACCGCGGCACTTGCCGTGGCGATGTTCGCCGACGGGGTGCAGTCCGTGTGGCTCGAGTACTCGGGCGAGGGCTCGCGCCGGGTCTACGAGCGGGTCGGGTTCCGGCCGCACGGGACGCGGCTGTACATGTCGCTCGCAGAGTAGGGCCGGGTGCGGGGCCGACGGGCCCCGCCGCCCCTCGCCGTCAGGCGCCGGGTGACCAGGCGGCCTCGTACTCGGTGTCCTCCCGGTAGGGCAGGGCGAGCAGGCGCAGCGTCTGCTCGGCGAGCGCGTGGCCGCCGCGGTCGTCACGGTCGTCGCGGTCGTCGTCGGCGAGGGTGCGCAGGCAGCTGTCGATGATCCGGCGCTTGGCCGCGACCTCGGCCAACGCCCGCTCCGGGCAGTGGTGTTCGACGTAGACCTCGGCCCGGCGGAGGTGGCGGTCCGAGCTGTCCACGGCGCCGAGCAGGTGTTCGATGCAGCCGTCGGCCCGGGTGGCGATGGCTTCGTCCTCGTGCAGGCGCGCGGCGAGGAAGGCCGCAAGGCTGTTCGTCATGCGGCGACCCTAGCCGGGTCCGCCATCGTGCCGCCTGGTCGCCACCACGGAGCTGAGGTCCGGCGCGAGGCGCAGTTCGGTGGCCCGCAGGGCCGGGTGCTCCAGCCAGTGCAGGCGCGCGGTGTCCGGGCGGCCGTCGTGCAGCGGCGGCCAGCCGGTGGCGGGGGTGAAGTCGTCGATGACGACGGTGCCTTGGGGGGAAAGGAGTCGGACGGGGTCGGCGGGCGGCTCGGCCCCCTTGCCCTGGCCGCCGCCGTCCAGCACCAGCAGGTCGAACGGTGCGCTCCGGTAGAGCTCGCTCCAGTCCGCGCACAGCACCTGGACGTGCGGCAGGTCGGCGAAGACCTCGGCGGCGAGCGCCGCGCGGGCCGGGTCGCGCTCGACGCTGAGCAGCCGCACCCCCGGGCCCGCGCCGCTCGCCAGCCAGGCCAGGCCGACCCCGCAGCCGGTCCCGCTCTCGCCGATCAGCTGCTCCGCCCCGCCGGCCAACGCCCGTAGGAGCAGGCCCTGTTCGGGGTGGCAGGAGTTCTCGAAGCCGTGCGCCCGGGCGACCTCCAGGGCGCGGCGCACCAGCGGCGGGAGGTCGGTCAGTCGCTGGTGGGCGGCGGTGCCGTGCGGGGACATCAGGCGCTGCGCGCTGTCAGTTCCGCGAGCAGGGCCTGGCCCTCGGGCCAACTGCCGAGATCGGAGGCGCTGTTGATGTGACCGAGCGGGCCGAGTGCGACCAGCCGGGCGCCCCAGTTCTCGGCGAAGCGCCGGGAGCGCTCGGGGCTGGCCCACGGGTCGTCACTGCTGCTGACGACGATGCTGGGGAACGGCAGCGGGCGCAGCGGGATCGGCTGGAAGGTCCGCAGGCCGGGGTTCACCGCGTTGTCGATGTCGGGCGGCGCGACCAGCAGCGCGCCGGCCACCGGCAGGCCGTGGCGCGCCGCCCAGTGGGCGATGGTGATGCAGCCGAGGCTGTGCGCGACCAGCACCACCGGGCCGGACTGGGCCAGCACGGCCCGGTGCAGGGTGTCCACCCACTCGTCGACCTGCGGGGCGTCCCAGTCGGCCTGCTCGACGCGCAGGTAGCCGGGGTGCTCGCGCTCCCAGTGGCTCTGCCAGTGCTCGGGGCCGGAGCCCTCGTAGCCGGGAACGATGAGGACGGTGGCGGTGGTATCGGTCATCCGGACAGTTTATCGGCCCTGATGATCCGCCAAGAAGGCAAGTCCCCTGTCTTCCGCTGTTCACTCTTCGCTGGAATCATCCTTACCGGCAGGTAACTCACCGTCGGTGAACAGTTGTTTCCCCCTTCCTGGAGGCCTCGTGTCCCCGCTCTCCCGCCGCGCTCTGCTCGGTTCGGCCGCCGCCTCCGGCGCCGCGCTCGGCCTCGGCGCGCTGCCCGGCACCGTCCAGCAGGTCCTGGCCGCCCCCTCGGCGCCCGGCACGCTGGACGACGTCGAGCACGTCGTGGTGCTCATGCAGGAGAACCGCTCGTTCGACCACTACTTCGGTACCCTGAACGGCGTGCGCGGGTACGGCGACACCTCGCGGGTGCGCTTCCCCGGCGGCTCGGACGTGCTGCGGCAGAAGATGCTCGGCACGGTGGGCGGCACCGACCTGCTGCCCTGGCACCTGGACACCTCCACCAGCGACGCCCAGCGGATCTTCGACCTGGACCACTCCTGGTCCGGCACCCACAGCGCCTGGGCGAACGGCCAGTACAACAACTGGATCCCGGCCAAGACCTGGTACACGATGGGCTACTACCGCCGCCAGGACATCCCCTTCCAGTACGCGCTGGCGGACGCCTTCACCGTCTGCGACCAGTACTTCTGCTCCGCCCTGACCTCCACCGACCCGAACCGGCTCTACCTCTGGTCGGGGACGATCGACCCGAACGCCACCGGCGGCGGACCAGCCACCGACAACACCAGGACCGGCTTCACCTGGACCACCTACCCCGAGCGGCTGCAGGCGGCCGGCATCTCCTGGAAGGTCTACCAGCAGCAGGACAACTACGACGACAACGCCCTGGCCTGGTTCAGGTCCTTCCAGACCGCCGCCCAGGACTCGCCGCTCTACGTCAACGGCATGGCTCGCCGGGGCGCCGACGACTTCGCCAACGATGTCGCCAACGGGACGCTCCCGGCCGTCAGTTGGGTGGTGGCCCCGACCGCGCAGTCCGAGCACCCCAACTACCCGCCGGCCCAGGGCGCGGACTTCACCTCCTCGTACGTGCTCCAGGCGCTGGCCGCCAACCCGGAGGTCTGGGCGAAGACCGTCGTGCTGCTCAACTACGACGAGAACGACGGCTTCTTCGACCACGTGGTGCCTCCGGTGGCGCCGGACGGCACGCCCGACGAGTTCGTGGGAGGCGTCCCGATCGGCCTCGGGCCGCGCGTGCCGATGATCGTCATCTCGCCCTGGAGTCGTGGCGGCAAGGTCAACTCCGAGGTGTTCGACCACACTTCGGTGCTGCGCTTCCTGGAGAACTGGACCGGCGTCAAGGAGCCCAACATCTCCGCCTGGCGGCGCACGGTCTGCGGCGACCTGATGTCGGCCTTCGACTTCACCACCAGCAACCGCACCTTCCCCGCGCTGCCGGACACCAAGCAGCTACTGGCCGACCTGGCCGAGCAGGACAAGTTGCTGCTGCCGCCGCTCTTCCCGCCGATCGTCCAGCAGCAGCCGCAGGTCGAGCCGGGCGACCGCCCGTCGCTGCCGATCGGCTACCGCTTCGGCTCCTCCTCGCGCACCGACACCTCCACCGGCCGGCTCTGGGTCACCCTGGACAACCTGGGCACGCTGGGCGCGGGCATCTCGATGTACGTGGTCAACTTCCGGCAGTTCGGCGCCTGGCGCTACACCCTGCCGGTCGACGGCACCGTCAGCGACTACTTCAGCGCGCTCGGCGTCAGCGGCGGCCCGTACGACATCGACGCGCACGGCCCGGACGGGTTCCTGCGCGGCTACAAGGGCGATGTCCGGACCTGGACGAACTCCGCAAAGGGCCACCCCGAGGTGGCATCGGTGGAGACCCCGGGAGGCGTCCGGATCACCCTGAGCAACCAGGGCGGCCGCCCGGTGGTCTTCACCATCGGCGCCAACTCGGCCTTCGGTGCGAGTGGTTCGACGGCCCGGACGGTCACCGTGCCGGCCGGCGGCAGCGCGGAGGACGTGCTGGCGCCGACCTCCGCCGGACGCTACGACTACGCCGTGACCGCCGACACCGGCGACGGCTTCGAGCGCCGCTTCGCGGGGCGGCTCCAGCCCTAGGTGCTCAACCCGGCCCGGCGGCGGGCCCGTTCGCCGAGCGCGGCGAGGTCGAGCCCGCCGTCCCCGTGCGCCACGGACTCCGTGAGCGCCGTGCGCAGCACGTCCGCGAACGGTAGCGGGACGCCCGCCTCGGCGCCCGCGTCCAGTGCCAGGCCGACGTCCTTGAGCCCGAGTGCCAGGCGGAACCCGGCGGGCTCGTACCGGCGTTCGGCGATCATCGCGCCGTATCCGGCGTAGACCGGGCCGGGCAGGATGGTGTTGGTCAGGATCGCGAGCAGCTCCTCCGAGGCCAGCCCGCCGGCCTCGGCGAGTGCGGACGCCTCGGCGAACGCCTCGATGGCCGAGACCAGCATGAAGTTGGCGCTGATCTTCGCGATGTTGGCCAGCTGCGGCTGATCTCCCAGCCGCCTGGTCGCCCGGCCCATCGCGTCGAACAGCGGCGCCACCCGGTCGATCATCGAACTCTCGCCCGCCGCAAGGATGGTGAGGTTTCCGGCGGCGGCCACGTCGGTGCGGCCGAGGACCGGCGCCGCGACATAACCGAGGCCGTGTCGGGCGTGCAGCTCGGCGGCCCGGCGGGCGAGCGCGGGGGAGACGGTGGCCATGTTCACGTGCACGGCGGCGCCGGCCGTGGCCAGCAGCGCTTCGTCGAGCAGCAGCGACTCCACCGCGGCGTCGTCCGCGAGCATCGAGACCACGACCTCGTTCCCCAGCGCCTCGGCGAGGCTCCCCGCCGCGAGCGCCCCGCGCTCGACCAGCTCCCGCACCGGCTCGGGCGAGCGGTTCCAGACCTGCACGCGGTGCCCGGCGGCGAGCAGCTGCCCCGCCATCTCCCGGCCCATGGCCCCCAGTCCGACGAATCCGACGTTCACCTTGTCTCCTGATCCTCGGGTGTTCACGCTTCACTGCCATGATCACAGATCACCCTGTTCACCAAGGTCATCCGCGGCCCGTCATGGCTCGGTAACAGCCGGATCCCGTCGACTGACGGCCGGTTAGCATCTCTCCGACATGAGTTCGATCATGAGCGGCGGGGAGACGAGACGATGAGCACCAGCGGAGCAGGCCTGACCAGACGCCGGCTGCTGCGGGCGGGCGGCGCGCTCGGCGGGCTCGCCGTGCTCGGCGCCGGGACGGGCACCGCGATGGCGGAGGACGTGCTGCCGGGCGGAGTGACGCTGCGCCGGGCGCTCGGGCTGACCGGCCCGGACGGCAGCGTGCCGCGGGTCACCCCGGGACCGCTGACCGACGAGCTGGTCGCCTCCCAGGCTCGCGGCCGCACGGTGCGGCTGATCACGATGACCCCGCCCGGGGTGGCCGACCACGGCGCGCTGCCGGTCTGCGTGGTGCTGCACGGGCGCGGCGCCGACGCGCGGGCCATGGTGCAGCTCGGGATGCCGCAGTTCCAGGCGGCGGCGGTGGCGGCCGGCGTGCCGCCGTTCGTCCTGGTCGCGGTCGACGGCGGCGACGCGAGCTACTGGCACCAGCGCACCCCCGGTGACGACCCGCAGCGGATGCTGCTGGACGAGCTGCCGGGCTGGCTGGCCGCCCGGGGCTTCGCCCGCCCGAACGCCGGCGCGCCCGCCGGTGTGCTCGGCATCTCGATGGGCGGTTCGGGCGCGCTGCGCTACGCCCGCGCCCGCGGCGCGGGCTTCGGCCCGGTTGCGGCGCTGAGCCCGGCGGTGTTCCGCAGCTGGGACGACGCCCGGACGGTGGACGGCTTCGACTCCGAGGCGGACTGGCGCGAGGACGAGCCGCTGCTCCACCTCGACCAGCCGCACGGACGCCCGCTGGCCGTCTGGTGCGGCACCGAGGACCCGTTCTGCCCCGCCGCCCGCCAACTCGCCACCCAGGGCGGCGCCGTACAGGCGCGCTTCCCGCGCGGCGAGCACACCGACGGCTTCTGGCGCCGAGTCCTCCCGGCCGCGCTGGACTTCATGGGTCACGCGCTGACCCCTCGATAGCGGACTCTCGGACGGGTCAGGCCGTTCTGGAGCGCCGGGCTGGCAGGATGCCAGCGTGGAACAGACGCGACCCGACCTGCCCGCCGCTCTCGCCGCCCTGCGCTCCGTGCTCGCGCCGGGCGACGTACTGGACCCGGCCGACCCGGCCGCCGGCTTCGTCCGCGACGAGCGCGGCCTGCTGCCCGCCCACCCCGCCGCGGTGCTGCGCCCCCGCGACACCGCGCAGGTGGCCGCCGCCGTCGCGGTCTGCGCCCGGTACGCGGTGCCGGGGTGCCGACCGCGCCGTCGCTCTCCTCGCGCTGCCCGGACTCGCCGTGCTCACCCCGCTGCTCTCCTGCGCCCGGGACCTGCTGGAGGACCGGCTCAGCGCCCGGGAGCTCTTCACCCGGACCGGCGTCGACCTGCTGCTCGCCCAAGTCCCGGGCACCCGGGACCCGTTCGGCACCCCGTACCCGGCGTACATGATGGAGGCGACCGCCACCCGGGACGGCGCCGGACTGGCCGCCCGGATGGAGGAGTTCCTCGCCGAGGCCACCGAGCGCGGCCTGATCACCGATGCCCTGCCGGCTCTGGACCACCCGCAGGCCCAGGCGCTCTGGGCGCTGCGCGAGGCGCTGCCGGAGGCGGAGAAGCGGTCCGGCGGCGCGGTCAAGCACGACGTCGGTCTGCCGCTCAGCGCCGTCGCCGACTTCGTCACTGCGGCCGAGCGGCGCCTGACGGACCGTCACTCTGAGCTGTCGGTCAATGTCTTCGGCCATGTCGGCGACGGCAACGTGCACTTCAACGTGCTGGCGGCGCAGGGGATCGACCGGGTGGAGGTCTCCGCACTGGTGCACCAGGTGGTGGCGGAGTTCGGCGGCAGCATCAGCGGCGAGCACGGCATCGGCGTGTTCAAGGCCGACGCACTGGTGGCGGCCAAGTCGCCGGTCGAACTCGCCCTGCTGCGCACGGTGAAGGACGCCCTCGACCCGCAGGGCATCATGAACCCCGGCAAGATGCTGCTCAGTTGGGCCTGAAGACGGGTCGTCAGCCGGCCGCGGCCTTCCCGCGGGCGAGCAACTGGCTGCTCGCGTAGGCCGCGAGGGTGGGGCCGGCCGCCGTCGCGGCGGGGTCGGCCGTCGTCCCCGTGGTCCCGGGCTTCCGGGTGCCGGAAACCGAGTAGAAGTCGTAACGCCCGATCGAGCCATGGGTGTTGACGCAGCCGGCGGAGGTGCAGAAGGAGATCGAACCGGCCGGGGCGAGGCCCTGGATCTGGCCCTTGTAGGCCGCCGCGGCGGCGTCCGCCAGTGACTTGGTGTCGAAGACCGCGACGCCTATCGTCACGGCGCTGAAGCCGTTGGTGTAGGTCGCCAGCAGCAGCGAGCCGCAGCCCTCGGCGGTCAACTGGCCCAGGCCGCCGGTGGTCTTCTGCCAGCAGGGCGAGGCGGTTCCGGTGTCGATCCGGGTCCAGGTCTTCCCGTCGGCCGAGAGCGTGGTGGCGGAGAACAGGGTCGCCGGGTCCAGCGGCGCGCCGTCCGTGCTGACGTTGGAGATGAGCGTCAGCGGGTCCTTGGGCGCGGCGCTCGGGGTGACCGCGTCCGGCGCGGTGGTGGCGGGCGCGGTCGCGCCCGGACCGGCAGGTGCGGCGCCGCCGCCGGACGGGTGGGCGGCGGCCGAGGCGCTCGCCGACCTGCTGGGCGCCTCCGAGGGTGAGGACGAGGGCGACGACGAGGACGAGGGCGACGACGAGGGCGAGGCCGACGGCGATGGCGACGCCGTCGTGCCGGGTGTGGGGCTGCCGGCCGGGGACGGCCCGCTGCCGCCCAGTGCGTCGATCGCTGTGCTCGACGTCGAGCTGGTGGTCCGGTGCCCGGAGCCGCCGCTCAGCACGATCGCGGTCGCGGTGATGCCCACCACGACAGCCGTCGCCGCCGCACCGGCCGCCAGTAGGCGGATCCGCCTGCGGCGCAGCGAGTCACGCTCGTGACGCTCCGCCAGCGCCGCCCAGTCGGGTTCGGCGCTCGTGGTCACCAGGGGAGCGGCGCCCTGGAAGTACTGGCTCTGCGGCCTCTCGGTCATAGGGCGGAAGCCTAGAACACGTCTCGAACGGCCCTGTGGCGAGGGCCCTAAATCTGATCTGGCCAGGGCTCCGCAATGAACATGCAGGTTGTAGAGGACAAGTCGTCCAGTGCGTACATCGGGATTTAGATTTCAACGCGGTGACATAAGGCAACCGCATACAGTGATCAGTATGGGCGAACACGTCATGGAGAAGTGGCAGTTCGGGCACCGCGCCCGACTAGCGATCTCGCGTGTCGAGTCGGAGAGGATCGACGGGCAGGCTCACGCTGCGCGGGCGATGTGGAACCAGTTGCACGACCTGTGGATGATGACGCCGAGGTGCCAGCGGTCACTTGTCCGCATGGACCAGACACTGCGTCAGGCTCGTAAGGAGATCGACTGGTATGCGGTGCTGCCCGCGCAGGCTGCGCAGGCCGTTCTCAAGACGTACATCCAGGCGTGGAGGAACTGCTGGGAAGGCCGGGCCGACGAGCCGAACTTCAAGGCACGTCACCGATCGGTCATGTCTGTGGACATTCCGCAGGGACGCGATCTCAACATCAAGCGGGTCCATCGCCGCTGGGGCATGGTCACGATCCCGAAGGTGGGCCGGGTCCGGTTCCGCTGGACCAGGGACCTCCCCGTCGGAAAGCGCGCAGACGCTGACAACCGGATCAGCGGGGCGCGGCTGGTCAAGGACGCACTCGGCTGGCACATCGCCTTCCGTGTCCAGACCCTGGAACCCGCGTCCGCGCCGCACACCGGACCCGAGGTCGGTATCGACGTCGGGGTGAACGTCGCCCTCGCCCTCTCGGATGGGAACCATCAGACCCACGACGACTGGCTGACCGACACCGAGAAGGCCAAGCTGCTGCGCCTGGAGCAGCGGGCCGCACGGCGCAAGGCACACCGCCAGCCCGGCGAGCGCACCTCGCGCCGCCTGCACCACACCTATGACCGGATCCACGGGTTGCGCGCGAGAGCCAAACGACGCCACCAGGACTGGCAGCACCAGACCACCACGGCCATCGCCGACACGTACGGCACGGTCGTGGTCGAGCATCTGCAGATCACGAACATGGTCAAGTCCGCCAAGGGCACCATCGACCAGCCGGGGAAGAACGTCGCACAGAAGGCCGGACTGAACCGCTCCATCAGCGGGGAGGCATGGGGTCGCACCGTCGTCCTGCTGGCGTACAAGACCGCCCGGCGCGGCGGCACCCTCGCCAGGGTCCCCGCCCCCGGGACCTCCCGGCGTTGCTCGATGTGCGGGCTCACCACACCTGGCAGCCGCGAGAGCCAGGCCCTGTTCGTGTGCAAGAACCCCGGCTGTGGGTGGTCCGGCAACGCCGACCTCAACGCGGCCCGGAACATTCTGCACCTGTATCGGATGGGCCATGCGCTCGTCCCGGCTGCCGGGAGGGCAGTCGTCAGGCGCGCGAAGCGCGTCAAGCCCGCTGCCGCAAGGTAAGCAGGAATCTCCCAGCCTCAGCCGGGAGAGCACTTCAAGGATGGAGCTTCTGGCCGGCCGCGAGCATGGCGACGAACTTCTCGATCCGCCGGGCGCGGGTCTCGGGTTTCTTGGGCTCCTGGACCCGGTACAGCACCGCGTACCGGTTGGCGCCGTCCAGCGTCTCGAAGAAGCGTGCGGCCGCGGGCTCGGCGGCGAGGGCCGCGGCCAGGTCGGCGGGGACCTCGGCGGTGCGCGCGCTCGCGTACGCGGCGTCCCAGCGCCCGTCCGCGCGGGCCCGTTCGACCTCGGCGAGCCCGGCCGGGTGCATCCGGCCCTCGGCGATCAGAGCCTCGGCCTTGTCGCGGTTGATCCGCGACCACCTGCTGCGGGCGCGACGCGGGGTGAAGCGCTGGAGCCAGTAGCGGTCGTCGAAAGCGGCCTTCTGCCCGTCGATCCAGCCGTGGCAGAGGGCGACCTCCAGGGCCTCGGCGTACGTGAGCGCCTCGACGCCGGGCGCCTTCTTGGCGAACTTGAGCCAGACGCCGGGGCAGTCGGTGCCATGCTCCGTCAGCCACGCCTCCAGGGCGGCGGCGGTGGGGAATTCGACGGTCTCCAGCTCCTGCGATGCCATGGCGCCAGTCAAGCACGGGGGTCGGACAACCGCCGGAAGCGGCGCTCGGGGCCCGGGTCGCGACCGCCGTCACGAACCGGGCCCCGCCACGCACTACGCGATCGAGAAGTCGTCCCCGAAGACGTTGCCCTGGCCGTACCAGCCGTGCAGGTAGACGGTCACGGTGCCCGAGGCGCCCGTGCTGAACGGGACCGTGAGCTTGGTCCAGGCGCTGCCGGAGGCCCAGGTGGACGCGGTGGCGCCGCCGCTCACGCCCAGGTAGGCGTAGTTGCCCTGGACCCAACCGGTGAGCGTGTAGGCGTGGTTGGGGGCCAGCGTGACGCTCTGGTCGCACTCGCCGGTCTGGCTGCTGGTCGGCGCGACCTGCAGCGCGTGGCTGCCGGAGTGCACGGGGGTGGAGACCACCGCGCCGCCGCTCTGGCAGGTCCACGGGCTCAGGCTGCCGGTCTCGAAGCCGCCGTTGACCAGGCCGCCACCTGTGGTTCCGCCGGTGACGGTGAGGGTGTAAGAGGTGCTGTGGCTGCCGGAGGCGGCGGTGCCGGTGACGGTGAGCGGGTACGTACCGGGCGCGGTGGACGCGCTGGTGGCGACGGTGAGGGTGGAGCCGGCGCCCGCGGTGACGCCGGCGGGGCTGAGCGTGGCGGTGACGCCGGCGGGTGCGCCGGTGACGGTCAGGGCCACGTTCTGGGCGCTGCCGGAGGTGACGGCGGTGGCGACGGCGGCGGTGGCCGAGCCGCCCGCGGCGACCGAGCCGGCGGCCGGGGAGGCGCTCAGCGAGAAGTCGTTGGCCTGCGTGCCGCCCCCGCCGGTGAACGGCTCCAGGGCGTGGCTGAAGTCCCAGGTGCCCTGGGCGATGCCCGAGCAGGTGTCGGAGCCCGCCGTGCCGACGGTGCAGCTGCCGTTGTCGCGTTCCAGGGCCCAGAACGAGAGCGTGTTGAGGCCCTTGCCGTTGGCCCAGTTCTGGACGGCGGACGCGTCCGCGACGGTGGTGGTCTCGCCCGCGCCGAAGTCGTCGACGCCGGGCATCAGGGTGACGCCGATCGAGCCCCACAGCTGGGCGGCCGTCTTCGCCGGGTAGAGCTGCGCCAGCTGGTTGTAGGTGCCGGTGGCCGCCGACTCGGCGTCGTTGGCCATCTCGTGCGAGGCGCCGTCGTAGTAGTCGAACGCCATCACGTTCACGACGTCGATCCGCGCGTTGTTGCTGACCGCGTTCTGCAGGACGGCCAGGCCGCTGCTGGCCAGGCCGCTGGTGGTGGTCGGCAGGGTGTAGGAGAACTGCACGCTGCGGTTGTTGGCCGCGGCCCAGTCCTCGACCACCTTGATCGCCTTGTTGCGGCGGTCGATGCCGGCCGTATCGGTCAGCGAGTTGTCCTCGGTGTCCAGGTCGATCCGGCTGACGCCGTAGGTGGTGATGACGTTCTCGTACGCGGCGGCGATCGAGTTGACGTCGGTGCAGCTGTCGGCGATCTCGGTGCCGTCGTGGTCGGCGCCGTAGCCGCCGAAGGACGGGATGACGTCGCCGCCGGCCGCGCGGATGGTGCTGATCGCGGCGCCGTACTGCGAGGTCGCGATCGGGTTCGCGGTCTGGCCGTTCCAGTACGGGGTGCAGGAGCCCTTGGTGTCCGCCTGGATGAAGGCCATGGTCAGGTACTTGTTGCCGGACTGCGCGGCCAGGGCGGCCGGGTCGTCCGAGCTGTACGCCTCGAAGTACGGCGCGAAGACGTGCGCGGGCAGCGGGGTCGCCGCGTGGGCGGCGCTGCCTGCGCCGACCACGAGGCCGGCCGAGGCGGCCAGCGTGAAGCCGGCGGACAGCAGGGCCTGGATGGATCTGTGAAGTCGCATGCAGTGCTCCAACAGACGTGACGGGAAATTGGGAAGTGGGCATGACAACGACCGGCGCGAAGGCGGCCGGAGCGTGCGGGTACGGGCGGGAGCCGGCGACGGGAGGGGGTGGTGGGCGTTTCAGGACAGGGCGAGTGCCTGCCGGCCGGTGGTCACACCCCCACAGTGCATCCCGGTCGGATGACACCGCCTATGTTTGGACTAGACCACTGATCTGTCAAGAGTCCTAACGATCGGTCAGCACCGCCCGCCGGCACCGCGACTGGCCCCTCGGGCCCTCCCGCCTGCGGCGCACCTCCCGACCCGGCACGCTCGGTGCCCGCCCAATGGCCCTCGGTGACGGCCCTGGTGACACCGGCCACAGGCGATTCACGTCCACGACCGCGCGTCGTCGCCGCGATCCCCCAGCTGGAGCGGCTGCGCCCGGATCGGGCGCGGGAACTCCTATCGCGCGTCGTAGCAGCGGTGTTTGCCGCCCGCCCGGCGCGCACGTTAAACCTGGACGAGTCGCCCAGCGCACCGCCCCGCACCGGCCTCCCGCCGATGCCGTCCCCACCGGTGGAGCGCTCCGTACGGCACCGACCGAGACCGGGGTGCCCACGGCCACCGACGCGCCGTCGCAGCGCGCGGCACACCGCCGCACCACCGCTGCGCGCCCGGGGCCGGAACCTACCGAACGAGGTTGATGCAGCATGCGCAAGACCCTGACGTCCACCGTGCGCCGACGATCCTCCGTCCTGGTCGGCTCGGCCGGTCTGGCCACCGTCATCGCCGCCTCCGCCGTGGCCCTCGCGCTCCCGACCGACCCGGCCTCCGCCGACGCGCCGGTCGTGACCACGGTCGCCTCCGGCAGCCACCAGGACGCCCTGAAGCTCTCGCTGGACACCGCCACCCGCGCCATGGACACCGGCCGGCTCGCCGCCGCGCCCTACCTGAAGCCGATCCCGGCCGCCGGCGGCCACTCCGTCGCCGCCGCGCCGTACCTCGGATCCGGCGAGGCCGAGCCGGCCGCCCCGGCCGCGCAGCCCGCCGAGGCTCCCGCCGCCGCCCCGCAGGCCCCTGCCCCGGCCGCGCCGGCCGAGCCCGCCCCCGCGCAGCCGGCGGCCCCGGCCCCGCAGCCCGCCGCCGTCGACACCAGCCCCAGTGGCGTCCGCGCGCTGGCGCAGAGCATGGTCCCGGCCGGCCAGTGGGCCGCCTTCAGCAGCATCATCAGCCACGAGAGCAGCTGGAACCTCCAGGCCACCAACCCGTCCTCCGGCTCCTACGGCCTCGGCCAGGCGCTGCCGGCGAGCAAAATGGCCTCGGCCGGCTCCGACTGGCGGACCAACCCGGTGACCCAGATCAAGTGGACGCTCGGCTACATGAACGACCGCTACGGCAGCCCGAACGCCGCCTGGACCTTCTGGCAGAACCACCACTGGTACTGACAGGCCCCACGCAAGGGCCCCGCACCGCCGTCCCCCTCGGGCGGCGGTGCGGGGCCCTGATGCGTGGAAGCTCGTCAGCCCGGACCCTTGTCAGCTCAGACCGTTCGCCTTCACCCAGTCCTTGGCGACCGCCGACGGGTCGTCCTTGTCGATCGACACCTTCTTCATCAGCGCCACCAGTCCGGGGGTGTCCAGCTTTGCCGACACGGCGTTCAGCGTGTCGGTGACCGTCTGGTTCACGCCCGCCTTGTTGACCAGCGGCGTCACGTTCTGCGCGCCGAACAGGTTCTTCGGGTCGGTGAGGGTCACCAGGCCCAGCTGAAGGATCCGCGGGTCGGTGGTGAAGACGTCGCCGACCTGGAGCGAGCCGTCCTTGAGCGCGTTGGCGGTGGTGTCGGCGGTCGGCTTCCAGTCCTTGAAGGTCAGCCCGTAGACGTCCTTGAACTGCTGCTCGCGCCGCGACTTGAACTCCGGCTGGCCGCCGATGGTGAAGTTCGCGGCCTGCGCGGTCAGGTCCGTGATGCTCTTCAGGCTGTACTTGTCGGCGGTGGCCTGACTGACCGTCAGAGAGTCCTTGTCCTCGGCCGCCGAGGAGTTGAGGACCTCCAGCGAGGACGGCAGCGCCTTCTGCAGCGCCGCGTCGACGTCGGTCGAGGTGGCGGCGGTGGCCTTGGCGTCCAGGTACTGCAGCAGCGCGCCGTTGTACTCCGGCAGCACCGTCAGGTTGCCGCTCTGCAGCTGGCCGTAGATCACCTCGCGGCTGCCGATGTTGAACTTCTCATCGACCTTGACGCCCTTGGCCTGCAACGCCTGCGAGTAGATCGAGGCGAGCAGCACGTTCTCGGGGTAGTTGGCCGAGCCGACGGTGACCGTCGAACCGCTGCCGGCGGCTTTCGAACTACCGGACAGCGGGTCGCTCTTGGATGAGCTGCAGGCCGTGGCGGCCAGGGCGATGGCCGCCAGCAGGACGGCGGAGGTGGTCGCGCGGGAACGCAGGGACATCAGGATGGACCTTTCGTAAGGGTTACTTGGGGGCGTAAGGGTTACTTGGGGAAATCAGCGCCGCTGCTTGCGCAGCCCGGCGGGCAGTGCGAACCGGTTCAGCGCCGCGAAGAGCAGCTGGGCCGCCACCGCGAGCAGCACCACCAGCAGCGCGCCGCCGATCGTGAGCGGGAAGTCGCGGGTGGCCAGGCCGTCGATGACGTAGCGGCCGAGCCCGCCCAGGCCCACGTAGGCGGCCACCGTCGCGGTGGCGATCACCTGGACGGTGGCGGTGCGCAGCCCGGCCAGCAGGGCCGGCAGTGCCGCCGGAACGCAGACCTGGAACAGTACTTGACGGTGCGTCAGGCCGATGCCGCGGGCCGCGTCCCGCAGGTCCGGATCGGTGCCGCGGACGCCCTCGCAGGCCGCCACCAGCAGGACGGGTGCGGCCAGCGCCACCAGCGGGATCAGTACGGCGCTGTCGCCGACCCCGACCAGCAGCACCGCCAGCGTGACCAGCCCGAGCGTCGGCAGCGCCCGCGCGGTGCCGCTCAGCGCCGTCACCAGGCCGGCGCCGCGCCCGCTGTAGCCGATCAGCAGGCCGAGCGGGACGGCCAGCAGCGCCGCGTAGAAGAGCGCCTCGCCGGAGATCGCCAGATGCTCGCCGACCCGCTGCACGATCGAGTCGGGACCGCTGCGCCGGTCGGGGGAGTTGAAGAAGTCGGAGATCCAGGAGAGCCAGTTCATCGCCGCACCGCCGTCTCGCGCCCGGCCCAGGGGGCGAGCAGTCGGCGGGCCAGCAGCAGCACGCCGTCGGTCACCAGGGCGAGGACGGCGACCAGCACGATCCCGGCCACGATCGGGGTCGGGAAGGTGCGTTGGAAGCCGTCGATGAAGAGGTAGCCGAGCCCGCCGCGCCCGATCAGCGCGCCGACGCTGGCCAGCGAGATGCTGGAGACCGCCGCCACCCGCAGGCCGGCCACCACGTACGGCACGGCCGAGGGGAGTTCGACGGCGGTCAGCCGCCGCCAGGGTCCGTAGCCCATCGCGGTGGCGGCCTGCCGGACCGGCTCGGGCACCGCGCGCAGGCCGTCCACCGTGGTGGGCAGCAGCACGGCGAGCGCGTAGCAGGTCAGCGGGATCATCACGGTGGCCTGGGTGGCCAGGCCGGTGTACGGGATGAGCACCACGAAGACCGCCAGCGAGGGCAGCGCGTAGACCACGTTGAAGGTCGCCGCCAGCGGCTGGTAGAGCCGCGGGAAGCGGGTGCAGAGCAGTCCGAGCGGCACCGCGAGCAGCAGCCCGATCAGCACCGGGACCAGCGAGATCACCGCGTGGTCGGCCAACAGGCCCCACAGGTAGCCGAGATGGTCGCCGATCCAGTACCAGCGGACCAGGGGCTCACCGTCCATGGCCGGCCTCGTCCCCGGCCTTCGACAGGGCCACCGGCAGGGCGTGCAGCGCGTCGAGGGCGTCCAGCACCGCCGAGCGCGGGGCGATGCCCACGGCCCGTCCGTCGGCGTCCACCGCGACGGCCGCGCCGACGGGCGACAGGACGGTGGCGTCCAGCGCGGTGCGCAGGGTGTCGGCTGCGGGGTCGAAGGCGGCCACCGGGCGGTGCTCGCCGTGGCCCGACCAGCCGGTCGGCCGACCGGACTCGTCCAGCTCCAGGCGCCAGCCGGCGAAGGGCTCGCCGAGCGGCGCGAGCGCGATCGGGTCGGCCGGACGCAGGCCCAGGCCGCGCAGCCCGCGGTCGCGGCCGAGGAAGGCCGCCACCTGATCGTCGGCCGGCGCGGCCAGCAGGGTGGCCGGGTCGGCGACCTGCCCGATCCGGCCCTGCTCGCGCAGCACCACGATCTGGTCGCCGAGTCGGACGGCCTCCTCGATGTCGTGCGTGACGAACAGCACGGTCTTGTTCAACTCCGACTGGAGGCGGAGCAGTTCCTCCTGCAACCCGGCGCGCACCACCGGGTCGACGGCGCTGAACGGCTCGTCCATCAGCAGCAGCGGAGGGTCGGCGGCCAGCGCCCTGGCCACCCCGACCCGCTGCTGCTGGCCGCCGGAGAGCTGGAACGGGTACCGCTTGGCGGTCTCCGGCGCCAGGCCCACCAGTTCGAGCATCTCGTACGCCCGGGTCCGGGCCTTCTTGCGGTCCCAGCCGAGCAGGTAGGGCACGGTGGCGATGTTGTCGATCACCTTGCGGTGCGGGAAGAGCCCGGCCTGCTGGATCACGTAGCCGATCCCGCGCCGCAGTTTGGCCGCCTCCAGCTCGGTGACGTCCGTGCCGTCCAGCAGCACCCGGCCCGAGGTCGGCTCGACCATCCGGTTGACCATCCGCAGGATGGTGGTCTTGCCGCAGCCGGACGGGCCGACCAGCACGGTGGTCCGCCCGGCGGGCACGGTGAGGTCCAACCCCTCGACGGCTATCGTGCCGTCGGGGTGGCGCTTGCCGGCGCCGTCGAATCTGATCACGGAATGTTCCTAGCTGTGGTGCCTGGAGCACCGGTCGGGTGAAGCTGGATCATGGGGTTGAGCCCCGCCGCACGTTTCCCGCATCCGGGCCGCGGGAAACCCCTGACACGCGATCAGTGACGGAGCTAACGCGGTGCTCCGTACCCGGTCTCACCCCGCCAGGGGGCCCGGTTCGGTCGGCAGGCCCGCTTCGGCCCAGGCCAGGAAGCCGCCGTCCAGGTCCGTCGCCCGGTGCAGACCCAGCTCGCGCAGCGAGGCGGCGGCCAGGCTGGAGGCGTACCCGGCCGAGCAGAGCACGATCACCGGCAGGTCGTACCCGGTCGCCTCCGGGATCCGGTGGCTGCCGGTCGGGTCCAGGCGCCACTCCAGCACGTTGCGCTCGATCACCAGCGCGCCGGGGATCTGCCCCTCGGCGGTGCGCTGGGCGGCCGGCCGGATGTCCACCAGCAGCGCGCCCGCCAGCTGCGCGGTACGGGTCTCCTGCGGGCCCGGGCGGTGCACGCCCTCCCGCGAACGGGCCACCAACTCGTCGACGGTCACCACTGCTCCGGTCCTTCCACCGCGGTGCGCCGCAGGCCGCTGGCGCGCAGTTCGTAGAGCGCCATCTCGCCCAGCGGCGGAGAGTACGCGTGGATGGTCACCGCCGGGCCCGCGGCGGTGTTGCGGACATCGTGCAGGAACTCGGGCCCGAACGCGCGGACCGTGCCCGCCGACAGCCGCCGGGTGTGCAGCTCGCCCTCGGGGCCGCCGAGCGAGAGCTCCTCCAGCTCGCCCAGCGCCACCGTGAACGCGCCGCGCGAGCCGCCGTGGTCGTGGAAGCCGGTGGACTGCCCCGGCAGCCAGCTGATCAGCCAGACCTCGTGATCCTCGCTCAGCCGCAGCCGCTCGTACCAGCGTTCGTCGGCCGACAGGCGGACCCGGTGGATCCACTCCTGCGGCCGATCGGCCAGCTCGGCCACCACGGCCCGCAGCTCGGCGGGCGTCAGCGTTCTTTCGGGCAGCACGGACGGTGACGGGGCCGGCGGCTCGCTCTGGGCCGGCGCGAGGTCGACGCTCATGTGAGGTCCTCACGAAGGATGCGGGTGCGGGTGCGCCCGTCGGTCCCACCGCCGACGGAGGACGTCGCGGCCGGCCGGGGTGCGGGGAGGGAGGGTGATGAGAAAGCAGCCGTGCGCCCTGGAAATGGTCACAGGGAGCGGGTCGGCGCGAGGTTCAGCGGCAGCAGGCACACATGTCGCTCGCCTGGCGTCGCAGATCGACGTGCAGGCGGCAGACGAGAGCGGTGCCGTGTTCCATGCCGCGATCCTTGTCGACCGGCTACCAGCACGTCAAGCGAGGTCCACCATCCGGCGCGCCGCCTGCGCCTCGCGCAGCGCGGCCACCCGCTGGTGCACCCAGTCCACCTGGTCCGCCAACGCCTCCCGGCGCTGCTCGACCTGCCCCGACAGCTGCCCGCCGTGCCGCCGGTAGCGCAGGGTGTCCGCCGCCACGTACACCCCGGCGCGGAACGAGGAGACCACCATCAGCAGCGCGGTGTCGTCCATCCCCCAGAGCGCCGGCCAGCAGCCGAACTCCCAGAGCGCTGACCTGCGCCACATGATCCCGGCCGGGTGCAGTGGCACCGAGTACTCGGCGGCCGGCTCGGTGCGCCAGCGGCTGTAGACCGCCCCCGGCTCCAGCACACCGGGCCGCAGCTCCAGCGGGACGGCGCGCAGCGAGCCGTCCGGCAGCAGGTCGCGGGCGTCGCCCGCCGCGTAGGCCGCCGCGGGGTGCCGGCTCAGCGCGCCGGACAGGACGGCCAGCGCGGACGGCTCCAACTCGTCGTCGGCGTCCAGGTTCTGGACCAGCGCGGCACGGCAGCGGGCCAGCCCCCGGTTGCGCGCCTCGGCGGGACCGGCCCCGCCGGCGCGTGGACTGTCGCCGATCGTGACCAGACCCGCAGCCCTGGCGTCGGCCAGTTCGGCCGGCAGCGCCGGCGCCGGGCCGTCGAACTGGATGACCCACTCCCAGCCGGGCCGCCCGAGGCCCCGCTGCGCTTGCAGCGAGGCGAGTGCGCTGGTCAGCCCCCGCACCTGGGTCGGCAGGCAGGCGGTGAGGACGGAAACCAACGGGGGGGGGGTATGGGAAAATCGGGTGCCGAATGCGTGGCTTTCTGCCGCACCCATGGCACTGTCACCGGCCCTGCATAGCGTTGATCGTCCGAAGATATGACGATCCTACGACGGGCCACTCGCACTACCTTCGGCGGTCCCGCGTCAGGTACCAGGTGCCGCCCACCACCGTCAGTGCGAAGAGCAGCAGCCCGCCGCCCAGCGCCACCAGCAGCCAGATCCGGTCGGCCAGCCCGAGGTTGCCGCTCAGGGCCACCTGGAGCGAGCCCACGGCGAAGGCGATCGCGGCGGTGAAGACCGCCACCAGCTCCACCGCCCGTACGGTGGCGCCGTCCAGGGTGTGCCGCACCTCCTGGTTGGCGGCCTCCTGCTGGTCCCACAGGTGTTGCTGGCGGGTCGTCCAGGCGGCGCGCTCCCGGCCGTCCAGGATCGTCCGGCGCTCCTGGAGGTACTGCTCCTGGAGCAGGCTGTGACTGCCCCGGTTGCCGGTGGCCGGAAGGCGCTGCAGTGCGGTGTCGATGCTGGTCAGCGCCTCGTCGAAGCGCTCGGCCAGGCGTTGGCCGGCTGCGAGTCGGGCGTGGAAGAGGTGATCGGTGGGGAACTGCCGGACGGCCTCCTCCGCCCGGCTGCAGAGCAGTTCGCCCTGCCGGGCGAACGGCCGTGCCACCGCGAGGGCGTTGAGGCAGACGTCCACCACCTCGCGGGTGTTCTGCGGTGAACTCCAGGCTGCGTCGAGGAGTTCGATTGCGTACTCGGCGGTGGTGGACCGGCTGCCGAGCGCCGCGAACGCCAGCAGGGCGTTGAACAGCGGCTCCTCGCGCAGGGGTTGGGCGGTCAGCGGCGAGGTCTCCAGGAAGCGTCGCAGCTCGTCGAAGTGCAGGTCGGCCCGCAACTTGCCCGCGTGGTACCAGGTGGCGAAGCGTGCGGCCGCTCCGGAGTCCGCCGTCGCACGCAACACCGTTGCCGATTCGGCGAGTTCGACGGCGGACTCGACGCTGTCGCGGGTGATGAAGCCGTACCCGAGCGCCCACTTCCCGGCGATCACGCGCTGGTGCTCGGCCGCGACATGGGCGTCCAGCCAGCTCCCGCAGGCCGCCGCCTCCAGCACGGTGGGCTGGGCCAGCAGGCGCAGCCGCCAGTAGCGGTCCGCGCAGATCAGCACGGGATCGCCCACGAAGTCGGCGCTGGTGACGAGGAAGGAGGGCTCCTCGCCGTCCGCCACCAGCGCCTCGGCCACCGACTCGCAGATCCGGTCCAGTTCGCGGGAGTCCCGCCCGGCCACCTGCGCCAAGCGCTCCAACGCCAGTCCGTGATCCATCGGCTTCCCTCCGTCTATTTCCTGACGGATCGTGCCTATCACATCGCCGTACGAAGATCAGCCGATCGGCGAAGCCGTCCGGCTCGCGGGCCGCCGGGCGGGGTCAGTTGTTCTGTGCGGCGTCCGAATCGGCTGCCGCGGCGGCGCTTTCGGCGGCGTCCACCTTCTGCTGCATGTCGTTCAGCTGCTGGCCGTCGGTGCCGGCGGCGCCGGTGGCGGTGGCCGCCGGGGTCTGCGGGGTGGTGGAGCCCGCACCCGCGCCCGAGCCCGCGCCGCAGGCGGTCAGGCTCAGCGCGGCGAGTGCGGCCGCTGCCGCGACGGCGAGGGCGCGCCTCACTGGGAGGCCGGAGCGGAGGTGCCGAGGCCCTGCGCGGAGCACCAGCTCGCCACCGACTTGAGGTCGCTCTGGCGGGTCTGCAGGGTGGGCAGCAGGCTCTTGCGGAAGGTCAGCCGGTCGTTGAGGTAGGTGTACACCGCGGTCTGCCCGGCGGACTTGGCGTTGTCCACCCGCTGCTCCAGCCGGGCGATCGAACCGGCCGTGGTGGCCGGGCCGTTGAGCCGGGTCAGGGAGTTCTCGATGCGCTCCTGGAGCTTCGGCATCCGCTTGCAGATGCTCTTCGCGCCGTCGCCCTTGGGCACCGGGAGGGTCTTGGTGGTCGGCGAGGCCGCGGGGGTGGCGTCCTGCGCCTGGGCGGGGGCTGCGGTCGCGAGCAGCGCGCCGCCGAGGGTGAGGGCGCCGAGCGTGGCGGCCGCCTTGCGGTACGAGGTCATGACGGGTGTCCTCCGGTCTGTCGTGAAGTGTCCGACCGGCCACCGAGGCGGCCTGTCGGGAGTGACAGTAGGGAGGCTCTTTGTGGATTCCTTGTGGGAGCAGGATCGGGACCGGGATCAGCGGCCTTCAGCGGACGCCGGCGGCGGCGCCGATCCAGTCCCGCCGGGCCGGCAGCGCCACCGTCGGCGCGTCGGCCAGCAGCAGCGGCAGCCGGACCTCGATCCGGCAGCCTGTCCCGCCGGGCGGGGTCGACACGGTCACCGTGCCCCGGTGCAGGGCCACTTGCTGGGCCACCAGGGTCAGCCCGAGCCCCGAGCCGGGACTGTCCCGCCGCCGGTGGAAACGGTCGAAGACGGCCGCGCGCTGCTCGGGTGGGATGCCCGGACCGGCGTCGTCCACGGTCAGCACCGCCTGCCCGTCCTCGCGGCCCAGCCGCACGGTGATCCGGCACGGTTCCCCGGGCGTGCGGCCGTGCGCCACGGCGTTGGCCAGCAGGTTGTCGCAGACGATCCGCAGCCCGGCGTCCCAGCCGAACACCCGCGCGCCGCCCGCCACTTCGGGGACGTACCAGAGCTGGACCTCCGGCCGCCGCCGACGCATCTCGCCGACCGCGGCCTCGGCCGGCTCGGCCAGGTCCAGCGGCCCGAAGGCCTCCACCTCCACCAGGTCGCCGCGCGCCAACGTGCGCAGGGCGGTGAGCAGTTCGAGCAGCCGGCGGTGGTCGCCGCGCAAGTCGGCCAGGATGTCGGCCCGTTCGGCGGGGGAGAGGTCGGGGTGGGCGTTGAGCACGTCGAGATTGGTCTGCATGCTCATCAGCGGGGTGCGCAGCTCGTGCGAGGCGGCGGCGGAGAAGGAGCGCGCGGTCTCCAGGGCCTGCGCGGTCCGTCCGGCCTGCTCGTCGTAGCGCGCCAGCACGCTCTCCAGCACGGCGGCGAGTTCGTCGACGTCGCCCACGCCGGTGCGTTCACGGCCGAAGCCGGCCGCGCCGGCCCGCGGGTCGAGCTCGGCCGCGCGGCGGCCGAGCCGGCGCAGCGGAGCGGTGGCCCGTCCGGCCACGGCCAGTGCGAGCAGGCCCGAGAGCGGCGCCGCGAGCAGCGCGATCAGCAGCACCCGCCCGCGCACCGCGGCGACCTGCGGATCGGTGACGGAGGTGGGCTCGAACACCCAGAGCGTGCCGGGGTTGGCGCCGGCGATCCGGACGGCCAGCACCCGCCAGCTGCGGACCGTGGTCGGACCGCCGCCCGGCGCCGGGAGTGCGACCGAGTCGGCCGGCTGCGGGCCGCCCTGGGTGACCAGCGTGCCGTTCGCGTCGGCCACCCGGACGCCGACGTCCAGGGCGGCGTCCAGCACCTTGCGGTGCTGGTTCTCGGCGACCCTGGTCCGGCCCTGCTGGTCGGCGTTGAGCAGTGTCCGGGCGTCCGGCATGACGGCGGCCGCCCGGTCCCGCAGGCGGCCGTTCTGCTGGTTGCGCAGGTCGTGGGTGATCAGGCCGAGCAGAGCGGCTCCGGCGCCGAGCACCAGCAGCGGTACGACGAGCGCGGTCGACAGCGCGATCCGGGTGGCGAGTCTCATCCGTGGCTCCCCTCGACACGCAGCACGAAGCCGACCCCGCGCACGGTGTGGATCAGCCGGGGCCGCCCGCCCTCCTCCAGCTTGCGCCGCAGGTAGCTGACGAAGGTGTCCACCGCGTCCGTGCGGACGTCGAAGTCGTATCCCCAGACGCGGTCGAGCAGTTGGTCGCGGGTGAGCACCAGCCCCGCGTTGCGGGCGAGTTGCTCCAGCAGCTCGAACTCGCGGCGGGTCAGCTGCACCGGCAGGCCGTCCCGGTACACCTCGCGGGTGGCCGGGTTGATCTCCAGCGGCCCGACGCGCAGCAGCCCGGTCGCGGCGGGCGGACGCCGGCGCAGCAGCGCGTGCAGCCGCAGCACCAGTTCCTCCAGGGCGAACGGCTTGACGAGGTAGTCGTCGGCGCCGGCCTGCAGGCCGGCCACCCGGTCGGCCAGCTCGTCCAGCGCCGAGAGCATCAGCACGGGCGTGTCGACGCCCTGCGCGCGCAGCTGTCGGCAGACCTCGGTCCCGGTGAGGTCCGGCATCGAGACGTCGAGCACCAGGACGTCGGGCGGCTCGGTCGCGACGAGCTCCAGCGCGGCCCGACCGCCGTCCGCCGAACGGACGGCGAATCCGCTCAGCCGCAGCCCGCGCTCCAGCGACCGCCGGATCGCGGCGTCGTCGTCCACCACCAGGACCCGCCCGGTGCTCTCGCCGCCGCCCATCTCCGCTCCTTCCAGGGGACCCCGGCCAGGCGCCGGGTGGCCACACGGTCGCACGCGCGGATGAGAGCCCTTCTCATCTCGGCGGAACCGGGACGGCGCCCGGTGACGTCTACCAACTGCTCGCACGACGACGCACCGAAAGGCAGGAAACACCATGGGCATCGTCAGTTGGATCATTCTTGGCCTGATCGCCGGGGGCATCGCCAAGCTGCTGCTGCCCGGGCGCGACCCCGGCGGCCTCATCGTCACGACCCTGATCGGCATCGCGGGCTCGTTCGTCGGCGGCTGGCTCTCCTCGCGCTTCCTGCACCGGCCGGTGGCCACCCACTTCTTCGACCTCGCGAGCTGGGTTTCGGCGATCGGCGGCGCGCTGGTGCTGCTGATCATCTACCGCCTGTTCTTCGGCAACTCCCGCCGCTGAGACGACCGGGGGAGCAGCGGGATCAGTACGCCCGCACCGCGGCGACCCAGTCGGGCAGCGGCTCGCGGGACGCCAGCCAGTCGGCGGGCACCCCGGCCGACCCGGTCCGGGCGGCGACCACGCCGCCCGCGATGGCGCAGGTGGTGTCCATCTTCTTCTCCCAGGGAATCCCGGCGTTCACGTCGGGAGGGAATGGGTCCTTGGCAGGGAGGGGCGAAGCCCCGTAGCTCACTGCGTTGTCAGTGGCGTGTACTAGCTTGATCACATCGACCTGGAGGAGGTGGGCCCGTTGGACACGCAGATCCGTGCGTACAAGTTCCTGCTGCGGCCCACCACTCGCCAGGTCCAGGCCCTCGGCGAGATGCTCCGCGATCACTGCTCGCTCTACAACGGGGCCTTGCAGGAGCGCCGCGACGCCTACCGGCATGTCTCCAGGACGAGCATCAAGTACGGGATGCAGTCCGCGCAGCTCAAGGAGATCCGAGCGTTCGACCCCGAGCGTCAGGGCCGCTGGTCGTTCTCCTCGCAGCAGACGACGCTTCGCCGTCTCGACAAGGCGATGCAGGCGTTCTTCCGCCGGGTCAAGGCCGGCCAGACGCCCGGCTACCCCCGGTTCCGGGGACAAAACTGGTTCGACACCGTGGAGTTCCCGAAGGACGGCGACGGTGTCCGGTGGGATTCCCTGCCCGGCCACGCTACCCGCGTGCGCTTCCAAGGTGTCGGGCACGTCAAGGTCAACCAGCACCGGCCGGTGGTCGGCAGGGTCAAGACCGTGTCCGTGAAGCGCGAGGGCAGGCGCTGGTTCGTCGTGCTGACCGCCGAGCAGGCGAAGGCCGAGCCTCTCGCGCCGACCGGCTCCGTCGTCGGCATCGACCTGGGCATCGCCAACTTCCTCGCCGACTCCAACGGGGAGTTCGTCGCCAACCCCAGGTTCGGCCGGGAGAATACCGAGGCCCTCGCTGAAGCACAGCGGCAGCTCTCCGCCTTCCCCCGTGTCCGCCGGGACAAGCGCACCAAGAAGCACCGACGGGCGGTGGAGAAGGTCGCTGCCCTGCACGGCACAGTGCGCCGCCAACGCCTCGACCACGCACACAAGACGGCCCTCACGCTGGTCCGTCAGCACGATCTGATCGCGCACGAGAAGCTGACGATCGGCAACATGGTGCGTGCTCCGAAGCCGAAGCCGGACCCCGAGCAGCCTGGTGTGTTTCTGCCCAACGGTGCGGCGGCCAAGAGCGGGTTGAACAGGTCGATATCGGATGCGGGTTGGGGGGTGTTCCTCCAGATTCTCGCCAGCAAGGCTGAAAGCGCCGGCCGGACGATTATCGCAGTGGACCCCCGCAACACCTCCCGGACCTGCCCCGAATGTGGGCATGTCTGCGGGGAGAACCGCACCACTCAGGCGAAATTCCACTGCGTAGGGTGTGGTCACTTGGCGCACGCGGACACGGTGGGCGCCATCAACGTTCTACGGGCCGGGCTGGTCCGCTGCGACGCCAACTCGGCGTAACAGGAAGACCCGTCATTTCTGGCGGGGAGGAGTCACGTCCCCCCAGCCGCCGAGCGTCGTCCAGATCGCCTCGGGCAGGTCGTCCAGCGCGCCGGCCGCCGACCAGAGCGCGAACGGCACGGTGTCCTGGGCCGAGAGCTGCCGACCGGAGCCCAGCGTCACGGCGGCGTGCCGCACCGAGGTCCCCTCCGGCAGCCGGGCTGCGATCCGCAGCCCCGACCGGACGTCGCTGACGGGCAGCAGCCCGGCCACCTCCTCCAGCAGCTCGCGCCGCCCCGGCGCGGCCGTCCCCCGACTGCGCGCGGCGAGCGCCGCGGCCAGTGCCACGGCCTGTGCGCCGGCCACGGCCTCGGGGTGGGAGTGGGTGGTCCGCGCCGACCGCCGGGCCTGATCGGCGGCGGCCGCCAGATCGTCGGCGAACCAGGCGCCCAGCGGTGCGACCCGCATCGCCGCGCCGTTGCCGTGCGAACCCTGGCCGCCGAACATCCCCGAGGTGACGGTCAGCCAGTGCGCGCCGTCCTGGATCGCCCGCAGCACCTGGTGCATCGACGGACCGTACTTGCGGCCGTAGTTCTGGGTGTACTCGGCGGCGAAGGCCTGCGCGAGCCCGTCCGGTCGGACCTCGCCGTGGGTGACCAGGTGGTGCAGCAGCACCAGGGCCATCGCGGAGTCGTCGGTCCAGTGCCAGGGGCCCTTGCGGGGGAGCCGCGCGGCCAGTTCGGCGGCTGCCTGGTCGGTGGGCACCGAGAACCAGCGGTCGCCGAAGGCGTCGCCGAGCGTGAGTCCTTGCAGGCTGTCGAGCGCCGGGGCGGGGGCGAGCACGTTGTCCTCCGAGTGAGCATGACTGGGGGCCCGAGTCTGCCCGCCCAGCCGCCCGCCCGGCCACTGATTTCCGGACAGCCCACTCGGACAGCCCTCTCGGACAGCCCGAGGGGCCGTGGCGGGTGGCCACGGCCCCAGGGGTCAGCGGTTGAGCGTCAGGAGGTGGTGATGGCGGTGTCGTCGATCACGAAGCTGGTCTGCAGCGAGGAGTCCTCGGTGCCGGTGAACTTCAGGGTGACGGTCTGGCCGGCGAACGAGGAGAGGTCGTAGGTCTTCTGCACGTAGCCGGTGTTGTGGTTGACGTTGGAGAAGGACGCGACCGTGCTGGAGTTGGCCTGCACCTTGAGGGTGTCGTAGGCGGTGGTGCCGGTCTCGGCGGTGTCGATGTGGAGCCAGAAGGAGAGCGTGGCGTGGCAGCCGGCCGGGATGCTGACGGTCTGGCTCAGCGTGTCGGTGTGGGCGCTGCCGTAGCCGTCCAGCCAGGCCTTCCAGCTGCCGGAGTGGGCGGGCTCGCTGCTGCTGTTGTCGATGACGCCGGCGGTGGCGGTCCAGGGGGCGGCGCTGCCGGTCTCGAAGCCGGCGTTGCCGAGGAGCTGGGAGCCGCAGCCGCTGCCGCCGCCGCTGACGGTCCAGGTGAAGCTGGCGGAGCCGTTGGCGCCGGTGGTGTCGGTGGCCTTGACGCTCACGTTGTAGGTGCCGGCGGTGGAGGCGGTGCCGGTGATCAGGCCCGAGGAGCTGATCGACAGGCCGGTCGGCAGGCCGGTGGCGGAGTAGGTCAGGGTCTGGCCGGAGGCCGAGTCAC
>NZ_JARZAI010000031.1 GCF_029893355.1 Kitasatospora sp. MAA4
AGCCGGGAGCCGGGAGCCGGGAGCCGGGAGCCGGGAGCCGGGAGCCGGGAGCCGGGAGCCGGGAGCCGGGAGCCGGGAGCCGGGAGCCGGGAGCCGGGAGCCTTCGGCCTGACGTCCGAGTGGCTGATGTACGACGGGCAGGTCGTGCCGTCCGCGATCATCCTCTCGCACGAGGAGCAGCTCGTACGCCTCGAGGAGGGCTGTCCGCCAGCGGTTCCTGTCGCAGTGGTGGCCGGTGATCCCTGCATCGACCAGTTGCGGGCCGGGCTGGCGTTCCGGGATGCCTATCGGCAGGCCTTCGGGGTCCTGTCCGGGCAGAAGCTGGTCGTGCTGTCCTCGACCTGGGGAGCGGGTTCGATCCTGGGTGCGGTCGAGTTGCAGGTGATGCGCCGGGTGCTCGCGGAGCTGCCGGCGGACGAGTACAGGATCGTGGCGGCAGTGCACCCCAATGCCTGGTTCAGCCATGGGGCGTGGCAGATCCGCCACTGGTTGGCCGAGCTTACCGAGGCGGGGCTCTGCCTTCCGGCGCCGGACAGCGATGTGTGGAAGGCCGCCTTGGTGGCCGCGGATGTCGTGGTCGGCGATCACGGCTCTGTGACCCTCTACGGGGTCGCTCTGGGTGTTCCCTGCCTGCTGGGAGCTTTCGATGAGGCGAAGGTCGCGCCTGGTTCGCCGATGGAACGGCTGGGCCGCATCGCCCCGCGGCTCTCGCCGGGGCGGGGCGTGCTCGATCAGGTGGTGAAGTGCCTCTCCGAGAGCCGCGGCAACGAAGAACTCGCCGCCGTCGGGGAGTTGGTGACGTCCCGTCCCGGTGCGGCTGCGCAGCTGCTGCGGCGCGTGTTCTACGAGCGGATCGGACTGGCTGAGCCGGCGGCGCCTGCCCGGACCAAGCCGATTGCGCTGCCTGGCGTGGAAGCGCTCGGCGCAGCCCCGTTGTCCCCCGTGACGCCGGCGATGTACGTCACGGCAACCGTCGCCGACACGGCCGCGGCAGACGGACCGTCCGTCACCGTCCTGGTCCGGCGGTATCCGGCGAGGCTCCAGGGCAGCCGGCTCGAACACCTCGGGGACGCGCACCTGGTCGCGGACCGCCACGACCCGGACCCGTCCTGGCCGAGTTCGGCGGATGTCCTGCTGGTGGCGTCCGGGCGGGCGCGCCGCGGTGTTCCCGCGGGCTGGAGCGAGCTGGCGGGGCCGTACGCGGGCTCCTGGCTGGTGGCCGAGGAAGAGCTCGACGGCGGCTGCCTCGGTCATCTGCGCGACGGGCGCAGCGTCGTGGCGCGCTGGGTCAGCCGGCCGCAGTGGGCGGGCTTCGCCATCGCCGCATCCGTGCTGTACACGTGGGCGGTGGAGGGGTCGGGCGAGGGCTGGTCGAGAGCCCGCGTCGTCGCCGGGGAGGACATGGAGGACGGCGTCCTCGACATCGGCCCGGCCTGATCTACCGCTCCTCCTGCTGGGCTTCCTCGCTCCGGTGTTCGCGCTCGACGTGGGCCTGCGACTCGGCGAGCCTCCCCTGGACCTCGGGGACGCGCGGGTCGCCGATGGCTTCGAGGAGTTCCAGTGCCGTCCGGTACTGCCGTACGGCACCGGGGTGGTCTCCCATCTCGGTGCGGACGGTCCCGTGCAGGAGGTGGATGTCGGCGAGCTGGGGGTCCGCGCCCTGGCCGCGCATCAGGTCCGCTGCCGTCTGGAGCGCCTGGCAGGCATCGGCCGCCAGGCCTGCACGGCGCTGGTTGTCCGCGTAGTGCCTCAGGCACCGGGCTTGGTTGTAGAGATCGGGGCGCTTCAGCTCGGGGTTGTGGGGGTCGGTCAGCGCGGCGAAGAGATCGTGGGCGTCGAGGAGCTGTCGGGCGGCGGTGGCGTGGTCGCCCACGGCCGTCAGGGCCCGACCGCGGTGGCTCGCCAGGATGGCGCGCCCCCTGGGGTGGTCCACGTCCGCCAGGGCCTCCAGCGCACTGGTGAACCGGTCGAGCGCCGTGCGGGCGTCGCCCTGGCGCAGGGCCAGCAGGCCCAGGCACTCCAGAGCGGTGGACTGGGTGCGGTGGTGGTTCAGTTCCCGGGCGAGGGACAGTGCCTGTGTCAGGTGGTCCAGCGCCTGCGCGTCGTCGTCCTGGGCGGCTGCCCGCTGGAGGTGCGCGAACCCGAGCTGGTACTGCATGCGTGCCACGGCGAGCAGGTCGTCGCTGCGCATGGCGCATTCCAGTGCTGCGGTGTGGTTGTCGACCCAGTCGTTGTGGGAACCGGTGCGCAGGTAGTAGCCCCACAGGGCCTGGCCCAGCTGCCATCCTTGGTTGTTGCGGCCTTCGCGGACGGCCAGGTGTACGAGGGCTTGGAAGGTCTCGCGCCGCCCGGCGATCGCCTGAACCGCTTGCTCCGCGTTGTCGAACGCTGTCGGGGTGAGCGCCGTCGGGGTGAGCGCCGTCGGGTGGGGCTCGGGTTCGTAGCGCCAGCGTCCGGAGATGGCCGAGTCGGCGGCGATCGCGATCGTGAGGTAGTGGTCGAGGAGTCGGTCGAGTGCGCCCTCGCGCTCTGCTGCTGGTTCCGACTGGTCTGCACAGGCCAGGGCGTGGTCATGGACGAGGTCGTGCATGACGAACCGGTCGGGGCCCGGCTTGGTGAGCAGGCTCGCGTCCACCAGCGCGCGCATGCCTGCCTTGAGTTGGTCGGTTTCGAGGCCGCCTGCCAGCGCCTGGGCGGCGGCGAGGTCGAGCGTGCTGGTCGGGTGCAGGCCCAGCAGGCGGTAGAGGCGCGCGTGGTCGGCCGCGAGGCCCTGGTACGACACGTCGAAGATGTCCTTCACGGACACATCATCCGGTACCGCGAGGGCGTTCAAGCGGGTTTGCCGGTCGGCGAGTTGGGCCGCGAACTCGGAAAGGCTGCCGGGGATCGCGTCGTCGATCCGGGCTGCGGCGATCCGAACCGCGAGCGGCAGGCCGGCGCACGCGCGTAGGACCGCCTTGCGGTGTTCGTGAACGTCCGCGGCGGCTCCGGCAGGGCCCAGCAGGTCCTCGCTGTCGTAATCGGTGAGCGGGCGCAACAGGACGAGTTCCGCATTGTGCGTGCCCCGCAGGCCGGCCAGACGAAGACGGCTGGTGACCAGCAGCACGCCCTGCTCGGAGCCTGGCATCAGCATCCTGGTCTGGGCCGCGCTGACGGCATTGTCCAGCAGGACGACCACGGGGCCCTGGCTGGTGAGGGAGCGGAAGCGGGCGGCGAGTGCTTCCAGTCCGTGCGGCCGGTCCTCCTTGGCGACTCCGAGTTCGGCCAGGAACTGCTCCAGTACGGCGGCCGGCTCGCGTGGGGCTCCCAGGCCCTGGGGGCTGAGGTTCGCGTAGAACTGGTGCCCGGTGAAGTGCTTGCGGTGGCGGTGGATCCAGTGCAGCGCGGTCTCTGTCTTGCCGATCCCGCCGACGCCGCTCATCACGAAGATCGTGGGCGTGCCGCTGTCGGCGCGCTCGCGATGCACGGCGTCCAGCCGCTCCAGCACCGCGGTCCGGTTGACGAACCGGGAGACCGGCTGGGCGAGCATCCGAACGCGATGGTGCGCGGGTGCGTTCTGCTGCAGGTGGACGGTGTGCGCCATGACCACCGTCCCCTCGAACTGTCCGCCGCTGATGGAGTTCTCGGTCATCCCCACAACGCCCCCGCCCCTCGCCCGGCCTCCCCGGCCGTTGGCGGCAGTATCCCAGGGATCGTGGTGACCCGGGTAGCCTGACACGCTTTCCGTGCCGAAGGGCGTGAGGGGTCCGGCGGCCGGCAGTTCGCCGTCTCAGAGGCCGCGCGCGACCACCGCGAGCACACTCTCCACGGCCCGGCGCGCCTCGGCCTCGGGCAGGGTGCGCAGCGGGCCGTCGACCAGGAGGGCGGAGAGGCCGTGCACGGCCGACCAGGCTGCGTACTCGGCGCCTGGGCGGCGCGTGGCGGGCAGGGTGCCGGCGGTGACCAGGTGGTCGAGGGCGGCGCCGAGGATCAGGAAGGGGTCGGTACCCGGATCCGGGGGCGGCTCGGGGAGCGGATCCGGGGGTGGCTCGGGGAGCGGCGGGTGCGCGCCGGCGGCCGGCGGGTGCGGGTGTGCGGTGGCGCCGGAGAAGGCGGTGCGGAACCAGCCGGGCTCGGCGAGCGCGAAGTCCACGTACGCGCGTCCGATCGCGGCCAGCCGGGCCTGGGCCAACCGGGCCTCGTCGGGCGCGGTGATCCCGGCCATCCGGTGCAGCATCAGCCGTCCCAGTTCGGCCATCGCGCGCTCGCCGACCGCGGCGAGCAGGTCCTCGTGGTTGGCGAAGTGGCGGTAGGCGGCGTTGTGCGAGACGCCGGCCTCGCGGCTGACTGCTCGCAGGACCACCGCCGAGGGGCCACCGGTGCGGGCGAGCGCCAGTCCGGCGTCGATCAGCGCGGGGTGCAGGCTGCCGTGGTGGTACGAGCGCTTTGCGTGCTTTGTACCTTCTTCTGGGATTTCGGGCGACATGTTGACAGTGTCCACCTCTGGTGCAAGCGTTGCAGATGTGCCCACTGTCAACATTCCGCACACCCGCGGGAGGCACCCATGTCACCCCAGACATCCGCAGGACGGTACGCGGTTCTGACCGCCGCCTGCCTGGCCGCGTTCACGATCAACCTGGACACGACGATCGTCAACGTCGCCCTGCCCGACCTCAGCAGTCAGCTGCACGCCGGCACCCGTGACCTGCAATGGATCGTGGATGGCTACAACCTCGCCTTCGCCGCCCTGGTGCTGACCGCCGGCTCCCTGGGCGACCGCTTCGGCCGCCGTCCGGCCCTCCTCGCCGGGCTGGCCGGATTCGCGCTCGCCGCCGGGGCGGGCGCCACCGTCCACTCGCCGGGTGCGCTGGTCCTGCTGCGCTTCGCGATGGGCGGCTGCGCGGCGGTGATCTTCCCGACCACCCTCTCGGTGATCACCAACGCCTTCCCCCAGCGGCGCGAACGGGCCAAGGCGGTGGGCATCTGGGGCGCGGTGACCGGGCTCGGCGTCGCGGTCGGCCCGGTCTGCGGCGGTCTGCTGCTCGCGCACTTCGGCTGGCCGTCGGTCTTCGCCGCGCTGGTGCCGGTCGCGCTGCTCGCGCTGGCCGCCGCCTGGCGCTGGGTGCCGGAGTCCAGCGCCCCCGAGCAGGCCCGGCTGGACCCGCTCGGCCTGGCCGCCTCCTCCGCGGCGATCGGCCTGCTGGTCTACACGATCATCGAGGCGCCGCGGCGCGGTTGGACCGCCCCGGCGAGCACCGCGGGCTTCGCCGCGGCCGCCGCGCTGGCGGTGGTCTTCGTGCTGGTCGAGCGCCGCCGGCCGCACCCGATGATCGACGTCTCGCTCTTCCGCACCCCGGCGTTCTCCGCCGCCAGCGGGTCGGTCGCGGTGGCGTTCTTCGCGCTGTTCGGCTTCATCTTCCTGGTCACCCAGTACTTCCAGTTCATCCGGGGCTACGGCACGCTGTCGACCGGCGTGCGGATCCTGCCGGTCGCGTTCACCCTTGCGCTGGGCTCGGTCGCCGGGGTCGCGCTCGCCACCCGGATCGGCACCCGCAGCGTGGTGACGGCCGGACTGCTCGCGCTGGCGGCCGCGTTCGGCTGGATCGCCCTCTCGCCGGCGTTCGGCTCCTACGGGCAGATCGTCGGGCAGATGGTGCTGATCGGTGGCGGCCTGGGCCTGACCACCGCACCCGCCACCGAGTCGATCCTCAGCGTGCTGCCGCCTGCCAAGGCGGGCGTCGGGTCGGCGGTCAACGACGCCACCCGGGAGGCCGGCGGATCGCTGGGCGTCGCGGTGCTCGGCAGCGTCTTCACCTCGCTCTACGCCCACCGCCTGGCCGCCGGCGCCTTCGCCGCCCTGCCCCACCCGGTGACCGCCACCGCGCAGGAGTCGGTCGGCGCCGCCCTGCACACCGCGGCCACCGCCCCCGCCGTCGACCAGGCCGGCCTGCTGGCAGCCGTGCAGAGCTCGTTCATGTCCGGCTTCCACCTGGCCTGCGTGGTCGCCGCCGGCATCTGCGTACTGGGCGCAGGCGCCGCACTGGCCCTGCCGGGCCGCCCGCTCCCGAGCCGCTCCGCGGCCGGGGACGGCGGGGCGCAGGCCGGGCCAGCCGGCGACGGTCTCGGCGGCGTGCCACCAGATCCAGCGGACCGCCGGCTGACCGGCCCGCAAGAGTCGATGCGATGAACCACGGCGAGCAGGAGCCCAGCTCTGCCCGCAGTACCGAACGCACCGGCGGAACCTGGCCCACTTGTGTCGCTCCTGCTCCACTCCCGCCGCGACCGCACGTAGTAGAAAGGAAGCATGGGAAGACAGGCAGTCGTGGTGCTCTACGTGCTCGCTCTCGTAGCGGTCGTGGTTGGCGTGGACGTTCTGTTCTTCAGGCACCAGTTCTGGGAGCGGCTGATGGTGAACGTCGGAATCGTCCTGGTGTTCGCGGCGTTCGGTTTGAGGTTCCTGAAGCATTCATGAGGTTGCACGGCGCGGTGGGCCCGGGTGCCGTGACCACGCGGCTGCGGCGCGTGGCGCGCTATCGCGGCGCCCGGGTGCGGGCATCGTGCGCGGCGGACCATTCGAGGTCGCTCGGTGTCGGATCGGTGCGCCAGCGGGCCCGCAGGACGCCGTCCGGGTCGGGCCGGACGGCGGTGAACAGCGGGTGCCGGTCATCCACGGTGACGGGCAGCAGGGCGGCCGCCCGGACGCCGGTGAGGAGCTCCCGCAGCTGCGCCTCGGGCAACCCGCCGGGGTCGAAGCTGCTGATCCGGCCGTCACAGCTGTCCTCCCGGACCAGCTCATCCGTGGTGTCCTCCTGCGCCAGCACGGCGCGCAGCACCGCCTCGACGTCACCGGAGAGGAAGTCCGGCCACACCGTCAGCCGGGCCCGCGGAGCGAGCCCGGCGCGGACCGCCGAGAGGCCGGCCCGGGTGACGCGGTACCAGCGGCAGGCGTTGTGGACGTAGCCCTCCTCCAGCAGGAGCGCGCCGCCGGGTGGGATGGTCAGCTCCACCAGGGCCCAGAACTCCGCGTCGGCGGGCCGCTGCGTGCCGGGCTCGTCGTAGCCCGAGGCGTACGGGGAGCGGTCCAGCCGCTCCGGGAACAGTCCGAGCTCGCGGGTTCGCTCCAGCGCTGGTGCGCAGGGCTCGGCGGAGCCGACGTAGACGTACAGGTCCCAGCCGACGTCGACGCTGAACCTCCCCGCCGCCTCCAGCCGGCACCAGCCGCCCTCCCCGCGCAGCATGAGCCGGAGCAGCTCCAGACCGACCGCCAGCGGCAGCACCGCGCCGTCGTGGAAACCGGCACCCGCGAGCTGTCCGGGTCCGGCCGGTACCGCAGCGCGCCGGGGCGACGGGCGACGGATCATGCCCGAGAAAGGCTGTCGAAGCTCGGTGTGCTCATGATCTCGAGCCGAACCTCTACTTGTACGATCCACAGGGAGCAGTCACCCCACGACCCCAGGACGACGACACCGCTCCGGGTGCTCCAGCAGCCGCCGGGCCGGGCAGGCGCAGCACCGATCACCGACAGGAGTGAGCGACCTGACGAGCAGTCGATGGCGACAGTGCCGTCCATTCAGACCTGAGGCGTCCCGCCCGGCCGGGGCGCTGGCTGCGGCCCTGCTGACCGTCGCGGCAGTGGTCGGTTCCGGTGTTCCGGCAGCCGCCGACGGCGCTCCGGCGCTCGACACCACCGCGACCGCGCCCGCCGACGCCGAGTCGGACCGGGTGGGCGCGCTCTTCCTCGGCGATGGCGGAGCCCTCGGGCCGGTCAGGCACTTCTGCACGGCCGTCGTGGTGCCCAGCCCGACCGGCAACCTGCTGCTCACCGCTGCCCACTGCATCAGTGACGCCGACGGTGTCACGTTCGCCCCGGGCTATCGCAACGGTGCTGCACCATACGGCAGTTGGCCGGTCACCCGGGTCTTCACCACCGACGGCTGGAGCCGGGATCGCCAACACGACCCCGACCAGGACTTCGCCTTCCTGGAGGTCGGACCGGACAACGCCGGACGGCGGATCCAGGATGTGGTCGGTGCCAACCCGCTCGGCATCTACGCCGCGTTCACCGACCAGGTCCGGCTGTACGGCTACAACAGCACGCAGGACTCCCCCGTGCTCTGTACCAACGTCACCACCCGTCTCACCGCGCACCAGCGACGGATCCACTGCCCGTCCTACTGGATCGGCACCAGCGGAGGCCCTTGGATCGACACCGCCAGCCATGCGGTCGTCGGCGTCATCGGCGGTTACCAACTGGGCGGCGACACCGCCGACATCTCGTACAGCGCCTACTTCGACCGGACGATGGCGGATCTCTATCTGCGGGCGACCGGCCAGGCCAGCGCGGACTGGAGCAGTACGAAGCGCAGACCTTACGGTGGCGACGGCCCTCGGCAACCTCGTCCGCCACGCCACGATCATCAACAGAGCCCCGTCGGACGCGAACAGCCGAGCGGTCCCTAGGGAACCCCCTGAGCTACAGATGGGGGACACGCCTGATGGTGGGACAGGTGGATCGGCGTGCAGCATAGTGATCATGACGACGCATCGACCGAACCCCACCCGCGGCCCGTCCACCTCCCGCCGCCGCTCCACCGCCCTTCGCCTGGCCACCGCCGCCGCCGTCCTCGCACTGAGCGCGGTCAGCGCCGTCGGGCCGGCGAGCGCCGCACCGTCCGCCGCCTCCCCCCAGGCCGCGCCGTCCTCACCGGCGCCGGCCGCGCAGAGCGGCGGCCGGCTGCACCTGCCGGACCCCACCGGGCGCCACGCCGTGGGCGAGGTCGCACTGCACCTGATCGACCACACGCGTCCCGACCCGTGGCAGCCCGCGCAGCAGCAGCGCGAGCTGATGGTCAGCGTCTTCTACCCCGCGAGCCGCCCGACCGGCCGGCCCGCCCCCTACATGCTGCCCGCCGCAGCCGCGCACTTCGACAGCGTCACCGCCGACGACTACCTCGGGCTGCACGTGCCCGCCGGCCAGGACTGGGCCGGTACGGCGACGCACGTGCAGCAGGGCGCGCCGGTCGCCGACCAGGACGGCGGGCACCCGGTCCTGATCTACTCCCCCGGCCTCGGCGAGCCGCGGACCTGGGGCACCACCCTGGTCACCGACCTGGCCAGCCGCGGCTACGTGGTCGTGACCGTCGACAGCACCTATGAGGCGCCCGAGGTGCAGTTCCCGGGCGGCTCGCTGGCCACCATGGTCGCGCCGGGCGATCCGGACGCCTTCCTCCGCAAGGCGCTGGCCGTGCGCGCCACCGACACCAGCTTCGTGCTGGACCAACTCGCCGTACTCGACGGCGGTCACAACCCCGACGCCGACGGGCAGCCGCTGCCCGCCGGCCTGGCCGGCGCCCTGGACCTGTCCGCGGTGGGCATGTTCGGCCACTCGCTGGGCGGCAGCGCCGCCGCCGTCACCATGGACGCCGACCACCGCATCCGCGCCGGCATCGACATGGACGGCAACCTGACCAACTACGACAACTCGCTGATGCCGGTGGCCCAGCACGGCCTGGACCGCCCCTTCCTGCTCCTCGGCAAGGACCTCGGCACCATCGACACCGGCCCCGGCTGGCAGGCCTTCCGCGCCAACACCCCCGGCTGGTCACGCGAGTTGAAGCTGCGCGGCGCCCAGCACGCCTCGTTCACCGACGCGGAGGCCCTCATCCCGCAGCTGGGCCTGACGACCGCCGACCGCACCGACGACATCGGCACCATCGACCCGCAGACCGCGATCCGCACCAACGAGGCCTACCTCGCCGCCTACTTCGACCACTGGCTGCGCGGCGGCCGCGGGCAGCTGCTGGACGGGCCGTCCGCGCAGTACCCCGACATGGAGTTCGTGAACTGAGCTCTTGCCCAGCTGTCCTCTGCCGAGTCATCAGCTGGCACCGGACCGGCGGTGATGTGCTGGATGACACGCCAGAAGGCGTCGTGCTCCGGTGCCGCCGCGTGGCTCAGCAGAGCTCGCCGAACGGCCCGGGCGTGGGCCGGCCTGGCGGCGGCCAGGGCGCTGCGGCCGGCTTCGGTGACGGTGACGAGGCGACGACCGGCGGGAGCGGCCTCGCGCAGCAGGAGCCCCCGGTCGGCCATGCGGGAGAGCTGGCGGGAAAGCCGGGCCCATTGCCAGCCGGGTTCGAACAGGATGAGCAGGGCACCGAGCACTTGGCTGCCCACGGCGGCGTTCGAGCCGCGCTATGCGGGGCCGAGTACGGGATCGAGCTCGGCCAGGCTTTCGAGTAGCTGACGAGCCCCGCGGGAAATGCGGTCATCGGTGTCCTGCACCAGCTCCCCCACGAGCTGCACTGCGATGTCCCGGTCGGAGGAGAAGATGCCGAATACATCGACTACTGCCGTGTGGATCCAATCGATGTGCTTCGAGTCGGCGACTGCCAGCGCGGAGGCGACTACCGCCAGCCCGGCCCTGTCCTTTCGCCGAAGCACGGCTTCCGCAGTCGCCCAGGTGACGAAGGTGTCAGCCGGGTCGAGCACGAGCTCCAGCAGCGGCCCGACAGCCTCCTGCATCTCGGCGAAGCCCGCCAGGCCGCGACCTGCATCCGCCCGGTCATGGTAGTCACGGCTTCGCCCAAGCTCGCTGAGCGCCACAACACAGGCACGCCGCAGATCGTTGTCCACCTGCCTTGCCCTCCCCTCCCCCGATCTTCCGTCAACGTACCATCGAGGCCCTACGGGCGGTCAGGACAGCTCCTGGGTGGACATGTCCTGCGGATCATGACTGCGGTACACGTGCTGGACGCGATTCTCAACGATGATCACTCCGGGTGGCATCGATCCATAGACTGACCACATGTCAGCCACAGATCTCCAGCGCATCGCGGCCTTCCGCGCGTCCTTCGCCCGGCGTCAGGCCGCTGCGGTGACCGAGATTCCCGGCGGCGTAGGGGTCCTCGACCAGAAGTACGCGGCCTCGCACGAACACAACCAGCTCGTCATCGAGAGGCCGACGGCTCCGTCCGGCCTCCCCGCTCTGGCCGACAGCGTTCTCGGCCACCTGCGCCACCGCCGGATCACGATCCTCGACGACGCCGTCGGTACCCTCTGCGCGCCGGCCCTCACCGCAGCCGGCTACGCCCACGAGACCGAACTCGTCATGACCCACTCCGGCTCTGCCGCCCTCCCCGGCTCGCCCGCGCAGACGGTCGCTCTCGCCGACCTGCGACCTGCCCTGGTCCGCCAGCTCCGCATCTGGATGCCCCAGGCCGAGGACGCCGCGGTCCACCAGCTCGCCGACCGCAGGACGGCCCGGCTCGGCGGCGCCGACCAGGTCTGCTTCCTCGCCGTCCGCGACGAGAACGGCACGGTCTGCGCCTGGGCCGACGTCTACCTCGACGCGGCCCACGGGATCGCCCAGATCGAGGACGTCGTCACCGCTGACGCCCATGTGCGGCACGGCCACGCGGACACCGTCCTCGCCACCGCGCTGCACCACGCATGGGGCTACGGCCTGGTCTTCCTCATGGCCGACCCCGACGACTGGCCGCGCAGCTGGTACGCCCGCCGCGGCTTCAGCCCGATCGGCCGCTCGCACGTCTTCACCCGCACGGAAGCCGGGAGCTGAGCGGGCCTCGCGGACCCCTCTGGTTCGCTCACGTCCCGATGTGGTGAGATGTGCGCTCACGGTCATGGTCGCTGGTGGGGGTGCGATGTGCTCAGGAGTGGACGGCTGCTCGCGCTGGACGAGGACGCGGTGCAGCTTGCCGCCGCGGGCCTGGTGCGGCTGGGTGTGCAGCGGTGCGGGGACAAGGAGGCCGGGGCGACTGCGTGGCGGATCCGCGCCAGCTCGTTCGCGCACGCGTGGCTGGACTTCGGCGACCCGCCCGGGCCGGAGCTGCGGGTACCGGCCGGAGCTGTCCTACGGTCACTCGTGCACAGGGCCGCGCAGCTGCTTCTGCAGGTCCACGACGGGCACGGTCCGGCCGTACTGGAATGGCTGGGCCTGCGCGCGGCCGAGGCCGGCGAACAGGCCCGCTGGGGGCAGACGGCGCACCCGGCCGAACCCACCGCCCTCGCCCTGGTCTGGCACGGCGTCCAGGCCGTCACCGCAGAGGGCGGGCACGGCCACGATCGGCGCATCGACGACAGGTGCGAGGCGTACGTCCGTGAGCGCCACCACCGCCAGGACACCCTCGCGCTGATCCTGGCCTGCGCCCGACTCAATGCCACCGCCCTGACGGAGCTCAGCCACCAGGATCCGGGCCGGACAGGCGAACGGCTCGAGGAACACGCCTCCCGACACATGCCGCTCGACGGCCCCGCACCGCTGTGGGTCCCGGGACGGCCCCGACACTCCGCCCGCTGAGGCGAGGGGCGCGAACTCGTCCCGGGCGCCGTTGACGGACAGCAGCGCGGGGCCGCCGGGCGGTGGGAGCAGCAGGCCCTCTGAGGCAGTGCGGGTCAGCTACCGGGGCGGGCTGTCCCAGGAGTAGGAGTCGGGCAGGTTGTGGGCTCCGCCGGAGTTCTCGTTCTTGATGGTCGCGGCAGCGGTGTACGACGTCTTGTCGTCGAAGACGACCAGGCAGCGCAGGTGTGCGGTCTCCTCGCGCACCGTGTCGTGGACGTGGGGGGTGCACGACACCGAGGCGACCGGGCGGTGGTCCTTCGTGGTGATGTGGGACTTCATCGTGTTCTGCAGAGCCACATAGGCGTCGGTGTTCGGCCCGCAGCCGGCCGCAGCGCATGCCACGGCTACCGCCGCTGCCACCGCCGGGACCCGCGATCCCCGCAGCCACGGCCGCGACCGCAGCCGCCCACGACGTCCGTCCATACGCATCGGCGAACTCCTGATCGCTGGTCGAAAGCGCTGATCGTAGCCTCAAACCGAGCAACGGCACTCGCGTGCGCTGTTACCGGGTCGTCCTCCTGGCGTTCAACCGCTGTATCTCCCTCCTTGTGCTGTACCGGATTTGCTGAGCCGATCATCTGCGCGGCAGTTCGAGGAAGGCACACGCATGACCAGCTGGACCCGGCCGCGAAGCGCGATCGCGGCGATCGCCCTCCTCCCCGCGCTGCTCGCCTCCGCCGGTTGCGGTGACTCGGCGAATGCCACCAGTACCGACTACACGGTGATGACCTGGGCCCCGTCCGGCACCGGCGCCTTCGACCGGCCCGGGGTGACCGCGCTGGCGGAGGCCATCGGACGGGACGTCAACGCCAAGGGCGGGCTCAACGGGCACCACCTGCGGGTGGTCACCTGCAACGAGCACAACACCGTGGACGGCGGCACCGCCTGCGTGAAGCAGGCCGTGGACGACAAGGTGATCGCCGTCATCGGCTCCTACAGCCTGAACAGCGAAAGCCTGCTGCCCGGCCTGGAAGCGGCCAGGATCCCCTACCTCGGCGGATACGGCCTCTCCGCAGCCGAGTTCAGCAGCCCGCTCTCGTACCCCGTGGCCGGCGGCACCCCGACGCTGATCGCCGGAAACGGCCGCCAGCTGGTCGCGGCCGGGTGCCGGACGATCGCGCTGGTCCGCCCGGACACCGCGGCCGGCGACACGCTCACGGGATACCTCGGCCGCGCGTTGCAACCGGACGGGGTCCAGCTGGTGGACGTCCGGGTCAGCGAGCAGTCCCCCGACTACGACGATGCGGCCCGCAGGGCGCTCGGCGACGACCGGCCGGGCAGCTGTGCGAGCGACGCGCTCGCCCCCGTGGAGAGCGCCAAATTCCTCGACGCGTACCGGAAGTTGACCCCCAAGCACGCGCTGCTGGGCGCGCTGATCGGCAGCGTCCCGCAGTCCGTGATCGGCCCGCAGAGCAGCACCGACGGCCCGTTGAACAACGCGTACGTGACCGGCTGGTACCCGCCCACCTCCTCGCACGCCTGGGACGCGCTACGCGCCATGGCGGGTGGCGACAACCGGATCGACCCCTCGGACCTCGCGGTGCAGACCACCTGGGTCGCCTACCAGGTCTTCCTGCAGGCCGTCCAACGCCTGCAAGCTGCCGGCACGCCGCTTGCGAGCAAGTCCCTGCGCGACGAGCTGGACAGCGGGGACTCCCTCGACACCGGGGGCGTGACGCCCCGGCTCAGCTGGGGCGAGATGCTGCCCAGCAGTGACTCGCCGCGGTCGGTGAACACCTGGGTCACCTACCAGCAGGTGAAGGCAGGGCAGTTGACGGAGCAGCAGAGCGGCTTCCTGGACATGCGCTGGGTGCTGACCGGGGGCAAGCCGCCGCAGTGAGTATGAGGCCCCTGTGCGTCAGCGCGCGGTGCGGGCCGCGTCGCGCAGGCGGCGCCACGTGCGGCTGACGGACGTCGGCCCGGTGTGCGTGGCGCCGGGTCCACCGCTCTCCCAGTTCCGGGCCGTATCAGCGAACGTCTCCGTCGGCGTCGTCGCGACCGGGCGCTGCGACTGCGCGGCCCGTGCGGTGAGCCGCAGGTCCTCCGGTTGGATCGTGGAGAGCCTCGCCCGGACGTGGCTGAGCAGGGTGGCGCAGGCGTCGGCGATCGCGGCCTCGCCGAGCGGGCGCGCCGGGAGGTCCAGCCCCTCGGACAACCGCTGCTCCAGGGCCGTTTGCAGATCCCCCAGGGTGATGTCGCGGATCGTCAGGGACAGGTGGGCGGACAGCCCGGCGGCGCCCACGGCGCGGTGTGCGAAGCCGCGCGGGACGTAGAGCACGCTGCCGGGCTCGAGGACGCTGCGCAGCAGCCGCGGGGAGCGTTCGTCGTCCGGCAGCTCGCCCGGCGACCAGTCCGCCGCCGCCGGGGCGTCGTGGACGTACCAGGTCTTACGTCCGGCGACCTGGAGGACGAACACGTCGGCGTCGTCACGGTGCACCGCGAGACCCTGACCGCCTGCGGGCGTGACGAAGAAGAACGCCTCCACGCGCCGGTCGAGCTCCTCGGACAACCGCGCCACCAGGTCGCCGGTCGGGCTGTGCCACTGGTCGACGCAGCGCAGCAGCAGCGTCGCCCCGGCGCGCAGCAGCTCGACGACCTTCGCGCGGTCGGCGAAGCCGTGGTGCGTCGTGCCGTTGACCACGCGCGGGGTGGTGTAGGCGTCGGGCGGGACGGTGACCTTGGTGGAGCGGACCATCTCCAGGTAGGGCGTGCGCAGCAGCCCGGCCTCGAAGGCGGCGTCCAGCTCGTCGAGGTCGAACGGCGAGGCGAGTGCCTCCGGCGCGAAGACCGCGGGCTTGCACTGCCACTGACGGTCGGCGAAGCTCTTGACGTCGCCGACCCAGGTGGCCAGCGTGGGCGATTCCATGGTGTTTCCCGTGGTGGTGTTTCCCGTGGTGTCAGTCAGGGTCAGGGTGTTCGGCGGTCGGGGCAGGCTCCGACTTCCGCGTCGAAGCGCACGGAGAGCAGCGAGCGCAGGGGGATGTGCGTCTCCTGCCGCGGGCTGCGAATCACGAGGCGGTTGTCGAAGGCGACGGTCAGCAGGCGCTCGGCCAGGGGCACGACCAGGTGCTTGGCCCAGCAGCGGGCGCCCTCGAACCCGAACGGCATGAACGCGGGCGTGCTCTCCGGATCCGCCACCCCGGCCCACCGCTCGGGCCGGAAGTCCAACGGGTCGGCCCAGTAGTCCAGGTGACGGTGCATCAGGAGTGGAAAGAGCGCGACGCGGTCCTCGGGACGGATCTCGGGGTGCAGTCCGGTGTACGCGTCCCCGCCCTTGCGGAACAGCATCCACGCGGGTGGGAGCAGCCGCAGCGTCTCCCACAGGACCGCGGTGAGGTCGGCGCGGGCTGCCTCCTGTTCGCGTGCCGGGCCCATGAGCCACAGGGCGTTGCCGGCCAGGGCGGCCACACCGTCGCAGAGGGTGGCCGTCGCCCGCCGGTACAGCGCGATGGCCTGCCGCCTCTCCTGGATGCCGGAGGCGTCGCGGATCCGCCCGGCCAGCGCGGTGGACCTGCCCTCGGCATCGGATCCCGGCCAGACGGTGACGGCGCGGTCGACGATCCGGGAGAGCGTGTCGGAGCGCGTGACGCCGCGTTTCGACAGCAGGGAGACCGGCAGCGGGTCGGACGAGAAGAGCCACCGGCGCATGTAGGTGGTGGCCGCGTAGGGCCAGGCGCCGGACAGCCCGCGCGCCGCCGGCGGCGGCGTCCGGATGCCCGCCATGACGTCCTGTCCCAGCGCGCGGATCGTCCGTGTCGCGCTGTCGTGGTGGATATCGGCTCCCGCGGCGGGCTTGAAGACCGAGCGTTCCGTCGACAGCACAGGACGCGCCGCGACGATTTCGGCGATCAGGTCGCAGTCGGAGACGCCGACCGTGACCGCGTCGATCCGGAATACCTTCTCGCCCCTGGACAGCAGATCCTGAATTCGCGGGGCGTACACGATGGAATGGTCGCGGACCGCTGCCGGCGCCATTTCTTCCACGAGAATCCCACCTCCATGGGAATGGCTGTGAATGCGTTCCCCCCGACGGGCGGAGAGCTCCGGGCACGGAAAGGGCAGGGCTGCGGAAGCCACGGACGCTCCGCAGCACCGGCGGAGGCAGCGGCCTTGCGCCAACCGCCTCCGCCGCCGACAGTGCGTCAGATGACGTGCAGGATCCACGCGTGGTTGGCGAGGTCCTCGTCCTTCTTGAACTTCTTCACCAGCGCCTTGACCATCTTCATGACTACTCCATTTCCTGGAGTACGGGCACGCCGAGTAGGGCACCCGCACACCATCATCGACATTCGGTATTCCGGTCCGGAAGCCGAACGGCCTTCTTGAGAGCCAGACACTAACCGAGGGCGAGCGCCGCCGACACCCCTCTCACCGGACAATCATGCGATGTGCACTTTCGGGCAATAGGCCGACCGTTTTCACGTCCAGTGATTCGGATGTGACGCTATGGCGTTGGTGAAGAAATCGACGAGGCTGCGGGGTGCGTTTTCGCCGAAGCAGAGCTCGTGGATGCGGGCGGCCTCGGTGGCGGCCGCGGCGGCGCGCGGGAACAGGGCCTGCTCGTACTCGCCGAGCGCGGCCTGGACGTCGCCGGGGTGCGCGGCGATGGCCCTGCCGAGTTCGGCGCCGTCGTACATGGCCAGGTTGGCGCCTTCGCCGGACGGGGGCATGAGGTGGGCGGCGTCGCCGAGCAGCGTCACCCCCGGCACCCGATCCCACCGGTGCCCGACGGGCAGGGCGAAGATGGGGCGCGGGACCGGTGGGGTGTCACCGTCGGTGATCAGTGCGGTGAGCTCCGGCACCCAGCCGTCGAACTCCTGCGCTATCCGGGCCCTGGCCGCGGCGGGATCGGTGAAATCGACACCGGCCAACCAGTCCTGCGGCCTGGAGAGCGCCACGTAGGCGTGGAGGGTCCCGCCGCTCTCCCGGTGAGCCTGGATCCCCTTCCCCGGCGCGAGCGCGAACAGCGACCCACCGCCGACCGCCTTCGCGGCGGCGGGGTGGCGGGTGTCGCCGTCGAACAGGCAGGTCTCGATGAACGCTGTGCCGGTGTAGTCGGGTTCGGCGTCGGACAGCAGCGGACGGATCCGCGACCACGCCCCGTCCGCGCCGACCAGGAGGGCCGTCTCCACGGTCACCCCGTCGGCGAACGCCACTTCGTGCCGGCCGTAGCCGAGCGGACGGGCCGCGGTGACCCTGTGTCCCCACCTGATCGTGTCGGCCGGCAGCGAGTCGAGCAGAACGCGACGCAGGGCGCCGCGGTGCACCTCCGGGCGCCCGCCGGTGCCGTCGTCGGGCTCGTCGAGCAGCACCGTTCCGTCCATGTCGAGCACGCGCGACGCCTCGCCGCCTGGGTGGACGAGGCCGAGGAACTCCTCGAACAGGCCTGCGGCCTTGAGGGCGAGCTGCCCGTTGTGGTCGTGGATGTCGAGCAGGCCGCCCTGCGTGCGGGCGGTCGGCGAGGCCTCCGCCTCGTAGATCGTCGCCGGGATGCCGTGGAGGTGGAGGACGCGGGCGAGCGTCAGCCCTCCGAGCCCCGCGCCGATGATCGTGACCGGAGTGGTCATGGTGCTTCCTTCCTGATCGCGGACCGCTGGGCGGACACCCGGCCGGTCACACCCGGAACGCCTGGAACGACGTTCCATCGGGATCCAGAGTGGAACGGCGTTCCATGTGCTGTCAAGCTGGAACGACGTTCCAGGTGTGCCCTAGGATGGACGCATGGCAACCAGGACGGGCCGTCCGGAACGGCGACAGGAACCGCTCTCGCGGGAGCGCATCGTCGGCGCCGCCGTTGAACTTCTCGACGCGGTCGGCGAGGGCGGACTCACCTTCCGCGCACTGGCCGAACGTCTGGCGACCGGCCCCGGGGCGATCTACTGGCACGTCGCGGGCAAGACCGAACTCCTCGGTGCCGCCACCGACGCCGTCGTCGCCACCATCGCCGACGACGACACCGACGCGACGCCGCAGGAAGCGATCCGCGCCCTCGCCCTCGGCGTGTTCGACGCGATCGACGCCCACCCCTGGGTCGGCACGCAGCTCGCCCGCGCGTCGTGGCAGACGCCGATGCTGCGGGTCTTCGAACGCATCGGACGCCAGATCCAGGCGCTGCGAGTGCCCGAAACCGCCCAGTTCACCTCGGCGTCCACGGTGATGAACTACATCCTCGGGGTGGCGGGCCAGAACGCCGACAACACCCGAGCGGCCCAACCGGACACCGACCGGACCGAGTTCCTCGACGCCGTGGCGGCCACCTGGGCAGAACTCGACGCGGACGACTACGCGTTCACCCGAAACGTCGCCGACCAGCTGCGCAGCCATGACGACCGGGAAGAGTTCCTCGCCGGCATCGATCTCATCCTCGCCGGAATCACCGGGCGCCAGTAGCAGGCGCCCTCGTCACCCGCAGGTGCATATTGGAGGACCCGGGCCGAAAACGATGTTGTACTGACACAGATCTCCCACCCCTCGACGAGAAGGCACCACCTTGGCAACCGACTACGACGCTCCGCGCAACACCAGCGATGAGTCGAGCGACGACAGCATCGAAGAACTGAAGAGCCGGCGCGAGGACAAGGGGGGCTCCGCGGTCGACCTCGACGCCGAGGCCGTCGAAGGCATCGAGCTTCCCGGCGCCGACCTGTCCGGCGAAGAACTGACCGTGCGGGTCCTACCGCTCCAGCAGGACGAGTTCACCTGCATGACCTGCTTCCTGGTCCACCACCGCACCCAGCTCGCGGGGCAGGACAAGAACGGACAGCCCATCTGCCGCGACTGCTCCTGAGCCACCCCGAGACGCCCCTCGCCCGCCTGGTGACCAGGTGGGCGGGGGGCGTCTCGGGCGTCTCGGGCATCGACTCCGGAGAAAACCGCTCAGAGCCTTCGATTTGCAGGGTGTTCGCCGGATCGAGTGGAAAATGAAAGGCGTTGGATGCGTTCGGGTGTAGAATATGAAGCACGAGGGCGGCCTCCGGAGCCGGCATCACGGTGATGCCGACGGACCGCCCCGTGACCAGGGGGTTCACCATGACGTACCAGCTCGACACCGCCCGTGCCATGATCGACGAGCGCCTGCGGGAAGCCGAGAAGCACCGCATCATCCACGCGATCCGACTCAGGGACCGCGCCGAACGCACCATCCGCCGCGCACACCAGGCCCTGACCGACCTGACCGCGTGAGCACCGCAACCAAACGGGCCGTCACCAGAACCAGGTGACGGCCCGTCCCGTTTTCCGGACGTTTCGACAGTCGCCGGGCTGGGCAGCTCGTCAGCCCGGAGGTCGTGGTCCCTGCGTCGGAGGTCGAGCCCTCAATGCCCGTGCCGAGCTTGCTAGCGGTCTACGCCCACCCGGACGACGAATCCCTGTCGTCGGGCGGGGTGCTCGCCCGCCATGCGGCCGCCGGAGCTCGCACCGCCGTGGTGACGGCGACCTGGGCCGAGGACACCGGGCGGGGTGCGGAGCTGGCCGAGGCGCTGCGGATCCTCGGCGCCGGACGGCCACGGATGCTCGGCTACGCCGACGCCCGCGTGCCGCAGTCGGCGCCCGGCAGGGCGCGGTGGTGTGACGCACCGCTCGACGAGGCGGTCGGGGCACTGGTCGCGCATCTGCGCGAGTTCCGCCCCGAGATCGTGGTCACCCACGATGCCTACGGCGGCGTGACCGGCCATCCCGACCATGTGCACACCCACCGCGTGACCGTGCTCGCCGTCCAGGCATCCGGCCTCGGTCGGCTCTACCCGGACGCCGGCGCCCCTTGGCAGCCGAGCGCCCTCTACCAGGCCACCCATCCGCAGTCGGCGGAACGGACGCTGAACGGCCACCTGGCCCGTGCGGGCCGGGCCGCCCAGGCGATGTACACCCTCCCGGACGAGCAGGTCACCGCCACGGTCGACGTCAGTCCCTGGCTGGACCAGAAGTGGGCCGCCGTGCTGGCCCACCGCAGTCAGGTCGAGGGAGGATCCGCCCCGGGGCTGATCGCCGCGTTCCCGTCGGACATCCGGGAACGGCTGCTCTCCACCGAGTACTACGCTCGCCACGACCTGACCACCACGGCTCCGCGCCAGTCGGACCTGACGGCCTGAGCCGTCGCCGTCGGTCCCCGCTCGTCCCCGGTTTCGGGCATTGATAAGTGATCCTTCGATGAGGGCAAAACTTCACTTTTCAACCTTCACATTAGTCGTCAGATTTCCGGTTTGATCTACGAATCGTAGGTATGCCACACTCGTCCTGGCAGGCAGTTACCAGGCGGTAACCCGTCGTGCCGGTCGCGTGCCGGCGCCCCCAGGGGGCGACAGGCGTCGCACGCCACCGCCGGGAAGAGCGCCACGAGCAGTTCGTGCGTCGCCGTCCGGTGCAAGGCCCCGGTGGTCACCGGGAGAGCCTTCCAATCACCGTGGGAAGCGTGGGGAAATGATGCGCAGTCATGCTGCCGATGTGGCGGCTCTGCAGAGCGAGATCGAGGATCTCTGGGAGCAGCGGGACGAGGTCTCGCTGCACTCCGCCGAGGCCGTGGCCGCCGTTGACGCGGCGATCGGTCTGCTGGACACCGGCCGCGCGCGGGTGGCCGAACTCGTGGCCGGCGAGGTCGTGGTCCACGAGTGGCTGAAGAACGCGATCCTGCTGCTGTACAAGCTGGCCCAGCCGGAGAACTCGCGCTTCGGCCCGTTCGAGTGCGCCGACAAGATCCCGCTGAAGACCGGGATCAGCACGTCCGGCGTCCAGGTGTCGCCGGGGGCGGTGATCCGGCGGGGCAGTTACCAGGAGCCGGGCGCCGTGGTGATGCCCAGTCACATCGGCATCGGCTCCTACGTCGGCGAGGGCACCCTCGTGGACTCCTGGGTCGGCATCGGGTCCTGCGCCCAGATCGGCCGGAACGTGCACCTGTCGGGCGGGGTCGGGCTCGGCGGCATGATCGAGCCGCCGATGGCCAAGCCGGTGGTGATCGAGGACGATGCCTTCATCGGCGCCCGCTCGATGATCTACAGCGGCGCGCGGGTCGGCGAGGGCGCGCTGCTCGGCGCCGGGGCTCTGCTGACCGACACGATTCCCGTCATCGACGCCGCCACCGGCGAGGAACTCAGCCGGGGCGAGGTCCCGCCGTGGACGGTCGCCGTCCCGGCCAGCCGTCCGCGCGAGTTCGCCGGCGGCACGTTCGGCCTGCCCTGCCTGCTGGTGATCAAGCACCTGAAGAAGGGCGAGCGGCACGACAAGGCCAAGCTCAACGACGCGGTGCGCACCCAGCCGCCGCTACCGCCCCTGACGCTCTGAGGCCCTGAGGCCCCGACACCCTGAGGCGCTTGGCGCGCCGAACATCACACATCCCTTCTCCCATCGACGAGTTCGAGGAATCCTCCGCATGTCTGCCACCGGTATCGACCCGGTTCTGAACCGCCACCCCCAGCTCCGGGACCTGCAGTCCAGGCTCACGGCTTTTCTGGACACCCACCTGCCCACGCCGGTCTGCGAGATCGACCCCCGGCCCGACTGGCTCGCACTGCGTGCGCTGGCCGCAGCGGCCGGGCTGACCGGCATCGACGTCGCCGCCGCACACGGGCCGGGTGCGGCGGGGCGGGTGGCCCAGGGCATGGCCATGTTCCTCGCGGGGCAGCGGGACTGCGACGCGCGCGAGATCTTCAGTGCCGGGCACGCCGCCATGCCGCTGCGCTACGGATCGCCCGCGCTGTCTCGACAGACCCACGAACAAGCCGTCACAGCAGGGAAGTTGGTGGGCGTCGCGGCCAGCGAGCCGCAGTCGGGGTCGGATCTGCGGGGCTTTCGCACCGTCCTGGTCGACCACGGCGACCACTTCGTCCTGTCGGGCTCGAAGGGCCTGCTCAGCAGGGTCGAGGAGGCCTACGGGTTCGTCGTGTTCTGCAAGCTGATCGACCGACAGGACGTCGGCGTGGTCGACCTGCGCACCGTACCGCTGTCCGCGGTGTGGGTTCCGACGGACGCCAAGGGCGTCCTCACCGAGACCACCGACCCGCTGGGTATGCGGGGTTGGAGCTTCGGGCACCTGCACTTCGTCGACACCCGGCTGGACAGGGACCTGCTGATCGGTGCGCCCGGCGACGGCCGCCTGATCTTCGACACGCACTTCTCCGCCTGGCGCCTGATGATGTCCCTGCTCTGCCTCGGTGCCGCGGCGGCCGCGATCCAGGAGTCGATGACCCGCGCCCGCCGCCGGAGCGTGGGCCGGATGCCGCTGGCCGCCATCCCCTCGGTCGCCGCCCGGCTGGGCACCGCCGCGGCCGAGGTCGAGGCCGCCACCGCCTGGTGCTTCTCGCTGCTGGAGCGCATCGACCAGGACGACACCGACGTCGCCGCCTGCTCGGCCGCCAAGGCCCTGGCCACCGACGCCGCCTACCGCGCCGTGGATCTCGCCCTCCAACTGCACGGCAGCGAGGGATACACCCGGCACACCCCGATGGAGAAGCGCCTGCGCGACATCCGCGGGCTGCGCATCGCCGACGGCCCCAACGACACGCTCTACAGCGTCCTGGCCCACTCACTGCTGACGGAGCATCAGCATGCCGACGACGTCCAGCTGCTGGCCCACCACTGAGAGCGAGGTGCCCACTATGACAGCCACCACCACCGAGGTAGCACAGATCCTCGACACCCTGGCGGCCCAGCCGGAGAAGAACGCCCTGACGCACCAAGGGCGTTCCGTCACCGCCGGCGAACTGCGCGACCTCACCCACCGCTTGGCGCGGGCCATGCGCGCCCAGGGCATCGACCGCCACCACACCGTCACCCTGCTGAGCGGCAACCTGCCGGAGGCCATCGCCGCGCGCTACGCCGCCAACCTGATCGGCTGCCGGATCAACCAGCTCTACACCAGGCTGCCGGCCGACACCCAGACCACCATGGTCCGGGACGTCGAGACCCACGCGCTGATCGTCGACCCCCGCCACGCGGACCGCGCGGCGGCGATCACCGCCGGGGCCCCGGTCGCGACCGTCCTGGTCCTCGGTCCCGCCGCGGTCGGACCGGACCTGCTGGCGCTGGCCGCCGAGCAGCCGGCCGACCCGTTCCCCTGCCGGGCCCGGCCGCAGGACGTGCGCACCATCCGCCACTCCGGCGGCACCACCGGTCACTCCAAGGGCATCTGCGTCGGCTACGGGCAGGTCCGTCGCTTCGGCCCCGACCTGCCCGACGACCCGGCGCGGCCGCCGCGGCTGCTGGTGTGCACCACCCTCGCCCACGCGGCCGGACAGCTGACCGACAAGGTGCTGCGGGCCGGCGGCAGCGCGGTGCTGCTGGACGACTTCGAGCCGGCCGCCGTGCTCGGCGCGATCGAGCGCGAACGCATCACCGACGTGTTCCTGATGCCACCGCTGCTGTACCAGCTGATGGACCACCCGCAGGCGGACCGCACCGACACCAGCAGCCTGCGCCGCCTCACCTACGGCGGCTGCCAGGCCTCACCGGCCCGAATCACCGACGCGATCCGGCGCTTCGGACCGGTACTGGTCCAGCTCTACGGGCAGCACGAGGCCGGCATCGTCAGCGTCCTGGACGCCGAGGACCACGATCCGCGGCGCCCGGAGCGGCTGCGGTCCGTCGGCCGGATCGCGCCCGGGTACCAGGTGGCGATCCGCGACGACTCCGGTCGGGACCTGCCCGCCGGCGGACACGGCGAGATCTGCGTGCGCTCCGACAGCCTGATGCAGGGCTACTGGAAGCAGCCCGAGCTGACCGCCGCCGTCCTGCGCGACGGGTGGCTGCACAGCGGTGACGTCGGATACCTGGACGACGAGGGCTTCCTCTACGTCGTCGACCGGCTGAAGGACCTGATCAACACCGGCGGCGGCCACGTGTACACCTCCGAGGTGGAGGACCTGCTCAACTCCCATCCGGGCGTGCGGCAGAGCGCGGTCTTCGGCGTCCCGGACGAGAACCACGTGGAGCACGTCCACGCCGTGGTCGTGCCGACCCCGGGCAGCCGGGTCGACGCGGAGGAGCTGCGCGCCCTGGTGCGCGAGCGCCGCGGGCCGATCCACGAGCCGTCCCGCGTCACTTTCGCCGAGGCACTGCCACTGACCGACGCCGGCAAGCCCGACAAGAAGCTGCTGCGCCGGCAGGCCGGCGCCGCGTAGCTCCTCAGCTTGACAGGGACGCGGACGCTTCGGCCTCGCGCAGTGACAGGCTGGGCATCAGGAGGGACATCAGGCACCCGAGGATCGCCAGCCCGGCCGCGAGGACGAGGAGCGTCCCGGTCGCGCCGATCCGGTCCAGCAGCACGCTGGCGAGTGGTGCGCCGAGGGGTTCCGCCGCCATGGCCAGCAGGGCGCGGGCCGTCACCACCCGGCCCACCAGGTGCTCGGGGGTGGCTGCCAACGACACGGCTGCGACGCAGATGGTGGCGATCGGGCCGGCCAGGTAGCAGAGTGAGAGCATCGCCCCGAGACCGAGGGGCGAGGGGAGCAGGGCCATCCCCGCCGTGGCGAGGGCGATCACCCAGACCGTGGCGATCACCGCCGTGCGCGGCGGCATGCGGCGCGTCAGGCGCGGGGCGAGCAGCGATGCGAGGACCCCGGCGGCTGCCGAGCACCCCAGGATCGTCCCGGCGCCGGTCCCGCCCTGCGTGCTGCCCCCGCTGTGCGAGACCAGTGTGATCACGATCAGCAGGAGAGCGCTGAAGACGAGGTTCACCGCCATCGAAGCCAGCGACGTCCAGCGCAGGAAGCGCTGGCGCCACAGGAATTCGACCCCGCTCGTCAGCCCGCGCGCACCCGCGCGGACGCTGTTCAAGCCGCCGCGCGGGCCCGTGTCGCGGTCGGCGGCATGCCTGCGCCGACCGCCGCCCAGCGGCACCCGGATCGCCGACACGGCCAGCAGGCAGACCAGGTAGCTCACCCCGTCCACCGCGAACGGCAGCGCGGGGCTCAGCGCGAACGCCAGGCCACCGAGTGGATAGCCGACCAACTCGGATATCTGTGAGCAGACTTGGCGCATCCCGAAGGCCGTCGGCAACTGCTCGACCGGGACCAGGACGCGCAGCACCACTGCCGCGGACGCGGCGAAGACGCTCTCCGCCAACCCGACGGCGGCCACGCACAGGGCCACCGCCAGCAGGGATCCATGTCCGCGCGCGAGAAGGAGCAGCCCGCAGCAGGCCAGGACGGATACAACCTCGCAGAGCACCATGGAGGTTCGGCGCGGGCACAGGTCGGCGATCAGGCCGGCCGGGACCTGGCCGGCCGAACGGGCCGTGGAGGCGGCGAACATGCCGACGGCGGCGTCCGCGGGGCTCCCGGTGGCGTGGAGCACCAGCAGCGGCAGAGCAACGAAGACGGCACTCGAGCCGGTCCACGACAACGTCTGGCTCCACCAAAGCAGTTGGTAGTCGCGGTTCACCCACAGCGGACTGGCGGGCACGGTCGCTCCTCCGGGTCGATGCAGATCGGGCCGCCGAGGGAGCACCGAAGCGCTCCCCCGACGGCCCGATCAACCAGCTGAGAACTACTCGGCGGCAGCGTCGATGCAGTTCTGGCTACGGGTGCTGATCATCGCGACACCCTCGCCGTCCTCGTCGAGCGACGCGGCCAGGGACTGGAGCTGAAGAACCGACATGACATCCTCCTGAAGGGGTTGTTGTGTGAGCGGCGGTCCGCCGGGAACGGCGGGCCGATGGAACCTCGGAGCGCGACGCGAGGACTACTCGGCGGCGGCGTCGATGCAGTTCTGGCTGCGGGTGCTCCACAGCGCGACACCCTCGCCGTCGTCGAGCGACGCGGCAAGCTCCTGGAGTCGAAGAACCGACATGGTGAAATCACCTCCTCCCCTGATCCGGAACGGTTACTGCCATGACGACGGTCAGCCGGGGCCGAGCAGCGGAAGGACCGAGCGGTCCTCGCCGAGTGCGGCTCCCAGCGCGAGCACAACGCCCGCCGAACCCGTCGCCAAATCCATGGAGAGCCGCTGCAGTTGGTCACCTGGCATGGCCAAGTGACCACGGTGGCGCAGCTCGTGGAGTGCGAGATGCCGTAGGTGTCCGACGATCAGCGCCTCGGGCTCTCGCCCGGTCTCGGGACCGTGCCGACCGTGCGGATCGTGCGGATCGTCAGCCAGCCAGCTCAGAGCGGCGATCAGGCCGGCGCGACCCCGGAAGAGCCCCGGATAGATGATGAACTCGGGTCGGCACACCAGCCGCACACGCTGGAGCGCCGCCGCGAACTCGTCGGTCCGGTGGTGCAACAGGTGGGCGCGCAGGGCCAGAGCGATGCCCGCGCTGCCGTCCGCGAGATAGGGCAGGACGCGCTGACCGTCGTAGAGCTGGAGCGCCCCGTCGTCGTCGGTGCGGCACCGGCTCAGGTCGAGGCGCAGCGCTCGCGCCGCGTAGTCGAGGTAGGCGGCATCGCCACTGTCCTCGAACAGGCGCACGAAGAACAGCGCGGCGCCACTGAAACCCTGGTCGAGACCGCCGCCGCGCGGAGCCCCCGGCGCGTCGAAGCCTCCCTCGATCGCCTGCACCAGCCGGTCCGCGATCGGGAGTACGGCGTCCCTGGAGACGCCGGCCCCGGGTGTGCGGGCGAAGTGCAGCAGGTTCAGCCCGACCCCGGCGAGCCCTTTGAAGAGGCCGACGGCGGTGAGCTCGGGAACACTCTGCTGGGCCCGGTCCAGGACCGACACCGCCGCTGCCGTCCGGCCGAACCGGGCGAGCGTGTAGGCCACACCGTGCAGACCGCTGTAGAGACCCGGTGGCACCCAGCGGGCTCGGCGCTCGCCGCGCTCCAGCCAGTCCAGGTGCTCCGCCGACACCGGCACGCCGGCGCTGTCGAGCGCGTAGAGCACCCCGGCGGCACCGTTCGCCAGGCTCAGCCCACCGGAGTGGTACTGCGCCGGGTCCCCGGGGAAGAGCCGGTCCACGCGCTCGGGCGAGGCGCTGGCGGCGATTCCCGCGACCAGCGAGTCGCGCAGCGATCGCAGATCCGCGACCTCGCGCGGTGCGGTGGTCCCCGTCGTGACTGCCGCGAACGACGGCTGCGTGCCACCTCGGCCCGGCGGAGAAAGGCGGGCGCGCAGCTGGTCGACGTAGCCCTCCGGCAGCGGGAACCGCTCCTGGGCCAGGTCCAGCAGGGTGTGCAGCTTCCCCGGGTCGAGTTCGAGCAGCGAGTTGAGCGGTACGAAGAGCCACAGGCGCAGCATGTCGAGTGCGAAGGCGTCGATCTGCGGCCCGGTGGCCGTCAGGGGGGCGGAGAACCCGGCCGCCCCCAGCCCCGGCGGGCGCTGCTCCTCGACGGGGAAGGCGAGTTCGAAGTCGACCAGCCGGATCCGCCCGTCCGGCTGGATCATGATGTTGCGCGGATGCAGGTCCCCGAAGACGACACCGCGCTCGTGCAGGGCCCGCAGCGCCGCCTCGACCTGCGCGGCCACGTTCAGCGCCCACTCGGTGTACTCGCGCAGGGCCTGCGGGCCGGGGTTCGGGCGGGTCAGCGGGTACCGCTCGACGCTGCGCCGGTCCAGCGTGGCTCCCTGTACCTTCTCGATGGCCAGGAAGTGGTGCTCCCACCAGGTGAACCGGTCCAGGACCGCGGGGACGCAGTCCACGCCCTGGAGCAGCGTCATCATCCGGTGCTCGCGGTCGAGCCGCGCGACGGCGTCCCCTCCCCGGCTGTCCAGACCGGCATGCGGGCGTGCCTCCTTCAGCACGACCTGCTCACCGCTGCGCCGGTCCACGGCCAGGTACACCCCGCCCCCGTTGGAGAAGTGCATGGCCCGCTCCACCTGGTACGGGTGCGCCTCTCCCCCGGCCTGCTCCATCCGCTCCAGCTGCTCGTGCAGCACTGCGGGCAACTCCACCCCGTCCGGCAGCCGGAAGTACGGCGTGCGCAGGTCGGGGACGAGCCGGCCGTCGGGCGAGCGCAGTGCGTCGACATAGTCGCCGTCCTCGTCCAGACAGCACTCATGGCTGAATGCGCCGTAGCGGACGTGCAGTGGGCCGTCCTCCCAGCGCAGGTCGCTGAGAATGTACTGGCCGCTGATCCCCTTCAGTTTTCCGGAAAGCTCGACCAGGACGTTCTCCAGTGCCCGCTCGTCCTTCGGGTATATCGCCATGAACTTTCCCGAGGAGCCCCGGTGAGCGTATTTTGTATTGGTCAGCCGTAACAGATCCGCACTGCGCAGGAACTTGAAGTCGAGCCGGTTCGCGAGGCAGTAGTCGTGAACCACCGTCAGCGCGGCCTCGCTGTCCTCCCGGCCGGCCGAGACGTGGATCTTCCAGCCCTGGCTGGGGAGTTCGCTGCCCTCGGCGTGGAACCCCACCCAGACGCCCCACCGCGACACCCGCCAGCCGGCGGGCGGCGCCGCGGTGCCCAGCGCGAAAAGCGTGCCGCTGTCGGCCACCCGGTCGGGCGGCTCGAAGAACTCACGGCTACTCCAGCAATAGCCTTCGTTCGTACCGGGTTTCACAACAGTCGCCCCCTCCGGTCCACCGCGGCTCCTCGTTCACTGATGAGGATCCGCTCCGACCGAATTCAGGGCAATGGGTCAAACGGGCAGTTCTCCCGGACCCGGCAGTGCCTCAACGGGAATGTTTCAGTTAAAGGGGGTGGTCAGACCGCAGGGTCGGCCGGCACCAGCTCGTGCCGACGCGACCAGACGCCCGCGGAGACCCGGGCCAGCACCCGGGCGGCCGGATCGCCGTCGGCGCCACCGCTGGCGAGCGGCCCCGCGTAGCAGACGGCGATCACATAGGCCGGGCAGTCCGGGGGACGGACCAGCCCGACGCTGTGCCGGATGCCGCTGACCCAGCCGTTCTTGAACGCGATCGGCGTCCCGGCCGGGAGACCGGCGGGGAGGTCCACGCTGTGGACGTTCGCGGCGAGCAACTCCAGCAGCTCGCCGGGCAGCCAGCCGACCAGCCTCGCGAGGTCGGCCGCGGTCACCAGATTGGTCACCCCGGCGGCCCGGGCGGCGGCGTCCTCGATGCCGCGGGCGGTGACGCTGTGTCGGGCGCCGGCCAGCCGCCAGATCTCGTTGACGGCGTCGAAGCCGACGTGGTCCAGGATCGTGTTGGTGGCCAGATTCGAGGAGTGGGCGATCATCCGCCGCGCCAGCCAGCGCAGGGAGGCGCGCTCGCCCAGCAGGTGCCAGGTCTCGGCGTCGGTCTCCCAGTCCGGCGGGATGCCGTAGGAGGGCGCGGTAACCGCCGATCGGAACGCGTTGGTGACCGGCACCGGCGCATCCAGGTCCAGGCCGCTGCGGTACAGCGCCGCGAGCACGGCGACCTTCATCGTGCTGGCCGCGTAGTAGGGACGGTCCGGCTCCCGGTAGAAGCAGGGACCGGCGCCCAGCGGAGCCACGTAGACCGACAGCACATCGGAAACGCTAGCAGGCCGGCGCCCTCGCGCCCCGCGGGGCTGGTTTCGGCCTGCGGAGAGACGATGGAGGACACCGACGCGGAAGGAGGGCCCGCGATGAGCACAGGAGGCGCGGCCCGGTCCGTCCCCTCCGAGCCCGGCGGCCTGCTGGACCTGCTGAGCCTGGCCGCCGCGGTGCTGGACTCGGACGGGCGGATCGTGCTCTGGAGCCCGCAGGCCCAGGAGCTGTTCGGCTGGAGCCCCGAGGAGGTGCTGGGCCGCTCCGCCGCCCAGGTCCTGGTGGCCGAGGAGCACGTCGGTGCGGTCCTGGAGCTGTTCGGCGAGGTCATGGAGGGCAGCGGGAGCTGGGCGGGCGTCTTCCCCGTGCGGCACAAGGACGGCAGCATCCGGCCGATGGAGTTCCGCAACATGCGGTTGCAGGATCAGCAGGGCGGCCTGTACGCGCTGGGGATCGCCGCCGACGCGGCCACGCTGCGCGGCGTCGAGCGGGACCTGGCGCTGTCGGCGCGCCTGGTGGCCCAGTCCCCGATCGGGCTCGCGGTGCTGGGTGCCGATCTGCGGTACGTCCTGGTCAACCCGGCGCTCGAGCGGATCAACGGCCTCTCCGCCGGCGAGCACCTGGGCCGCACCGTCCGTGAGGCGCTGCCGTTCCTGGACGTCGACGCCATCGAGTCCGCGATGGACCAGGTTCTGGCGAGCGGGGCCGCGCTGGTGGACGAGTTCACCGTCGGCCGCACGCGGGCGGACCCGGACACCGAGCGCGCCTGGCGGGCGTCGTACTTCCGGCTGGAGGACCCCGCCGGGCGGGTGATCGGGCTGGCGACCTCGGTGGTGGATGTCACCGAGCAGCACCGCGCGGCCACCGAGGCGGCCGCGGGCCGGCGCCGGCTGGCCCTCATCGCCCGTGCCTCGGTGCAGATCGGCACCACGCTCGACCTCGACCGGACCGCCCGGGAGCTCGCCGACTTCGTGGTGCCCGACTTCGCCGACGTCGCGGCGGTGGACGTCCTCGACTCGGTCCTGAACGGACGCCCGAGCAGCGCGGCGCCCGACACGGCGCCCGCGACGTTCCGGGCCCTCGCGGTGGCGGCGGCCCACGCCACCGAGGCCGTCCGCGCCGCCGACCCCACCGGCGAGATCGCCAAGTACGACGCCGACCGGCTGGTCACCCGGTGCGTGACCACCGGGCGCCCGGTCCTGGTGGCGCACGTCGAGGCGTGGGACCTGCCGCGGATCGCCCGCGACGACGAGGCCGCCGCCCTGCTGGCCCAGGCCGGCCTGCACTCCTACCTGGCGGTTCCGCTGATCGCCCGCGGCGAGGTGCTCGGCGCTCTCGACCTCAAACGCACCGACCACCCGCTGCCGTTCGACGACGACGACGTGGTGCTGGCCGGCGAACTGGCCGCCCGCGCCGCCGTGTGCATCGACAACGCCCGCTGGTACCAGAGCCAGCGCCACGCCGCCCTGACCCTCCAGCGGCACCTCCTCCCGCACCGGCCGCCCCAGCCCGTGGGCCTCACGGTCGCCTACCGGTACCAGCCCGCGGCGGCGGTCGGCGAGGTGGGCGGCGACTGGTTCGACGCCATCCCGGTGTCCGGCGACAAGACCGCCCTGGTCGTCGGCGACGTGATGGGCAGCGGCATCAACGCCGCCGCCACCATGGGCCAACTGCGCACCGCCACCCGCACCCTGGCCGGCCTCGACCTCGACCCGGCCCAGGTCCTGCACCACCTGGACCGCACCACCCAGGGCCTGGACGAGACCATCGCCACCTGCGTCTACGCCGTCTTCGACCCGCACCGCGCCCGGTGCCGCATCGCGACGGCGGGCCACCTGCCGCCCGTCCTGATCCGCCGCGGTCGCGCACCCGAGCTGCTGGAGCTGCCGACCGGCGCACCGCTCGGCGTCGGAGGCGTCCCCTTCGTCGCCACCGGTCTCGACCTCGGGCTCGGGGACCGGATGGTGCTCTACACCGACGGCCTGGTCGAAACCCGCGACCAGCCCATCGACACCCGCCTGGGGATCCTCCTCGACCTGCTCGCCGACCCCGGGCTCCCCCTGGAGGCGACCTGCGACCGGCTGCTGTCCGCCCTGCGGGACCCGGACGGCCACGACGACGTCGCCCTGCTCATCGCCCAGGTCGAGCCCCACCGGCCGGCGGGCTGAGACGGTTCCGACCGCGACGGCGGTGACGGCCGCTCTGGCCTCGGACGGGATTCGCTGTTGCCCGCGGATCAACACGAAGTCCAGGGTCGAGATCAACTATGCTGCACCTGGCCGACGACGGGGGAGAGCCATGACGCAGGTGGCGGGCGATGCGGACTACGGGCGGATCGGCGCGGGTTACGCGCGGATCCGGCGGACCGACCCACGCATCGCGGCCCAGGTGCACGCCGCCCTCGGCGAGGCCCGGACCGTGCTGAACGTCGGCGCGGGCGCCGGGTCCTACGAGCCGCTCGACCGCCACGTGCTGCCGATCGAGCCGTCTCCCGAGATGCGGCGCCAGCGTCCGGCCCACCTCGCGCCGGCCATCCACGCCGTGGCCGAGGCGCTGCCCTTCGACGACGACGCGGTCGACGCCGCCATGGCGATGGTCACCGTCCACCAGTGGCCGGACCCCGTCGCCGGACTCCGCGAGATGCGCCGCGTCGCCCGCGGACCGGTGCTCGTACTCACCTTCGACCCCGCTGAGTTGGGCCGGCTGTGGCTGATGGACTACGCGCCCGAACTGCAGGCGGTCGAGGCGAGCCGCTACCCCGCCATCGACACCATCACCACCGCGCTCGGACCGGGAACCGAGGTCCAGCCGGTGCCGATCCCCTCGGACTGCGTCGACGGGTTCTCCGAAGCCTTCTACGCACGCCCCGAGTCCCTCCTCGATCCGGCCGTACGCCGTGCCCAGTCCGCGTGGAGCTTCCTCCCACCGGGAGTCGAGGAGCGGATCGCCGCCGATCTCCGCGCCGACCTGGAGTCGGGCGCCTGGGACGACCGCTACGGCTCGCACCGCACCCGGCCCGAGTTCAGCGGAGCCGTCCGGCTCATCGTCAGCCGCTGAGCTCCGAAGTCGGGAGTGGGCGAACCAATCGGGCTGCCGGGGCGTCATGCTCTGCGAAGGCTGATCGTCGAACCGAGGAGGATGCGATCGTGGAGAGCTTCGCCGTGCGCCCGAGTCGCCGCGCGCTACTGGCCATCGGCGCCGGGACGGCCCTGGCCACCGCCGTCTCCGCAGGCGGGCCGGCCTACGCGGCGACAGGTGGCGTGGGCCTCGCCCGGGCCCTGGGCGCGCTCGAACGGGAACACGGCGCCCGACTGGGCGTGTTCGCGCGGAACACCGCCACCGGCAGGAGCGTGCTGTACCGCGCCGACGAGCTCTTCCCGATCTGCTCGGTCCACAAGACGATCACCGCCGCCGCGGTCCTGCGAGACCTCGACCGGGACGGCGCGTTCCTCGCCAAGCGCATCCGGTACACCGCGCAGGACGTCGCCCGCTCGGGCTACTCCCCCGTCACCGGCACCCCCGAGCACCTCGCCAACGGCCTGACCGTCGCACAACTCTGCGCCGCTGCCCTCGACTTCAGCGACAACACCGCCGACACCCTGCTGCTGCGCGAACTCGGCGGCCCTACCGCGATCACCCGCTTCTGCCGGTCCATCGGCGACCGGACGACCCGGCTCGACCGCTGGGAGCCCGAGCTGAACTCGGCCGAACCGGGACGCGTGACGGACACCACGAGCCCGCGCGCCCTGGCGCGCACGCTGACCGAGCTCCTGCTCGGCAGCGCGCTCACTCCCCCGCACCGCCGGCAGCTGACCGACTGGATGCTCGCCAACACCACCAGCGCCGCCCGCTTCCGCGCCGCGCTCCCCAAGGACTGGACCCTCGCGGACAAGACCGGCAGCGGCGACTACGGCACCACCAACGACGCCGGCATCGCCTGGACCCCGCAGCGGACACCCCTCGTCCTGACCGTCCTGTCCACCAAGACGGACGCCGCCGCCCCCGCGGACGAACCACTGGTCGCCAGGACCGCCGCCCTGCTGGTGACAGCCCTCACGGGCCAGAACAGCTAGTGCCGCGTCAACTTGGCGCCTGGCACGCCCCTCTGACGCGCTCTTGCCGGGGCTGCACGCGCTCGGGGAGGATCGGGAGATGGTCCGGCCGATGGTGGCCGGGCCCGATGGGAGGCATCCATGGGTGAGCATGAGAAGCCCGCGCCGGATCCGGGGCAGGGGACGCCGCCGCCCGGCAACAGCGACGGCCAGGTCCCGCCTCCGCCACCGTCCGGCGGCAAGCACAAGAAATAGCCCGGGACGACGATCATGAGCGCGACCGGTTCCACCGACCTGGCCGGGTGGCGGGCCGACCTGGACGCGGCGATGGAGGAACGCGGCAGCTGGCCGCAGCGCTCCCCCTGGATCCGCGACGCCGTCAGGGCGCTGCCCCGCGACCGCTTCGCCCCCGACCGGCTCTGGCGGTGGGACGGGCACGCGTACCGTCCGGTGGACCGGCAGGTCGACGGCGCGCTGTGGGCGCGCGAGCTGTACGCCAGCGCCGACGCCGCCGCGGTGACCCAGGTGACCGGCGGACTGGCCACATCGAGCCTGTCCAGCAGCGGCATCGTGGTCGACATGCTCGACTCACTGCTCCTGGAGCCCGGCCACCGCGTCCTGGAGCTGGGCACCGGCGCCGGCTGGAACGCCGCGCTGGCCGCGCACCGCGCAGGCCCTGGCATGGTCACCAGCGTCGAGGTCGACCCCGTCCTGGCGAACGCCGCCCGCGCGCGACTTCCGGCGAGCGTGCGCGTCGAGGTCGGCGACGGCGGCGCCGGGTGGCCCGCGGCCGTTCCGTACGACCGGGTGATCGCGACCTACGCCGTCGAGCGGGTCCCCTGGGCCTGGATCGAGCAGTGCGCGCCGGGCGGACGGGTCGTCACGCCCTGGGGGCGGCTGGGGTACGTCGCGCTCGGCGTGGCGCCGGACGGGTCGCACGCCGTCGGCTGGATGCAGGGGCTGGCCCAGTTCATGCCGGCCCGCGACAGCAGCCGGTCCGAACCGCAGTTCCGCGAGGTGCGCGGCCTCGGCCCGGCCGAGCACGAGAGCGTCCTCGACCGCGACCTGGAGCCGCTACGCGCCGACTGGGACCTGCTGTTCACCCTGCGGGTGGCGCTGCCCGACCTGCGGATCACCACCGCCGTCGACCAGGACGGCACCAGCGCCTGGCTGCACGACGGCCGCGGCTCCTGGGCGACGCTCTCGGCCCGTCCGTCCGGCGGCGCCCGCGTCCACGGCGGAGGCCCGCGCCGACTCGCCGACGAACTGGCGGCGGCCTGGGCCGCCTGGGAGGCCGAGGGCCGCCCAGGCGTCTACGACTACGGCATGACCGTGCGGCCCGACCGGCAGTACGTCTGGCTGAACGACCCCGACACCGGCCCCCGCTGGCTGACCGGGCAGACTGTCCCGAAAATCACCGAATGAGGGACGGAACCGCCGTGGCCGGGGGAAAGAAGAAAAAGAAGAGACCGCTGAAGGACGGCACGTACGGACCGCCGTCCCCGCGCCCCCGCCGCGACGGGCGAGCCCTGACGCTGTCCCCACGCACGGTTCGCCGGACCAGCGCCCTGCTCGCGCTGCTCACCCCGCTGACGCTGATCGGCCTCGCGACGCTCGCCTCGAACCCGGACTACGGGCCCTTCGCCTTCATCACCGCCATCCTGGTGATCATCGCCGCAGTGCTCGGCCTGATGCTGATACGCCCCAGCGGATGGTTCCTCTGGCCGGGCGTGCTGCTCGTGATCCTCCTGCTGGTCCTGCCCATGCAGGTCTTCACGTCCGAGGTGATGCGCTACCGCGGCGTGCCCACCGAGGTGGTGATCACCGCCATGCACAGCAGCAAGAAGAAGAACGGCGGCCTGAGCTGGACCTGCGACATCCGCCGCGCCGACGGGCTGCCCCTGCCGCACGCCAAGCTGTCGACCTCCGACTGCTGGGATCCGGACCAGGTCGGCACCACCACGACGGTCCTGGTCGACCGCGACGGCTGGGTGCCGCCGACGTCGACCGACCAGGACTACACAGGACTCGACTACGGCGTCGCCGCCGTCGGCGTCACGGCCGCGCTCTGGGCACTGCTCTCCCTCGGGGCCGGCCGCCGCACGCTGCGGCTCGCCGGCAGCTGACCCGCAACGCGCGATCGGCCCGCCCCCGGTCGCCAGGGTGCGGGCCAATCGTCGGTGCGCTGGGGGCTCAGCTGGCCCCGAACTTCTGCAGACCGGCCTGGACATCGTCGTAGTTCATCACCGGAATGAAGCTGATCTTGGCGCCGAGGTCCTGGAAGAACGGCTCGGCGACGGTCGGGATGTCGGACGGCTCCTTGAGGTCGAAGACGATGTATCCGGTGCGCTGCCCGTCCTGCGCTCCGAAGTACGCGGCCTCCGGCTTGATCCGGTCGAAAACCGACTTCATGGTCGCGGCCAGCGTGTTCGCGGTGATCGCCTTGTTCGCCTTCTCGGTGTCCATCTGGACCGTCAGCAGCACCCTCATGTCGCTCCACCTCTGGTTGGCGTTCCGGCACCCCTGTGCCTCCTGCCATCGTGGCCGCGCCCCGGGCACTCGGCAGCCGGGGTAGGGCATCGGGGTCACGCCCGAACGCCGCCTGCGCACAGTGGGCATGCTGGGAGGTGAAGGACGAGGAGATCCGCCATGAACGATCCGATCCTGACCCCGGAGGAGCTGCAGTCCCTGGCCGCCGCCGGAACCGCCGCCCCCTCGCTGCTCAACACCCAGCCGTGGCGCTTCTGTGCGCACTCCGGCGCCCGCACGCTGCGGGTGTACGCGGACCCGCGGCGCGCCCTGCCCCGGACGGATCCGGAGGGCCGGGCGCTGCACCTCTCGGTGGGCACCGCGGTGTTCAATCTGCGGGTCGCGGCCTGCCACCTGGGCCGGGAGCCGTCCGTACGGCTGCTGCCGGAGACCTCCGACCCCCTCCTGCTCGCCGAACTCGACCTCTCGCGGGGTGCCGCGGGCCCGGCCCCGGGTCCGTTCGGAACGGACCTGTACGCCGCGATCGCGCAGCGCCACTCCAGCCGCCTGCCGTTCGCCGAGCGCGAGGTGGCCGAGACGGTCCTCGGCGAGCTGACCGCGGCCGCCCGGGAGGAGGGGGCGGTGCTGTCCGTCCTGGACGCGGACGGGGTGCGGCGCGTGATGGACCTGACGAAGGAGGCCGAGCGCCGTACCGCCGACGACCCGGCGCGCCAGGCCGAGACCCGGGAATGGCTGCGCCCGTGGGAACCGGCCTCCGACGGCATCGTCCTGAGTGCGCTGGGGCCGCCCGACAGCCAGGCCCACGTGCCGATGCGCAGCTACACCGGCCGGCCACCGGCCGTCAGCGTGCCCGCTGAGCCCTTCGAGGCGATGCCGCAACTGGCTCTGCTGTCCACCCCGAGCGACCGCCCCTCGGACTGGCTGCACGCCGGCCAGGCATTGGAGCGGGTCTGGCTGCTGGCGACGGCGCACGGCGTGCGGATCTCCGTGATGCACCAGGCCCTGGAGTGGCCGCAGACCCGGTGGGAGCTGCGCGATCCGAACGAGGGTCCCGGGTTCGCCCAGACGGTGCTGCGCCTGGGCTACGGGCCGCCCGGACCCGCGGCGCCGCGCCGCTCGGTGGCCGAGGTGCTGGAGATCGTCGGCGAGCCCGCCCTTTCACACAACGTGCAGAACCTTTGATGCACCGTGGCGGATGGCGGTGGTGATGTCGGCGGCCCAGTGCGCGGGGTGGTGGTGTCCGAGGAGGTCGGCGAGACGTTCCAGTCGGATGCGGCGTTCGTCGGGGGCCAGGGTCAGGGCCCGGTGCAGGGTGTCCACGAGGTCGGCGGGTGAGCGGGGGTCGGTGAGGAGAGCCGCGGAGCCGAGCCCGACGGCGGCGCCGGTGTGGCGGGAGAGCACCAGGACGCCGGAGCGGCCGGCGGCGTGCTGGGCGGCGATGTACTCCTTGGCGGTCAGGTTCATCCCGTCCTGGAGGGAGGTCACCCAGAACACGTCGGCGGCGAGGTAGTGGTCGATCACCTCGGCGAACGGCAGGCTGCGGGGCAGGTACTCGATGGGCTGCCAACCGGCGGCGCCCCAGGCGCGGTTGACCTCACCGATGCGGTGCTCCAGTCGCCGGCGGGTCGCCTCGTGGGAGGTGATGCCGGCCTCGGGAGGCGGGCACACCAGGCGGAACCGCAGCCGTCCGCGCAGCTCGGGGCGGCGGGCGAGCAGGGCCGCGACGGCCTCGACCTTCTGCACGGGGGCCTTGGCGTAGTCCAGGCGCTCGACGGAGAGCACCAACAGGCCGTCCGTCGGCTCGGCCCGGGGCCGGCGGGCGCGGGCCAGGGTTTCGATGGCGGCCCGGTCGATGCCCAGCGGATGCACCCCCACCCGGGGCGGCCGCGGGGCGTCGGCGAGGAGGCGGCGGAAGTGTCCGGCGAAGGCCTCGGTGTGGAATCCGGCCCAGTCCAGGCAGCTCAGCGAGGCAAGGATCTCGGGAGCGCTGGGAAGGGTGGCGAAGACCTCCGGCGGCGGGAAGGGGGTGTGGTGGAACAGGCCGACCCGCAGATCGGGCCGGGTGGGGCGAAGCAGGCCGGGGACCAGCCAGAGGTTGTAGTCGTGGAGCCAGACCGTGGCGCCGGGCGCGGCCCGGGCGCTGATGTGGTCGGCGAAGCGGGCGTTGACCTCGCGGTAGCGGCCCCAGGCCTCGGGGTCGAAGCGCACTCTCTCCGGCTGGGACATCAGGACCGGCCAGAGCGTCTCCTTGCAGGCCTGGTGGAAGTAGCCGGCCCACTGCGCGGGGCTCAACGGGACGAAGGACAGCGGGAGTCCGGTGTCGTGCCGCTCCAGGTCCGCCGGTGGCGCCTCGGGTTCGAGGACGGCGGCGGTGGCCCACAGGGCCTGCGGGTTCGCGGTGAACAGGCTGCGCAGGGTGGGCAGGATGCCGTTCGGGCTCGCGGGTGCCCGCCAGCCGTCCCGGGTCCAGTGCACGGGCGGTCGGTGGTAGCCGATGACGAGCGGGTGCTCGCGCTCCACCCATCCCAGGTCCTGCAAGGCCGACAGGATGCCGGCAGCGCCGGGCCGGTCGGGGCGGTGGACGCCGGCGTCCTCGGGGACGGCTTCGAGCAGGGCGGGTTCGGCGTTGCCGACGATCACGCCGCGGGCACCGAGCCCGAACAGCGACAGGTCGTTCAGGGAGTCACCGGCGACCAGGACCGAGTCCATCGGCCAGTGCTGCTCGGCGGCCAGGGCCGCGAGCGCGTTGCCCTTGCTCGCCCCACGCGGCAGCACGTCGAAGTAGCGGTCCGCCGAGTACAGCCAGGTACAGCCCAGCGCCTGTACGGCGTCGGTGATCTCGTGCGTGAGGTGTTCGGGGCGCAGGTGGAACGAGCAGCGGCCGGACTGGCTCACGCCGTGCTGGTACGTCAGGCCTGGCAGGCCGCGTAAGGCCTCGCGGACCCGGCGTGCCCCTGGCCAGCCGCTGCGCAACCCGCGCTGGATGGCCTCCACCGGGGTCAGGTCCGCGCCGTCGACCACGCTCGCCCCTACGTCGGCGATGATCCAGCGGGGCCTGGGCACCAGCGGGTCCCGCAGCACCTCGCGTACCGAGGACGGCCCGCGGCCGGTCGCGAAGACCACCACCACCTCCGGGTGGCGGGCCAGCGCGGCGTGCAGGCGGCGGCGGTCGGCCCGCTCGCCGCCCAGCAGCGTGCCGTCCAGGTCGGTGACCAGGATCCTCATGCGGTGCCCCTTTCGGCGAGGTGGGCGAAGGCCGTCGTGCGCCCGCTCGTCCCCGGCCCGCCGCACGCGCACCCTTCGCCGATCGCCACGTGGAAATGCACTCCGGCGGTCGGGCCGGAGTGCATCGCGGATCAGGATCGGGACGCTAACACGAACTGATCACCACGTGAATGGGGCATGCCAACGACGGCACCTGCAGGGGTCGCGGCGTGGTCGCGGCGTTATCCCAGGGCCAGCCACTGGCGCAGCCCGGCGGCGTCGAGCGCCCGGCTGGAACCGGGGCCGGCGGTGGCGGCCCCTCCGCAGGCGACGCCGGCGGCGAGGCAGCCGGGCAGCTCCTCCCCGGCGAGGAGGGCGTGCACGAACCCGGCGTTGAAGCAGTCACCCGCCCCGGTGGTGTCCACGACCTCGACCGGGACGGCGGGAACGTCGTACCGCTTCCCGTCCCGGACCGCGCAGGCCCCCTGCCCGCCGCGCTTGACGACCACCGTGCGCACGAGCCCGCCGAGCGTGTCCAGGGCGCCGTCGACCGTGGCGGCGCCGGTCAGCCGCAGAGCCTCGGCCTCGTTGGGCGCGAAGACGTCCACGCCGGCGAGAACCTCGCGCACCGTGGGGGTGTCGAGGGTGGCCGGCCCGTCCTGGCAGTCCATGAACACCCGGGTGCCGAGCTGCCGGGCGACCCGCAGCGCGACCAGCACGGCTGCGCCGTACTCCAGTTGGGGCAGCATCAGCACCTCGGGGCGGTGTTCGCGCAGCAGCGCGTCGAGCCGCGGCGCCGCGTACGGGTCCTGGTAGCTGACCATCGCCCGGTCGCCAGGGTTCGACAGCGCCACCGTGACGCTGCGCAGCGGCGCGGTGCGGTGGCGGAATCCGGCCTCGTCCAGCCCCTCCGCGCGGGCTGCGGACAGGACGAGCGAGCTGAACACGTCGCTGCCGAAGTCGGTGGCCCACACCACGTCGTGTCCCAGGCGGCGCATGGCCATCGCGGGCGTGAAGGCCCCGCCGGGCAGCAGGTCGAGCGCGCCGGCGAAGACCTCGGTGCCGGGTCGGACGGGCCGCGCGAGGTCCTGGAAGATCAGATCGGCGAAGTAGGCGCCGACGACCAGCACCTCGCGTCCGCTCCGCCCCCGAGCCTGCTGACCTCCATCGATGCCCGACCTCATCCGTCCGATCCCCTTCCCACACCGAGAGCAGGATCCTGCCCGGCTGGTGACTGGTTACGCACGAAGCGGATCGAGAACCGACGCGGGCCGGGCCGCCTAGGCTGTGCTCATGCAAGAGATCGGCGCGGAGACCGCCGCACTGCGCGTTCTGGTGGTCGAGGACGATGCCGGGATCGCCCGGTCGCTGGTGCGCGGGCTGGACCGTGCCGGCTACGCGGCCCGGAGCGTGGGGAGCGGACACGCGGCGCTCAGTGCCGATCCGCTGCCCGACGTGGTGCTGCTCGACCTGGGGCTGCCGGACCTGGACGGGGTGGAGGTCTGCCGTCTGCTGCGCCGGCGGTGCGATGCGGCGATCATCGTGGTGACCGCCCGCGGCGAGGAGGGCGACCGGGTGTCCGCCCTGGACGAGGGCGCCGACGACTACCTGGTCAAGCCGTTCGGTCTGGCCGAGCTGCTCGCGCGGATCCGGGCGGTGCTGCGCCGCACCCGCCCCTCCGGTGCCGAGCTGCTGCGCCACGGGACGCTGACCGTGGACCCGCGCACCCGCAAGGTGAGCGTCGGCGGGAGCGATATCGCGCTCACGCCCAAGGAGTTCGACATCCTGGAGTGCCTGGCCGCGGACCCGGGACGGGTGGTGACGCGCCGGGAGATCCTGGAGCGGGCCTGGGACGAGCACTGGTACGGCCCGACGAAGGTCCTGGACGTCCACATGGCGGCGCTGCGCCGCAAGCTCGGCGTGCCGGGGCTGGTGGAGACGGTCTACGGCCGGGGCTTCCGCCTCGGCGAGCCGGGCTGAACGGGCATGACCCGTCGGATCGCGCTGACCGTCCTGGCGCTGGTCACCGTGCTGCTGGTGCTCGCCGTGGTGCCGCTGGGGGTGTTGCTGACCCAGCGCGAGGAGACCTCGTTCCGCAGTGCCGCGGAGGCGAACGCCCGCACGCTGGCCTCCGCGGCCGAGGAGAACCTCTCGGACCACAAGGCGGACAGCGACATGCAGCAGCTGCTCGCCCAGGCGCAGCAGCAGGGCGGCTGCGCGGCGGTGTACGACGCGGCGGCGGCGGTGGTCGCCGCCGCCCCGTGCACCACCGCCACCGACGCGGGCGCCCGCGGCCTGGTCGCTGCCACGCTCGCTCCCGCTCAGCCGCAGACGTCGAACATGCGCTCCTCGACCGTGCGCTCCGACGACCGGTTGACGGTGGCGACTCCGCTCGGGGACGGCGCCGACGCGGTCGGGGTGGCGGTGCTGGTGACGTCCACCGACCCGCTCGACGACCGGATCGCGGTGGTCTGGGGCTGGCTGGCGCTGATCGGGATCGCCGGGCTGCTGCTGGGAACCCTGGTCTCCGTCAGGCTGGCCCGCTGGGTGGGCCGCCCGTTGCAGGCGGTGGACGAGGCGGCCCAGCGGCTGGGCGAGGGAGCGCTGGACGTGCGCGCCCCGACCGGCGCCGGGCCCCAGGAGGTGCGGCGGCTCGCGACCACGTTCAACACGATGGCCGCGCGGACCGAGGCCCTGGTGCACGGCCATCGGACGGTCACCGCCGACGTCTCGCACCAGCTGCGGACTCCGCTGACGGCACTGCGGCTGCGGCTGGACCTGCTGGCTGCCGACGCCGAGGGCGAGGACGCGATCGAACTGGCCGCCGCCCAGGAGGAGACCGCCCGGTTGTCGCGACTGGTGGACGGGCTGCTCGCCGCGGCGCGCGCGGAGGCCGCGGTACCGCAGCCGGTCGCCGTACCGGTGGACCGGGTGGTCGCCGAGCGCCTGGCCGCCTGGGAACCGGTGGCGGCCGAGCGGCAGGTGCGGCTCAGCGCCCGCTGTCCGGAGGGGCTCACCGCGTTCCTCGGCTCCGAGGATCTGGACCAGGTGCTCGACAATCTGCTGGCCAACGCGCTGGATGCGGTGCCGGGCGGCGGGCAGGTGCACGTCGAGGGCGTCGCGGCGCCGGCCTCCTCGGGGCAGGGCGTCGTGCTGCGGGTGGTGGACGACGGTCCGGGGATGAGCCCTGCCGCCCGCGCGAGCGCCTTCCGGCGCTTCGGCACCCACGAGCCGGGCGGCACCGGCCTCGGCCTGGCCATCGTGCACCGGCTGGTGACGGCCAACGGCGGCACCGCGCGACTGACGGACACCGCCGGGGGCGGCCTGACAGTGGTCCTGGAACTCCCGGCGGTGCCGCGCGGGCAGTCCCGGGCAAGCGGTCCGCGCCGGCGGCCGACTGGCCCGACACCCCCGCTCTGACCAGGCCTTTCGCCGAGCTTTACGGGATCCGAAGGTTTTCCGAACGGGATCCCGACGAGCTGTCGGGGACGCTGGACGCGGGACGACCACACCAGCGTCCGAGGCCCACCGTCAGGAGTACCGGCATGCCGCACCTCGACCGACGCTCGGGCCAGCGCGCGCTTCGGCAGCGTGACCGGGGGCATCGCCGGGTCGGCGTGGCCACCGTCGGCATCCTGGTGGCCGCGGCGGCGGGGTCGGTGGTCCTGGGCACGGGGTACGCCCAGTCCCTGCCGGGCAGTGCACCCACCCCTACGCCTCACACGGCGGCGCCCACCGCACCCGCACCTGCACCCGCACCCGCACCCACGACCGCACCATCCCCGCCCGCGCCCGCACCCGTGCCGACACCGACCCACTCCCCCACACCCGTCGCACCCACCGGCACTCCCCATGCGGTCAGCACGCCCACAGCCCCCAAGCCCTCTCAGCCCGTTCAGCCCGTTCAGCCCCTCCAGCCCCCCGCCCAGCCGCCCGCACCGGTCGTCCAGCCTCCGCAGCCGCCGCCCACCAAGTCCGGTGCGTCATGAGCGGCGGCACAGCCGGCCCCGGCGTCACCCGGTTCACCGCGCTCGGGACGACCGCCGTGCTGCTGGTCGCCGATCCCGCCCGGACGCGGGCGGCCCGGCAGGTGCTGGACGCCGAACTCGCCGCGATCGACCTGGCCTGCAGCCGGTTCCGCCCGGACTCCGAGCTGTCCCGCGCCAACACCGCCGCCGGCCGTCCCGTCACCGTCGGGCCGCTGTTCGCGCAGGCGATCGACGCGGCGCTGCGGGCCGCCGAGCTCACCGTCGGCGCGGTCGACCCCACGGTCGGACCGGCGCTGGTGGCGCTCGGCTACGACCGGACCTTCGCCTCGCTGCGGCCCGAGGACGTCCGCCCGGTCGTGCCGGTCCGCCCGTCCGGCTGGCGCAGCATTGACTGGCGCCCCGAGAGCCGGCGCCTGCGACTGCCCGCCGGGACCGCACTCGACCTGGGCGCCACCGCCAAGGCGCTGGCCGCGGACCGTGCGGCCCGGGGAGCCGCCGACGCCGCCGGGTGCGGGGTCCTGGTCTGCCTGGGCGGCGACCTGTCCACGGCCGGAGCGGCCCCCGCCGACGGCTGGCAGGTGGCGATCGCCGACGACCACGCGGCGCCGCCCTCCGCGTCCGGCCCGGTGGTGGCCGTCCGCAGCGGCGGCCTGGCCACCTCCGGCACCGCCGTACGGACCTGGCGGCGCGGCGGCCGCACGCTCCACCACATCGTCGACCCCGCCACCGGAGACGTCCCCGAGCCGTTCTGGCGGACCGTCAGCGTCGCCGCCGCGACCTGTGTGGACGCCAACACGGCCGGCACCGCCGCCGTCGTCCGCGGCGAGGCGGCGCTCGGCTGGCTGCGCGAGAGCGGCCTGCCGGCCCGGCTGGTACGCGTCGACGGGTCCGTGGTCACGGTCGGCGGCTGGCCCGCCGACCCGCCGAGCCCGAACCGTGCCCAGGGAGGACCCCGATGATCGGCACCGTCCAGCTCGCCAGCGCCGGGCCCAGCCCGCTCTGGTACGCCACCCGGGCGGGCGGCACCGTCGCGCTGCTGCTGCTCACCGCCACCGTCGTGCTGGGCATCGTCGCGGGTGGGCGGTACGCGCCGAAACGGATCGCCCGGTTCGAGATCGGCGCCCTGCACCGCAACCTCTCGATCCTCACGCTCGCCTTCCTGGCGCTGCACATCGTCACCGCGATCGCCGACACCTTCGTGCACCTGACCTGGCTGGACGCGTTCGTGCCGTTCGCCTCCTCCTGCCGCCCGCTCTGGCTGGGCCTGGGGACGCTGGCGTTCGACCTGCTGCTGGCCGTCCTGGCGACCAGCGCGCTTCGGCTGCGGATCGGACAGCGGCGCTGGAAGGCGGTGCACTGGCTGGCGTACGCGAGCTGGCCGCTGGCCCTGTTCCACGGCGCGGGCACCGGGACGGACACCCGGCTCTCGCTCCAACTGGTCCTCTCCACCGGCTGCCTGGCCGTGGTGGTGGCCGCCGTGTGGTGGCGGCTCTACCGGGCCGGGCCCGGCCACCGGGCCGGCCGGCTCTGGGCCGCACTCGCGGTCGCCGCCGTCCCGGCCGTCCTGGCGGTGTTCCTGGCCACCGGCCCGCTGAAGGCCGGCTGGGCGCACCGCGCCGACGGCGCCGAGCCGAGCGTCGCCACCGCGACCGTCGACCGAACGGGAGAGAGCGCGTGAACGAGCGACCGGACGCCGTCCTGACCGAGCAGGCCCAGGACGGGCGCAGCGGACCGCACGGCACCCGCCTGCTGCACGGCTGGTACAGCACGGGCGGCCGCGCCGACCTCGCGGAGCACCTCGGCCGCTACGGCCCGCCCCCGCTGCCACCCGGCCGCCGTCCGGCGATCGGTCTGGTCCAGGCCGTCGAGGAGGCCGGACTGACCGGACGCGGCGGCGCCGCCTTCCCCACCGGCCGCAAGCTGCGTTCGGTCGCCGCGCGCCGCGGACCGGCCGTGGTCGTCGCCAACGGCATGGAGAGCGAGCCGGCCAGCCGCAAGGACGAGGTGCTGCTCGACCTGGCCCCGCACCTGGTCCTGGACGGCGCCGCGCTGGCCGCCTCGGCCGTCGGCGCCGCGGCCGTCCACCTGTGCCTGCCGCGCACCCGGGCCGATCAGGTGCACCGGCTGGCGGCCGCGGTCGAGGAGCGCAGCCGGGCCGGCCTGGACCGCGTCCCCGTGCTGGTGCACGCCCTGCCGCACCACTACGTCTCCAGCGAGGAGACCTCCCTGGTGCACTGGCTCAACGGCGGCGAGGCCCGTCCGACGGCCACCCCGCCCCGGCCCTTCGAGAAGGGCGTGGACGGTCGCCCGACCCTCGTCGACAACGTGGAGACCCTCGCGCACCTCGCCCTGATCGCCCGCTACGGCCCGCAGTGGTTCCGCGGCGCCGGACGGCCCGACGCGCCGGGCACCACCCTGGTCACGCTCTCCGGCGCCGTCCGCGCGCCGGGCGTCTACGAGATCGCGCTGGGCACGCAGTTGGGGAGCGCGCTGGACACCGCCGGAGGCGCCGCCGAGCCCCTCCAGGCGATCCTGGTCGGCGGCTTCTTCGGCAGCTGGCTCCCCGCCGCCGGCGCCGCCGCCGTGCCGTTCACCCGGCCCGACCTCGCAGCCGCCGGTGCCGGGCCGGGTGCCGGGGTCCTGGTCGCCCTGGCGCAGGACGCCTGCGGGCTCGCCGAGACGGCCCGTGTGCTGGACTACCTGGCCGGCCAGAGCGCGCGCCAGTGCGGACCCTGCACCTTCGGACTGCCCGCCGTCGCCGAGGACTTCGTCCAGCTGGCCTGGGGCCGGGCGGACGCCGCGCTGATCGAGCGGCTGCACCGCCGCACGGGCCAGCTCCCCGGCCGCGGGGCCTGCCGCCACCCCGACGGCGCCGCCCGACTCGCCGCCACCGCACTGCACGCGTTCGCCGAGGACGTCCACCGGCACCTGGCCGGCGGACCGTGTGCGGCCGCCGGCCGGCCCGCCGTCCTGCCCGTGCCCGACACCCGAAGCCCCGAGAGCGAGGGATGGCGATGACCCGCACCCACCGGCTCGGCATCGACCGCATCGCCTGCGACGGGCGCGGCCTCTGCGCCGAGCTGCTCCCCGAGCTGATCGCCCTCGACGAGTGGGGCTACCCGATCCTCCACGACACCGCCGTCTCCGAGGCGCTGCTCACGCACGCCCGGCGGGCGGTCGCGGCCTGCCCGGTGCTGGCCCTGCGGTTGGAGCGGGCCACCCGGGATTGACGTGCTCATTCATAGCGTTCTCTGAGCCGACAGCCCTGGCGTCTCCCTGACGGAATGTCAACAATGGCAGGAACGAACCGAGTTGGTTCGGACGTGGCGCGGCCGTTCGGTCGACGCCCGGCGGCCGGCGCGCGCCCGTCGCCCCCCTGACCATTCCCGATCACGGAGACCCCCATGCCCCGGCCCATTCCTGCGCCCGCGCGTTCGACAGGCGCGACCCTCTCCCGATTCCCTGCCGCCCTGCTCTGCCTGGCGGTGTCCTGGATCCACGTCCAGGACCAGGGAGGATTCCCCGGCGACAAGACCCCGCACTACGTCGGCGTCGGCTACTACCTGCTGGAGGCGACCGGCGTGCTGGCCGCGCTGCTGCTGGCCGGTGCGGGCGGACGGCAGCTGCGCCCGGCCGGCTGGCTGCTCGCGGCGGGTGTCGCCGTCGGCCCGCTGCTCGGATTCGTCCTGTCGCGCGGCCCGGGCCTGCCCGACTACAGCGACGACAAGGGCAACTGGACCGAGCCACTGGGCATCGCCAGCGTCGTCGTGGAAGGGATCCTGCTCGCGCTCGCTGTCACGGCCCTGCTCGCCGGGGCGCAGGCCGCGCGACGCCTGCCGGTCCGCTCCACCGCCTCCGGGGTCACCAGCCGCAGCCGCTGACGGTCCGACACCGAGCTGTCCGGACCCGAACCAACCACCTGAACCACTTCTTAGTCGGTGCTGCGGCACACTGCTGACCATCCCTCGGCCGACACCGGCTCAGGGCGTCCTTCCGGCCCGGCCGGTACCGCTCCCGTCGGTGCCGACCGGGCCGGCACCGACCGAAGGCGGACGGCTCGAATGCCCCTGACCAGCAGCGACGCGGCACCGGCGGACCTCGCGGACAGCGCTGACCTCGCGGCCGTACCGCGGAAGCCGAATCGGCACGGCGGCCCCGAAGGCAACCGGCGACTGACGGCCGCCGTCGGCGCACTCCTGCTGGTGCTCTTCGCCGCCCAGGGCGTCACGATCCTCTTCCTCGGGCAGCTCCTCAGCTGGCACTTCTTCATCGGCATGCTGCTGATCGGCCCGGTCTGCCTCAAGATCGGCGTCACCGGCTACCGCTTCGTGCGCTACTACACCGGCGACCCGGCCTACCGCCGCCAGGGACCACCGCACCTGCTGCTGCGCCTGCTCGCCCCGCTCGTCCTCGCCACCACCGTCGCCCTGCTGGCCACCGGCAGCACGCTGGCCCTGCTGGGACGCGACACCGGACCGGTTCCGGTCCTGCTCCTGCACAAGGTCAGTTTCGTCTGCTGGGCCACGGCGATGACGGCCCACGTCCTGACGCACGTCTGGCGGCTGCCCCGACTGATCGGGGCCGACCTGCGGCGGCGGTCCGCACACCGCGACGGCCCCCGGATCGGCGGCGCCCTGGTGCGCTGGTCGCTGCTCGCGGCGGCCCTCGGTGCCGGCCTGGCCATCGCCCTGGCCGGCACGCCGCTGGCCTCGTCGCACTGGTAGACCGGCCTCAGAGCCTGTGTCTGGGAGACTTTCAGACTCTCCTCACGGTCCGCCTACCTCCGCCGGCGCAGACTTGAACTCCGGAGGAGGTGAGGGCCGTGGACAACCGCCGCACGCGGCTGCGGGAGGAGGGCCTGGCGAGGACGACGTCCTGGACCCGTCGCACCGCGGCGGGCGCGGCCGTGCTCTGCGCGGCGCTGGCCGGGATCTTCGCCCACGCCCTGCCCGGCCAGGCCGCGACGCCCGGCACGGCGCAGCCCGGCAGCACGCAGCCCTCGCAGCCGCACCTCCAGGCACCCGCCCAGCCCCCTGGCTCCGGCTCCGGCGCCGGTGGCGGCCACGTCACCTCCGGCGGCTCCTAGCGGGATACTGGGCGCAAGGCCCTCTCCGAAAGGTGGTGGGGCGGCCATGACGGCGATGACCCTCGGTGTCCTGCGGGAGACCGCGCCGGGCGAACGGCGTGTCGCCCTCGTTCCCGACCTGGTCCACACCCTCGACGCCCTCGGTGTGGCCGTCCTGGTGGAGCGCGGCGCCGGGGCCGGGGCACTGTTCCACGACGAGGCCTACGCCGCGGCCGGCGCGGGCGTCGTCTCGCGCGCCGAGATCCTGCGGCACGCGGATCTCCTGGTCGGGGTGCAGGCTCCCCACCTCGGCCCCACCCACCGCTACCGACCCGGGCAGCTTCTGGTCGCGATGGTGGCGTCGGCGCTGACCCCCTTCCAGCTCTGGCAGTGGGCCGACCAGGGCGTCACCGCCATCGGCCTCGACCTGGTCCCGGACACGCTCGGCGCCGGATACCCGATGGACGCGCTCGCCTCCCAGGCCCGGATCAGCGGCTACCGGGCGGTACTGATCGCGGCCGAACGCCTGCGGCGCTGCCTACCGCCCTGGGGCTCGACCGAGACGACCTTCGAACCGGTACGGGCGCTGGTCGTCGGCGCCGGGCCGGCCGGTCTGCAGGCCGTCGACACCGCCCGCCGGCTCGGCGCGCTCGTCCACGCGCACGAGCTGCGCCGACGGGCCCGGGTGGAGGTCGCCGAACTGGGCGGCACCCTCCTGGACCTCCCGGGACTGCGACCCGTGGACGACGCCGCCGGGCTGGCCCGGGCGCTCGACTCCGAGCTGGCCGAACTGCGCCAGGGGCTGGCCGACGTACTGCCCCGCTTCGACATCGTCATCGCCGCACTCGACCCGCCCGGTCGCCCGGCACCGATGGTGCTGACCACCGAGGCGGTGCAGGCGATGCGCCCCGGCTCCGTCGTGGTCGACCTGACGTCCGGCACGTCCGGCACGTCCGGCGGCAACGTGCAGTGCGCCGCGCCGGGCATCCTGACCCTGGTGGGCGACGCGCTCAGCGTGATCGGCGCCGGCAACCTCCCCGCCCAGGCGCCCGTCACCGCCTCGACCGCCTACGCGCACAACGTCAGCGCCCTGCTCCACCACCTCAAGCGCAGCGGCCCCCTGACGATCGACCTGAGCGACCCCGTGCAGGCCGCCATCGTGGTGACCCACCACGGCAGCGTGCTGAAGCGACCGACCGGTCAGCTCCTGCTCGGCGCGACCGCCGGCGCCGGCCCGGGCTGAACCGGGTCACCGGCGGCGCCGTCCTGCTCGCTGGATGAGGCCGCGCCGAATCGCTCAAGTCCTGGCCGGTCATGGCCTGGTCGGGGAGGCGGCGCAGGTGGACGCTGGAAGCAGGAGGGCGATCGTGCCCCCGGCAGGGATCCGCACCCAGGAGGCGTGAGGGCCATGCAGCACCGCACCGTCCACGACGTGATGACCCAGGGGGTCGTCACCGCCCGAATCGACACCCCCTTCAAGGAGGTCGCCGGGCTCTTCCACCGCAACGACATCACCGCCGTCCCCGTCGTCGACGACCGGGACCACCCGCTCGGCATGGTCTCCGAGGCGGACCTGCTGCGCAACGAGGCCATCCAGCCCGATCCCGAAGGCCACCTGGCCGGATACCGGCTGAGCCCGCACGAGCGCGCCCGCGCCGAGGCCGAGACCGCAGGGGCGCTGATGAGCAGCCCCGCCGTCACGGCCCGTCCCGACTGGAGCCTGGTCGAGACCGCCCGGGTGATGGACCGCAAGAGGGTCAAGCGGCTGCCCGTGGTCGACGAGGCCGGGCGACTGGTCGGCATCGTCAGCCGCAGCGATCTGCTGCAGGTCTTCCTGCGCCACGACGCGGCGATCCGTGAGGAGATCATCCACGACGTCCTCGGCCAGACCCTCTGGCTGACCCCCAGCGCGGTGGAGGTCAGCGTGCACAACGGCATCGTCACGCTGGCCGGCCGCGTTGAGCAGAAGAGCCTGATCCCGATCGTCGAACGGCTCTGCCGCTCGGTCGACGGCGTCGTCGCCGTCCACCACACCCTCGGCTACACCGTGGACGACACCGGCCTCGACCTCGGCAAGCCCTTGGTCCGCGGCCTGGTCGGGCCGTTCACACCGCACCACTGAGCTGCCGGACCGCGGTGGTGGCCGGCCCGCCCAGGACGGCGGACGGACGGCCCCGTCGCGGCGCGGGGCGAAGCGGTCTAGCGTCGATCACACAGGGGCCGTACTCCCGTCCGAGGAGAGCGCAGATGACAACCGGAACCGAGATCGGCACCGAGGCCCTGCGCGAGCTTGTCGCCGCGCCCGGGCCCGTTCTGTCGGTCTACTTCGATCTTGAGGTCCGCCCGGAGATGGGCGAGGACGTCGAGGCGCGCTGGCAGGGACTCTGCCGCGACCTCGCACGCCGGGGAGCCGCAGCCGACGACCTGTCCGTCCTGACCAGGCTCTTCCTCTCCACGCCGCCGGGCTCCGGGGCGCTGGCGGCCTTCGCCTCGGCCGGCGAGGTGCGGCTCTCCACCGTCCTGCCCGGCTGCGAGCGGAGCGGCCTCGCCCTGTCGGGGCCGCTGCCGCACCTGCTGCCGCTGCTGGCCTGGCGCCAGGACCGCCCCGCCCACGTGGTCGCCGTCGTCGACCGCACCGGGGCCGACCTCCAGCTGTACCCGCGGGGCGCCACCGAGGCCGTCCACCGCACGGTCACCGGGCCGGACGACGAGATCGAGCGCAACCGGCCCGGCGGCACCGCCCAGATGCGCTACCAGCACCGGGCCGAGGACTCCTGGGAGCACAACGCCGGCAAGGTCGCCGAGACGCTCGGAACGGCCCTGGCCGAGGTCGACGCCCGCGTTCTCATGCTCGCCGGGGACGTCCGGGCCCGCCAGTACCTCACCAAGCACCTGCCCTCCTGGGTCCGGCACGACGTCTCGGTGCGCCCGGTCAGCGGCAGCCGCAGCCCCGACGGGGCCTGGCCGGACCGCAGGGTCCAGGTCGACACCGAGACCTGCCGCGCCGGACGCGACGAGACCGCGGCACTGCTGCGGATGCTGGACGAGGGCCGCTCGCCGCGCGGCCGGGCCGTGGAAGGCGTCCACGCGACCGTGCGGGCCCTTGCCGAAGGACGCCTCGGCACGCTGCTGATCACCGACGATCCCAGCTCCCGCGTCGGCGCCTGGTTCGGCCCCCGCGCCACCGACATCACCGACCGCCGGACGGCACCGGCGCCCGGCCAGGAGCCGCTGGTCCGGGGCCCGCTGGCGGACGTCGCGGTCCGCAGCGCGCTGCTCACCGGAGCCGACATCCGGGTCCTCGCACCGGATGAACCGGGCGCGCCTTCCCAGGGCATCGGCGGTCTGACCAACTACACCTGACGGAATTGGTCAACCGGCCCGCAGCACCTGCTGTCGCTTGTCGTCCTTGGCCCAGGCCCAGGTGTTCGAGCCGGGCTTGCGCGCCTCGGCCGCCAGCTGCTTGACGGTGAGCCGGCAGATGAACTCCTTGAGCTTCGCGCCAGGGCGGCCGCCGAGGTGGATCCCCCTGGCGGTGTCGTCCTTGTGGGCGAGCTGGAAGATACCGGCGCGACGCCCCAGGCTGAGGCACTGGCCGGCCAACCCCAGGTCGATGGGCGCGGGTTGCTCACCCGCGATCCGGCTGAGCACGGTGTCGGCGGCCTTCGCGCCCAGCGGCCCTGCGGCCTGGCAGCTCATCCGGAACGGCAGGTCCGAGGGTGCCGCCGAGTCCCCGGCCGCGACGATGCGCACGTCGTCCACACTGGTCAGGGTCTCGTCCGTGAGCAGGCGGCCCATGGCGTCGGTGCTGAGCCCGCTGCGGCGGGCCAGGTCCGGCACGCCGAATCCGGTGGCCCAGATGGTCACCCTGCTCGGCAGCTCTCGGCCGCCGCTGAGCCGCACGGCATCGCGAGTCACCGCCGTGACCTTCGCATCGGGGCCTTCGAGCACGGTCACACCGAGTTCGGCCAGCCGCCCGGCGACCGAGCGTCGACCCCGGGGGTGCAGGTAGGGGCCGAGCACCCCGCCGCAGACCAGGGTCACGCTGCGGCCCTCCTCCGCCAGTTCGGCGGCGGTCTCGATCCCGGTCGGACCGGCTCCGACCACCGTCACCGCGGCCGTTGCCGGCACGGCGTCGACCACCGACCGCAGCCGCTGCGCCTCCTCCAGGTCGGCGATCGGGTAGGCGAACTCGGCCGCTCCCGGCACCCGGGGGTCGGCGCTGCCACTGCCCACTGCGTAGATCAGATAGTCGTAGCCGACCGTGTCGCCGGTCGCCAGCGTCACGCTGCGCTCGGCCGCGTCGATCCGCGCCACGGTGTCGACCACCAGCCGGGCGCCCTCGCCCAGGACGTCCCGGTAGGCGACCAGCGCGTCGTCGGACCCGCCGACCACCTGGTGCAGGCGGATCCGCTCGACGAAAGTCGGGCGCGGGTTGATCAGCGTCACTGCCACGTTCTCGCGCTGCGTCAGGCGGTTGGCCGCCATGACGCCGGCGTATCCGCCGCCGATCACGACCACCTGGGTGCTCACTGTCATGGGTCTCTCCTTCGTTTCCAGCGGTTCGACCTCAAGACACGGCGTGAGCGGGCATTGTGACATCGTGTGAGGCGGATCACTCCGGGACCATCGGCTCGGGGAGGCGGACGGCGGGGTTCAGCCGGGTGCGGGGGTTGCCGGCGCCGGGCTCGCCGGGACGGCCACGCTTGGGTACGTTCGCAACAGGGTGTTCTGACTCCCAGAGGAGCGGCCATGCCGAACGAACAGATCCCCGGTATCGACCCGGACGTCCCACCGAGCGGTGAGGGCTGCGCCCAGTGCCTGGCCGGCGACGGGCCCGGCTGGTGGTTCCACCTGCGCCGCTGCGCGCAGTGCGGCCGCATCGGCTGCTGCGACACCTCGCCGGCCCAGCACGCCACCCGGCACGCGCGGGAAGCCGGGCACCCCTTGCTCGCCAGCTTCGAACCCGGCGAGGACTGGTTCTGGAGCATCGAAACCGAGGAGTTCTACGAAGGACCCCCGCTGCACCCCCCGGTGTCGCATCCCGTGGACCAGCCGGTCCCCGGCCCGCAGGGCGCGGTGCCGGCGGACTGGCAGGACCATCTGCACTGACCCGGGCCGCCCGAGCCGTGCGGCCCCGATCCGATCGCGCGCCGTCGGCACCGGGACCAGACTGGTGGGCGGACCGCCCCGGCCGGGCGTTCCGCCCCATCCGCCGGAAGGGACGTACCCATGTCCACCACCGCCGCCCAACCCGGCCCGCTGCGGCTCCTGGTCCTCGGTGCCGCCCTGCGTGCCGAGTCCACCAACGCCCGACTCGCCGCCCTGGTGGCCCGTCTGGCGGTCGACGCCGGCGCCGTCGCCGACCTCGCCGGCCTGCACGAGTTCGACATGCCGCTGTACGACGGCGATGTGGAAGCCGCGGGCGGGCTCCCGGACGGCGCGCTCGCGCTGCGCGACCGGCTGGAGCTCTGCGACGCGTTCGTGATCTCCTCCCCCGAGTACAACGCCTCGATGCCCGGCGCCCTGAAGAACGCCATCGACTGGGTCTCGCGCATCCAGCCGCAGCCGTTCAAGACCAAGCACGCGCTGCTGGTCTCCGCCTCCCCGTCGCTGGTCGGCGGGAACCGCGGGCTGTGGGCGCTGCGGGTACCGCTGGAGCACCTCGGCACCCGCGTCTACCCGGACATGTTCAGCCTGGGCCAGGCCCATCAGGCGTTCACCGACGACGGACTGCTCACCGACCCCGGGTTGCAGCAGCGTCTCGCCGAGACCGTCACCGCCTTCCTCGGCCTCGTCGAGGCCGACGCGCGGTACGGCTGCCTGCAACGCCGGTGGTACGAGTTCCTGGGGGACCGCACCGAGGCCGCCGTCACCCAGCGTGCGGAGGACTGACCGCAGTCGGCGGTGAGACGACCGTTTCGGCCTCCGCCGAGCCGCTGAGCCGGAGCTTGCGCTGAGCGCGCTGGTAGAAGGTGGTCCCACCGAGCCGGATCACCTTCGCGGCGGCGGGCACCATCACCACCTCGACGACGTCCCCCGGGCGCACGCTGCCCATCAGCCGTCCGTCCGCCTCGACGCCGAGCTCCCCGCTCTGCGGCAGCAGTTCGAGCGACAGCTTCTCCCCCGCCGACAGGAACAGCGCCCGGTTGAAGGCCGAATGCGGGGCGACCGGCACGACGAGCATGCCCTCCGCCCCCGGCGAGACGAGCGGGCCGCCGGCCGAGAAGCTGTAGGCCGTCGAGCCGGTGGGCGTCGCCGCGATCACCGCGTCGGCGGCGTAGCGGACGAAGGGCTGCCCGTCGACGCGCAGCGCGACGGCGGCCGAGGGGTCTCCGGGCCGGCGGATCAGCACGATGTCGTTGAAGGCCACCGTCTCCCGGCCGTCGATGACGGCGCTCACCGCGGATCGGGGCTCGGCCGTGAAGCGGTGCTCGTCGATGGCCGACAGCGCCTGCGGCAGATCGGGGACGTCGATCTCGGCGAGAAAGCCCAGACGGCCGAGGTTGACGCCCAGCACCGGGGCACGGCCGCCGACGGCCAGCCGCATCGCCCTCAGCATGGTGCCGTCTCCGCCCAGGCTGATGATGAGGTCCGCGCGGAGCGTCAGATCCTCCGCGGTGACCGCCTCCGCGTGCTCGCCCGCGCGCGCCAGCTCGTCCGCGCGGCCGAGCACGGTGGCGCCATGGGCGCGGGCCCAGTCGGACACCGCCCCGATCGCGTACCCGCAGTCGCGTTCCGGGTGCAGCACCACGGCCACGGCGTTGACGGCTCCCATGGACCACGCCCTTCGTCTGCTCCGCGAGGCACTCCTTCCGACGCTACGCGCCGCTTCTCGGGTCGTGCCACCGATGCGCTGCGGATGCGTTGCGGATGCGTCGGCGCCGACGGCCGCCTAGCGTCGAAACCCCGGGCGGCCTGCGGTCGAGCGGCCGCCCGGGCGGCTCCACGACGAGAGTAGGGCTACCCCATGGACCTGTTTCCCCCGATTCCGCTGTCGCAGTGGAAGGACTCCAAGGAGACGCTGCATCGGTTCGCCCAGGTCGTCGGCAAGATCCGGCTCGCGAGCAGCGTGCGGCGCAACCACTGGTGGAACGTCCCGTTCCACCTCACCGGTCGGGGCATCACGACCCGCCCGATGGGTGGGGTGGGCGGTAATCCGATCTTCACCATCGATTTCGACTTCGTCGACCACCGGCTGACCGCGTCCTCGCTGGACGGCCGGGCGGCCTCGTTCCCCCTCGTCGGGCAGTCCGTCGCGTCGTTCTACCGCCACACGCTCGACGCGCTGGGCGCGATCGGCGTGACGGTGACCATCGCGCGCCCCCACCCGTTCGACCTGCCCGACGCGCGCCGACCGTTCACCGACGACACCGAGCACGCCTCCTACGATCCGTTCTGGGTCCACCGCTACTGGCAGGTGCTCAGTCAGGTCAACCTGGTGCTGGAGGAGTTCTCCGCCGGATTCTCGGGGAAGACCAGCCCGGTGCACCACTTCTGGCACACCTTCGACATCGCGGTCACCCGGTTCTCCGACCGCGCCGTCGCGCAGGGCGCGAGCGTCGACCCGGTGACCCGCGAGGCGTACTCGCGCGAAGTCATCAGCGCGGGCTTCTGGTTCGGCGACGACGCCTTCCCCCGGCCGACCTTCTACTCCTACGCCGCCCCCGAACCCGACGGGCTGACCGCCCACCCGCTGCGCCCGCCGCCCGCACGCTGGGTCGACCACCGCGGCGGCCACCTGGCCACGCTGGACTACGACGACGTCCGCACCGGGCCGGATCCCAGGGGCGCGGTGCTCGACTTCTACGAGTCCGTCTATCAGGCTGCGGCAGGCCTCGACGGCTGGAACATCGGCGCCCAGGCCTGCCCCGGCGGCATCACCGACCCACTGACCTCGGGAGCGCAGTAACTTCCCGCGGATCAGCCATACAGGTGATCATTTCATGCCAAGCTCTGGCTATGAACTTACTCTCCGTGGGCTTTATCGGGCTGGGCGTCATGGGCGAGCCGATGGCGCTCAACCTGCTGAAGGCCGGTACCCCTCTGCTGGTGTGGAACCGCACGACCGCCAGGACCCGCACCCTGGCGGCCGCCGGCGCCGAGGTGGCCCCCGACGCGGCGAGCGTGTTCGCCCGCAGCGAGGCCGTCATCCTGATGCTGGCCGACGAACCGGGCGTGGACGCCGTGCTCGGCCGCGGCACCCCGGCCTTCGCCGAGCGGGTCGCCGAGCGCACGATCATCAACATGGGGACGTTCGCGCCGACTTACTCCCAGGAGCTGGCGGCGCGGATCCGCGCCGCCGGTGGCCGCTACGTCGAGGCACCGGTCTCCGGATCCAGTACCCAGGCCGCCGCCGCCGAGTTGGTCGGCCTGCTGGCCGGGGAGCCGGCGGCCGTGGAGGCGGTGCGCCCGCTGCTCGAACCGATGTTCCGTGAGCTCACGTTCTGCGGGCCGGTGCCCAACGGCCTGCTGATGAAGCTGGCGGTCAACACCTTCCTGATCACCCAGGTGACCGGGCTCGCCGAGTCGTTCCAGTTCGCACGCCGCCAGGGACTCGATCTCGACCAGCTGGTCTCGGTACTCGGTGCGGGCCCGCTGGCGAGCGCGACGATGCGGCTGAAGGCGCCCAAGCTGGCCGGCGAGGAGTTCTCGGTCCAGGCGTCGATCACCGACTCACAGAAGGTGGCCCGGCTGATCACCGACGCCGCCGCCGCGGCCGGCATCGCCGCCCCGCTGCTCGACGTCTGCCGGGCACTCTTCGCCGAGACCGCTCAACTCGGCTACGCGCACGCCGACATGAGCGCCGTCGTCAAGGCCATCGAGGTCCGCGGCAGCCGGGCGATCGGCGGCCAGACCGACTGGTAGCCGAACGGGGAAGCGCCGTGGCGAGGCGGCAGCCGACGCAGGGGTCGCCCGCCACGGTCCAAGGACGGATCGTAGTCAGCATGAAGATGGAGCCGGACCCGCAGAATCCCCTGGTGCGCCACGAGACGCCCGAGGAGAGAGCCGACCGCAACCTGGTGGAACTCCTCCAGGAGCTCCGGGTCATCCAGACCGGTGTCCAGATCGTGTTCGCCTTCCTGCTCGGCCTGGCGTTCACCAGCCGGTTCCCGCAGCTCGACGACTTCGAGCGCGACACCTACATCGCCACGCTCCTGCTCACGGTGCTCGCCGCCGCGGTGCTGGCCACCCCGGTCGCCGTGCACCGCGCTCTCTTCCACCTCGGGTTCAAGCGCCGCATCGTGGCCCTGTCCTCGCGGCTGACCATCATCGGACTGGTGGTCCTCGCCCTGGCGCTGAACGGCGCGGTGCTGCTGGTCACCGACGTCGTCCTCGGCCGGACCGCCGCGATCGCCATCACGGCGGTCACGGCGGCCGTCTTCGCCGGCCTGTGGTTCGTGCTGCCGGAAGCTCTTCGACGCAGCTGACCGCCCGAGGCGCGGGTCATCTCCCGCGAGCCAGCTCCCACACCCGCAGTGTCCCGCCCCAGCCGCCGACGACAGTGACCGGGCGCCCGTCCAGCATCGTCGTCGCCAAGGCCTTCACCTCGGCGGTGTGGCCGAGAAGGGTGTGCCTCAACCGGTGGGTCGGTGCGGTCGGCTTCGTCGTCATGGTCGCCACCCTAGAGGCGGGCTCAGGAGATGCCGAGCGGGTTGAGGAGGGTGAAGCGCCAGCCGCCGTCGACGTCCCGGCGGGCGATGTTGGCGGTGCTGCCGGTCGGGGCGATCCGTTCGCCGCCGGGGCCGTCGATCTCCATGGTCCAGTCCGTGACCAGGAGGGCGGTGTCCGCGCCGACGAGCGTGTGGCGCTGGACGTTCGTCAGCCTGCCGCGGGCGGCGACAGTTCCGTCGATCTCCGCGCGCAGCGCCTCGGCGCCGGCGATGCGTTCGCCGGTCACGGTGCGCATGCCCGCGCCCGGGGCGAACAGGGCCAGCACGCCGTCGACGTCGCCGGCGTTCAGTGCGTCCTGGAACAGCATCGGCAGCTTCGCGGGATCGGTGATGACAGGAGACATGATGAACGGTCCTTACGTCAGGAAGGGATGATGACGGACTCCACGATGCCCCCGCGGCCGCCTTCCGGACGAGGTACAGTCGGGACTCGCGATGGTCGAAAACGGACAGCGCGACGTCGTCATCGACATCGCCTACGACAACCCCGCCCGGTCGGGCACCGGCCTCGAGGTGCTGACCTTCGATGCGTTGCGGCTGCGCCTGAGGAGCTCGGTCGCCCGCCGGCCGAGCCGCCTCGACTTCCACCAGCTGATGCTCGTCCGCGGCGGCGAGGGCACCGCAATGGTCGATTTCGTCAGCTACCCGTGCGCACGCGGCACGCTGCTCCATCTGCGGCCCGGCCAGGTGCAGCGCCTTCCTTCGGGCGCCGACGGCCGACCCGCGGACCTGGACGCCGTCCTGCTGCTGTTCACCGCCGACTTCCCGCCGCCGCTGCCCGCGACGCGCGAGGTTCTCGACGGATTCGGACCGGTGGCCTGGCGTCTGCCGCCCGACGGGTTCGACGCCTTCGATCGCGCCGTGGCGGAGCTGGATGCGGAGTACCGGTCCGGCGCCGAGCTGTCCGAAGCGCTGCTGCGCCAGCTCCTCGGCGCGCTGCTCATCCGCACGGCGCGCCTCCCGGACCCGGCCGGACGCCCCGTCCCCGCCGCGCCCGGCGCCGAGCTCCACCTCGCCTTCCGACGCGAGTTGGAGCGCTCCTTCGCCACCACCCGCTCCATCGAGGACTACGCGGCACGGCTCGGCTACTCCCCTCGAACCCTGACCCGCGCGTGCCGAGCCGCCACCGGCCGCAGCGCCAAGCAGCTCGCCGACGCCCGCGTCACCCTCCAGGCGCAGCGGCTGCTCGCCCACACCGACCTACCCGTGGCCGCGATCGGCCGCGCGCTCGGCTTCACCGAGGCCACCAACTTCGGCAAGTTCTTCACCCGGGAGACCGGCCGCACCCCGGGCGACTTCCGCCGCGCTCAGCGGTGAGCCGCTGTCTGGGCCGATCGGGGGTCGCCGGGCGCGGCGGTCCGTGTGGCGCCCGGTCGGCTTCGGTAGACCGGAGGTCGGCTCTCTACCTGGAGGTACCTCATGGACGACGCGCGGGCCGCACTCTCCCGCCGTGGCACGCTGCTCGCCGGTGCCGCGCTGGCCGCCGCAGCCGGACTGCGCCTGGCCGCACCCGCGAGCGCCGCGGCCTTCCGCCCGCTGCGGAAACTGACGCCGCAGCAGCTGGCCGGCCAGCGCGTGGTGTTCTCCTACCCCGGTACCGACGTGCCGCGGAGCCTGCTCGACGCGATCGCCGTCGGCGAGTGCGGCGGGGTGATCATCTTCGGCGAGAACGTGACCGACCTCGCGCAGATCACCTCCGCCGTCCAGCAGTTGCACGACGCCCACCGGAGCAGCCCGGTGAACGCGCCGCTGCTGGTGATGACCGACCAGGAGGGCGGCCTGGTCAGGCGGCTGCCCGGACCGCCGCTGCTGTCGGCTAAGCAGATCGGCGCGTCCGCGGACCCCGGGGCGACGGCCGCGAGCGCCGGGCACGAGGCCGGGCTGCTGCTGCGCGGGGCCGGGCTGAACCTCAACCTGGCGCCGGTGCTGGACGTCCTCCGCACGGCCGGCGACTTCGAGGACCAGTCCCAGCGGTCGTTCAGTTCGGACCCGGAGGTGGTGGCGACCTGCGGCCGGTCCTTCGTCGCCGCGCAGCAGGCCGTCGGCGTGGCGGCCGCCGCCAAGCACTTCCCCGGGCTCGGCCCGGCCACCGCGCAGCAGAACACCGACCTGGGACCGGTCACCCTCACCACCTCGCTGGACGACCTCCGCCGCATCGACGAGTACCCGTACGCCTCGGCGATCGCCGCCGGAGTCGGGCTGGTCATGGTCAGCTGGGCGATCTACACCCGCCTGGACCCGGGCACCCCGGCGGGCTTCTCGCCAAGGATCATCCACCGCGAGCTCCGTCGGCGGCACCGCTTCGGCGGGGTGACCATCACCGACGCGATCAACGCGGGCGCGATCAGCACGTTCGGCACCCCGGCGCAGAACGCGGTGACCGCGGCGCGGGCCGGGATGGACCTGGTCCTGGAAGCGACCCGCGACGTGTCGCACGGACAGGCGGTGGTCGACGCGATGGCGAGCGCGCTGGAGCGCGGCGATCTGCCGCGCCAGGAGTTCGAGGGGGCGCTGGAGCGGATCATCCGCCTCCGGAGCGGTCTGCGCTGAGCGGGGCTACTGCTCGAGTTCGGAGCGGCGCGGTGGGTCGGCACCCGGGCGGGCGCAGGTGAGGGCCGCGGCGCGGGCTGCCAGGGCGAGCGACTCGGCCACCTTCTCGGGGAGGCGGTCCGCGCCGGTCGCGACCCGCAGCTCGTCGCGGGCCGGCGCCGGCGAGTCCCGGCCGCCGCCCAGCAGCCCGGCCCGCAGCAGCCCGCTCAGCAGGCCGGCCATGAAGGCGTCGCCCGCGCCGACCGTGTCCACCACCTCGACGGGGATCGGCCCGACCGGGTGGCTGCCGTGCCGCCAGAAGGCGCGCGCGCCGCCGGCCCCGAGGGTGAGCACCACGAGCGAGGGGCCGGTCCGCGCCCACCCCGCGGCCACCTCGGCGGGGTCGTACCCGGGGTAGAGCCAGCCGAGGTCCTCGTCGCTGGCCTTCACCACGTCGCTGAGGGCGACGAGTTCCTCGACCCGGGGCCGCTCCTGCGCCGCCGTTCCCAGCAGCGCGGGCCGCAGGTTCGGATCGTAGGAGACGGTGGCCCCCGGCCGCGCCGCCCGCACGGCCGCGAGCACCCGCGCGGCGCCGGGGACGAGCAGCGCCGCGATCGATCCGGTGTGCAGGTGGGCGATCCGGCCGGTGGCGGCCGGGTCGGTCGCCGCGGGCGGCAGGCTCCAGCGGACGTCGAAGCGGTAGCTCGCCGCGCCGTCGGCACCGAGGACGGCGGTGGCGGTGGACGTCGCGGCGTCCACGACCGAGCCGTCGGTGAGCAGCACGCCGCTCTCGCCGAGGTGGCGCCGCAGCACCGCGCCGTGCTCGTCGCCGCCCACCCGGGTGGCCAGGCGCACCGGGTGGCCGAGCCGGGCCAGGCCGAGCGCCACGTTGGCGGGGCTGCCGCCGGGGACGGCGCTTCGGCGGCCGTCCGGTCCGGCCAGGATGTCGGTGAGCGCCTCGCCGATGACCAGGGTCGACGGCTCTGCGGCAGGCGTACGGCGGCTCATGGCGTGATGACGATCTTGCGGCCCTTGCCGGCCTGGAACTGCCGCAGGGCGTCGGCGTAGTCGGCCAGCGGGAGCCGGTCGCTGATGAAGACCTGCGGGTCGAGCACCCCGGCGGCGAAGAGCTCCGCCGCGCGCTCGTAACTGTGCAGGACCGCCATCGAGCCGGTGATGGTGATCTCCTGGTTGTAGATCCGGTAGGGCTCGATCGTCGCGCGGGCGGCATAGTCCGCGACGCCGAACTGCAGGTAGGTGCCGCCCCTGCCGACCCGGCCCAGGGCCTCCTGGATGGCCCGCTCGTTGCCGGTGGCGTCGATGACCACGTCCCAGCCGCGCGGTCGCTCGATCTCGTCGGCGCTGGTGACGGCGTTGCTGCAGCCCAGCAGGCGGGCGGCGGTGAGGCGTTCACTGTTGATGTCGACCACGTCCACGCCGGCCGCTCCGGTGCGTTTGGCCAGTTCCAGCATCATCAGCCCCATGGTGCCGGAGCCGTAGATCAGCACATGGGCGGCCAACCGGCTGCGCAGCACGTCGTATCCGCGCACCGCGCAGGAGAGCGGTTCGATGAGAGCGGCGTCCTGGGTGCGGATGTGCTCCGGCAGGCGCACGCAGTTGGCGGCCGGGGCGAGGGCGAACTCGGCGGCCGCGCCCGGGACGGTGACCCCGATCGCGGCGAAGTGCTCGCACAGGTTGCTCCGCCCGATCCGGCAGTAGTGGCACTCGTGGCAGGGCAGCGAGGGGTCGACGGCGACCTGGTCGCCGATCGACAGCTCGCCGACTCCGGCGCCCACGGCGACCACCTCCCCGGCGAACTCGTGGCCCGGGACGATGGGCAGGGTGGGCGCGAACTCGCCCTGCAGGATGTGCAGATCGGTGCCGCACAGCCCGCAGGCCGCCACCTTGACCACCACCTCCCGCGGGCCCGGCGTCGGATCCTGGACGCTCTCCACGCTCACCACACCGGGCGAGCTGATGACGGCAGCCTTCACCGCGCCGCCCTCCAGGAGGTCTGACCGGTCATTTGACTGCTCCCAGTGAGAGGCCCTGGACGAGCTTGTCCTGGGCGGCGAAGCCGGCGACGAGCACCGGCACGGAGATGCACACGGCAGCGGCGCACACCTTCGCCAGGAAGAGGCCCTGGCTGGTGACGAAGCCGGTGAGGAAGACGGGTGCGGTGCCGGCGACGACGCCGGTCAGCACCCGGGCGAACAGCAGTTCGTTCCAGCTGAAGATGAAGGAGATCAGCGCGGTGGCGGCGATGCCCGGCATCGCCACGGGTGCCACGATCCGCACCAGGACGGTCGCCAGCCCCGCGCCGTCGATCGAGGCGGCCTCCAGGATCTCCTTGGGCACCTCGGCCAGGAAGGAGCGCATCATCCACACCGCGATCGGCAGGTTCATCGAGGTGTAGAGGATGATCAGCAGCCAGATGTTGTCCAGCAGCCCGGCGTTCTGGGCGATCAGGTAGATCGGCAGCAGGCCCGCCACGGCCGGCAGCATCTTGGTGGACAGGAAGAAGAACATCACGTCGGTCCACTTGCGCACCGGCCGGATCGACAGCGCGTAGGCGGCGGGGACCGCCAGCAGCAGCACCAGCAGGGTCGAGGCGACGCTGGCCGTCAGGGAGTTGATCAGCGGCGGCCACGGGCTCACCCCGGTGCCGGCGCCGAAGAACTCCCGGTAGCCCTGGAGGGTGAGCCCGGCCCCGAGGCTCGGCGGGTTGGTGGCCGCGGCCGACTCGCTGTGCAGCGAGGTGAGCACCATCCAGGCGAACGGCAGGAAGAAGAGCACCCCGCAGAGCCAGGCCGCCAGCCCGAGCAGGGCGCTGTTGCGCCGGGCCGAGGCCGGGGTGGTCATCGCGGCGGTCGTCATGACTCCTCCCGGAACAGCGACGAGACGGTCCTCAGCGCGAAGGTCGCGAGGAGGATGGTGCAGATGACCACGAGGACGCCCTCGGCGGAGGCCTGGCCGTAGTCGTGGCCCTGGTAGAAGGTCTGGTAGACGGTGTACGGCAGGTTGGCGGTGCCCAGCCCGCCGGAGGTCAGCGTGAAGACCGCGTCGAAGTTCTGCACCACGTAGATACTGCCGAGCAGCGAGGCCAGTTCCAGGTAGCGACGCAGGTGCGGGAAGGTGAGGTAGCGGAACACCTGCCAGGTGCTCGCCCCGTCCACCCGGGCCGCCTCGACCACGTCCGTCGGCCGGCTCTGCAGTCCGGCGAGCAGGATCAGCATCATGAACGGCGTCCACTGCCAGATCAGCGAGGCCTCCACCGCGAGCAGCGGCGTGGTCGACAGCCAGTCCGGCTGCGGCGCGTGTGCGCTGCCGAACAGGCTCCAGAGCCAGGTCAGCGTGCCGTTCAGCAGACCGTAGGAGGCGTTGTAGATCGCGTGCTTCCACAGCAGCGCGGAGGCCGCGGGCACCACCAGGAAGGGCGTGATCAGCATCGTGCGCACGATGCCGCGACCCCGGAAGCGGCGGTCCAGCAGCAGCGCCAGCACCAGCCCCAGCAGCAGGCTCACCAGCACCACCGCGGCGGTCAGCAGGACCGTGGTCTCGATGGACGAGCGCAGCGCCGGATCCTCGAACGCCGCGGTGTAGTTGGTCAGGCCGCCGAACCCGCGGTTGCCCGGGTCCAGCGCGTTCCAGCGCATGAACGAGATCACCAGGGTCCCCACGAAGGGCAACTGGGTGACGACGATCATGAAGACCAGCGCCGGCAGCAGCGGCGCACGGCGGGACCAGGCGCCCCGCGGCCGGCCCGCCGCCCGGCGAGCGCCGGGTTGGGCGGACCGCGACACCCTGGTGGGGCGTCGGGTGATCGAGGTAGTGCTCACGTGCGTGTCTCCGCTCGGGTGGGTGCGCGGGTGAGTCAGTGCCCCGCGTACTTGGCGCCGACCTTGGCAGCGAGCGCCTGACTGTTCTTCAGCGCCTGGTCCACGCTGATCTGGCCCGCGATCGCGTCGCTGATCTGCTGCGAGACCTGGGTGCCCAGATCGGTGAACTCCGGGACGCCGACGAACTGGATGCCCGGCGCGGGCCGCGGCTGGACACCCGGGTTCTGCGGGTCGACGCTGGTCAGCGCGGTCTCGGTGGCCTGGGCGAACGCCGAGGCGGCGGCCACGTAGCTCGGGTTGCTGTACGTCGAGGTGCGCTTGCCGGCCGGGACCCGGGACCAGCCGAGGCTCTGGCCGACCAGATTCTCGTACCCCTGCCCGGAGGCCCAGGAGATGAACTTCCAGGCGTCGTCCTGGTGCTTGCTCGCCTTCTGCACGCCAAAGGCCCAGGTGTAGAGCCAGCCCGAGCTCTTCGTCTGATCGGCAGGCGCCGGCGCGTACCCGATCTTCCCCGCCACCGGCGAGTCCGAGGCCTCCAGCGAGCCGGCCGCCGAGGTCGCGTCGTACCACATGGCGACCTTGCCCTGCTCCAGGTCGTTGAGGCACTCGGTGAAGCCGGACTGCGGCGCGCCCGCCTCACCGTGCGCCCGCACCAGGTTGACGTAGAAGTTCGTCGCGGCGGTGAAGGCCGGGGAGGTCAGCTGGGCCTGCCAGTTCTGGTCGAACCAGGTGCCGCCCATGGTGTTGACCACCGTGGTCAGCGGCGCGATCACCTCGCCCCAACCCGGCTGCCCGCGCAGGCAGATGCCCTTCATCCCCGGCTGCGCCCCGTCGGCCGAGGCCGCGAGTCCCGCCACCTGCTCCCAGGTCGGGTTGGCGGGCATGGTCAGGCCCTTGGCCGCGAAGACGTCCTTGCGGTACATCAGGAACGACGACTCGCCGTAGAACGGCTCGGCGTAGATCTGGCCGTTGTACGTCAGCGCCTGCTGGATGCTGGGCAGGATGTCGCTCTGCTGGAACCCGCTGTCGGCGGTGGCGTGCGAACTGAGCGAGGCCAGCCAGCCGTTCTTCGCGTAGAACGGGACCTCGTAGTTGCTGATGGTCGCGATGTCGTACTGGCCCGACTGGCTGGAGAAGTCCTGGGTGAACTTGTCGCGGGCGTCGTTCTCCGGCAGCACGGTGAAGTTGACCGTGATGCCGGTGGTCTTGGTGAAGTTGGCCGCGGTCAGCTTCTGCAGGTCGGCCATCTGCGGGTTGTTCACCATCAGCACGTTGATGGAGTGCGCCTGCGAGCCGCCGCCGGCGCCACCGGCGCCGCTGCAACCCGCGAGGGCGCCGGCGCAGAGGACGGCCACGCCCAGCGGCACGGTGGTGCGCAGGACTGTCTGTCTGATCGTCATGATGCGTGTTCCTTCTCTCGACGAACCCGGTCGGGTGGGACCGGTTCGGGGCACGGGCGACCGCGGCGGCGGCCGGCGTCCTGCGGAGACGTCGGCGGCCGTGCCACGGCCCCTGGTGGGCCTGGTGCCTCAGGCCCGTATGACGTGCGGTCCCAGCAGGGCGTAGCGATGGGCTTCGGCGCTGGACAGTTCGGTGTCGGTGACGATCGTCTCGAAGTCGCCGACCTCCGCGAAGCGGCAGAAGCTGCTGGCTCCGAACTTGCTGTGGTGACCCATGAAGACCCGCCTGCGGGACACTTCCAGGGCCTTGGCCTTGACGTCGGCCACCACCGGATCGGGGGTGGTCAGACCGAGGTCGCGGGAGATCCCGTTCGCTCCCAGGAACGCCAGGTCGATGACGAAACCCGAGAGCATCGCGCAGGCCCAGGAGCCCACGGTGGCCATGGTCCGGCCGCGGACCCGGCCGCCCAGCAGCAGGACGGTCATGTTGGCCGAGTCGGCCACCGCCGCGGCGGTCGACAGCGACGCCGTCACCACGGTCAGCGGACGGTCGGCCGGCAGCAGCGCGGCGAGGATCTGCGGGGTGTAGCCCTCGTCGACGAAGATGCTCTCCGCCTCGCCCACGAGCCTGACGGCTGCGGCCGCGATCCGGCGCTTCGCCTCCACGTGCCGGGTGACGCGCTGAGCCAGGTCGGTCTCGAAGCCGGTGCTCTCGACCGGGTAGGCGCCGCCGTGGGTACGGCGGACCAGTCCGCGGCGCTCCAACTCGCTCAGATCACGCCGGATGGTCTCCAGCGCGACTCCGAAATCGGCGGCCGCGGTGGTGACCTCGACACGCCCCTCCTGGCGGGCCAGGACCAGGATCCGATGCTGCCGTTCCATTGCCCGCATCTCCGGTTTCTCCCTCCCGCCCGTTCGGACATCGGAAGCCCGAATGCGCCCGTGGAAGATTTATACCCCCGCGCCGGGAGGACGGACAGCTCCGCAGCCGACCGGATGAAGTCCGAATTGTGCCCGCTTCCAGCGGAGATGAGGGCAGGTCAGCGGCTTTGACCGGCCTGGCGGCCCGGCTCGGATGCCCGAATGGCCAGGATTCGACCTCCGAATCGGCCCAGGACCACAGAATCGGTCCGGCATCCGGACATCCCGAGGGCCGCTTCCGGGGGCTTGACCGGGGTATTGGGCACCGGCGACACTCGGACCCCGATGGGCCGGGTGGGCCGCTGTCCTGTGCCGAAGCGACCAAGCGCCACCCACATCGGAGTTCACCCCGGAGACACTGCGGAGCTGGTTCCGGGAGCAGCCGGCAGACCCACGCCCCGGCGCACCCTATTGCCCCTATCAGCTTCCTCCCGGGGAGGACTCCGCCATGGAGAACGCTTGCCTGAGGGTCGAGACTCTCGGACCACTGCGCGCCTACGCCGAGGGGCGGGAACTCCTCCTCGGCTCACCGAAGCAGCGTGCGGTGTTCGCCGTTCTCGCGCTGAGGACCAACAGTGTCGTCTCGCGTGACGATCTGATCGACTCCATCTGGGGCGAGTCGCCGCCGGCCACCGCAGTCGGCAGCCTGCACACCTACGTGTCCGGTCTGCGCCGGGCGCTGGCCGGTCTGGGTGAGCCGCTGACCAGCTCGGGAGCGGGCTACACGCTCCAACTCGACCCCGGGCGGCTCGACATCAGGGTGGTCGAGCGACTGGCAGCTCGGGCTCGGAGCTGCCGGGCCGGGCGGGACCCGGGCGCCGCGGTCAGCGCCTTCGACGAGGCGCTGGCCCACTGGCATCCGGGCTCCGTGCTCAGCGCCCTGCCGGGTCCGTTCGCCGCCGAGCACCGTACGTGGGTGTCGGACCTGCGGCTGCGGCTGCTGCTGGAGCGTGCCGAGCTTCTCCTGGAGATCGGTCAACCGACCACGGTGGCCGACCAGTTGAGGGGCCATGTCCCGGAAAACCCGTACCACGAGCGGTTGCGCGCCCTGCTGATGACGGCACTGCGCCGCAGCGGCCGGACGGCCGACGCGCTCGCGCAGTACCACGACCTGCGCAAGCTGCTCGCCGAGGATCTGGGGATCGACCCGTCGGCCGAACTGCAGGCCCTGTACGCATCGATCCTGACCGACAACGCCGGGCCGCGGATCGCCCCGACCAGGCAACCGACGCCCGCCGCTTCGGTCCGGGCGGCGCAACTTCCGCGCGGCGTCGGCGGGTTCGTGGGTCGCGTCGCTCCCGTCCAGCAGGTGCTGGACGCGGCGCGCAGCGCCTCGGGTGACAGCGCGCAGATCGTCATGGTCGTCGGAGTCGGCGGGGTCGGCAAGACCGCGCTGGCCGTGCACTGCGGTCACCTGCTGGCCGCCGAGTACCCCGACGGCCAGCTGTACGTGAACCTGCGCGGCTTCGACGCCAAGCAGCCGGCCAGCTCCCCCGCGGACGCCCTGCACCATCTGCTCGGCTCGCTGAACGCGGGCAGCATCCCGGCGGACCATCAGGAGCGGGTCGCGCTGTGGCGCAGCATCGTGCGGGACAAGCGGATGCTCATCGTGCTGGACAACGCCGCCTGCGCCGACCAGGTCGACGACCTGCTGCCGGGCGGCGGTCCCTCCTTCGTCGTGGTGACCAGCCGCAACAGGCTCAGCGGCCTCGCGGTCCGCTACTCGGCCCGCCGGGTGACGCTGTCCCCGTTCACCGCCGAGGAGTCGCTGAGGCTGCTCTCGGAGGCGATCGGCAGCGATCGGGTCGACGCCGAACCGGCGGCGGCGCGGCGCCTGGCCGCCCTGTGCGACCACCTGCCGCTGGCGCTGCGGATCGCCTCCGAGCAGGTGACAGCGGGCCGCCGCTCGCGGATCGCCGACCTGATCACCGACCTAGAGGACGTGCGGCGCCGGCTGGACGCTCTGCAGATCCCGGACGACGAGCTGTACTCGGTGCGCGGGGTGCTCTCCTGGTCCTACGCCAGGCTCGACGCCGCCGCCGCGCACGCGTTCCGCACACTCGGGCTGTTCCCGGGCGTGAGCATCCGGGTGGAGGTGGCCGCCGCACTGCTGGACGTCCCGCCGTCGGCGGCCGAGAGGGCGCTGCGCAGCCTGGCCGCCCAGCATCTGGTGGAGAGCGCCGGCAGCGGCTACCGGATGCACGACCTGACCCGGATCTACGCCGAGGAGGTGTCCCGCAGCGGCGAGACGAGCGCGTCACGCCGAGCGGCCCTGGAGCGGGTGCTGCGGTGGTACGTGCGGACCCTGACGCGCTTCGGCAGCCAGCGCGAACGCGTGGCCTGGTGCGCGCAGGAGTGGGACAACGTCACCCACCTGGTCCGCACGGCGCAGCGGATCGGCTGTCACGAGCAGGCCTGGCAGTTGGCGTACCTGCTCTTCGGCTACTTCTACGCGGCCGGGCAGGCCCGGATGTGGGTGGACACGCTGCTGGTCGGGATGCGCAGCGCCGAGGCGATCAGGGACCGGCGAGCCCAGGCGCTGCTGCTCACCCACCTGGGCATGGCCCACGCGCGACTGGGGCAGAACGACGCGGCGGTGCACCGGCTTCAGCACGGCCTGCGGCTGCTGGAGGAGCTCGGCGACGACGTGCTGCGCACCGATCTGCTCGGCGCTCTGGCCTCCACCCTTCGGCAGGCCAAGGACTACCCGCCCGCGCTGGCCTACGCCAGAGCGGCGCTGGACCTGGCGCACCGCGTCGGGTTGGAGTCCCACCAGGCGGGATGCCTGGACGTCCTGAGTGAACTGCACGCCGAGCTGGGCGAGTTCGAGGAGTCGCTGCGCTACGGGAGGCCCGGCCTCACCGCGGCGAGAAGCTGTCGCAACGTGCTGGTCGAGGCCAACATCCTGATCAACCTGGGCGTGGCGGAACACGGGCTCGGCAACGCCGAGAAGGCGCTGCGGTACTTCCGGGACGCGCTGTCGCTCTGCGAGTCCAGCGGCGACCGCTACCACGAGGCGCTGGCGCTGCTCGGCCTGGCCAGGGTGCGCCGTTCGGGATCGGCCCGGCAGGCGGCCCGCGGCCTGGCCACCCGAGCGCTGCTGCGGCTGCGGGAGTTGGAGGCCGAGGAGGTCGCCGAGGTCACGGAGTTCCTGCGGGCGCTGGATGCCGATCTCCCGCCGGCGACAGCGCAGGAGTCGGTGCTTCGGGCCGGGTAGCGCCGCCCAGCTGGTCGCGCTGCTGGCGCTGCCAGATCAGCACCGCCTCGACCCGGCTGCCCGCCCCCAGCGACCTGAAGATCCGGTTGATGTGGTTCTTCACGGTCTTCTCGCTGACGTGCAGTCGCGCGGCGATCTCGGCGTTGCGCGCGCCGCGCGAGACCAGGGCCATCACCTCGTGCTGACGCTGCGACAGGGCCACCACCGGGCACTCGGCCTCGTCGCCGGTGTCCGGCGCCGCGGCCAGCTGCGGCCGGCTCTCCGGGGCCAGGGCGGGCGCAGGCTGCTCGTCCGCCGGCCGGGCGGCGCCGACGTCGACCACGCTCAGCCGGTACTCCGCGCACAGCCGCCGGGCGGCCGGAGCGCCGGTGCGGGAGACCGCACCGGCCGCACCGACCGCCGGCCTGACGGTGACCTCCACATAGGGCATGCGGACGATCTCCACGGCCAGGTTCTTGCTGGCGAACACCTGCCGGATCTGGGCCAGGATGTCCGGACTCGTGATGGCGATCCGCACGGAGGTGGGACCGATGGGCGCGGACGTGGCGACGAGTGTCATAAAGCCCAGCGTGGCGGAGCCCGCTTCAGACTTCCTTCATGTCCGCTTCAGAGCGCTCACCCAGCTGGGCGAGCACCTCCTCCTCGGTGGGGACGTCGACGCGGTCCGCCCAGCGCAGCGTCGTCACGATCATGTCGAAGAGCAGGACGACGGCCTGGACCGGCGCGGCCTCGACGTCCCCGTCGGTCAGCACGGTGAAGGTCAGCAGTCCCCACACGCCGGGCGCCTCCGGGTGGGACACGTAGTACGAGACCCGCCAGGACGGCCCCTTGCGCCGGAGCCGGCCGCTGTCCACGACCGTGGCCACCCGCACAGCCGGAGCGCCGCCGATCTCCAGGTAGGTCCCGTCGGCCCCCGCGTCGGCGAGGATCGAGGCCAGCAGCTGTTCCGGGTCCTCGGTCTCGTCCGCGCTTTCCAGGACGGTCACCAGCATCGATCCGGGCAGCCGGATGCCGCTGAACTCCTCCAGCGGCAGCAGGACCGAGCGGGCGCTCTGCCGCGCGGCCTCGTCGGTCGCCTCGGTGAGTTCCTTGCGCAGCATCCGGCGCCACGGGCCAACCTTGTCCCGCGGCAGCGAGTCGGGCAGGTGGTGGCGGATCACGTCCTCGATGATCCGGCCGCGCAGCTTGGTGGTGTCCGGCGCGGTGGGAATCTGCACCCAGCCGCCCGGCACGACGAGTTCGAAGTCGATCACGGCTGTCCCCCTTCGGCGGCCGCGACGAAGCCGAGCCGGGCCGGGCCTGCGCCGGCGGGCGCGCATTCGTCGGCGATCTGCTGCATCAACTGCTCGACTCCGTTGCCGATCAGCGCCATCAGTCCCATCTCGAAGACGAGCGTGGACAGTTGGACGTCCACGCCGACGCCCGGTGCGTCGCCGGTCGGCGGCACGTCCAGGCGCAGCGCGGCGTCGACGCGCGCGTAGGCGGCGCCCTCCGCGCTGCGGCACAGGGCGAACACCCGCAGCCCGTCGCCGATCGAGGTGGTCACGTAGTCGACCACGGGCTCGCGGGCGTCGCCCTCCAGGCCGCGGGCGCCGACCAGGTGCATCAGGTAGTTGGGATCCCCCGACACCGGCCCGGAGAACTCCACGACCACCGGGACGGGCGCCCACCTGGGCCGCCCGTTCACGAACACCGCGCCCCAGGCCAGCCGGGACCAGGCGGGCAGCTGCTCCGCGCGCTCCAGCAGCCAGGCGGCGGCGTCCCGTCCGAGCAGGTCCGAGCTGAAGGGGAACTCCGCCCCGGCGTCGGCCGGCCAGGCCGCGCGCGCGGCGAGCAGGCCCTCGGCCGTCCACTCCTCGAACAGGGCCACGACGCGCTCGGTCCACGCCTCGTGCGCCGGCTCGCCCGCCGGGCCGGCTGGCACCCACTCCCAGTGCCACGGCAGTTGCGTCATGGCCCGCAGTTCGTTGTTCAACGTCCCTCCCGTACTCACGAGGCGGCCACCTGGCCCGGCGGGTTGACCGCGGGGATCCAGCCCATCAGGCGCCCGCCGGTGTAGACGAATCCGGCGCCGAGGCCGAACGCGCCGTTCAGACCGCCCCAGGCGAACCAGAGCGGCGAGATACCCCCGAGACCGCCGGCCTTCATGATGGCCGAGAGGTCGAGCGGGCCCTTCAGGCCGGTGATGATGCTCGCGAAGTCCTTGCCGAACTTCGCCGGATCGGTCAGCAGGGTGGACCAGATCTCGCCGGCGCCCTTGAGCTGGGCCCAGGCCGAGGCCCAGAACCCGGTGTCGGGGGTGATCACACCGAGCTTGCCCAGCACCCAGTTGGTGGCAGGGTTGTTGAACCAGTCCGACAGGTTCTTCCAGTCGGCGGCCGCGTTCGGCCCGGGCGCCGGGGTGGGTTCGGGACGGACCGGGGCAGGTTTGATGGGCGTGTTGCCCGGCCCGAACGGCCGGGAGTAGTTGGGGACGGGCCCGCCGGGACGCGGGTTGCCCGGACCGAACGGCCGGGAGAAGTTGGTGATGGAGCCGGGCGGCTTCAGCGGCACCAGCTCGATGCCGTCCTTTCCGCCCACTCCGCCCACGCCCTTGGCGAGGGCGGCGCCCTTGGCAATGCTGGACATCCCCTTGGCGATCAGCGAGAAGGCGGCGCCCAGACCGGCCATGCCCAGCCCGATGGCCCCGAGGATGACGTCGACCACGCTGCCCTTGCCGTCGTGGTAGAGCACGATGTTGGCGATCAGCGTGACCGCGCCCGCCACTACTCCCGCGATGACCAGCACGTCCACGCCCGGGATGAGGATCGCCAGGGCGCCCAGGATCATGCCGATGATGGCGAAGATCTGGCTGATCTTGGCCATCACGGCGTCGAGCTTGTCCTTGTAGGAGTCGGTCAGCCCGTCGTCGTACCTCCTGGCGCTGACCGCGTCGCCGAAGCGCTTGCCGGCCACGTTGAGCGCGTCCAGCGCGTTGTTGAGCCGCGTCTTCGCCGCCGCCATGTTCGCGTCCGCACCGGACTGGGCCTTGGTCTTGTCGGTGGCCTTCTGCTGCTCCGCTGGGGTGGTGGTGCCGTCCGAGCTCTTCTGCGGATCCGGCATGCCGTTCGCCTTGGTCTGGGCGCTCTTGGCCGCCTCGGCGTCCGTCAGCGCGGCAGCGGTCTCGGTGAGCCCCTGCTCCAGATCCGGCTCGTACTTGTTGATCTCGTTGGCGACGTCGTGGTAGCGCACGGCGGCCTTGCTGAGTCTGTCGTTGAGCGAACTCGCCTCGGACCTCAGCCCCGAGACGTACTGTCCGGCGAGGCTGTCGCTGTTGGTACTGACGATCTGCTGGAGCTTGGCGGTCGCGTCATCGATGGTGCTCGCGATGAGGGCGTAGCGCTTCTGTGCCGCGGCCACCACGTCGGGGTCGGCGTAGACGGGGTCCGACTCCCGGTCCAACGGCGACCAGTCGAGATGCCTGATGCTCATTCAGTCCTCCTTGCCCGACTCGTCAGCTCTGGAACGAGGCCAGCAGCTGTTGGTCTCCCTGCGTCCACGCGGCGTCGACCTTGGTCACCTTGTCGCGCAGGGCCTTCATGTCCTTGACCATCGCGTCGCGGTGGACGGTCCAGTTGTCGGCGAAGTCGCCCATCGAGAGGTTGGCGTTGTGCTGTCCCCAGAGCCCCTTGTCGTCGTTCTGGAAGTCCAACGCCCCCTCGAACTGTCCGATCAGCGAGTTGAGGTCGTTGACCAGGTCCTGGAGGTCCTTCACCACGAGGTCTGCCATCACTGCTCCTGGTTGTCGTGGGCCGGATTGTCGGTCGGCGCGGGCGCGGGCGCCGGTAGCGGGATGCGCGCGGGCAGCAGGCTGCCACTGCCCAGGTGCACCAGGGCAGCGCCCGGGACGACCCTGGCGGCGGTCTGGGACCGGGACAGCCGGACACCCACCAGGTCGCCGTCGCTCATGTTGGGCGGCGACAGCAGCACGCCGCGCCGGTTCTTCTTGATGTCCGCCTGCCAGCCGGAGAAGCCGTTGGCCACCGAGGCGACCTCCCCGCCGATGATCACGCCCCGCCTGCTCCCGGAGGCCTTGCGGACGAAGGACTTCAGCCACTCCCGGCACGGCAGGTCGCGCCACACCTCGGCGTCGTCGACCACCAGCACCACCGGACCGTCGCCCGGGTCCAGCAGTTCGGCGAACTCGCTCTCGGTGGGGACGTCGCTCGTGATGACGCCGCGCACGCCGGGCCGGCCCGCGAAGGCGCGCAGCGGGGAGTTCATCGGGGCGCCGATGACCACCTCGCTCCCGCCGCGCAGCAGCGACTCCGTCATGACGCCGAGCACCGTGCTGCGCCCGGAGCGGGAGGGTCCGGCGACCAGGAAGGTCGGCTGATCGCCCAGCAGGTCGGCCCCCACCGGCTCCAGGTCGTCGCCGGCGACCCCGATCAGGGCCCACATCGGAGCCGGGGTCCCGACCATCTCCCACGCCTGCTCGAACGGGATCTGGGTCGGCAGCACCGCGAGCCGGGCCGGCCGGGCCGACTTCGGGACGTCCGCCTCGCGCTCGACCAGGCGAGCCGCCAGCGCGTGCACCGCGGCGACCTGCGCCGGGCCCGCCGGGTCGGCCGCCACGAGCGCGACCTGGGTCTCGACCGCGCTCGTCGCGCGGTAGCCGCGGCCCGGCGGCAGGTTCTCCGGGATCTTGCGCGGGTTCAGCCCGGCCAGACTGGCGTCGCTGCGGTCCGAGAGCCGCAACACCAGCTTGTCCTCGCACAGCGAGCTCATCCGGCCGCTCAGCAGCATGTGGTCACCGGCGATGACCACGTGCACCCCGGCGCTGGCGCCTTCGCGGTGCAGGGTCTGGATCAGGTCGGTCAGCACCCCGCCGTCGATCTCGCTGAGGGTTCCCATGAAGCCCTCCCAGCGATCCAGCAGCAGCACGATGTGCGGCAGCCGCTCGGTCGCCTCCCTGGCCGCGCGCTGCTCGGCCACGTCGGCGAAACCGCCCTCCCCGAGCAGTCGCTGACGGTTCTGCACCTCCTCGTGCAGGCGCTTGAGCAGCCGGGCGGCCCGGTCGGTCTCCGAGCGCTGCACCACCGCGCCGCAGTGCGGCAGCTTGGTGAGCGGAAGCAGGGCGCCGTTGCCGCAGTCGAGCCCGTACAGGTGCAGGTCGGCAACGCTGGAGGCGGCCGCCGCGGCCGCCGCGAAGGTGCGCAGCGCCGCGGAGCGTCCCGAGCGCGGGGCGCCGATGATGTGCAGGTGCCCGAAGGTGGCCAGGTCCACCGTCACCGGCTCCTGGCGCTGCTGGGCCGGCAGATCCTGGACCGCCCAGGAGAACGACGGGTTCCCCGTCGCGCCGCCGACCGGATCCGTCGCCAGCTCGACCACCGGCGACAGCGGCAGCGGCGGCAGCCACGGCCGGCGCTGCGCGGCGATCCCCTGAAGGTCGTTGGCCTGCCTGATCGCCGTCACCAGGACCGACAGGTCGGTCACCTCGTCGGTCTCGGCCACGCTGTGCGGGCGCTGCGGCGCGGGCAGTCCGAGGTCCAGCCAGGAGACCGGCTGCAGGAACGGCGGGACCGCCTCGGCCGTCCGGTCGGCCCGCGGGCGGCGGCCACCCACCCGGCCGGTCTGGAACGGGATCAGCGAGCTGTGCCCGAGCCGCGCGTAGGCCCGCCCCGGGGTCGCCGCCGAGATGCTCGCGGCCTCCCGGGCGTCGATGACGTCGGTGCTCTCGCCGGGGTCGGTCACCCGCAGCGCGACCCGCAGGTTGGTGTTGGCGCGGATCTCCGCCGAGACCACACCGGACGGGCGCTGCGTCGCCAGGATCAGGTGGATGCCCAGCGAGCGGCCGCGCTGGGCGACGTTGACCAGGCCGCTGACGAAGTCGGGCAGCTCGCGCGCCATGGACGCGAACTCGTCGATGACGATCAGCAGGCGCGGGATCGGCGCCAGTTCGGGCCGCCGGAGGGCGTAGTCGAGGTAGTCCTCCAGGTCCTTGGCGCCCGCGGCCGCCAGCAGGTGCTCGCGATGGGTCAGCTCGGCGCTCAGCGAGGTCAGCGCCCGCTCCACGAGATGCGTGTCCAGGTCGGTCACCAGGCCGACGGTGTGCGGCAGTTCGACGCAGTCCTTGAAGGCCGCGCCGCCCTTGTAGTCGACCAGGACGAAGGTCATGGCGTCCGGGCGGTTGGCCACGGCCAGCGAGGCCACCAGGGTCTGCAGGAACTCCGACTTGCCCGAGCCCGTGGTGCCGGCCACCAGCCCGTGCGGGCCGTGGTTGACCAGGTCGAGCGCGAACGGGCCGTTGAGCGAGTACCCGATCACGGCCTTGGTGCTGCGGCTGGACGAGCGCCAGCGGGCGGCGATCGCGGCGGCGCTCGGGTCCTGGAGGCCGAGGATCTCCAGCAGGCGCGCGGAGCCCGGCAGCGCGGCCTCGCCCTGGTTCTCGCTGACGTCGCGCAGGGGCGCCAGCCGGCGCCCGGTCTCCGCGTACCAGCTGTCCGCCACCTCGTCCGCGAGGATGCCGTCGATCTGCGCGGCGCGCTGCCGGCGCAGGCTGGCCGGCCGGCCCGCGCCCCCGACGACGACGGTGGCGCACTCCTCCGGCAGGGTGCGTTCGTCGGCGTCCACGCAGATGCTGTAGACGCCGACCGCGGGTCCCTCCTGAAGGACCGTCACCACGCCGGGCAGCGCCCGCAGTCGCCGGGCGCCGTCCAGCACCACGACGACGTCCGGGTCGGCGAACGCAGCTGCGGAACCGGCGTTGAGTCGCGCCTGCTGGCGGACGTGGATGAGCTCGATCAGCTCGGCCACCCGGCGGCCGAGCGTCTCGGCGTCGGCGCCCACCAGCGCCAGCGCCTGCTGTCCCAGCATCGGCCGGGTGTGCGGCAGCCAGGCCGCCCACTGCCACAGCGGCTCGCCGGCCGGGTCGGTCAGGACGTACAGCTGCACGTCGCGCGGGCTCTGCAGGACGGCCAGCTGACCGACCAGCCAGCGCGCCATGCGCCGCGGCCAGTCGCCCTGCCCCGCGACGCCGACGACTCCGGTCTGCGCGAGGGAGAAGGCGACGGGGATGTCCTGCGCCGCCCGCAGGTCCCGGTGGCGGTCGGTGCCCTCGCCCTCCTCCACCTCGATCGTGGTGGGCAGGTCGGCGACGCCGACCCGGACCAGCAGGTGGTCCGGGTCGGTGCGGCGGCGCTCCCAGAGCCGGGCGCGGGGGCCGGTCGCGATGACGAGCAGCTCGGCCGGGTCCGGGCTGGCAGCGCGGCAGTCCAGGCGTTCCTGATCCAGCGCCGCCGCGATCTCGGCCTCGGTGGAGGCGAGTTGGACCTGGTGCTCGGCCAGCTGGCGCCGGTAGCCGATCTTGCCCTGCCGCCGTCCGTTCATCCAGGTCCCGACCATCATGACCGGCGACATCGCCGCCATCATCAGGAACATCGGGTTGTGCGACATCACCGCCATCAGGCCGCCGCCGACGGCGGGCAGGCCGGCCGCCAGCCACGGCAGCGCGCTCGCGGAAGCCTGCCTGGGCGGGGGCGGGATGCGGAACGCGGTGCGCAGCACCGGGGGGAGCAGTCGAGGGGGACGGTTGTAGTCCAGGTACTCGCCGTCGGGCGAGGGTTCGACCACAGCGTCCGGGCGCAGCACCGGGTGCGCCTCCATGATGCTGTCCCCGACCAGGAGTTGGACGTTCTCCCGCCAGGGGACCTCGCGGTCGGGCAGCGGGGCGCGGTTCAGCAGGACGGAGGGCGCGACGGCGCGCACGCGCACCGAGGCGTCCAGGGAGACCCGGACCACGGCGACCACCGCCGCCGGGTCAGCGCCCTTGGCGACGTGGATACTTGCACCGGAACGGATGCGGTGCTCGCCCGCGTTGAGCTGGAACACCCGCCCGGCGCCGGCGCCCGCCACCACCCTGATGGTGACCAGCCCGGCCCGGCGGCTCGGGGCGGGGCCCGGCCGGTCGAGCCAGAGCACGGTGCCGTCGTGGATCCCGCTGTCGGCCAACGGCCCGGAGAGGTCGAGCAGTTGATCGGCGAGATAGACCGCCGTCACGGCCGAGTCGCCGGGCGGCGGGGCCTGCGAGGCGTCGAGGCTGTCCAGCAGGTTCTCGACGACGTCGCGCAGGACGGTGGTGGGATCGGCGTCCACGACCACGTCGGCCGACCAGTCCGGGCGCCGGGCAATGGTGATCATCATGGGCATGGTTCCCCAACCCCTCGTGAGTGCGGGCGCCCGCGCCGGCGGCATGGCCGGCGCGGGGCGCGCTTTACGGTGACCCGGTCAACTCCGGGCCGGTTGCTACTTGTTGAGGGAGCTGGAGAGCTGGGTGTCCATGTCGCGCATGGCGGCCACGGCCTTGTTGAGCCAGTCCGACAGCTGCGCCAGGGTCTCCATGGCCTGCGTGGCCGAGGTGTTGAACTCGGTGTGCACCTCGTCGAACTTGCCCGACGCCTGCTCGGTGACGAAGCCGTTGGTGGTCAGGTTGTCGACGATGGTCCTGCACTGGTTGAGCTTGTCGTCGATGTCGGCCTTGTTGTTGCTCATCGTGGTCGCAGCGTCCGACATCTCCTGATACGTGACGTTCAGGTTCGCCATGGTGTGTCCCTTCTGGGTGGTGCCGGGCGCCTCGGTGGGCATCGACACGTTCGGCCCGGACGCTGTCGATGCTAGGAAGCGACCCGGTGGCGGTCCAGAACGCCGGTGGCCGCCTTGGGCCCAGGGGCCCAAGACCTCCCGGTACCCGGCGTTGACTCCTTCCCGGCGGGCAACCAACGTGTCGAGAACACCGCCGCCCAGAGCCGAGGAGACCCAGGTGACACTGACGAGCCGATCCGCTGAACGCGTTCCTCGCCGCGGCGACTGGCTCGCCCGGCTGCGTCGGTCGCGACGGGCCGAGCCGCGCTCGGCCCCGCGTGCCGATCACGGCCTGTGGACCGTGGACCGGGTGGTCCGCGTCCTGGCCACCGCCTGCGAGCGCGAGAACCGCGGCGTTCCGGTGGCCCACGTGGTCATCGTCGGGCCCGACACCGTCCGGCTGCGCCTGAAGACCCCCGACGAGCGTCCGCCCGCCGGGTGGACCGCCGAGGACGGCGGCCGGACCTGGCACGCCCCGCTGCGCGAACTGCAGAGCGCGAGCGTGGTGGAGTCGCTTCAGGAGCCGTACCCGCGGCTGGTCTCACTGGGCACCACCAGCCAGGGCTTCGTGCTGGTCAACCTCGCTCAGGTCGGCGGGATCACCAGCCTGGAGGGCGACGCCCGGCGGGCCAGGGCGCTGGCCCAGGACTGGACCCGCGAGCTCACCACGAGCCCGTGGTCCCGGGGTGTGCAGGTGGTCCGCGTGGGGTTCAAGCCGGGCGCCACCGAGCGGTTCGGGTCCACCGAGGCACCGGCCCCTGTCCCGACCGATGGCGACGGCGAACTGACCGACCAGGGCGGCGGGGTGGCGATCCTGGCCACGCTGCCCGGCGGCCGGGACGGCGATCGCATCCACCGCCTCGCCAACGATCCGGAAGGGCGCTGGTCGGTGGTCGTCGTCGGCCGGGTCGACCATCCGCGCTGGCGCTTCACCATCGACGCCGACGGCTTCGTGGACACCGGTCTGCTGGACGAGCCCGTGGCACGCCAGCTGGGTTCGGCCTCGGACGCGCCCGACGACGAGGACGCCGACACCGCTGCCGCCGAACAGTCGCCCGGCGCGAGCGCGCACCGCAGCCGGCGCTGGATCGTCCTGGCGGCCGTGGTCGTCGCCTGCCTGGCGGCCGGCGGCCTGGCTCTCACACTGAAAGGCTCCTCCGCGCCCTCCGCCCCCGTCGCTCACGCCTCCGTCAGCCCGGGAAAGCCCACCAGGAGCGCCGCACCCGGCAGTGCGACGGACACGCTGGTGAACCCCGGCACCGGCGAGTGCCTCAGCGGTACGGCGGGCACGGACGGCACCCCGCTGACCCTGAAGGCGTGCGACGGCAGCGCAACCCAGGCGTGGAACGTCGCCGCGGACGGCACGATCCGCACGAAGGGCCTCTGCATGGACGCCGCCTGGGGCGCCACCACCCCCGGCACGATCGTTCAGATCGCGAACTGCAGCGGCAACCCGGCGCAGCGCTTCTCCCTCAAGGCCGGCACGGTCTACTCCGTGCAGGCCAACCTGTGCGTGGGCGCGGTGAACGGCGGCACGGGGATCCAGCTGCTGCCCTGCGACCAGCGCGCGGCCGAGGTCCTCAAGCAGGGCTGAGCGCGGCGCTCAGCCCTGGCGCGTGCGCTCGATCCGCAGGGCGACGCCGTCCAGGAAGGTCGCCAGGATCATCCGGAACACCTCGGTGTCGTCGCGGAACAGCTCGGTGAGCCGCGGCGTGCTCTCGTGCAGCAGCGGGTACTCGCTCTCGGGCAGCATCGCGTACTTGACCGCCCAGGCCGCCTCGTCCTTGGCCTGGGTCGCCGGGTCGAGCGCCGAGAAGGCCGCCGAGTACTGCGTCAACGCCAGGGTCAGATCCACGAGTTGGCGACAGCACTCGGCCGCCTCGAGCACCGGCAGGCCGGCCCGGTGCAGCACCGAGATGAGCTGTTCGAAGCTGCTGGTCTCGGCGGGGCTGGCCGTGGTGCGGGCCGCCGCGAGGACGGCGACCACGGGCCGGGCCAGGTAACTGGCCCGGATACTCTCGGCGGTGACGGTGAGCCAGCCGCGCCAGTCGCCCGAGGGGCCGTCGGGCAGGGTGGCGCGGGCCAGCTCGACGCCCTCGGCGACGGTGAGTTCGGTGAGGGCGAGCACCAGTTCGTCCTTGTCGCGGAAGTGCCGGTAGACCGCGGTCGGGTCCGCGCCCAGCTCCTTGCCCAGGCGGCTGAAGGTGAGCTGGCCGCCGCCCTCGGGTGCGCAGACCCGCAGTGCGGCCTCCAGGATCGACTCGCGCGTGAGCGCCGCCCGCCGCTTGGACGTCGACTGCTCTGCCTGCTGTGCCACTCGGGCCTTCACGCGGGTCTCTCCTCGTATCCAGAGCTTCGGTCGGTGCTTCATCCGATCGTAACGGTGCGTCATTGTCAACGGCATTGACAGACCCATTGTCACCGGCTTTGCTACTCCCACATCCGGCAGCGCCGCCCCGGCCCTCCCCCACCTCCCGGCCGGGAGCGAGTCTTCCCCCATGCGTTGGAGCAGCCCGTGCACCGTGATCACCACCCCGCAGACCTGGTCTTTCTCGGCGGCCCGGTCTACACCGTCGACCCGGCCCGCTCCTGGGCCACCGCCGTCGCGGTCCGCGGCGGACGGATCGTCACCGTCGGCCAGGACCGCGACGTCCGCCCGCTGATCGGCCCCGACACCGAGGTCGTCGACCTGGCCGGCCGGCTGCTGCTGCCCGGGTTCCAGGACGCCCACGTCCACCCGGTGCTGGCCGGCACCACGCTGCGCACCTGCGACCTGCACGAGCTGCGCACCGCCGAGGAGTACGTCGCCGCCATCGCGGCGTACGCGGCCACCCGCCCCGACGCCGCCTGGATCACCGGCGGCGGCTGGAGCATGGAGGCCTTCCCCGGCGGCACCCCGCACCGCTCGCTGCTGGACGCCGTCGCCGCCGTCCGCGACCGCCCCGTCGCGCTGCCCAACCGCGACGGCCACGGCCTGTGGGCCAACAGCCGGGCGCTGGAGATCGCCGGCATCGACGCGGACACCCCGGACCCGGCCGACGGCCGGATCGAGCGGGACGCCGACGGCACCCCGACCGGCATGCTCCAGGAGGGCGCCGCCGAGCTGGTCACCCGCCACATCCCCGCCACCTCCGAGGACGAGCGCTACAAGGGGCTGCTGGCCGGCCAGGCCTATCTGCACTCCTTCGGCATCACCGGCTGGCAGGACGCCGCCGTGGGCGCCGCGTTCGGGCCCGGCGACGTCTACGGCGCCTACCTGCGCGCCGACCGCGAGGGCACGCTGACCGCACGGGTGCGCGCCGCGCTGTGGTGGGACCGCGAGGGCGGTCTCGAGCAGCTGGCCGGGTTCCAGGAGCGCCGCGCCGAGGCCGAGCGCGGCGGCGAGCGCTTCCGCGCCGGCACCGTGAAGATCATGCTCGACGGCGTCGCCGAGAACCACACCGCGGCCATGCTGGAGCCCTACCTGGACGGCTGCGGCTGCTCCTCGGGCAACGCGGGCCTGGACTTCGTCGACCCCGCCCAGCTCGGCGGCTACGTCGCCGAGCTCGACGCCGCCGGCTTCCAGGTGCACTTCCACGCGCTGGGCGACCGTGCGGTGCGCCAGGCGCTGGACGCGGTCGAGGAGGCCCTGCGCCGCAACGGCGAGCGCGGCAACCGCCACCACCTCGCGCACCTCCAGGTGGTCCACCCCGACGACATCGCCCGCTTCCGTGCCCTCGGCGCGACCGCCAACATGCAGCCGCTGTGGGCCTGCCACGAGCCGCAGATGGACGAGCTCACCATCCCGTTCCTGGGCGAGCGGCGAGCGGGCTGGCAGTACCCGTTCGGCTCGCTGCTGCGGGCCGGCGCGATGCTCGCGGCCGGCAGCGACTGGTCGGTCAGCACGCCCGACGTGCTGGCCGGCGTCCACGTCGCCGTCAACCGCACGGGCGAGGAGGAGCCGAACCGGGTGTTCGGCCCCGAGGAGCGGATCGACCTCGGCTCCGCGCTCGCCGCGTACACGGCCGGCACCGCGCGGGTGAACCACCTCGACGACGTCACCGGTTCGGTCCAGACCGGCAAGCTCGCCGACCTGGTCGTGCTCGACCGCAACCCCTTCGACGGCCCGAGCCAGGCCATCGCCGACACGCGGGTGCTGCGCACCTACGTGCAGGGCGAACTGGTGCACGCCGCAGCGTCCGCGTGAGAGCGCCGAGAGCGAGGAGATCCCCTATGAACACCAGACTGCTGCGTGCCGTCGTCTCCGGTTCGGCCGTGGTGCTGCTGACCGCCGCGTGCGGCCCGGGCACCACCGCCCAGAAGGCCGGCGCCAAGAGCAACTTCTCCACCGCCCAGCCGACCACCGCGCCGGGTACCGGGAGCCTGGCCACCCTGGCCTGGTCCGGCGACTACCGCGCGCCGTACTCCGAGGACCCGGTCAAGACCGCCGACTACCCGGAGGAGACCATCCTCGGCAACGTCTGCGAGCCGCTGATCCGGGTGGCGGCCGACTACTCGATGCACCCGGGCATCGCCGCGTCCTGGTCCCAGCCCGACCCCAAGCACGTCGTGGTCCAGCTCGACCCGCGCGCCACGTTCAGCGACGGCAGGCCGGTCACCGCCGACGACGTCGTCTACAGCCTGAACCGCAACCTGGACCCGGCGGTGGCCAGCAACTACGTCGACTCCTACAACGACGTCGACACCATCACCGCCACCGGCCCCGCGCAGGTGACGATCAGTCTGACCAAGCCGGACTACATCTTCGTCCGCAATCTCGGCATCCTCGGCGCGGCGGTGGTCGAGAAGGCCTTCGCGACCAAGGCGGGCGCCGACTTCGGCACCGCGGACACCGGTGTCGTCTGCACCGGCCCGTACACCGTGCAGTCCTTCGACGGCACCAACCAGATGGTGCTGAAGAAGAATCCGACCTACTGGGACCCGAGCCACGCCGGCAAGGCGGACACGATCACCTTCAAGTTCCTCTCCGACCCCTCGGCGCTGGCCAACGCGCTCTCCTCGGGGTCCCTGCAGGGCGCCTTCGACCTCCAGACCTCCACCATCGCGCAGCTGAGCAACGCCGCGGCCGGGAAGCTCTACATCGGCGGCGCGGGCTCCACCACGCAGAACGTCGACCTGATCGTCTCCAGCTTCTCGGGCGGTCTGGCCGACGCCCGCACCCGGCAGGCGCTGAGCATGGCCATCGACCGCGCGGGCATCGCCAAGGCGATCTACGCCGGCGCGGCCGACCCGCTCTACGCCGTGGCCGGCCCGGGCTTCTGGCAGGGCGGCCCGGCCGCCGCCGGCTACCAGGCCGCCTACGACCAGCTGGCCAAGGCCGCGGATGTGGCCGGCGCCGCCAAGCTGGTGCAGGCGGCGGGCGCGACCGGCAAGCAGGTCACCCTCGCGTACGCGGCCGGTACGCCCTCGCAGAGCCAGCTCGCCCAGGTGCTCCAGCAGACCGGTCAGGCGATCGGCCTGAACATCAAGATCGTCGGACTGCCGGACCAGCAGTACGGCAGCCTGTTCACCGATCCGAAGGCCCGCGCCGCCTACGACGGCTTCCTGACCATCAACTACCTGGAGTTCCCCGAGGCCGCGAGCATGTACGCGAGCTACGCCACCGCCACCGGCGTGCAGAACTTCAACGGCTACGCCAACCCCGCCGTGCAGGCCGCCCTCGACGCCGCGCAGGCCACCGACGACCCGGCGGCCCGGGCCGCGCAGGTGCTCAAGGCGCAGGCGATCCTGGGCCAGGACCTGCCCTGGATCCCGATCGTCCAGCCGAGGGCGCTGCTGTTCCAGAGCAAGGCGGTCACCGGTGCGCCGCTGACCTTCTCCTACATGGACAACGCCTGGGCCACCGCTGTGGGGGCACCCTGATGGGGCGTCTGCTGGTACGCCGGCTCGGCGGGCTGGCCACCACGCTGCTGCTGTCCAGCGTGGTGATCTTCGGCAGCCTCTACCTCGCGCCCGGCAGCCCCGAGAACGTGCTCTTCGGCAACCGGATGCCCACCGCCGCCGCGCGGGCCGCGGCGCGCCACCGGCTGCACCTGGACCAGCCGTTGCCGGTCCGCTACTGGGACTGGCTGAGCGGCGTGCTGCACGGCGACCTCGGCACCTCGATGGTCACCGGCCAGCCGGTCGCGGACCGGATCAGCGCGGGGCTGAGCACCACCGTGCTGCTGGTGCTGATGACGATGGTGCTGGTCGTGGTCGTCGGACTGGCGATGGGCCTGGCCGCCGCGCTGCTGCCCGGCCGGGTCGACGCCGCGGTCAGCACGCTGACCTCGGTGTCGGTCACCGTCCCGCCGTTCGTCGCCTCGACGCTGCTGATCTCGGTGTTCGCGGTGCGGATGGGCTGGTTCCCGGCCTCGGGTCTGGGCGAGGGCCTGGGCGGCAGGATCGACGGGCTGGTGCTGCCGTCCTGCGCGATGGCGGTGCTCTCGTGCGGGTTCCTGGGCCGGGTGACCCGCAACGCGGTCCGCGAGCAGTTGGAACGCGAGCACGTGCAGACCGCGCTGGTGCGCGGCCTGCCGCGCCTGGTCGTGCTGCGCAGCCACGTGCTGCGCAACGCGCTGGCGCCGATCGTGACGGCGGTGGGCCTGCTCACCGCGGGGACCTTCGCCTCGACGCTGGTGGTCGAGTCGGCCTTCGCGGTGCCCGGGATCGGGCAGTTGACCATCCAGTCGGTCGCCCAGAAGGACTTCCCGGTCGTCCAGGCCGTGGCGCTGCTGCTGGTCGGCGCGTTCGTCCTGTGCAACGCGGCGAGCGATCTGATCCAGGCCGTCGTCGACCCGCGCCTGCGCGAGACAGGGAGCACCTCGTGAAGCAGCACCTCCGCAGGCTCGGCCGCCCCGGAACCGCCTCGGCCGTGCTGCTGCTGGTGGTCACGGTGGCGGCGATCGCAGCCCCGCTGCTGGCCCCGCACGACCCGAACCAGGGCAGCCTGCTCGACGCGTACGGCGGCCCGTCCGGCGCGCACCTGCTGGGGACCGACGGGATCGGGCGCGACATCCTCAGCCGGCTGGTCTTCGGCGCGCGGACCAGCCTGCTCGGCCCGGCCCTGGTGGTCGGCGTCTCGCTGCTGGTCGGCGTCCCGCTGGCACTGGCGGCCAGCTGGTACGGCGGCTGGGTGGACGCGGTGGTGGCACGGGTCTTCGACCTCGTCTACGCGCTGCCCGGGCTGCTGCTCGCGGTGCTGACGGTGGCCCTGTTCGGGCCCGGCCTCACCCCGGCGGTGGCGGCGCTGTCGGTCGCCTACGTGCCCTTCCTCGCCCGGATCGTCCGGGCGGCGGCCCGCCAGCAGCGCGTCAGCCCGTACGTCGACGCGCTCGCGGTGCAGGGCTTCGGCATGCTGCGGATCACCGGCCGCCACATCCTGCGCAACATCGCACCGGTGGTGGTCGGTCAGGCCGCGATCGCCTTCGGCTACGCCCTGCTGGACCTGGCCTCGCTCTCCTACCTGGGGCTGGCCGTCCAGGCGCCGACGCCCGACTGGGGCGTCATGGTCAGCGACAGCGACGCGCTGCTGAAGGGCTACTGGCTGCCGGTCGCCGCCCCCGGCGTGCTGATCGTGCTCACGGTGCTCGCACTGACCGTGCTGGGCGCGCGGATCAGCGGCGACAAGCCGCCGGGCTACCTCAAGCGCCGCAGGCGCAGTGCCGCAGTGCCGGACCGAACTGCCGTGGGAGCCGCCGCATGACCACCGTACCGCTGCTCGAACTGTCCTCCCTGACAGTCGACTTCGCCACCGAGGACGGCGGCTCGCGGACCCTGCTCGCCGACCTCGACCTGACGCTCGCGCCCGGCGAGGCGCTCGGCCTGGTCGGCGAGTCGGGCTCGGGGAAGTCGATGACCGTCCGCGCGATCACCCGGCTGCTGCCGCCCGCGGCCAGTGCCGGAGGCGCGATCCGCTTCGAGGGCCGGGACGTCACCACGATGGACGCCGCCGCGCTGCGCGCCTACCGCGACGGCGGCGTCGGCCTGGTCTTCCAGGACCCGCGCGCCCACATCAATCCCACCCGCAGGATCGGCGCGTTCCTCACCGAAGCCCTGCGGCACAACCGGGGCCTGGGCAAACGCGAGGCGCTGGCACGGGCCGAGGCGGTGCTGGCCGAGGTCGGCATCGACGAGCCCGCCCGCCGGCTGCGCCAGTATCCGCACGAGGTCTCCGGCGGCATGCTGCAACGCGTGATGATCGCCTCGGTGCTGCTCGCCGAGCCCCGGCTCATCCTGGCCGACGAGCCGACGACGGCCCTGGACGTCACCATCCAGCGCGAGGTCGTCGCCATCCTCGACCGGATGCGCCGCGAACGGGGCATGGGGATGGTCTTCATCACCCATGACCTGGACCTGGCCCTGGCGGTGTGCGGCAGGGTCGCGGTCATGTACGCGGGACGGATCGTCGAGATCCGCTCCGCGAGAAGCCTGCACGAGCGCGCCGCCCACCCCTACACGCTCGGACTGCTGGGCTCGCGCCCGGCCATCGACGCCCGGGCACAGCGCCTGACGGCCATCCCCGGCCGACCCGTCTCCGCGTTCGAGGCGGGAGGCGGCTGTGCGTTCGCACCGCGCTGCGCGTTCGCGACCCCGACCTGTGAGAACGAGCCGCCGCCGCTGGTGCCCTTCGACGGCGGGCTGGTGCGCTGCGCCCGGGTCGAGGAGATCCACGCGGCGCGGACGAACACCTGGACAAGCAAGGAGGCCGCGGAGTGAACGCGGTGGAAGTACGCAGTCTCAACAAGTTCTTCAAGGCCCACCACGCGGTCGCCGACGTCGGCTTCGACATCCCCGCGGGCGGCTCGCTGGGCATCGTGGGGGAATCCGGCTCGGGCAAGACCACGATCGCCCGGATGCTGGTCGGGCTGGAGTGCCCGACCAGCGGCAGCATCGCCGTGCTCGGCCGCGACCGCAGCCGCCCGGCCCGCGGGAGCACCGAACGCAACACCCGCGCGCAGGAGTTGCAGATCGTCTTCCAGGACCCGTACACCTCGCTGGACCCGCAGCAGAGCGCCCGGTCGGCCATCGACGAGGTGCTGCGCCACCACGGCGGCCGTTCCGCCGCGGAGCGGGCGGCGCGCCTGGACGAGCTGGTCGACCAGGTCGGCCTGACGCTGCGTCAGTCCGTAGCCCGTCCCCGCGACCTGTCCGGCGGACAGCGCCAACGCGTCGCGATCGCCCGGGCGTTGGCCACCGGCCCGCGCGTGCTGGTGCTGGACGAGGCGGTCTCGGCCCTGGACGTCTCGATCCAGGCGCAGATCCTCAACCTGCTCGCGGACATCCGCGCCGACACCGGGCTCGCCTACCTGCTGATCTCCCACGACCTGGCGGTGGTACGGCAGTTGTGCGACACCGTGCTCGTCCTGCGGCGCGGGCGGGTGGTCGAGCAGGGCGACTGCGGCCAGGTGCTGGACAATCCGGCGGAGGAGTACACCCGGGCGCTGCGGGCCGCCGTCCCGGTCCAGGGCTGGCGGATCGCGGTCTGAGACGCCGCCGGCCCAGCCCTAACGCTTCCTTAGCGCGCAGGGCCGGGCCGGCGGCAATCTCGGATACCCTCCTGGGCAGGTGAGCCGGGAAGTCTGGTCGGCACAGGCCAGAGCTCCACCTTCCTCCAGGAGGACCCCGATGCGCACCAGTTCCCGTCCAGCACGTCCCTGCGGTCCGTCGGGACGGCTGCGGTGATGCGCGGCGGGGTGTTCCTGGAGGCCGACTGGCGGCGCGAGACGCTGCGCACCAACCTCTGGCTGGTGCCGGCCCTCGAAGTCCTGGGCGCCATCGCGCTGTTCGTCCTGACCCTGATCCTGGACCGATACGCCTACGACGGCCGGTTCGCGCTGCCCACCTGGGTGCTGAGCGGGACCGCCGACGCGGCCCGGCAGATCCTGACCACGATGGCCGCGGCGATCATCACGGTGGTCGGGCTGGTCTTCTCGATCACCATCGTCGCCCTGACCCTGGCGTCCACCCAGTTCGGCCCCCGGATGCTGCGCAACTTCATCCGCGACCGCGGCACCCAGCTGACCCTGGGCACCTTCGTGGCCACCTTCTTCTACACCGTGCTGGTGCTGGTGGCGATCAGTCCCGGGCCGCACGGCGACTTCGTCCCGCACCTGTCGATCACCGTGTCACTCGGCCTGACGGTGGTCGACCTGGCCATGCTGATCTACTTCATCAACCACATCGCCACCATGATCCAGCTACCCCAGGTCATCGCAGGCATCGCCGGCGACCTCGCCCGGGCCATCGAGGCCCAGAGCGGCGCCGACACCGAGGCGGGCGCCGGCACCAGGCCCACCCGCGACGAACTGCTCGCGCGGATCGCCGAGTCCGGGGCGGTGATCCCGACCCCGGCCAGCGGCTACCTCCAGTACATCCGCCACGAGCGGCTGGTCCGGATCGCCTCCGAGTCCGATGCCGTCCTCCATCTCCCCTACCGGCCCGGCCACTTCCTCGTCCAGGGGCAACCGCTGGCGATGGTCTGGCCACCGGCGGCCGCGACGCACGTGGCGCAGCACCTTGCCCGGGGTCAGGTCACCGGGCCGTACCGGACGCTGACCCAGGACGTCTCGTTCGGCGTGGACCAGCTGGTCGAGATCGCCATCCGCGCCCTCTCCCCTGCCGTCAACGACACCTTCACCGCGATGACCTGCATCGACTGGCTGGGCGACTGCCTGTGCCGGATCACCACCGGCTGGCACCCGCAGCACGTGCACCGGGGCCGGCACGGCCACATCCGGGTGATCGCCTACCAGGCCGACTACGACCGGCTGGTCCAGCGCGCCTTCGAGAAGATCCGGCAGTCCGCACTCGGCAATCCCGCCGTGATGATCCGCCAACTGGACGCCCTCTACAAGATCCTGGAGCAGACCTCGATGCCGGACCGCCGCCAGGTCCTGCTGGACCAGGCCGACATGATCCAGCGCGCCTGCCAGGCCTCCGTACCCGAGGAAGCCGACCGCCAGGACGTGCTGCGCCGCTACCAGGCGCTGTTCACTCTGCACGACGCGACGGGCCAGGAGCGTCCCGCAGCGGATCGCTGACGATGGCGGGTTCGAGGTCGAGCGCCGGTGCCAGAACTTGCACCACGGCCAGGCAGCAACCGGCCGCGGCCGCACCGGAGGTCCAGCCGTCCCGCCGCCACACCACCAGGGTTTCCTCGGCCACCCGCCAGTCGAAGGGCTCGGGAGCCGCCAGCAGGCTCCGGGCGGCCTGCGGTGTCAGCAGGGTGTGGGCCAGACCCTCGTCCGGGCTCGACACCCGGTGGGCGGAGTCGAAGGCCGGCTCACCCGTGGGGCAGGGCGAGTACGAGGGCGCGTAGCCGACCCGTACCGAGGAGAAGACCCGCTCGTGGTGCACCTCGATCGGCGACAGCCGCCCAGGCAGCTGGATCACGGCGACGCCGTACCAGTGCGCCGTGCCGTTCTCCTGACACGTGTACCCGAAGACCGTCGCGGCCAGACCGTCGAAGCTCCCTCGGACGGCGTCCCGCACGCGCACCCGCTGACCGTAGTGGAAGGGCGGCGCGGACCAGGGCACCAGCGACGGACCGGCCTGCGGTTCAGCGGTGAAGCCGTGCGTGGCGACCAGCTCGGCGGCCGCCTGCCGGCAGCGATGCCCCGCACGCCAGCCCTCGATCCTGGGAGCCGAGAGAATCAGGCCCACCAGGCACAGGAATAAGAAGATCGGGATGACAACGCCCATAGCGCACTCCCTCTGACCGGCCCATGCCACCGTGGACTGGGCGGTGCCGAAAGCGTAATCCCGCGCCCAATGCGGGTCAATGACACCAGAGTTGGCCATTCCCGGCCTTAACGCCCCATTGTCGCCGCATTGTCGCCACAGCCGGCCGCACACGTGGGGCGCGCGGAGTGACGGCGAGAGCCTCGACCGGGGGCGCGGGTGCCCGGACGGGCAGAAGATCACCGCACTCCATCAGGGAGCCGTCAAGGCCGCCGGGTGAGGTCCGTGAGCGGCCCTAGCATCCGAAGAACCGTCTCTCCTCCGCAGACGAACGTCATCACGCACCATGATCGGGGCACTTCAGCATGCGCGCTTCCTCCCGTCGGACGAACACGCCCACCCAACGCGTCGTCGCCGGCACCCTGCTGTCGGCCCTGGCGGTGGCCGGCCTGATGGCCGTACCGCAGCAGGCATCGGCCTACGACTGCTC
>NZ_JARZAI010000032.1 GCF_029893355.1 Kitasatospora sp. MAA4
AGCGCGTCCCGGTCGGGCTCGGCATACACGGCGACACTGGCGATACCGGCATCCGAGCAGGCCCTGGCGACGCGGACGGCGATTTCCCCGCGATTGGCGATGAGCACCTTGCGCACTGTGGCTCCCTTCTTGAACCTCGTTGAGTCTAGGGATGAGGAGGTGGTACCGGCGAGTAGCCCCAGGTGGTGAGCTTGCCCACACGGAGCGTTACCCGATTTGGTGATCATTTGAGCACGCAACGGCAGGTCCGCAGGTGGCAACGGTACGCCTGAGGCCTGTAGTGGTTCTGTAGCCGTTCTGTAGTCGGTCTCCAGCCGGTCGAACGGCGCTGGAGCCGCCGTAGCGCGGGCGTGGCCTTCGCCACATCACCCGGCCCGACCCTCGGCGGGCTGCTCGGAAGCGGCCTCGCCGGGTGTCTCGCCGGGTGCCGGGACGGCCGTCCGGCCGCCTGCCGGAAGAGCCGCCGCAGGAGCTTGCGGCTCGCGCGCCGCCAGCGCCTCCCGGGTCACGTCGGCGACCTGCTGGACCACGTCCGGACCGTACGCCGTCGGATTGACCACCCGCAGCACCAGCGCGAACGTGCTGTTCGACCCGTAGCGACGGGCCAGCTCGCGGTGATGGGACGTCAGGTGGCGGACGGCGGCGTGGTTGGCGGTCGCGGTCTGACCCGCGATCAGGAAGGTCGGACGGCCGTGCGGTCCGGCGTCGAGCCGCGCCAGCAGGACGTACGTCCGGCCGCCGGAGCCGCTGTCGTCGAACTCGAAGCGGTAGTCCAGCGCGCCGACCGATAGCACGCCCCCGTACGGGCCGCCCGGCTCGGTGATGAACGCCACGCCGGGCAGCCGCCAGCCCAGGTGGGCCGCCGTCCGTTCGTTGCCGCTCGGCCCGCCGATGCAGAACTCGGCCTTGCCGCCCAGCCCTTGGCGCACCTGGTCGTGCGGCACGATGTCGGCCTGCGCGCCGCACTCGCGAACGAGTGCGGCCAACTCCATCAGCGCGAAGACGTCGTTGCGCGAGACGCTCTTGCTGTGGCCGCTGGCCACATGCCGGTTGACCACCAGGAGGCACTCGGTCCCGCCGGGCATCCCGAAGAACGCCCGGGTCCGCTCCAGCCGGCGACGCCGGCGCAGCGACTGCGCGAGCCACCCGATCCCAGCGCCTATCGCGCTGGTGAGCAGCCCGAGCAGGACGTTCAGCACACTGTCGGTCATCCCCCGGCCTTCCCCGTTCGGCAGCGGGCGTCAGCCTAGCGGGACAAGGGCTCTCAAGTCCTGGGCTCCATGATCTTTCAGGCCCGGAGATCAGACCGGAGATCAGGCCCAGAGGTCGGTGATCCGGACGTCCAGGTCGCCCAGCAGCCCGCGCAGCAGCGGCAGCGAGAGCCCGATGACGTTGCCGTGGTCGCCCTCGATCCGCTCCACGAACGGCGCCGAGCGCCCGTCCAGGGTGAACGCCCCGGCCACGTGCAGCGGTTCGCCCGAGGCGATGTAGGCGGCGACCTCGTCGTCGTCGGGCGTACCGAAGGTGACAGTGGTCGAGGCGGTGGCCGAGGCACTGCGGCCGTTCGCGGTGTCGATCACGCAGTGCCCGGTGCGCAGCACCCCGGCCCGCCCGCGCATCGAGCGCCAGCGCGCCAGCGCCTCGGCCGCGTCGGCGGGCTTGCCGAGGGCCTGCCCATCCAGTTCCAGCACCGAGTCGCAGCCGATCACCAGTTCACCGTCCGTCAGCTGCTCGGCCACCGCGGCGGCCTTGGCCTGCGCGAGCACCAGGGCCAGCTCGCCGGGCGTGGCGGCGGTCAGCGCGTCCTCGTCCACCCCGCTCACGATCACCTGCGGGTCGAGCCCGGCCTGACGGAGCAGTCCGAGCCGGGCGGGGGAGGCGGAGGCGAGCACGAGCGTACGGCGATCGGTCATGCCGACCAGCCTAGAGCCTGCCCCGCAGCCGCCTCACCGCACCAGCAGCAGCGCACCCAGCACCGCCGCCACCGCCAGCAGCCACCCGGCCCGCCGCAGCATCCGCCGCGCCTGCCGCGCCTGCGGAGACTCGTCCTCGGATGGATCTGACCAGAGCATGCCCACCAGCCTGCCCCGATCCGCACCGGAACGCCTGAGTACGGGTACTCAGGCGTTCCGGTGCGGATTCAGCTCGCCCAGCCGGAGGTGCGCCAGACGGTGGGGCCGGGGTGGGGGGTGGGGGTCATTCGGCGGGCGTGGTCGTTCCATGGGGAGGCCGGGCCGGTCGCCGCGCGGCGGGCCGCCTCGGCGGCGGCCTGTGCGGCGGCGGCCCGGGCTGAGACCACCGCCAGGACGGTGGCCAGCTCCTCGGGGGTCGGCTGCCCGTGCAGCACCTGGATGGGGGGCATCTGGGGTCCTTTCCGAGCAGATGGGGCCTACAGGGGGATGTTGCCGTGCTTCTTGGGCGGCAGCACCTCGCGCTTGCCGCGCAGGGCCCGCAGTCCGCGCACGATGTGCCGGCGCGTCTCGGAGGGCGCGATCACCGCGTCCACGTAGCCGCGCTCGGCGGCCAGGTACGGGTTGAGCAGGGTGTCCTCGTACTCGGCGAGCTTCTCGGCCCGCTTGGCCTCGAAATCCTCCGCCGCCGCCAGTTCTCGACGGTAGACGATGTTCACCGCGCCCTGCGCGCCCATCACGGCGATCTGCGCGGTCGGCCAGGCCAGGTTGAGGTCCGCGCCCAGGTGCTTGGAGCCCATCACGTCGTACGCGCCGCCGAAGGCCTTCCGGGTGATCACGGTGATCAGCGGCACGGTGGCCTCGGCGTAGGCGTAGATCAGCTTGGCGCCGCGCCGGATGATGCCGTCCCACTCCTGGTCGGTGCCGGGCAGGAAGCCGGGCACGTCGACGAAGGTGATCACCGGGATGTTGAAGCTGTCGCAGGTCCGGACGAACCGCGCGGCCTTCTCGCTGGCCGCGATGTTCAGGCAGCCCGCCAGGTCCATCGGCTGGTTGCCGACGATGCCGACCGGCCGGCCCTCGATCCGGCCGAAGCCGGTGATGATGTTGGCCGCGTAGAGCGGCTGGGTCTCCAGGAACTCGCCGTCGTCCAGGACGTGCTCGATGACGGTGTGCATGTCGTACGGCTGGTTGGCCGAGTCCGGGATCAGCGTGTCGAGTTCGAGGTCCTGCTCGCTCACCGCGAGGTCGGCCTCCTCGGGGTAGGCCGGCGGGTCCGAGAGGTTGTTGGAGGGCAGGTACGAGAGCAGGCTCTTGACGTACTCGATGGCCTCCTTCTCGTCCGCGGCCAGGTAGTGCGCGTTGCCGGACTTGGTGTTGTGCGCCCGGGCGCCGCCCAGCTCCTCCATGCCGACGTCCTCGCCGGTGACGGTCTTGATCACGTCGGGGCCGGTGATGAACATGTGCGAGGTCTGGTCGGCCATCACCACGAAGTCGGTGATCGCGGGGGAGTAGACCGCGCCGCCCGCGCAGGGGCCCATGATCAGCGAGATCTGCGGGATCACCCCGGAGGCGTGCACGTTGCGGCGGAAGATCTCGCCGTACAGCCCGAGCGAGACCACGCCCTCCTGGATCCGGGCGCCGCCGGAGTCGTTGATGCCGATGACCGGGCAGCCGGTCTTCAGGGCGAAGTCCATCACCTTGACGATCTTCTCGCCGAAGACCTCGCCCAGCGAGCCGCCGAAGACCGTGAAGTCCTGGGCGAAGACGGCGACCTGGCGGCCGTCGACGGTGCCGTAGCCGGTCACCACGCCGTCGCCGTACGGGCGGTTCTTCTCCTGGCCGAAGTTGACCGAGCGGTGCCGGGCGAACTCGTCGAACTCCACGAAGGAGTCCTCGTCCATCAGTTCCAGCACCCGCTCACGAGCCGTCAGCTTGCCCTTGGCGTGCTGCTTCTCGACTGCTGCGGCGGAGCCTGAGTGCACCGCTTCGTCGAGCCTGCGCCGCAGGTCGGCCAGCTTGCCCGCGGTGGTGTGCGGGGCGGGGGTCTGCTGGGCGGGGAGAGATACGGCCTCGGTCATCCCGTGGAGTTCCTCACTCGAAAGAGTCGCGGTGGATGAGGGGAGTCCGGGCAGGACGGTACCGCGAACTACTGCGCAGTAGCGTAGCCAGCCGGGCGGTTCTGTCGTTATGGCCAGCGACACAGTGTGTTCACCGGAGTTCTGCGGGACCATGGGTCGGCCTACGGCCGGCCGCAGTTCGGCCCTGACGCGCCCTAGGGGCTCTGACACGCCCTAGGGTAGGAATCATGACCGAGCCGGATCGCCCCCGACGCAGCGGACTGCGTGGTTTCGGCCACGACGGCCCGTCCCCCTGGACCGACCTCGACCGCCCGCCGCTGGACGCCGACGCGCTGCGCCGCGATCTCGTGCTGCCCGGCAGCCTGTGGACGGCGCTGGACGTGGTGACCGAGACCGGCTCGACCAACAGCGACCTCACCGCCCGGGCCATCGCCGGGGCGCCGGAGGGCGCGGTGCTGGTCGCCGAGCGGCAGAGTGCCGGGCGCGGGCGGCTGGACCGGCAGTGGACGGCCCCGGCCCGCTCGGGCCTCTTCTTCTCCCTGCTGCTGCGCCCGACCGTGCCGCGCGAGCGGCTCGGCTGGCTGCCGATCCTGGTCGGGGTGGCCGCGGCCGGTGCGATCAGCCGGGTCGGCGGCATCGAGGTCGGCCTGAAGTGGCCCAACGACCTCCAGGTCACCGTGGACGGCGGCGAACGCAAGCTCGGCGGCATCCTGACCGAGCTGACCGGCGAGGCCGTGGTGGCGGGCCTGGGCCTGAACGTGTCGCTGCGCGCCGACGAGCTGCCCGTCCCGACCGCCGCCTCGCTGGCGCTGGCCGGCGCCGAGGTCACCGAGCGGACCACGCTGCTGCGCGCGGTGCTGCGCCAGTTCGCCGAGCTGTACGGCGAGTGGCAGGCCGCCGCCGGCGACCCGCACGCCAGCGGGCTGCTGCCGGCCTACGCGGCGCGCTGCACCACGCTGGGCCGCCAGGTCCTGGTGCAGCTGCCGGGTGATCGCGAGCTGCGCGGCGAGGCGGTGGCCGTGGACGGCGACGGCCGCCTGGTGGTCCGCAAGGCCGACGGGACCCGGCAGCCGGTCGGCGCGGGCGATGTCGTGCACGTGAGAGCCACGGCCTGAAACCTGTTGGCGGGGCCGGATCCGCACCTGATGCCCCGGATCCGGCGATTCCGTGCGACCATTCCACCTGGCAACGGTGTGAGGCGCGCCACTGTCGATGCGACGGTGCGCTGTCCCGCACAGGGCAGGACCTCAAGGCAAGTGCGACGACCGCACGGGGACGGACCGGTGGCAGACGACGACGGTGGGGCGCCGGAGGACAGCTCGTACGGCAGCGCCGACCCTGAACGACACGGCGCCGCCGAACCCGAGGGCGCGGACGGCACGGTCGCCCTCGATCTGGAGCGGCTGATCCTGGACGCGCCGCGCCGCTACACCCCGTACCAGGCGGCCCGCGCCGCCGAGGTCCCGATGGAGCTGGCCACCCGCTTCTGGCGCGCCATGGGCTTCCCCGACATCGGCCAGTCCCGGGCGCTGAACGACAGCGACGTGATCGCGCTGCGCCGCCTGGCCGGCCTGGTGGAGTCCGGGCTGATCAACGAGTCGATGGCGATCCAGGTGGCGCGCTCGACCGGCCAGACCACCGCGCGGCTCGCGGGCTGGCAGATGGACACCTTCCTGGAGAACCTCACCCAGGCGCGTGAGCCCGGCCTGACCCGCGCCGACGTCGCCTACCCGCTGGTCGAGCTGCTGCTGCCGGAGCTGGAGCAGTTCCTGGTCTACGTCTGGCGGCGCCAGCTCGCCGCCGTCACCGGGCGGGTCGTCCAGGCGGCCGAGGACACCGAGATCACCAGCGGCCGGCTCGCCGTCGGCTTCGCCGACCTGGTCGGCTTCACCCGGCTCTCGCGCCGGCTGGAGGAGGAGGAGCTCGGCGAGCTGGTGGAGACCTTCGAGTCCACCTGCTCCGACCTGATCGCCGGGCAGGGCGGCCGGCTGATCAAGACCCTGGGCGACGAGATCCTCTACGTCTCCGAGGACCCGGTGACCGCCGCCGAGATCGCGCTCAGCCTGGTCGACACGCTGACCAAGGACGACACCATGCCCGCACTGCGGGTCGGCCTGGCCTTCGGCGCGGTGACCTCGCGGATGGGCGACGTCTTCGGTACCACGGTCAACCTGGCCAGTCGGCTCACCTCGATCGCGCAGCGGGACGCCGTACTGATCGACGGCGAGTTCGCCGCCGCGCTGGAGCTGGCGGGGGCCGGTACGCAGGGCGCCATGGACGGGTCGGGTTCGGCGCAGGCCCAGCTCGCCGAGGCGCTGGCCGCCGCGTCCGGGGCCCCGCTGAGCAGCATGACCCCGCAGCAGGCCGCCGCGGGCGGTCCGCGCTTCCAGCTCCAGCCGATGTGGCGCCGCCCGGTGCGCGGGCTCGGGCTGGTCGAGCCCTGGCTGCTCACCAGGCGGATGCGTCCACCGAACGGGTGAGTCGGCGCCGAGCCCGGGGCATGGATCCCGGGCTTGGTCAGCCCTTTTCCGGCAAACCGGGCATATCCTCGTCAATCACCCCTAATCTTGACCTCGAACGGGACACGAGGCCGAATCGACGGTTGGGGCGAGCGTGGGTGGTGCGCAGCTGATGGCGGAACTCGGACATCCTGGGGCGGGCTCGGCGGATCCGGTGGCCGCAGGCCTCGACCAGCGTCTTCAGGCGGTCGTGGAGATGGCCCAGGACATGGCCGGTGCGCAGAGCGCGCTGGAGGCCCTCCGGGCGGCCGCGGCCCGCGCGACCACGGCACTCGGCGCCTCGATGAGCGCCGTCTCGGTCTGGGACCGCGAGTCCGGGCGGCTGCGGGTGCTGGTCAACCACGGCGAGCTGGCGGCCGGCGAGGAGGAGATCCCGGAGGACGAGTCCTATCCGGTCGCCGACTTCCCCGAGATCGTCACCTTCCTCGACGAGCACTGGTCCACCGGCCGGCTGCCGCGCGCCTGGGTGCAGACCGCCGAGGACCTGACGCCGGGCGAGCACGCCGGCCTGACCGCCCACCTGCACTCCGACACCGGCGCGTTCTGCCGCCAGCGCGCCGCCGGGCTGCGTCGCCGCGGGCGGACCTGCTGCCTGGTCGCCCCGATCGTGCTGCACGGCCAGGCCTGGGGTGAGCTCTACCTGGCCCGCGGCGAGGGCCACCCGCTCTTCACCGACGCCGACGCCCAGTACGCCACCCTGCTGGCCGCGCAGATCTCGGCCGGCCTGGCCCAGAGCGAGCGCCTGGCCGACCTGCGCCGGCTGGCCTTCACCGACCCGCTCACCGGACTGGCCAACCGCCGGGCCGTGGACGCCCGGCTGGAGAGCGCGCTGGCCGCCCACAACCGGGACAACACGGTGGTCTCGCTGGTGGTCTGCGACGTCAACGGCCTCAAGCGGATCAACGACCAGCACGGCCACGAGATGGGCGACCGGCTGCTGGAGCGGTTCGCCAACCAGCTCTCGATGGCCGGCGCCAAGCTGCCCGGCAGCCTCGCCGCCCGGCTCGGCGGCGACGAGTTCTGCCTGCTGGCCGAGGGGCAGAAGTCCGACGAGGTGGTCGCGGTGGCCGAGGAGCTGTGCGCCCGGGCGCTCCAGCTGGCCGACGGCGAGGGGGTGGCCTGCGGCATCGCCTCCACCGGCGACTCGATCGGCCCGGTGAGCACGCCCGACCGGCTGTTCCGGCTCGCCGACGCCGCCCAGTACCGCGCCAAGGCCGCGCGCGCCGCGCATCCGGTGGTGGCCGGCCGCAGCCACGGCCCGGGCCTGGCCCCCGACCCCACCGTGCTGCTGGCCGACGCCGCCGACCCGCACCATCGCGCCGACGGACGCAGCCGCGGCGGCCCGGGCGGCCGGGGCGTGCACGGCGACCGCCGCCGGTTCCGCGGCGCCGCGCACAGCGCGGACCCCGGGCAGCTGCTCACCGCCGTGCTCGGCGTGCTGGACCACCAGGGCGGTGGCCGGGCCAGCCACCCCGCCGACACGCTGGGCCGGCTGGCCTCGGTCGCCGAGACCTCGGCCCGGCTGCTGGACGCGGTCGCCTGGTGGATCAGCTACGTCCCGCCCGGCTCGCAGCTGATGCACACCGCGCAGCACGCGGTGTACCGGATGACCAAGGGGCCGGGCACCCGCGGCGAGGGGGCGGTGTCCCCGGGGGCGGCCCGCCGGGCGGAGAACCAGCGCGCCCGGATCGAGGCGCCCGACGCGGTCTTCGACCTCGACCACTACCCGCTCACCGGGACGGCGGTACGCGGCGGCGCCTTCGCGCTGCGGACCGGCTCGGTGGGGAACGACCCGGCGGAGGAGGCCGTCCTGGTGGTCGGCGGCTACAAGGGCATGGTCGCGGCCGGTGGTGCCAACCCGGCGGGCGGCTGGCTGCTCGAACTCTATGCGGACGACGCCACCCTGCCGCTCGGTCAGATCGCCCCAGCACTGCGGGCGTTGGTAGCGGTCGCGCTCTCCGGGCCCGCCTCGCCGCCGCCCGGGTAGCTGGGCCTAGTGGACGCGGTCCGCCCGGGTGTAGACGTTCGCCGACTCGCCGCGCAGGAAGCCGAGCAGCGTGAGCCCGAGCTCCTCGGCGAGGTCCACCGCCAGCGAGGACGGCGCGGAGACCGCCGCCAGCAGCGGGAGCCCGGCCAGCGCCGCCTTCTGGGTGAGCTCGAACGAGGCCCGGCCGCTGACCAGCAGCAGGTGGCCGGTCAGCGGCAGCAGGCCCGCCCGCAGTGCCCAGCCGACCACCTTGTCCACCGCGTTGTGCCGCCCGACGTCCTCGCGGGCGCAGAGCAGTTCGCCGGCGGCGGTGAACAGGCCGGCGGCGTGCAGGCCGCCGGTGCTGTCGAAGGTCCGCTGGGCGGCCCGCAGCCGGTCGGGGAGGGCGTAGAGCAGCTCGGGTGCGACCCGCAGCGGGTCCTCGGCGATCGGCCACCGGACGTGCGTGCGGACGGCGTCGACGGTGTCCCGGCCGCACAGGCCGCAGGCGCTGGTGGTGAGCAGGTTGCGGTGTGCGGAGAGCGGCAGCGCGGGGGCGCCGCGCAGGGCGGCGTCCACCACGTTGTAGGTGTTGGCGCCGTCCTCGTCCGTTCCGGCGCAGTAGCGCAGGGCGGCCAGCCCGTCCGCCGTGTGGACCAGGCCCTCGCCGACCAGGAACCCGGCCACCAGGTCGAAGTCCTGGCCGGGAGTGCGCATGGTGACCGTCAGCGGCTCGCCGCCGACCCGGATCTCCAACGGCTCCTCGGCCGCCAGTGCGTCCGGGCGGGTTCCCCGCTCCGCACCCGTCAGCCGCACCACGCGCCGCCGTGCCGTCGCCCGCGCCATCCGTCCGCCTCTCGCTCGCCCGTTACCCCTCCAGCATGAGGCACGCTGGGATTCCACCCGCACCCGGTTGTCATATCTCCATTCAGCTGATCTGATAGTGCATATGGATATGCACAGTGCTGCCGCCCCCGACGCGCCGCTCGTCCTGGTCGGCAAGGCCGACGTCACCGCTGAGGACGTGCTCGCCGTAGCGCGGGGCAACGCCCGGGTCGAGATCGGCCCCGACTCGCTGGCCGAAATGGCCACCTCGCGCGCCCGGATCGACGCCCTCGCCGCCGAGCCCCGGCCGGTGTACGGCGTCTCGACCGGATTCGGCGCGCTCGCCGTCCGCCACATCAGCCCCGAGCTGCGGGCCCAGCTCCAGCGGTCGCTGGTCCGCTCGCACGCGGCAGGCATGGGCCCGGCGGTCGAGCGCGAGGTCACCCGCGCGCTGATCTTCCTGCGGATGAAGACGCTGGCCTCCGGCCGTACCGGCGTCCGCCCGCTGGTCGCCGAGACGATGGCAGCCCTGCTCAACGCCGACATCACCCCCGTGGTCCGCGAGTTCGGCTCGCTCGGCTGCTCGGGCGACCTCGCGCCGCTCTCGCACTGCGCGCTGGTGCTGATGGGCGAGGGCGTCGCGTATGGCCCCGACGGCGTGGAGCGCCCGGCCGGCGAGCTGCTGGCCGAGGCCGGCATCGCCCCGGTCGAGCTGCTGGAGAAGGAGGGCCTGGCCCTCATCAACGGCACCGACGGCATGCTCGGCATGCTGCTGATGGCCTGCGCCGACCTGGCCCGGCTCTTCACCACCGCCGACATCACCGCCGCCATGTCGCTGGAGGCGCTGCTCGGCAGCGAGAAGGTGCTCGCCCCCGAGCTGCACGGCCCGATCCGCCCGCACCCGGGCCAGGCGCTCAGCGCCGCCAACATGCTGGCCGTCCTCCAGGGCTCCGGCCTGACCGGGCACCACCACGACGACGCGCCGCGCGTCCAGGACGCCTACTCGATCCGCTGCGCCCCGCAGGTGGCCGGCGCCGGCCGCGACACCCTCACGCACGCCCGCACGGTCGCCGACCGCGAGCTCGCCGCCTCGGTCGACAACCCGGTGGTGCTGCCCGACGGCCGGGTGGAGTCGAACGGCAACTTCCACGGCGCGCCGGTCGCCTACGTGCTGGACTTCCTGGCCATCGCCGCCGCCGACCTCGGCTCGATCTCCGAGCGGCGCACCGACCGGCTGCTCGACAAGAGCCGCTCGCACGGCCTGCCGGCCTTCCTGGCGGACGACCCGGGCGTGGACTCCGGTCTGATGATCGCGCAGTACACCCAGGCCGCGCTGGTCAGCGAGAACAAGCGGCTCGCCGTCCCCGCCTCGGTGGACTCGATCCCGTCCTCGGCGATGCAGGAGGACCACGTCTCGATGGGCTGGTCGGCCGCTCGCAAGCTGCGCCAGGCGGTCGACAACCTGGGCCGCATCCTGGCCGTCGAGCTGACCGCCTCGGCGCGTGCGCTGGAGATCCGTACCGTCGACGGTACGGTCTCGCTCGCCCCGGCCACCGCCGCCGCGCTCGCCGCGGCCCGCGAGGCCGGTGTCGGCGGGGCCGGTCGGGACCGCTTCCTGGCGCCCGACCTGGGTGCGGCCGAGGCGCTGGTCGCCTCCGGCGCCCTGGTCCGCGCCGTCGAGGCCGTCACCGGCCCGCTGGCCTAGTCGGGTGCGGGCCGTGCGGGCCGTGCGGAGCGGGTGGGTGTCAGCTCCACTCGCTCCGCACCGCCCGCAGGCTCTTCTCCTCGCGCTGCTCGCGCCGCTCGGCGTGGGCGGCGGCGAAGTTGACGCCGACGATGCCGGCCCAGCAGACGAGCAGGCCCCCGATGCCGCTGCCGTTGTTGGAGCTGGTCGCGATGGCGGTCAGCGGGACCGCGAAGATCAGCGACAGCACCGGCAGCGTCTTGCCGTTCCAGCCGCGGCGCCGCTCGCCGCGGGCCGGCCGCTCGGGTCGCCCGGACTCGTAGGGGCCCGGCCCGTACTGGTTCATCCGCTCGGCGACCTGCTGCTCGACCCGGGCGTCGAGGCGGGCGTCGATCCGGGACAGGAACGAGTCGACCAGCTCCGACTCGTACTCGGCGCCGAGCTCCTTGCGGGTCTGCAGGGCGGCGTCGAGGTCGTGCTTGAGTTCGGACGGACGGGCGTCGCGGCGAGGTTCCATGCTGCACAGCCTGGCCTGCGCGCGAGCCCCCGGTCCACCCGCCTGCCCTGCTCTCAGGGGGAAATCAGGGTGACCCTGACGGGCCCGGGGCACCGGCGATCGTCCCGGCGTACGAGACGTCATTGCCCGCAGCCGCCGACTGCTGCACAGTCGAGCGGACCCGTACCGGTCCGCCCACCTCGAAGGGAGTCACCATGACCGCGAGCGCCGAGCCGTCCCCCGGTCCGTCCGCGCGGTTGTTGGAGCTCTTCGACGGCCACCGGCTGACGCCCACCCAGCGCCGGATCGCGCACGCGCTGGTCCGGCACGCGGGCGAGGCGCCCTTCCTCTCCAGCGTCGAGGTGGCGGAGCTGGCCGGCGTCAGCCAGCCCTCGGTCACCCGCTTCGCGGTGGCGCTCGGCTACGACGGCTACCCGGCGCTGCGCAAGCGGCTGCGCGACCTCGGGGCGGGCGAGCAGGCCGTTCCGGAGACCGCGGCCGACGTGGTGCGCAACGAGCAGCAGCAGGCCGTGCTGGCCGAGATCGCCCACCTCCAGCGGCTGGCCGCTCTGCTGGCCGATCCCGAGCCGATCGTGCGGGCCGCCAGGCTGCTGGCCGCCTCCCGGCCGCTGCCCGTGCTGGGCCTGCGGGCCGGCTCGGCGCAGGCCCGCGGCTTCGCGTACTTCGCCTCCAAGGTCCACCCGGACATCCGGTTGCTGGACGAGGGCGGCAGCATGCTGGTCGACCGGATCGAGCAGGCGGCCGCGGCCGGCGCCTCCGCGCTGCTCTGCTTCGCGCTGCCGCGCTACCCGCGCGAGCTGATGGACGCGCTGGCCGTCGCCCGGGACTGCGGCCTGACCGTGCTGACCGTCGCGGACAGCGCTTTCGCGCCGGTCGCCAAGCTCTCCGACCTGCTGCTGCCGGCCGAGGTCGGCACCGGCCTGGTCTTCGACACGGCCTGCGCCCCGATGGTCCTGGGGCGGGTGTTGCTGCAGAGCATGTGCGACGAACTCCCGGGTGCAGAGGCCCGGTTGGAGTCGATCGAGCACTCGGCGGCGACCCGCGGTCTCTTCCTGGAATAGGACCGGTCGGTCTCCGTGGCGCAGGCATAGGCCTGGCAGCCTGCGGGCATCCCCTCTGTAGGACGAACGGGGGTGTCCGCATGCGCGTGATCCACGAGATGAGACCGGTCGGCCGGCTCTCCTCCGGTGCGGAGGAGTGGGCCTGCCCGGCCTGCGGTCGCCGGGTGGCGCTGGCCGGCCCTCCGGAGCCCGGCCTGACGGTGCTGGAGCCCGGCGACGAGTCGGCGGTGCACGTCGGCATCGTGGATCCCGGCGCGGGTCCGGGCTCGACGGCCGAGCGCTACGGGCTCGGCCCGATCCAGGAGATCCCCCGCCCGCCGTCCATGCCCGTGCTGCCGCCCACCCCTCCGGATCCGGCTGCCGCCGCCGAGCAGGACCGCCGCTGGCTCGCCGAGATCGGCATCGACTGGGACGGCGGCGCGGCCGCCTGACGAAATCGCGCATTCCGCTTCTCCAGAGTGCTTGCCCTGCAACCAAGTTGACGATTAGTCAGTAAGGTTGAAAGGTGAACAGTCGGGGTGCCGAAGTGCTGGAATTTCGCGCGTCGAATGAACCGTGGGTGTAGTCGCGGCGACTCTCTGTCGAGTTTGTTGCCGCTCCCCGATCACCTCGCTAATGTCGGCGACACGAGCAGTCGGGACTTGTGCGGTCCTGACCCCTTGCCCTCCCCTTCATCATCTCCGCAGGCCAGAGCGTGGCCCGATAGTCCAGCCTGCCCAGAGCGGGCTGCCAGGCCATGCCCCGCAGAGCATCACGACCAACCGACCGCCGAGGCCGCCCGGTGCGGACCGGCCTCGATTCCGTTCGTTTCATGCATATGCCGTGGGAGCTATCTTGCGTGACATAGCAATTGTCGGTATGGGCTGCCGTTTTCCGGGCGCCGCAAATGTTTCCGAGTACTGGAGAATACTTCGGAGCGGTGAGCGCCAGTTCCGCGCCGTTCCGCCGGAACGCTGGGACCACTCACTCATCCACACCCCGCAGGACCGGCGTGCCCGCGCCGGTGCGTACACCGACCGGCTCGCCACGATCGACGGCGTGGACCAGTTCGACGCCCGCCACTACCGGATGAGCCCGCGCCGGGTGCAGTCGATGGACCCGCAGCACCGCCTGCTGCTGGACGCCTCCCGCGAGGCCCTCCAGGACGCCGGCTGGGAGCGCCGGGAGTTCGACCGCGAATCCACCGGGGTCTTCTTCGGTCTGAACATCAACGAGTACCTCGAACTCATCCCCGACGTGCTCACCATGCCCTCGGCCACCCTGCCGGGGGCACTGCTCAACATGGCCGCGGCCAACGTCAGCCAGCACTTCAACCTGCACGGTCCGAGCTTCGCGGTGGACGCGGCCTGCTCCGCGACGCTGGTCGCGCTGCACCAGGCGCTCGGCCACCTGGCCAGCGGCGAGTGCCGGGTGGCGCTGGTGGGCGGTGCCTATCTCGCCCTGGAACCAAGGACGTTGCTGGCCTTCTCCAAGGTCGGCGCGATCTCCGCGGGCGGGGTCTGCCGGCCCTTCGACAAGGACGCCGACGGCTTCGTGCTGGGCGACGGCGCCGGCGTGGTGGTGCTGCGCCCGCTGGAGGACGCGCTGGCCGCCGGGGACCGGGTCTACGCGGTGATCCAGGGCATCGGCAGCTCCAACGACGGTATCGCGGAAGGGCCGATGACCCCGCGCAGCGAGGGCCAGTTGACCGCGCTGCGGCGGGCCTACGCGGACGCCGGCTTCTCCGCCGGCTCGGTCGGGTTCTTCGAGGCGCACGGCACCGCCACGGTGGTCGGCGACCGGGCCGAGCTGGACGCCATCACCGAGCTGCGCCGGTCGGAGCCGACCGAGCCGACCCCGGCCTACCTCTCCTCGGTGAAGTCGCTGATCGGCCACTCGCTGGGCGCCTCCGGTGCGGCGTCGCTGATCAAGACCGCGCTGATGCTGCACCACGGGACCGTCGTCCCGATGCCGCCGACCGACTCGCCGCGCCCGGACGACCTGGCCGCGGCCGGGCTGCGGATCCCGCAGGCCGCCGTGCCGTGGGAGCACCCCGGTGCGACCCCGCGCCGGGCCGGGGTGAGCAACTTCGGTTTCGGTGGCACCAATGTGCACGTGGTGCTGGAGGAGGCCCCGCAGCCGGAGCCCGGCGACCTGCCGGACCCCGCCGCCCAGGACCGGCCGGAGCTGTTCGTCTTCTCCGCCGCCACACTGGACCGGCTGGAGTCCCACCTGGTCCGGTTCCTGGAGGCGCTGCAGGACACCCCCGAGCCGACCCTGCCCGCGATCGCCCGGACGCTGGCGAGCCGTCAGCTGCTCCCGGCCCGTCTCTCGGTCGTCGCGGGAACCCCGTCCGAGCTCCGCGCACGCGTCCAACAGGCCCGCTCCGCACTCGCGTTGGGCCGGGTCGGGGCACTGGGCGAGGGCCTGTACGCGGCGGCCGGGACGGTGCCGCAGGCGGATCGCGCGATCGCCCTGATCTTCCCCGGCCAGGGCAGCCAGCGCCCTGGCATGGCGCGTGACCTGTACGAGCGCTTCCCTGCGGTGCGGGCCGGCGTCGACTACTGGGACGCGCTGGCCACCGCCGAGCCCGGCGGCTTCCCGCTGCTGGACGCGGTGTACGGGCCGGACAGCGACTCGTCCCAGGGCCGTCGCCGGCTCACCGGCACCGACGTGTGCCAGCCGGTGCTCGGCGCGTTCGGGGTGGCGCTGGCCCGGTTCGCCCGCGGGCTGGGCGTCGAGCCGGCCGTCAGCTTCGGTCACAGCGTGGGGGAGTTCCCCGCGGCCGTGCTGGCCGGCGCGCTGGACGACGCCGAGTGCGCGGGGCTGCTGCTCAGCCGCGGTGCCACCATGCGCGCTGCCGAGGCGGTGCGCAGCGGCGGGATGGTCGCCGTCCGGGCCACCCGGGAGCAGGCCGAATCGCTGAGCGAAGGCCTGGCGGACGTCTGGGTGGCCTGCTGGAACCACCCCCGCCAGGTGGTGTTCAGCGGAACCCGGGAGGCGCTCGCCGAGCTCACCCTGCGGTGCGAGCGCGTGGGGCTGACGGCCACCGCGCTGCAGGTCTCCAACGGCTTCCACTCGCCGCTCCTCGATCCGGTCCTGGCCGAGCTGACCGGGGACCTGACCGAGCGCCGGATCAGCTCGCCGGAGGGCGTGTTCGTCTCCTCGGTCAGCGGTGCGGTCGAGCAGGACCCGGCGGTGCTGCGCGAGCTGTGGGGCCGGCACGCCGGCTCCCCGGTGCTGTTCGCGGACTCGGTGGGCGCGGCCTTCGCGGCCGGCGCACGGGTCTTCGTCCAGGTGTGCGGCGGCTCCGGGCTGCTGGGAGCCGTCCTGCGCTGCGTCCCGGAGCCCGAGCGGGTGCACTGCGTCGCGCTCACCGGTGAGGAGCCGGACGACGCCCGCACCTTCCTCGCCGCGCTCGGCCAACTCGCCGTGCTGGGCGTGGACGTCGACCTCGCCGCGCTGGTGCCGGCCGGTGCGTCGCTGGCGACCCTGCCGCCCTCCCCGCTGGCCACCGAGTCCCACTGGCGCTCGGTGGTCGCCTCCCGGGTGCCGGGCCCGCCGACCGCGCCGGGACTCGCCGCCGTCGAGAGCGGGGGACCGGCGGCCGTGTCGGCCCGCCGGCCGGCCCGGCCCGCGCAGCCGTCCGCCGCGCCCGTCCCCGCTCCCACCCCCACCCCCGCACCCGTCGCCGTGCCCGTACGAGCAGCAGCCGAGCACCCCGAGAGACAGGACACCGTGATGAACGACGTCGTGGAACTGCTCCGCCAGCAGCTGACCCTGCTTCAGGCCTATGCCGCGCCCGCTCAGGCTCCCGCGCCCGCTCAGGTCCCCGCCAGGGTGGGCGCCGCCGCCGTGAACCACCCGCTGATCGAGCAGTGGTCGGTCGGCATCGAGCTGCCGGCCCGGTCCCCGGCGCAGCTCCTTCCGCCGGTCGCCGCGGAGGCCGCCCGGGTCCGCGAGCTGGTGTACGCCGAGATCTCGGCGGTGAGCGCCTTCCCGGTGACCCAGCTGAGCGACGAGGTGCTGGTCGGGCAGGATCTCGGCTTCGACTCGCTGATGGTCACCGAGCTGCTGGAGCGGCTGCGTCGGGCCTTCCCGGTGGCGGCCGACCGGATGGTCGAGGGCTTCCTCCCCAAGCAGCCGACCATCGCGCAGGTCATCGAGGTGACGGCCGAGCTGCTCGGCGTGCCGGCCGCTCCGCGTGCGCTGGCCTCCGCTCCTGTGGAACTCGCCCCCGTGGAGCTCGAATCGGCCCCCGCCGAGCACCGGATCGAGGACTTCCCCGAGCTGATCAGGCTCGAGGCGCGCATCGCCGGCCTCGGTGAACGCAACCCGTACTTCCTGCTGCACGAGGGCACGATGCGGGACACCACCCGGGTCGGCGATCAGGAGCTGATCTCCTTCTCCGGTTACAACTACCTCGGCCTGTCCGGCCACCCGGTGGTCACCGCGGCCGTCAAGGAGGCCGTGGACCGCTACGGCAGCTCGGTCTCGGCCAGCCGCTTCCTCTCCGGTGACCGCCCGCTGCACCGCGAGCTGGAGGCCGAACTCGCCGACCTGAACGGCTGCGAGGCGGCCATCGCGCTGGTCAGCGGGCACGCCACCAACGTCAGCGTGATCGGGCACCTGATGGGCCCGCAGGACCTGATCCTGCACGACTCCCTCGCGCACGACAGTATCCTGCAGGGCTGCAAGCTCTCCGGCGCGCGCCGCCGTCCGTTCCCGCACAACGACATGGCCGCTCTGGACGCGCTGCTGCGCAAGGTCCGCCACGAGTACCGCCGGGTGCTGATCGTGGTCGAGGGCGTCTACAGCATGGACGGCGACCTGGTCGACCTGCCGGCCCTGATCGAGGTGAAGCAGCGGCACGGCGCGATGGTGCTGGTCGACGAGGCGCACAGCCTGGGCACCGTGGGCGCCGGTGGCGGCGGGGTCGGCGAGCACTTCGCGGTGGACCGCTCGGATATCGACCTGTGGGCCGGGACGCTCTCCAAGTCCCTCGCCGGCTGCGGTGGTTACGTGGCCGGGTCGGAGCGGACGATCACCTACCTGAAGTGCTCGGTGCCCGGCTTCGTCTACAGCGTGGGCCTGACGCCGGCCAACACGGCGGCCTCGCTCGCGGCGATCCGGGTCATGCGGGACGAGCCCGAGCGCCTCAAGCGGCTGGCGGAGAACTCCGACCGGTTCCTGCGGCTGGCCCGCGAGGCCGGGATCGACACCGGGGACAGCTACGGCTCGCCGGTGATCCCGGCCATCGTCAAGGACTCGGCCAAGGCGGTCCAGCTCTCGGCCGCCCTCTTCGACCGCGGCGTGAGCGCCAACCCGATCCTGCACCCGGCGGTGGCCGAGGAGTTGACCCGGCTGCGGTTCTTCGTCACCAGCGAGCACACGGCCGAGCAGATCGACTACAGCGTCGCCACGCTCGCCGAGCAGTGGCAGCTGCTGAACCGCTGACCCACCCGAACCACGGGGTGTCCTGGGCAAGTTGCCCGGGGCACCCCGGTTCCGCGCCCACCCCATGCCCTGGTGATCGAGCCGATCGAGGAGCAGGACCCACCGTGCACACCTCCGAACTCTCCGCCCCCCGGCCGACCGGGCCGGCCCCCACCCCGCCCCCGCTGCCGCTGCGCCGCCCGTGGGCCGTGCTGCTGGCCGCGCTGCTCTTCCTGCTGCTCACCGCGGTGCTGTCGGGCGGCACGCTCGGCGTGCTGAAGTCCGGCGGCTTCGACGACCCGGCGGCCGACTCGGTGGCCGCCGCGAAACTGCTCCAGCAGCACTTCCCCGCGGCGCAACCCGATCTGTTCGTGCTGGTGCGGGATGCGGGCGGGAACGCGGACAGCCCGGCGAGCACGGCGGCCGGCAGGTCCGTCCTCGACCAGCTGTCCCACCAGCCCGGGGTGCGGGTGGTGGCTTCGTACTACGACGGCGCCGACCCGGCGCTGCGCTCGGCCGACGGTTCGGCGGGCCTGACCGCCGTCGCGGTGGCCGGCGACCAGGACGCGGTGGGCCGCAAGGTCCGTACCCTGCACACCCTGCTGGCCGGCCGACACGGTTCCAGCACCGTGCAGTTCGGCGGCATCGGGCAGATCAACAACGACCTCACCGACCGGATCGCGCAGGACCTGGCGATCGCCGAGTCGGTGGCGATCCCGCTGACCCTGCTGCTCCTGGTGCTGGTCTTCCGCGGTGTGGTGGCGGCCCTGCTGCCGCTGGCCATCGGGGTGTTGGCGATCGTCGGGGCGCTGGCGGCGCTCTGGGGGCTGGCCGAGTTCACCTCGGTGTCGATCTTCTCGACCAACCTGATCACCGCGCTCGGCCTGGGCCTGGCGGTCGACTACAGCCTGCTGATCGTGGCCCGCTACCGGCAGGAACGCGGCCAGGGCGACGGTGACTTGGCGGCCCTTCGGCGCACCCTGGCGACGGCCGGGCGGACCGTGCTGTTCAGCGCCACCATCGTGGCGACGGTGCTGATCTGCCTGCTGGTCTTCCGGCTCTACTTCCTGCGCTCGTTCGCCTTCGCGGGGGTGGCCACCGTGGTGATCGCCGTGCTGGGCGCGCTCGGGCCGCTGCCGGCCGCGCTGCTGCTGCTCGGGGACCGGATCGACAAGTGGCCGATCGGGCGGGTCCGCGCCGAGCGGCCGGCTGCTGAACTGCGGCTGTGGGGACGGATCGCGGGCGCCGCGATGCGTCGTCCGGGCGCGGCCGGACTGCTGGTGACGGGCGCCCTGCTGGTGCTCGCCCTGCCGCTGGGACACGCCCAGTTCGGCATACCGGACGCGCGGGCGCTGCCCGCGGGCACCGAGAGCCGCCAGGTGTCCGACCTGCTCACCAGCTCCTTCCCCGGCGGCGACGGCGACACCCTCACCGTGGTCGCCCCGGTCTGGACCGGCGATCCCTCGGGCGCCGACCTGGCGAGTTACGCACGGGCGCTGTCCGCGGTGCCCGGTGTCGACGAAGTGGCCAGCCCGGCCGGCGTCTTCGCGGCCGGCGCGGCGACCCCGGCCCCCGCGCCGCAGGGGATGACCGACGGCTCGTCGGTCCGCTTCGACCTGCAGACCAAGGTGGTGCCGTACTCCGCTCAGGGCAGCGCCCTGGCGCAGCGGGTGCGGGCGGTGCCGGTGCCCGGCGACCGGCTGCTGCACGTCGCCGGACTGGCCGCCCAACTCGCGGACACCACCAGCTCGTTGTCGAGCCGTCTGCCCTGGGCGGTGGGCCTTGCGGTGCTCGGCACCCTGGTGCTCCTGCTGCTGGCCACCGGCAGTGTGCTGCTGCCGGTGAAGGCGGTGCTGTTCAACGCGCTCGGTCTGGCCGCCGTCACCGGCGCGATGGTCTGGGTCTTCGTCGACGGCCACCTGTCGGGGCTGCTCGGCTTCACCCCCTCGCCGCTGGCGATCACCATGCCGGTGCTGCTGGTCTGCGTCGCGTACGCGCTCTCGATGGACTACGAGGTCTTCCTGCTCTCCCGGATCAAGGAGCGGCACGTCGCGGGGGACGCCGTGGAGCTGTCGGTGCGGGCGGGCCTCGGCGAGAGCGGGCCGATCATCACTGCCGCCGCCGGGCTGCTGGCGGTGTCGTTCTTCGCGATCGGCCTCTCCGGGGTCTCCCTGGTGAAGTTCTTCGGGCTCGGGACGGGCATCGCGATCCTGCTGGACGCGGTGCTGATCCGCGGCGTCCTGGTGCCGGTCTTCTTCCGCCTGGCGGGGGAGCGGGCCTGGTGGGCGCCGGCCTGGGTGAAGCGGCTGACCAGGCGCTTCGAGATGGCCTCGGGTCACTGACGGCAGTGAATGAGGCTATTCAGAGCGGTCCCCGGCGGCAGGTCGCCTTGCGGTCGGGGACCGGCCCGGCGCACCGTGGAGGGGGGATTCGGTCCGGGGTCTGGCTCGCCGCCTGGTGATTGGATATATTCAGACATACAGTCGATGAATGGATCCATCCGGACCAGTCCGGTCGGCAGGCAGCAGTAGGGAGAGCGACGGCATGGTGCAGCAGCAGACGAGCGGACCGCGCGAGGTTCGGGCCGCCCGCGGGACGAACCTCAGCACCCAGGGCTGGCAGCAGGAGGCCGCCCTGCGGATGCTCATGAACAACCTCGATCCCGAGGTCGCCGAGCACCCCTCCAAGCTGGTCGTCTACGGCGGCACCGGCAAGGCCGCGCGCGACTGGCGCTCCTACGACGCCATGGTGCGCACCCTGCAGACCCTCAAGCAGGACGAGACCATGCTGGTCCAGTCCGGCCGCCCGGTCGGCGTGATGCAGACCCACGAGTGGGCGCCGCGCGTGCTCATCGCCAACTCCAACCTGGTCGGCGACTGGGCCAACTGGGAGGAGTTCCGCCGCCTGGAGAACCTCGGGCTCACCATGTACGGCCAGATGACCGCCGGGTCCTGGATCTACATCGGCACCCAGGGCATCCTCCAGGGCACCTACGAGACCTTCGGCGCCGTCGCGGCCAAGAAGTTCAACAACACCCTCGAGGGCACCATCACCCTCACCGCCGGGCTCGGCGGCATGGGCGGCGCCCAGCCGCTGGCCGTCACCATGAACGGCGGCGTGGCGATCTGCATCGACTGCGACCCGTCCCGGATCGCCCGCCGGATCGAGCACCGCTACCTCGACGTCGAGGCGACCAGCCTGGCCCACGCGCTGGAGCTGGCCACCGACGCCCGCGACAAGCGCCAGCCGCTCTCCATCGGCCTGCTGGGCAACGCCGCCGAGCTGTTCCCGCAGCTGCTCGCGATGGACGCGCCGATCGACATCGTCACCGACCAGACCAGCGCCCACGACCCGCTGGCGTACCTGCCGATCGGCGTCGCCTTCGACGACATGGCGGACTACGCGGCGGCCAAGCCGGCCGAGTTCACCCAGCGTTCGCGCGAGTCGATGGCCAAGCACGTCGAGGCGATGGTCGGCTTCCAGGACAAGGGCGCCGAGGTCTTCGACTACGGCAACTCGATCCGCGGCGAGGCCCAGCTCGCGGGCTACTCCCGAGCCTTCGACTTCCCCGGCTTCGTGCCGGCGTACATCCGCCCGCTGTTCTGCGAGGGCAAGGGCCCGTTCCGCTGGGCCGCGCTCTCCGGTGACGCGCAGGACATCTACAAGACCGACAAGGCCGTGCTCGACCTCTTCCCGGAGAACGAGTCGCTGCACCGCTGGATCAAGATGGCCCAGGAGAAGGTGCACTTCCAGGGCCTGCCGGCGCGGATCTGCTGGCTCGGCTACGGCGAGCGCGACAAGGCCGGCGAGCGCTTCAACGACATGGTCGCCTCCGGCGAGCTCTCCGCGCCGATCGTGATCGGCCGCGACCACCTGGACTGCGGCTCGGTCGCCTCGCCGTACCGCGAGACCGAGGCGATGCTGGACGGCTCGGACGCCATCGCCGACTGGCCGCTGCTGAACGCCATGGTCAACGTCGCCTCCGGCGCGTCCTGGGTCTCCATCCACCACGGCGGCGGCGTCGGCATCGGCCGCTCGATCCACGCCGGCCAGGTCACCGTCGCCGACGGCACGCCGCTGGCGGGCGAGAAGATCCGCCGGGTGCTCACCAACGACCCCGGCATGGGCGTCATCCGGCACGTCGACGCCGGCTACGACATCGCGGGCGAGGTCGCGGCCGAGCGCGGTGTGCGCATCCCCATGGGCGAGCTGTGACGGACACGTTCGGTGCGATGTGGGCGGAGCTGCTCCCCGTGGGCCGCTCCGCCGCATCCGGCGGGTACCGCCGGCACGCCTGGAACAGCGCGGACGCCGAGTGCCGGGCCTGGTTCGAGGAGCAGGCCCGCTCCCGGGGCCTGGCCTACGAGCTGGACCGCAACGGCAACCAGTGGGCCTGGCTCGGCGACCCGCAGCAGGACGGCGCCGTCGTCACCGGCTCGCACCTGGACTCCGTCCCGGACGGCGGCGCCTTCGACGGCCCGCTCGGGGTGGTCTCCTCCTTCGCCGCGCTGGACGAACTGCGCGCCCGCAAGGCCGAGTTCACCAAGCCGCTGGCGATCGTCAACTTCGGCGACGAGGAGGGCGCCCGGTTCGGCGTGGCCTGCATCGGCTCCCGGCTCAGCGCGGGCGTGCTCAGCCGCGAGCAGGCGTACGAGCTGCGCGATGCCGACGGCGTCCGACTGCCCGACGCGATGGAGCGCGCCGGCTACGACCCGACCGCGATCGGCGCGGACGACGACCGGCTCTCCCGGGTCGGCGCCTTCGTCGAACTCCACGTCGAGCAGGGCCGCTACCTGACCGAGGACCAGCCGGTCGGCGTGGCCAGCGCGATCTGGCCGCACGGCCGCTGGCGCTTCGACTTCCACGGCGAGGCCAACCACGCGGGCACCACCCGCATCGAGGACCGCCGCGACCCGATGCTGACGTACGCCACCACCGTGCTCGCGGCCCGCAAGAAGGCCCGGCTGGCCGGCGCGCTGGCCACCTTCGGCAAGGTCGCCGTCGAGCCGAACGGCACCAACGCGATCGCCTCGCTGATCCGCGGCTGGCTGGACTCCCGGGCCTCCGAGGAGCAGGTGCTGGAGGCCCTGGTCGAGGAGATCCGGGTGGCGGCGGCCGAGCGCGGCGAGCGCGACGGCGTCCGGGTCGAGCTGACCCGCGAGTCGTACACGCCGGTGGTCGACTTCGACGGCCCGCTGCGCGACCGGCTGGCCAAGCGGCTGGGCGGCGTGCCGATCCTGCCGACCGGCGCCGGACACGACGCCGGGATCCTGGCGTCCGCCGTTCCGACCGCCATGCTGTTCGTACGGAACCCGAGCGGCGTTTCGCACTCCCCGGCGGAGCACGCCGAGGAGGCGGACTGCCTCGCGGGTGTGGCGGCTCTGGCGGACGTTCTGGAGGACCTGGCATGTCAGTGACCACGGTGTACTGGGCCGAGCACGCCTGGCTGCCGCATGTGAACGGCCCGGTGGTCGAGTCGGACGTGCTGATCGAGGTGGCCGCGGGCGGCAGGATCGCCAAGGTCACCCCGGACAGCGGGCCCTGCCCGCCGCAGGCCGTCCGGCTGGCCGGCCTGCTGGTGCCCGGTCAGGCGAACGCGCACTCGCACGCCTTCCACCGCGCGCTGCGCGGGACCGTCCAGGTCGGCTCCGGCACCTTCTGGACCTGGCGGGACACCATGTACCGGTTCGCCGGCGCCCTGGACCCGGACAGCTACCTGGCGCTGGCCACCGCCGTCTACGCCGAGATGGCGCTGGCCGGCATCACCGCGGTGGGGGAGTTCCACTACCTGCACCACGCCCCTGGCGGCGCCCGCTACAACGACCCCAACGCGATGGGCGAGGCGCTGATCGAGGCCGCCGCCCGGGCCGGTATCCGGATCACCCTGCTGGACACCTGCTACCTCTCCTCCGGCTTCGGCGCCGAACTGACCAAGCCGCAGCTGCGGTTCGGGGACGGCGACGCCGATGCCTGGGCCGAGCGGGTCAGCGAGCTCAAGCCGCGCGAGCACGCCCGGCTCGGCGCGGCCGTCCACTCGGTGCGCGCCGTCCCGGCCGGCCAGCTGAGCACGGTCGCGCACTGGGCCCGGATGCGCAAGGCCCCGCTGCACGTGCACCTCTCCGAGCAGACCGCGGAGAACGAGGCCTGCCTCAGCGCGCACGGGGTCACCCCGACCCGGCTGCTCGCCGACCACGGCGTGCTCGGGCCGCGCACCTCGGCCGTCCACGCGACCCACCTCACCGAGGAGGACATCAAGCTGCTCGCCGACTCCTCCACGGTGATCTGCATGTGCCCGACCACCGAACGCGACCTCGCCGACGGCATCGGGCCGGCCCGCCACCTGGCGAACAGCGGCTGCCAGGTCACCCTGGGCAGCGACAGCCACGCGGTCATCGACCCGTTCGAGGAGGCCCGGGCGCTGGAGCTGAACGAGCGCCTGCGCACCCGCACCCGCGGCCACTGGACGGCCAACGCGCTGCTGCGGGCCGGCAGCGAGGACGGTCACGCCTCGCTCGGCTGGCCGGAGGCCGGCCGGATCGAGGCCGGCGCGTTCGCCGACTTCACCGTCATCGCGCTGGACTCCGTACGCACCGCGGGCCCGCTGCCCCGGCTCGGCGCCGAGACCGCGGTCTTCGCGGCATCGGCGGCGGACGTCCGGCACGTGGTGGTCGGCGGCCGGCGGATCGTCCAGGACGGCGTGCACCAGCTGGTCGCCGACGTCCCGTCCGCACTGCGCGCCTCGATCGCCGCACTGCTTGCGTAACCCCTCCGGGGGGCGGGTCGACCGATCCGCCCCCCGGCCCGGATCCGAGAGGGCCTCATGAGCAGCACCCTGATCACCAACATCGGCAGTCTGGTGACCAACGACCCGTCCCACCCCGGCCTGCTCGGCCTGGTCGAGCAGGCCGCCGTGGTGGTGGACGGCTCGGTGGTCACCTGGACCGGCCGCGCCGCCGACGCCCCCGCCGCCGACCAGGTGCACGACGCCGAGGGACGCACCCTGCTGCCCGGCTTCGTCGACTCGCACGCCCACCTGGTCTTCGCGGGCGACCGCACCGCCGAGTTCAACGCCCGGATGTCCGGCCAGAGTTACTCGGCCGGAGGGATCCGCACCACGGTCGCTGCCACCCGTGCGGCGAGCGACGCCGAACTGGACGCCAACCTGGCCCGGTTCGTCCGCGAGGCGCTGCGCCAGGGCACCACCACCATCGAGTGCAAGTCCGGCTACGGCCTGACCGTCGCCGACGAGGCGCGCGCCCTGCGGATCGCCGCCGCGCACACCCCCGAGACCACCTACCTCGGCGCCCACATCGTGGCCCCCGAGTTCGCCGACGACCCGGCCGGCTACGTCGACCTGGTGACCGGCGAGATGCTGGACGCCTGCGCCCCGCACGCCCGCTGGGTGGACGTCTTCTGCGAGAACGGCGCCTTCGACGGCGACCAGGCCCGTGCCGTCCTGAAGGCCGGCCAGGAACGCGGCCTGATCCCCCGGGTGCACGCCAACCAGCTCAGTCACGGCCCCGGCGTGCAGCTCGCGGTCGAGCTGGGCGCGGCCTCGGCCGACCACTGCACCCACCTGACCGACGCCGACGTCGCCGCGCTGGCCGGCAGCGAGACGGTGGCCACCCTGCTGCCCGGCGCCGAGTTCTCCACCCGCGCCCGGTACCCGGACGCGCGCCGGCTGCTCGACGCGGGCGCCACCGTCGCGCTCTCCACCGACTGCAACCCGGGTTCCAGCTTCACCAGTTCGATGGCCTTCTGCATCGCGGTGGCCGTCCGCGAGATGGGCATGACCCCGGACGAGGCCGTGCACGCCGCCACCGCCGGCGGAGCCCGCGCGCTGCGCCGCACCGACGTCGGCCGGATCGCCCCCGGCGCCCGCGCCGACCTGCTGCTGCTGGACGCCCCCTCGCCGGTCCACCTCGCCTACCGCCCCGGCGTCCCGCTCACCGCCGCCGTCTGGCGCGCGGGGGTCCGGGAGGTCTGAGACCTTCAGGGCGGACGTGGGTCCGGCCCCGCACCCCAGTCGGGGTGCGGGGCCGGAGCCTGACCTGCGGGTGAGGTTCTACCAGCTGGTCCAGTCACAGGTGAACGTGCACTGGACGGAGTTCTTGGCGGTGGCCGCCTCGAGCTCCTCGCTGTCGAGCGCCTGGAGCGCGTTGACATCGGTCGTCATCTGAATCACCTCCTTTCTCCTACCGCGTCGTCGAGGCCGGTCGGGCCGGCCTCCTGGCAGGTCTGTGTGTTGGGCATCCACATGCGCGGGCTTCCGTGGCGCAGTCGCAGCAGCGTGCCCAGCAGCCCGGACAGGCCGGTGCTGTAGCCCGCCGACACGTCGACCAGGCCCTCGTCGGGCACCAGGAGCAGCCCGGCGCGGAACACCCGGCGCGCGTGAGCGCACGCGAGGAGTTCCTCGGCCCAGCGCCGGTAGCGCGCGTCGTCCAGCGCCTCGGCCAGATCCAGCAGGAAGTCGGCGTTTCCGGCCAGGCCGTGGCAGGCGGTGGGCGAGGCCTGCCAGCGCTTGCGGTACACCTCCGCCGCGGCCTGCTCGGCCAGCTCCCGGTACCGGGGCAGGCCGGTGGCCTGCCAGAGCCGGATGAGGAAGGTGCCGACCCCCGAGGAGCCGTTGCACCAGTACGGCGGATGCGCGGACCCGGCGCCGGTGTCGGCCATCGGCCATCCGGCCGTCGTACCGTCCGACCGGGCAGCCGTCACCAGCGTGTCCCCGGCCTGCCGGGCCAGGTCGACGAAGTCCGCGCGCTCGGTCGCCGTCCCGGCGAGCAGCAGGAAGGTCCCCACGCCGGCGACGCCGTGAGCGAAGCCGAGATGCGTGGCGCCCGCCAGGACCGAGTCGAAGTCGGCCGGCACCGGCCATCCCACGCCCGACCGGCCCGGCCGGGCCGCTGCCACCAGCTGCTCGGCGGCCTCGACCACCCGGGTGCGGAAGCCGTCCTCGCCGGTGGCCTGCCAGAAGTGCAGCTGTGCCAGCCCGGCACCCGCCACACCGTGGCAGACGTCCGGACTCGGCCAGTCCAGCGGCACCTGCCGGGCCAACTCCAGTGCCTTGGAGGCCAGCGCGTCGTCCTTGGTCGACAGTGCGGCGTCGAGCAGGGCCCACGCCGTCCCCGACCGGCCGAAGTACAGGCCGGGCAGGGTCCGTACGCCCTTCCCCAGGCGGTCGGCGACCCACTGCGCGGTCTCGGCGACGGCGAGCCGCAGCCCGGCGTCGTCGCGGACCGCGGCGGCCGCGGTCAGGACTCCCAGCACTCCGGCGGCGCCGTACTGCACGTTCAGCGCGTCGGTGCGCAGGGCGAAGCCCTCGGCGGGCCACAGCCACTCGCCGTCGGGCGTCCGGCCGGCCAGCAGGTGGGTGAGGCCGTCGGCGATCATCCGCTCGGCCTCCTCGGGCGCCAGGCGCGCGTCCGGCGGCTGTCCGGCCTCGTTGCCGGTACCCGGTGTGGGGGCCGGCGTGGAGAGGAACTCCCGTACCCGCCGCAGGCTCCAGCGACTCCCGGGATCCTCGGCCACCAGGCCGAGGATCAGGGGTTCGAGGCGCCGCAGCTCACCGCTCGCCGAAAGAACCCCGGTGACCAGCTCGAAGCGCCGCTCCTCCTCGGGACGGACGGTCGGCCGGTCCGGTGAGAGGAGCAGATCCACGCCGCTGGCCAGGTGGAACAGCGTCGCACCGAGGCTGAAGAGATCGGCTTCGAAGGCGGGCGCGGGCCCATGGCTGGGAGCCGCCACCACCTCGGGCGCGCCGTACCCGGGGGTGTAGGCGCGGCGGGCCTGCTCGCCCGGCCGGGAGGCCGTCTCCACGTCGATCAGCCACAGCTTTCCCTCGGCGGTGACCATCAGGTTGTTCGGGCTCAGATCGCGCAGGACCAGTCCGGCCTCGTGCACCGCGTCCACCGCGGCGACCAGTTGCCCGGCCAGGTGCAGCACCGATGCGAGCGACCGGTCCGGCTGCTCGGCCACCCAGTTCCGCAGGGTCCCCCCGATGATCCGCTCCTGGACCAGGTACTGGTTCCCCCCCTGGCCGAACTGGTCGAGCGCCTCGGGGGTGAGCCCGAGCGGCCCGAGCAGTGCGAGCATGGCGGCCTCGTGCCGCAGACGGGCGGCGGCGTCCTCGCCGTTCAGGCCCGCGCCGACATCCCGCCGGGCCTCCTTGACGACCACCTCGCGGCCGGTCTCCTTGTCCGTGCCCAGGAACACCCCGCCCTTGTACGCGTGCCGGATGGCCCGCTTCACCACGTACCGGCCGCCCAGCAGCACCTCGGCCGGCCGCTCGGCACTGGCGCCGACCGGTTCGGGGAGCGGTGAGCGGGCCCAGTCGGGCGGGCTGTACCAGGCCAGTCGCTGATCCTTCTCCGGCTTCCCGTCGGGCGCCGTCACCAGGTACTCCCAGGCGCCGTCGTTACCGAGCCGCCTGAGACCGCGGAACGCGCCGTAGCGGTAGTACACCGAGCTCTCGGGCCGGTACTGCCGGTCGGAGAGGATCCCCGGCCCCGGCAGCCCCGCGGTGGCCAGGTGCAGCAGCTCGGCAAGGCGGCGGAACTGCTCCTCGTCGCTCGGATACACCGTGATGAACTTGCCGCCGCCGCCGCGGTCGTAGCGTCCGTCGACCAGTTCGGCGACCCGCTGCAGGGTCCCGGCGAACTTGAACGAGGCCTGATCGTCGATCAGTACCGACGCACAGCGGTTCAGGACCAGCGGCGCGGCGAGCGGGGTCGCCGTGACGTGCAGCTTCCAGCCCTGGGTCGGCCCGTTCGGGCGCTGTCCGGGGCTGACCCGGCACCAGAACTCCTCCGGGGTCACCGTCCAGGACGACCCGCCGCGCGCCCGCAGCAGCGACCGGACGACCTCCGGCAGGAACTCGGCGTCCCGGTCGGGGACCTGGGCGGCCACCGCGCCGTCCGGAGCTGTCATCGCCGCGCCTCCTTGGTGAACTGGCCGGCCGAGCCCCCCTCGGGCCTGGCGTCTGCCACCAATCCTGGCGGCGGGCCCGGCGCGGGGCATGGGGGTACCGCCCCCATCTTCCGGGCGGCTACCCCACCTCAGCCGGCCCCACCTCAGCCGGCCCCACCTCAGCCGGCCTCGGCTCAGCCGGCCCCGGAGAACTCGATCGCCAGCCGGCACAGCGACGCCCGGTCCGCCTGGCCGGTCTTCTGGATCAGGCTCGCCATGTGCTTCTCCACCGTGCGCGGCGAGATGGACAGCCGGCGCGCGAGGTCCTGGTTGCCGGGCCGTTCGACGAGCAGGGCCAGCACCTCGTACTCGCGCGGGGTGAGGCAGTACCTGCGCAGCGCCTCGGGTATCAGCTCGCTCCCGCTGCGGTGCTGCGCGACACTCACGCCGGCCTGCCGGAGCAGGGCCCGGCAGGCCGACGCCACCGAGGGGACGTCCAGAGCGTGGAAGTACTCCTCGGCCGTCCGCAGCCACCCCACCGGGTCACCCCAGCCCTCGGCCAGCGCCGCCTCCGCGACCAGGCGCAGGCCCAGGTGGTGACCCGTCGGGAAGAGCCCGCCGGTCCGACGCGCCTGCTCGACGACCTGCGCCGCCTCCTCGGCCCGGCCCTCCCGCCCCAGCAGGACGGCGTCGGCGAACAGCAGGAACTGCCGGTTCCAGGCCAGTTCCGCCGCCGGGGCCCCGGCCACCACGAGGTACTCGGCCCGCCCCGCCGTGCCGGCCAGGACCGCCAGCAGCGGCCGCAGGCCGTACCGCCCGGCCAGATAGAACACGTTCGGGTGCTGGGCCTCCCACTGCGCGCCGGCGGCCAGCTCGGCCGCCGCCGTCTTCCGGTCCTCCTCCAGCAGCGCGCAGACGGCCCGGCAGAGTCCCAGCATCACCGGCGTCAGGAAGGACTTCTCGCCCCCGGCCTGACGGAACGCCAGCAGCACGCGTTCCATCTCCCGGCGTCGGCCGCGGTGCGCGGCGAGGATGGCCGAGGTCAGCAGCAGGTAGCGGTGGATGTCCAGATTGCGCATCCGGGCGCTGGCGTCGAGACATCGGCCGATGATCTCCTCGGCCGTCGCCGGATCTCCCCGCAGCACCGCGTTCATCGCCAGCAGGCTCTCCACCCGCTGGTGCAGCGTGATCGCACCCAGCTCCTGGGCCGCCGCTCTGGCCTGTTCGAGCCTGCGGGCGTCACCTGTCCGCATGAAGGCGTTGGCGCCGAGCCGGAGCAGGGCCTCCAGGCGCCAGACCGGCAGGGCGTTCGCCTCGGCCACGGTGAGCATGCGTTCCAGACAGCCGTCCGCGTCGTCGAAACCGCGTTCGCGGGCCAGCAGGGCGAGCAGCTGCCAGGCCTGGCAGGCCAGCACCGGACGCTTCTCCCGCTCCGCCACCTCGGCCGCCTCCCGGGCCGACCGTTCGGCGTCGACGGCCCGCGCGTCCTGGCTGGGAAGCAGCGCGAGGTGGCCCTCGATCACGTCGAGCGCGGCGGTCTGCGCGGGTTGGCCGCGGTCGCCGAGCAGCGCCCGGGCCGCCGCGAGTTGGGCGACGGTCTCCGGGCAGCGTTCGGCGATCACCGCCGCCCAGGCCAGCCGGGTGTGCAGCTCGATCCGGCCCTCGGCCGCCGGGCTCGCGGCGCCCGTCAGCGGCAGGTCGTCGGCCAGGCCGATGGCGCGGTCGAGCTGACCGGCCTCGGCCAGCGCGCACGCCAGTGACGCGGTGATGTCGGTACGGTCCGCGGCGGCCCCGAGCTCCTGGCCGCGCTCGAGGAGCCGGACGGCCGATCCCGAGGCTCCGTCGGCCAGCGCCTGGCGGCCGGCGTCGGCGTAGAGCAGAGCCGCGCCCGTCCGGTCGCCCGCCGCCAGCAGGAGCCCTGCGACCAGCTGGCAGCGGTCGGCGGACAGCTCCGGTTCGGCCTGCTGGATCGCGGCCGCGGCCCGCCGGGCCGGGGCGGCCCGTTCGGCTGCCGGGATGCTCGCCAGCACGGCCTCCGCGGTGAGCGCGTGACGGAAGGCGTACTCACCCGGGGCTGCGTCGTCGGGCAGGACGAAGTTCCCCGCCACCGCGGCTCTCAGGTGGGCGAACAGGCTCGCGTCGTCGTGCCCGGTGATGATCTGCAGGGTCGCGACCGAGAACCGCGGCCCCAGGGTCGCCGCCAGCAGGAGGAGTTCCCGCACCGGCTCGTCCAGCGCGGCCAGCCGCTGGTGGTGGACGTGGACCACCGCCGCCGGGACGCTTCCCGAGAGGTCGCCGGCCACCTGCCAGCCGTCGGTGCCCGGTCGCAGCGCTCCCGAACCGACCATCTCGGCGAGCAACTCCTCGACCAGGTAAGGGTTTCCGTCGCTCGCGACGGTCAGTCGCTCGACCACGGCAGGCGGCACCCGGTCGGCCGGAACACCCAGGCAGCCCGCGGCGATGGCCTGGACCGCCCGCCGCTCCAGGGGCTGCGGTGTGACGACCGAGGCCATCCGCCGCCGCTCGATCGAGCGCACCAGGTCGAGTGCGGCCCCCGGCTCCGGTCGCAGGCTGGCGACGAGCAGCACCGGCAGTCCGGCGAGGTTGTCGACCAGGTACTCCACCACGGCGACCGTCTCGGAGTCCGCCTCGTGCAGGTCCTCCAGCACCAGGACGCAGCCGGCCTTCCGCCCGAGGACGGCGAGCAACCGCAGCAGCGCCTCGCCGAGTTCGACCAGGCTCTCCGGGTAGTCCGGGGCCGGTGTCTGGCGCCACTCCTGGACCACCCGGGCCAGCACCGGCCGGTACGGTCCGAGCTCCGGATCCTCGGGCGGCCCGCCGATCCGGAAGTGCGAACTCAGCGCCTCGACGATCGGACGGAACGGGGTGCCCGCGCCGATCGCACTGCCCCGGCCGCGCAGCACCGGCAGGCCCAGCGCGGTGGCCTGCTCGGCGGTGCAGCCGATCAGGCGGGACTTGCCGATCCCGGCCTCACCCAGCAACAGGACCGAACGGCCGCCGCCGCTCTGCAGCTCGGTCAGAGCCGCCTGGAGCAGGGCAAGTTCGACGTCACGACCGACGACCGCCGGCGAAGTGGTTGGCATGCGCCACACGCTAGTGGATGGCTCCGACGTACGCGGTCAACTCGGGCAGCCGGTACGCCCGTAGGCGCACCGGCTGCCCGACCTGGTCCTATCGCTGCGTCAGATCCAGCTCATGGTCGTGAAGATGTCCCGCTGATCGACTGTCGCGGCCCCCAGCAGGTCGGCGCGGCGGGTGAGCCCGTCGCCGGTCCGCAGCCGGATCTCACCGGCCGGGTGATCGGCGTTCTGGTTCCGCCGCGCAGTCGGCTGCTTCCACAGGTCAACCCTGTTCTGCTCGTCCATGGCGTTGCGTCTCCTTCTCTGAGGGGTCGAATTCTCCGAGGGGTAGCGGCCGACGGGATGCCGGCCTTTCGTTACTCGGCAGCCGCAGCAGCAGTGCCGAAGTCGTGGTGTCCGCGAACCCGAGCCGCAGCAGTCCGTGGCCGATGCCGGCCAGACCGTTCAGCAGGCCGGGGGACGCGAGGTGACCGGGGGTGCCGCAGCGCGGCCCGGTCCGTGCGAGGGTGGCCAGCAGCGCTGCGGCCCGGTGGTCCCGCGCGGCCCGTTCGGCTGGTCCGGTGGCCCGGCCGAGCAGTTCGAGGGCGCCGAGTTCGCCGTGGCACAGGCTGTGGTTGGGCAGTCGGCCGCCGGTCACGACTGCGCGAGCGGCGCGTTCGACCAGTGCGGCCAGCTCCGGGTCGGCCGCCGCCACGGTGCTGTCGGTCACCGCCAGCGCGACGCCGGGCAGGCCCGCACACCAGGACAGGCCATCCGCCGCACGGGCCGCCGAGCGCAGCGCGGCCAACCCCGCGCGCTCGTACCGGGCATCGCCGCCGGCCGCCGCGAACCTCAGCAGCGCCCAACCGACCCCGGCCGCACCGGCGGTGAAGCCGGGTGCGGCGGGCAGCGGGCGGTCGAGGAGGCGGGCCGCGCAGTCCCGCGCGCCGCGCCAGGCCTGGGCGCTGCCGGTGGCCTGGTGCACGCCGAGCAGCGCCACCAGGCCGCCGGCCGTACCGTCGGCGACCCCGGAGGAGTCCTCGGCCTCGGCGGCGGCGACGGTGAGGGCGGTGGCCGGTTCGAGCCAGTCGCGGACCTCGCGGTCGTCCAGCAGCACGGCCACCTGGGTCAGCGCATGCAGGAGGCCGCCCAGCCCGGCGAAGGCCCCTGATCCGACCGCGCCGAGCTCGTCGGGCCTCGCCGCGAGCCGGTCCAGCAGGCGCGGGACCGGCCGCAGCGCCCGGCGGGCCACCTCGGCGTAGCGCGCGGCTCCGGTGAGCGCGGCGAGCTGGGCGAGGAACAGGGCCGGCCCCGGATACCCGCCGCCCAGCTCGGCGCCGGCCGGCGCGAGCCGCCAGCAGCGGTCCCCGAGCAGGTGGAGTCCGAGCCAGTTCGCGCGCTGCGGGCCCAGGTGGGCCCGATCGACCAGCTGGTCCCCGATGGCCCGGGCGGCGGCGAGCAGCCGTCCGGAGTCCGGAGCAGGTCCGGCGGCCGGGCCGGACGGTTCGGGCAGCGGTTCGCCGGTGTCGTGCGCGGGCGCGGTCGACCTGGTCGCCAGCGACGCCCGGATGATCCATTCCTGCTCGTCGAGGTCGGCCGGCCCCATCGCCCGGATCTTGTCCGCCACCCGGGCCAGGCCCGGCCGGTCGAGGGCGCCGGACATCCGCCGACCAGTGCCGGTCCACAGGTCCGTCGCGCCCGGCCTGGTGGTGAACAACGGGACGTCGCCGTCCCACAGTTCGGCGATCTCGTCCTCGACGAGCCCGGGCCGGCCCTGGCCGAGCACGTCCGTCTCCAGCAGCCGCAGGAGTCCGTCGCGCTCCACCCCGTCCCGCAGGACGTCGGGGTGGGTCGACTCGTCCAGGAGCGTCCCGTAGGCCTGGGTCGCCCGGGTGATCACCCGCACCTCGTCCTCGGCGAACCGGTGCAGCAGGCCGTGCGGACCGGCGAGGTCCACCCACCCGGCGGTGATCGCCCGGCAGCCCGTGCGGAAGCCGGCGACCAGCGCCTCGGTGTGCTGCACCGGGTCGGCGTCCACCCCGTCGAGCCGGGGGCGGTTCCCGGCGCCGGCCAGCTCGCCGGCCTGGCGGACCAGCCGCATCTCGTCGGTTCCGTCGGCAGCCCAGGCCACCACGTCGTTCGGGAAGAGCGCCCCGGGGTCGCCGCCGAGGCCCGAGACGTCCAGCGCCGCCAGGTCCCCGAGGACCGGTCGGGGCAGCAGGGCGGTCCGCTGCACCGACGACTCCAGCACGAGCGCCGCCGGGTCCTGCTCCGCCTGGTCCCGGCCCGCTGGGGCAGGCGGGTGGAAGAGGGTCTCGACGTCGACCAGGACGGGGTGGTCCGCGCAGGCGACCAGGTTCTCGAAGTGCAGGTCGGTGCCGTCCAGCGCGTGCAGCAGGGCGAGCCACGCGCCCTGGCGGAGATAGAACCGCTCCACCTGCTCCGGGCTCACGCAGGGTTGCGGGGCGACGAACTCCACCCAGCCGTAGCCGGGCCGGTCCAGCAGCGCGGGGGTGCGCAGCCCCGGCGTCCCGGGCTGCTCGTTGAACCAGCCGACCAGCTCGGTGAAGTGCCGGTGCGCGCGGAGCGATCGCGGCTTGTACACCACCCGGTCGCCGCCGGCGAAGTGGAGCACCGCGACGCTGCGACCGCGACGGTGTCCGTCACCGGCGGTCCGGACGGCGGTCAGCGCTCCGGGCTCGGCGCCCGACAGCAGGGCGGCGACCAGGTCGGCCCGGTCGGCGGCGAAGCGGGCGAGCAGCTCGGTCAGGGCCTCGGCGGCCGCCAGCGAGGTCCGGGCCAGCAGCCGGGCGAGTACCGGGTACTCGTGGCACAGGGCGCGCAGACCCTCGCGGCTCGCGGCCAGGGCGAGAAAGTGGCGGAACCGCTTGGACGGCGTGTCACCGAGCAGCCGTCCGTTCACCCTCGCCACGTTGAGTTCCAGGACGAGGGTGCGGGCCGCCTGCCGGGCCAGGCTCTCGGCCAGCTGGTGCACGAACAGCGCGCGGACGGCGGCCAGGTCGACCCGGGCCGGCGCGCCCGGCGTCACCAGACGGGTCGCGGCCAGTTCGGCGAAGGGCGTCACCACGGTCCTGAACCAGGCCGTGCCGCGCAGCTCCCCGGGCGGCACGACCGGCGTCGCGGAGGTCGCCAGGACTTCGTCGACGAACGCGGCCCAGTCCGGCCGCAGGTCGCCGGGCCGCTCGGCCGCGGACAGGCCGCGTGACCACCAGGCAGCCGCAGGCGGCGGCCCGGTCGTACTCCTGAGCGACGAAGTGATCACAGCGCCGAGCGTGGCAGCCCGCGCCCGGCCCGCACAAGAGGCCGCCGGAACCCTCGCGCCAGGGCTGCGGTCCCTGGGGGCCCGTCCCCCACAGGGGTGGTAACGGCTGATCAGAAGATGGGTGTGGAACCCCCATGACCACAGCACGAAGGGGCGGTACCCGGATCGGGTACCGCCCCTTCGGTGTGAGGTCAGCGCGTCAGTGCACGTTGCCCATCAGCTTGATGACGTTCTTGCGGTACATCACCAGCGCGACACCGGCCACTATCGCCGCCACGCCCTGGATCGCGAAGTACCAGGTGCTGCCGGTGGCGTTGCCCAGGCCGAGCTGGATGATCGCCGCGACGCAGTCGCCCGCCGTGACGGCGAGGAACCAGATACCCATCATCTGGCTGGCGTACTTCGCCGGGGCCAGCTTGGTGGTGACCGACAGGCCGACGGGGGAGAGGGTCAGCTCGCCGACCGTCTGCACCAGGTAGACCATGGCCAGCCAGAGCGGCGAGACCTTGACGCCACCGGTCGCGGCGGCCATCGCCAGCATCATCACCAGGAAGGAGGCGCCGATCATCAGCAGACCGAAGGCGAACTTCATGGTGGTGCTGGGGTTCTTCATGCGCCGGGCCAGCCAGACCCAGAGCCAGGCGAAGACCGGGGCCAGCGCCATGATGTACAGCGGGTTCAGCGACTGGAACCAGCTGGACGGGAACTTCCAGCCGAAGATCGACAGGTTGGTGCTGCTGTCGGCGAAGACGCTCAGCGTCGAACCGGACTGGTCGTAGATCATCCAGAAGACGGCCGCCACCACGAAGAACCAGATGTAGCCGCGGATCTTGGAGTGGTCGTCCGCGGTCAGGTCCTTGTCGCGCTTGATCCGGGCGAACACCACGATCGGGATCGCGATACCGGCGATCGACAGCGGCCAGACCGCCCAGTTGATGGTGAACGTGCCGCTCAGCACCACGACGCCGTAGAAGACCGCGGCCAGGGCCAGCCAGAAGGCGCCCTTGCGCAGCAGGGCGCTCTTCTCGACCGAGGTGATCGGCGAGCTGACGACGCTGCTCTTGGGGCTGAGGTGGCGGGTGCCGAACAGGTACTGGCCCAGGCCCAGCGCCATGCCGATACCGGCGAGCGCGAAGCCGAGGTGCCAGTCGACGCTCTGTCCGACGGTGCCGATGACCAGCGGGGCGGCGAAGGCACCGAGGTTGATGCCCATGTAGAAGATGGTGAAGCCGCCGTCGCGACGCGGGTCGTTGGGCCCCTCGTAGAGGTGGCCGACCATCGTCGAGATGTTGGCCTTCAGCAGGCCGGAGCCGACCGCGATGAAGACCAGGCCGACGAAGAACGACGCCTCGACCGGGACCGCCAGCAGGAAGTGGCCGATCATGATGATCGTCCCGCCGAGCGCGACCGTCTTGCGGGCACCGAGGAACCGGTCGGCGATCCAGCCGCCGGGCAGGGCCAGCAGGTAGACCATCGCGTTGTAGACGCTGTAGACGGCGGTCGCCGTGGCGACCGGCATCCCGAGACCGCCGTGCTTGTGGTCGGCGACCATGTAGATGACCAGCAGGGCGCGCATGCCGTAGAAGCTGAAGCGCTCCCACGTCTCGGTCATGAAGAGCGTGGCGAGTCCTCGGGGGTGCCCGAAGAAGGTCTTGCCGCCAGGCGGAGCCGGCGTGGTGCCGGCGTCCAGGGTGGTGGTTGACGCCATCAGTAGTGGTTCCTTGCCTGAGTCTGACTGGGACGCGCCGCCAAGGGGGGTGGAGGCGGGCGTCCGAACACCGCGGGGCTCCTGCGGACTTCTGGGGGCAGGGGGTATCCGCAGTACACGACACGGGGACGCGACCACTGTACGTCCGCTTTTTCACTGACATCGGCGCATAAAGAACACCAAAACGGTAACGGGCCGCTGAAGTTCTACGCGCGAGGATCTTCTTAATCGATGGTAATCCAGCCAGAAGCCCTTCGAAGCCATGGTCCAACTGCGGGATCTTCGCCTCGGCGGGGTGCACGACCGGCACTGCGGCCGATACCTGGGGGAACCCGTGCGATCACCCGGTGTGAACTACTTCACAGCGGCCGAACGGCCCTGTGCCCCGCCGTGCGAACCCTCAGTTCACGGTCGGTCACGGGCCGGTCGGGTCCGGGCGCGGGACCGGTTGATCCGGAGCGACGATCAGCGGCGTCCGAGCGGACTACCATCGCCCCATGACCTGTGTGCTGCTCGCCGAGGACGACCCCGCAATCTCGGAACCGCTGGCCCGCGCGCTCCGGCGCGAGGGCTACGAGGTGCTCGTCCGGGAGGACGGCCCGTCAGCCCTGGAAGCCGGCCTGGAGGAAGAGGTCGACCTGGTCGTCCTGGACCTCGGCCTGCCGCGGATGGACGGTCTTGAGGTCTGCCGCCGCCTGCGCGCCGACGGCAAGAGCTGCCCCGTCCTGGTGCTCACCGCGCGCGCCGACGAGGTGGACACCGTGGTCGGCCTGGACGCCGGCGCGGACGACTACGTGACGAAGCCGTTCCGGCTGGCCGAACTGCTCGCCCGGGTCCGCGCGCTGCTGCGCCGCGGCAACGTCGACTCGCTCTCCACCGGCGCGCACGGTGTCCGGATCGACATCGAGTCGCACCGCGCCTGGGTCGGCGAGGAGGAGCTGACGCTCTCCGCCAAGGAGTTCGAGCTGCTGCGGGTGCTGGTCCGGGACGCCGGGCGGGTGGTCACCCGCGAGGACATCATGCGCCAGGTCTGGGACACCACCTGGTGGACCTCGACCAAGACACTGGACATGCACATCTCCTGGCTGCGCAAGAAGCTCGGCGACGACGCCACCAACCCGCGCTACATCGCCACCGTCCGCGGCGTCGGCTTCCGCTTCGAGAAGAACTGACGAACCTCTGGGTGGTCAGTAGCGGTAGCGGGCCTTGAGGATCTTGATCTCCTTCTCGTCGGCCCGGTACACCAGCCGATGCTCGTCGTCGATCCGCCGGGACCAGTAGCCGGCCAGGTCGCCCTTGAGGGGCTCTGGCTTGCCGATCCCGCTGAAGGGGTCACGTTGGATCTCGCCGGTCAGGCGGGTGATCCGCTGTGCCATCTTCCGGTTCGACCCGAGCCAGAAGAGGAAGTCCTCCCAGCCGTCCGGGTCGAAGTGGACACTCCTCATACCTCACCGGCCAGGGCTTCCAGCTCCTCCATGGTCTTGCTGACCGTCGGGCTGGATGCCTTGTCCCTGGCGACGGCTTCCATGAGCCGCCTGGCGTTGGCGGGCGACCGCAGAAGGTAGATGGTCTCCTGCCACGAGTCGTAGTCGTCGGCCGACATGAGGACCGCGTCGCCGGCCTTCGAGGTGATCCGCACAGGAACGTGGTCGTCGTTCACCTGCTGGATCAGAGGGAAAAGGCGTGTCCTCGCGTCGCTGGCGCTTATGGCCATGGCTGCCCTCCGTAGGCTGTACTGAACTGGTACGAGTTAACGGTACCGGTCATGTACGGTTTTTGGTGTCCTGGGCGGCCGGTCGCAGGCGGGTACGCTGGTTCCGTGAAACGCAGGATGATCAACTCGCTGCTGGGCGTGGTCCTGGTGGTCGTGGTGGTGTTCTGCGTACCCCTGGCCCTGGTCGAGAAGCAGACCATCGTCAACGCCGCCCAGGAGCGGGTGGACGCCACCGCGTTCCGGGTGCTCGGCCTGGTCGAGAGTCGGCTCGCGGCGGGTGAGCCGGTCACCGGGGAGCGGATCGGCAGTCAGGTCACCGACGGCTACTACGCCGAGATCCAGATCCCCGGCATGCAGCCGATCGTGATCGGCCAACGGCCCTCCGGCAGCCACCCGTTGACGGCCAGCGAGACCGGCGCCAGCGGCGAGACGGTGACCGTGCAGCAGTCCCGCGCCACCGTCCAGCACGACATCGGCAGCATGCTGATCCTGCTCGGCGCGGTCGCGCTGCTCGCGGTGCAGGCCGCGGTGGCGCTGGCGGTCTGGCAGGCCAAACGGCTGGCCCGCCCGCTGACCGACCTCGCCGAGACCGCCGAACGCCTCGGCTCCGGCGACCCGCGCCCGCGCGACCGGCGCTACGGGGTGCCCGAACTGGACCGGATCGCCGAGGTGCTGGACGCCAGCGCCGAGCGGATCGCCCGGATGCTCACGGCCGAGCGCCGGCTCGCCGCCGACGCCTCGCACCAGCTGCGCACCCCGCTCACCGCGCTCTCCATGCGGCTGGAGGAGATCACCGCACTGGCCCAGGAGCCGGAGACCGTCCGCGAGGAGGCCACCATCGCGCTCCAGCAGGTCGAGCGGCTCACCGACGTGGTCCAGCGGCTGCTCACCAACCAGCGCGACACGCACGGCCCGACCGCCGGCGGCTTCGACCTGGACGAGGTGATCAAGCAGCAGCGCGAGGAGTGGGGGCCCTCGCTGCGCGGCAGCGGGCGGCGGCTGGTGATCGAGGGCCTGGCCGGGATCACCGCGCTGGGGACCCCGGGGACGGTCTCCCAGGTGCTGGCGACCCTGATCGAGAACACCCTGATGCACGGCGCGGGAACGGTCACCGTACGCGTGCGGGCCTCCGGCAGCTCGGTGGTGATCGAGGTGCAGGACGAGGGCGCGGGCGTGCCGCCCGAGCTCGGCAACCGGGTCTTCGAGCGGACGGTCAGCGGCCACAACTCCACCGGCATCGGCCTGGCGGTCGCCCGCGACCTCGCCGAGGCGGACGGCGGACGGCTGGAACTGCTCGCGCTCCAGCCGCCGGTCTTCGCACTCTTCCTGGGCCGGGTCACCACCCGGTAGGAGTCACTTCACGTAGTGGGCGGAGTCCTCGGTGGCCAGGATCCGCTCGGCCTGCGCGACGACCTTGACGTCCGTCTCGGGCTCGGCCAGCTCCGGCATCGCCTTGAAGACCCAGGTGCGGTACGAGAAGAAGCGGAACAGCGTGCCGAGACCGGTGCCGAACGCCTTCGAGAGGTTGTACGCGATCGTGCCGTGCAGGCCCAGCGTGTAGGTGGAGAACCAGAGCGTGCCGTTCTCGATCAGCATGCCGATGCCGCTGAAGATCAGGAAGAGGGTGATCTCGCGGCGGCGCGAGGCCGCGTCGCTGTCGCGGTAGACCCAGTAGCGGTAGCCCAGGTAGTTGACGACGATCGCGACCGCCGTACCGATCACCGAGCAGCGCACGGGCGCCCAGCCGGTCGCGTGGATCGCGAGGTTGGAGACCCCGAAGTTCACGAAGATGCCGACCAGCCCGACTATCCCGAACTTCACCACCTCGCCGGAGGCACCGCGCAGGCGCTGCAGCAGGGAGGGACTTGAGTGATCGCTGGTCGTGGTCATCCGCAGAGGTCTCCTGTGCCTGCTCAACTAAGAGGATTACGCCGTCCGCGTGGTCCGGCCATCCAGGCTACCGGCTCTTCATGAGGGATCCCTGCGAGCCGACTGCCCCCGATCGCCCCGCCGAGCGCCCCCGGCCGCCGGTACACCGCCCCCGACCGGCCCGGATATCCTGGCAGCGTGACTTTCCCGGGCAGCGCAAAATTTCCAGTGGTGGGCATGGTCGGCGGCGGGCAGCTGGCGCGCATGGCACACCAGGCCGGCATCCCGCTCGGAGTGCGGTTCAAACTCCTTGCCGACACCCCGCAGGACTCCGCCTCGCAGGTGGTCTCCGACGTCGTCCTCGGCGACTACCGGGACCTGGAGACCCTGCGCCGCTTCGCGGCCGACTGCGACGTGGTCACCTTCGACCACGAGCACGTCCCCACCGAGCACCTGCGGGCCCTGCAGGCCGACGGCATCGCCGTGCGGCCCGGCCCCGAGGCGCTGGTGAACGCGCAGGACAAGGGCGTGATGCGGGCCACCCTGGACGCCATCGGCGTGCCCTGCCCGCGCCACCGCCTGGTCGCCGACCCGGCTGACGTGACCGCGTTCGCCAACGAGGGCGCGGGCTACCCCGTCGTGCTGAAGACCGTCCGCGGCGGCTACGACGGCAAGGGCGTCTGGGTCGTCGACGACGAGGAGCAGGCCCACGCGCCGTTCCTGGCCGGCGTCGCGGTGCTGGCCGAGGAGAAGGTCGACTACCTGCGCGAGCTCGCCGCCAACGTGGTGCGCTCGCCCAGCGGCCAGGCGGTCGCCTACCCGGTGGTGGAGAGCCTCCAGGAGAACGGCGTCTGCGCCGAGGTCACCGCCCCCGCCCCCGACCTGGACCCGGTGCTGGCCGGCGAGGCCCAGGCGCTCGCGCTGCGGATCGCCGGGGAGCTGGACATCACCGGCCACCTGGCAGTCGAGCTGTTCCAGACCCGGGACGGCCGGATCCTGGTCAACGAGCTCGCCATGCGCCCGCACAACTCCGGCCACTGGTCGATCGACGGCGCGGTCACCTCGCAGTTCGAGAACCACCTACGCGCGGTGCTCGACCTCCCGCTCGGGGACCCCCGCCCCCGCGCGAAGTGGACCGTGATGGTCAACGTCCTGGGCGGCGACTACCCGGACATGTACCACGCCTTCCTGCACTGCATGGCCCGCGACCCCGGCCTGCGGATCCACATGTACGGCAAGGACGTGAAGCCCGGCCGCAAGGTCGGCCACGTCACCGTCTTCGGGGACGACCTCGACGACGTGCGCGAGCGCGCCCGCCACGCGGCCGCTTACCTGAGAGGAACCATCACCGAATGAGTGCCCCCACCACTCCTTGTGTCGGCATCGTCATGGGCTCCGACTCCGACTGGCCGGTGATGGAGGCCGCCGCGCAGGCGCTGGACGAGTTCGAGGTCCGCTACGAGGTCGACGTGCTCTCCGCGCACCGGATGCCGCGCGAGATGATCACGTACGGCGAGAACGCCCACAAGCGCGGCCTCAAGGCGATCATCGCGGGCGCCGGCGGCGCCGCCCACCTGCCGGGCATGCTGGCCTCGGTGACCCCGCTGCCGGTGATCGGCGTCCCGGTGCCGCTGCGCTACCTGGACGGCATGGACAGCCTGATGTCCATCGTCCAGATGCCGGCCGGCGTGCCGGTGGCCACCGTCTCCATCGCCGGAGCCCGCAACGCGGGCCTGCTGGCGGTCCGGATGCTCGCCGCCTTCGACACCGAACTCACCGAGCGGATGGTCGACTTCCAGGCCGAGCTGAACACCCAGGCCACCGACAAGGGCAAGAAGCTGCGCGCCAAGGTGGCCGGGTCGAGCGCCTTCGGCTTCGGAAAGTAGCAGAATCGGGGGTCATGGACCCTCAGCTGCTCGCCCGCGCCCGTGCCCTGCTCGTCGACGCCCCCGTGGTGGACGGTCACAACGACCTCCCCTGGGCGATGCGTTCCCAGGTCGGCTACGACCTGGACGCGATCGACCTGGCCGCGGACCAGAGCGACCGCCTGCACACCGACCTCGACCGGCTCCGGGCCGGCGGGGTGGGTGCGCAGTTCTGGTCGGTCTTCGTGCGCTCGGACTTCGCCGGTGACCAGGCCGTCAGCGCGACGCTGGAGCAGATCGACTTCGTCCGCGCGCTGGTCGACCGGTTCCCCGAGCGGCTGCGGCTGGCGCTGACCGCCGACGACATGGAGGCCGCCCGGGCCGACGGGCGGATCGCCTCGCTGATGGGCGCCGAGGGCGGACACAGCATCAACTCCTCGCTGGCCACCCTGCGGGCGCTGCACCAGCTGGGCGTGCGCTACATGACGCTCACCCACAACGACAACGTGCCGTGGGCGGACTCGGCCACCGACGCGCCGGCCGCGGGCGGGCTCACCGCGTTCGGAGTGGAGGTCGTCCGGGAGATGAACCGGCTCGGCATGCTGGTCGACCTCTCGCACGTCTCCGCCGACACCATGCGCGACGCGCTGCGGGTCAGCGAGGCGCCGGTGATCTTCTCGCACTCCTCGTCCCGCGCGGTCTGCGACCACCCGCGCAACATCCCGGACGACGTGCTGGCGTTGCTGCCCGCCAACGGCGGCGTGGCGATGGCCACCTTCGTGCCGAAGTTCATCCTGCCGGCCGCCGTCGAGTGGACCGCCCTCGCGGACGCCAACATGGAGGCGCACGGCCTGCACGCCCTGGAGCACACCCCCGATGCGATGAAGGTGCACCACGCCTTCGAGGCCGAGCACCCGCGCCCGCTGGCCACCGCCGCCACCGTCGCCGACCACCTGGACCACATGCGCGAGGTGGCCGGCATCGACCACCTGGGCATCGGCGGCGACTTCGACGGCACCGCGTTCGTCCCGGCCGACCTGGGCGACGTCGCGGGCTACCCCAACCTGGTCGCCGAACTGCTCGGCCGCCGCTGGTCGGAGGCCGACCTGGCCAAGCTCACCTGGCAGAACGCCGTCCGCACCCTGCGCGCAGCCGAGGACGCGGCCCGCGCGTTGCAGACCACCCGCCGGCCGTCCATCGCCACGCTGGCCGAGCTGGACTCCTAGAGCAGCGGGATCTCGATCGCCGGGCAGCGGTCCATCACCATCCGCAGGCCGGCCGCCGTGGTGCGCTGGTACGCCGCCTCGTCGATCACGTCGAGCTGGAACCAGACCGCCGCGGCGCCGGCCGCCACGGCCTCGTCGGCCACCTGCCCGGCGAGGTCGCTGCGGACGAACACGTCCACCACGTCGACCGGGAACGGGATGTCGGCCAGCGAGGCGTACCCCTGCTCGCCGAGCACGGTCTCCGCCTTCGGGTGCACCGGCACCACGCGCTTGCCGAAGCGCTGGAGCACCTGGGCGACGCCGTACGCGGCGCGCCGGGTGTTGCTGGACAGCCCGACCACGGCCCAGGTGTCCCCGGAGGTGGTCAGGATCTCGCGCGCGGTTGCCTGGTCCCGGTAGCTCGTCATAGCGGCTTCAACCCCGGCGGCCGACCGGTCATTCCGGCTAGCTGGGACGGCCCATCGCGCGGTAGGTCCAGCCGGCCGCGCGCCAGGCGTCGGCGTCCAGCACGTTCCGGCCGTCCACCAGCCGCCGCTCGGCGACCAGGGCGCCGACCTGGGCCGGGTCCAGGTCGCGGAACTCCTGCCACTCCGTCAGGTGCAGCACCACGTGGGCGCCCTCGACGGCCTCCAGCGCAGTGGCCGCGTAGGAGAGGCCGGGGAACATCTTGCGGGCGTTGTCCATCGCCTTGGGGTCGTAGACGGTCACCTGCGCGCCCTGCAACTGGATCTGCGCGGCCACGTTCAGCGCGGGCGAGTCGCGGATGTCGTCCGAGTTCGGCTTGAAGGCGGCGCCGAGCACGGCCACCCGGCGGCCCAGGAAGCCGCCGCCGCACTGCTCGCGGGCCAGTTCCACCATCCGGCTGCGGCGCCGCATGTTGATCGAGTCCACCTCGCGCAGGAAGGTCAGCGCCTGGTCCGCGCCCAGCTCGCCGGCCCGCGCCATGAAGGCCCGGATGTCCTTGGGCAGGCAGCCGCCGCCGAAGCCGAGTCCGGCCTGGAGGAAGCGGCCGCCGATCCGCTCGTCGTAGGAGAGCGCCTTGCTCAGCTGGGTGACGTCCGCGCCCGCGCTCTCGCAGACCTCGGCCATCGCGTTGATGAAGGAGATCTTGGTGGCCAGGAAGGAGTTGGCCGCGGCCTTGACCAGCTCCGCGGTGGCGAAGTCGGTGACCACCAGCGGCACGCCCTCGTCGAGCAGCGTCGCGTAGACCTCGCGCAGCAGCTCCTCGGCCCGGCCGCCCTCGCGCACGCCGACCACCAGGCGGTCGGGGTGCAGGGTGTCGCCCACGGCGTAGCCCTCGCGCAGGAACTCCGGGTTCCAGGCCAGTTCGACGGCGTCGCCGGCCGGTGCCAGCGCGCGCAGCCGGTCGAGCAGCCGGCTCGCGCTGCCCACCGGCACGGTGGACTTGCCGACCACCAGGGCGGGGCGGGTCAGGTGCGGGGCCAGTGCGTCCACCGCCGCGTCGACGTAGCTCATGTCGGCGGCGAACTCCCCCTTCTTCTGCGGGGTGTTGGTGCAGATGAAGTGGACGTCGGCGAACTCGGCGACCTCCTGCGAGGAGGCCGTGAAGCGCAGCCGGCCGGTCGAACCCTCGTGCCCGGCCACGTGCTTGAGCAGCAGCTCGGAGAGCCCGGGCTCGTACATCGGCACCTTGCCCGCGGCGAGCGAGGCCAGCTTCTCGGGGTCGATGTCCATCCCCAGCACCTCGAAGCCCAGTTCTGCGAGGCAGGCGGCGTGGGTGGCACCGAGATAGCCGGTACCGATCACCGAGATGCGCAGGGCCACGGGCTTCCCCTTTGAGGGTAGGACGGTCAGGGACTGATGGTATCTGCACCCGTGTCGTGCATGTCACCCTGCTCTAGGCAGGGTACGGGCCTAGAATTAGGATCTACTTAACGGTAGTTAACGGTGTTGACCAATAAGGGGAAATCGGCCATGGCGAGCAGTTCGGACTTCGACCTCTTCCGTCTCTCGGAGGAGCACGACATGCTCCGGGAGGCGGTGCGCTCGCTCGCCGAGGCCAAGATCGCCCCCTTCGCGGCGGACGTCGACGAGCACAGCCGCTTCCCGCAGGAGGCGCTGGACGCCCTGCAGGCCAACGACCTGCACGCGGTGCACGTCCCGGAGGAGTATGGCGGCGCCGGCGCCGACGCGCTGGCCACCGTGATCGTGATCGAGGAGATCTCCCGCGTCTGCGCGTCCTCCTCGCTGATCCCGGCCGTCAACAAGCTCGGTTCGCTGCCGGTCCAGCTGTCCGGCTCCGAGGAGCTGAAGCAGAAGTACCTGGGCGCGCTGGCCCGCGGCGAGGGCATGTTCTCGTACTGCCTCTCCGAGCCGGACGCCGGTTCGGACGCCGCCGGGATGAAGACCCGCGCGGTGCGCGACGGCGACTTCTGGGTGCTCAACGGCGTCAAGCGCTGGATCACCAACGCGGGCGTCTCCGAGTTCTACACCGTCATGGCGGTCACCGACCCCGAGAAGCGCTCCAAGGGCATCTCGGCCTTCGTGGTCGAGAAGGGCGACGAGGGCGTCTCCTTCGGCGCGCCGGAGAAGAAGCTCGGCATCAAGGGCTCGCCGACCCGCGAGGTCTACCTGGACAACGTCCGGATCCCGGCCGACCGCATGATCGGCGAGGAGGGCACCGGCTTCGCCACCGCGATGAAGACCCTCGACCACACCCGCGTCACCATCGCCGCCCAGGCCATCGGCATCGCCCAGGGTGCGCTCGACTACGCGGCGGGCTACGTCAAGGAGCGCAAGCAGTTCGGCAAGCCGATCGGCGAGTTCCAGGGCATCCAGTTCATGCTCGCCGACATGGCGATGAAGCTGGAGGCCGCCCGCCAGCTCACCTACGCCGCCGCGGCCAAGTCGCAGCGCACGGACAGCGACCTGACCTTCTTCGGCGCCGCTGCCAAGTGCTTCGCCTCGGACGTCGCGATGGAGGTCACCACCGACGCCGTCCAGCTCCTCGGCGGCTACGGCTACACCCGTGACTACCCGCTGGAGCGCATGATGCGCGACGCGAAGATCACCCAGATCTACGAGGGCACCAACCAGGTCCAGCGCATCGTGATGGCGCGCAACCTGCCGTAGTCCGACCCGGACAGCCGAAAGGGCCCCCACTTCGCAGCAGCGAGGTGGGGGCCCTTTCGTGTGAAGTCGGCTCCGGGCGGGGCAGCTTCGGGTGACGATGGGGGGACGCGTCTGCCGGGAGCGCGAGGAGCACGAGGAGCACGACCGATGAGCCACACCCCACCGCCAGGAGCGTCCGGGCCGTCGTACCCCGGCGGCCGACGCGGCACCCGTGGGCCTCGCAAGGGCAACCGGCCTCCGCTGCCGCCGACATCGCCACCCCCGGCCGGAGTAGACGAGGAGCCGCACATCGTGAGTCCGCAACTGCCGCCCAGTCAGCCGCCGACGGATCTGCCGGGCGGCAAGCCCGCGCCGCCGCCCGGTCCCGCCCAGCCGCCGCCCCCGGGCCGCCCGCCGGTCAGGCCGCCGAGCGACTAGTCACGAGGGCACTGCGGTGTCGTTCCTGATCGCGTCGAAGACCTGCTTCGACTTGACCGGGTCCCACTTGACCGCCGACTCCCCGGTGGAGGTGTGGTAGTCGGGGTTGCCGATCGGGACGGTGATGCTCTTCCCGCCGCCGCCGCTGACGCCCTTCATCGCGTCGAACAGCGAGGCGAGGTCGGTCAGCCCGGTGTTGTCGTCGACGATCAGCGTGCCGAGGCCGGAGCTGATCAGCGGGTAGAGGGTGAACGGGTCGAGCAGGGTGGCGGGCGTGGCCGCCTGGTGGGCGAGGGCGGAGAGGAACTTCTGCTGGTTCTTCATCCGGCCGAGGTCCTGGTCGGCCATCTGGTGGCGCTGGCGGACGAAGGCGAGCGACTGGGTGCCGTTCAGGGTCTGGCAGCCGGCCTTGAGGTTGAGGCCGGAGTCCTGGTCCTGGATGGGCTGGTCGATGCACATGTTCACACCGCCGACCGCGTCGACGATGCCGGCGAACCCGGCGAAGCCGACCTCGGCGTAGTGGTCGATGTGGATGCCGGTGTTGGTCTCGACGGTCTCCACCAGCAGGCTGCCGCCGCCGTTGTTGAAGGCCGAGTTGATCTTGGACGTGGTGGCGGGGATGGTCCTGCCGCTGCCCGAGGTGTCCAGGTGCGCGGGGATCGGCACCCAGGAGTCGCGCGGAATGCTCATCAGGGTGTTCCCGCCCGAACCGATGTGCAGGATCATCATCGAGTCGCTGCGCTTGCCGCTGTCGGTACCCGTGTGCATGTCGATCTTCTGGGTGTCGCTCAGGCCGTCCCGGCTGTCCGAGCCGACGATCAGCCAGTTGGTGCCCTTCCCGGCGGCCGGGCGGCCCTGGTACGAGGCGAGCACGTTCTGGTGGTTCAGCTTGGAGTCGGCCCAGAAGTACGTGCCGACGCCGGTCGCCAGCAGCGCGGTGACCAGGCCCAGGACGGTCACCTTGATCTTCCGCCGGCGCGGCCACCGCGAGCGGGCCGGACCGCCGGCCGGCGGGCGCGGGCCCTGCGGACCCTGCGGGCCGCGCGGCGCACCGGGTCCGCCCGGGGCACCGCCCGGCGCGGCGGACGGCGTCGCGTACGGGTTCCCGGGCCGCGGTCCGGCCGGGCGCGGCACGCCCGGCGCGGCGGGCGCACCCGGGCCGCGCGGGTTGAGCGACGGCGGCAGCGTCGGCTCAGCGCCGCTGCCGTACCCACTGCCACCGCCGCTCGGGCGGCCCTCCTGCCACGTGTTCATGTTCCAGAGGATGCCCGATCCGGGTCCGCCCGAGTCGTCCCGAGCCGCTCACCAGAGCGCTTGTAGCAGAGTTGATGCAGGGTGGCGATGGTTCCGGCGCATGGTCACCGCGCCGCCGCACAACCTCGTACGGGAGGACCCTGAGCCCCGGGGCCGGGACCCCTAGGGGACGGCGTCGCGGACCCGTACCTCCGTCGCCATCAGGGTTCCTCCCGGCGGATGACGACCCGTTGACCTGGGCGGCCTACGTTGGAGGCATCCGCTCGACCTGGTGGAAATCGGGGCTGGGGGCGGCGGGGGACCACAGACCTAGGAGCGACCAGTGACGACTGCGACTGCAGCCGTGCAGACATCCGAGAACCCCGGCGGCCCGTCCGCCAACGCCGCCTCCGCGCGGCTCGTGACCAAGGCGTACGGCTCGGGCGAGACCCGGGTGACGGCACTCGACGCGGTCGACGTCGACATCCAGCGCGGCCGGTTCACCGCGATCATGGGCCCCTCGGGCTCCGGCAAGTCCACCCTGATGCACTGCCTGGCCGGACTGGACACCGTCACCGAGGGTCGGATCTGGATCGGCGACACCGAGATCACCGGTCTGAAGGACAAGCAGCTGACCAAGCTGCGCCGGGACAAGATCGGCTTCATCTTCCAGTCCTTCAACCTGCTCCCCACGCTCAACGCGCTGGAGAACATCACGCTGCCGATGGACATCGCCGGCCGCAAGGCCGACCAGGCCTGGCTGGACCAGGTGGTGGAGACCGTCGGCCTGGCCGACCGGCTCAAGCACCGCCCGACCCAGCTCTCCGGCGGCCAGCAGCAGCGCGTCGCGGTGGCCCGCGCCCTGGCCGCCCGTCCGGAGATCATCTTCGGTGACGAGCCGACCGGAAACCTGGACTCGCGCTCCGGCTCCGAGGTGCTGACGTTCCTGCGGCGCTCGGTGGACGAGCTCGCGCAGACCATCGTCATGGTCACCCACGACCCGGTCGCGGCCGGCTACGCGGACCGCGTCCTCTTCCTCGCCGACGGCGTGATCGTCGACGAGATGCACGCCCCGACCGCCGACTCCGTCCTCGAACGCATGCGCCGTTTCGACGGCAAGCGCACCAGCTGAGCGGGGGCGTACTCATGCTGCTCAAGACGTCCCTGCGGAGCTTCCTCGCCCACAAGGGCCGGATGGTGCTCTCGCTGATCGCCGTGGTGCTGTCGGTCGCCTTCGTCTCCGGCACCCTGATCTTCTCCAACACCGCGACCAGCACCTTCGACAAGCTGTTCGCCTCCACCGCCTCCGACGTCGCGGTCCAGCCGAAGCCCGACAAGCTCGCGGCCGGCGAGAACCAGGGCGGGAAGACCCCGACCGTCCCGTCCGACACGGTCGCCAAGGTCGCCGCCCAGCCCGGCGTGAAGTCGGCCACCGGCGAGATCATGGTGGCGAGCGCCACCCTGGTCGACCCGGCGACCAACAAGTCGGTCGGTCCGACGTCCGGCGCTCCGACGCTGGTCGGTGCCTGGACGCCGACCCCCGGCAACCCGCTCAAGATCACCTCGGGGCAGGCCCCGCAGAACTCCTCGCAGATCCTGCTCGACGCGGACACCGCCAAGAAGGCCAAGCTCACCGTGGGCAGCCCGCTGCGGGTGATCACCACGATCGGCAGCTACGACTTCACGCTCTCCGGCATCGCCACCTTCACCACCACCAACCCCGGTGCGGCGATGGCCTTCACGGACGTCGCGACCGCCCAGCACGACCTGATCGGCAGCTCCGACTTCACCTCGATCGAGACCTACGGCGACGGCAGCCGCAGCAACGACCAGCTGAAGGCCGAGATCACCACCGCGGTCGGCAGCGGCTTCGACGTGAAGACCGCCGACGAGCAGAAGGCCGACAGCTCCAAGAGCATGGGCTTCCTGAGCTTCATGAAGTACGCGATGCTCGGCTTCGCCGGCATCTCGCTGCTGGTCGGCGGCTTCCTGATCATCAACACCTTCTCCATGCTGGTCGCCCAGCGCACCCGTGAGATCGGGCTGATGCGCGCCATCGGCAGCAGCCGCCGGCAGGTCAACCAGTCGGTGCTGATCGAGGCGCTGCTGCTCGGCGTGATCGGCTCCACCCTCGGCCTGCTGGCCGGTCTGGGCCTGGCCGAGATCCTCATCGCGCTGATGAAGATGGCCGGGATGAACCTCCAGGGCGCGCTGCAGATCACCTGGAGCGTCCCGGTGGCGGCCTACGCCATCGGCATCGTGATCACCGTGCTGGCCGCCTGGATCCCGGCCCGCCGGGCCGGTCGGATCTCGCCGATGGCCGCGCTGCGCGACCACGGCACGCCGAGCGAGGCCCGGGCCAACACGATCCGCGGGGTGGTCGGCCTGGTGCTGACGGCCGGCGGCGGCGCCCTGCTGGTGCTGGCCGCCACCGCGAAGAAGGCCTCCACCGGCGGTTCGTACCTGGGCCTGGGCGTGCTGCTGACGCTGGTCGGCTTCGTGGTGCTCGGCCCGCTGCTCTCCACCGGGGTGATCCGGGTGCTGGGCGCGGTGCTGCCGGCGCTGTTCGGCCCGTCCGGCAAGCTCGCCCAGCGCAACGCGATGCGCAACCCGCGCCGCACGGGGGCCACCGCGGCCGCGCTGATGATCGGCCTGTCGCTGGTCACCGGCGCCTCGGTGGTCACCTCCTCGATGGTCAGCTCGGCCACCGCGCAGATCGACAAGTCGGTCGGCGCGGACTACATCGTCACCTCGCGGACCGGCGGTCTGAGCCCGGCCATCGTGCAGGCGGCGCGCGGCGCGAGCGGCCTGGCGCACATCACCGAGGAGAAGCAGCTCCCGGCGAACATCACCACGCCGGACGGCAGGACCACCGAGACCCAGGTGGACGCCTCCGACCCGACCTTCGTCGACGACCTGCACCTGCCCGTCACCGCCGGCTCGCCGCAGGCGGCCTTCAGCGGCGGCATCTCGGTCGACCAGACCTTCGCCAAGGACCACAACCTGTCGGTCGGCGACAAGCTGGCGATCGACTACGGCAAGGGCCACACCCAGAGCGTGCCGGTGGCGCTGATCACCACCGAGGGCAACTCGCTCTCCGACCACTCCTTCAACACCAGCATCGACACGGTGACCCAGGCCGTGCCGGCGGCCGACCAGCCGCTGCCGGTGCTGCTGCTCGGCAAGGCCGCGCCCGGCACCGACGTCGAGAAGACGCTCGCCTCGCTGCAGGACTCGCTCGCCGCCTACCCGCAGCTCTCGGTCAAGGACCAGGCCGGCTACAAGCAGATCATCCAGAGCTCGGTCAACCAGCTCCTCTACATGGTCTACGGCCTGCTGGGCCTGGCCATCGCGGTCGCGGTGCTCGGCGTGGTCAACACGCTGGCGCTGTCGGTGGTGGAGCGGACCAGGGAGATCGGCCTGCTGCGGGCGATCGGCCTGTCGCGCCGTCAGCTGCGCCGGATGATCCGGCTGGAGTCGGTGGTCATCGCGCTCTTCGGCGCGCTGCTCGGCACCGGGCTCGGCCTGGCCTGGGGGATCAGCTCGCAGAAGGTGCTGGCCACCCAGGGCCTGGACACCCTGACCGTGCCGGTGACCACCATCGTGGTGATCCTGCTGCTCTCGGCGCTGGTCGGCCTGGGCGCGGCGCTGCTGCCGGCCTTCCGGGCGGGCCGGATGAACGTCCTGGCCGCCATCGCCACGGACTGACACCGCCTCCCGCGGACGCCGGTGGCCCCCGACCAGGGGGGCCGCCGGCGTCCACGCGTTTACCGGTACGGTTGCCCCGATGAACACCATGGCTGCTGAGGAGCTGCCGGCGGTCTCCGTGATCATGCCGGTGCTCAACGAGGAACGACACCTGCGCACCGCCGTCCGGCACATCCTGGAACAGGAGTACGCCGGCGGCATGGAGGTGGTGATCGCGCTCGGCCCGTCGACCGACCGGACCGACGCCATCGCGGCCGAACTGGCCGCCGAGGACCCCCGGGTCCGCACCGTGCCGAACCCCACCGGCCGCACCCCGGCCGGACTGAATGCCGCGATCCGCGCCTCCCGGCACCCGATTGTGGTCCGGGTCGACGGGCACGGTCTGCTCACGCCCGGCTACATCACCACCGCGGTCCGGTTGCTCGGCGAGATGGACGCCGCCAACGTCGGCGGCATCATGCACGCCGAGGGCGAGACCGAGTGGGAGAAGGCGGTCGCCGCCGCCATGACCTCCAAGATCGGCGTCGGCAACGCGGCCTTCCACACCGGCGGCCTGGCCGGCCCGGCGGACACCGTCTACCTGGGCGTCTTCCGCCGCGAGGTGCTGGACCGACTCGGCGGCTACAACGAGGAGTTCATCCGCGCCCAGGACTGGGAACTCAACTACCGCATCCGCCAGGACGGCGGCCTGATCTGGTTCACCCCGCAGCTGCGGGTCACCTACCGGCCGCGCCCGAGCATGCGCGCCCTGGGCAAGCAGTACAAGGACTACGGCCGCTGGCGCCGCGTGGTGACCCGCTACCACCGCGGCTCCGTCAACCTGCGCTACCTCGCCCCGCCGGCCGCCCTGCTCGGCGTGCTGCTGGGCCTGCTGCTGGGCGCCGCCGTCCACCCCGCCTTCCTCGCCCTGCCCGCCGGCTACCTGCTCGGCATCCTGGGCGGCTCGGTCGTCGAGGGCCGCGGCCTCTCCACCCGCGCCCGCCTCCAACTCCCGCTCGCCCTCGCCACCATGCACCTCAGCTGGGGCTTCGGCTTCCTGACCTCCCCCCGCAAACTGGCCCGCAAGGTCATCGACAGCACCACCCCCGCCGCCGCCCGCGCTCCCCAACCTCAGTAGAGGCGCTACCGTCTGCCGCATGGTGGATACGGTGCGTGTGGAGGCGGGTGCGGAGGTGGATCCGCGGGCCCGGGTCGGGGGCGGGACTACGGTGTGGCAGCTCGCGCAGGTGCGTGAGGACGCCGTGATCGGTGCCGAGTGCGTCATCGGGCGCGGGGCGTACATCGGGCCCGGGGTGCGGATCGGGGACCGGGTGAAGGTGCAGAACCACGCCCTGGTCTACGAGCCGGCCGTGGTCGAGGACGGGGTGTTCATCGGGCCGGCGGTGGTGCTGACCAACGACCGCTACCCGCGTTCGGTGGACGTCGACGGTCGGCTCAAGCGCGGCGGCGACTGGCAGGCCGAGGGGGTGACGCTGCGCCAGGGCTGCTCGATCGGCGGCCGGGCGGTGCTGGTGGCCGGGGTGACGGTGGGCCGCTGGGCGCTGGTCGCGGCCGGGGCGGTGGTGCACCGGGACGTGCCCGACTTCGCGCTGGTGGCCGGGGTGCCGGCCCGCCGGATCAAGTGGGTCGGCCGGGCCGGCGAGCCGCTGGAGCCGCTCGGGGACGGCCGCTGGCGCTGCCCGCGCACGGCGGAGGAGTACCGCGAGACGGACGGCCTGCTGGCCCCGGCGTGATGCCCGGGGCCGGGGCAGGCAGGCCGGGCGTCACTGGTCGAGCGAGCCGGTCCAGCCCTGGACGCAGCCGCCCTCGTCGCCGGTGTGCACCGAGACGCCGGGCGACGACGTCCCCGACGGCGAAGCGCTCGGGCTGGGGCTGGGCGAGATGTCGGCGGCCTGCACGACGGCCGACGTCGCGGAAGCCGACGGCGAGGCTCCCTGGCCGGGCGAGCCGCCCGTGAGCGGCTGGTCCGCGAGGATCAGGCCGAACAGCCGGTCCGCCTGCGGCTGCACGAAGGCGGCCTTGGCCCGCAGCTCCGGGTTGGGATCGTCCGGCGTGTAGCGCATCAGCGGCTGCACGAAGGCGACGTCGGCCGGCTTGACGTCCTTGAGCTGGGTGCCGAGCTCGACCAGCTTGGTGGTCCCGGCCAGCCCGTCGTCCACGGTGATCGACTTGGTGGCGGCCTCGATCACCGGGAACGCGGTGGTCGGGTCGAGCAGCGTCCCGGCGCTGGTGACCTTCTTCAGCAGCGCCGCGAGGAAGGCCCGCTGCATGGTGAAGCGGCCGAGCGAGCTGCCGTCCTGGACCGCCATCCTGGTCCGGACGAACTCCAGCCCCTGTTCGCCCGTCAGCGTGTTCCGGCCGGCGGGGAGGTTGAGGTGGGACTCCCGGTCGACGATCGGACGGCAGAGGTTGACCTCCACCCCGCCCACCGCGTCGGTGATGTCCTTGACGCCCTGGAAGTTGACCAGTGCGAAGTGGTCGACCTTCAGGTGGGTGATCGACTCCACGGTGTCCGATACGCAGCTCGGGCCACCCCGGCCGAGCGCCTCGTTGAGCGGCCGGTGGGTCCGCGCGCGGTAGACCTCGCCGGTCTTGGGGTCGGTGCACTGCGGCAGGTCGACCAGGGTGTCCCGGGGCAGGCTCAGTGCGACGGCGGAGTCCCGGTCGGGGGAGACGTGCAGCAGGATGTTGACGTCGTTGTTGCCGATACCGGTGTTGTCGATGTCGCCGTACGCGCCGCCCAGGCCGGCCCGGCTGTCGGTGCCGATGATCAGGATGTTCATCGCGCTGTGCCCGGCGGAGTCGGTGGGGCCGGGCGGCGGCGGGGGGTTGCCCGCGCTGAGCGGGGCGTGCTGGATGTTGTGGTCCAGATGGCGCAGGTAGAGGTAGCCCGCCCCGCAGCTCGCCACCAGCGCGCCGCCCAGCGTCAGGGCGATGATCTTCGGCCAGCGCCGCCGGGACCGTCGCACCGGTGTCCGCTGTTCGTCCGTCGTCACCGCTGGTCGACCGCCTCTCGTGGCCTCCCGGGGACTTCCCGGGCGCGAGGCGGCGCGACTGCGGCAGGTGCCCCCCGTGGCTACGTGGGCGAACGTACCCTGTGACGGCTGCCGAACAGCCGATTTGTTACATGATCAGAACAGTTGAAACATGGATGAGGCCCAGGTGAGACGTTCACCCGGGCCTCAGTGCCTGTCGGCTGCGGCTTCGGCTCAGCCGAGCCGGAGCGTCACGCGCTCCGACTCGATCCGGCTGCGCCACTGATCGTCCGTCAAGCTGTCGGAGTTCCGGCAGAGCACCACCGAGGCGCCCGCGGCGAGCGGGGCGAGCAGGCCGGCCTCCAGGCCGGACCAGTCGTCGTACGGCAGGGTGCTGAGCACCCGGCCGCCGCGCTCCAGGCCGATCCTGGCCGCGCCCTCGCGGGCCAGCTGGACGGTCTGCTCGCCGCTCAGGCGCAGCGGCAACCCGTCCACCAGGGTCTCCAGGGCAGGCGATTCCGGGTCGACCGGCGAGTACGGCGCGAACCGGTCGCCCTGGCCGGGCACCTCGGCGGCGTAGTCGAGGAAGCCGTCGGGGCGCTGCGGGAAGCGGCCGCCCAGCGGGCGCAGCGCCAGGGCCACGCGTTCGCCGGTGCAGGCCTGGGCGGCCTCCAGGCCGTCCGGGCCGCTGACCACCAGCCCGGCCTCGGCCGGATCGCCGCCGGGTGCCGCGGTGACGCCCACCGACCAGCAGGCCACCAGCCAGACGGCGGTCTGCCAGTGGGCGGGAAGCAGCAGGGCGGCGCGGTCCTCGGGACCGGCGTTCAGCTCGTCCTGGAGGAGGTTGGCGGTCTTGGCGACCCAGTTGTCGAAGGTGCGGACGGAGAGTTCGACTCTCTCGCCCGTGGCGTCGTCGTAGAAGGTGACCAGGGGGCGTGCGGGGTCCTCACCGAGGGCGGCGCGCAGCAGCTCGGCAGGGGTGCGGGCGTCGGCAGCGAAAGGCGCATTCATGGTGCACCCCAGCCTAGGGCCTTCCCCGGGGGAGATGGGAGGGGGCCCGCGGGCGGTTCGCTGCTTGGCGAAGACCCGTCAGAAACCGCTTCGGGGACGGGTGGCGAGCTGGGCCCGTTGGACTGATGATCCGATTTATGCGTATTTCTGTTGTCTCCCTGATCGGGACCGGCTGCGCCGCCGCCCTCCTGCTGCCGGTCGCGGGCCCCGGCCCGACCGCCTTGGCCGCGGACGCAGCCGACGCCGTGCGCCGTACGGACCCCGGGATACCGGCGTCCACCGCCCCGCGCACCACCACCCTCACCCTGGACCCCCCGGCCTCCCGCGCCGCCGGCTCGGGCGCTGCCACCCGCGGCCTCACCCCGCGCCACACCGCCGGCTACTCCCTGCTCGGCGTCAGCTGGGACGACCCCGCCGCCGCGCTGGACGGCTCCGTGCAGGTCCGCACCCGCAGCGTCGACCCGGCCGGCCAGGGAGGCTGGAGTGACTGGCGCTCGCTTGTGGCGGACGACGAGGACCGCCCGGACACCGGCTCCGCCGAGCTGACCGGCCCGCGGGCCCGCGGCGCCACCGCCCCGCTCTGGGTCGGGCCCAGCGACGGCGTCGAGGTCCGGGCCACCGGGCGCGGAGCGCTGCCGGCCGGGCTGCGCGTCGAGCTGGTGGACCCCGGCACGGACGGCCCCGGCGTGGCCGCCACGCCGCCCCCGCAGCCCCGCGCGCTCCCGGCCGCCGACCACGGCGCGCCGCGCCCGGGCATCGTCACCCGCGCCGGCTGGGGCGCCGACGAGTCCCTGCGCGAGCCGGACTTCGGCTACACCGGCGCCGTCCGGGAGGTCTTCGTCCACCACACCGACACCGGCAACGACTACGGCTGCGCGGACTCGCCCAAGCTGATCCGCGCCATCTACCAGTACCACGTGCGGTCCAACGGCTGGCGCGACGTCGGCTACAACTTCCTGGTCGACAAGTGCGGCACGGTCTACGAGGGCCGGGCCGGCGGGGTGGACCGGCCGGTGCTGGGCGCGCACACGCTCGGCTTCAACACCGACTCGGCCGGCGTCGCGGCCCTCGGCAGCTTCGTCTCGACCCAGCCCCCGAAGGCCCAGCTCGACGGCATCGCCGCGATCGCGGCCTGGAAGCTCGGCCTGACCGGCCGGGACGCCCGCGCCACCACCACGCTGCTCTCCGCCAACGACGGCAGCCGCTACCCGAAGGGCAGGCGGCACACCTTCGACGCGATCTCCGGCCACCGGGACGCCTTCAACACCGAATGCCCGGGCAACGCCCTCTTCACCCACCTGCCCGACATCCGCACCCAGGCCGCCCACCTCCAGGGGCGTCAGTAACGGAGTCCACACTGGACCCGTGAACGACCTCCCGGCCGAGCGCCGCTGGCTTCCCGGCCGTCCGCTGGACCTGCACCGCACGCTGGCGCCGCTGCAACGCGGCCCGGGCGATCCGGCCTACCGTACGGCCGGTGACGGGGCCGTCTGGCGGGCCTCGCGCACGCCGGAGGGGATCGGCACGCTGCGGGTGGCGAGCGCGTACGGCGAGGTGCTGGCGCAGGCCTGGGGCCCGGGCGCCGGGTGGCTGCTCGACCGGCTGCCGCTGCTGCTCGGCGACGCCGACGACCCGGCGGGCCTGGTGCTCCCGCCCGGTCCGCTGCGCGAGGCCCAGCGGACCCATCCGGGGCTGCGGCTGTGCCGCACGGGCCTGGTGCTGGAGTCGCTGGTGCCCGCCGTCCTGGAGCAGAAGGTCACCTCGGACGAGGCGTACCGCGCCTGGCGGCTGCTGCTGAGCGAGTTCGGCACCCCGGCACCCGGACCGGCCGACGGGCCGGCGCGGGGGATGCGGGTGGCGCCGTCGGCGCGCGAGTGGTGCCTGATCCCGTCCTGGGCGTGGCACCGGGCGGGTGTCGACCCCAAGCGCTCGGCCACCGTGATCCGCGCCGCGCGGCTGGCGCCCCGCCTCGAAGAGGCCTCGGTCCTGCCCGGCGCCGAGGCGGCGGCCCGGCTGACCAGCGTCGCGGGGGTGGGGGAGTGGACGGCGGCGGAGACCCTGCAGCGCAGCAACGGCGACGCCGACGCCGTCTCGGTCGGCGACTACCACCTGCCGAACATCGTCGGCTGGGCGCTGGCCGGCCGCCCGCGCTCCGACGACGCGCAGCTGCTGGAGCTGCTCGCCCCGTACGCGGGCCACCGGCACCGGGTCTGCCGCCTGATCGCGCTCACCGGGCTGCACCCGCCCCGCTACGGCCCCCGGCTGGCCCCGAACGACCACCGCAACCGCTGAACCCGACCGGCGCGGCTCAGCGCACGGCGATGAACGCCTCCGCGCCGCGAGCCGGCCGCTGCCGCGGAGCCGCCGCCGGTCGGCCCACCGCGACCGCGCCCATCGGGTCCCACCCGGCGGGCAGGCCGAGCACCGCGCGCACGGTGTCCCGGCAGAACATCGTGGAGGAGACCCAGGCCGATCCGTACCCCTCGCCGGTCAGCGTGACCAGCAGGTTCTGCACGGCGGCCCCGATCGCCACGGTGAACATCTCCCGCTCGGCGGCGGCCCGCCGGGCGTCCGGGTAGCTGTGCGAGCCGTCCATCACCAGGCACGGCACGACCAGGTACGGCGCCCCGCGCAGTACCTCGCCGCGCGCGGTGCGCCGGGCCACCTTGGCCTCGTCCCAGCCGTCCAGCTCGTGCAGGTCGCGCTGCCAGGCGGCGAGCATGGCGTCCAGCAGGGCGGTCCGCACCTCGGCGGACTCCAGCAGCACGAAGCGCCAGGGGGTGGTGTGGTGCGGGGCGGGCGCGGTGACGGCGGCGGCCACCGCGCGGCGGACGGCGGCCGGGTCGACCGGCTCGTCGGTGAACTCGCGCACGGTCCGGCGCAGCGTCACCGCCTCCCGGACGGCCTCGGAGGTGCCGAGCCGGAACATGTCGTCAACGGCGGGCCGGATCACCGGCCGGATGCCCGCGCCGTCGGGCCCGGTCACCAGCCGGTCGAGGCCGCGCACCAGCGCCACCGGGGTGCCGCCGGTCTTGCCCTTGACCAGGTCGCCGGCGGCGGCGAGTTCGTCGGCGATGGCGGTCACGGTGAGCGCGAGCTCGTTGCCGTGGCTGTCCAGCCGTCCGCGGTGGTCCTCCAGCACGTCCAGGCCGGCCGCGCCGATCGCCACGTCGGTGAGGCCGTTGCGCCATGGGCGTCCGAAGGTGTCGGTGACGACCACCGCGAGGCGGCGGCCGGTCAGCTGCTGCAGTCGTGCACGCAGCGCGCGGGCCGAGGCGTCCGGGTCCTCGGGCAGCAGCAGCACGGTGCCGGGCGCGGTGTTGGAGGCGTCCACGCCGGCCGCGGCCATCACCATGCCCTGCCGGTTCTCGACGATCCGGATCGTGCCGCGCCGGGCCACCACCCGGACGCTCTCGGCGTCGATCGCGGCCTCGCGGTCGGCGGCGTGCAGCAGCCGGCCCTCGGCCTTGCTGACGATCTTCGAGGTGACCAGCAGGATGTCGCCGTCGGCCAGCTCGGCCGCCTTGGCGATCAGGCCGGCCAGGTCGGCGCCCGCCTCGATCTCGGGCAGTCCGAGGACCGGCAGCACCTCCACCGCGGCGGGCCCGACCGGCGCCGTCACGCCCGGACCTGCTCGGCCAGCTCCAGCGCGGCCCGGGCCATCGCGGCGGTCGCGGCCGGGTCGGTCATCAGCAGCGGCACGGCCAGACAGCGGATGCCCCCGGCCGTCACCGCGTCCACCGACGCGGCGTCGGCCTCGTCCACCAGCCAGCCGTCGATCAGGTCGCAGCCGTAGTGCAGCGCCACCGCCTCGGCCGTGGCCTCGACGCCCACCGCGGCCAGCACCTTGTCGGCCATCCCGCGCACCGGCGCGCCGCCGATGATCGGCGAGAGGCCCACCACCGGCGCCGGCGCCGAGGCCACCGCCTGCCGGATGCCCGGCACGGCCAGGATCGTCCCGATGCTGACCACCGGGTTGGACGGCGGGAAGAGGATCACGTCGGCCGCGGCGATCGCCTCCAGCACGCCCGGCGCCGGCTTCGCGGTGTCCGCGCCCACCGGGATGATCGCCTCGGCGTCCACCGCGGCGTGCAGCTTCACCCAGTACTCCTGGAAGTGCACCGCCCGGGTGCCGTCCGCGTCGGTGATCCGCACGTGCGTCTCGACCCGGTCGTCGCTCATCGGCAGCAGCCGCACGCCGGGCTGCCAGCGGTCGCAGAGCGCCTCGGTGACGGCGCTCAGCGGGTAGCCGGCGCCCAGCATCTGGGTGCGCACGATGTGCGTGGCGAAGTCCTTGTCGCCCAGCCCGAACCAGGACGGCCCGACGCCGTAGGCGGCCAGCTCGTCCTTGACGGCGTAGCTCTCCTCCGCCCGGCCCCAGCCCTGGTCCTCGTGGATGCCCCCGCCGAGCGTGTACATCACGGTGTCCAGGTCCGGACAGACCTTCAGACCGAAGAGGTGGATGTCGTCCCCGGTGTTGCCGATGACGGTGATCTCGTCGCCGGGGGCGACCACGTCCTTGAGGCCGCGCAGGAAGCGTGCCCCACCGATCCCGCCTGCCAGTGCCACGATGCGCATGCGTCCATCCTGCCAGGCCGTCAGGACGGTTCGGGCACCGGCACTCAGGAGAGGCCGGGCTGCAACTCCGGGACCACCGCGCCGTACTGGTTCATCTCGGTCAGGCCCGGCGAGTAGAGGTGGATGCTGACGGCCGGCTCCAGCGCCGCGTTGACCACCTCGTGCAGGTACCCGGACGAGAACACTCTCTGCCCGCCGGGGCGCAGAGCGCGCAGGCCCTCGCCGGCGTGCGTGAGCGAGCGCTCGACCAGCTCGCCCTGAACCACCGTCATGACGCCGGAGGAGTCGCCGTGGTCGTGGAAGCCGCTGCTCTGGCCGGGCAGCCAGCTGAGCAGCCAGACCTCGTAGCCGGGGCCGGTCTCCAGTCGGGAGTACCAGCGGGTCAGCGCGTCGTAGCGGACCAGCGGGGCCCAGCGGGCGCGGTCGGCGGCGATCTCGCGGACCAGCTGGGCGTAGCCGGCCACCGTGGTCGGGTGGGCCGGCAGGTCGGTGCGGGCCAGGTGCGGGAAGGCCAGCGGGTCCCCGGCGATGCTGACGTCGCTGAGTCCGTCGGTCCACGGGCGCGCGGGCGCGGGCAGCTGGACGACGGGCGTCGCGGCGGCGCGGCGGGCCGGGTTGTTGCGGTCGCGGTTGCGCTTGCGGGGGCGGATGCGGTTGCGCATGGCGTGGGTCCTCGGATGCGGCTGGTGGCGGGAGGAGGATCAGCCGGATCCGCAGGGGGAGCTGTGCGGGCGGCCTCGGCGTTCCTGAGGCGGCGCGCAGAGGCCGGAAGGACAGGCCGGCGCGCCTAGCGACAACAGGAACAGAGGCAGCGACAGAGCGAGCTCGCGGCATGGCGAAGCGCCAGGTGGCTGCTTCGGCGCGCGATCGTCTCGGACATGGATAAAAGGAGACAGGTTCGAAGGGGTTCCTGTCAACTCTCTCTCCGGGACATTCAGGTCACATCAGGGATGAACCACCGGATCAGGTGATAAGTCAGCCTCTAGGTTTCGATGCGAAGATCGCCGGGAAGGGCAGCCGTGACCGGGTTGATCCCGGTCAGGACGTTTCGGGACGGTTCGGGTCGGCTCAGCCGGTCTGATCGGCGCGCCGGCGGACCCAAGGTCGGCCGGGGCGCAACCGGAACAGGTCCGGCACACGTCCCCGTGCACGGGGGCGTGGATCGGGCCCGGGGCGGAGTGCGTCGCCTGCGAGCTGCGGAAAGTCCGTCTTGTCCGGATATGTACACTAATTGTCAGCGCTTGGTTCCGGGGAGTGAATTCCCGACCCAATACCAGAGCTCGGCTTGACTGGGCCAGAGCGGCGCACATGTAATTTCACTCGTGTCGTTCAGCCGATCCAGGCCGCGGCCACATGCACGGGGACGCCAAGAGGGGCAGAGGAGGCGCGCCAATGAGCGAGCTCTTTGAGCTGTTGATCGGTGAGGACACCGAAGAGGAAGAGGAACTCGACTGGCAGGAGCGCGCACTGTGTGCCCAGACCGACCCGGAGTCCTTCTTTCCGGAGAAGGGCGGGTCCACCCGCGAGGCCAAGAAGGTGTGCCTGGCCTGCGAGGTGCGGTCCGAATGCCTTGAGTACGCCCTCGCCAACGACGAGCGATTCGGTATCTGGGGCGGGCTCTCCGAGCGCGAACGCCGTCGGCTCAAGAAGAGCGCGGTCTGATAAATCCCGCGGCATTCCGCCTCTTCGCGGAATCTGCGCAAGACCCGCCACTCGTGCAGGATCCACAGCAGTCAGCAAGCGCCTCGCCGCAACGGCGGGGCGCTTTCGCGTTTCCGTACGTCCGTCGGCACGGGTCGCACCCGGCGCCGCGCTCCGCCGCCGCTCAGCACCCCACCGGGTGGGAACCCCGTCCAGCCAGAGCCGTTAGTGTGGTGCGCCACCTGCCGTCCACCGGAACCGGGGCCTGCGCACTCGATGACTGCCTACAGCCACCAGAGCGGCTACTCAGACCAGCCGTCGTCCGCCCATCTGCCCCGCGGCCGCTACGGCGCAGGCGAGTCCCGCCCGCCCGCCTACCCCCGCCACCTGGTCACCGCCGTCATCGTCTCGCACGACGGCGCCCGCTGGCTGCCGCAGGCGCTGGCCGGCCTGCTCGGGCAGGACCGCCAGGTGCAGCGCATCCTCGCGGTGGACACCGGTAGCACCGACACCTCGCCGCAGCTGCTCGCCGACACCCTCGGCGACTGGCTCCCGCCGAGCGGACCGATCGTGCTCGGCCGGCGGGCCGGCTTCGGCACCGCCGTCGCCGAGGCCGTCTCCAGCAGCCCGCCGCTGCGCCCGGAGGACCTCCCGTACAGCCTGGACCCCTCCGGCTACGACCCGGTCACCGGCGGCTGGGACGACTTCGGCGACCCGCTCGCCTCCGAGGACGACCTCAACTCCGGCGGCCCGCGCGAGACCCAGCCGGTCGAGTGGCTCTGGCTGCTGCACGACGACTGCGAGCCGCAGACCGACGCGCTGCGCCGACTCCTCCAGGTCGCCGACACCACCCCCTCCGCCGCCGTCATCGGTCCCAAGCTGCGCAGCTGGTACGACCGCCGGCAGCTGCTCGAGGTCGGCGTGACCATCGCCCGCTCCGGCCGCCGCTGGACCGGTCTCGACCGCCGCGAGCAGGACCAGGGCCAGCACGACCAGGTCCGCCCGGTGCTCGCCGTCTCCACGGCCGGCATGCTGGTGCGCCGCGACGTCTTCGAGCAGCTCGGCGGCTTCGACCGGGCACTGCCGCTGATGCGTGACGACACCGACTTCTGCTGGCGGGTCAACGCTGCCGGCCACCGCGTGGTGGTCGCCCCCGACGCGGTGCTGCGGCACGCCGAGGCCGCCAGCCGCGAGCGCCGCGCGATCGACTGCGGCGCGGCTCACCCGCACCGGGTCGACAAGGCCGGCGCCGTCTACACCCTGCTCGCCAACTCCAAGCGGGCGGTCTTCCCGTACGTCCTGCTCCGGCTGGTGCTCGGCACCCTGCTGCGGGTGCTGGCCAACCTGGTCGGCAAGGACCCCAAGCAGGCGCTCGACGAGATCGCCGGCCTCGGCCACGAGCTGGTCCGCCTGCCGCGCCTGCTGCTGGCGCGCAAACGCCGTGCGCAGACCCGCAGTTACGACCCGCTGGACGACCGCAGCCTGTTCCCGGCGCCCGGCGCCACCGCACGGCTGGCGATCGAGACCGCGATCGGCTCGCTCGGCGTGGGCGGCGGTGACGACAGCACGGTCGGCCGGCACGGCTCGGCCGAGTCCGGGCCCGGCGACGACGACAACGAGGTGCTCGAGGTCGAGCAGTTCGCGGTGATCAAGAAGCTCGCCCGGCGCCCGGCGCCGGTGCTCTTCGCCTCGCTGCTGGTCTTCGCGCTGATCGCCGGACGCAACCTGATCGGCAGCGGCTCGCTGCTCGGCGGCGCCCTGCTGCCCGCCTCCGACGGCGCGTCAGGCCTCTGGGACATGTACGCGGGCAGCTGGCACCCGGTCGGCGCCGGCTCCACCGCGAGCGCGCCGCCGTACCTGGCGATGCTCTCGGTGCTCTCCTGGCTGCTCTTCGACCACGCCGACCTGGCGATCACCCTGCTGCTGGTGCTCTCCGTGCCGCTCGCGGCGGTCAGCGCCTACCTGGTCTCCCGCCCGCTGCTCGGCTCCAAGCTGGTGCGGGCCTGGGCCAGCGCCACGTACGCGCTGCTGCCCGCCGCCACCGGCGCCATCGCGCAGGGGCGGATCGGCACGGCGGTGCTCGCCGTGCTGCTCCCGCCGCTGGCCCGCGCCGCCGCCGTCTCGGCCGGCCTCGGGATCCGCAAGGAGACCGCCGCCAAGGGCGCCCGCCCGGGCTGGCGGTCCACCTGGATGACCGTCGCACTGCTCACCGCCTGCACCGCCTTCGTGCCGCTGACCTGGGCGATCGCCGTCCCGCTGTCGCTGGCCGCGCTGGCCGCGGCGGTGCTGCGCGGCGGCGCCTACGGCAGCGGCCTGGCGGCGGTCCGGCTGCTCGGCCTGCGGGTCGCGGTGACCCTCGGTACGCCGCTGCTGGTGCTCGCGCCCTGGTCGCTGCAGGTGCTCGCGCACCCGTCGCGGCTGCTGCTCGAAGCCGGCCTGCCGGGCTTCGACGGGCACGCGGCCAGTCCGCTGGGCCTGCTGCTGGTGAACCCGGGTGGTTCGGGCGTCCCGCCGGTCTGGCTCTCGGCGGGCGTGCTGCTCGCCGCGCTGGCCGCCCTGCTGCGCGCCGACCGCCGCCGTGCGGTGCTGGCCGCCTGGGGCGCGGCCGGTGCCGGCCTGCTCTTCACCGTCGTGGTGGCCGGCACCAGCGTGACGCCGGCCTCCGGCGGACCCGCGGTCGCGGCCTGGGCCGGTCCGGCCGCGCTGCTCAGCGGCATCGCGCTGCTCGCCGCCGCCGCGATCGGCGCGGACGGCGCCAACGCCCGCGTCGCGGGGATCGCCTTCGGCTGGCGCCAGCCGGTGGCCGCCCTGGTGGTGGCCTCCGCCCTGCTCGCACCGTTCGGCACCGCCGTCTGGTGGGCGGTCAGCGGCGCGGACGGTCCGCTGCACCGCACCGCGCAGTCCCAGGTGCCCGCCTTCATCGCGGAGGAGGCCGACACCTCCGACCGCTCCCGCACCCTGGTGCTGACCGGCAACGCCGCCGCCACCGACGTCCGGTTCGCGCTGGTCCGCGGCGCGGGCCTGACGCTCGGCCAGGCCGAGGGGACGGTGGACACCGGCGGGTCGAACCAGGCCCCGCTGACCAAGCTGGTCGGCAGCCTGCTGGCCGGCTCCGGCGCCGACCAGGCGGACGCGCTGGCCGGCTTCGGCGTCGAGTACGTCATGGTCGAGGACCCGATCATCGGCAAGGTCCAGAACATCCTGGACACCACCCCGGGCCTGACCCGGACCAGCCAGGGCAACGGCACCGCGCTCTGGCAGGTGACGAGCCGGCCGGCCACCCGCGCGGCGATCACCTCGGGGACCGCCCTGCCGATCGCCGTCCCGGCCGGAGCCGAGTCGATCGACACCACCGTCCCGTCCGGTCCGGCCGACCGGGTGCTGCGGCTGGCCGAGCAGGCCGACCCCGGCTGGCAGGCGACCCTGAACGGCACCGCGCTGACCCGGGTCACCGTGGACGGCTGGGCGCAGGGCTTCCAGCTGCCCGCCGGCGGCGGCCGACTGGTCGTCACCCGCAGCGGCAGCCTCACGCACACCGGCTGGATCTGGCTCCAGCTGCTGCTGGGCGTCACCGTGCTGGTGCTCGCCCTGCCGGGCCGGCGCAGCACCAAGGACGACGACCTGCCCGAAGAGGTGCTGGCCGCCGCTGCGCTGGCCGCCGCGGCCCAGGCGCAGGCGCCGGTGCCCGGCAGCCGCCGGGCCCGCCGGATGGCCGAGCGCGGCGAGGGCGAGGGCGAGCAGCCGGACACCGACCCCGGTGTCTACGGGACGGCCCCGGTCATCCCGGCGCAGCCCGCCGGCGAGCCGTACCAGGCGCCCGAGCCGGTGCCGGCCTTCGACCCGTACCAGCAGGCCGACCTCCAGCAGGGCGAGTACCAGCAGGTCGACCCGTACGGCTACGACCAGTACGCGGCCCAGCCGTCCTACGACCCGTACGTGGCGCAGCCGCAGTACGCGGGCGAGCAGTACGCCGCGGAGCAGCCCTACCAGGGCGATCCCTACACTGCCCAGCCCCAGCAGTACCAGCAGGAGTACCAGCAGCAGGAGTACGGCTACGACCCGTACGCCGGCCAGCCCCAGCAGCAGTACCAGCAGGGCTACCAGCAGCAGCCCTACGACCCCGACGATCCCTCCTACGGCGGCGGCCACCCGCACCACGACGGAGCTGACCCGCGATGAAGAAGCCTGCCCTGAAGAAGCCTGCCCTGAAGAAGCCGGCGCTCAAGAAGCCCGACTTCAGTCTGAAGCGCTCCGACTCGGCCACCCCCGGCGCCAGCCGGACCGGAATCTCGGTGCTCGCCGCCGCCGGTGTGCTCGTCCTGGTCCTGGGCGTCGCCGAGGCGCGCCCGCCGGCCGCTCCGGCCGGGCCTCCCGCCGGCGCGGCGCTCACCGCGCAGGTCGAGCGGACGGCGGTGGTCTGCCCGCAGCCCATGCAGGGGCTGACCGGCACCACCACGATCACCGCGCTCACCCCGGGCGCCGGCGGCACGGCGGCCGGCGGCAGCGGCACGGTCACCGACGTGACCCCGCCGGCGCCGGTGGCCTCCGCGCCGCCGTCCGGAACCCCGTCGGGCTCGCCCGCGCCGTCGTCCCCCGCGCCTTCCGCCGGCGCGGCCCAGGGGCAGCCCACCGGCGCCCGGCTGACGCTGGCCAAGCCCGGCGTGCCGGTCAGCGTGCAGGCCGCCAACACCGACACCGCGCCCGGCTCGCTCGCGGTCGCCACCGGCGCCTACGCGCCCGGCTTCACCGTCACCCAGACCACCACGGTCACCGACCAGCGCGGCACGGGCATGTCCGGCGTGACCTGCCAGCCGGACGGCACCGACTTCTGGTTCGCCGGCGCGAGCACCGCGGGCGACCGCGCCGACTACGTCGCGCTCACCAACGTCGGCGCGTCCTCGGCCGTGGTGGACATCAAGCTCTACGGCGACCAGGGCGAGGTGGACAGCGACGCGGCGAGCGGCATCACGGTGGCGCCCGGCGCCTCGCAGGCCGTCCTGGTCTCCACCCTCACCACCACCGCGTCGATCAACGACCTCGCCGTCGAGGTGGTCGCCCGCAGCGGCCGGATCTCGGCCGCACTGCACGCCTCGGACGGCTCCAAGGGCGCCGACTGGGTGCCCTCCTCGACGGCTCCGGCGCCCTCCCAGGTGATCGCCGGGCTGCCCGCCGACCTCACCGGGCTCGAACTGGTCGTGATGGCCCCCGGCAACGACGACGCCGACCTGAAGATCCAGCTCTCCGGCCCGAACGGCTGGTTCACCCCGGCCGGCCACGAGACCATCCACGTGAAGGCCGGCATGGTCAGCGCCGTCCAGCTCGGCCAGATCACCCGCGGCCAGGTCTCCGCGATGCGGCTGACGCCCTCCGACAACCAGAACGCCACCCCGGTGGTGGCCGGCCTGCGGGTCGACCGCTCGGTCAACGGCAAGTCCGACTCCGCCTGGCTGGCCGGGAGTTCACCGATCGGCAAGCGGGCCACCGTGGCGGACGGACGCGGCGGCGGGGCCTCCACGCTCTACCTCACCGCCTCGGACGCGGCCGCGAACGTCCGGGTGACCGCCTCGGCGAGCACCGGCGGCGGCACGCCGACCACCAAGGACGTCCAGGTGCCGGCCGGCTCCACGGTCTCGCTGCCCTCGCCCGAGCCGACCGGCGGCAACGGCCCGTTCGGCATCAGCGTGGAGACCCTCTCGGGCGGCCCGGTGGTGGCGGCCCGGATGCTGGCGGTCAACACCAACAACGTGCCGATGTTCACCATCCAGGCGATGAGCGACGACCACAGCAGCGTCGTGGTGCCGCAGGCCGCCCAGGACCCGGGCGTGCTGGTCCACTGACCGACTCGGCGGCCCGGGCAGCTGCCCGGGCCGCCGGTCACTCCTCGTCGTAGCGCGGGTCGATGGCGTCCGGCGAGAGCCCGAGCAGGTCGGCGACCTGCTCGATCAGGATCTCGTGCACCAGCGCGGCGCGGTCCTCGCGGGTCTTGGCCCGGATCTCCACCGGACGCCGGTAGACCACGATCTGGCTCTTGCGGCCCTGCCGGGCGGGCAGCACCCGGCCCAGCGGCACCCCGCCGGCCGAGCCCGCCGGCGGATCGTCCGGTTCGGCCTCGGGCACCTCGTCGACCGCGAACTCGACGTCTATCAGCTGCGGCCAGCGCCGCTCCAGGCGTTCCACCGACTCGCGGACGTAGTCGTCGAACAGTTCGGAGCGGCTGAGCGAGATCGGGACCTGAGGCGGCGCCAGCGGGCCGCGCAGGCCACGGCCGTGCCGGTCTCGGCGCCTGGCCCCGCGCGGCGGTCCGGCGGGAGGCTGCGGTGCGGGCGGTGGCGGTGCGGAGCTGTCCATATCGTTGCCGAGCCTAGCCCCAGACGGCCCGGAAATGGACCACACGAACAGCATCGGGGCGGCGCTCGAACGCGACACGAACCCGAGAACACGAGCGCGTCTTAGGCAGTTCGGCGTCGGTGCGGTACCGTCCACCCTCGTGAGCCCTGTACGTCGTTGTTCGCGGACCGCGTGCGGCCGACCGGCCGTCGCGACCCTGACGTACGTCTATGCCGATTCCACGGCCGTCCTGGGCCCGCTCGCCACCTATGCCGAGCCGCACTGCTACGACCTCTGCGCCGAGCACGCCGAGCGGCTGACCGCCCCGCGCGGCTGGGAGGTGGTCCGGCTGGCCGTCGACGCCGGGCCGATGCGCCGCAGCAGCGACGACCTGGAGGCGCTGGCCAACGCCGTCCGCGAGGCCGCCCGCCCGCACGACTACGCACCGCGCCCGGTGCGCTCCGCCGAAGGCGACCCGGCCGAGGCCGGCCGCCGCGGTCACCTGCGAGTCCTGCGCTCTCCCGAGAACTGAGCGGACCGGCGCCCGACCACTCAGCGTGGCGAGGCCGCCATCTGCACCCGGTACGCTGCTTCCCTGCCCGGGCGCACCCGCACCAATCGCGCATCCGCGGCGACGTATCGTGACCGTGGGCAACCAGCCCATCCCCATCGACACACACCAGGGTGGAGCCGCAGTGCGCGACCTCAAGCAGCTCGTGAAGGCGTACGACGTTCGAGGCGTCGTCCCGGACCAGTGGGACGAGAACCTGTCCCGTGCCTTCGGCGCCGCATTCGTGCAGGTCACCGGTGCCTCGGCGATCGTCGTGGGCCACGACATGCGTCCCTCCTCGCCGAGCCTGACGCGGGCCTTCGCCGAGGGCGCGGCCGCCCGCGGCGCGGACGTCACCGAGATCGGGCTCTGCTCCACCGACCAGCTCTACTACGCGAGCGGCAAGCTGGACCTGCCCGGCGCGATGTTCACCGCGAGCCACAACCCGGCCGAGTACAACGGCATCAAGCTCTGCCGCGCGGGCGCGGCCCCGGTCGGCGAGAACACCGGGCTGGCGGACATCCGCGAGCTGGTGCAGAGCTGGATCAACGAGGACGACACCGTGACGGTCCCGGTCGTGGACGCGGCGCCCGGCAAGCTGACCCAGCAGGACACCCTGCGCGGCTACGCCGACCACCTGCTCGGCCTGGTCGACCTCACCGCGATCCGCCCGCTCAAGGTCGTCGTGGACGCGGGCAACGGCATGGGCGGCCACACCGTCCCGACCGTGCTGGCCGGTCTGCCGCTGGACATCGTCCCGATGTACTTCGAGCTGGACGGCACCTTCCCCAACCACGAGGCCAACCCGCTCGACCCGAAGAACCTGGTCGACCTCCAGGCCAAGGTCAAGGAGGTCGGCGCCGACATCGGCCTGGCCTTCGACGGCGACGCCGACCGCTGCTTCGTGATCGACGAGCGCGGCGAGCCGGTCTCGCCGTCCGCGATCACCGCCCTGGTCGCCGTGCGCGAGCTGGCCCGCGCCCGGGCCAACGGCGAGGAGGGCGCAACGATCATCCACAACCTGATCACCTCCTGGACCGTCCCCGAGGTCGTCCGCGAGCACGGCGGCAAGCCGGTCCGCACCCGGGTCGGCCACTCCTTCATCAAGCAGGAGATGGCCGAGACCGACGCGATCTTCGGCGGCGAGCACTCCGCGCACTACTACTTCCGCGACTTCTGGCGCGCCGACACCGGCATGCTGGCGGCCCTGCACGTGCTCGCCGCCCTCGGCGGCCAGGACGGCACGCTCTCCGCGCTGACCGCCGAGTACGACCGCTACGCCGCCTCCGGCGAGATCAACAGCACCGTCGCCGACCAGGCGGAGCGCTCCGCCGCGGTGCGCGCCGCGTACGGCTCGCTGGAGGGCGTCAGCATCGACGAGCTGGACGGCCTGACCATCGCCGGCGACGACTGGTGGTTCAACCTGCGCGCCTCCAACACCGAGCCGCTGCTGCGCCTGAACGTCGAGGCCAAGGACCCGGCCAAGATGGCCGACCTGCGCGATGCGGTGCTCGCGCTGGTCCGCGCCTGATCCGTTCTCCGACACGCCCCGGCCGGTAGTCTTGCTACCGGTCGGGGCGCCGTCGCGTCCCGCCTCCCCCCATGCACTGGAGCCCGCCGCCCATGACGCTCGAACCGTTCCTCCTGGAGATCCTGGTCTGCCCGCAGTGCCGGGCCGCACTGGCCGAGGCCGGCACCGAGGACCAGCCGGAACTGGCCTGCACCGGTGACGACTGCGGCCTGGTCTACCCGGTCCGCGACGGCATCCCGGTCCTCCTCGTGGACGAGGCCCGCCGCCCCGCTTAGCATCTGATCCCGCAGCTCGGAGGCCAGCCGCATGCTCGACGACAGCCTGCTCGACGACCCGGCCGCCCTGCAGCGCGCCGACCAGGACCACGCGCTGCTCGCCCTCGCGGGCTCCGGCGCGCGGGTCCGCACCGCGCTCCGGCTGGCCGACGCGGCCGGCCTGGGCCGACTCCAGCCGGACGGCCGCCCGCGCGCCGTCCTGGTGGCCGGTCACGGCAGCGCCCTGACGGCCGGTGAGGCGCTGGCCGCGCTGGCCGGCACCGCCACGCTGATCCAGCCGCTGCCCGCCGCGGACGCCCGCCCGGCCGGCGGCAGCTCCGCCTTCAGCACCAGCCTGACCTGGCAACTCCCGGGCTGGGTCGGTCCGCTGGACCTGCTGGTGATCGCCACGCCGGACGGTTTCGAACAGGGCCTGATCGCCCTTGCCCAGCAGGCCTACGCCCGTGGCTGCGCCATCGCGGTGATCTGCCCCGAGGACCGGCCGCTGGCCGAAGCCGCGCTCCAGGTGCGCGGGCTGCCGCTGCCGTACGTGCCGTCGGCCACCGAGGAGCCCGCCCAGGCGCCCGAGCCCGACCTGCCCGCCGAGGACCCCGGTGCGCTGTGGGCCTTCCTCGCGCCGCTGCTCGCGCTGGCCGCCCGGATCGGCGTCGTCCCGCTCGGCACCGGCGCCCTGGAGCGGGCCGCGGACCTGCTGGACGAACTGGCGGTCCGCCACCGTCCGGACGCCGCCGCCTACCTCAACCCGGCCAAGGGCCTGGCCGCCCGGCTCGCCGGTACCGTCCCGCTGCTCTGGAGCGAGGGCCCGATCGCCGCGGTGGCCGCCGACCGCTTCGCCGCGATGCTCGCCGACCGGGCCGGCCTGCCCGCCGTCACCGGGCAGCTGCCGCAGGCGCTCACCGCGCACCGCGGCATGTTCGCCGGCGGTCTGGGCGGCGGCGCCGACCCGGACGACTTCTTCCGCGACCGGGTCGACGAGCCGGAGCCGCTCACCCTTCAGGTCCTGCTGCTGCGGCACGTCCCGCTGGACGACGCCGACGCGCAGGGCGAACTCCCGCCGGAGGCCGTCCCCGAGCCCGCGTCGGCCACCCCCGCCGTGCGCCGCGCGCACCGGCTGGCGGCCAATCACGACGTCCGGCTCACCGAGTACACCGGCATCCGCCAGGAACCGCTGGAGGCCCTGGTGGAGTTGGTCGTCCTGACCGACTTCGCTGCCGTCTACCTGGGCCTGGCAGCCGAGCCGGGTCACTGATCGGCTGATCCGCAGGTCGGCTAGGGTCTTAGGCTCTAAGGGCCCTGAACCGGGCAATTCACACACTTCGAACTGGGAGCAGGGCCGCGCCGATGGACCGACTCGCCAACACCGTCCGTCCCTACGCCTGGGGTTCGACCACCGCGATCCCGGCCCTGCTGGGCGAGCAGCCCACCGGCGAGCCGCAGGCCGAGCTCTGGCTGGGCGCCCACCCCGGTGCGCCGTCCCGGCTGGACCGCGGCGCCGGCCCGCGCCCGCTGGACCAGGTGATCGCCGAGGACCCGGCCGCCGAGCTCGGCGCGGACGCGGTGGAGCGGTTCGGCCCGACGCTGCCCTTCCTGCTCAAGGTGCTGGCCGCCGGCATCCCGCTCTCCCTCCAGGTGCACCCGGACCTGGCGCAGGCGCGCGCGGGCTTCGCCGCCGAGGAGGCCGCCGGGGTGCCGGTCGAGGCCGGCCACCGGAACTACAAGGACGCCAACCACAAGCCCGAACTCATCTGCGCGCTGGACGAGTTCGAGGGCCTGTGCGGCTTCCGCGACCCGCTCGCGACGGCTGACCTGATGGCCGCGCTGGGCGTCCCCGCGCTCGACCCGCTGATCGCCCTGCTGCGCACCGAGCCCGCCGACCGCGCCCTGCGCGAGACCCTGGCCGCCGTGCTCGGCAGCGACCGGGCGAGCGTCGCGGTGACCGTCAAGGAGGTGGCCGACGCGCTGGACCGCGCGCTCGCCGCCGCGCCCGACTCCCCGTACGCGCCGGCCTGGGCGGGCTACGCCTACGCCGCCGAGCACTTCCCCGGCGACCCCGGGGTGCTGGCCGCGCTGCTGCTCAACCACTTCCGGCTGAAGCCGGGCGAGGCGCTCTACCAGGGCGCCGGCATCCCGCACGCCTACCTGCGCGGCACCGGCGTGGAGATCCTCGCCAACTCCGACAACGTGCTGCGCAGCGGCCTCACCCCCAAGCACGTGGACGTCCCCGAGCTGCTGCGCGTGGTCCTCTTCGAGGCGGGCGACCCGGACGTGGTACGCCCGGTCGAGGGCGCCGACGGCGAGGAGCTCTACCCGGTGCCGATCGACGACTTCCGGCTCTCGCGCTTCACCCTGACGGCCGACGGCCCGCAGCGCCGGGTGGACGGCCGGGCGGCCCAGATCCTGCTCTGCACCGAGGGCGAGGTCGAGCTGACCGACACCGCGGGGGAGACCCTGACGCTGAGCCAGGGCCAGTCCGCGTACCTGCCCGCCACCGGCACCGCCACCACGCTGGCCGGCTCCGGCGTCCTGTTCCGCGCGACCGTCACCCTCTGAGGGCCGGCGCGTGAGCACCGAGGGCGGCACCAGGGCGCTGGTCGCGGCGCTGTCCGCCAACCTGGCCATCGCGGTCGGCAAGTTCACCGCGTTCGCCTTCACCGGTTCGTCCTCGATGCTCGCCGAGGGGGTGCACTCGGTCGCCGACTCGGGCAACCAGGTGCTGCTCCTGGTGGGCGGCAAGCGGGCGAAACGGGCGGCCGACGAGGAGCACCCGTTCGGCTACGGCCGCGAGCGCTACGTCTACGGGTTCCTGGTCGCCATCGTGCTGTTCAGCGTCGGCGGGCTCTTCGCGGTCTACGAGGGTTACCACAAGATCCGCGACCCGCACGAGCTGCACGGCTGGTACTGGGCGGTCGGCGTGCTGGTCTTCGCGATCTGCATGGAGGGCTGGTCCTTCCTGACGGCCTACCGCGAGGCGAGCCGGATCAAGGGCGACCTCGGCTGGGCCGCGTACATCCGGCGGGCCAAGGCCCCCGAGCTGCCGGTGGTCCTGCTGGAGGACACCGGCGCGCTGATCGGCCTGGTGCTCGCGCTGATCGGTGTCGGGCTCACCGTGATCACCGGGAACGGCGTCTGGGACGGCGTGGGCACGCTCAGCATCGGCCTGCTGCTGGTGGTCATCGCGATCGTGCTGGCGCTGGAGACCAAGTCGCTGCTGATCGGCGAGTCGGCCGACGCGTCCACTGCGGCGCGGATCCGCGCGGCGCTGGTGGACGGCGGCTCGGTCACCGAGGTGATCCACATGCGCACCCTGCACGTCGGTCCCGAGGAGCTGCTGGTCGCCGCGAAGATCGGCGTCCGGCACGACGACACGGCGGCGAGGGTGGCTCAGGCCATCGACGAGGCGGAGGCGCGGGTCCGGGCCGCCGTCCCGATCGCCCGCGCCATCTACCTGGAGCCGGACGTCTACTCGGCCGAGAAGGCCGCGGCCGGCCCCGACCCGGAGGCCACCCCGGGCGGCCCGGGCCTGGGCCACTGATTCCCGTCGATCTTCCGCGTGGGGCGGCGCGAATCCTCCGGTGACGCCGCGCGGGCCGGGGCCCTCGGTGTAGATTCGTCCCAGAGCCGAACGTCGCTGCTGATGGCGGTCGATCGAGTGCGAGCGGCAAGCCGCCCGCCCGGTCGAGGGAGAGAGGTCCTCCGACGGATTGTGCTGGAGCACGGCGCCTCGGCGTCGAACAGCGGTGATGGCAACCGTTTGTTCGGCGTGCCCGGACGCCGTGCTGCGACACACGCCGGACCTTGGCCCTACCCGCCCGCCCATGCAGCGAGGAGCTGACGCATGTCGTCCAACATCACCGGTGACTTCAAGGTCGCCGACCTTTCCCTTGCCCCGTTCGGCCGCAAGGAGATCCAGCTGGCCGAGCACGAGATGCCCGGCCTGATGTCGATCCGCAAGGAGTTCGCCGCCACCCAGCCGCTGGCCGGGGCGCGGATCACCGGTTCGCTGCACATGACCGTGCAGACCGCCGTGCTGATCGAGACCCTGGTCGCGCTCGGCGCCGAGGTCCGCTGGTGCTCCTGCAACATCTTCTCCACCCAGGACCACGCCGCCGCCGCCATCGCGGTCGGCCCGGAGGGCACCCCCGAGAACCCCACCGGCGTGCCGGTCTTCGCCTGGAAGGGCGAGACGCTGGAGGAGTACTGGTGGTGCACCGAGCAGGCGCTCAGCTGGCCGAACGGTCAGACCGCGAACATGATCCTGGACGACGGCGGCGACGCCACGATGCTGATCCACAAGGGCGTCGAGTTCGAGAAGGCCGGTGCCGCTCCGGACCCGTCCACCGCGGACAACGACGAGTTCCGGATCGTCCTCGAGGTGCTCAACCGCACCCTCAAGGAGACCCCCACCAAGTGGACCGAGGCCGCCGCCGCGATCAAGGGCGTCACCGAGGAGACCACCACCGGTGTCCACCGCCTGTACGAGATGCACCGTGAGGGCAAGCTGCTCTTCCCGGCCATCAACGTCAACGACGCGGTCACCAAGTCGAAGTTCGACAACAAGTACGGCTGCCGCCACTCGCTGATCGACGGCATCAACCGCGCCACCGACGTGCTGATCGGCGGCAAGGTCGCCGTCGTGGCCGGCTACGGCGACGTGGGCAAGGGCTGCGCCGAGTCGCTGCGCGGCCAGGGCGCCCGCGTGATCATCACCGAGATCGACCCGATCTGCGCCCTGCAGGCGGCGATGGACGGCTACCAGGTCACCACCCTGGAGGAGGTCGTCTCGATCGCCGACATCTTCATCACCACCACGGGCAACAAGGACATCATCCTTGCCAAGCACATGGAGCAGATGAAGCACCAGGCGATCGTCGGCAACATCGGCCACTTCGACAACGAGATCGACATCGCCGGCCTCGCGAAGCTCCCGGGCATCGTGAAGACCGAGGTGAAGCCGCAGGTCCACGAGTGGCGCTTCGCGGACGGCCACACCATCATCATGCTGTCCGAGGGCCGCCTGCTGAACCTGGGCAACGCGACCGGCCACCCGTCGTTCGTGATGTCCAACTCCTTCGCGAACCAGACGATCGCGCAGATCGAGCTCTTCACCAAGACCGAGGAGTACCCGGTCGACGTCTACGTGCTGCCGAAGCACCTGGACGAGAAGGTCGCGCGCCTCCACCTGGACGCGCTGGGCGTCAAGCTCACCGTCCTGAGCAAGGACCAGGCCGACTACATCGGCGTCCCGGTCGAGGGCCCGTACAAGCCGGAGACCTACCGCTACTGATGCGCTGAAGCCGACCGACCGGGACTCCCCTGTGACCCCGGTCGGTCGGCTTTTCGCTGCTTGGCCGTCAGTTCGCTACATGTGTCGTCCAGCTCCCCTCGTCCGTGCCGAGCAGGGTGAACCTGTCGAGTAGCCCGGCCGGTCCGCCGACCTGGTCGAGCATCGCCGCCGGCGCGGCCCCGAGATCGATGCAGGCCCGGACTCCCCGCTCCACCTTGCAGTTGAGCGCAGTGGGAGCGGCCGTTCCGCTGGCCTCCGAGCTCGGCGCACCGGCCGTGGCAGCCGGGGTGACGTCGACGCTGACCCGCGAGTCGCCCACCTGGAACGTCAGCCCGGCGGTCCACGGCTTGCCGGCACCGACCGGTCGGCTGAGGTAGGCGCTCGCGAACTGGAAGCCGTCCGGCATTCCGGCGACCCAGAACGGCAGGGCGAGCTGCTTCGTGCCCTCCGTCACGCCCGCCGCGATGCGCGGCGGCGTCTGCTGGTCGTTCTGCGCCAGTCCGGAGGAGTTGAGCTCCGCCCACCGGCCGTCCGCGAGCTGCCAGCGCAGCACGCTGTCGTGGTGGTAGGCCGGATCGTTCCGGACCAGCCAGTACGCCGGCTGCCCGTTGACCCGCGGGGCGTCCACCCGGGTCGCCGTCGCCTCACCCGATCCGGGCTGCGGGGGCTTCTGCCCGGGCTGGTAGATCATCAGCTGGATCTGAATGCCGACGCCGCCGAGCCCGCCGGTGGCCTCCGCGTACGCGGCGCGGCCGGCCATCTCGTACCGGACCTGGGTGACGTCCGGCGGCAGCCAGCCGAACACCGCGTCCGTCGTCAGCGGATCGTGCCCGGTCGCGGGCGGGCTGGGAGCGGCCGAGGTCGGCGACGCCGGCACTGTCGGGACGACCTGGTGGGCCCCGCCGCTCGGCAGCTGGCTCAGCAGCAGCCCGGCGCCGACCGCGAGGGCGGTGCCGGTGGCCAGGGCGGCGACCCGGCGCCGCATCAGGCGGGAGCGTCCGGCGCGCAGGGCCGCGGAGGCGTCCACGGCGCTCGGCGGTGCCGGCGAGTCGGCCAGTGCGGTGAGCTCCGAAGCGAGGTCGGTGACATCGATGTTCATGCCTGGGTCCTCTGTGCGGGGCGGAGTACGAGGCTGCGGCGCAGGGTGTCGAGACCGCGCGAGGTCTGGCTCTTGATGTTCCCGGACGAGCAGCCGAGTGCGTCGGCGGCCTGCTCGATCGACAGGTCGCAGTAGTAGCGCAGCACCACGGCCGCCCGCTGGCGCGGCGGAAGGGCGCTGAGCGCCTGGCGCAGGTCCAGCGAGGCTTCCAGGTCTGCGTGAGTGACGGCCGCCTCGACATCCAGGTCGACGTCGCCGCCGCGCCGCAGGGTCAGCCGCCCCCAGGGGGAACGCTGCTCGGCCAGGAAGGTGTTCACCAGCACCCGCCGGGCGTAGCCGTCCACATTGTCGGCCCGGGAGACCCGTCCCCAGTGCGTGTACAGCTTGGTGATCGTCTCCTGGACCAGGTCGTCAGCGCGGTGCCAGTCGCCGCACAGCAGGTAGGCCACCTTTCGCAGCCAACCCGTCCTCGACGCGACGAACTCGGTGAACTCCGCGTCGCGTGTCGCCTTGGCCATCGATGGCCACGCTCCTCTCAGCGGCAGCGCTATCCGCACTGCTCGACTCCCTGATGCGGGTGCCCCGGCGAAAGGTTGCATCACCTAGTCTTTGGATCATGCCCAATGGCCGATACGTGCTCCACGACCCGCATGACCACGCCCCGCTCGGCGAGGAGCGGTTCAGCTGCGCGCCCGGCCCGGCGGGCTGGCGCTACGTCTCGAAAACCTACGGCCCCGACGGCAGCACCCTGGGCACCACCGACCTCACCCTCGACTCGCGCAGCCGCCCGCTCCGGATGGAGCTGCGCTCCGGCGGCTGGCAGGTCCGCGGCGGCGCGGTGGACGGTGTCGCCTGGCTGCGGACCGACTCCGCCGACCCGGCGGGCGCGCTCGCCGTCGAGGGGCACGACCGGGCGCACGGCTTCAGCGGCGACTCGCCGGCCTTCCTGATCGCCACCGCGCGGCTGCTGCGGCTCGAGGAGGGGGGCAGCGCCCGGGTGCGGCTGGTCTCCTTCACGGGGGCCGCGCTGGCGCCGCGGACCTTCGACCAGGGCTGGACGCTGGAGGGCGTGGAGAGCCATCCGACCGACAGCGGGCCGCTGCTGGTCGAGCGCTACCAGGTGGCCGACCTGGAGACCGGCGAACAGCGCCTGGTGCACCTGGCCGGGGACGTGGTCCTTGCGGCGCCGGGGATCGAGCTGGAGGAACTGCAGTCGCCGCCCAACGCGTGGCCGAGTGACTGAGAGCCTGTGGCCGCTCAGCCCGGCAGGGCGAACCCGCCGTCGGTCGTCCCGGTGACGGGCGGTGCGGGCGGTGCGGATGGTGTGGGTGGTGCGATCGGCACCGGAGGAGCCACCGCTGCGGCGACCGGCCCTGGTACCGGGGTCGCGACCCGTCCGGCCGCGCGCTCCCACTCACGGCGCTGCCGCTCGGTCAGCACCGCGCCGAGATAGCTGACCGGGTCCAGCCCGGCCGGCGCCGCCCACCGGGTCAGCGCCGCCAGCTCGTCGGCCAGGCCGACTGCCATCCGGAACGCGATCGCGGCGTCCAACTGTCCGGTGCGCGAGAGCAGTTGGCGAATGGCCAGCCAGAGCCCGTCCGGCACCGCCGAGAGGTCGAGCCGCACCAGTTCCGGGCCCAGCGCGTGCAGCACCTGCGGCGGCGGGGGCCTGAACGTCGACGTCCCGCGGGCCGTCGACACCCGCTCCCGCACCACCAGCGTGCCCGCGAACACGTCGCCGAGCCGCCGTCCCTCGGACGAGATCAGCGAGCAGATCGCCGCAGGCGCCCCGGTCAGCATGATGATCTCGAAGAAGCCCACCAGCCCCCGGACCAGTGCGTGCCGGAACCGCACCGGCCCGCCGTCGGTCCGCACCACGCGCAGACCGAGCGCCAGCTTCCCGAGCGACTTCCCCCGGGTGAGGGTCTCCACCAGCACGGGCACCGCCACCAGGAAGAACACCATCATGCTCAGCAAGATCGCGGCGGCTGCGGCGCCGTCCAGCTGCGGCTGAACCAGCATCAGCACCAGCGCGCAGAGGAAGAACACCACGATCTCCAGCGCCAGGTCCAGCAGCACCGCGAGCGCCCGACTGGGCAGTTTCGCTGTCCGCAGGCCGAGAACAACGGCCTCACCCGTCACCAGGTCGCTCACTGCACCCGCCCGTTCCGTCTGCCGTTCTGCACCTGCACCGCTTCTTCTCCGGTCAACATACGGGTCCGCCCGAAGCCCGTGAAGGTCAGCACCCGCTTCGCCGTCCCGCAGCTCTCCTGCTCTGGCAAGCTGTGCCCCGGGGGGCGTCGTCCCGCCTCGCCGTGCCCGTCAGCCCGCTTGGAGTGGACCAGCTCATGGATCTCGACGTCTTCGTCGCCGCGCACCAGGCGGAGTGGGCGCGCCTGGAGACCCTCAGCCGGCGTCGCAGACTGGACGGCGCCGAGGCAGACGAACTGGTCACCCTCTACCAGCGGGCCACCAGCCACCTCGCCCGAATACAGGCCGGCGCACCGGACCCCGCCCTGGAAGGACGCCTGACCACCCTCGTCGCCCGCGCCCGCAACGCCGTCACCGGCAGCCGGGCCGCAGGCTGGCGAGACGTCGGACGGTACTTCGCCGCCGGGTTCCCCGCGGCGCTCTACCGCTCCCGCCGCTGGTGGATCCCGATCGCGCTGCTCTCCCTGCTGGCGTCGGCGCTGATCGCCTGGTGGGTGGCGACCCACCCGGAGGTCCGGGCGAGCCTGGCCACCCCGGAGCAGCTGCGCGAGATGACCAAGCCCGGCGGCGAGTACCAGGCGTACTACTCGGATCGCCCTGCGAGCTCCTTCGCCGCCCAGGTCTGGACGAACAACGCGTGGATCGCGGCCCAGTGCCTGGTCTTCGGCGTCTTCCTCGGCCTCCCCGTCCTCTGGATCCTGCTGCAGAACGTGCTGAACCTCGGCGTCGGTCTCGGCCTGATGGCCTCCGCCGGCCGGCTCGACCTCTTCCTCGGACTGCTGCTGCCGCACGGCCTGCTCGAACTGACCGCGGTCTTCGTGGCCGGCGGCCTGGGCCTACGGCTGGGCTGGACGGTCATCGACCCGGGCCCGCGCACCCGCGCCGTCGCACTCGCCGAGGAGGGCCGCGCAACGATGGGCATGGCGATGGGCCTGGCAGCCGTTCTGTTCGTCAGCGGCATTCTCGAAGCATTCGTGACACCGTCCGGCCTGCCCACCTGGGCGCGAATCGGCATCGGCGTGACGGCGGAGACGCTTTTCCTGCTCTACGCCCTGGTCCTCGGCCGCCGCGCCGCCAGGGCCGGCGAGCGCGGCGACGTCGACGCGGCCGACCGCGCCGACCTTCAGCCGATGGCGGCCTGACCCCCTCTGACCTGGTAGTCTTCTCATCACGCCAGAAAGCCCGTTGACACGGACCGGACCGGCTAGTAGATTCGAACGGTTGGCTCCGACTGGACAACAGTCGCGCTCAGGCGGTAGGGTCAACGACACAGCAAGCCGAGGCAGGCGCATCCACGATGCGAGCCCGGCAAGCGAAATCCGGAAACAGAACCTGCGAAATCTTTTGATAAGCTTCGCTGGCAAGTTGAAGGAAATCCTGTCAGCAGGAAATCAGCAAAGAAACCGCCGGTAAAACGGTGCGAATCGGATCTGATAAGCTGAATGCAGAACGAACGAAGCGCCCGGAGATACTGCGAAGGCAGTTCGAAGGAAGCGTCCGTTCCTTGAGAACTCAACAGCGTGCCAAAAGTCAACGCCAGATATGTTGACATCCCCGGCCTCGATCATTGATCGGGGTTGGAGATTCCTTTTGAAGTAAGACACAGCGAGGACGCAGTGCACGTGACCGCCCTATTCCGGTGGTTGTCGTGCCGCTCAACGCG